>CAYYRW010000085.1:0-1658 GCA_964474205.1 uncultured Nitrospirales bacterium | reverse complement strand
CGCAATCCGCAATCCGCAATCCGCAATCCGCAATCCGCAATCCGCAATCCGCAATTCTCCTACCTACGCCATCGTTCTGTGACTTCTGCCAATAGCCGCAAATTCCGGTTCGGACATTTCGGGCTGAGCGCGCATCCTGGGCTGATAATATGCACCCCCGCCCGTAAACACTCCTCCACCTGCTTCTCGATGGTTTCGGGCGCGCCATAGAGCAAATCGGCGGTGTTGATGTTGCCCATGACGCTGAAATGACCCCACGCGGCCTCCACCATGTCTTGCGGAGGAATAGCCCAGTCGAAATTGAAACAGGTAATGCCCGTGCGCGCGAGCATGCCCAGCCTTGGGCGGATGTCCCCGCATATGTGAAGAATCGTGGGGCCCTGGATACGCGCCACCAGCCGTTTATGCACCGGCAGCAGATAGGCCTCATACATCGCCGGAGACAGCATCTGCGCCCCCGCGCCCCCTTCACCGATCACAATGGCATCCGCGCCTTCCGCAAATTGTGCGTTTCCATAGGCCGCCAATAAGTCCACCGTGCGGTCCATAAACGCCACAATACGCTCCGGTGCTTCCACCAAACCGGTCATCGTTGATTCCAGGCCATGCATCACCTGCACCATCGAAAGCGGCCCCATGATTTTCCCGATGATCCCCATCTTCTCCCCATACTGCTGCTTGGCATACCGGATGGTCTCGATCCCCGTCCGGATCGGCATTCGCCCAAGCACATCCGCCGGAATGACCACATCCTCGAGCCGCTGCCACGGATGCGACCGGTACATCGGCAATTCCGACGGCGACCCCCAGTCCATGGCAACCCCCAGCGTGGCCGGTTCTGTAAAATAATTGATGAGGAATCCCACCGCGTCATACCCCAGCACTTCGTGGTTTGCCGCCAGCAGGGTAGACTGCTTGACTGCGTCATGATGCACTTCTGGCATCCAACACCCCGTGGACTCCTGCAACTCGAGCGAGGTCAACACCGCCACATGCGCCACCGCCGGGCGATCCACAGTTTCACCCTTCAACGCCGCTAAAAACCGTTCCCGCGAGTTCACTGATTCGTTCCTCCACTTCTTCCCGCCAGTATATGCAATCCGGCCTCCACCGCTAAACCCAGAAACTGACCAATACGGTATAGTTCTTGGAAAATCCGTGAACAGCATACCGAAATATTGTTCTCTGTACTACTACCTGTCAATTTCTTGTATTTTTACAAAGAAATTGTCCTCTTGCCTCACGTAATTAGCCATACCCTTGTGCTATTTTATCTTTCTGTACAAACCCATGCGATACTGCTCTTTCGCGGCTCAAAGCGAGATACTTCTAAAAACATCTGTGCCAATCAGTGTAATCTGTGGATTCTCTTTCTTATCCGCGCAAATCCACGTCATCCGCGCTTGCCGGGCCATAGCCCTTTTGGGGCGAAGGCCGGTCATCCGCGTGCCAGTCGTTGGTTGCGGCCATGCCGCGCCAGGGACTTTTATGTATTTTTTTGGCATGGCACGTATAGCGCGCGTGGTTACACCGGGGATGGCGCATCCTATCATCCAATGGGGCAACCGGCGGTTACCCCACACCACGTTCTTTTTTTTTCTTACTCCCCGAAGGGGAGCGATTTGAATAGATAAAATGAGAAGGTCGGCCCCGCAGGT
>CAYYRW010000084.1:0-3097 GCA_964474205.1 uncultured Nitrospirales bacterium | reverse complement strand
TAATTGTCATTATCCACGACCCGCGGCTTGATGATCAGCCTTCCCGCAAGCCCCGTCTGGAAACGATACTTCATCGTGGCCTCATAATCCGCCGTCGTGACGGCCCGGTAAATGGTGCCATCCGCCGCCGCCGTCTTCGTCAGCACCCCGCTCTGCACCTGCCACGTGCCCGAAGACGGGACCCATGCAGGATTGCTGTAGAATTCCCCGTCCGAAAACGTATCCGACCAACTCTGCGCCGAAGTCAGCCCATTCGCATACCGCACATTGTCATAGCGGTCCTGCACATTCGCCGGGACATCCAGCGTGATATACGGCCCCGTCAGCACCGTCGCGCTGTCCGTCTCCGCGATCTTGCTCAACGCTTCACCTTTCAGCCCCCGCCACACCTCCACATGCCCCCCCTCCGCCTTGATGTACACGTCATACCACGTGCCCGCATCCGCCGTCCATACCGGATTGTTATCCGAACGCCCCGAAAGGGGCAATAACATGACAGCCCAGGGCAACGCCCTGGGAACAGGTTCGTCCCTCACGATACCGCCCTGAAGGGGCATAACATATCGCCTTCTTTCCCACGATCCGGTGTCTGCGTAATGCCTTGAATAACCGAAATGTCCTGCCCTTACAGGGCGATGGGTGGGGTGGGGCTGACCGTGTCCCAGGGCGTTGCCCTGGGCTGCTATGTGAAGGCCTTTCAGGCCCTGCGCCCCGCAATTATGTCCACATTTCACTTCCACAACCACCTCGAATGATCAATCCACGTTTCCTACTGTCTTATCTTACCCCGAACATCCTACGGCGTCAAGTGGGAACCGAGGCATTCCCTCTCGTTCCCAAGTTGGACTTGGGAACGCACTTGCTTGAAAAGCTGTGCTTTGTATCTCCTTCGTAATCACGATGGAATCATATTAACTCATGCGCGTTCCTAATAATTTGATAACGATGAAAAATTTCTGGTTAATACCTTATACCCCTTAGTATGCCATAGTCCAAAGTACAACTTTGAGTACAAGCCCGTTCCCAAGTACAACTTGGGAACGAGTGGAACAGTCATTTCATCTCAAGAACAACGCGAAAGGATGCCAAGTAAGAATTGACACAATCGTCTTTGTTCCCACTGCAATCATCCGTACCCCAGGTTCTACGTATCCACGCTGGACCATAATGGCCCTTTGAAACCCAAGAGCCTCCCTTTACAATTATTTTTTTCAAAGGAATATCTTTGCTTCCCTCATCGACTTTCTCAATTACACTACTTGTCCATTCACATTCATTTCCTAGCATGTCGCAGACCCCATCTGGAGTGCATCCATTAGGAAATAAACCAACAGGAGCCAAATTCGGCCTCCACAGCGAAATATACTGGCGGTAATGCTGCCCAAAAAACGCATGGTTAGCAGGATTGTCCTCACCCCAAGGATATGCTCGGCCTTCCGGTCCCCGAGCCGCAAATTCCCACTCTTCTTCTGTCGGCAGACGGTAGGGAGCTTTTCTTTCTTGTGTCAACCATTGGCAGTATCGCTGTGCCCCACACCAGGAAACAATTACGGGCATATTCTCACAACCTGACACACATTTGAAACCATCTGGGGTCTGCAAAATTTCTTTTGGTGAGAAATCTTTAAAATATCTCTCAACATCTGGTTCTTTTGTTATGATATTGTTCAGGAAATGAACATATTCCATTACGGTGGTGGGATACTTCTGAATTGAGAAATTCGATACGCTGACAGTCCGTGTAGGTCGGGAAAATTCAACCAAATGAATTGGCATTCCTTTTGTATCTTCAGGTGCTCCCATAAGAAAGCTGCCACCTCGAATTGTAACGAATGTGCCAATGTCATCCACAGTCTTTGATGGTAAAACTAACTGTTCATACGGATATTCATCATAATCCTCATGGAAAAGGCAGTCTGCAAATTTAAGCATAAAGAAAAATTTGATGTTGGATATACAACCCGATGAAGATGAAAAAAATAATATTACCGCAACAAAGAAAACGAAGATACACGTTATCAAAATCCAAGCGAGCCACTTTTTTGTTTGCCTTAAAGTTTTCATCTATCCTGTCCTTGAGGCTGCTATTGTGTGTCGCTAGATCAATAACATTGTCAATCGATTCCAGTCCTGCCAAGTCGCCCAAAAGGACCTGACGGAGCCTCAGGGGCACCTTTTAAATCCCCACAACGATCATGGCAATTAGTTGTGTCATTGGGGCAACTACGCCCCTGTGCATTGTCAAGGAAGTCAGACCTTTGAAATGCACTCCAACAAGCCCCTGAGTCATTTGTTAAAAGACATTTTATTAAGTCATACCATTCTTTCCCCCATCCTGCTTTTTCGGCGAAATCTTGGCCACAGTATTTCGCAAGTAGGCACGAAACCATGCAATGTTTCCAACGATTTTGTTCTTTAATTCTAAATCTTAGAATTAGACTCCAATTAATAGCCACAACGCATCCAATTGTCGATCCACCTGATGGATCACTGTAATTAATCGTATTGTCATTCACATATGTGTACACATTCGGCCCATCAACCATCCCTAGCGGATCTCGCGTCAGCCATCTTGAAGCCACGGGACTGTAGTATCGATACGGTGCATAATAGAGGCCATCATCCTTATCCCACGTATGCCCCGTGAAACCATGATTGAGGGCGAGGCCGGTTTGGTTGTAGGCTTCCCCGTAGGGCATGTATTCATAACTTGCGAGGGCGGCCTTACTCTGGTCGCGGATGGTTCGCACGCTGCCGAGGTGGTCGCCCATGTAATACCGGTAGCTGCCGGTCGAGGGATTCGTCCCGGTCACCTCCGCCAGGCCGGGGATATACGTCATGGACAGGCCTTCGATGTCCCAATCGCTATCCGCGTCCGTATACTCCTGCAGCGTATTCCAGCCCACATCCCACCGCCACCAGGTGTTGTTCACAGAATCAAGCGTTCGATTGCGCCGCTTGCCGAGGCCGTCATACTGGTAATAGACCGCCGCCGCTTCACCGGGGAAGTTCGACGTGACGTCCTTCAACTTATCCCCAAAGCGGTAATTATACCGCGCCTGATAACTCCCCTGCGTCTTCGTGACCGTTCTTCCCC
>CAYYRW010000083.1:0-3691 GCA_964474205.1 uncultured Nitrospirales bacterium | reverse complement strand
CGGAGAACACATCGTATTCCTGGCGGTTCGTGAAGCCGTCGCCGTCCGCGTCGCCATTGGGACCCAGGATGCCATTCAAGGTGATGAAGTCCTCCGGCGAAGTGGGAATGGTGGGAATGAAATCGCTCAACAGATTGGTCAGGAAGAGCACGACGGAAAGCGAATCGGTATCGCCCAGCGTGCAGTAGCCTGCCAGGATCTTCAACAGGTTCGGAAACAGCGCCAGAATTTCCGCCGTCTGTTGCTCGGTGAGTTCCACCTCTGTCAAGCTTTCCACAATCGAAGGAAGAATGGGAAGGAACGGAGCCAACGGGGTATACAGGGCGTTGTAGTTGAAATCGAAGGCGTTCGCCACGGCGGCGGGGTCAACACCCGCCGCAACCTGCCCCATCAACACACCACTGGGCAGCCCGGTGTAAAACCCCGGATTGTTGATCAGTTCCGCGACAACATTCAGTTCATACGCGCCATCCAGCAACCCGTTGGGACCCGGCATGTCCGGGTCGCCATCGGGCGGCGTGTCGGTATCCACAAAGGGCCCGTTCAAATCCGCCACATCGCATAGGATGAGCCCTATCAGCGCGGCATCGTCGCCGAGCAATTCCAGCAACGGCGCCATCACTTCCGACTGGGTGGTTTCGTAAATAAGGTCCATGATCGCGCAAAAATCCAACGGCCCCTCTTCTTCGCCTTCACCGCCACCTTCCCCTTCGCCTTCCCCGCCACCTTCCCCTTCGCCTTCACCACCGCCTTCTCCACCGCCTTCCCCTTCCTCAGGGAGTTCTTCGTACACGCCAATATTAACCGGGCCATAAGTAACATCGGCGCCCTTGGCATCCGGAGCATTTTCATTGTAAATACACTTATAAGCGCCGGAATCGTCCTGGACCAGCGAGGCGATATTCAACGTGCGGGTTTGCGTACCGGAAATGCCGGGGCCGTCCACCAGCGGCACATCATTCTTATACCATTGATACGTGGTCGCGTTAACGTGCAGCAGGGCCGGCACATACAGGCGCAACGGTTCGCCAATCAGGAAGGCGGTGCGGAACGGGGCGGGCGTTTGCGCCGGGTCGAGGGCGGCATCGGTGGCGGCGGCGATGCCGTCGCATTGGAAGTACAAGTATTCTTCAGCATTGTTAAATCCGTCGCCGTCGGCGTCGCCGTATTCATCAATCGTGATGCGGTTGTCGCTGTTTTGATCAAGGCAACCGAAGTATTGCGGCAGACAGGTGTAATTGGCGGGCACCACCGTGTGGAATTCAACGGCCGGGATGAACTCGGACACTTGTCCGGACAGGAGGTAGGAGGAACCGACGGAAATCACGGCCATGAGCGTGGGTTCGCCCATGGTCATATAGGCCGCGAATATCGAGTCAAGCCCCGCCAGAATGCGCAATGCCGCATTAGGCTGATCGGGGGGATTATCCGCGCCGCCGAGGTCATACTGCATCTGGGTAAAGTTGGCATTCCAGGCGGCTTCCGCTATGGCATGCGTGACGCCCCCGGTGGCGGAGAAATCAATGGTGTCTTCCTTGGCGCAACGTTCGATCAGCCCAAACTCGAAGCTCTCCAAGATACCATTGCCTTTGACGTAGAGCGTGTCGGGGTTGACCTCGCCACTGCCCATCAAGGAGGCTATGAGCGCGCCGATATCCCCGTTAATGTCCATTTTGTCCGCCTCGAGCGACAACGCGTAATTGATCATGGGAAGATAGGGATTGGAAATGACGCCAAGATAATGTTGAACGGCCGCGAAATCACCGGGTTGCGGACGCTGCAGGTCCGCAAACTGGAACGCGCCGTAATACGTGAATTCACCGTTATTGGGCCAATCCACCGTGTTCACACCCCCCAGCGGATTGCTGTCACTGTCCACAATTGTGTCATTATCCAGCACTTTAATGCTTACCACATCCTGAATCCCGCCCTCCTTGGAGCCGGGATTCATATCAACCGTCACCGTGTAAACTTGGTTAAACCCCTCTGTGGGCGTCACGCTCACCACCTGCGCGCCGGTGATATCAATTTTCTCCATGGAAACCGTGGCGGTGGTCACTTCAAAATCGGTGACATCCACCCCGCTCACCGGCTCGCTGAAGGTCACCTGGAACTGGTATTGTTCACCCTTGGTATCAAGCGGAAGAATCTCAAAGGCCTTCGGATTGCGGAGCCACGGGGCAATCAGACGGTCCACCATCCGCTTGGCCAGTACGTCATACCCCGCATCCGTAAGGTGGATGTTGTGATCCAGCAGCGAACTCATGGGCGCATGGTATTCCGGAAATCCAGGCAGCAGGCACGGGATGTCGCCACACATCCACTGGGTCCCCCACCTGTCATCCGGGACAGGCAGTGTCAGGGGGGGATAATCCGAGGCATCAAAACCGGGTTTCACATAATTGGCGGCATACACGGGGGTTTCCGAATCCAGGATTACATCGCCGTTTTCGGCGTGATCATAATTGAACGTTCCAAAGGCATATTGCATGAGGCCGTAGTTGTTGCAGAAAAATACCCGGCCTTTTTTTGATTCCGCCAAATATTGCTTATGATACTCGAACAGCATCATGCCGCTTTGCTGCATTTCCAAATTGCATCCGTAGGAGGCCGCGCGGTTGTCATACTGCCCGCCAAAATCATAACTGGGCAGCACAATACGGATATCGGGCCGGATGGCAAGGATATAATCAATGACATTGTTCATGTCCTGATTGACAATCTTGTCGATAAGAAACGCGTTGTCTTCTTCAGGATCCCCAGGGCATCTCAGTTCTATTTCTCTCATCGGATCTTCAGGGAGCACATATTCCGTCCCCTGAAGGGCATCATTGCCGCCCAGGAAAATAACCACGACATCAATCGTCGGATTGTCCGTCAACATATTCATTATAGCTTCGCGTATGTCCGCGGCGGGAGGATACTGCTCTTCATTCACAAATTGGAAGGTCATTGCGCCCCCCATCACCGATTCGTTCGCCATTTCCACGTAGTGATCAAATCCCGCTTGCTGCAACGCGGTTCGTATGGAGCGGTACCACCACGTGAACATCCCCCAGCTATCCCCCACAATGGCGATGCGGGGAATGTCCGTGGGCAGTTTGCTGGCTTGTGCCGCGCTCACATCGCCCGCTATCCCCGCGAAGAGAAGGGCCAGCATCACTGTAAGGCACACAATCCCGCCCGTCCCATAGTTCTTCTTTGACATTTCACACATAATCATACTCCCGCCTTTAAAGGCATTTGTTTAAGCGATGTTTTCTCATCTTGCTCTATTTTCCCTCAAACCGGGTTTTAAGTGCAACTATTACACGTTTCCCTTATTCGGACTTCGTTCTGCGAATAATAGTATTATTAGGTAATGGAATCGAGTAGGGGGGGCCTCGCGGTTCCCCCCTCTCACACCAACGGGCATACCTGCTCGGTACCACGGCGGTTTTCTGTTCGTCGAGTCCGGCTTTTGCCTCCAGCTTCCTTCAGACCCCGCCTCGCGGCGACGCCCTTGCTCTTGGCTAGCAATTCCCACCAACAGGGCTTGCGGGGGACTTTCTCCCCCAAGATTCACGCCATGCTTGGCACACAAAATATGGGCCGGAGGGAAAGCCCTCCGGCCCGGGGTGTTATACATACTGTGTCTTATGCCAATCCGGGGCAGTATCCGTCTTCGGTGGATTGTCCGGGACACGCATGG
>CAYYRW010000082.1:0-4305 GCA_964474205.1 uncultured Nitrospirales bacterium | reverse complement strand
TGTCCACGTACCACACGGCGGCGTGTGCGGAAGAAAAGCACAGAAGGCAAAAGCACCCGAACCCGAACCGGCTTACTCGTATCATGGCATGAACCCCTTTCACTAAACTGTATCACCTCTACTGAGGGGAAGTATAGGCGGGAGGGCGGGGTATGTCAAGGGGGAATGCGAAATGGCAAATGGCAAATGGCAAACCCGGCTTCGCAAGGCTACGCCGGGGCAAGTTGCGGATTGGAAAGCTCGGGGTTCGGGGTCCGGAGTCCGGGGTTCGGGGGCCGGATAGATTTGGCCACAAAGAGCGCATAGAACGCAGAATCGGATGCAGGCGGGAATGAAAATGTGTTGGGGGGAAACCAGGTTAGGGGTTGGGGTTTTGGGGAAGGCGAATTTTAACACGGAGGCGCGGGGGGGGATGAGGGAATGGGAAATGCGGAACACCGGAATATTAACGCAAAGGCGCGGAGGCGCGGAGGGGAGAACAGGAAATGCGGAAGACCGGATAGGAAACCATGAAATGCATGAAAGAAACGACCGTGGGGGAAGGGATTGCGGAATACGAAACACGAAGTCTTTGAAGTGTGCCTGCGTGGGAATGACGGGAGGGGAATGCGATGAACGTTGAATCCTGGGTTCAGGAATCCCCATCCGGCGAAGCCCTTAAAGGGCGGAACACACTCAACCTGGTTTTTTGGAAGGCCCCCTGCGCGGGAAGTATGAGAGCAGGAGAATATAAATACAAAAGAATGTGAGGGGCCTGGATTCCCGCCTGCGCGGGAATGACGGGAGCGGGCGGTGACTCTGGGCGGTAAAGAGCAACCCAAGACTGGAAGTAATAACTCCCTTCGGGATAACTCCAATGGGGGATGCGGAGCTGGTCCACACTGGGTCCTTCCGATTCCACCCTGAATACCCCCTTTGTTTCGTTTATTTCGTGTCTTTCGTGGTCCCCCTCCGGATTACGGATTTCGCATTCCGATACCCGATACCCGACACCCGATACCCGTCCCCTACGATTTCCGCACCCGCTCAAGAATTTCCGTCAGGCACACCAGATAGTCGCCGGCCTTACGGTTACGGCTGTAATGGGCCACGGCATACGCCCGGCCGTGCTCCCCATAGGTGCGCCGCAATGCTTCATCCTCCGCAAGCCGGGTAATCGCCTCCGCGTACGCCTCCGGATTTTCCGGCTCGACGGCAATTCCCGCCTGGGCCGCCTCGACCACTTCCTTCGCCTGACCTTCCACCCCCAGCACAATGGGCCGCGCACACGCCATAATCTCGAAGATTTTCGAGGGGATGTTGTATAAAAACACTTCACGTTTTCGCAGGGGCACCAGGCAGATATCCGCCGCCGCGTAACACTCCGGCATCTTTTCCTTCGGCTGCATGCCCAGGAAATCCACATTGTCCAGGTACATTTTCCGCGCCTGATCGATCAGCATCTGCCGTTCCGCCCCCGAACCCACAAATACAAACCGAATCTCCGGGCGGGACCGGAGCAACTCCGCGGTCTCCAGAATCGTGCCCAGCCCCTGCGACAGGCCGTGCGTCCCCACGTACATCACCACGATGCGCTTGTCCCAGCCGCACAGTTCCCGCAACCGCACATTGTGTTCGCGCGGGGTGAAAAAATCCTCATCAATGCCGTTGGTGATCGTGTACACCTCCTCCCGCGGCAGGCCCCGCGTGATAATTTCCCCGCGCGTGGCCTCCGCCACCGTCACAATCCCCTTGGCCCGCCGGTACAAAAACATTTCAATGCCGCTGAGCACCCCGATTACGAACCGGTTCTTCACCACCCCCAGGTCCACAATCTGCCGCGGCCACAAATCGCGCACTTCCAGCACGAACGGCCGCCGCTTCAACACGGACACGATATAGCCCGCCAGCCCGCACAACAGTTGCGGCGACGTGGCCACCACCACATCGCACTTCGGCGCAAAAAACACCGCAAAGAAAATCGCCGACAGCATGAACGTGGCGAAACTAAGGCTCCTCCGGAGCACGCCCTTGTTCGGCGTGGCGTACAGCCAGCACCGCAACACGCGAATCCCATCCACCATTTCCCGGTACAGCACGGTGTGACGATATTGTTCCGGCACAATCCCCGTGGGATGATTGGGAATTCCGCATACCACCGTGACGTCATGGCCCTGCCGCGCCCAATACCGCGCATGTTCATGCGTGCGCGCGGCGGGCGCGCCCATTTCCGGCGGGAAATACTGGCATAAAAACAATATCTTCACAAACAACTTCTTCCGTTATCCGTCCGTCACCCTCGCGATTCCCCGTATCGTACCGCCCGGCGGCGGCCGTTTCAACCGATGTCCCCCGCGGGCGCCCAGCCCGCCGCCGCACGCAGTTCCCGCACCGCCGCCCCGATATCCGCCGCCGCCGTCACCGCCGTCACCACGGCCACATGCCGCGCACCCCGCGAAACCACCTCCCGCACGTTGTGCGCCTTGATGCCCCCCATGCACGTGAAGGGAATGCTCAACCGCGGCGCAATCGCGGCAATCATGCCCGGGCCCACGGGCGCCACCGCCGTGCGCTTCGTCTGAGTCGAAAAAATCGGCCCGATATTCACGTAACTGGCCCCGGCCGCCTCCGCCGCCAGCGCCTGCGCCGGCGTATGGCTCGACGCCCCGAGAATAAGCGCCGGGGCAATGCGCCGGGCCGCCTCAATGGGCACATCCTGCTGCCCCAGATGCACCCCGTCCGCCCCCGCCGCCAACGCCACGTCCAGCCGATCATCCACAATCAACAACGCGCCCGCCCGCGCCGTATGTTCGCGGAAAATTTCCGCGCGCCGGCAGAGTTCCCGCGCCGGCAGGTCTTTTTCCCGGAACTGCACCAGCCGCACCCCCGCGGCAAGGCAGGCCTCCAACACCTCCACACTGCTCCGCCCTGCGCAGAACGCCTCCGTAATCACCACATACAAATCCGTTTCCGAGAACCGGGCCATGCGTTCCTGATGCGTCATCATCCGCCTCCCACAAACCGGATCAAATCCACATCATCCCCCTCCGCGAGAACGGTGGCCATATACTCCTCCCGGGGCACAATCTCGCCGTTACGCTGCACCACCAGCGTCTTGGAATTCAATCCCAGGTGTTGCAGCATCTCCAGCAGCGTGGTCCCCGGAGCCACGTCACGAGTCTCGCCATTGATTGTTACTGTCATGCCTTCAATTCCATCGTTTAGCGTCCTTGTCCGGCCAGCCACGCCCAAAGGAACGCCCTGTTATTATCCGCCGTTTCAACCTATGATATGCCACATCCAACGGTATTAACAACAGGCACGGCACAACAATTCACATGATTGCGGATGTCACCCAGCGGCTTAGCGCTTAAATTATCCATACACCGGCGCGGTTCCTGTTCCGCCAACAAAATCACCGTTCCGGCAGTAATCGGAAATATCCTTTTATGCATTTCAGATTGCGCACACAAATCTGAATATGATTCTTCGCTCGGAATCCGGAGTTTTCATATAGTGGAGGCCCTTCCACAAAAACCCCACGAACTGTATCATAGGCTGAGTTGGTCAAATCATGGAGCAATTCTATCACCGCACAATCCAGGTTTCGCTGTAATAATTCTCCTGTTTTGACATCCTTCTTGTTTTCAGGCAAGGGAATTCCAGCCTTATCATGGGTTTCACACAAGGTTGCATAGGATTCTTGAAGAAGGTGAAGGGAGGCTGCTTCCAGAAGATTCAAGCAATTACCAACATCGATAACAGCGCCAATAACAAATGGTTCTTTAATGGGATCTTTCCCCTGCCGTGGATTTGCTTTGAGTTCTTGAACAAACTGATACGCCCGTTCTGGATTATTCTCCCAAAAGTAAATACCATGCCCCAGCCAGTCATATTCATTCTCGCTCTTACGAAGATGCCTCCCCCTCCCTTCAAGAATCCACTCCCCTATTTCCTTGTCGCACCCATGGAAACCAAGTGTCAAGGCGACAGGACTTGTATACATAGCCTACCGATACGCTTTGGCCAGTTTGCCGGATTTCGTGCAGATCCCTGCTTTCACAAGAAAATTCAGTGCGGCCTCTTTCGAGACACAGACCTCTTTCGTTTTCCGACGTATGGCTTCAACCTGTTCTTTCAATTCTTTTTCGGACATATTTATGCTCCGCCATGAAACCGTTTACATACACAAAGCACTTCTTGTACAAGCGGCACTCCTGCATCCGTTGTTCTTATTGTACCATTTTACTGTATTGGAATACAATTAAACATTATGCCTCTTCGTTAGAATTTATGGGTCACCTCCGGCTCCGGGAGATGTCCAAG
>CAYYRW010000081.1:0-4398 GCA_964474205.1 uncultured Nitrospirales bacterium | reverse complement strand
GGTGGGGGGGAGTGGGTGAGGGGGCGGAGAGGTGAGTGGTGGGGGTGGCTGGAGGAGGGGGTGGGGGGAGAGGGGGGGGGGGGGAGAGGGGGAGGGTGGGGGGGGGAGGGGTGGGTGGGGGAGGGGGGGGATGATGAGGAGGGGGGGGGGGGGGACGATTGCGGATTGCGGAACGGCAAACGGGGAACGGGGAACATAGGCTGGGAAACGAGGGTCTGGGAAACGAGGGGGGGAATGCGAAATGGCAAATGCGAAATGCGAAACGGGAAATCCGCCGTTGTCCGCGGGCGAACTATGGCGGGACAGGCCGAGGGGCAGGGGGTATGGGGAAGCCACGAAACGAGGGGTAAAAGCAGGGGCTAGGGATTGGGGGCTAGGGGCTAGTTGGGGAATAAACGGGGAACGAGGGTTATTTGATTGACTAATAATATTAAATATACTTATATTAAGAATATTATTAATTTGGGCAGAAGCTGTCTTCGGAGCCGGGGCAGATGCCGTAGCCGGGGGAGTTGTAGAATTGGATGATGCGGAGGAGTTCGGACAGGCCGATGCGCCAGTCTTGGGGGTTGTAGTCGGAATTGTGGGGAGCACAGGCATGGTTGGTGCTGACTTCGGGATCGGGGGTGTAGCCGTCTTCGGTGCCATCGGCGCAGAAGAAGTAACCATCGGGATTGTTGGGGACATCGGCGGCGTTGTACAACTGAATGACGCGCAACAATTCGGAGAGGCTGATCTGGAAATCGGTGTTTTGGTCGGCGGTATGGTGTTCGGTCTGGCCTTCACCTTCTCCCTCACCACCTTCGCCTTCGGCTCCTTCGCCTTCTCCTTCTCCGGCCCCTTCCATGCCTTCTCCCTCCTGCGGTGAACCTTCGGAGGGCACGCCTTCGATATCGCCTTCGCCTTCGCCTTCGGTGAGGGGAGCTTGGGTCAGGGGGATGATGACGGGGTCGAGGGTGAGGACGCCGTGGAGGGTGTAGCCTTTGAGGACGGCGCTGAGGCTTTTCGTGCCGCGCGCTTCGGCTGGAACTGTAAGCCGGTAGGTGGTTCCGGCGGGGTTCAGGGGGTAGGGTTGTCCGTACCAAGTGAATTCGAGGGGGCCGGGTGCGCCCAAGGCGGGGGCGGAGGTGGGTTGCGCGCCGGAGATAATGCCCTGATAGGTCCAGGCATTGGGGAGGGTTTCGTCCAGCGTTAGGAGGTAGAAATCGTTTGGATCGGAGATGTCGCAGCGGACGTGAATGTCAAGGGACTGGCCGGGAATGTATTCGCTGGGAGCATTGGAGTAGAGTGTAAGCCAAGCTTCGCCCTCCTGCGGCGAGCCTTCGGAGGGCACGCCTTCGCCTTCACCTTCAGCCCCTTCAATTTCCCCTTCGCCTTCAGCGCCTTCTCCTTCCTCTGGTGAGCCTTCAACTCCTCCCTCCCCTTCGCCTTCGATATCTCCTTCACCTTCCGAGCCTTCTATCTCGCCTTCGGGGCAGAGCAGGGTTCGGGTGATGAGTTCGGAGGGTTCGTTTCCGTTGCCTGCGGTGTCGTGGGCGGCGTCTTCGGGAATTTGTATGCTCAACGGGCCGGGGCATAGGGGATGCACCACAAAAGCATAGCCGTGGCCTTCGCCGGAAAAATCGGATAGCGAGCCGTTTTCCAGGGAGATGTCATCCTTCGTGAAATCGCCCACCGGCTCGCTGAAGTAGGCGGTTACCGGATACGCGGATAGCTCCGCCGGGTCTGGGATGTCGCAGGTCAGCGCCACAGTGGGTAAGGTTTTATCTATTGTGTAGATGCTGGGGGATACAAAATCGCCTGTCAGGGTTGCAAGGCCCTCCAATGGGAGACCCATCGTATCGAGAATGGAATCGTTGTCACTCAAACGCAGGCCGATACTCCCTTCGCCCGCGCCTGTGTTCACCGAAACGGTCCACTCTTGGCTGGGATCTGCCCCCGAGGGCGTCACGTCAGAAACAAACGCTCCGGACACGCCCGACATTTCGACTTGGAAATCGCTGGCGTCGACTCCTGTTACCTTTTCGCTGAATCGCGCCCGCCAATGCACTGTTTCTGCACCGGTTAGCAGATTGTCCGCCGCCGCAAAGTCTTCCACGATAGGCCCAAGATTGAAAGTCCATATCTTGCCAAAATCAGTAGCAAAATAGAGGAGTCCGTTAAACGCAAGCAGAGATTTAGGATTACTGTTCGCTGAATCCGCCTCAATATCCGTAAGTCGTTCAGCAGTATCCAAATCCCCATTTGTACGCCAAAGTTCAACGCCATGTTCTCCATCATCCGCCATGAAATACATCCAGCCCTGAATAGAATGAAATCCCCCTGGAGACGAAGAGCCTGTAGGATTGATGTCTTTCACCATGAAGGTACCTGCTTCCGTGCCATCGCTCCGCCAGAGTTCATAACTATGAACACCATCATTACCCTGAAAATACACAAGCCCTGTGCCCGAAGGAACAATATTATCGGAGGAGGGTGCAAAACCATGCCCTTGGAACAGTGACGGCATTCGCGGATCGATATCCTTTACAAGATAAGTGCCCGCCTCCGTTCCATCAGTGCGCCAGAGTTCCATGCCGTGAACGCCATCGCTAGCATAAAAGAATACTATTTTCCCAACTTTTGTAAGCCCACGAGGTTCTTCGGGATAAAGGCCCGCATAATTCACCACATTTTTCACCAAAACCACCTGACCTGATTCCATCGACATTTTCCATAGTTGAAACTCGTAATCATCACTATAGGGATCCGCTACAAGCAAAATTTCATTTCCAAGAAAGGCATAAGAATAGACCCCGCATCCGTTAGGACGAATATTGGTCACCCTTATTGTGCCGTCCGTCGTTCCGTCTGTACACCATAATTCACCCTGATATGTTCCTTGATTTACGATAAAATACACAAACCCATTGTGAATAGAAAACTCAAAAAATTCGGTTGTTCCTGATGGATTGAATTCTTTGATTATATAGGTGCCTTCTTCTGTACCATCGGACTGATACAATTTATAATTCAAATCGCCAGTTTCTCGAGCAATAAATAGGATAACATTACCAAACGGCGTGATATTGCTGGGATAAGAGGAATTGTCTTGCGAAATTTCCTTTACCTTATAGGTTCCGTCGGTGGTGCCGTCACTTACATACAATTCATACCAGGAAGGACTGCCCGGATTTGCGGAAAAGAAGACACGATTTCCAAGAGCGGTTAAATTGGTGATTGTGCCATCTGGAACACCCGCCAGGATTTCCTTCACCAAATGAGTCCCCTCGGCCGTGCCGTCACTGCGCCAAAGTTCACTGCCTGTCGAAGGATCATAGGCTGTAAAGTAGAAAACATTGCCGGCCTGTATAAACGCGGAATCAACATAATCAGAAGTTATCGAGGGGTTGATATCCATAAGAAATACGGGCGAGGGAACTTGGGCAGGGGCATGTAGCGCCAGCAGCAGGCAGAAAACCAACAGCACCACCGCCGAGGCGGACTGGCCACAATACTGGCACCCGGCCCATTGTGTATCGTGCAAAAAGTTCCATTTGTTCATTCTGATTGCCCCATGAGATAACCATCTTCGGTAGCACTGGCTGGTTCTGACACGTGATAGCCATTGCCGTTGAAGAATTGGATAATCCGCAAAAGTTCGCTCAATGACACCAGCCAATCCTGTTGCGAATGCACGCCCCAGTTATCGGTACGATAATAATCACTATTATGAGGAATACAATCCTCGTGGCTCAGGCTCAAACCAGGATAGTAGCCGTCCTCCGTGCCCGCCTGACAATGATAGCCTGGGGTATTATAGAATTGAATAACACGGAGAAGTTCGCCCAGGTCAATTTTAAACGATTTCCCAGACCCACGTTGTGTATCAGCAGAATGATAGTCGTTTACGTACCTGGCTTTGATCTCGATATCGTCACTCACATCGAATTTCAAGGGATTTTCCTGTGGTTTGTCTACCTGGACATCCATCCAGGTGTAGAAGTGCCAGTCGTTCGATATGCCTAGGGGATCAGCGGCTTCAACCTTAACCGTCGAGTTGATCGGAACGGTGAAGAACCCCTGTTGATCGAGCAAAACCTCGCACCATGCTTCATCTGCCGTTTGCACACTCACTGCTGCGATATTTCCCGTTGGCCCCAGAGGGGTTACTTTTATGGTCACACCTTCTATAAACGTCGCTGTCACAGTTATATTGCTTTCAAGCGGGTCCACATCAATTGTCTCGCCGAAACACCCCACGACCGAGGAGTGACCGGCCACCTGCCAAGGCCCTGTGATATATCCGGAATCCGGCATTTGCGTGAAACTCAATTCCGAGCCCGCCGGATAAAAGTATACCACTGAGGTGATCCCCACCCCTTGGACACGTTTTCGGGGGGCGTTAGATGGCGATGT
>CAYYRW010000080.1:0-7892 GCA_964474205.1 uncultured Nitrospirales bacterium | reverse complement strand
GGGGTGGCGAAGACCATGCTGGTGCGGGCGCTGGCGCTATCGAGCGGGTGCACGTTTTCGCGGGTACAGTGCACGCCGGATTTGTTGCCGACGGATGTGACCGGGGTCTCGATTTATAACCAAAAGACCCAGGGGTTTGAGTTCCGGCCCGGGCCCATTTTTACGCAGGTGCTGCTGGCGGATGAAATCAACCGGGCCACCCCGCGGACGCAGTCGGCGCTGCTGGAGGCGATGGCGGAGGGGCAGGTGTCGGCGGATGGAACGACCTACCGGCTCAAGCCGCCGTTCACGGTGTTTGCAACGCAGAATCCGGTGGAACATGAGGGAACATTTCCACTGCCGGAAGCGCAACTGGACCGGTTCATGATGCGGCTGTCGGTGGGGTATCCGAGCCTGATGGCGGAGTTGGAGATTTTGGAGAAAACGCGCACCACGCACCCGATAGAGAAGATCGAGCCGGTGACGGATCCGGAGACAATCCTCCGTATGCAGATGTCGGTGCGGGAGATATTTGTTCATGAGAAAGTGCGGGATTATTTGGTGCGGATCATCGCCCGGACCCGGGATGCCACGCATCTTTCGCTGGGGGCCAGCCCGCGGGCCTCGATCATGTTGTTTCGCGCGGCACAGGGGTATGCGGCGATTCTCGGCCGGGGGTATGTGATACCGGATGACATAAAAGCGTTAGCGCCGGTGGTATTGGAGCACCGGTTGATCTTGAATCCCGAGAGCAGGTTGCGCCGGGTTACACCCCAGAGCGTGATGCGTGATATACTCAAGGAAGTGGCTGTGCCGGCGGGCGGGGCGAATTGGAAACCGTCCGCGGCGGCCGCCGGGTAATCGTTGTTGCAGGAACGTTTCCCCGAAAGAACACCTTTAGGTATTTGGAAATGAGGCTATGGAATTAAAGCGCTGGTTTCGTCTTGGAAAAGGCAAAGCGGCCGACGAGGCCGCGGGGCCGGCCAGTTTGAACGGACTGGATGACGAATCGCAATTTGAGTTGTCGCATGTGGGCCCCTATGAAATTGTGGCGCCCATTGGCGCGGGGGGCATGGGGACGGTGTACAAGGCGATTGACCGCGGCCGGGACATGACCATCGCGATCAAGGTGCTGGATCGGCGCTATGACATGGACAAACGGCGGCGGAAACGGGACTATCTGGGGCGTGAAATCCTGATCGCTGCATCGTTGAATCACCCAAATATCATCAAGATGCACAAGGAGATTGTGATTCAAGAGGACAGGCACGGTCATCAGCGGCGGTGCCTCCTGATGGAATACATTGACGGCCACAATCTGAAAAAGCACATTGTGGACCGCGATCTAACGATGAAACAAATGACCGATATTTGCACCAAATTGTCGCATGGCCTTGATTTCCTGCATCAGCACGGTATTGTCCACCGGGACATCAAGCCGGGCAATTTCCTGTTTTCGCGCGACGGGACGCAGGTGAAGATTGTGGATTTCGGGCTTTCCAAATCGAGTACCAGTTGGCGGACGCGCTGGATGCGGGAAAGCGGGGGCACGCGCCTGTATATGTCACCGGAGCAATTGCAGAAAAAATCGCTGGATGCGCGATCAGACATATTTTCGTTCGGGATCACGATGTACGAATTATTTTCCGGGCGGCATCCCTGTAATGCGCCGGACACGCGGATGATTCAACGGCAGATACTGGACTCGAACTACAAGTTTGAGCCGCCGTCGAAATACAACCCGGAGGTTCCGGTGAAACTGGATAAGGTCATTTTGAAAGCATTGCGCCGGAAGATCGACAGCCGGTATCAGTCGGTGACGGAATTGCTTTTGGATTTGTCGCGGCTTTCTGAATCCAGGATTTAGCCATGGGTAAACGGTATTTTTTCACCAAGCGCAAAGAAACCACTTCCATCCTTCGGATAGTGGTGGTGTTGGCGCTGGTGTTGGCGGGGACGGCCCTGCTCGTCACGGGCATTCAGTGGATTCGCGCGCATGTGGGCCAATACTCGAAAACATCGGCCCTGGAACAGATGCAAAAGGCGAATTCCTTGTATATGGAAAGGGATTTTGAGGGGGCGAAGAACGCTCTGGCACCGATAGTCAAACGGGGGAAAAACCCCGAACTCACCTTACAGGCGTTGGTGCTGCAAGCGGCGGTTGCACGGCAATTGGGGCAGACGGAGGAACTGCTTTCCACGCTGAAACGGGCTGTGGCCGAGTTCACTGCAAGCCCGGAGTATCCCGAGGTGGCGACACAGTATGCGGTGGCGCTGGAAAGTTCCGGGAAGACGGAGGAGGCACTGGCCTTGTATGCGGCGATTCGCGCGTCGGCGCCGCCGGCGTATCGCGCGGG
Source organism: uncultured Nitrospirales bacterium (assembly GCA_964474205.1). Lineage (GTDB taxonomy): Bacteria > Hydrogenedentota > Hydrogenedentia > Hydrogenedentales > CAILVY01 > CAILVY01. Next base: position 5,556 of record CAYYRW010000080.1, on the reverse strand, counting down.
CGCCACGCTCGGCCTCGGGCGAAACGCGTTGCGCGGCAAGAATTTGCTCGAGGCGCGGAAGTTGTTCCGCGAGGCGGTGTATGAGGCGGAATGGGATAGTCCATCGTGGAATGATGCCTTGGACACGCTGGGGAAGGTGAATGTACGCGTGATTTTTTCCGCGGAGGCCACCCCGGAGAGCAAAATATATCTGGTTGAAAAGGGGGACAATCTCACCAATATCGGGATTAAGCTGAACACCACGCAGGGATTGCTGATGCGGGCCAATGGACTCACCGAAAGCACACCGTTGAGCATTGGCCAATCCGTAAAATACACCCCGAAGGATTTCCGCATTGTCGTGGAGCGTTCGGCCTGCCGACTTTTCCTGCTGGACAAAGACGGGCTGTTCAAGCGTTATTTTGTGGGGCTGGGCATGCCGGGGCACGAAACCGTGATCGGGAAATACACCATTGGGAATAAGCAGAAGGATCCCACATGGTTCAAGCCCGGCGGAGGTCCCGTGGCGGCGGGAGATCCGATGAATGAATTGGGGACGCGGTGGATGCCGCTGGTTCCGTCGGATGCGGGGTTGCCCACGGATTTGGGCATTCACGGGACCATCGCGCCGGAAACCATCGGGCAGTACAAATCGCATGGATGCCCGCGCATGCTGAAAGAGGACGTGGAGGAGTTATATGATTTGGTGGTCCGTTCCACTCCGGTGGATATTGTTGAAAAAATGGAACCGGTGAAGCCGGCCTCGTGAGCGGAGGGACTCGCCCGGCCGGGGACGCCAAGTGCTGAGAACAGGAATATCGCGTGGATAACGAAAAAGTGACGACCTTGCTTGAACGGATAGAGCAGATTCCGTATGCGGCCTATCCGTCCGGAAGCATTATTGTTCCGTATTACGATCACTCCGTGCACATCAAGCTTGCCTACGAAGCGGGGCGGTCCGTGGGGCGCCATGGCGGCGATGACCTTGTCATGGTGCTGGACAGCCATACCGCCAAACAACTCCACTTGATTGATGAATTGCGGCAACATGCTTCACAGGTCATTGTTTATGGGGAAGCGCCCGTGCCGTGGCTCCAGCAGAGCAATGTGAAAGTGGTCCCGTACAACGATGTATGCCGGGAAAATGACCATATATTCCTCTTGATCTCCTCCGCCTTGAGCGTCGCCGTGTTGGGATCGCTCACGGGAAGCGGGCATGATGACGATACTTCCTTTGTGGGGGGGTGGACGGTGCAGCGGTTGTATGTAAGCCATGCCATCGAGGCGCTGTTCAAGGAAGAAGGGTGCGCGCTTCTGGCGGGGATGGCCGCTCCGGACGAGGGGTCGGCGCAGGTATATGATCTCACCATGCGCTTGATGACCCTGCACGCCAATGCGCTGGCGAACCGCCAGGAAGACATCACGATGGACAAGAACGACCTGTTCTCGGTCCTGAACATATTGAAGGCCATTTCGACCAAGCGGCGCGCGCATGACATTCTGTATGTGTTCGTGGAACAAATCGCGCGGGTGGTCAGCAGTGATCGCTGCTCGGTGGTCCGCATTTGGGGCGGGGCGAAGAACGGACTGGTGCTGGCCTCGCATGAGGACGCCAATATCACGGACCGCAAGATCGATCTTTCGAAATACCCCGAATTGCAGAAGAGCCTTTTAACACGCGAGAAGGTGGTGATCAATGACGTGCGCAAGGATCCCCTGACGGCGGATATTGCGGATGTTCTCCAAAAGGCCAATATCAATGCCATTTTGGTGATCCCGATTGTGTTGTTCGATGAAAACGTGGGGTCGTTATTTCTCCGGGCATCGCGCAGCAGTTACGGTTTCGCGTTGCGCGAGATCAGTTTTTTTGAGATTGTGACGGAGGCGGCGGCGAATGCGCTGGAACGCGCCCAGCTTTTTGAAACCATCCAGGTGGCAAATGAGAATCTTGAACGGCTGGCCATCACGGACGGCCTGACGGGATTGTATAATCACCGGCATTTCCGCGACCGCCTGGAGCAGGAACTGGAGCGCGCGCTGCGGTACCGGCTGCCGCTGTCGTGTTTGATGTTTGATATTGACAATTTCAAGAAGTTCAATGACACGTATGGCCATCTCATGGGCGATGCCATCCTGAAGGAGATCGCCGATTACACCGTCACGTGCATCCGCAAGACGGATATCTGCGCCCGGTATGGCGGGGAAGAGTTTGTGGTCATCATGCCGCAGACGGGGCTGGAAGGGGCTATGTCGCAGGGGGAACGCATCCGCGCAATCATTGAATCGGCCCAGGTCAAAGGGTTGCCGGAGGGAGTTCATGTGACGGTCAGCGTGGGCGTGGCCCTGCTGGACTTTGATGAAATGCTGGTGTGCGAGGATTTGTTGCGCGCCGCGGACCAAGCGTTGTACAAGGCGAAGCGGACGGGTAAAAACAAGGTTGTGGGGCCGGAGGTACAGGAATCGTGAGAGCGAAAACGGAATTTTCACCGGTTGTTTTTTTACGCCGAAGCAGGATTGCGTACTGTGGCGCGAGAACCGGATTGATTTTGCTAATCGTGGTGATTTTGGCGGGGATAGCCGGGACGGGGTGCCGCCAAACGGCCAATCCGCTATGGCGCATGCGTCCGCAATTCAATGCGGTTCCCAAAGACACCTTGAGCGCGGTGGCCCGGGAGGTGGAGCAGGCGATTCAGTCGGGAGCGCGGGAACCTAAAATCGCGGATCGGGAAGGGGTCAAGATCAACACGCCGGAAATCCTGCAGGCGATTCGCACACGGGCGGCGCGGTCCGTGCTAATCAACGAGTTTCTGGACACCGGTTTTGCCGCGGAGCACCGGGACGGGTTGATCTACGTGCATCTGTCCAAGGAATATACAAAGTCCACCAAGCGCCGGCAACGGGACCGTCAGGCGTATTTGGTGAAGAATGAGAATGATGACCGTTGGGCCATCTATGAAGGACTGCTTAACGCGAACAAGTATGGGGCCCGTTCGCTTTCCGCGATACAGGATATTTTCGCGGAGGCCCGTCAGCAGGCGATGACGCCTGGGCAAAAGTATCAAGGAGCGGATGGGAAGCTCCTGACCAAAGAGAACTAAATGGCGGCGAAAATTGACATTCAAGGCCGGTTGGAACGTATCGAGGAACTGCCCACGCTGCCGGCGGTGTTGGTGCGTATTCTCGATACCGCGGCGGATCCCGAGGGGACGGCGCTGGAATTGGGCCGTTTGATTGCCAGCGATCAAAGCCTGTCCGCGTCGCTCCTGCGTCTGGTAAATTCCCCCTTTTACGGCTTTTACCGGAAAATAGACAGCATCACGCAGGCGATTGTGATGGTAGGCTTTTTTGAGGTGCGGCGGCTGGCCTTGACGGCGACGGCGTTTCGCGCGCTGGGTTCGCCATCCGCCTGCCTGGATCGCGAGCAGCTTTGGCGCCATTCCCTGGCGGCGGCGATGGCGTCGGAGCGGTGCGCGCACGCCGTGCACCAGCCCGGGCACGGATGTTTTGAGTCGGGCCTGTTGCACGACCTTGGAAAACTGGTGCTCGATCTGATATGCCCGAAGGAATACGCGCGTGTACTCCACTATGCACGCAGCGAACCGACCACGGTCCTGGAGGCGGAGCGGGCGCTTTTGGGGATTGATCATGCGGAAGTGGGGGGGATATTGGGGGAGCATTGGAATTTGCCGGCGAACGTGACAGAAGCCATCCGGTGTCATCATGACCCGGAACAGGCACGTGAATATGCGGCTCTTGCGGCCATTACCGCCATTGCGAATGGCATTACCTACCGGTTGGATCTTGGCGCGGCCAATTGTCCCGGTCCGGCGGCGTATCCGCGCGCCGCGGTGGAACGCCTTGGATTTTCCGAGGCGCAGGAGAAGGGCATTGTTTCGGAACTGGCCGAGAACCGGGAACGTATCGAAGAGTTTATTGGCGCGGTGAGGCCGGAAAAGTGAGGTGTATACGCTTTAATCCGGGCAACGGAGGCCGCTAAAAGGGGAGGGTTTGGGTGATTGCCTCAATTCTCTCTCGAATTGCTTTCAACGAGGGGAGGGCGTCCGTCTCCATGTCGATGCTATGGGCAATCCAGTCCAACACCGTTTGAACCACATGCAGACGCCAACGTTCGGCGGGCCGCGCTATTTCGTCGCGCAGGTATTGAACATCCCGCAACAGGCACTTTCGTGCTTCTCCGTCCAAGGGGGACAGTTCCGCTTCTTCCACCAGGCGTTCCATCATCCACAACAAATCCGCCACGGACTCTTCGCGTTCATTGAGCGTGGGGGGGAACCGCAGATTGAACTCGAAGCGGTTTTCCACCAAGTCGATGCCATCGGCGGTAATGCGGGCCGCCGCGAACATCGGGGGATTGTAGCCGATCATCAGTTCGACGAGTTTCCGGTCCGCCAAGTAATGCATGTTCACCATCAGGGCTTCGCGGCTCAAAGTGCCACCCTCTAAAAAATCTTGAGGCGCGAGCATTTCCAACGGATTGGCCATGTAGCGTTCATATAAAAAGATGAGCAAATGCCGCCGCACGGATTTTGGGTGAGTATTATCCATGATTTCCTGCCGTGGTAACGATTCTTCCTGCTAATTCAATCTCCATCGCTCGATTGTACGAAATCCAATCAAAGACATCAATGGCCGGAAGTATCATCGTGAAGCCGGGGTTTGGATGGCCATTTTTGTCTCGCCCCATGGCTGTACCCTACAATAGGGCCATGAACGGGTGATACGAATTGGCAAGGGAGCAATGCAATGTCACGATTTCGTCAAACACTTTTCATCATTCTTGGTATTCTTGCCCTGTTGCTTCTTCTTGCAGGCGGCATCGGCGGCTATTTCGCCTTTTACGATCATGGCGTGAACTTTAATTTCGATCCGAAAGCGGTGGCTAAATCCGAAACCCGCATGTGGAAATGCTACTACGAAGGGAAAGGCGCAGAGATGGCCATGGAAATGCTGTTCATCCTGCGCGAACAGATGGGCGCGTCCTTCCGCACCGCCGCCGCCGTGGTTGATCCCATGGCGCGCGGGGCCATGGCTTTTGCCAGCGCCACCGGCGAATATGAACGCGAGGTACTGCCAAAACTCGAAGAGGCGTATACACGGCTCGAAGCAGCCTGCAAGAAAAACTGGAACGTGCGGGAACTCGCCGAAGCAGAATTGGATTGGTGGGCGGCCCGGCGGAATCCCGATACCAGCGCCCCCGAAATCGTCGGCGCCAAAATTGCCCACCTCTATGCCCTTATCTACGGTCAAACCAATCCTCAGATTGAACGCGCCGGACTATTGCGCGCCCAAGCCGCCGATCTGCGCGACGCAGGCGGTCCCAATGCCGTCTGGCCCGCCATCGAAAAAATGCTTGTGGATTCCTACACCGCGCTTCACGACGGGATACAGCCCGGACATCCCTAATCCACTTTTAAACTCGTATGTAATTTGAAGTACGGACGTGGATGCGCAATACTACGGGTGAAGACGGACCTTTAGGAGGCGAAATGCCGGGAAATCCAGTTACGCACTACTTGCGGGAAATAGAAAAGCAACTCGCGACAGGCTTATCCACGG
>CAYYRW010000079.1:0-8462 GCA_964474205.1 uncultured Nitrospirales bacterium | reverse complement strand
CGCACGATGGTGCCGTCGATGGCCATCAGGTCAATAAAGGAAGAAAGCCGTCCGCCACCTCCACCAAGTCCTCACCCGCATGGGACTCTTCCGCGCATTAAAACGCCTCGGCGCCCAACCCGGACAATCCATCTTCCTCGAAGACGTGGAACTGGAATACCACCCCGATTAACCTTCCTGCCCCCGTCATCCCCCGCCCATCCTGAACCTAACCGAAAACAATCCCGCACACCCCGATCCGACCGATCCGACCGATCCGACCGATCCGACCGATCAGAAACATGTCTCCCTCATTCATCCCCTTCATTCCAGAACTCCCAATCATCCCCTTCCTGAGTTCCTGAGTTCCTGAGTTCCTGAGTTCCAGATGTTCTCTTGCGTCTCCTTACGCTTCAATCCCCGCAGGGGATGCATAATTCCAGCCTGGGGTTTACCCGCCGCAGGAGGGTTGCGCTTCGCTACCCCAGGTCAAGATCCCCCCTAAAAACCTACTCTGAAAGAGTTCCATAAACCAATCCTCTTAATCTGTGCAAATCCATGTAATCCGTGTTCTCAAAAAAATCTTCATGGCGGCTTCGCGCGAATTCTTGTTCTGACCGTTTCGCATTTCTTCCCCCTCCGCGTCCTCGGCGCTGCGTTGAGTTCCGGCTTCATACGCACGCCTCACACCTTCCTTTGGTTGTGGCTACGCTACTCTGGGTATTTCGTGGCAAAAATCCGGAAAGATAATCAAAGCCCACCTATGACTTTGCCTGTTTCGGTATCAATGTATACTGCATACATTAAACTTCCGATTTCATTCCTATATACAACTATCCAACAAAGCCGTGGCTTTGTATTTTCTTGGCAAACACTCGACTCTTCTTGTTGATATCGGTTATTCGGATAGATAATTCCCAATTCTGAATGATGAAGAGAATATTCGTCAGGATATTTTGTTTGCAAGAAATCTTTCGCAATTTTTACTGCATAATCTTCAGGATAATTCTGTATCATGGAATTTGGATAATCACGAACTGGAGCGTAAATAAGAGAACTAATAGATCCATCATTTGCTTGTATGGATACAGATAAATGACTGTAGCGTATAGGTATATTTTTGTATTTGTATTGAAATTTTACTTGCCATTCACTATTAGGACCAGTATTATCTTTTTCACAAAAAACACAACTTGCTACATAATCTTCTGGCACTTCTATTCCCAATTTAGAAACAAACTCAATTGCGTTGGTAACTGCAACTTTCTCTGATACAGGTTCTTTAATAGTTTCATCAACTAAAAAGCTATAATATAATCTCAAAATACCAGATTCAACATCAAATTTTACCCCACAATTTTTTGTTTCAACTATTCTCTCTCTATTATGTTTATCGTCTGTTAACTTGTCACTAACAATGTCATTTTCTTCGATATTTAGTATTTTCAAAATTGATTCCATTTTTTCTTTATTATCCTTCCTGATATTGTTATATTTTTCATGTTTGTTATTAGCTTTTAAGGCACTACTAGATTCTGGAATGACCGAATTTGTCTTTAAATCATTGTTGCTTTTATATGTTTTGTCGTTTTTATCCTGAGTATTTGATAAAGATTGGTCTTCTAACGTATCGTTGTCAAATTGATTATTTATTAGTGTAGAACTATTTATTTTATGTTCTATCGCTTTATTCCTTGTTTGCCTGTTGTATATTAGAAATATTCCAAAAATTAAGATGATACAACCGAAAACCATTATTTTAGAATAATTTAGTTTCATCTCTTTCTTTCAAAATTGCCTGTTCCTCTCGTTCCCAAGTTGAACTTGGAAACACACTTTCCAAAAAGCTGTGTCTTGTGATCTTTCAAAAGCATCCGATGAAAAAAGCCGTGGCCTCCGCCGGTTAAAACGTCGCCGCACCGGATGGCGCCCCGTCGCGTGCCAAGACGCGGAGCCCCCGGAATCACAATATACTTAACGCGTAGCATACTAAGAGCCTATCACTAGGGGGATGGAATGTCAATACGCAAACGCGATTTTCCTTCGTTAAAAAGATCTCTTCGACCTCCTTCGGGGTCGTCATGTGGGCTATCGATTCCAGGGGTATCGCTGGCGCTCAACCCCTGGCTACTCTCCGGCACACCTCCGGTGTGCATCCAGTTGACGCGGATTTGTTCTGCGCTCCTTCCATTGGCGCCGCCGTTCGCGTGGATTCATTCTGCGCTTCTTCCATTCGCGCAGCCAACATCGCCTATCCCGGATATCTCACCTTCCGTCTTGTCTGTTTGTCATTGCGAGGAGCGCAGCGACGCGGCAATCTCGGCATAGTGTTACCTGTATCAACGTTACACGGATTGGAGATTGCTTCGTCACTTCGTTCCTCGCAATGACAAGATAATGCATAGTGTTTTACCTATCCAAGAGTGCCCAATTCCGCAAAGACTGCTTTTTTAATCAGTCTGGAAAAGAGGGCGAATATCTGGTGAGATATGCGGCTATATGTTCCGCGCACTATGTCCAAACACAGATCGGTGCAGAACCATTCTGCACCAGCCCTCGGCAACCATTCCCGGACACGGCATCCTGAATTCCTGATAACAAAAACCCAACACAGCCTCCATCCCTTAACTTTCTTTTCGTGTGTTTCGTCGTAAAAAATTATGCACATCCGCAGCGCATTGACAAGGAGGTGGGGCTTCACTACACGGCACTTTGTCACATCGTAAAAACAGTCCCCGTTTATTCTCAAGGACTTACAACCGTGCAAGGGGCATGACATAGACCAATTTCTGCTAAAATGTGAACCCAACCGCGGAAGTTGGGTTATCGATTCGTGCCGCCAAGACATGGGCACAACCTTGGAGGATGTTTACGATGAGAAAATTTTTCTCCGTAGCCGTATGGGCCGCTTGTGCGAGCGTGTTGTGGTACGGGTATCCATGGAGCCCCGGTACGGCATGGGGGGAAGCGCCGCAACCCTCCAAGGACACCGCCGCGCATACCCCTGCCGCCGCTGTACGTGGTGAAATGGTGTTGTCACGCGCCAGCCATGAATGGATGTCCCAGCAAATCGAAGAGCCGTGCATTCTGCCGAACCCCAAAGTGCCGGGACGGTTAATCATGTTGTATGGGGCGGTGCCTGCCTCGAACCGCAACACCGCCGCCATCGGCAAGGCATGGGCGGATACGAAGGAACCGTTCCGCTGGCATCAGGATGAAGCGAACCCCGTTTTCCGGCCTAACGGAAAAGGCTGGGACGCCAATTCGTTCCGCCTCGATACGGTCCTCTATATCCCCGAGGAGGATGCGTATTACATTTATTATTCCGGCGCGAAGGGCAGTGTGCAGGATCGGATCGGCCTTGCAATTTGCCCCGCCGGCCCCGATGGCTACTCCAGCATAACCAATGAAAACATCACCCGTTTCGGAACCGCCCCAGTCCTCGCGCCGGAAACGCCGGCGCCGTATCACGAGGAAATGTCATCGCAGGCGGCGGTTCTGCGCGAATGGAACGCCAAAACGAAGCAATGGGATTGGTACATGTACTATTCGTACCGGGGAAAGGACGGCGTCCTGCCCGGAATCCGGCTTGCCACATCGCATGACGGCAAGACCTGGACGCGGCGCTTCAACCCCGAAGATCCGCGCGGCATGGGGCAGATTTTTCCGTCCACGCCCAATGCCTATTACGAATGGCATCAGGTCTTCAAGCAGGACAACACCTATGTGCTCTGCATCGAGGTGGGCATCGAACACGGCAAGCGCTGGCGGCCGGTGCTGGCGGTCAGCACGGACCCCGTGCAAGGCTGGACGCAGCTTGAGCCGGATACGATGCTCCAGACCCAGTGGCACGGGCTTTATGATGACCGCACCCTCTATCACGTCGCCACCCCCGCGCTGTATTGCATCGAAGAGAAGTGGTATTTGTTCGTGCAGGCCTGCGGACGGCCCGCCAATGACAACTACATTGACGGCGCATGGGAAATGTGGGGTGTTGTTTGCGGCCGCGAAATCCCCACCCGTCCCGGCTGTGCGAATCTTTTTATCCCCGGTCTTCCGGCGCCTGCTTCCGGGAAATAATCTTCCCTGGGCTTCGTACGCCCCTCCGATGGCGTGTTACACCAGGATATCGCCGACCGAATCCAGGATTTGTGTGGGACGGTAGGGAAAAACGGAAACCATGGCGCGCGTCGTCACCCCGGTAAGCACCAGGATGGTTTCAAGACCGGATTGCACCCCCGCGATGACATCCGTGTCCATGCGGTCGCCCACCATGACCGTATTATCGGAATGCACGCCAAGGTGCTTCATGGCGCTGCGCATCATGTAAGGATTCGGCTTGCCCACAAAGAAGGGGGCGCGCCCGGTGGCTTTTTCAATCAGGGCGGCCATCGCGCCACAGGCGGGAACGAGGCCTTCTTCCGTGGGGCCGGACGGATCAGGATTGGTGGCGACAAACCGCGCCCCGGCGGCCACCATGCGGATGGCCTTGGTGATCGCGTCCACACTGTAGGCATGGGTCTCGCCGAGCACCACATAATCGGGATCATGATCGGTGATAACGTATCCGGCTTGGTGAATCATGCTGGTAAGGCCGCTTTCGCCAATGACGAACGCCGTCCCGCTGGGATTCTGCGCATGCAGGAACATGGCGGTGGCCATGGCGGAGGTAAAAATATTCTCCGCCGGAATGTCCAATCCCATCAGGTTCAACCGATGCGCGAGATCGCCGGGTGTGTACATGGGATTATTGGTAAGGACGAGATACTTGGCCTCGCGCTCCCGGAGGCGTTGCAGAAAAACATGCGCTCCGGGGATCGTGGTGCGGCCACGCACCAGCACTCCGTCCATGTCAATAAGATAGTTCTTCGGTGTCATAGATAGTGGTTCCTTGCCGGGATCATACCGTATTCGGGAAGATTTTCGGTAATTAGGCTTTCGTTAGGTTTCGTCATTTGCATATTATGTGATAAGATACATGTGTGAATGTGAACCGATAAGGAGTCAATCCATGGCGCTTGTCATTCCTGTCGACAAGATGTCTGCTTTGGAAAAAATAGCTGCAATGGAGGCTATTTGGCAAAGTTTGTCGGGTGTGCCTTCCGATGTGCCTTCACCGCCATGGCATGGCGAGGTATTGAAAGCACGGGAAGAAAGTATTCAATCGGGTGACGCTGCATTTGGCGATTGGGAAGAGTGTAAGAAAGAGCTAAGGAAAACGTTCTCGTGAACGTCGAAATTCTTGATGCGGCAGGGCATGTATACCATAGGGTGGCCGATGGCATAAAAAATTCCAGCGGGCCTGCATTCACTGCACAGGAGCACTCATGGCGCGCACTTGCGAAATTTCGACTTGGCGAACGTTCCCGACGCCGGATTCGTAGGTGATCGGCTCGCCCGGGGCGTCGTATTTGATCACATTGGTGATCAACGATTCGGACAAGGAACCGGCAATGAGAATGGTGTGCTCGGCGCGGCTCATGATGTTGCTGACGAAGATCCGATAGGTGTCGCCCAAGGGCGTGACGCCGCCCCACTTCGGATTATTGTCACCGATTTTCAGCGCGGCACGGTCGCGTTTCCCAGAACCCGACGTGTCCATAAGCCCGTCCAGGATAATATCGTGGAGTTTCAGCCCGCTGGCATTCAGAAACCGGACGATGTGATGCCCTCCCGCACAATAGCCGCGCACGTTACGAATCGTAACGTAGCGGATGTCGTCGAGCCCGCCGCCGCGGTTTTCGCCCGAACTGACCATGGTGGAAATCGTGCTGCCGGCCGGTCTTTCCGGCCTCAGAATATTCGTAAGCGCCACCAAGTCGTCCCCCGTATAGCCGGTAATGTTTTCGATGGCGATATCATGACAGCCCTGGCGCAAATCCAATCCGTCCTGGTTGAGAATGGTCTGGGAGACCCCGTCGATCATTTTATTGCCACATGACGCGAAATCAATATCGCGCACCCGCCCATACGCACACCGTTCCAGCGAGATGGCCCAGCAATGGGAGTCTTTGATGCGCAGGTTTTCGATGCTGAAGTGTTCCACAAAGGCCAACAGAACGCCGATGTTGCGCCAATCCCCCGTTTGGTTTTCCCCCGCCGCACCGGCATCCGTCCCATACGTTCGCTCACCCAGTGTTTTGGCGGCGTCTCCCGTGGCCCGGGGATGGTCCGCGCCCTCCAACAATACGCTTCCGGCGCCCTTAATATGGATGTCCGACATCGGCGCAATGTCCGTGATGCCGAGGCCGCAATTCCCGCTGCGGATGAAATTGTCACGGCACCGATCCGACAACTTGATGTGGCAGTTATCCAGTTCCAAGGTTGTTCCGCTTTGCACGAGAATGGCCGAATCAAGCAACCAGACCTCACGGGCGGCGCCGTCCCCTTGATTGATCTTCGGAATAACAACGCGTTTGCCGGCGGCCCCTGCCGTTACTATGGCCTGATTGATCCGCTCACTGTCAGAACCCTTAAAGTCGTTGGGCGTAATCACTGGTGCGGTCAGGGCCGAGTCTGCCGCCGGTTGTGGCGCCGATGGGCCTTCGTTCGCCCCAATCGCCGGGCTTGCCCCAACAGACAGGAGAAGGGCAAAACAAACCCGAATGGCACGTGGATAAGCGTACGGCACTAAAGTGCGCGAAAAAGCAGGGACCGGCGCTGCCCGTCCACCCATTTTGGGATTGGTATGCGGAAAGTGGAGCTTGCGTATGGGCTCTTTCTCGCTTCGTTTTTTTCCCATGGTTAACCCAATGCCCTTCACTTCAGTTCATTACGCACGCGGTTTAAGCAATGATCCCACCACCATGGCCGCGCCGGCGATCAGGTACGTGGCGATATTGGAGAAATGCGGCCCGACGATGTCCTTGGCGAAATGCTGCGTACTCGGGAGTTGTTCCATGACGAGGAATGCACTGGGGACAATGGCGCCGAAGAGGATCGCCCCGGCGGCGCCCCAGTTATTCGCGCGTTTCCAGTAGCAGCAGGCGATGAGCAGAACGGACATGCTGGACATGTAGATGTTCGCCGTGACGGCGAGATAATCCCACAGGTTGCCCTGGAGCGGATACCACAGGCCATACAACAATAAAAAGACACCGATGACGGCGACAATCGAGCGGCTGACGATCAGCCCGCGCTTCTCGGTCCACTGATTCTTGTGGAAGGGCGCGAGGATGTCGTTGTAGATGACGCTGGACCACGTGAGCATGTAGGAGGAGTCGGTGGACATGTCCGCCGCGAGCATGGCGGCGATAAGGATGCCCATCAGGCCCACCGGCACGATTTGGCTCAGGAGCATGGGCATGGCGAGGAGCGTGTTACCGCCCACCTGTTCGGGGGTGAGCACGGCGAGGGCGGCAATGCCCCAGACCACGGGGATCAGCCAGCGGCACAGGAAGAAAAAACTGGTGCGGGTGTAGACCTGGCGCCCGGTCTTGGTGTCTTTTGCCGCCAACAGGCGTTGAATGGTGGTCTGCCAGGTCAACACCATGGCGAGGCTCAACATGGCATTGGCCACGACGTATTCCCAGCCCATTTTCGGGTGAATAAAAGGATTGAAGCCACCCACGCCATAGTGTTGCTCGACCGCCGCCGCCAGATCACTCCATCCCACCTTCACCAGGATCAGGATAGTGACCGCAAGGAGTCCTGCGCTCAACACTACAAACTGGAGGAAATCGGTGACGAGGACGGAGAGCATTCCGCCCAGAATGGTATAAACCGCCACGAACACCAGAAGCGCGGTCATGGTAATTTCGAGGTACGAGGGCTCCAACCCGCAGACCACCACCAGAAAGTCGCCGCCGGTACGCAGGAAGACGCCCATGTTGAGCAGTCCGCCGAGCACGATGACCACCCCGCTCAGCCACCGGATATGCGGCCCGAAACGCAACTCAAACAGTTCGGGAATGGTCATCACGCCCGCGTCGCGCAATTTTTTCACGCAGAATCCGGTGTATCCGACGAAGAACATGGCCAGCGCGGCCAAGATGCCCGGCGTAGCCCCCGCGAATCCGTTGACATAGCCGCTCTGCGCGGTGTACATGCAGGTGACCACGCCAAATTCTGTGGCGGCGAGCGATGCGATGCCGAGGTACAGGTTCATCTCGCGGCCCGCGATGAGGAAATGCTCGACTTTGCCCACGTACTTGCGCACCGCGATTCCCGCAATCATCGTGGCGAGGATATAGACCCCCACGATGCTTCCGTCCATCCATGAAAAATGCGTCATAGCCGGTCTTTGCATCCTTCCGTTTGATCAAGGCTTATCACCACACGCCGTCGAGAAACCCAGGTCCCTCCGCGGAACGAACACCACAGTAGAATATGCATCCAAGAGGCGGGACGCAAGGAATACAGAAACAGCGGGAATCGTGCGGATTGCGGATTGCGGATTGCGGATTGCGGATTGCGGATTGCGGATTGCGGATTGCGGATTGGGGATTGGGGATTGGGGATTGGGGATTGGGGATTGGGGATTG
>CAYYRW010000078.1:0-12915 GCA_964474205.1 uncultured Nitrospirales bacterium | reverse complement strand
GCCTTCTTCAACACCTTCGCCTTCCACGATACCTTCTGGCGAACCTTCTTCGATGCCTTCGACGGTACCTTCTCCCTCCTCCGGTGAACCTTCGGCGGGCAAGCCTTCACCCTCCGATTCTCCTTCGTTTGTGAAAATCTCGACGTTATAGTCTTCAACCTCCCCGTCATCGGCTTCGCCCGTGTACGAAAGACCGCCGGCAGAGTTGAAGCGGAACCGTGCGAAAGAAAGCCCGGCCATGGCGGCCGAGGGAACGGGGACTATCAGGCTATTAACCCCGGCGGACAGGGCGAGGTCGGTAAAGATATGTTCATCCGCCTGACCCCAAGAGCCGTCAAGATTGAAATCGATCCATGCATTGAGCATGCCGGGAGCGGAAGCCACTACCTCTATTATCACATCCGTTCCCGCCATCAGCGGCGCCGTGAAGGTGACACCGTCTTCATCATCGAGGCTGGATTGGTCATCTCCGAGGGCGGATGCGTTGGGCAATCCATCCAGTTCCACTTCGACATTGGCGCCCAGGAACATGCCCGGCAGCACCTTGTGCCGGGCGCCGTCCGAGGCCAGCAAGGTGGGATACGCGGGATCAGGAGCGTCGCCGAAATCCATGCCTGGCTGTGCTGGTGGCGGGAAGCCTTGCATCCACATGGAAATGCCGTTGCCTTCGAGCAGGATAGCGGGAGGGCCCCCCTTTGGAGGAACCATTGACCAGGCGCAGGTGGTGCCGCACTCGAAACCATCGGCGAAGAGGGGCGCTTCAACCGCTCCGCTTGTTTGAATTTCGGAGACATACCACGAATCTTCAAGCACAAGCGGCGGCGTGCCAGGGGGCGCATCCACCGGGGTGAATTGGAAGGAGGGTTGAAGCGTGACGTTGAACTGCCCGGCAATCCAATTGGGATCGATGGGCATGAGGAATGCGGACCCCGAACTGTACGAAGTAGTGATTAAGGTCACTTTCACGTTGTACGTCTGCGGCCCCACCGTAATGGGTTCGGTGCTTTCGAGGTTCAGTTCCACCAATTCAATGTCCACCGTATCGGACAGTCCTTCACTGATGTGGGCGGGGCCGCCACGGCGCAGCAGGGTGTCGGCCGGCCCCGGATCCGCACTGCAATGAGTGGACTCTCCGAAGGGCACACCGGCTAAAGACACCGTGCCGAAGAAGGGTTCCGAACCGGGCTCGAAAAAGCCGGCGGGAATTGGGGGATACCCATAGCCGAAGCGTACCTCTGCCTTCGGGGTGACAAAGTAATCGAACCCTGCGCCGAGTTCATTGTCCGCTGGGGTCACGTGAAAACAGAGCCCTTGCAAGTGCAGTGAGTAGTCCGGACTAAATAAAGCAAGCTCAGGGTAGGGTGATTCGGCGACGTTCAGCATAAAGCGTTCAGAACACCCCATACAGTTGTAGGCGGCGTTGTAATGCACCCAGGGGGCATAGTCCAGAGTCAGGATGGACGAGTAGCCGAACTCGTAGGCCGGAAAGACGTGTTCTTCCGAGGGATCCGCCATGTTTACAAATCGGAAGCGGGGCATAAAGGGAATTGTGCCGGAAAGGGAGCCGCCGTTCCCATGTTCTTTCTGAATGTTGATCTCTCCGGGAATGAAGGTTTCGACTTCCAGAAAGACGTCGAAGAATGAGTCGATGGTGCCGCCATTAAATGTAATATGCGCCGGCTCGGTGGATTTCATATGGAATGCCGACAATTCCGCCCGGATGAGGGTGGAATCGCCCACGTGCAATAACACGAATGGATCAAGATGGCTGAGTATGGCATTGGCCGGGCCGATGTCCGGACAGCCCGGATAGGTTCCCAGGGGTTCAAACCCGAAAGTAATCAGACCCAAAAAAGGCTCTGAACCCGGGCCAAAGAATCCGGGGGGGACAGGTGCTCCATCCGCGCCAACAGTAATGTTGACAGGGGTCTGGGAGATAAATGGCGTGACGCCAGGGGGGACGATTTCGCCTTTGCCCGGGCTTGAGGCATCGGAGGGATTCGTCAAAAGATCGAATTCCCTGATATTGCTCAAGGTGTCACTATCCGGATCACCCGAGGCGCCGTTGTCTGGATCACCCGTGCCATCATCGCCATCGTCCAATCCATAGAGGTACTCAAAGGGGTCATATAGACCATCCAAATCTCCGTCAATAGCTTCCGCGTCCACAGGGTGGTCGCCAATTTGTTCGGTGTCCGCGCCCTCTTCTTCTTTAACGTCACCACCCTTTCCCGGGCAGGGAATCCAGCGTGACTTGAAATTGCTATAGACATGGCCGCCCACATAGGCGCCCGTGGTTTGGAAGGGAAAACACCAGTAGCCGCCCGGCTGGATGATCACAGGGGGACGCCCTAAAAAGTCTTTAACCGGAGCTATGGCGCTCCAATCGATGTCACCCCCTTCACTAATATCCTGCGGGTTCGCATAAAGGGTCATGGATGCGAGCAGCTTCAGTTCGAGTATTTCCATGCACAGCGTGGGATGGTCATTCTCGAATGAGACCAAATGCACATAGTTCCCGATGCCGCCGGAACCTTGCTGGGCGCCATGGCCGCCGCCAGAGGGATCCGCCGGATTTCCGCCCTTGCCGCCGGGATAAGGCCGTCCAATGCGCCATCCGCCGGCTCCGCCAACAGGCCGGGGGGTTGGATCGGGTTGGTCATCATAGGTCCATACCAAGTCTTTGAATTTCAAGCAGTTCCGTTCGTTCATGCATACTTGAACACTGATATTGATACGCTCTCCCGCGGCTACTTCTCCGCCGGTAAAATCGACCTGTGCACCGTGATCGCCCGGAGGCGGACTGTCTGTTCCATCATCCGTGCCCAAGTTCACATCCACCGAACCGAAGTTGCTGTTGGATACGGTGGCGCCGGTCACCTGGACGCTGTCTTTGTCGTTTTGATACATGTAAAAGTGGAAGTCGTTGGCGGTACGGCCTTGGGGGTCATTGTTGGTAACAGACAACGTACCGCGGACCGGTACGTCTGGCGGGTCGCATACTTGGTCCCCGTCTCCACCCTCCACCGTCCATGCCGGGGTGGCCAAGCCTCCCAACAGCACCAACCCCATCAGGCATGAACGCCAATGCGGCCCAATCCACGTCCCTTTTTTCATGTAATCGTTCCCTGTAAACATGGTGCAACTCCCTTCTAGTTTTTTGGAAAGACCCATTCATCCATTTCGTTGCCTTTCCGCTACGCCATTGCCTATGCCGGGCACTTCCCTGCAGTAGTTGAAGCGGGAACATCCTGTCATGGAACAATAAGAAGAGCTTTTTCTTGAAACCTGCCGGCCGAGAGCGGAAATCTGAGAGTATTCCGACCCCTCACCGCCAACCGAATAGCCCACACCCGCTTCAAATGCACACCCAAATGTATTCGTGCTTCTGCCCGGCACACCATTGGGTTTACCACGGTGTACTTCCCTTGATAAACTTATTTTAATCACTTTGGCCGGATTACGCAAGGATAAAATTCAGCACCGGCGAAATGCATGGGGGTGTTGCCCTTTGCCTGGTACTGGGCCGTATCAGGCGGCCAGAATCGCGTTATGTCATTCTTGTCACTAGTGTTAGCACGTCTTTCAACAGGCGGATGGAGTGGAAAAAATTCCGCTCGAAATTGCATGGAGGGTGTGGTAAACTGAGGATGGTTAACGCATGAAGGGAGTTTGGACATGACGGTATTTGATACGATAATGGATGTTCTTTCCCAACTGTTGGAATTCATGGAAGTTTTGGCCACGATAGTGAGTATGTTCACGTCGCTGTTCGCTTCATAAGGTGGATTCCAGCGGGTTTGGGGAACATGCTGGTTGGACGGCTGCAAGGGGCAAGCCTTGGAGGGGGGTGAATTTTTCCGCGGCGGAAGAACCGCCTGATGTCTGCCTGCGCCAAGGGTGACTGGGATGAATAAGGAAGACAGCGGCATAGTGGTGCGCAAGGTGCAATGCAGGACCGTGCTGAACCGGTGCGCGATTGATGACTATTCCTTAAATTGCTATACGGGGTGCGCGCATGCCTGCGCGTATTGTTACGCGCGGTTCATGCAGCGGTTTCATCCGCACGCGGAGCCTTGGGGGGCGTTTGTGGATGTCAAAGTGAATGCGGCGGAGGCGCTGGCGAAGCAGGTGCGGAAGCTGCCGCCGGGGGAGGTGTTTGTCAGCAGTGCGTGCGACGGGTGGCAGCCGCTGGAAGCACAATGGCGGCTCACGCGGGAATGTTGCCGGATTCTGCTGGAACATGGGTTCCGGGTGAATGCGCTGACGAAGAATGCCCTGATCTTGCGTGATCTGGATATTTTCGAGGGACGGAATGCACAGGTGGGGGTGACGGTGACCACGCTGGATGAAACGCTGCGGCGCTTGTGGGAGCCGTGCGCCAGCCCGGTGGAGGCACGGTTCGAGGTGCTGCGGCGGTCGAAGGAGGCGGGGTTGGAAACCACGATCATGTTTGGCCCGCTGTTGCCGTTTCTTTCGGATTCGCTGGAAGCGATTGACGGGCTGATGGCGCGTGCAGCAGACCTCGATGTGGATGTGATTTGGGTGGATGCGATGAATCCGCGCCCGAAGGTGTGGGAATCCGTGCTGGCGTTGCTTCAGGCGCATTTCCCGGAATTGCCGGAGAGGTACCGGCGCGTACTGTATTCCCCGGTGGTCCGGCGGGCGTATATCAAGGGGTTGCAGGCACGGGTGGCGCGCGCGGCGGAGCGGAACCGGCTGACGGACAGGGTGCATGGGTGCGTCACATAATGGTATGCTGAAGGGGAAGTAGATGGAGATAAGGTTCAGAGGCATGCCGCATATCCGTTGACCTTGAAAACGGCAGGGGATATGATGGCGTTGGGAGTGATGGACAATGCCGCAGGTGATCATTGAACAACCGGGTGTTCCCTCGATGACCGTGCCCCTGTCGGGGGATGAAACCAGCTTTGGCCGTTCGGAAGAGAGCGACGTGGTGCTGGTGGCCGAGGAAGTGTCGCGGCATCACGCCAAAATCTGCCGGCGCGGCGACCGCATGGTGTTGCTCGATCTGAAAAGCCTGAACGGCACCTATGTGAACCGCCAACGCGTGGTCGAGCGGGTATTGTCGCACATGGACGAGGTGTGGTTCGGCAGCAAGTGCCGTTTGGTGTACCGCGACGATACCCAGGTGGGCCGGCCCAAACCCGTTTCGAGCACGTTGACCGAGAGCCAGCTCATTCAGAGCATGTCGCGCATCAGCGCGGAAATGGACCGGGTGGGCAACAGCATGACGCTGATTGGCCGGCAGTCCAAAGGGGACGAGGCGCACAAGACGCCGCTGCCGTTGTCGTCGCCGGACGATGTGATGCAAATGGGCCGGGCGTACCGGCGCATGGCGGCGTTGTGGGAAGCCAGCCAGGTCATGACGAAGAATTTCGACCTGCACAAACGCCTCGGGGAAGTGCTGGACATCGTTATCAAAACACTGGGGGCGGAACGCGGCTTTGTCATGTTGCGGGAGGAAGGCTCGAACTCGCTGACGGTGAAAGTGGCCCGGGAGATGGGTCAGGACCTCCAGGCGAGTTCGCCCAGCATGGGGATCGCGGGGCGCGCGGCCATCGATGGCGAACCGGTGATGATGTCGGACCGATTGTCGGATCATGAATTCGGAATGCGGGAAAGCATAATCATCGGGCAGATCCACAGCGCGATGTGCGTGCCCTTGAAAATCAAGGATCGCATTCTGGGCTCCATTTATATCGATACGCGGCAGCCGGGCGTTACGTTTACGGAAGACGACCTCGAATTGTTCAATGCATTGGCCTACCAATCGGCCATGGCCATAGACAATGTCCAACTGCACAGCCAGGTGGTGGAGGCGGAGAAAAAACGGCAGAACCTGGGGCGGTTTTTGTCCAAGGATATTGTCGATAAGATTATGAACGACGACACCGCCCTGGAACTTGGGGGGCAGAAGACGCGGGTGACCACGCTGTTTTGCGATGTGCGCGGCTCGAGCAAGATCGCCGAGCGGATTGCCCCGCATGAACTGGTGGAACTGCTCAATGAGCATTTCACCGCCATGACGGATATCATCTTCAAGTATGGCGGCACGCTCGACAAGTACATCGGCGATGAAATCATGGCCGTGTTCGGCGCGCCCATCTCCTATGGCGATGAGGAATTTCAGGCGGTATGCGCTTCGTTGGAAATTCTCAAGTTGAATGCCGACCTTAACCAGACGCGTGTGCGCGAGGGGCGGCCGGAAATTCATTTGGGCATCGGAATCGAGACGGGTGAGGTCATCGCGGGCTACGTGGGCTCCCCCATGCGCATGGAATTCACCGTTGTCGGCGACCGCGTGAACACCGCGAAACGCTTCTGTGACATGGCCACTGCGGGCACCATCGTCACCGGCCACGAAACCTGGGAAGGCATCAAAGAGCGGGTCAACGGAACCCCCATCGGCACCGTCATGCTCAAGGGGAAAGAGCAGGCCGTGCACGCGTATAAAATCCTGTCCCTAAAGCCCGGAAGAAAAACCTAGCCTGCGGCAATTCCAACGTCCTCGTGGCGTAACAAGTGGCGATCTGTTTCCCAGTCGACCCTGTTGTCCGGAGTGTTACCCGATCAACGCAGGACGCGGAGGTTCGCGGAGAAGAGACACACAGATTCACTCAATTCGGAAGAGGGTGTTATCGGGACCTTCGATGACTTTGGGGAGGTCGAGTTTCATGAAGGCGGGGGCGATGATGTAGTGGAATCCGTATTCCTGTCCGAGGCGCTGCCATTCGGCGTTTGTTTTGGCGGGCCACACCTCAAACCAAGGAGGTGAGGAATCGGGTTGATGGGTGTGTTCAAGAAGGGTTATGCCATAGAGGTCGCGGTACATTTTGTATAGCGAGGGCCCGAGGGAGGGCTGATAGGGAATCCAGGTAAGGGTGGCCATGTCGGACATTACAGGATGTCCCAGGCGCGCCTGGAGGGACTCCTGCTGATAACGCACGAGCAACATCGCATCGGTCTCATGTTTTTCTTCGAAGTAGTGCCGCACCTGGCGTTCAAAAGTACTCATGGGCAGATGTTCCCGCTGATGCCATTGCCCGGCGAGCGAGACACAGGTCAGCACCATGCCGCAGGCCGCGGCAAGGACGTTCCATCGGGGATGCGCTGCAAACGGCCTCAGAATTGATGCCACCGCCGCCATGCCGCCCAACACGCAACAGACCGCGCCAAACTGGTGCGCCATATCCAAGAGGATCAGCCCGGCGCTCACCAAGGCCATCCAGGGAATGCAAAACCAGCGGTCGTTCCGCAACGCCCACGCCATCATCACCGCCGTGGCGCCCATTAGTGCAAAGAACACGGCGTCGCCCATGGCGAAGTAACGGGTGAAGATCGAGGCGGGCAGAAGCGCTCCCAACACGGGCCGCACCGCGCCATAGGCGAGTGCGCCCGCGAGCCAGGGGCGTCCTGGCGTCTTTTCGCCCAATAGGGCGGCCATCATGGCAATGAGTATCGGGGAAAGATGATTGATGAGCCGGTAGGGCATCCACGCCAAAAGCATGCGCGGAGTGGCGAGCCCCAAATGTATTTGAACGGCCATAATCCCCCACACCAACGTTGCGATAATTCCCACATAGGCCGCAAGCCACCACCACGGGCCGCCCGGACCCTCCTTCCATCGCGCGGCGGCCATCGTCAGCAACAGCGCGGCCACCACCACAATGTGCCCCGTATCCCAGGGGATGTCACGATGCCCCGCAAACTGCATCATATATCCACGGAACACCGCGCCAGGGTCCACCGCACATGCAAACGGCCCGGTGGCGGGCGCCGGCAGGACAAAACTCCGCTGAACCATCCAGAACACACCGCTCACCGCCATTCCGGCCATGCACCAGGGTACGGCGCGGCGCAGCTCTTCACGCCGCCCCTGCCGCCACAACCATAGTCCGCGCAGCAGCGCCCATGCCAGTACGGGAGGGAATTGCCCCATATGCACGGCCGGCATCAAGCCCAGCATCAGGGAACCGCTCCGCAGATACCCGAACAGAAGGAGCGTCATGGTCAGCAGAGCCCATCCCAAGCCGATATGGCCGTTGGAATACAGGCCCGGCCACACCTGCACGGGATAATTACTGTAGAACGGCACATGAATACCCATTAGCACGAGCAACGCCGCCGCATGCCCCCAGCGCGCCCGGCCTGAAAGCAGCGCACCGAGCAGAAACGGCGGCCAGACGGTGGCCAGCAAGCAGAGCACATTGCGCAATCCATTGGCCAGCAAAGGACCGGGGAAATACTTCATCAACGCGGCCAATGACCACGTTTGAAGACTGTAAAACCGGTGTACATATTGCGCGAGGGGATGTCCGTCCGGATACGCCACCTGTCTTAGCAGTACTTGCGAGAACTCATAATTTTCATCCCAGCGCACGCCCCGTACGGCCACCGCCAATGCGCAAAACCCCGCCCAGAGCAGCAATCCTGTTGCAATGCCCGGCGAATGTTTCCAATATCCAATTGCCTTTATCCACATGCTTATAAATCATCCCCCCTAACGCCATAAATAACCAACCCGGCGTTTCTCCGACTCCTTCGGGCAAGTGCCCTGTGGGAGACCCTGTTCCGTGGAATTTCATGGCATGGGTTCATCGGGCGCCCATATACGATAAAGCGTGGTGGGGAAGAGAAAATCAAGGGTGAAATTGTCCGCGCTTATGTACATAAACGTGTACGAACCCGCTGAAATCTTGAAACGTTCAAAACGGCAATCATGCTCCTGCATACCGCGCTCAAATTCCGCGAATTCCGTGTCTTTGCTCACCCGATTATAGACCGCCCAGAGGTTCTTTCCTTTTGGGATGGCCTGCCAAGGCGCCAGCATGCCATTTTCCGCTTTCAGATCAGGGTGAAACTCCGTAAAAAACTTGAGTGCATGCAAGGAACGGTAAATCAACACCTTGTCACCCGGTTGCATATTCCGGGCAATCAACTTCGCGCAGGCCTCATTGTTTGGGCGGAACGGGCGGTATTCGCCGCAACAATGCCACACCATCAGCGCGGCAAACCCCGTGATGGCGGTATTGCGCAACCACGCGGGGCGAATCGAGGACAGCGCCGCGCTGAAAAGCAGGAAGAGCGCACAGGAAGAATAGAGCACATAGCGCAAAAGAAAATAGGGACTGTTAAGATAGGATAATAAGAAGAGACATACCGGCGGCACGATTAGCCAGCAACAGAGCAGCAGAAGGTTTTCACGCTTGGTCCCCGATATCTTTGCATCAGTCGCTCTTTCCGGGGATCGGGCGGCGCGCCAGAGCATCCAGAGCGCCAAAGACAATGCCGCCAGGCCCAGTTCCCCATGAAAGAGGGCTTGAGGGAGATAACAGCCGTCCCAAGTCATCCCCCGCGCCAACTCCCGTAAACCGGGCAGTGGAATCCAACTGTCGAGCATACGGAGTCTGCTGAAATTTATGGTTGACAACCACCATGCCACAGCCAAGACCGCCGGCAAATGCCCCGCCGCCCATGGAATAACACGCCATGGCCTCCGCCGGTGAATGATCAACAGGTACACCCCCTGGGCCACCAGCAAGAAGCTGGTAAAGATATGGGTAAACAACAGGAAGAACGATACGATGTAATGGCAAATCAGCGCCAAGCGTCCGTTTCCGTGACAGGCGCGGTGAAAACTATCCATTGACCAGACACTGAGCAACACTACCAGGGCATATTCACGGAGTTCCTGGCCATAATAAATATGGATATTCGACAGGCAACCGAATAGCAGGGCGCAGAGGCCCGCCGTGAAACCAAACATTCGCTTGGTCAAGACATACAGGCTGAATAACGCCGCCATGCCGAACAATACCGATAAAAAGCGTAGTGAAAGAACATCCTTGCCCACCCAATGCGCCCAATAAAACTGCATGATGAAATAAGGGTTTATTATGGGCATGCCGGATATGTTCCACTCGTCATTAAAAAAATCCGTCAGGTGCTTCGCTTGGCATAACGACTGGTAATTGAAGTGCTCGTCATGCCACATGGTCTCTGAATCAATCTGGTATATCCGTGTGGCCAACCCCGCCGCCAGCAGAATCCCCACCGCCGCAATACGCGCCCAACGCGAAAGAGGCACGGTCCCGCTTCCTCCCGGTTCGTGCGCCCGGCGCTGGTCCACCTTCGTTTCACCGGTCCCGTCCGCTCCTTTACCTTCAACAAACATGGGTCGTTCTCCGCATGAATTCGCAATTCAGGTGGATATCAGCAGATATTTGACGATGATGGCCAACAGAATAAATCCCAGGGCCAGAAGCGCGAAATGGCCTCCCCAGACTTGCAGGAAACCCGGCGGGTTTTTTGTGGGGGCGGCGGCGGGCTCGGGTGCGGTATTATTATCCGGTTCGGGGGGATGGAGATCGTGTTCGACAGCCTCGGCCATGGCGCGGGCGCGTTCAGCGAGTTCGAGTTCGGTTTTCAGAACGGGACGGCTCACTTTGACGTCGTTTTCAACAACCTCTATGAAAACATAGCCGGCATTTTCCCAGCCTTGTTCGAGGCGTTTTTTCCGCAGGGCCGGAGTTTCGTATTCGAGGGTGATTTTATTGAGCAGGGCGGAATGATGTTCCTGGGGTTCCCAGGGCGTGTCGAAGACGATGTCCACGCGTTTCACGGCGGATTCGAGGGCATTGCGGTCCATGACCCATTCGTTGCCCATCAGGAAGGCGCCCCAATATTCATGGGCGTCGTTGGGAAAGGCGATTTTGAACGTAGGGACATTTTCCGGGATTTCACCGGAGTAAAGGCCGGCGTTGGCCGCGAAAGCGAGTGATATCATCATCAATGTTGTCATCATGGTCCTGTATTCCGCTGGGGATAAAGTATAGAAGTTCCGCGCGCAGTTGACAAGCTGGTGGCGGATGGATGATCCTAAGCATCGGCGGGGATGTCAACATCCAGTGGAAGCAGTCAACAACGGCGGCAGAGGTGGAATGGTAATAACAGCATTTCTTTGTGTTGTGTTCGGCGGGCTCATGGTTTTTGTTATAAAAATGGTGTCGCTGCTTCGGCGTCCGGGGAAAGCGGTGCAAACCCCGGCATCGGGGCGGGACACCGTTCAGATGGAGTGTACGGTTTGCCACCGGGACTTGGTGTTCGGCCCGGCGGAGCTATCGCGGCTGACGCCGGTGGAGGCCGCCCTGTGCGTGCGGAGCAAACCCGGCATAACAGGCCGAAAGCTGGCGGAGTATGTATGCCCGTATTGCGAGGCGGCGCATTGTTTTGGGGTGGACGTATCCCCACCGGAATGGCTGGGGGTGAATTTCTATCAACCGCAGGGCGTGTTGGGGCACTGTTACGAATGCAAACAGCCGTTGCGCAACCCGGTGTGGCCGCCGGGAAAGTATGACCACCGGATTCAGGAAGTTCCGGAACTGGCGATGGAACACGGGTTGGTCTGTTCACGGTGCGGCGCGGTGTGTTGCGTGGGCTGTTGCCGGCACTACACGGCGTGCCGCTCGGAGAAAACGGCGGAGGAGTACTTGTGTCCCCGGTGCGGGCGCGGCCCCATCGATACGTTTTATCATCCGTAGCATGCGGGAGATTGCAACTTTTTAATGGCCTGGAGTATGAATAATGGCATGAATCGGTGGACAGCACATGTAATTCTGGCGGTCGCGGTGTGTCTGGGGAGTATTGCGCCAGGGTGCAGCCATGCGCCGAAGCCCTCGCACCGATCAAAGTTGGAGGTGAAATTTCCTCGCGTAACCCTGGTCCAAGAGTACAGCACGTTGGAACAGACGGTGCGGCGGGTGGGGGAGCAGTGCGGCGGTGGATTGGTGACGATGAACGGCATCGCGGAACAGCGTTTATTGGCTCCGATTAAGGTGAAACGGCAACGGTATGATCGTTTTGTGGGGGAATTGGCGATTCAAACGCAGTGCCAGTACGCCCAAACGCCGTATTATTACTTCCTCTATCCCACAGGCTATGAGATGCTGCTGAGCCTGTCGCTGGAAGGGCGGCTGGCACCCAACTATGAGGGTGTGACCGCGTCCGCCTCGTTCGGCAATAACACCGCCTTGTATAACGTGTTCACAACCCTGGGCCGGGGGTTGGGCATTACCATCGTGGCGGATAATCAATTGGCGGAGAGCCTGTGCGGGGAGTTTACGTTGCAGGAATCTCCGTTGCGGGTGGTGTTGGAGGCGGTTTTGCAGTCCGCGCGGATTGCACCGAACGTGCTCGAGGTGGAAAGTACGGACGAGTTTATTTTTTTGCACACGGTGTACAATCAGAGTCCGGCAACGGCGTTGTTGAACAAAGAGGGTCTCACCGAAGGGCAACGGGCATTGTTGGAGAAACCGGTGAACGTGATGTTGCCGGAGGCGCCGGATGTGAAGGCGGGGGTTGAATTTCATCACCGTGCCACACCGCTGGAACGGGTGTTGCGCCCCTTATCGAGTCAAATTGGGGTTCCGGTCATGGCGGAGGCCGTCATGCGGAATTTGCCCGTGAATCCATGTTCAATGAACAACCTCCGTTTGGGCACCATGCTCGATTTGCTGATTCGCCAGTGGCCGGTTTCGGACTACGGGTATGAACTGCGGGGCGAAACCGTTTTTCTGCGGCGTGTTGTTATTCCCCAGGACATGCCGCCCGCGCCACAACCGGATGCATCGGCTCCCCCGTCCGCCGCCGCGCCGGTACTCTCGCCGCAACCTGCCGCAGCCCCCGCGCCAATCCCCAAAATGCCCGAACCTGCACCGGCCGTGAAACCCGTTGCGCCAACCCCTGAGCCCGCTCCGGCACCAAAAGCAGCCGAGCCTGAACCTGCGCCCAAAGCGCCTGAACCCGCCCCCGCACCAACCCCTGCTCCAACTCCTGTACCGGCTCCTGCACCGGCTCCTGCACCGGAGTCTGCCCCTGCTCCAGCGCCGGCTC
>CAYYRW010000077.1:0-14530 GCA_964474205.1 uncultured Nitrospirales bacterium | reverse complement strand
AATCTCGCATTCACATCTTTTTCCCCTGTCATTGCGAGGAGTCTTCGACGAAGCAATCTCGCATTCACATCACGTGGATTTTCTTGCGTCCCCACTTGTCATTGCTTAACCGGACAGTGCGTGGAATCGCATTACGATCCTGCCAGGCATGGGTTTGGCACTATGTCGAGATTGCTTCGTCGGGGACTCCTCGCAATGACAAAGGGGTTTGGCACTATGTCGAGATTGCTTCGTCGGGGACTCCTCGCAATGACAAAGGGGGGATGTTTCCCACGCGTTCCCAAGAATACTTTGGAACGGGCTTGCCTGAAAAGCCGTGCTTTGAAATGAACTATACGTTTTATCTTGAATCGCCGCCCCAATAGTAATGATGAATGGAGGACGCATACTGTGCATGATTTATTGACGGTGGGGAATTTGGTTGCGCTATTGACCTTGACGGCGCTGGAGATTGTGCTGGGCATCGATAACATTGTGGTGCTGGCCGTGGTCACGGGACGCTTGCCGAAAAATCAGCAGCCCAAGGCGCGTCAGCTAGGCCTGAGCTTGGCCATGTTCATGCGAATCGGGCTGCTTCTGTCCATCAGCGCCATCATGTCCATGCAACGTCCGCTATTTACCTTGTGGGCGCATCCGGTGTCCGGCCGTGACCTAATCTTGCTGGGCGGCGGGTTGTTCCTGATCTGGAAGGCCGTGAAAGAGATTCATGAAAAGACGGAAGGCGGCGACTCCGAGGCCGCGCATGCCACGGCCGCAAAATCCTTTGCCACCGCCATTATTCAGATCATGCTGCTGGATTTGGTCTTTTCCCTCGATTCGGTGATTACGGCCGTGGGCATGGCGCAGCGCGTGCCGGTGATGGTGGCCGCGATTATCCTGGCGGTATTGGTGATGATGCTGTTCGCGGGCGCGGTGACCGCGTTTGTCAACCGCCATCCCACCATTCGCATGCTGGCCCTGGCGTTCCTGCTGCTGATCGGCGTGATGCTGGTGGCGGAAGGCTTCGGGAAACACATCGAAAAAGGCTACATCTATTTCGCCATGGCCTTTTCATTATTTGTGGAAATGCTCAACCTCCGCGCCGGCCGCCACGGACAAACGGCCCCGCAAAAGGCGTGAATTAATTTCCAACCTGAAAGAGGATGTCCCCGGTTCGGTGCATATCCTGGTTATCAGCAGGCTTCGTTCCGCCATCGTCCCGTTGATTATATCCGGCGCTGTAAAGGAGATACCCGTTTTCGGTGCGGCGGTAGCGCAGGGGCTGTCCGTCAAAGGGGTCTTGCGGCAAAGCACTCAGAAACGAGGGGACCAATTGATCGAGCCGGTCCGGGAGCGTTGAAGCGAATAGTTGGTAACGTTCCAGGGCGATGGCGGTGGAGGCAAATTGGATTTGAGCCTGATCCCGGCCAAAGGAATGGACCGCGTTGACCAGGCCGGACGAAAGATTTCTGGAAATGGTCGGCACCCAGGAATCATTTCGGCGGATTTGATCCTCATAACCCAGCATGGCCGGTATGGCCTCATGGACCGGCATGCGGCTGATGGCGGTAAGTTCGCCGAGCCGGCTCAGATAACGATACCGGTCGGCTTCCGTCCATCCCGTCATGCTGGCTACCCGCAAGAGGGTACGCGTGGCCCCGGGCACATACGATTCCACCCCGAATAAATCCCTGTATAAATCCGCCATGCGCTCGGGACGATCAAAAATGGCCATGCCCACTATATATTCGCCCTGTAATCCACGGGAGAAGGCATGCGGATCGGCCTGGTTCGCAAACAGCGCACTGAGCCGCCCAAGCTGGCCCTCCGTAAAGGTTCCACGCTCGAGCGCATACTGGAGCGCATCCATCGTGATACCATGGCAGGCATTCCGCACCAGTTGGGAAATAAATATCGGTTCATTACGCAAAGAATCCCCCGCCGCCAGCATGGCATGAATGGCTTCCACAGCCTTGTCGAAATCCTTGTCATCCACCGCCAGCATAGCCTGCAACTTGAGCAGGCGCAGCGATTGCCGGATTTTAGCCAGATGCGTCAATTCCATGCTGATGATATCCCCGGAAAAATCCAGGGGATACCGGCTGGCGGGGTGTTTAACGGCCTCATGCAACAGCCGCAGGGTTTCCGCCTGGGAATCAAGATGTTCCCGAACCATGGCGCGGAGCGCTTCGGACAAGGTGGCCGGACGCCCCAGCTCCTTGGATTCCTCGTGCATTTTCTCCTCGATTTTATGGTAGGAATCCTTGTTCTCCTCGAATTTTCCGGCGTCAAAGGCTTGCTGATAGGTGTCCGCGGCATTTTCCCCCGGCGGCGGCGCGGGATACTGTTGTTCGAGTTCATGGGAGGTCGTCGGGATGCCGGCGGCATGCAACGTTTCGAGCACGGCCTCGATGCGGGCATGGTTCCGCCATTGGAAGACCGTTAATCCGCCCCCGATGAGCATGATGATCGCTGCTATCGCCAGCAGCAACCGCCGCCGGCGTTTCCGCCAGGGATAACGGTGGCTTCTGGATGCGGGAGTGGCGGTATTCATCGTTCAAGCCTGAAGGTGATGTCGCCGGTTTCCCGTGGGTTGCGATGTTCCGGAGGTTCGGCGCCTTCTTCATCCTTCAGGTTATAGCCCACGCTATAGACGACATAGCCGGCATCAAGACGCCGGTAGCGCAGAGGCTTCCCATCGAAGGGATCCACGGGGACTGTTTCGAGGAAGGAGGGCGCCAGATCGGCGAGTTGTTCCGGCAGGCGGTTATAGACTATCCGATACCGTTCAATGGCGACTGCGGCGGCGGTGTTTCGGAGAATCGCTTCATCGCGCGCCCGTGATTCCATAACCTGTGTAAATGCGGGAAGCTGTATGCGGGCAGGGCTGGGAATCCAGGAAGAGGAGGCCTGTATGTTTGTCCCGATACGGCGCAGGACGGGCATCGCTTCATGGGCGGGCATGCGGCACGCCGCGATCATTTGGTCCATCATGCGCAGGTAGAAATCACAATCGCGATTGAGCGCGCCGGTGATTTTCAAAAACACGCCGGCAGCCGTCCCTGCTCCATGAACCGTTTTATTAAGATCGTTCGTGAACAACTGCGGATTGTCATAGAGCATGAGTTGAAACACCCGCTCCCCGGCCAAACCGCGAATCATGGCTTCGGGGTCTTCCGAATGTTTCAAGACGGCGGCAAGCTGTGCCAATTGTGCTTCCGAGAAAGACCCCAGCTCCATCGCACGGCGCACCGTGAAACAGGCAATTCCATCACATGCTATCCGGACCAATTGCGAGATGAGCAGGGGCTCCTGGCGGACCGCTTTGGAGACAGTAAAGGCGGTGAGGAGGGAATCGAGAGCGCGGTTCATATCCCCGTCTTCGGCGGCCAGCATGGCTTCCAGCGACAATAATCGCAACGAGGCGCGAAGTTGGGCCAGATGGGGCAGTTTTAGGTTGGATCCGTCCGAAAAATCAAGTGGGAAACGGCAGGCGGGAAGTTTGGCGGCTTCATGCAGGATGCGGAGTTTTTCCACGTTGGCCGCCAGATACTCCTCCGCGAGCTTGTGCAACTCCTCCGCAAACCGGCCCTTCTTTACTTCTCCCGTCTGTTTTTCAATCTCCCTGAACCGCGGATCATTCGAGACCGCTTTGGCGTCGAACGATTGTTGGTACAGGTCCGCGGCATTTTGTTCAGCGGGCGGGGTGGGGTAATACGCGCCCAGTTCCTGAACCGTGGCGGGAAATCCCGCGTCGCGGACTGTCTGTAGTGTTCTCTCGAACTGAAAATCCTGATATTTGCGCAGGGCAATCAGGGTCACGGGGATCACCACAAAAATCAGGACGATCGCCAATACCATCTTGCGCTGACGCCGCCGCCAGGGATAATCTTTTCGCTTCTTTTCCATCCAGAAACTCCCGCACGGATTCACCAGGTATAGTATGACCGATTCAGGGCGGGAAGATCATATAAACGGCGGTTATTTTACAGATTCAGAGTGGGTCTCAAGCACATGGAGCAGCCGCGGAACCAAAGAGGCAAAATCCTCTTCGACGGGCCTCCATACAACCTCCAGATCAATCCGGCTCATAAACATGGAATGGCCTCTGTATATATTTGTTCTTTGAAGTCGTCAATGACTGCTCTACGGAGGACCAAGTCAATGCGTTTCGGGGAAAAACAGGTCTTCCAAATATTCCTGAAGCCGATAGAAAGAGAACAATCCCACCGGGCCTGAAAACTCCACCAAAAGATCTATATCGTTGGGATTGGAGGTTTCTTCTCTTACTGCTGAACCGAACAACTCCAGTGAAGCCACTCCCATCTCACGCAATTCAACCCGGTGTTCAGCGATACGATTCTTGACCTCTGCGGTTGTCACGGATTCCTCTTCTAGTGTATTGAGTCATCCTGTTGGCATCTTGTGAAAAGCAGGATAACTCACCATTGATTCATTTTGCCCCTCCATCTGGAACTCAGTAACTCAAGAAATGGCTTCGCGTTGACACAACCGGCGCCGGCGGGTTCTGCAATCCCTGATTTCCTGAGTTCCTGATTCAAAAACGGCCCATCGTTAAGATTCTAACGTGAATCACCCGTTAAGGCAAGTCAGCCAGGCAGCGGCTTGCTCTACTGGTGACCGGCGTCAACCTTTGCTTGCGCGGGGCGGGCGGGGTGGGCTAGACTCCTCTCAGGAAGTGGCCAGGGAAACTATACACGATCATGAAACGCATATTGATAACCGGCGCGGCCGGGTTTATTGGTTCGCATTTGACAGAGGCGTTGTTGTCGCGGGGTGACCAGGTCATCGGGGTGGATGACTTTAACGAATATTATGACCCGCGCATCAAGCGGCGGAATCTGGAAACGGCGCTGAAAAACGAACGCTTTTCGTTGCATAAACTGGATATCTGCGATGAGGGGGCGGTCCGGGGCGTGTTTGAACAGGAATCGCCGGAGGTGGTGGTGCATCTGGCGGCGCGGGCGGGGGTGCGCCCATCGTTGAAGGACCCCAATCTGTACCACCGGGTGAATGTGATCGGTTCGCAGCATATTCTGGATGCCTGCCGCGATTTCAAACCGTCGCATCTGGTGTTTGCGTCGAGTTCGTCGGTGTACGGCGGCAGCACGGACGTGCCCTTTAAGGAAACCAATCCGGTGATGCGTCCAATCAGCCCGTACGCGGCCACCAAGCGCATGAACGAGCTTCAGGCGCATGTGTACAGCCATGTGTACGGCGTGCAGGTCACGATGCTGCGCTTTTTTACGGTGTACGGTCCGAGGCAGCGGCCGGACATGGCGATCCATAAGTTCACCAAGGCCATTCTCAACGGTGATACCCTGCCAATGTTCGGGGACGGTTCAACAAAACGGGATTACACCTATATTGACGACATTATTGACGGCGTGGTGCGCTGCGTGGACCGGCCGTTCCCCTACGAAATCTTCAATCTGGGCGAACATCACACAACGAGCCTGCGGGAGCTTATTGATCTCATCGCCAAACACGTGGGCAAGCCGGCGAAGATCGAGCCGCAGCCCAATCAGCCGGGCGACGTGGAGATTACTTTCGCGGATATTGACCACGCCCGCGAACGTCTGGGCTATACTCCGGTATTCACGATGGATGAGGGCATCCGCCGGTTTGTGGAATGGTTCCGGTCTCAACAGGGATAGAAGGGAACGCTTGTATGTCGAAGAAAGAAAAGAACCGCCGCGCGCTAATCACCGGCATCACCGGTCAGGATGGTTCCTATCTGGCCGAGTTATTGCTCGAAAAAGGCTATGAGGTCTACGGGGTGGTGCGGCGATCCAGCACGGAAACCTTCGAGCGCATCGCGCACATCAAGAGCCAGCTTAAACTCCTGCAGGCGGATTTGACCGACCAGGTGTCCATGATCGAAGCCCTGGGGGACACCAAGCCTGCGGAAGTATACAACCTGGCCGCGCAATCCTTCGTGCCAACGTCCTGGAAACAACCCATTCTCACGGGCGATGTGACCGCGCTGGGGGTCACGCGGCTGCTGGAAGCAATCCGTGTACTGGACCATGACATTCGTTTCTATCAGGCATCCTCGAGCGAGATGTTCGGCCACGTGCAGGAAACGCCGCAGACCGAGCAAACGCCGTTGTATCCCCGCAGCCCCTACGGCGTGGCGAAATGTTACGGCCACTGGATCACGGTCAATTACCGCGAAAGTTACAACCTGTTCGCCTGTTGCGGCATTCTCTTCAATCACGAATCGCCACGGCGCGGGCTGGAATTTGTCACGCGGAAAGTGACCGATGGCGTGGCCCGCATTAAACTGGGCCTCATGGACGCCATCTATTTGGGCAATCTGGAGGCCAAGCGGGACTGGGGGTTCGCGGGCGATTACGTCCGGGCCATGTGGATGATGCTTCAACAAAACGAGCCGGACGATTATGTGATCTGCAGCGGCTCCACGCACACGGTCCGCGATATGTGCGAGGTGGCGTTTTCCCATGTGGGGCTGGACTACCGGAACCACGTCAAGGTGAATCCCGACTTCTACCGCCCCGCGGAAGTCCATCTCTTGCTCGGCGATTGCGCCAAGGCGAAGAAAAACCTCGGATGGAAACCGGAATACTCCTTCGAGGATTTGATCCACATGATGGTGGATGCCGACCTCGCGCGCGTTAAAAATGAAATCCTGAACAAAGTCGCCGAGCCGGCGCACGCGAAAAGCAAAAAGGCATGACCGGACGCGCCCTCATCACGGGCGGGGCCGGTTTTGTGGGCTGCGTCCTTCACGACTATCTCTCCCAGCAGGGCTGGGAAACCGTGCGGTGCGATTGCCGCGAAACGCCGGGGGTTCTCGCATGCGATATTACTGACCTCGCGCAGGTGGAGGCAGTCTTTCAGCAAGCGGGCGAAATTACACACGTGTTTCATCTAGCGGCAATAGCGTTTGTGCCGATGGCCAATCAGGACCCCGCTTCCGCCATGAACGTAAACCTGATTGGAACCATTCATGTGGCGGATGCTTTGCAAAAGCACGCCCCCGGCGCGCGCCTGATCTATACCGCGAGCTCGGAAGTGTACGGTCCGCCACTCTCCTTGCCCATCACGGAGGCCCATCCGTTGAATCCGGTGAATCCGTACGCGATATCAAAAGCCGCGGCGGATTTGTATTGCGCCTATTTGCATAAAGGACAGAAAGTGGACGTGCTGCGGGTGCGTCCGTTTAATCATGCGGGGGCCGGACAGTCCGAACCCTTTGTGTTATCCAGCTTCGCCAAGCAGATCGCGGCCATCGAGGCCAGACTGACCGCGCCCATTGTGAAGGTAGGCAATCTGCGGGCGGCGCGGGATTTCTTGCACGTGAAGGACGTGGTGCGGGCGTATGAATTGATTGCCCTGCACGGTCACAGCGGCGAGGCTTACAACGTTTGCTCGGGAACCGCGCACGGTATTCAGGAAGCCTTGAGCGCGCTCATCAAGATGAGTCCGCGCTCCATTGTGGTGGATGAAGACCCCCAACGTTTTCGCCCGGTGGATGTCCCCGAAATCACCGGCGCCCACACCAAACTCACCGCCGACACCGGCTGGACGCCCATGATTCCATTCAACGACATTCTCTCCGATGTATTGGAGGGCTGGCGGGAGCATTTCAGGAACAAAACCACCACGTGAAGAAGATTCTCACGTGACCCTTCCAGCCTTTCTGGAAAGGAACTTCTATTACTCATCAGGGTTAAGAAGGGAGCAAATACCTGTCGCTCCAAGGATCGTTTTCACTCCCCTGCCACGCTACAGCAGGACACTTTCTTCCGGCGAATCAACCTCTACGGTTGTTTTCAACCGAGCGTTCAATGCGTTGATTATTTTGTTGGCCCGTTCGACCGTAATGCCGAAGTATTCATTATGTTCATCTCTTGATACTTGTGTTTCGTGAACATTAAGCCGTTTCGCCAATTCACGCTGAGAGATGCCCTGCGCAATCCGCAACGAGATCAAAAGGTGTCCCAAGCCACGGAAGTTGTCTCCAGTTCTTCAAGTTCTCCCCGCTTGAGCCGTTCGTAGTTCTCAACTTCTTCTTTCAATTGCAAATGGAACGATTCCATGGGGTCCATAACACGTTTAGCTTCCTTATCCGACAGACCTGACTCTTTTAACCGCTGCCGATGTTTTTTCATCCGCGCCTGTTCTTCGCGGAGCCGTTTCACCGCCTCTTTATATTCCTGTTCATTGCGAATCATGGTTAACCTCCGTAACGAATTTTAACAATCCCGCGAGGCTTGCCGTTACGACGTGACTGCCGGAACGCAGCGGGAAACTACAGTTCCGCGACCTTTTCGGCGAGGGCTTTGCTAAGGGCTTCCGCTTTGCGGATTTCTTCGTGTTGAACCATGACGCGGATGATGGGCTCGGTGCCGGAGGGCCGGATGACAGCGCGTCCGGAGCCGTTAAGCTGGGGTTCCACCTCCTTGGCGAGGGCATCCAATTTTTCCTGGGGGGGCCGTGCTTTTCCATGCAAGGGCACATTGATGCGGCTTTCGGGCATTTCCTCGTACACGTCGGCGATCACGGAAAGGGGCACGTCCTTCCGGATCATGGTGGCCAGGATTTGCAGGGCGGCGATCATGGCGTCGCCGGTGGTGTTGTGTTCGAGCATGATGATGTGGCCGGAGGATTCGCCGCCCACGTCGAGCCCGTGTTCCCGCATGGCCTCCACGACGTAACGGTCGCCCACATTCGCGCGAAGCACTTTTCCGCCAAAGGGCGCCAGGGCCTTGTCCAATCCGCCATTGGCCAGAATCGTGGCGGCCAGCATGTTGTTGGGCAGTTCATTCCGTTCAAGTTTATCCACGCCCAAAATGGCGAGGAGCGCATTGCCGTCAAGCAGCCGCCCGTCTTCATCCGCCATGGCCACACGGTCGCCGTCCCCGTCGAAGGAGATGCCGAGGTCCGCCTTTTCGCGAATCACCATGGCCCGCATCTCTTCGGGATACACCGAGCCCACCTTTTTGTTGATGTTCATCCCGTCGGGACGATTGGCCAGCGCGATGACGTCCGCGCCCAGTTCGGACAACGTGTCCGGCCCGATTTTATACATCGAGCCGTTGGCGCAGTCCACCACAATTTTCAGGCCGTCGAGCCGCATGCCTTTGGGAAAGGTGGCCTTCACAAATTCGATGTAGCGCCCCACGGCGTCGTCAATGCGCTTGGCGGTGCCGATTTTTTCCGCAACCGGGCGGATTTTGTCGAGTTCTTCGGAAAAGACCAGGCGCTGGATTTCATCCTCCACCTCGTCCGCGATCTTGTAGCCGTCGCGGCCAAACAGCTTGATCCCGTTATCCTCGTACGAGTTGTGCGAAGCGGAGATCATGATCGCGCCGTCGCACCGGAGGCTGCGCATGATGTAGGAGACCCCCGGGGTGGGCAGGGGGCCGGTGAGCAGCACGCGGATGCCGACCGAGCACAAGCCCGCGGTGAGGGCGTTTTCTATCATGTAGCACGAGCGCCGCGTGTCTTTGCCGATAAGAATGGTATGGGGGCGGTCTTCGCGCTGGAAAATGGCGCCGGCCGCGCGTCCCACCTGGAGCGCCATCTCCGCAGTCATGGGATGCATATTCGCTCGGCCGCGAATCCCGTCGGTTCCAAAAAGCCGTTCCGGCATACTCTCTACCCTCTCCCATCACGAATGGCTTCGCTCATGCGGGCCACCCGCTTCATTGTCTTGACATCATGCACGCGAATCGCGTCCACCCCCAGGAAGACGGCTATGGCCACCGTGGCCGCCGTGCCTTCCAGACGGTCCTCGAGGGAAACGTCCAATACCTTGCCAATCGTAGACTTGTTTGACGTGCCGATCAAGAGGGGCCGCCCGAATTGCTTGAATTCCGGCAACCGCCTCAGCAGTTCAAGATTGTGCTCAACGGTCTTGCCAAAACCAAATCCCGGGTCGAGCCAAATCTGGTCCTCGCGCACGCCGGCCTTCACCGCCGCCTCGATACGCCCCTCAAAAAACGCGCAGATCTCGGATACCACATCCGAGTAATGCGGGGCCTCCTGCATATTGCGGGGCGTGCCCTGCATATGCATCAGCACACACCAACACCCGCTCTCCGCCACCACCCCGGCCATTTCAGGATCACCGCGCAGCGCGCTGATGTCGTTGACCATTGCGGCCCCGAGCGCCAGCGCCCGGCGGGCGGTCTCCGCGCGGTAGGTGTCAATCGAGAGCGGCACGCCTATCCCGGACAGGGCTTCAAACACCGGCAACACGCGGCGCAGTTCTTCGTCCAGGCCCACCGGGGCCGCGCCCGGCCGGGAGGACTCCCCCCCGACGTCGAGCCAGTCCGCGCCATCCCGGACAAGCTGTTCCGCGCGCGCCCGGGCCGCTTCAAGGGTGTGAAACTTCCCGCCGTCATAAAACGAATCCGGCGTGACATTGATCACGCCCATGATTTGGGTATGGTCCATCGTTTGCGTTTCCCGCCCCGTTCAAAATAGCAGGGAGCGGAATCGCGCCGCTCCCTCGTTGTCTCCGCGTATCACGCCGTGTCCGGAATAATGGGTCCGGGGGGCAGGCCGGGAAGAATTTCCGCGGACGGCTTCACCGCCGGGCGCTCCGGAGCCTTTTCAATGCTGGAGTCCGCCTTGGACAGGTCTTCTTCCGGCGCTTTCGGCGGAATCAATCCATCCCCGCCATGCTTGCGGATAATATCGTCTATTTCCTCGGATTCCAGCGTTTCCCGTTCAAACAGGGCTTCCGCTATGGCGTTCAAAATGTCCCGGTGTTTGACCAACAGGTCCTTGGCGTCCTTATAGGCTTCTTCCAGAATCCGGTGAACTTCCCGGTCCACCGCGGAAGCGGTTTCATCGCTGAAATCCCGCATCCGCGCGAAATCACGTCCGAGGAAAACCTCCTCATTGCGGCCGAAGGCAATGGGGCCCAGATCGCTCATGCCCCATTCGCACACCATGGAATGGGCCAGACGCGTCGAGTGCTGTAAATCGCTGGCGCACCCGCTGGTGTATTCGCTAAAAACAATTTCTTCGGCGGCGCGCCCGCCCATGCTCATGCGAATGGTGGCTTGACACCATTTCTTGCTGGCATTATGGCGGTCTTCCTCCGGCAGGAAACTGGTAAGCCCCAGCGAGGGTCCGCGCGGGATGATCGTGGCCTTGTGGATGGGATCCGCGTCCGGCAGCAACCGCCCCACCAGTACATGACCCGCTTCATGATAGGCCGTCTGGCGCTTTTCTTTCGGGGTAATGACCATGCTCCGGCGGGCCGGCCCCATGAGAACCCGATCCTTGGCATCCTCAAAATCCACCATGTCCACTTTTTCTTTGGTGCGCCGCGCGGCCAGCAGGGCCGCCTCGTTCACCATATTGGCCAAGTCGGCCCCGGAGAACCCCGGGGTACCCCGGGCTAGAACATTGGTTTCCACATTGGGGTCCACCGGGATTTTCTGATTGCGGATATGGATGTCCAAGATACACTTGCGGCCCACAATGTCCGGATTGGCCACCACCACCTGCCGGTCAAAACGGCCCGGACGCAATAAGGCATGGTCCAGGACGTCCGGGCGATTCGTGGCCGCCATCAAAATGACCCCGTCATTCGTATTGAAGCCGTCCATCTCGACCAACAACTGGTTCAGCGTCTGCTCGCGTTCGTCATGCCCCCCCCCCAGGCCCGCGCCCCGCTGACGGCCCACTGCGTCAATTTCGTCAATGAATATGATGCAGGGGGCGTGTTTATGGCCCTGCTGGAAAAGGTCGCGCACCCGGCTGGCGCCCACCCCGACAAACATCTCGACAAAATCCGAGCCGCTGATGCTGAAAAAGGGCACATTCGCCTCACCGGCCACCGCCCGCGCCAACAGGGTCTTGCCCGACCCCGGAGGCCCCACCAGGAGCACGCCGCGGGGGATTTTTCCGCCCAACCGCGTAAACTTCTTCGGATCTTTCAGAAATTCAATAATTTCCTGAAGCTCTTCCTTGGCTTCATCCACGCCCGCCACATCGCTAAACGTGACCGTCTTGTCGCTCTGATTGACCATCCGGGCACGGCTTTTGCCGAAGGAAAGGGCTTTGTTGCTGCCGCCCTGCATCTGCCGGAACATGAAAAACCAGAAAAGCCCGATAATAATGACCAGCGGCAGGACATTGATCAGCAACCCCTGCACCCAGGTGTTATCCACCGCGTACTTGTATTCGCCCTCTTTCGTCTGGACCTGCTGCTTCCATTCCTCCTTGAACTCGCTGGCGTAAAACTCCATGGACTTCTGGCCGTCCACGGGCTCTTTGAATTTCACAATCACCCGGTTGAGTTTGTCGGCGGCGGGTTTGACCAGCACCGAGGCCACATTGCCCTTTTCAAGCTGGGCCACAAAATCCGGTTCCAACAGCTCCTTCTGTCCGCGTTTCATCGTGGGGAAATTGGACAGCGCGAGCACAACGATGATCAGCAGGACTATCCAAAACGACACCTGCTTTAAAAAACTGTTCATAACGTGTTCAAAAACCTCATGTTGAGCGGGTTTGGGCACAATTCACCCATCAGCACTCTTCTACATGATAACATACGAACGCCTCTGGTACAATCCCGGCACCCTTTTTCTTGGACTGTTCAACCGCGAAGGAGACCTATTCTCATGAGCCTCTTACTCTCGGCCGGATTATTATGCCTCACGGCGCAGGCCGCCGCGCCCATCCCCGTAATCCTGGACACCGATATCGGGGGGGATATTGACGACACTTGGGCCTTGTGCATGTTGTTGAACACCCCGCAACTGGACCTGAAACTGATTGTCACCGCCTTTGAAGACACCCCGGCCAAAACCCGGTTGGTGGCGAAAATGCTCGAACGCCTGGGACGCACGGATATCCCGATTGGCACCGGGAAGAAAACCAGTGACGCCAAGATCAATCAGGCGGACTGGCTGGGCGATTTCTCCCTGGACGGGTATAAGGGAAAGGTTCATGAGGACGGCGTGCAGGCGATAATTGACCTGCTGCGCGCCGCCAAGGAAAAAATCACCCTGTGCGTCATCGGCCCCCAAACCAATATCGCGGAAGCCCTGAAACGGGACCCCGCCATCGCGCAAAAGGCGCGTATCGTCTCCATGGCCGGCAGCGTGCATATCGGATACGACGGGAAACCAAAACGCGACCCGGAATATAACGTGGTGGCGGACATCCCCGCCGCGCGCGCCGTATTCGCCGCACCGTGGGATATCACCATCGCCCCGCTGGACACCTGCGGCCTCATCCGCCTCAAGGGCGACAACTACCTGAAGGTCGCCGGCGCCGCCACGCCAAGCGCAAACGTGGTGATCGAAAACTACACGAAATGGACCCTGCGCAAACATTTCGCCGAAAACGAAAGCAGCGTATTGTTCGACACCGAAGCCGTCTATCTCATGTACGACGAGGCCCTCGTGGACATGGAAACCGTCAAGCTCTCCGTGGATGACAAAGGCGCCACCGTCCCCGATGAAAAAGGACGCCCCGTGCGCTGCGCCCTCCGCTGGAAAGACCAAGCCGCCTACGAAGCGCTCTTGATCAAAACACTGACCGGGAAATAATTCCTGTCGCGGCACGGACGCAACCCAAAAGTTGGGGCCATCCGCTTTCAGCAAAAGACAGCAAGGACACCAACGACATCAAGGAAGAGGTGATTCCTTTTTCCGGTTTTCCCACCCCGAAGGGGTGGCATTTGAGTAGCCGGGGTGTCGAGTCCCCGAGACCCCCGGAAGAGGTGTTTCCTTTTTCCGGTCTTCCCACCCCGAAGGGGTGCCATTTGAGTAGCCGGGGTGTCGAGTCTCCGAGACCCCCGGTAACATTGCCCCCCCACTAGATCATCGACCCCGAAGGGCGTCGAACAACTGTGACTTTTGATTTCTTTATTACCTGAAACTCAACCACTCAGAAAGAAGGAAAAATGTTGCAAGGGTTGGTGCAGAATACTTCTGCACAGGGGGGGGAACTTGTGCGCAAAATAACTCATAAGGTGCCGATGCACGCGCCAATGAAAGAAGCGCAGAATAAATCTACGCCAATGCAGTCCACACCGAGGGTGTGTTGGATAAGGCTTCCGTCTTTTTCCCCGCTCAAGATTTTCAATAACCCGCCGATACATATATTGTGAGCCGAGACAAGGAGGTCGAAGCGCCCAGGACACGGAGGTCCGAAAGTTGAAGTGGGAAACCAACGACGGGGTGTCTGTCCCAACATCCCCTCTACATCGCTGGTCCCAGTACTGTCCTTTATGAGTGGCGCCATTACAACTCCCATTGCAATGGCGTTTTTTTATTGACTGCTCCCAACATGGGCGGGCGAGACAAGTCTCTCCCGAATGCCACAAACAAAGCGAAAAATGGGGACTGACGCAAGCGAGACCGCCCATGTGCCAACCCTATGTTCTGCAGCGCATTTTAGCGATGGGCGGGCGAGACGGGTCTGTCCCGAATGGCATTTACTTAACAAAGAATATCACTGCTGTCCCAACGTTATTCAAGCAAAAACAGTTGTTTTGGGCCATCGGGGTCGTCTTCGATGGCGCGAGTTTCCG
>CAYYRW010000076.1:0-14832 GCA_964474205.1 uncultured Nitrospirales bacterium | reverse complement strand
CACTTGGACATCTCCCGGAGCCGGAGGTGACCCATAAATTCTAACGAAGAGGCAAGAAAAAAACTCACCGGGTGACATAAAAAAGGAAAACCTATTTCGTCCTTTTACTGATCAGGGATTAACTTCGCGTAGTGGAAGCAATACGACAACATTTGCCATACATTTTCAAGGCAATCAATATCAGCCGACAGCAGGAGGATGGCGAAGTGGGGTGGCCGGTATGCATCGAGTGTTTTGCTCAGAAAGGATCATACCAGCAGGTGAAACAATTCGATTTCGCAAGTTCTTTGATGATTTTGGCGCATTAGCTCTGACAAATTTTTGGGATGATGTTGCAGGTGGAATTCAGAGTCGAGAAGATCCAAAAGTTTATGTGGTGCAAACTTCGACAAAGATTATTGAGCGTTGTCTATTAATGACCACTGACCCCGGTGATCTTGTGTTAGATCCGACGTGTGGCAGTGGAACCACGGCATATGTTGCGGAGCAATGGGGGCGGCGCTGGATTACGATAGATACCAGCCGTGTGGCGGTCGCCATTGCCCGGCAACGGCTCTTGACCGCAAAATACGAGATGTACGCATTGCGGGAGGAATCGGAAGGCCTCGCGGGTAATTTCAAATATAAAACAGTACCTCATGTAACGTTAAAATCCATCGCCCAGAACACCAACCTTGATCCCATCTTCGCAAAACATGAACCCATCCTGGAATCGTGTCTCGCTGCCTGCAACAAGGCTCTAGACAAGACCACAAAAACCCTCCGGGCGAAATTGATCTCGAAACTGGAACAAAAGCGGCTTCGCGAAGGGAAGAAAGCCATTACGGACGCCGATGAACGCCGTTGGTTGTTGCCGCCTGACAATCGCCGGGGAAAAGAATACACGACCGTAGACCCGAAATTTTCAGGGTGGTATCCCTGGGAAATCCCGTTTGACACCGATTCCGACTGGCCCCAGGCCTTGCAGGACGCTGTAACCGCGTACCGCGCGGCGTGGCGCGCGAAAATGGACGAGGTTAATGCCTGTATTGCCGCGAATGCGGATTCAGAAGACTTGGTGGACAAGCCGGAGATTATCCCCGGCATTACCCGCGTCAGCGGTCCGTTCACCGTGGAAGCGGTCCAGCCCCCCGAAATGTCCCTCGGCGACGTTATCGCCGAAATCCCCGGTTTCGATGGTGCACCTGAATCGCTGGAATCGTTCGATTCAGAGACGGAAGCTGGTTTTTCCGCGCGCACATTACGGCGCGTTGAAACCCGGATCGACCTGGAAGCCCAGAACCTCGATGCCTATCTCGAAAAGATGACCCGTCTGTTGCGCGGTGATGGTGTCCGCTTCCCGAATAACAAACAGATGAAATTCTCCCGGCTTGATACATTGACCGGCGATTCAACCGGACTGCATGCCGAAGGCCGTTGGACCCCCGAAGGCCAGGCCGATCCGGACCCCGAAGGCCAGGCCACCCTCTGTGTAGCGTTCGGGCCGCAATACGGCCCTGTAACCGCCAAACTGGTTGAAGACCTCGTCCGCACCGCCAGCCGC
Source organism: uncultured Nitrospirales bacterium (assembly GCA_964474205.1). Classification (GTDB taxonomy): domain Bacteria; phylum Hydrogenedentota; class Hydrogenedentia; order Hydrogenedentales; family CAILVY01; genus CAILVY01. The sequence continues at coordinate 13,289 of CAYYRW010000076.1, read as the reverse complement.
AGGGGATACAATGACCTTATCATCGCGGGGTTCAGCTTTGATGGACCGGCACAGGCCACCATCGAAGAAGCGCAACACCCCAAGCTCCACATCCACATGGCGCACGTCCGCCCGGATGTAAATCCCGGCATGGACGGCCTGCTCAAGGAACAGCCAGGAAGCCAACTCTTCACCGTGTTCGGACAGCCCCGCATCAGCGTGGACGGCCCCGATATCGAGGGGCTGTATACCGTCACCATGGAGGGCGTGGACATCTACAACCCCGTCACCAACGAAATCGCCTCCACCGGGGCCACTAAGGTGGCCGCGTGGTTCCTCGACAGCGACTACGACGGGCGGACCTTCTGCATCACCCAAGCCTTTTTCCCCGATAAAACCGCCTGGGACAAACTGGCCAAAGCGCTCAAAAACGTTCTGGATCCTGACGCCTTTGGCGCATTCAGCGGAACAGCTTCCCTGCCCTTCCCGGCAGGTAAAAATGAATGTATCGCTGTTAAAGTGATTGATCCGAGGGGCAATGAAGTTATGAAGGTGCAGAAAATTGGCTAGAAAAAAGAAACGCCTCTCCGAAGAGAAGCGTCGGCCCGGAGATGCGATCTCCGGGGGATATCGACGTACAGTATACCATAAGGAATGGATCTGAGCCATGCCGCCAAGAAATCCCAGCCAAGATCAACAGGAACTCCCGGTTCAGCCGGTCGAAAAGCCGGTGATCTGTAATCCTTACCTGGAGCCTTCCGCCTATTGGTATTACGATAAGCAGACTGGCGAAGCCTCGAAGATCGACGGGCGGCGGCCTGCGGGGTATTGGTATAAGACCGACCGGACCGGCACCGGCCAGCGTGAGCTTTTCACCGAAGAAGAACGCGATGATCTCACCCTCGTAAACCGGCTCCGCGATGATGTGAAACGCTGGCGGGATTCCGGATATCGGGGGGCATCCCCGGTAACCCGCGATCTCTTGCGGCACTGGTCCAGCGGACAACTTTCCCGGCCCCTGTTTTTCTGCCAGCGGGAGGCCGTGGAAACCATCATTTATCTTGCCGAACTCCGAATTCCGGGCCGATCATCGAAAACAGGGTTCCGCGACTTCCAAGTTGCCGACGCGGATATACGTCTGCTGCTGAACGGTGAAAAACCGTCTTTTCAACTGCAGGGTGACACGTTCCCTACCCTGATAGACCGGCCCGCCGATGAACATCTTCTGCCGTTGGTTCGCATGGCCTGCAAGATGGCTACCGGTTCCGGCAAGACCGTGGTGATGGCCATGGTTATTGCCTGGGCTTTCTGTAACCGGGGTACAAATCCCCAAAGCAAGGAATTCCCCAACGCCGTCATCGTGTGTTGCCCGAATCTGACGGTGAAAGAACGCCTGCAGGTGCTTCGCCCGGAACACCCCTGGAATTACTACGCCGCCTTTGACATTGTACCTGCGAAATACCGCCCGTTAATGCAAAAGGGGCTCGTCCTGATTGAAAACTGGCATCAGTTCGCCCCTGAATCCGAACACAAGGAAGGCGGCGCCAGTTATGCGGTCGTGGATAAAGGGCCGGAAGATGCCGATTCGTTTGCGCGCCGTGTGCTGCGCGATCTCTATGGCCGCATGCCGGTAATGGTGCTGAATGATGAAGGCCACCATTGCTGGCGGCCCGCGCCTGTGGAGGATACACTCACTGGTGAAGAAGAACGTGAACTCCAAAAAGAAAAACAGGAAGCCACGGTCTGGGTCGAAGGTTTGGACCGCCTGAATAATGCTTTGTCCGGTGGGAAACGCGGCATCTTGTTCTGTCTGGATCTCTCCGCGACTCCATTTTATATCAAAGGAAGCGGCCATCCGGAAGGAAGGCCTTATCCTTGGATTGTCAGTGATTTTGGCCTTGTGGATGCCATCGAAAGCGGCATCGTTAAAATTCCACGGTTGCCGGTACTGGACACTACAGGCCGCCCCGACCCCAAATATTTCAAACTCTGGGAAACCATCCGGCAAGGATTGCAGCCCGCGGAATTTCTCCCTGGGAGGGCAAGGAAGCCCAAACCGGAGGTGGTTTATCGTGAAGCCGAGGGCGCGCTGCAGCAAATTGCCGCACAGTGGCGCGAACGCTTCGAGTATGTCCAGAATGCCCGTCCCGGCGAAGACACCATTCCTCCGGTGTTAATTATCGTTTGCGATAATACGGACATCGCGGAAGTGTTTTACCGGAAAATCAGCGGCGAAACAGAAATAGAAATCGTGACAGAAGCCGATGTGGATGAAGCGGCGGATGACGATAATGACGTAGACGAAGAAGCCCCGGAACTTGTCAAAAAAACCGGAAAGGGCAAAAAGCCGAAAACCCGCATCATCTATGGGCAGGGCTCGGTCCAGCCGGAATTGCTTTCCAACATCCCGGAAGAAAAACGCACCATACGTATTGATACTAAGTTGCTCGCGGAGGCCGAAAGTGATGATCCCAAGAAGAACAAGCGGACCGCCGCCGAAGATTTACGCCGAATTGTTGCTTCGGTAGGCAAAAAAGGAGAGCCTGGCGAACACGTGCGGTGCGTGGTGTCGGTTTCTATGCTGACCGAAGGCTGGGATGCCAATAATGTCACACACGTGTTGGGGGTTCGCGCATTCGGAAGCCAACTCTTATGTGAACAGGTGGTGGGCCGTGGCTTGCGCAGAATGAATTACTCTCCCGACAAAGAAACCGGGCTTCTCCCAGAAGAATATGTGGATGTATATGGCATACCTTTCTCGGTGATCCCCTTTAAGGGCCGTCCTGTTAAAAGTGCTGCACCGGACGACAAACCGCTGAATCACGTTCGCTCTATGCCTGAACGCGCGCTATTCGAGATGCGTTTTCCTGTGGTCGAGGGCTATGCTTTTGCCCTTAAAAAGAATCTTCTTAAATGCGACATCGATGCCATGGAAAATCTTGTCATCGAGCCAAATCTCGAACCCACTGCAACATTTATTCGCGCCACCGTGGGTTACCAGGAAGGGTATCCGTCACAAAGCACCGGGCCTTTCGACTTTGTCGAGCAGAACCGTGATGCGTATTATCGGGACACCCATCTGCAGGCCATCGAATTTCATATCACACGGTTGTTGCTCGATCAGCTTACTCAAAACCTGCACACAGGTTCTGAGGCCAAACACCGTGTTCTTCGTTTACAGTCCAGACACCAACTGTTCCCTCAAATCTACTTTTTCGTAAATCAATACATACAGCGAAAAGTTAATTTTCAAAATGCCCACCCCTGTGAATTAGGTCTTGAAAAATACGTGACTAGAATGGTCGAACGCTTGCGCGATGCCATTATGCCGGATGATTCTGGCGGTGAACCGCCTTTACTCCCAATTTTAAATCGTTATAAACCGATTGGCACTACAGCCGAGGTCGATTTCAAAACAAAACGCCCTTGCAGAGGCACTCAGCGCAGCCATATCAATCAGGTCGTGGCGGATACTCAATCTTGGGAAAGCACCTGTGTTTTCAAATTGGAGCAGAGCAAGAAAACCGTTTCGTTTTACGCGCGAAATGACCATTTGGACCTTCTTATCCCGTATGAATATAATAATATTGCGCATAGCTTTGAGCCGGACTTTCTTGTGCGCCTTACAAACGGCGTTACTGTCATCCTCGAAATTAAAGGCTATGAAGATGACCAAATGAAAGCTAAACACAATGCCGCCAAGCGTTGGGTGGCGGCCGTCAACAACTGGGGACAATTGGGCACTTGGACGTTCCATGTTTGCCGTAATCCACAATTGCTAGACCGGGAACTCGATTACCTTGCAACAACTGTTTCGCCTTCGCAAACAATATTCGGATAGAACCGGCGGAGTCGCAACTTCTGCGATGCCGAGGCCTCTTGGGGCATATAAACCATATAACGCAATGACTTTCCCCCTTAACTCCGTCCCGGTACGCACTTTGTAAAGAAACAAGAGATTCCTTTTTGCGGAAACGCCTGTTAAGGTACGATGTGGACGGGAGTGCCGATGGCGCACCAGGCAAACACCTGTTCGGCGTCTTGGGCGCGCATGCGGATGCAGCCGCGGCTCTTGTTTTTCCCGATGGACTCCGGTTCCGCGGTGGGGTGAATGCCATAGGGGGTTGGGCCGTTCTTGTTTCCCAGGCCCATCCATCGGGAACCCAGCGGATTGGCCGGCTCCCCCGCCTTCACCACCTTCCCGTGGTTATACCAGTCCGGATTGACAATTTTGTTCGCCACCACGAAATCGCCTTCCGGCGTGGAGTGGTTCATGCCCAACCCCACGGGAAATGTGCCCAAAATGACATTGTCCCGGTGTACGGTAAGTGTATAGGAGGAGGTGTTCACGGTAATTCGGAACAGAGAAGCATCGGCCGTGGAAGCACCTTCTTTTTCCAGGAGGAGCGCGTCGCGTAACAGTGCCGGGCCGGAATCTTCCGGGTTCGTTTGTTTCAACCGGGCCGCATAGTGTTCCGCGGCGTTCCGCCATTCCTCCGGCAGACGCTGTTGCTCCGCACGGGCGCGCTCCACAACCGTGATGGCGGTTTGGATACGTCCTTGAATCGCTTCCGTTTCCGCTTGACCCAGCCGTGCAATGAAATGTTCCAGGGCATTGCCGCGCGGGTTTACCGCGGCCGCGGCAAAGAGTTTCCCGGAATCCGCGATTCGTCCCATACGCATGGAAGCCTGGGCGCGATTCAGGGCCACCGCCGGTGCGCCCGGGGCCTTGCCTTCCGTCTCCGATACCCGTGCGGAGGATGGAACCTCCATGGCCTCGCCTTCCGTCTTCGTCCCATTTGACTCGGAAGGGATGATTGCAGCCTCGCCTTCCGCTTCCACCGTTGGCAAGGGAGGTGAAATCGAAACGCCCGCTCCACCGGATGGCGGCACTATTCCAAGGAAATAGAGCAGCACAGTAAAGAGAGCCGAGAGAAGAAGGATGAATAGCACTCCCCACAGCAGCCACAAAAGCATCCCCCATCGCCGTTTTTTCCGCTCTTGTTTTTCTTCGGGTACGGGTTGGAATTCCACGTCCACCCCCGATGGGCCAAATTCGTCGAGCAACCCTAATGAGAGAGTTTCGGACGGTTTCCCGTTTTGCAATTGCAGCGACACTTCCCCGAGGAGCTTTTGGGCTTCACGGCTATCCTTGATGCGCGGTCCGGGCGGTGTGCTTTCCGGCGGCGCGATATGCACCGCCAGCCGCACCCCCATGGCCCATTCCCCATTGGTTAATGCCTTCCGCCACCTAACCCGCCCCCGAACCCGCAGCCGTATCCCCTCTTTGTCTTCCGTCTTGGGGAAAACTTCGATTTCAATGGACTGCCCCACCGTCTCGGGGGTGCGTGTGTGGATTTGCACGCCGTTCGGGCTGATATCCACGATCACGCCGCGGCCAATCACCGAACGCGGCGTATCGGCGCTGAACTCGGTGGAGCGATGCGTGCCCGCACGGGGCATCGCGCGGCGCTCTGCGCGATCCGAAAGTTCCTCTGATCCGTTATCCACTCTCTCGGCATCCTCACGGCTGGTACTAACGCAAGTTAGTAAGAGTATACCATTTGACGATTCCTTTAGGCGCTTCTATAATCGAATTAGTTGTTAACTTGGGAGATTTATCCATGGCTGAAGAAACCTCCAATACCAGCCCGTCCCATCCGTTGACTGAGACGATAGAGCATTATCGCGCGGAGACGGCAGGGGCTTACACGCAGTTCGCGGAGAAATGCGCCGCGATTAAGGAGTTGTTGAATCAGCTCGAAGCGGGCGTGGATTCCAGCAAGAACGCACCTTGGACCGTAAACGAGGTCAAGGGCATGCAACAGGAATTATCCCAGAGCGAACAGCGCATTGCCGCTTTGGAAACCGCGCTTCAGGAACTCCAAAAGGAGCCGGAATCGTTGAGGGAGAAACTGAACCGGTGTCTATTGGAAAAAGAAACGCTGGCCCGGGAATTGGAAAATGCCCGGGAACAACAAGAAGCATTGAAGTTTCGCGAAGACACCATTGCCCGCCTGGAAACAGAATTGGAAGGGGTGAGGAAGTCTTTGACGGCCTGCGAGGAAACCATCTCACGCCTGGAAACGGACTTGGAGGCCGCGCGGGATGGTGTGAAAGCGCGTGAGGAAAGCATTGCACGCCTCGAGTCGGAATTGGGAGCGGTCCGTCAGGAGACGGAGCGCCTGTCCCGAGCCGTGCATGACACCGTTTCACTGCGCCAGCAACTGGATCAGGCGGTCTATGAACGGGACGCCTTACAACAGGAAGTGCGGCGGCTTACGAATGAATTGGGAGCGCGGCAAAGCCCGTTGGAAGCATGCAGCGCCGAAACGGTTCCCGCCAGATCGGTGGACGAGGTATTGGCTTCGGCGCATGATGAGCAGGGCCGGCGGCGGCGCATGGGCGAGATGCTGGTGGAGGCGGGCATCCTATCGCCGGAACAATTGAAGGAAATGTTATTGGAGCAGGCGGGCCATCCCGCACGGCGGTTGGGGAAATTGGTGGTGGACCGCGGGTATACCAGCGAATCCGTGATTGCGCGCATCCTCGCCGCCCAACTGCGCCTGCCGTTTTCGGAGCTGCGCGAAGGCGAGGTGGATTCTTCGGTCCCTCCGCTCATCAGCAAATCCATGGCCACGCTGCGGCATTGCGTGCCCATTCGGCGGGAAGGCGGGCACATCGTTTTGGCCATGGCCAATCCCCTCGATTTGATTGCCCTGGAAGATGTGGAACGCGCCCTGCAATGTCCCGTGGAACCCGTGGTGGCCACCTCCGGCAGCATTGACTTCACCATCGCCCGCTACGGCGCCCGGTAATCCTCAAATCGGAGCAAGTTTTATCAGGCGCGTCTCACCCGCCTTCATGGGAAGATAAAAACTGTCTTTTTCCGGCCAGCCCATTGAAGTGTCAAAGAGGTCCTCCACGTTGCAGAACCGCCCCAGCGTAATCATCCGTTCCCCGGCTTGCCGCGCATGGATGGCCACATAATTGCCTCTTGCATGGAGGGTCTCGGTGAATTTCTGTTCCGTGGGGCCGATGTAGAGATGTTGCTCGAACAGCCGCAGAATTTCACGCAAGACCTCCGGCGTCAGGTTCGGCTCCGCGATGTATACGGAGCTCCATCCTCCGTCCTGCGGGCGCATCGCGATGCTGACCTTGCTCGACGCGCGGTATTGCGCCAAGGTATCCGCCTCGCCGTCCTCGATGTAAAACAGCGGCGACATGGAAAAGGTTCCCCCGAAGGCTTCCCCCTGTTTCAGCCAGCGCCCTTCCAGGCTATAGGAGGAGCCGGTATCTCCGCCGCCTGAAAAGGAAGCCACCTTCATCTTCACCGTGGCGGCGATATTCTCCTCTCCCGCCTGCTGATCGATATATCCGGGCGCGTACAACCACAGGGCAATGGCTTTTTCCCGGGCAAGGCGCGCATGCAGCCGGTCCCGATCCTCCTGGGTGAGATGAAAGGCATTCAGAAACAAGTATAGGGGGGTGGGTTCGCTCAGGCCTTGAATGACATCCTGTAAAAGACAAAACCGCGTTGAAAGGCCCGCACGAAGCGCCGCTTCACGCCCCTGATGAAGGAGCAGTTCGTTCAACTTAACGTCGCACTGCTGATAAAACCGGCTCGATTCATCCACCACCACCGTCAATGCGGAGGAAGTAAACGGCGCGGGCAACAAATTCCCCGCCCCTTCCAATTCAAAGCCTTCGCCGCCTTCTTCCATTATATCGTCTTCCCCCTCGGAGGCTTCCGTGGTTCTTTCCGACGCGGTTGCCTCGCCTTCGTTTGTGCCTTCCCCAATGTCTTCTTGTTTTCTGTCATCGAGCATATGCTCATAAATATCGCGCATTTGCCCCAGCCGGTCCCATTGTTCCATGTCGCGCAGCCAACCGTCCCCGGAGGGGTCCGCCCACATGAGCCCCGCGCCATGAAACGCGGCCAGGCAGAAATTGCGCCGCTGCACATTGTAGATGTCGTCCGCCCGCAACCCCTTCATTCGCGTGATGCTCCCCGTCGCCGGGTCGCGCACCATGCCCGTGCGCGTGTCATCCAGGATATACCACTGTTTGCCATGAAGCGCCGCGCTGTCGATGGGGCCCGCCGCCCCGCCCGTGCCGCCCAATGCCCGGTCCACATTGGAAATGGGGCTGCTGAAGCCATCGATACTGCTTTCCAACAATGTTCCCAGTGCAAAATGCCCCGAATCGTTATTGGACAGTTCATAGGAGAACCCGTAGGGAATCACCACTTTGGCATCGGCTTCCGACACGGAGTCCACCAAGGCGGCAAACGACTCGATGGCTTTGGCGGTCACTTCCGAGGTATAACGCAGGAAATCGACTACCGGCTGGCTTTGGGGAAGGGAAAGAAAGACATTGTGCAAATCGCCATTGTCCGGCTTAACGGGAATCGCCGCCGTGTCTATTGTAATGGCGGTATTCCCCCATGCGGCCTGCACCGCGCTGTCCTTGCCATAATGAAGCCGCAGCCAATCATGAAAACCGCGCAGGCTCGCGGGGGATTCGTCAAAACCGCCTGAAGTAAACCAGCGTTCCTGTTCCAGCGCCCCCAGAAGATACCCTTGGATGCGTTCATGAAATGGTGCGACTTCCATTCCCGTGACCAAGGCCGCCAGTACGTTCCCCGCATCGGTCAGCCATGCGCCGGACGCCGGACTGGGATAGGGACGGCGGTCTCCGTGCACTATCGCGCACTCCTCCGGATGTGCCTGAATCCAGGCCTCCGGCGGATTGAGGGTTACCCGGATAAAAAGTGTGGCTTGCGGGTCGGCGGCAATGACTTGACCGAGCCGGGCCACAATGTCTTCCAAGGCTTTTGGCCCGCCCCACGGAAAGGGCACGGCAATTACGTATTGGTGTATGCCGGCGGCTTTGGACATGGCGATTTCTTCCAGCACCACCTTCCAGTTATTTTCCGACAATGCGCCCGCCGAAAAGAATACCGGCGGGCCTTCCACTTTCACCGCCGGGATTTCGTTCGGGGCCGCCTGCTTCTGTTCTTTGGAATCCGCCGTCATTTCTTTCGGCAGCGGCGAGGCATACTCCGGCACGGAATTTTGGCCCATCCATAACCCGGCCGCGCCCGCGATCCCGAGAAGGACCAGCACGAGCGCAAGTTGAACATATAAGCCCATCCGTATTTTTAGTCTAAGGAGCATCACAAAACTCTATGTCAACATGGCTATACACGGTTGCGAATAAATTCCGCGAGCAGGTGCAAGGGGTCCGCGGAAACGCCAAAAAGCTTCACTGAGTCAATCGCCTCATCAATCAACGTATGCATGCGCGCCAGCGCTCCGTCCCGGCCCAAGAATCCCGTGAACGTGCTTTTCCCGTCATCTTCCCGCGGGGCCGCCTCATCCAGCAGATCATCCGAAATCTGGAACGCCAGCCCCACCTTCCGCGCGAAGGTTTCCAGGGCGGACCGCTCCTTCTCCGGCATGCCGAGCAGGTGCGCGGGTATCGCGATGGCGGCAAGAAACAACGCGCCCGCCTTTAAGTAATGAATCTGTTCCAATATCTCCAGCGTGGGTTTCCCACTGGTGTAATGCAAGTCGAGATGCTGGCCATGCACCAGCCCTTGAGTGCCCACCGCCTGCGCGAGATGGCCCACACAGAGGTGCGCCCTGCCATGGGCTTGGCCATTCCGGGCCACCAACTCGAACGCGGTCGAAAGCAGCGCCATGGCGGCCAGCAGGGCGGAGGCTTCGCCAAACTTGATATGCACACAGGGCCGTTCGCGGCGTTCTGTTGCATCGTCCATACAGGGGAGATCATCCAGGATGAGCGAGGATGCATGCGCCAGTTCAATGCCGCAAGCCGCCTCCATCACGGTTTCCGGCGCAGCCCCCGCCAAATCCGCCACGGCCAGGGCAAAGATGGGGCGCAGCCGTTTGCCCGCACCCAGCACTGCATACCGCATGGCTTCGTGGAGATGCTTCGGTTCAGTTTCTCCCTGCGGGAGATACGCGTCCAACGCGGCATCCACCAAGGCTTTCCGTTGCTGTAAATACGTTATCAGCAGTTTCTCATTCACGAATAATACGCTTTCATGGGGTGGGTCTGCCCTTATGCCACGCCCTGTTTCTCTGTGTTGTCATTCAACGGTTCCACGCGAATCCAACCGCCCAAATCCATCAACTCGCCCGTCTGGTCCGCATCGAAAATACACTCTGCTTCAAAACGAATCGCGCCGCCACCGGTCTCCAGCATTGCTACATCCTGGCTGGACGTGGCGAGCATGATTAGCGGCACGCCGTTCTGAAGCACGCGCACCTGCGTGGAGCCCAAGGCAGGATAACAATTTGTATGAAGTACCCGCAACCGGCCCGGAGGAACACTCAGCCACGCATATTTGCCCATCGGCCTAAACCGTGTCCCTTCCCGGACACATTCCGGATACCAGCCGTCTTTCGGCAATAGCACGCCCGGACAAAACATCCGATCCTGCCGGATTAAGCGCCAGAACCGGCACGTGCGAATGCCCGCCGCCCGCTGCCGCCGCCATTCCGCAAGGGCTCGGGGCCAATACGCCATCCCCGAGGCCCATGCTTTCGCATGCGCGGCAATCCTCCACCATTCCCCGTCCAGGGCGGCGCGCCCGAGCGCCCGTAACTCGCCAATCAGACAGGCCACTTCAAGTTTGGGCCAATAGCGAAGCGGAAAATGACGCATCATGACCCGATAGCGGTTGCGGGTGTTCAGGTAGTATTTATACCGTGCGCGTTTGCCCTCCCCCAGCGTGGCGCTGAATTTATGCCGAACCACGGCTTCCGGGCAGCTCCAAATTTCAAATCCGGCGTTCCAGATGCGCAGGCAGAGGTCCAGATCATCCATGTAAATTTCGAATTCCTCCGGCAGCAAACCCGTCTTGTTCAACACGGACGCCCGGATAAAAAAAGCCCCGCCACACACGCCCAGGACCGCTTCGCGCTGGTTCCACCGTGGCGCGTCGAGACGCCCCACGCCCTTGTCCCAACTCGACCCGATATACGAGCATTCCAACCCCACGGAATTGATGATTTCCGGGTAATCGAACAAGACCATTTTCGGAGCCAGCGCGCCCATTTTGGAGTTTGCCTCCGCCATCATTACCAGCTTCTCAATGGCGTCCGGCGCGGTGGCCGTGTCATTATTCAACAGAAAAACATAGTCCGCGCCCGACTTCATCGAATACGCCATGGCGGCGTTGTTGCCCCCCGACCACCCCAGATTCCGAGGACATTGAAACACCTCCACCCGCGCATCCCGCCCAAAGGTTTCCCGCACATATTCGACCGAGCCATCGCTGCTGGCATTGTCCACCAGGATATATCGCGCATTTGCATAGGTGCTTTTCAACAACGAGGAAAAACAGGCCTCCAAGTGGGTCAGGCCGTTCCAGTTGATCACCAGCACATATACCAGGGGTGAATCCATGCGTCTACTTTATACTTTTCGCGAGTTTGATAACCTCATAGGCCCCGTCATAAACCCCGAACGTTTTTAGTTTTGGAATATTCCCGCAATACTGGATCATCAGGTCGTCTTCATGAACAAGCAGGTCCAGCGCTTGAAACGCCAGGGGACCGGGGCATTCGATGGTGCCGTCGCCCAGTTCCGAGGCGCGGATCGCCCCCCAGGCCTCATGGCCGCCCACGCGCTCCAACAACAGCTTCGGCAGGGGGTAAAACGCCAATTCACTGGGTTTGGTGAGCAACACGTCGCTCGAACGCATCAGCAGATTGGTGGCGTACACCGCGCAGAAGGGGTTGTCATTCAAAAACGCATGCGCGCCGGTCACCGCGTCCGTGATTGCATGTTCCGCGAAGTTCACCGTGTCGTCCCAGGAAAAATGCCGGGTGGCCTGCTGGGTGAACTCGGGAAGGTTCTTCGCAAAGAAATCCCACGCTTTCTTGTGGTCCCCAAAGTTGACGAACAAGGCCGCCTTTTCCTGCTTGACCAGCGGGAGCATTTTCCGGACGATTTCCACCAGCAGGTTCTGTTGCGCGCCCGCCCCGCCAATGCTGATCAACAACCGCCGCGGAGCCTTGTCAACCACGCGTTTCAAGCGCGCCTGGCAATCCGCTTCGATGTTCGCCACCAGTTCATGGTCAATATAATTCCCCGTGAGCCGGATTTGCTCCGCGGGCACGCCTTTTCCCTTCTGGCCCTTCGGCCCGATGTCCGCCAGTGTGCGGAATTTGAAATAGCTCGAAGAGGACTGCACGGTCTGCATCGCGCCTTCCACCAGATGAAAGCCCAGCGGGCAATTGTCCGGAATCATGTTGATGACGTTCGTCATGCCCGCGTGCACCGCGCCATGCGCATTGAACGGATGGGTGCCCAGCACCGGCATGTCCTTCGGGAGATCGCGGTAGATGTTTTTGAACACATGCGCGGCTTGCATGACGGGATAGTTCTTCTCGATGCGCTTATACCATTTCCCCATCAGCGGGTCCCAGAAAAGGGCATTGAACAGCTTTGATTTTTGAGAAATCCGCGAGCCCAGCGAATACCACTTGTCCAGGTCCCGAATCATCCGCGCGCCGGCGGTGTCGAAACCCAGCAAATCAAACCAATACGGTGTATAGCCCAATGCGTGGGCCGCCGAGGCCACCGCCATGGCAATACGGTAATGCCCATACCCCATGCGGATGGTTCCGATGATAACGCCCTTGTCATAATCGAGTTTTTCGCCCTCCGCGCCCGACACCACGTCTTTCACCCCCAGAAACGGGCCAAGAATCGGATTCTCTTTCGCGAATAACGGATAGGCCCGGGAATCATCGTAGTCATATTTTTTTTCGAAACGCCTCCGCATGGCCGCCGCCTTCTTTTGCGTTTTCGCCGAAATCGGATTCCCAAAAAGCAATGCCGCGTCCTGTTTATGCTCGTCCATCTTCATGCTCCTTGTTGCTTGCGTGCTCTCCTCACAAAGTATAGGCAATGAGGTGCTGGACATACCACTTGTGCCTATGCCGCCCTGTCAAGGGGCGGGAGTAGCCGGAGCCGATTCCGGCGTTGGCGCCGGTGTGGGAGCGGGGGCGGGTTCAGGCGTCGGTACTGGTGCAGGGGCGGATTCCGGGGCAGGAACCGGTGCGGGAGTTGGAGCAGGCGCCGGTGCAGGGGCTGGTTCTGGAGCAGGGGCGGATTCCGGTGCAGGAGTTGGAGCAGGCGCTGGAGCAGGCGCTGGAGCAGGGGCAGACTCCGGTGCAGGAGCCGGTGCAGGAGCCGGTGCAGGAGTTGGAGCAGGCACTGGAGCAGGCGCTGGAGCAGGGGCTGGTTCTGGAGCAGGGGCGGATTCCGGG
>CAYYRW010000075.1:0-15374 GCA_964474205.1 uncultured Nitrospirales bacterium | reverse complement strand
GAATAGGGACGGCCGCCACGTCGGCCACTATTGACAAGACCTTCTCATGGAAGCCGGGGGTCGAGTCCCCGAGACCCCCGGAAACATAGCCCCCCACCCTAGATCATCGACCCTGACGGGGTCGAACAAATATAGGTCCTGGGGTGCCCGGCGATACAGCGTTCGGTGTGGCTTCTCTTCGCAAATAAAAGAGGGATAAAATGTTCACCCCTCATCCCCAACCTTACACCAGATTGGGACAAAACCCGTCTTCACTTTCGGGGCAGGCGTGGTAGCCACTTGAATTATAGAGTTGGATAATTCGCAGTAGCTCGGATAGGTTGATGGTCCAGTTTTGGGGATTATAATCAGCGGAGTGGGCTGTACAGGCCGTATCTCCGGGGCCGGGAGCAAAGCCGTCTTCGGTGCCAGTTTCACAATGGAAAGAATCGCTATTGTAAAATTGGATCATGCGGAGAAGTTCGTTTAGCCCGATACGGCCATTGTAATCGTAGTCTGCACTATGCGTGCCGTCGCAGGTGAGGTCAATAGAACCTTCCTGTACTTCAATGGCCCCAATGTCTACCGTGCCGTTACGTACACGCGGGCAACAGGTTAACCGGGCATCATAGCACGGATTCCCCACAAAATTCGGATTAAACAGTAATGAAGTATCGCCTGCGTCAATTACTGGACTACCTACTTGAGGAATATAAATATTTTGGGGACTATAGGGTCGGCCTTCATGATTCATGGTGAACTGAAGCACCGGGGACAATGGGGATGCCGAATACCCCAACAGATCGGAAGGCAGATAACCATTGCCGCCCTCCGAGATGCCGATTAGATTATGTCCAAGGCTATTGAGTACGCCAGAAATATCCGTGCAAGGCGAAGAAGGTGTATCAATATTTTCAGCGAGAATACTATTCCCTATGGTACACAACCCCCCATTCACAAAAATTCCACCTCCGCAGCCTGTGCCCGTTGTATTGGCGGTGTTTTGCGTGATGGTGCAATTTAAAAGATACGATTCACCCCCTGCAACGTATATGGCCCCGCCCGAACCCCCAGCCGAATTCTGGCCAAATGTACACATGGTGGCATAGAGACTGCCGGATTCAAGATAAATAACACCGCCCTCCGATGTGGCGGAGTTTTCATTTGCCGAACATCCAAACATTTCTACATGAGCGCCCCCTGTTATATATAGAGTTCCGCCACGCACAGAGGAATTACCCATAAAACCGACACTATTAAATGAAACAACACCGCCATCGCTATACAACATGCCCCCATCCGTAGAGGCATGGCTAAGGGAAAACGCACTGTTTTTGCTGAAAACAAGGCAACCATGATCGTTATAAACAGCACCACCACGATCTTCGGCAGAACCGCCAATGGTCCTATTTTGGTCAACATAAACAAAACCATGATCATTGTAGATTCCCCCCCCATCTTTTTCCGAATCTCCTGAAAATGAGGCTGAGGCAAATAATTCCGCATGATCCACATAGATACAGCCCCCTGCTTCAGTGGCCACGCCACTTTGAAAGGAGCAGTAGGCTAAACCTACTTTGGCCCCTGGATGAATATACATGCATGCGCCTTTATCCGAATAGATAGCATGTGATGGCGGGCCTCCTCCGTTAATGGAAATGCCTTCAATATACAAATTTATACCCGACGCCACGTCAAGCACTCTGTATCTATTTGGCGCCATTGCCCGAAAAATAATATGTGCATTTTCAGGAGCTACAATTTTTAAATGATCAGAAATATTAAGTGAAGAAGTAATATTCAGCAACCCTGAATAGCCATCACCAATAACGACCGGATATTCAAAACTAATCCTATCTTCTCCGGGCAAGAGGTTGGCTTCATCTGTGGCAGAACGCAACGAAACCGTTCCTCTCTCCGTTAAGGCTACGCCATCTCCAAGATTGATGTCAGGGAGGTCATCTATTTCGTTTACAATGAATTCTCTGGCAGACGAGGACATGCAACTTAGCACAAATATTAGCATGCCGATACATTGTGTTCTTTTTGTGTATTTACCATTCATAAAGGTGTATTTCTCCATTTGTAAAAGGCCAATGGAGCATGCATCCTACACACGTGCCATCTGCGGAGAATATGAGAGAAATCGCATATTTTAGCGTTAAATTTCGTGTTCGCATGGTTCGGCGCACACTTCGGAACAAAATCGCCGGCGTCTATCGGCTTCATGTACTCAACCCCTGTCACTAAAATGTATCACCTCTACGTCCGCTACTATACACCCTAATATTGTTTTGCGCAAGTGTTTTTGGATTGTGCATCTGCGGGGAAGGAGATGGGGGATAGGTTCCGGGTTCCGGGTATCGGGTATCGGGTATCGGGTATCGGGTATCGGGTGCCGGACAACTCAAAACCGTAGCCACAGATTCGACCGATTTACCCAGATTGGGAAAATCGGGCATTGAGAAATCCACCGCCGTCTCGATATACGCGAGACCAGGGCGTGACAGGTTTGAAACAGTTTTTTTCGTGCCGCAATCCGCCAATTTCATTCTTGGGAACGAGAGGGGAAAGTTGGCGCAAAATGATTCTGCGCTGTATCCATGCTCGGAACGCAAGAGGATGTATAATGGATGCGCTGAATCATTCTGCACCAACTTCATGGCGGTACTTCCGCCTTCGCCGGATTGACCGTGTCACGCGGTAATGTGGAGGTATATCCGATACAACTTCTTCTCCAGGTGGCTCGGTCAAGGCCGTCCCCGGGCTTGGCCGTGGGTTCTTTTGTGAATCGCGGCGGCACACTACCACTGAATGTTGATATCTATAGGAGAAAACTTCTCGAAGGACCGCCGTTTCATATCCGCGGACGGTGTTCAGTATATGGCGCAGCGTATGGGGATGCGTTCCTGGTAGGTGGTATCGCCGTCCTTGAGGGTGAAGGTTATGAAGTCGCGGAGGAGGCCGTTCGGAACGTCCAGTTTTACGGCGACATCAATACAGGTCGTTCGGGGATCATTGCCTTTGCGCACGGCGGCGGAAAGTTTTTCGGGGTCGCATTGGATACCGGTGATTTCGAGGGGCCGGTCTGATGTGATGGTGAGGGTGCCCGCGAACCGGTCCGGCATGGCGCTCACGCCGTCTTTCGTGAGGACCAATGATTTGGGATAGGCGCGGTCCAGCGCATAGGGGGCGGTGATTTTGCCCTTGGCGGTACACAGCATCACGGGCATGCGTTTGATGTTGGTGTGAATGGCGAAGCGTTGTTCAAAGGGTCCGGGCGGAAAACAAGGCGCCAGGCGGGCGGTGAACCGGTATTCGGGTTTTCCGGGCACACTCCATTCGTTTTCGGGCTGTTTCTGGAGGGAGAAGAGCAGCATTTCCGGCTTTGTATCTTTTGCATCCCCGGTGTATTCGGCCACCTCGGTAATTTCCACGGGTTCTTCGGAAAGTGATTTCAGGGAGAAGGCGATTTCCGGGGTTTGCCCTTTGGCCACTTCCCCGAAATCGGCTTCCGGCGGGGTAAGGCTGAACTCGGGGTCAATTCTGAGGTGGACGGTGATTTCCAAGGAGGGTTTCTTGGGATCATTGGACATGATGATGAGGGTTTTGTGGGAATCGAAGCCGGGGATTCTGGCGGGATTCGCTTTCACAAGGATGTATCCTTCGCCGCCGGGGGGAATGGTGTCTTGTCCGAAGGGGATGACGCCTTGGGTGCATGCGCACGTGGAGTGGACATTACTGAGACGGAGCGGCGCCTTGCCCAAGTTGAAAATAGGAAGCCTGGCTTCCGAGGTGGTGTTGTTGGCAATGGTGCCCATGTCGAAGTCGGTTTGTTTGACATTGATGACGGCGTAGCGCGAGGGATCGGCCGTTTCGATGGATACGAGTTCGTCGATCGCATTGGCCGCGCCGCCCATGTGTTGGGAACGCCAGACCGCATAGGCGACAAAGGCCGC
Source organism: uncultured Nitrospirales bacterium (assembly GCA_964474205.1). GTDB lineage: Bacteria > Hydrogenedentota > Hydrogenedentia > Hydrogenedentales > CAILVY01 > CAILVY01. Next base: position 11,436 of record CAYYRW010000075.1, on the reverse strand, counting down.
GATAAGCAGCACGCTAACGAAGGCGATATGTCCGGAACGCACTTTCATGGGTTACTCCGAGGCAAAACGCACCTGGTAGCGTTGTTCCGCCCGGGCCAAGCCTTCAGAAAGGGTTTCATAGACCGCTTCCGAAACCGGTTGGTCCAGTTCCATGCCGAGCAGCAATGCCCCCACCACGGGCTCGTAGAGGGGCATCACGAGGCGGGCGTTGGGGCATTCCCGGTGGATGACGGTGCGCATGGCATCCACCAAAACGGGGCTGACGCCTTTGAAGACGCTGCCCGCCATGACAACGTCGAAGGAGTCGCGGCACATATCGAGGAGGCGCGCGGCGGCGTTGACCATCTGGGCGAGATAACGTCCCCCCCACTCTAAAATATCACAAGCGGCGGCATCGCCCTGGTAGGCGGCATCGAAGACAAGTTTAGCCATGGGCTGTAAATCATCGTAGGTGATCTGGCCTTTGTAGGCTTTGTAGAAGAGTTCGTCGAGGTCTTTGCAGCCGGCTTTTTCGAGAAAGAGGTCCGCCATCAGGGTTTTTCCGATGATTCCGTCGCGGTAGCGCCATACGGCTTTGAGCCCTTCCGTGCCGATGCTGGAGCCGCTGACCATGTCGCCGAAATCTTCGTTGATTCCGCCGACACGGGTTTCCCGGCCCGCACGGTTTTTCCCGGCGCACACGCAGCCGGTGCCGCAGGCGATTACAATGCCGAAGGGGTCTTTGGTGCCGCCGCGGAGGCCGCCCATGGAATCATTGCGAAAAGCCCTGGGAATCGCGCCGAACAGGGGGGTAAAAATCTCCCGTTCGAGCATGGTGTAGTCTTCGGGGATATCCGCCCCGGCAATGCCCATGCCGATGCCGTTGATTTTTTCGAGCGCCAGGCCCGCTTCGCGGAGGGCGCCGTCCACGGCCTTGTTGATTTCATTGTAGGCGGGTTCTACGCCATAGGCTTCGTAATTGCCCGCCCCGGCCCGGCCAAAGCCGAGGACATTTCCTTTTTCATCGCCCGCCAAGCAGAAGGTTTTGGTGCCGCCGGCATCGAGTCCTAGATAGTACCGCACGCTGCATTTTCCTTATTGAATATATTCCATGAATGAACCACTAGCGCAGTGAGTCATGCTGACGGCATCGTATAAACAACGCGAAAAGCAGGGACAGACACGTCTCGCCCGCCCATTCTTGAAATACGATGCAGGGTACGGGTTTTGCACATGGGCGGGCTCGCTTGCGTCAGTCCCCGTTTTTCGCTCATTTTTTGATCCTGCATGTCCTGTCCATAAGAACGCCAATTATGACTCGCAACACTAGAGAAGAATAAAACGTGCCGCATCACGAAATCGCGATGCGGCACGTCCAGTATAGCATATTGGGCTTACTGAGGTCCCGCAGGCCCTTTGAGCTTGTCCAGGTCGTTTTTGGCTTGTTGCGCCGCGGGCGACGTGGGATAGGTGGCGATGATTTCCTGCAGCAGCTTGGTGGCCTGGTCGGATTTGCCGAGGCGGTAGAGCGCCACGGCCTGATTGCGCATGGCCAGGGGCACTTTGCTGCTGGTGGGGAAATTCGCCCGCAGTTTTTCCGATTCCTGGATGGACTCCGGGTACTTCTGCAAGCTGAGATAGCACGCGGCTTTCCAGAATTGCGCGCTGCTGGCCAACTCACTGTTGGGATACTTTTGCAGAAACGCGTCGAACTTCGTCAGAGCGTCGGAATAATTCTCCGAGCGGTATGGAGTTAACGCGTCCTGGAACAGTTTATGCTCTTCGGGGGTGGCCGGGGCCGCCGCTGCCGGAGCCGCCGGAGCTGCGGACGGTGTGGCCGCCGGGGTGGCTGGAGCCGTCAACGGCGGGGCACTGATGTCCGCGGTCATGGGCTGAGCGCCGCTGCGTTCGATAATCACGCCGCCGACTTGGGGTTCCATGGGGTTTGCACCGGGGGCCGTGCTCAGGCCCATGCGCCGGTAGAGCGTGGACTTCAGGTCGGCGATGTCCTTGGACAGCGATTCGAGCCTGGTCTGGTTCTCTTCCACCATGGTGCGCAGTTGGCGCATCTGCTCGTCCCCCTCATTGACACGCTGCATCAAGGTGGCGGAGGTTTCAGTCAGCTTGGTTACGGAACCGCCGAGGTTATCATCCAGGGACCGCACCCGCTTGTTGGTGTCATAGAGGACGTTGCGCATCTGTTTGGAGGTGCCCAGCGTTTCACAGCCGGTGAACACCAGCAGCGCCAAGGCCGCGCTGGCCCATATCAGGGGTCGTGAGTGCATGTTTATCTCTTTCGTTATTTCTTGCCTTCGTTGAATTCCGCACGGCGGTTCTTACTCCACGAGGCTTCGTCGTGGCCCGCGGCCGCCGGTTGTTCTTCACCGTAGCTGATCGTCACGATTTTATCCGCACCCAAGCCCACGGAAATGAGGTAATCGCGGACGGCCAGCGCACGGCGTTCGCCCAGCGCCAGGTTGTATTCCTGGGTGCCGCGTTCGTCGCAATGACCGGCAATCTGATAGATGTATTCCGTGTGCTTTTTCATCACTTCGGCGTTCTTGTTGAGCTGCTCGATGGCATCCGGACGCAAATTCGACTTGTCGAAGTCGAAATACACCGGCTTCAGCAAGCCGTTCGGCCCAAACAGGATGTCTTTCACTTCAGGCTGTCCGCCCGTGCCAGTGTCCGTTTTGGCCGGTGTGGTGACCACCGGTTCCTGTTTCTTGTGTTTGCAGCCCGTGGCCCCGGTCACAACAAGCGCCAGGCACAAGGCCATTGTCAATACCATCCAATACGACTTCGTCTTCATAGTGTAGCTCCCTTACCTTTCCCGTATATTTTTGGTTGTTGGGTTAACTCGACTTCCGCACTAGGCATCCTAGCAGAAATTATGGAAGTCTTCAAGTATAAATGTATTTATTACGCATTGGCGCAAAAAGTTCCCTATTCGCCCAATCCGCTGTTTACGGGGTTTGACACCTTTTTCCCCGCACGGGAACTTTTTCAGGAAAAAAGGGATTATCTGTAACGAAGGCCGGACTTGACGGTAGTATGTACAAGCAGTTGCGAGGCACGAAAACAGCCCCGCGGGTGCGCGAAACAACCGGAGAAACCGCCATGAATCGCCAGATAGAAGATGTGGTCCAAAGTGTTGTGGATTATGTGCTTGACCAGCTTCGCGGGGTGATTGGCGCGGTGGCCCGGCCGAATGAGTATATGCCTCCCCATCAACAGGCGTAGTCACCCCCTGCGCTTGCATTGATTTGCCGCCGCGTTAGTACGTGATACCCTCCACGGAGCGGCGGCCTTTCCTTTTTCTAACGGCTTCCGTGTAAAATAGACACACCATCGGCTACTGTGAGGAGTATGGGCATGCGAAAACGCGGTGAGGCATTTTAACGATATGCCGGATGAACTGGATAAACTGGCGGAGTTGCACAAGCGGCTGGGACTGAAAACGGGGGCGCAATGGGTGAAGGAACGGGAAATCGCGGGCTCGCATCCGCCGGACGGCATTCCGGAGCCTTTGGAACGCCCGGGCGGCGGCCCGGAGGTGTTTACCCAACAAAAAGACCTGCTGCGGCGGTTGACGGAGCGGCTGAACCTGATGCAGGGGTCGGAATGGGTCCGGCAGCATGAGGAATTGGAACAGCGCCGCGCCGCGGGCGAGTTTGAGATTGACACGGTGGTGCCCGGGCAACTGGTGCCGGAGGAGAACGGGGCGTTTTACCTGGTACGGCATGATTTTCCCCTGGACTACCGCCAAGGGAATGTGGAATTGGGCGCGGTATTGCAGGGGGCCTCCAAGCACATCGCATTTTCCGCGTGTGATCCGGGCCTCGAAGATTTCGACGTCCGGAAAACTATGTTCATGGACACCGAGACCATCGGCTTGGCGGGCGGGGCCGGCACGGTGGCGTTTCTGGTGGGCGCGGGGTATTTTACCGAGGACGGGTTCCGGCTCGATCAATGCTTCATGCGGGATTACGACGACGAGGAGCCGATGCTGCGGTATGTGGCTCGATTGCTGGGAAATGCCGAAGCCGTGGTGAGTTATAACGGGAAAAGCTTTGACCTTCCCCTGCTGCGCACCCGGTTCGTGCAAAACCGGCTCCCCTTTCGCGGGGACAGCATTCTACATTACGATTTGGTGCATGTGGCGCGGCGGTTTTGGAAACGGCGGCTGGCGGATTGCAGCCTGGGAAACATCGAGCGCGAGGTGTTGGGCGTGCGGCGGCACGGGGATATCCCCAGTTTCCTCATCCCGCAGATGTGGTTTGATTATTTGAATACGCGGGACGCCGGACCGTTGAAACCGGTGTTTTACCACCACCGGATGGATATTTTGTCGCTGGTGGCGCTGACCGCATGGCTGTGCCAGTGCCTGGAACGGCCCGTGGGCGAAAGTTTTGAACATACCGAGGACCGGCTGTCGCTGGTGCGGCTGCATTTCAAACAGAAACACTATGCGGATGTTGTAGAGCACGCGAATGCATTTCTGGAGCGTGAAGACCGCTCCCCCCTGCGCCGCGAATGCCTGGAAATGCTCGCCATGGCCTGCAAACGCCTCCAGCGATATGTGGAGATGCAACAAGCCTGGGAACTGGTGCTGGATGAATTCCCCAGCGACATCACCGCGCGCTTGGAACTCGCCAAACACCACGAACACCGCACACGTGATTTGCCTGCGGCGGAAAAATTGCTCGCGGACGCCGTCGAACGCTACGATCCCGCGCCCGCCACCCTGGCGCGGCTGGAACGCATCCGCCGGAAACTCGCCAAAGGCCGGAGAGGCATGGACCTTTCCAATGATGCGGACGATGACCTTGAACCGGCATGATCTCCACCGCTCCGTTGATTTTCGGTGTGTTTACTGGCGTTATCCGGAAAAAGAAACCACCCGCCTTCGTCACACGAGGCGCATGACTTCGGCGCGGCCCACCCGATGAACACCGGTAACCACCAAGAAAAAAGCAATTGAAAAAGACGGGTATTGTGTAACGCATGCATCAGGTTGATAGAAGGTGTGAAAATGTTCTACAATAGACTTCCTCGTGTCGGGGTGTAGCGCAGCCCGGTTAGCGCGCTTGGTTCGGGACCAAGAGGTCGGTGGTTCAAATCCACTCACCCCGACCATTTTTTATTATCCATTCACCCAATAAAATCAAGGGTGATCTGCATGTATCGAAAAATCGTGTTTTTGCTGAGTCACCATAGAGTCACCACGAGATTAACTTTGGGTGTGCCAAAATACCGGGGAAACAATACTCCGTATGAGACAATAAGAACAGGGAAACTTGCTCTGGTATGCGGAAAGAACATAAAGCGCGGCAAGCGGAGTTGCCGGATGGCGTGAGGCCGGAAGATGGATGCCGGGTGCGCGGAGCTAATCTCCCCTATTCAATGTTCTAAGGAAACCCGTTGCAAGCGGGTGGCACATAAGCCGAAGCTCAGCGGTATCCATCCAACCAACGGGTTCCATATTTAAGGTACGAGAATCCCCCACTCTGTGTCAAATTATCGAAAACATACAATCCCGCGTTTTGGCAATGGTTTGGAAAATCGAAGGTGGTTGACGCCGAGGGGAATCCGCTTGTTGTGTATCACGGGACACCCAAAGGCGGGGACCAGCCATTGACGCGCGGGAGGAAACGGCGTATTATGATCAGGTGGAACCCCTTGGGTTGAATGAGAAGGAACGGAGCGATGCCGCAAGAACCCTTACAGACCTTGAACGAATCGCCCGGAGCGCCCGCGCCGATTACGACGCCAATCAATTGTGGCTCGACTTCTCCAAAGGAGTACCCGCCGATGGAAAGGGACTTACCAGCGGACGGACTTCCTCCGGACTGGGTGGAATAACCAAGGACGTGCCGGGGATTGTCACGCTGCAATCCAGGGTGACCGATGATTTGACAGAAAATGGGTGGGTGGACATACGGGGGAAACACTTCGCGGATATTGGGGAATTGGTTGCAACGCTTCAAATATTCCGGGACCCGCGTTTTGAAGTGGGGCATATTATCTATACGCGAGGGGGGTATGGGGGCGGCGGTGAGGGTGACTTGGCCGCCTTCGAGGAGGTGGTAGACGTTTCCGTCGGGTTCGAGGGTGGTGGAACCTTTGACGACGGTCACTTCGCCGTTGCCTTCGGTGTTGACGGTGAGGTCGTATATGGGCTTGAAAACCGCCGTGACGGATTTTGGGCCGTCCATGAGGATGGAGGCTAAATTTCCATTGCCGGTACACCCTTGCCATTCTTTAAATTGGTTAGCAATATAGGCGGCCAAGTATACGGTGTTTCCTTCCAATATGGCATAGGATTCTGTGCCCTGGGTTTGTGTGGCTGAAAATCCTGTGCACCCAAGAGCCACGGTCCGGTTGGTGCCGGGATTCTGAATGGTCAGGGTTAAATTAAATAGCTGTTTGAAGACGGCAGTGATGGTCTTATTGGCGGTCATAGAGAAGGTGGCGGGGTTATCGTCACCGGTGAGGTCCCCCTGCCATTGTTTGAAGTGTGCATCGATTGCGGGGTCGAGGGTGACGGAATCGTTTTCGTTGAAGGGGTAAGAGGCGCTTGATGCGGTTTGGGTGGTGTTGTTCACCTTGACGGAGTCGCCGGATTGCGCATACAGGATGTTCAGTGTCAGGGTGTATCGTGGCTTGAAGACGGCGGTGATGGTTTTGTTGCTGTACATGGTAATGGAGGCGGGATTATCAGTGCCGGTGAGAGAGCCCTGCCATTGTTTGAACCGGAGGTCCGGATCGGGGTTGAGGGTGACTTGATCCCCTTCGTTGAAGGTGTAGGTAGTGCTGAGGGCGGTTTGTTGCGTATCGTTGATGTAAACCGAATCGCCCGTAATGGCATTTTCAAAGGCCACGGTGAGGGTGTATTGGGGCTTGAAAACGGCGGCGATGTTCGTGTTGCCGTACATGGTAATGGTGGCGGGATTATCGTCTCCGGTGAGCGCGCCCTGCCATTCTTTGAACCGCGGGTCGGGATCGGGGTTGAGCGTGACGTGATCGCCTTCGTTGATGGAGTAGGTGGTGCTGAGCTCGGTTTGCTGGGCGCTGTTGACATAAACCGAGTCGCCGTCGATTTTTCCCTGCAAGTACAGGGTCAGGGAATAGCGCGGCTTGAAGACGGCGGTTACGTTTTTGTTACCGGTCATATATACAAAATGCAATGTGGTGAATGGGAACGTACTGACGTCGCCTTGCCATTCCTTAAAATCGTTTTCTGGGTTGGGGGTCAGCGTCACACACGCGTTTTTGTCGAAGAGGTATTGGCCATTGCCCGATGCATCGATATGCCCGGACCGAGCACAGCCAACGTTTGTTCAAAAGCCCCTGCAACGCGGCGTGCTGGCCTGCTGTCAGATTTTCCGGCCGTTTGAGGAACACGTACTTTAGCCCTTTGAGCAGGTCCACGCCTTCCCGGCGAAGCCGTGCGGCCTCTTGTCGGCGAACCCAGTCCACCGCCTCATTGAGCAGCTTCACGATGTGAAAACGGTCCAGAATATGCACCGCTTCAGGGAGGTACTGCCGGATTACGTGTCCCGCGGCGTCGGCGTGAAGTCCATCCCGCGGGGCGCAGGTCGTTGGTATTCGGGTTAAAGAAGGCTCCGAAACCAGCGGTACAGGGGTCCCCGGCATTAACCGGAAAATGGACGTAATCGAGTTCATAGAGCAGCCAGTTGTCCCGATCTATAATAAGCACATGTCGATCCCCTTCGGCATCGGGACCTCCTTCAATAGGGGCATTATCAGGGATCGGATACGGTCCCAAGTCGCTTTAATCGGCATAATCGAATGTGACGGGGCGCGTTGGCGTGCTGCCTTCCACGACGATATAAGGAATGCCGAAGGGGTTTCATTCCAATTCCCGCCAAAATCGGGATGAAGGAGTGCGGTGCGGCCAATGCTGTTGATGAGGTTGTCGGAATTTGGATCCACAAACCATTGCCCGTGGTTTATTTGGCTATTGGCGTGACAATGGCAGTGAATCCGCCCCCTGGAGCCATGGCCACCGGCAAGGAGGCCCCGGATTCCACCGTTTCAGTCTCCATGCGGATGGCGTTGGGGTTTTCTCCGTCCATGGACGCATCGATATAGAGGCGGACGTCATAGCGGCCCTGCGGCAGGAAATCAAAGGGGAGTTTAATTTCACGGGGCGTCCAGTTGGTCATCCCGCCGAGATACCATATGTTACCGTTCCTTCTTGCCATCACGATATAGCCGCCTGCCTCCCCGGTCACAAAGTGCGATTCATCCCAGGTTGTTGGAACCTTGATGATGAAATCGAACCCGTCTTGGCCTTCATAGGCTTCCGGGGTGTCCGCCACCATGGGCATCGGGTTATCGAACACGACAAACATCGCCAGGTGATGGCACCGCGACCCGAGCACATACGGATTCTCATTGCGCGGGACGAACGCTCTATCCGAGATGGCATTGAATCCGCCCGTGTGATAATCAAGCGGTCCCGCCAATTGCCGGACATACGCGGCCTCGACGTTGTGCGCTGGCGTACACCGTTTGCTCCACTTCAGGTATTCAAGGTTCAGCACGCCCTCCCGGTTGAACAGGTTGGGGAACGTGCGCTGTTCCCCGCCCGGTTTATACGACCCGTGAAATTGAATATGCAATTTATGGCGGGCGGCGGATTCGAGCGCGCGTTCACAGAAATTGACCACCTCCTGATCATCCCGGTCAAGGAAATCGATCATCAGGCCGCTAATGCCCCAGTCTTCGTATTGTTGAAAGGCCTCTTCCAGTTTTGGGTCGAGTGCTTTCCAATGCAACCATAACCGAATGCCCACCCCCTTCTCCTTTGCGTACTTGAGTATTTCAGGAAGATTTAATTCCGGGCGCGGGCTGAGGATATCCGTGTCTTTTTGGGGGGTGAAGCCTTCTTCTGATTGTACATGCCACGGATGCGTGTCGGCGATGACCGCGTGATAAGCAATCCCATTCTTCGCGCAGAAATCGATATAGCGTTTGTGGGTTTCAAGATTCATCCCTGGAACGAATGCGGGCCCGCGGTCGAACGTGCCGTTCCACCAATGCCAGGTGGTCTTGCCCGGTTTCGCCCAACTAAAATCACCGGAAGGCGGATCATTAAGGCAAACCAGCAGGTTGCTTTCCAAAAGCTTCCCGGCGTTCTCCGCAAGTAATATGACCCTCCATGGGCTGGCATGGGGCGTGCAACCGGTTACGCAGGGCTTCTCTTTATCCGGAGGAGAAGACAGGCGCATATGGAATAGGCCTAAATCCGGGTTGGCGTCAGGACTCAGGTACAGGCTGGAAAAATCGCGGATGCGAGCCTCCGTTATGCCGGCGGCCAATCCATTCGGCCATACCGCCAATAGCGGCATATCCACAAGCGGCCCCCTGACCCCGGTAAGCGGGTCCTGGTGGAATTCCGATTCATGGTCATTCTTGAAACTGTCCCAGGAAGTGTAATGGAGCAAGGGCACGCCTGAAAAACTAAGATCCTCCGACTCACTGGTCAACGAGAACCGGGTCAGTTTCTCCTGTTCCGGCAGGCGATAACGGAACGCCACGCCATCCTCGTATGCCGCCAGATCCAGTTCCCATCGTATGCCCTCGGGGTTGGTAAAATGGCATGTGGCGCGTTCACACCGGTTTATAATTTCCCGTGTTTTTCCCCAAGGCAGCACGAACGTCTCATTCACGGTACTATGCTCGATATTTTCCAGTGTGGATGTGCCGGACAATTCGCCGATTTCCTTCAACGTGACTTTGAACGATGCAATCTCCATCACCGGGCGTCCGTCTCTCGATACCTCAACGTCCAGTGTGCCGGCCCGTCCGCCGGTACAGGACAGTTTCAGCAGGTTTTTCCCACCCGGAGACTGCACCCTCCCATGCGAGTATCCGGCAGCGGCCTGTTCGAGTTCATGGATATGCCGGAGAACGATTTCATCGAACTTGGTTCGTAGTTCTTGTGAACCATCGCTGGGCAGTTGGATTCCGGAAAAATACTGGGCATTAAGGGTGGGGATTGTGCCGCGCGCCACGAGTTGGGTGGGTGCGTTGATGTCGTTGAATCTCACAAAGAACCGGCATCCGTCTTTTCCAAAAGCCGGTTTTCTCGCCACGTATTTGGGACTGCCCTCGGTAAAGTTGTGTTGATAGTCAAATCCGCGGGACCATTTTAACGGAAGCTCGGAATTCTCCTGGGGACCGGCGTCTTCCACCCCGGTTTTCGATGGCGCCGGAGAATCCTTTCTGAGCGCCTCCAGCACCGCGCTACTGAAATTCGTACCAAGTTCCACACGTGCTTTGAGTCTCTCCGCATCAAACTCGCACAACTCGGGACATTGCGGTTTGAGTTTTTCCAGGTCGTCGATGATGGCGCAGAGGCAGGCACGAATCGCTTTATCGCCCGCATGTGCCGCTGGTGTACCATCGGCCCGCGCAAGCGCATATTGCGCAACAAGAAGCAGAACCACACTTGGCATGAGGAAAAATTGACGGCAACGCATGATTCACACCTCCAATAACCCTGCCCAATAGTACAACACAACGCAGCGGAGCCGCAACGAAAAATCTCTTGCATTCCAGCCCAAATTCTGCTAGATTATATGCATAGGAGATAGATGCATATGAATCTTAAAGGTACGCTGCCGTTGTTGATTTTGAAGGCGCTGGAGCCCGGGCCGAAGCATGGCTATCGCATCGCCTCGGAGATTAAAGCCACTTCCAAAGGGATTCTGGATTTCCAGGAGGGCGCACTGTATCCGGCGCTGCATGATCGCGAAAACAAAGGCCTGATCGAATCTTATGAAGAGATGGAGAAAGGCCGGGTGCGGCGTTATTACCGGTTGACGGCGAAAGGCCGGAAGGCCCTGGCCAAAGAGCGTAAGGAATGGAAAGCGTTATCCAGTGCCGTGACCATGTATCTCGAAGAAGCATAGACACCGGAGCATTTCGAGGAATAGTGAATAATCGCATGGAATTTCCGGTAAATATAAACGGCCGCTTTTCTTTGTTTGATTCTTTTCTCGTGAAAAGGAAGAACAACCAGTTCTAACGGGAGATACACATTATGTTAGGTGGAAGACGTCATACTCAAGACGGTGCAACCGATGCAGTCGATGTATGGGTTCAGCGGGCCACGCGAGGCTTGTGTGACGAAGCGCGGCAGCGTATCGGAAACGAGATTCGAGGGCATTATGCCGATGCCATCCAGGAGGCCCTGGACCAAGGCATGCCGAAGCAGAGGGCAGCGCAAACAGCCTTGGCACCGCTAGGCAATCCCAGAAAAGCACGGCGCGGATTCCTGAACACAAACCTGACCAAACATCAGTCCTGGTTGCTGAACCAGGTGATTACCTGGAAGGGATGGAAACGGCGGATATATCTATATTTTCTGCCTCTTCGTTAGAATTTATGGGTCACCTCCGGCTCCGGGAGATGTCCAAGTGC
>CAYYRW010000074.1:0-16717 GCA_964474205.1 uncultured Nitrospirales bacterium | reverse complement strand
AGCTGGATGCTACCTTAAACTGCTACTCTACCCACAGATCCTCGCGAAGACCCTTAATTCCGAAGGAGAGTCTGCCCACACCGTGTTTCCCACACACATCAACCACGCCAAAGCGAGCAAAAAAAAGTGGATATGGCGTTGAAGGTTCATAGTCATAAGGTTCTCTTTCATGTACATTGTATTCAGGCAAGGTGGCTGAGCGCGACGGTCGCGAAACTTAGCACGAAGAAGAATCCGCACATGTCCGTGATTGTGGTCAGGATAGGCCCCGAGGCAAGCGCGGGGTCAAATTTGAGCCACTTGACCAGCAGCGGCAACAAGCCGCCGATGGACACCGCCAGGAGCGTATTGAGCGCCAGCGCTCCCCCGGCCACCAAGCCCAGATAGGGATTGCTTTTCCAAAGCCATGCCACGGCGCCGAGCAACAGGCCGAGGGCAATCCCATTGATAACGCCGACACTGGCCTCTTTGAACCAGACATGGAAAAAGTCCCTTGGCTTGACGAGCCCCAGGGCCAGTTCGCGCATGCTGACCGCCACCGCCTGATTGCCGGAGCAGCCGCTCATGTCGGATATGATGGGCAGGAACACCGCCAGTGCAATAACCGATTCGAGCGTGTCTTGATAAATCGCGATAACGCTGGCCGCCAGCACGTTCAGCCCGATGTTCACGCTCAACCAGGAAAGGCGCCGCATCGAACGCGTCATTACAGGCATGCTGCGCAATTCTTCCCCGCCCACGATGCCTTGGCTGCGCAGGTAGTCGCGGCTGGCGCGTTTCCCCAGCGCCTCCTGCACATCCGTGCGCCGCACCACGCCAATCAAACAGCCCTGTGCATTAACCACCGGCACCCCAAGAAACGCGTGTTCCTCGAAAAATTTTTCGAGTTCTTCGAGCGGCGTTTCATCCGGCACCGATACGGGCCGTTGGATCATGATTTCCCGGATGGGCTTCTCACCGGGCGCCAGCAGCAAATCCCGCAGCGGCAGCACGCCGGTCAGCGTGCCGTCCGGCTGGGTGACAAAGGAGTATTGAATGCTGTATTCGCCGTATTTGCGCGCGTTCATGCGCATATCATCAATTACTTGCTGCGTTGTAAATGTAACCGGGTAGGCCAGGAACTCGCGCACCATCAGGCCGCCCGCGACATCCGTTTTGTAGCTGACCAAAATCCGCGCGTTGGCGGCGGTTTCCGGCGCCATTTGTCCCAGCAATCCTTCGATTTGCGCGAAATCCAGCCCGCCGAGCAAATCCGCCGCGGTATTGCTGTGCATGGCATCAAACACGCGCGCGGCCGCGCCCGGGGGAAGCCGGAATATCAGTGTGCGGGCCTGTTCTTCCGAAATCTCCTCCATGAGTCCCGCCACCGCTTCCGGCGACAGTGCCTGCAGCACTTGCGACTGTTGTTCCGCGGTCAACCGCGCTATCGCGCGCGAGCATTCCCGCGAACCCAGACGTTCCGCTTCCGCACGAAGCCGCGCGGTATCCCCGGATTCGGCAATGCCGGCAAGAAGCTTCCAGGGTTCTGTTACGTTCCCATCCATATCCATTGCATCAACCCTCCTGACAACTAGTGGTAATTCACTAAAACATCTTTCAAACACGAGAGTCAAATATGCCGCCGAAGGACAAGGGCATGCGCTGGAACGCAACATCCCTCCGCTGGTGGCCAGCATACGCCCGGCAGTGGACCGTGCAAAGGCTGCACATCCGGGCCTTCACAGCGATGAACTCATCCCATTTGCCGCCGAAGAAAACATTTGGCAGGCGATTGAGAATTTGTTTTTTGCCAGCCCGGCCACACGAACACTGGTCCAGGAGGGAAAAGTAAAAGTGCTGGGTGCGATGTATGATGTCGCAACCGGGAAAATCCGTTGGATGAATGATGCTAAAGTCGTTGAGATTCTAAAACGCGTGGAGGCCAATCCCAACCGTTCCATTGAACCCATGGCGGGGGAGGGGCATGAAAGCGGTTTTCTGTCCGGTCCGCATGCGGCGGAAAAGGGGCGGTGGCCGATTAACTACAGAGTGATATTAATCGTCTTTCACTGCTGAACATACCGGTATGTTCTTGGCAATGAACACAGTGACAAAGGGGCGCTGTGTGCTTCCAGAATAAATACAAATGTATTTTTTCTTGACTTAATAAATACAAATGTATATATTACGGGAGGAGGAATCCTCCGAAACACGTCAAGATAAGGAAATGTGAAGCATGACCGCTGGAAAGCACCGAGCCCGAAAACCTGTCCCGGAATCTTTGCCGGATTTGCCCAAGGCCGAATTGGAAGTGCTGGCGTGTCTTTGGCAAAAGAGCCGTGCCACAGCAGCGGAAATCCGGGAGGCCATGTGGCATTTTCGCCCAATGACGCATGGGGCGGTGGCGACGCTTCTTAAGCGGCTGGAGGGTAAGCGGTTGCTTTCCAAAGAAAAAGGGCCGGCGGGCAAAGCGTTTGTGTATACGCCGGCCATCGCGCCCGCGCCCGCCTATCGCCGCATCATGGAGGACCTGCGGCGCAGGGTATTTGGGGGCAGTGGCATCGCCATGGTGGCTTCTTTGTTTGAAACCCGTCCCCCAGGGCCGGACGAACTGAAGGCGTTGGAAGATATTGTTTCCCGGTTGCGGAAAAAACACCTTTAACAGGAGATCAGGGCATGAGTTCTTGGGATGCGTTGTGGCGTGGATGGGAGGCGTTATGGTGGGACGGCGTTCCCACGGCGGCGTGGCAATCCGCCTTGACGGGATGCCTTTTGCTTGCCGTGGCCTATCTTCTGCGGCGGCGTTCCGCAACGTTGCGGTATGGGCTGCTTGCGTTGGTTCTGCTGAAGTTCGCCACGCCTCCGATGGTGGCCTTTCCAACCGGTCTATTTGCGTACACTTCGTTTCCCGGAGTCGAACAGGGGCTTTTGTTGTCCCCCATGCCTTTTACGGAACCCGTCCGTGAGGCCACGGGGGCCGGTGATGCGGTGGTATCTTCCGCAGTGTCTCCATCCACAACGGTTGAGCCGGCCGCGATACCGGCGCCGCTTGTGAATCAGGGGGAGGCAGGGCATGAACCATTCCACTGTTGGGCATTACCTTTGGTGCATCTTTTGGGCATGCTTGCCGTTGTTTCTTGGGTGATTCATTCGCGAATTCGATTGAGGCGTTTGTGCGCTGGCGCTGTTAAGGCTGAGGGTGCGTTATATGAGGAATTTGCCGCGCTTGCGCGCGGACTGGGTATCCGCCGCCGCGTTCGGTTGCTGTTAAGCCCGGAAAACATTGCCCCGATGGCGTTCGGTATTCTCCGTCCGGCGGTGTTGATCCCCGCACGGCTGCATGAGTGCATGGAGCATAACGAGTTATTGGCTATCCTGGTTCATGAATTGGCCCATCATCGCAGGAAAGACCCCCGGTTTCTGTGGATCGAAAATGTACTCATCGCGATTTGGTGGTTTCATCCGGTGTTGTGGTTGACCGTGCGTGCCATCCGAAAGGTCCGTGAGGACTGCTGCGACGATATTGTTTTACACACCAGGATTGTGGACGGAGAAGCCTATTGCGGCAGCCTGCTTCATACAGCGGCCATTATTGGCGCCGGGGCATGGACGGCGGCTCCGGTGGGCGCGTCCGTGCGGTTGCATCCGTTGAAACACCGGATTGCCCATATCATGGATCAAACGTGCCGGCGCAGGCCGATGCTGCCGGTCTCCGTCCTTGTTGCGCTGTGCGTGTTGGCCCTGGTAATTCTGCCGGGGAAAAATACCGATACCGGTATAATCGATTGGCTTTATAGGGCGGTTGGTGAAATGCGGATTACCGGGCGGGTGATTTCCACGGAGGGCACTCCGATAGCAGGCGCAACAGTTAAAACTGAATCGTGGAAAGATAACTGGGGTGAAGAAAATGCACCGCCCGTGGCGGAAGCCACCACAAACCGCAACGGGAAGTTTTCGTTGAATATCACACGAAATGCCCGGTGTAAACTAACGGCAAACGCGGAAGGGTATTATGGGGGGGAGATTGAGGTTCCGGATGGGCGTCTGCTCAAGGGCATTCAGGTTACCCTGGGGAAAGGCGTCACCCTTTCGGGGCGCGCAATCACCCGTGGGGGGACACCCATACCTTTCGCACAGGTGTATTGTTCGCGGCGTGAAGATGAGCCGCCACTGCAACCCGGCCAAATGAAAATTGTGGCCAATATTTTCAGTAAATCCGATGCGGCAGGCCATTTTGTTGTAAATCATATTGGTCCGGGCAGATACGGTTTCGACGTGTATGTGGAGCGGGAATATTGTAAGTATCAACAACCGTCGGTAAGCGAACCGGTGCGCGTGGAACAGGATGTTCCCATTGAGGGAATTGACGTGGTATTCAACGAGCCGGAATCCGAACGCATAGAGGGGTATGTGCGGGATGAGAACGGCACGCCGGTTCCGTACGCCACGCTGGACGCGATCAACCATTGGGGACTGCATTGGGGCGCCAAAACGGATCTATTGGGCCATTACCGCATCATCGGGGTGGGTGATAATTCATTGAGCATCAATTGTTCTCCGCCGGAGTCCCTGGAAGGATTCTTTCCCAGCGTGCAGATCAAAGATGTCCGGGTGGGAACACTCGATGCGAATATTACGATGCCCCACCGGGGCCGCATATCGGGGGTGGTTAAGGATACCGATTCCGGCAAGCCCATCCCGAACGCGGAAGTGCGCATAGCCCGGTATGAACCACAATACAACGTGGTTCCAGGCTGGTATGATGAGCATCCCGGCGCCACAACCGATGCGGATGGAACCTTCGTACTCTCGAACCTGATCGCGGGCAAGGTCGTTCTTGCGATTTCCGCGCCGGGCTATATGGACGAGCAGGCGCTGGATGTGGTGGTTCAACCGGGAACCGCCATGCCGGATCTTGAACTGCGCTTGACCTCGGGCGCCAACGTAAAGGGCAATCCGCCTGAAGATCCGGCACAGTGCGCGGTGATCACGGGCACCGTGCTCAATACGGAAAACAGGCCGATTAACGCCGAACAAGGCATCTATCTTGAATACCTGGATAAACCGGTGCATGAAGTGCCGGCGGGCTATGTGATTCACGATGGGAAATACCGTCTTGACCGGTTGAGGCCTGGGAAATACGAAATCAAAGCATGGGTGCGGGGCAGGGGGCATGCCACGGAACAACGGCATATTATTCAAACCCTTCCCGGGCAGGTTACCCAGGCTGATTTTGTGTTGGATTTTCCCGCACGGGCTGAGAATCCGGAGAGACAATGATGGACAGTTTCACGAGGCAGGGCTTTAACCTGTTTCCGCATTGCCCTTGGTAATGGCGTAATATCACTCGGCGGACACCAATGCCGGCCAGCACATTGATTTATTCGTGTTGCTGCGTGTGATGCAGTTTTTCAATTTAGAAGGCTATCTCTCACGGTAGTGCAAATTTCTTTTTGACCCAATGGAGGAGTGCCTCGGCGTTAATGGCGCTTTCCCAGGGCCTGCACCGTGTACCTGAGGGTTTGTGATCGCGGTAATATTCGGCCCATGCGCCGGTGGCATCGGCGAGGTCGAGGGTTTTCTCGTATAGTTCACGCGCCATGGGATGATCCAATTCCGTGAGCGCATAGAGCAGCAGGCCGTAATCATACCCGACAGCAACATCGCTATCCGGACGTGAGGGCAACTTACTGGTTGTTTTATAGGCCTGGAGAATCTCCTCTACCTGGGGCCGGAGCTCTTCCGCGCGCAAAAGGGAGGCATGGAAATAGAGTGGTGCCAGAGAAACCGATTGAAGCGTGTAGACCTTCGGTTCGACCTTAGGCAACGACGGTTTTGGGAGACAGCTCAGGCACACATAGCGGCCATTTTCCGTACGAACCGTCCATTGCACCGTCACACACGCCTCACACACGCCATGGCGTACACCCGGCAAAGCTTCTGGATCACTGCTCCGCGCCGGATTGTTCGTGATGAGCCGTCCGTCTTGCCAAAAGTTGCCGCGAAAGGAATCACGCACCCGGTTCAAAACCTGACGTTCCTTTTCAATCCGTTCGTTTGTCCAGAGACCTTGCCTCTCGGCAAAATCAAGCAATAACCGGCCGCTTTCAATGAAAAGCATGGTTGCCTCGGACGAGCCTTCATTTAACGCGGTTCGTGGGAGAATTCCGCCCGCCACATAGGTCTCATCCCCGTTAAAGGGCAGCATGTCTCTAATGAAATGCCGTTGTTGCACGTCCCAGGCCCATTCCAGCAGCGGAAAAATGTGCTTTACAAAATCAGTGTCGCCGGAACGCGCCAGGTAATCAAAGGCCTGCAGGGTGATATAGCCCGTTATTTCAACCTCGTCGTTTTCATGCACATGAAACAGGCCGGGAATGCCAAAGGCCTGCGCATTATGGATTTGGCTAAATTTCTCAAAGATGCCATAGTAGAAGCGGAGGATATCGCGTGACATCTCCTCATGCCCCAGCGCCACCAATCCCCGGTGGGTTCCATATTGGTCGCGAACATATCCCAGATGATACGGATATCCAGCAAGGATGCCTCCTTCAATCGCCTGTTGCGCTTTGATTAATACGGCCACATCGTCCAGCACCTGTACCAAGCGCGCCCGCATTGGCACAGTTGCGGGCAATTCTTTCTCAAAATTTCTTCCGTGCGACGTGAACACCGACCACCATGACTTCGTGCGTGCAAGCAACGATGAATAGTCTGTGGCGAGAATCGACTTCATGTGGTCCATGCACGCATCCAGGTCCAACCCTCCGGTGACAAGCAGTGTGCCCTGGCCCGGCATGAACTTGAACACGGCGTTATCGCCTGTTGGTTTAAGCAGGGTAGTTACTTCGCCTCTCAGGGCAAACTGGTGGAAGAATGCAAAAGGAATGGGATAGTTGCCAAAGGGCACACTGGATTTTCCGATGGGGGTCTCGATGAGAAAGCCGTCTTCCGCACCCGCACCTTGCATCATTGAAGTGTTGTTTGCCATGCGTACGCCGGATTCCGGGTGGAAGACAAACTCCAGCGGGGCCGTTGTTTTGACATGGCGCACAAAACAGGGAAGTTCACTGTCAACAAAATCCGTTATAACGGCGACTTCACGATCTTCCAAGGCAATGCGATGTTCCCATATGGCCGTGCCCATTACGCGCCGCGATTGTGCCGTAACGCCCTTCGGGTCAAGGCTGATCCCGCCAATATTCGTTGTACTGTAGGAGGGACCGAATATCTGAATGATCTCTGGTCCTTGGCCATACACACAGAGCCGCCCGTTGCCCATGCAGTGAATACTGCCTTCCGTATCATTGGGCGCCCATTCCCGCGCAGGGCTCCACGCGGCGTCCGCTAATAGGCTTCCAAGTTCATCCGCATGCGCGGCAGGATTGTTAAGAACGAAATCCAGCATTGCGGCAAACAGGAGTAGCAAAAACGATTTTCCCATACATTAGCCTCCTCCGAAATTCGGGGACGGACTACGAATTACTCCGAGTGACGTCATACTCTCAACGCATGCACTATATCAAGACGCTGCATTAATTATCATGCAGTCTGAATTATTCCGTAGTCTGTCCCTGAATTTTTTATAGTACCTTGTTTAGGAACGGGGCCTGGCGAATGAGGTTGGCGCAGGCGAAGTTTACGGCAAGCACCAGAGGACAGATGAGCAGGACAATTACAAGAGGTGGGAGGGGCAGGTCTTTGGCCAGCCAGGTGGCCACGACGACGAAGAACGGATGCAGGATGTAGACCGTATACGAGCTCTTGGAGAGACGCGCGGAGAGGGTGTTCGCACGATTGAGCCTCCCGCGGAAAAGCAACAATAGTTTCAGGCTGATGCCTATGCACAGGAAGGGTTCCCATGCGGAATAGACATACGCCTGCCAGGAGAGTCCGCCGGGGAATTTATCCGCGTTTCCGCTAAATGCGCCGCCGAGCAGTACAATCACCGGCAGGAGGAGAATCGCGGCCATTGCCAAGCCGAACCAAACGTTCACTTGGCGTCTTTCCAATTGATCAGGCCATGAGGATCGATGGGCGAGAATCCCAAAGGCAAACATGCAGATGTACATCGGGAAATATCCGAGTTGCAGGCCAATGAATTCCCTGCCCACGGGATACGCCAACCGGACCAGGAAGGTTGCCGTACCGATGAAAAGGATAAATAGGAACACGGCAAGGTTTCCGGGCAGCGGCATGGGCCGCGCCGCGCCACAAATTTGACGCATCCCGCGCACTGCCAGGTAAGCCGCCGTGAAAAGAATCAGCGAGAGAACGAACCACATCGGCCCCCACCCGAAGCATTGGGGGGCGTTATGCAGCATGAATCCAAAGTAACCGGCATCGGTGCGCCCAGTGAACCGCCGCACGAGATACCCCACACTGGGATTGAGCACAAAAAAATACACCATTAACGGGATAGCCAGCCGTATCAAACGATCGCGAACAAACAGCGGGGCGCCCTTCTTAAGCAGCGACATGCGCGTGAAATAGGCTGATACAAAAAAGAACAGGCTCATGAAAAAGGCTTGATTCACCGCCACAAACATGGTCATCACCACCAGCGAGGGGATATCCGTTGGCGCGGCAACTTTGTAATACCAGCCGCCCGGTGCGCCAAACGCGATGGATTGGTGATGGCACACCACCAACGCGGTCAGAAAGACCCGCAAATGATCAAGATAATCCATACGGTTTGAACTTGTCTCCGGCACACGCACATCCTGCATATTCGGTCCTTTGTACGCTTTCCCTGAAAAGTGGGCATATGATAACGCATCGGTGACTTTATGCGCACCTGTTATGAAGGGACTGCTTTTCCAGCGTCAACATTCCCATTTATGCCCGCGTTACTTGAACACTATTCAAAACAACGGGTATAACCGTATCTGAAAGTAGCGGGTATGCTGAAATTACGAGAGATATCATGGAGTCTGCACACGGTCCTTCGGTTGGTTGTGTGCCTGATGAACCTCGATGTTGCCGCTGCGTTCAAGAAAGAAGTACTTTCAAAGCAGTGGCCGTCTTCCACGCTTGAAAACATGGGTGACAGTGGTGAACCCTTATGAATAGCGACAAACCTGCCTCACGCATTACGACTCTTGTCTTGATTGTGGCGTGTTTCTTGTTTTTGTATACACGCCCTTACACGGATCTCCTGCCTTTTCTTGTTTCCCATCATTGGTTGCCCGCCTTGCCGCCCCTGGCACCGCCGGTGATTCTTTTTGCCGCGTTTCTCGTGTGGTTGTTTCAGAGGACACCGGGAAAACCCTTCCTCTTTCTGGCTGGCGCAATGGCGTTTCTGCCCGTGCTTCTTACGTTGTCGGTTCCTGTGATTCCGGACCTTTTGTTTGACAAGCATTGGTTCCTCGTCACCTGTGCGCTTTTCTTGCTGTCCCCGGTATTTTTCTCGGCGGTTGCTCCCGGGATAGCGGGACTTGGGCGAAAATGCCTGTTTGTGATTGGCGCCTGGCTCTTGTCCTTTTCGTTCATGGTGCTCGTGTTCCTGATCATGATTCGCGCCAATGCCCTGCCGCTGAGCGCCGCTCTTGCGATGGTTACGGTGCTTTCCGCATCCCTTTGTGCATTTTCAGGAAGGAAGATGGGATTTGTTTCCAAGTTTTTGGTACTGGCCGGGATGCTGCCGCTTTTGGCGGTTGTCCTGCCGCGTTTTTACATTGAAAGGGCAAAACACCCGGAAAATGAAGATGTGTGCATTCGCCAGGAAGCCCAAATTGTTGCGGGGCCTTATCTGCAGAATTTACAGAAGAATTCGGTCACAATTCTCTGGGAAACGCCAGAATCATTGCCGGGCAAGGTCGTTGTAAGCCGGCATATAAAGGCTTTGCTGGATGGGGGAAATGGGTTGCCGGAGGAAGAATGGCATACCTATGATAGCCCCGATGCGAGAATTCATGAGGTCGCCGCCAATGGCCTCAAGGAAGATTCCACATACTATTATCGTGTTGTGTCGAATGGGATTGCGGAAGGCATAAGCAGTTTTCGAACGGCGTACGAAGGCGACGCCCCTTTCGACTTTGTGGTGTATGGCGATTCGCAGGAAATGTTTGGCTGGGTGGAGTACCTGGTGAGAAACAGACACGCGGATGTATGCGACAGCATCCTTTCCAACAGCCCGCAAGCGCGATTCGTTGTTCATGTCGGCGACATGACGTTTCTGGGGAATGAGCATGAGCGGTGGCGGCGTGAATTTTTCGGACGCGCCCGGGAACTCATGCGGAACACCGTGGTCTGGCCCGTTATCGGCAACCATGAACTAAATGCGCGGTGGTATTTTGATTATTTCTCCGTGCCCAATGAAGATGAACATTACTATTATTTCGATTATGGCAACAGCCGTTTCATTGTTCTTTCCGTGGAAGGATATGCGGTGGGACATGAATTTGGTCCTCCAACCCGCACGCCGATGGAGCCGGGCTCTCCGCAATATGAATGGCTTGTGAAAACGCTGGAACAGAGCCAGGATAAGACATGGCGGTTTGTCTTTTTCCATCAGTCGCCGTTTGCTTCGGGAATCGAGGGCGGTTATACCCCGGCAGGGGAAATTTTTGTGCCTCTGTTTGAACATTATCATGTAAGCGCTGTTTTCAGCGGGCACGACCATTGTTACGAGCTTTCCGTCAAGAACAATATTCCCTATGTGGTGACCGGCGGCGGGGGGGGGCTGGTGAGCCCGCTTCAGCCGGATTTGCGCCATAATCCGTATTCCCGCTACTTTAAGGGCATCTGGCACCATTGCCATGTACATGTGGCCCCGGATGGATTCGTGATAAAGGCCATTGACCTTAAAGGCCGGATTTTCCACTCTGTCACGGTGGACGGGAACAGGATACGTATGGCGCAAACGATGAATCACTAGGCCCGCCCGCGGGGAAATGGAAGACAGGCCCCAAAGACAGGGGATACTTCCACATGCGGATGCTGCCGTGTCGTTTTGCGGGGCGCTTGGGCAACGTTTTAAGCCGCCGGCCCGGCTTTGGGAGCGGATGCGCGAACGCCGCAGCATGGGCGCGGGCCAAATCCAGCACCGGGCGCTTGGTTAACCGTTTATACGCTCCAGGGAGAACGGTAATCGCGCGTCAGCCATTTTGGGTCGCCGCCGTCGCGCGCGAAACGCATTTTCTTGGGTTTCCAATGGATGACGGAATGGTTGTAATAGGCCTGGTTCACCAAATGGCAACATATCGCGCTGCGGCCGCCGATTTCCTCGTTGGTGATGGGCTTCTTGCGCGACTCCACGCAATCGAGGAAGTTGCGGATGTGGTCTTTGCTCACATAGAGCTTGACCTTGGCGTTGTTCAGATATTCCTTCTCGACGAAACTGAGGGCGGAGGCCAGAGAGCCTCCTTCTTCGCGTTTGGCGAACCCCGCCACTTTCTTTCCGCCCAGCCAGAACTCAAATTGGCCGCGGTTCACTTTGACTTCTCCGCCGGCCCCGAAAAAATGGATGCCGAAACCAGAACCATGGTACACCTTTATATTATCCTTATAGAGAAGGACAGCCCCAGAGGTGGCTTTAGGGTCTTCGGGTGGATGAACTTCATATGGGCCGCTGCCGTCCATGCCAAGCCCCCATTGGGCGATATCGAGGTGATGCGCGCCCCAGTCGCCCACCGCGCCGCTGCCGAATTCCTTGTAGGCGCGCCAATCCGGAAAGTGATCGTGGACTCCCCGCGGGCTTAAGATCGAGTTGTACGGGCGCATGGGGGCGGGGCCGACCCACATATCCCAGTCCAAGCCGGGTTCCATGGGTTCTTCCGGCAAATCGCACGGAACCCCGGGAGGCCCGAAACTGCACACCACGTGGTCTATCTTCCCGATGGCGCCGTTCCGCACCAATTCACAGGCCACCCGGAATTCTTCCATCGAGCGCTGCATCGAGCCGGTCTGAAGCACCCGCTTGTTTTTTTTCACCGCATGGATGATCTCGATGGCCTCGTGGATGTTGTGGGTTAAGGGCTTCTCGCAATAGACATCCTTGCCCGCGCGAAGCGCCGCGAGCGCGGGGATGGCGTGCCAGTGGTCCGGGGTGGCGATGCATACGGCGTCAATGTCATTCCGTGCGATTACCTCGCGGAAGTCGTTGTACGCGGCACAATCAGGAGAGCCCTTGTCCGGGTGATCCGTGTAATACTTGTTTGCCCGGCCCTGGGCGTCCACCCGGCGGGTGGTATCCACGTCGCACACCGCCACTACACGGCAGCGCTGATGGTGCAGAAACGCGTCGAGCAGTCCCTGACTCTGTTTGCCCATTCCGATAAATCCCATGACAATACGGCTGTTCGGCGGCGTCTCCGCGCTCCAGACACGGGAGGGCAAAATGAACGGGGCCGCGGAAAGAACGGAGAGTTGTTTTATAAAGGTGCGCCGGCTGGTTTTCATGTTCGACTCCTTGCGTTTTTTCATTCCGGTTCCCAATGGTGATTTTGCTCCGGGCTTAGCATCCCGCCACGGGCATTTCCCACTCATTGGGAGGCCCCATCGTACCAGTTTCACGCGTCGTTGTAAAAACAGTGGACGGTGTGGACGGGAGTCGGTAAAAATTGGAATGCATGGCCAAAAATCAATATAGTAGGGGGGTAGATGTCATTCTAAGAGATAGTGGTGAAAAAAACCAACTTTATCAACACAAAATAGGAAGAGGAGGGACCGTGACATGAAAAAGAGCCATGCAAGTGTATTGATGTGCGTTATGTTGGCCTTGGCGATCATCGGCATAGGGTGTGGCGGCAAGGAATCCGCGCCGTCCGCGCAAACCCCGCCTCCAGCATCCGGCGATAAACCCGCCGTACCCGCCGCGCCTGCGGCTCCCGCGGCTCCGGCAACACCCGTTACCCCCGCCGCGCCCGCGGCTCCGGCGGCCCAAGGCCCCGTCATCGAGTTTTCGTACAGCATATTTTTCCCGCCGACGCATGTGCAATGCGAAGCCGCGGTGGCCTGGGCTAAAGAGGTGGAAACACGCAGCGGCGGACGGGTGAAGATCAATACGTTCCCGGGCGGCTCGCTGACGCAGGCCCCGCAAGTCTACGATGGCGTGGTAAATGGCATCTCCGAACTCGGGATGAGTTGTTTTGCATACACCCGGGGCCGGTTCCCGTTGCTGGAAGGGCTGGACCTTCCCTTGGGGTATCCCAATGGCAAAGTGGCGACGCGGGTGGCCAATGAGATGGCGCAGAAGTATGCGCCGCAGGAAATTGCGGACACCCATGTGTTGTATGTTCACGCGCACGGACCGGGAATCCTGGCCTCCAAGAAGCCGGTGCGCACCCTCGAGGATGTTGCCGGACTGAAGATTCGCGCCACCGGACTTTCCGCGAAGATCGTGGAGAATCTCAAAGGCACGCCGGTTGGCATGAGCCAGCCGGAAACCTATGAAGCCCTGCAAAAAGGGGTGGTCGAGGCGACGTTGTGCCCCATAGAAACCTTGAAGGGCTGGAAACAGGGTGAGGTCATCGCTTCCGTAACCGACAGCTCCGCCATCGGTTACACCACCGCCATGTTTGTCACGATGAATAAGGCGAAGTGGGACAGCCTGCCCGCGGACATTCAGGCGGTGTTCACGCAAGTCAGCCAGGAATGGGTGGCCAAGCACGGAGAAGCATGGGACAAGGCCGATGAAGATGGACGCGCCTTTGTGGCCAGTCTGAACCACGAGATCATCCCCCTGCCCGAAGCGGAACAGGCGCGCTGGAAAGAGGCGGTCAAGCCGATTCTGGACGGCTATGTGGCGGCCTGCAAGGAAAAAGGGCTGCCGGGCGACACCTTTCTGCAGGATACCCTCGGATTGATTGCGAAATACGCCCAGGGTGCCGCACAGTAAATGAGCGATGCAGTGAATACCGGAGTTGTTGAAAAGCTGAAGGCGGTGCAACAGGCGTATCATGCCGTTCTCCGGCTTGTGGTCATGGCCATGGCGGGGCTTTCGGGGTTGGCGGTGCTGGCCATGATCGGAATCACCACGGTGGACATCGTGATGCGGGCATGTGGCGGCGCGCTACTGGGTTCCTATGACATGGTGCGCATCGCGGGTGCCTTGGCGATTGCTTTCTCGCTTCCGTATACCACAGCGGTCAAGGGCCATGTGGCCGTCGAGTTCTTCTTTCAGAAAATGAACCGCACGGGGCGCGTGATAGTGGACAGCCTCTGCCGGGTGCTGGTGATAGGGTTGTTTGTGGTATTGGCGTGGCAATGCGTCAAGTACGGCCACATCCTGCGGCGGACCGGCCAGGTCTCGCTGACCCTTCAGCTTCCGATGTTCTGGGTGGCGTATGTCATCGGCGGGGCATTGGCCATTACGGTGCTGGTGAAGATTCATAATCTGTTGCATCCGGGCCGGGAGATGATCAAGCCATGACCGCACTGCAATTGGGTATTCTAGGCTGCGTCATGCTTCTCGTCCTGCTGGTGGCCAGCATGCCGGTGGCGTTTTCCATGGCGCTGGCGGGCATCGCGGGGTTTGCGTTTCTGGTGAATCCCCAGGCGGCGCTTTCCATGGCATCCGCGGACCTGTATGAAACCTTGTTGTCGTACAGCCTGACGGTCATCCCGCTGTTTGTGTTCATGGGGCAGGTGGCGTTTCACGTGGGCATCAGCCGCCGGTTGTTCAACACCGCCTATCAGTGGCTTGGCGCCCTGCCGGGCGGGTTGGCGATGGCGACGGTCGGCGCGTGTACCGCCTTTGGCGCGATCTGCGGGTCCGGCCCGGCGACGGCGGCCACGATGTCGGCGGTGGCCTTGCCGGAAATGCGGCGCTATGGGTACAGCATGCAACTGGCGAGCGGCACGGTGGCGTCTTCGGGCGGCCTGGGTATTTTGATCCCGCCGAGCGTCGTCTTCATCGTGTACGCCATCCTAACCGAACAGAGCATCGGCAAGTTGTTTATCGCGGGCGTGCTGCCCGGACTTATGATTGCTTTCCTGTTCTGCGGCACCATCTACCTTAGCTGCCGGCGCAACCCGGCGCTGGGTCCCGCAGGGCCCAAAACCACGTGGCGGCAGAAATTTGTCTCGCTGGCGGGCGTTTCCGAAACCATCGTCTTGTTCATCATTGTGATGGGCGGCATGTTTCTTGGGTTCTTCACGCCCACGGAAGCCGCCGCCGTGGGGGCCGCCGGAAGCCTCCTCATTGCGGCGGTGAAACGGCAGCTTACCGTGAAAATGGTGACCCGTGCCTTGTTGGAAACCGTGCGCACTTCATGCATGGTGTTGATTATCGTGGCGGGCGCGGTCATGTTCGGGCATTTCCTGGCGCGGACACGGATCCCCTTCGAGTTGGCGGAATGGCTGGGCAACCTGCCGCTCCCCGGATGGTCGATCATTGGATGCATCATCTTTTTCTACCTGATAGCGGGTTGTTTTGTGGATGCGCTCGCCCTGGTGTTGTTGACAGTGCCGATCTTCTACCCCGTGATCACCAAGCTGGGCTATGACCCGATCTGGTTCGGCGTGGTCATTGTGGTGGTGACGATGATGGGCGTGATATCACCCCCCGTCGGCGTGAATGTATACGTGGTGGCGGGCATGGAGCGTGATATTCCTTTGAGCACCGTGTTCCGCGGTTCTTTGCCCTTCCTGTGGGCGCTGGTGGTGGCGTCCATATTGTTAATCATGTTTCCCCAGATAGCCCTGTTTCTGCCGGCCTTGTCCAAATGAGGCAGGCATTCCCTTGCTATGGAGGATGAGTGTATGACGGACACAGCATTCCCCGAAGGCCCGTACCGGCGCATACTGTTTTGCACCGATTTCTCGGAAAATGCCGATTTTGCCTTTGAATACGCTGTGGACGCGGCGGCCCGGCGGCCCGGATGCATCCTCCATCTGCTCCATGTCGTGCCCGAGCCGGATGCCCAGTTCTGGAAAATTTACATCTACGAAAATGATAATGTCGATCAGCAGGCGAAAGACGCGATCGACGCCAAGATCGCGGAAACCTACCGCCCGCGCGTGCCTGATGCGGTGGATTTCCAGGTACACATGCGCATTGGGCGGGACTATCTCAAGATTCTCGAATTCGCGAAAGAGATACAGGCGGACATCATAGTGCTTGGACGGCACGGTCACAGTGCGTTGGAAAACGTGATCTTCGGCAACGTCACGGAGAAAGTGGTGCGCAAGGCAAACTGCCCCGTCCTGGTGGTTCCGTTGCCCCAGCCCGCGAAGAAGGCCCCCCGGTAACGATTCCGCCTGGCCCGGATATCGCACCACCTATCTCATCTGTTCGTTATTGAGAGTTACCCACTTGTTGGCGCGCCGGGGTGAATCGGAAAAACACCAGAAAAGTCATGTTGGACGTTACTCTGGATCACCGAGTCACCGTGTGTTTTCCCCGAAGGGGATGCATAACCTAAAAACACTTGCGCAAAATAATATTGGAGTGTATAGTAACGCATGTAGAGGTGATACATTTTAGTGACAGGGGTTGAGTTCATGAAGCCGATAGACGCCTGCGATTTTCCGATAGACCTACCCGCATCCACCCGCATCACCCCCCGCCTTTTTTCACAGCCCCCGCGTATCGGCCCACCGCTTATAATCCCCGGAATAAAGGTGAAACATTTAATCCAGGAAAGCACGACATGCAAAATCTGACCCCAATAGGCGATTGGCCCCTATTCCCTTGTGAATGGCATATTTTCACAGGATGTCATTCACGGGCCTTTCAAAAATGGGGTCTTCGCGAGGATCTGTGGGTAGAGTAGCAGTTTAAGGTAGCATCCAG
>CAYYRW010000073.1:0-17912 GCA_964474205.1 uncultured Nitrospirales bacterium | reverse complement strand
TAGCTGGATGCTACCTTAAACTGCTACTCTACCCACAGATCCTCGCGAAGACCCAGCTTTTTTAATGGCATTTCCACCAAATTTCGTATCATTAACGAGTATCCATGCCGTTTTTTGTTTCGTGAGCCCCGGAGTATAAAACTGAAAACAGATATAGCCAAGGCGGCATACAAATGCGATAAACAGCACAGTAACAGCCACCGCTAGAAATTTAAGGATTCTCTTCATCGCTCATACCCAGTTTCAGTATGTCAAACCTTTGGGGGTTCATCCGAATTCTG
The DNA here is from genome assembly GCA_964474205.1 of uncultured Nitrospirales bacterium. Classification (GTDB taxonomy): domain Bacteria; phylum Hydrogenedentota; class Hydrogenedentia; order Hydrogenedentales; family CAILVY01; genus CAILVY01. The sequence goes on along the minus strand of CAYYRW010000073.1, from coordinate 17,631 downwards.
TCGCAAGCGCGCCACATCCGGCTCAATTAGCACGACACTGGCGCCTTCCGTATAACGTTCCGCTGTGAGTCCTCGAACGGCCTTGGCGAAATCATACTCAGCACGCATAGTGTCCCAATCCTTTTTCTGTCTTCTATCTTGTTTGATCTTTTTTCCCTTCCTATTGTCTTCCATTGGCGGGGACTCCCTTTTCTTAAAGAATGCCTCTCTATACCGTTCTATGTCAAGATATAACAACCAATTATCCTTGCTCATCGTTGCCGGATACTGATTGCTTGTATATCCCCAAAACATGGCCTGTGCCTGACCCTTATCCTAACGGGCACTTGCATTTTCGTACCCCCTCCCCCAACCGGTTTCTGGCCGGTTCAGGCCCGGTTCTTGTACCGGGGGAAAATTTATGGTAGAAGTACTTGACGGGAGCTTCCGGGTGGTGTAGTATATGCGGACGTTTGTTTAACGAACGTTAGGTAGGTATTTCATTAACCCAGATTGCGAAACACGTAGGGAAAGGCTGACCAATGAAGGAAATTAAGCGTGTCGCAGTGTTGGGTTCGGGCGTGATGGGTGCGGCGATAGCCGCGCATATGGCCAATTGCGGCATACCCAGCGTAATGCTGGACATCGTGACACCGAACCTGTCCGACGAGGACAAAAAGAACAAGAAGAAGCGGAATAGCTTGGTGGAGGGCAATAAAGCGGCCCTGCTCAAGGCGAAGCCGGCGCCTCTCTTTGTGAAGAGCGGCGTGGAGATGATTGACACCGGCAACCTGGACGACGACATGGCCAAGATCGCCGATTGCGATCTGATCATTGAAGTGGTCATGGAGCGCCTGGATGTCAAAAAATCGGTCTTCGAGAAAGTGGCGCAGCACCGGAAACCCGGCGCGATCGTCACCTCGAACACCAGCGGTATCCGGATGAAGGATATGGCGGCCTTTATGTCCAAGGAAATGAGCGAGCATTTCATGGGCACGCACTTCTTCAATCCGCCGCGGTACTTAAAACTGTTGGAACTGATCCCCGGTCCGGACACCCTGCCGGAGGTCATCGAAACCATGGCGTGGTTCGGCGAAAATGTGCTGGGGAAAGGCATTGTGTACGCCAAGGACACGCCGAACTTCTGCGCCAACCGCATCATCACCTTCGCCATGCAGTATTTGATGCATGAAATGACGAAGGAAGGCTTGACGCCGGAGGAAGTGGATGCGCTGACCGGCCCGGCCATCGGCCATGCCAGTTCCGCCACCTTCCGCACCTGCGATCTGGTGGGCCTGGACACCTTCCAGAAAGTCGCGCTGAACGTCTACAACGGCTGCCCGGACGACGAATGGCACGACATCATGAAAGGTCCCGACTGGTACGACGCCATGGTCGAGAAGAAGTACTGGGGCAACAAATCGGGCTCCGGTTTCTACAAAAAGACGGCGGAGAAGGACGAAAAAGGCAAGGCCATCATCTACGCGATTGATCCGGCCACCGTCGAATACCGCCCGCCGGTCAAGGCCAAGTTCGACTGCACGGGCGCGGTGCGGAACGTGGAAGACCTCACGGAAAAGTTCAAGATCATGCTTTTCAGCGAGGACAAGGGCTCGAAGTTCCTGTTCAAGTTCTTCGCCAACCTCTGCGTTTACGCCGCCAACCGCATCCCCGAAATCTCCGATGACATCGTGAACATTGACAACGCGGTGCGTTGGGGCTTTGCGTGGGAGACCGGCATTTTCGACACGTGGGACATGCTGGGCTTCGACGATTTCGCGGCGAAGATGGAAGCCGCGGGCATCAAGATGCCGCCGCTGGTGGACGCCATGCGCAAAGCGGGCGCCAAGTCCTTCTACAAGATCGAAGACGGCGTCGAGAAGTTCTTTGACCTTGCCTCGAAGTCCTACAAACCGGTCAAGAAGAACCCCAAAGAAATCAAGCTGGCCTCCATTAAAGCGACGGACAAGGCCAAAGTCCTTGCCTCCAATGACAGCGCCAGCATCATCGACATCGGCGATGGCGTCATCAATGTGGAATTCCATTGCAAGATGAACGCGATTGACGGTGATTTGATCCAAATGCTGAACAAAGGCGTGGACCTCCTGGACGAAGGGAAATACGACGGAATGGTCGTCGGCAACCAGGGGCCGCATTTCTGTGCGGGCGCCAATTTGTTCATGCTGCTGGGCGAAATCATGCAGGAGAACTGGGCGAACGTTGAAGCCGTGGTGAAGGCCCTCCAAGACACCGGCACGCGCATGAAATATTGCAGCAAGCCAATCGTGGCGGCGCCCCACCACTACACCTTCGGCGGCGGCGTGGAAATCTGCATGCACACCAGCAAATGCGTCATCTCTGGTGAGACCTATGCAGGGTTGGTGGAAGTGGGCGTGGGATTGCTTCCGGCGGGCGGCGGCACCAAGGAAATGCTGGTCCGTGCGCTGGAATACATTCCCGCGAACGTTGGCGCCGACGCATTCCAGTACGTGCGGCGCGCGTTCGAGGCGATTGCCACGGCGAAAGTGGGCACCAGCGCCGGTGAGTTCATCGAACTCGGCTACCTGCGGCCCACCGACATCATCGAGCCAAACTTCGAACTGCAATTGGGCCGTGCGAAAAATGTCGTGCTCGGCATGCTGCAAATGGGCTACCGCGCTCCGCGCCCGCCGCGCCTCTGGGCGCTGGGCGAGAGCACGGAAGCGGCCTTCAACGCGGGTGTCTGGGGCATGAACCAGGCCGGTTGGGCTTCCGAACACGATATGATCATTTCGGGCAAGATCGCGCATGTGCTCGCGGGCGGCGACCGTATCCAAGGGATGCCGGTCACGGAACAGGACATCCTGGACCTGGAACGCGAGGCATTCTGCAGTCTGTGTGGCATGGAAAAGACCCAGGCGCGCATGCAGCACATGCTGGCCAGCGGCAAACCACTGCGGAACTAAGCAGGTTAAGGAGAAAAGACCTATGGATAAGGTATATATAGTATCAGCGGTGCGGACAGCCGTCGGCAAATCCCGTGCGGGCAGCCTCATTGCCCATGTGCGCCCGGATTACATGGGCGCCGTGGCCGTGAAAGAAGCAGTAAAGCGTTCGGGCCTTCCCGCCGAACGCATACAAGATGTATTGCTGGGCTGCGCGTTTCCCGAAGCGGAATCGGGCATGAACGTCGGGCGTATTGTGGCCTTGGCGGCGGGTCTGCCGGATACGGTGAGCGGCTCCACCATCAACCGGTTCTGCTGCTCCGGCTTGGAATCCATGGCAATCATCGGCGCCAAGATAGAAATCGGCATGCTGAATTGCGCCGTGGCCGGCGGGATCGAATCCATGAGCCTGATCCCGATGGGCGGCAACAAGCTGCTGCCCAATCCCTGGCTGGTCAAAAATAACCCCGAAGCCTACACGAGCATGGGCCAGTGCGCCGATAACGTGGCCAAGGACTTCGGCATTACCCGTGAGGAATGTGACCAGTTTGGCTATCAGAGCAATATGCGCGCCGTCGCCGCGATTAAAGAAGGCCGGTTCAAGGAAGAAATCGTGCCGCTCGAAGTGAAAGGCCCCAAGGGGACCTATATCTTCGACACGGACGAAGGCCCCCGCGCGGAAACCACCTTGGAAGGCCTTGCCAAACTGAAACCCGCCTTCGCGGCCCGGCCAGACCTTGGCGTCGCCACCGCAGGCAACTCCAGCCAGACCAGTTGCGGCGCCGCCGCCAGTGTGATCTGCGGACCGGACGTGCTGAAGGAGTTCAACCTGAAGCCCATGGCGAAGTTGCGCGGCTATGCCGTCGGCGCGGGTTCTCCCAAGTACCTCGGCCCGGCGCAAATCCCCGCGATTGATGACGCGCTCCGCCAGGCGGGTATCACGATCAAGGACATCGGCCTTGTCGAATGCAATGAAGCCTTCGCGTCCCAGACGCTCTACGTTGTCAAACACTATGGCCTTGACCTCGGTATCGTCAACGTGAACGGCGGCGCCATCGCGCTGGGCCACCCGCTCGGCTGCACCGGCACCAAGCTGGCCGCCACGTTGATCCATGAAATGCGCCGCCGCGGCGTGAAGTATGGTCTCGAAACCATGTGCATCGGCACCGGCATGGGCGCCGCGGGCGTCTTCGAACTCTGCTAATCCGAAAAATCGACCTCTGAATTGCCTCGTCATCCCGTGATGACGGGGCAATTTTTTTAGCGCACTTTTCTTCTGCGAAGAACAGGGGAATGGTTCAGCGGGTTTCGGCAGGAGAAGTTTCGGCGGGCAGTTTTTCTTTTTTGAACAAGGAAAGGACGAAGATTAGGCTGTTGAAGAAATAGTTCTTCACATCTTCAATCAGGGTATAGAACAGCGGGACAACAATGAGGGTCAAAACCGTGCCCGTAATGAGTCCGCTGATAAAGGATCGGCCCAAACTGACGAATGACACGGTGGTGCCGCCCTTCGCTTCAAAGGCCAGCGGCAATACGCCCAGGATTGTGGTCAATGCCGTCATGATCACGGGGCGGAACCGGTCGCGGCCGGCTTGCACAACGGCATCGTGCCGGTTCATGCCTTCGGAACGCAGTAATTGGATGTGGTCCACGATGACGATCCCATTGCGTACCACGACGCCCACCATGAGGATGCAGCCGATAAGGCCGATGGTATCCAGGGGGGTGTTCATGACAAACATGCCCCAATACACGCCCACAAACGCCAGCGGAATGGAGGTCAGCACCGACAACGGCAACAACAGCGACTCAAACAGCGCGGCCATCACGATATACACCAGAATCACGGCGAAAATGAGCGTGGCGGCGAAGCTGGCCATGTTCTCGCGCAGGTCATCGAATTCATACCCCAAATCGATGGTGTAGCCGGTCGGCAAATCAAACTCCTGGATCAGTTTGTTGAGGTTGATGAGCACTTCGGAAAGCACGTCGGTAGTGGTGCGCCCGCGCACCCGGATGATGTCGCGTCCGTCGATTCGTTCAATCGCGGTGGGGCTTTGGGCTTTGGCATAGTCAACCAGTTGATTCAACGGAACCAGCGAACCCATCAGCCCAAATACGGAGACATTGTCCAGATTGGCCTTGCTTTTCCGGTCTTCTTCCCGGAATTGCGCCCATACCGGGTATTCTTTTCCGGCATGTTTCATCGGCGGCAGGCGATTGCCACGCAGGGCAACGTCCACTGTGCGGGCAATAATCATCGGACTTATACCGGCGTTCCGGGCGAGCGGCTCGTCCACGGTCAGTTGCATTTCCTCCTTGATCATCTGCTCTTCCACCTTGGTTTCCGTCAGGTTGGGCAACTCCGCCATCCGTGCACGGAACTGATGCGCCACATCCAGGAGGGTTTGGCGGTCATCGCCGGAAAGCCGCACGGAAATGGTGCTGGCGCGTTCCCCGCCTTCGCCATCCCCGGCTTCGGGCATGGACACCCGGATGCGCCGACCCGGCAAGCGCTCCGGAAACTTGCTTCGCAGGAACAGCATGGCCTCTTTGGTGGGATACGGCGGCAATTGGCCGTTGGGGTAGTCTTCCTCTTTTTTCAAATACACCGTGGCCGTGCCCTGATTGGCGCCGTGGCGGGTGAACACATTTTTCACGCCCAGTTCGTCCCGATAAATGTCCACGGTCTTCTTGATCATGTTGAAGGTATCGATGGCCATCTTGAGATCGAAATTCTGTTCCAATTCAACATCAATGTCCACTTCGCGCAAATCCAGACTCGGCATGTCCTGCATGCCCACCCGGCGGTAGGGGAACAGGGCCGTGCACACGCAGATCAGCACCACCATCATGAACGAGGAAAGGGGCCGCCGCAGGGTGAAATCGAGCCCCCAGGCATACGCATGAATCACCCAGGTAAAGGGATGCACTTGAAATACACGGCCCCAAAATCCTGTCTTCCCCTCTTGTCCTTTCCGTTCGCGCCAGCGCCGCACTATATCGATGAGGGTCACGTCTTTCATGCGGCTGGTGGCCAGCGGAATCAGCGTGAACGCCACGAAAAGGCTCGCGAACAGCGCCGCGCACATGGGCACCGCGAATTCCTTCATATGCGTCGCCATTTCGCCGGTCTGCAAGTACATCACCGGCACGAACACCACGACAATAGTGAGCGTTGACGCCGTTACCGCAATGACCACTTCGCTGGCGCCTTTCCGCGCGCTTTCCATCAGCCCATCGCCCTGCTGGTGATGCCGGTAAATATTCTCAATCACCACGATGGCATCGTCCACCAGCATGCCGACCGCCACGATCAATGAGACCATGGTGATGACATTGAGCGACATGCCGATGAAGAACATGAAGGCCAAGGCGGAGATCAGGGAGGCGGGAATGGCGAGGGTCACGACGAGCGTGGGGCGGAGCCGGAGCAGAAAGGCATACAGTACAATAATGGCCATAATGGCGCCGCCTTCTCCTGCCTCAATCAGTCCGTCCAAGGCATACTCAATCATGGAGGATTGGTCAAAAAAGATGTGGCTTTCAGCGCCGGCGAACACCGGATCCGCCTTGATACGCTCCAACTCCGCGTGCACCGTATGGCACACCTGAACCGTATTCGCCTCGGATTCCTTCAATACCAGGATAAAGGCCCCGCCCTTGCCGTCAATGTCGTAATGCCCTTCCATCTCCCGCTGGCGGAATCCCACGCTGGCGACATCTTTTAGCCGCAGCCCCGCGGGCGACACGATGATGTTCGCCAATTCTTCGGGGCGTGTAAGCTCGCCCGCCACCCGGACATAGTACTTGTTGGTGCCTTGCGGCAGTTCCCCCACTGAAAGATTCAAGCTGGCCGTTTGCAGCGAGGTGATGACCTGATACAAGGCCACATTGTGGGTTTTTAGGGCGTTTTGGTCAAATTCGATGAGCACCTCGGGTTCGGGCTTGCTGGCGAAAATGGTCACTTCCGCCACACCGTCCAGGCGCTTGAGCCGCGGCTCCACCACCGTCCGCACCAAATGGATAAATTCCGCCTCATCCCCCGCTTTGAACAGTCCCATGGCCATGATGGGCAGGGAATTGACGCTGTGCCGCATTAAAATCATGCGGTCAATTTCCTGCGGCAATTGCAGCTTCAGGCGTTCCATGCGATCCCGCACCTCGGCCGAGGCGGTGGGCATGTTGACCCCGTTTTCAAAGAACATGTGGATGTTGCAGCCGCCGCTGTCGGAAACTGTGTTGATGCGCCGCAGCCCCGGAATCGTGCGGAATTCCCCCTCGGAGGGGATGGCCACTTCCTTTTCCACCTGCTCCGGCGTGGCCCCGGGATACGGGATATAGCACCGGATGACGGGAAAGTCCATCTCCGGCAGGAACTTCACCGGCATTTTATAACACGCGATAAGCCCCACCCCCAGCACCGACACCAATACCATCAGCACCGTGACCGGATGCCGGATCGAAAACTCTGGCAGGGAAAATTTCACCGCTTATCCCGTCCGCCGAACATGTCATAGACCACCGGAATGATGATCAGCGTCAACACCGTCGCGCAGGCCAGCCCGGCGATGACCGTTATGGCCAGTGGACGGCGCAGTTCCGCGCCTTCGCCCGAATACACCGCCATGGGCGCCATGCCGATGGCGGTGGTGATGGCGGTCATGATCACCGGACGGAACCGCACCTGTCCGGATTCATAGATGGCTTCCCGGCGGGTGCGGCCGCGCTCCCGCAATTGGTTGGCGTAGTCCACCAGCAGCATGCCGTTGTCCACCACGATGCCCACCAGCAAAATGCCGCCCATGAACACGGCCACGCTCAGCGGCATCTCCGCAAACCACAGGAAATAGACCACGCCCACAAACGCCATGGGGATGGTGGCCATCACCAGCGCGGGCTGAATGATGGATTCAAACTGCACGGCCATAATCGCGTACACCAGGAAAATGGACAATATCAGGGCGAACATCAGACTGTCATAGGAGCGCCGCATATCGCGGTTCTGTCCGCCCAGCACAAAGGTAAAGTCTTTGGGTTTCTCCACCTTCTCGACGCGCCGCTCGATTTCCCGCGTTACCCGCCCCAGATCGAAGCCTTCAACGTTCCCGCGCACTAACACCACTTGGCGCTGATCGATGCGCCGGATTTCGCTCGGGCCGTCCGCCGTCGTGATGCGCGCCACGGACGCCAAGGGGATGGGCGTGGCGCCATCCACCACGGAGACGGTCTGCAAATCCTGCAGGCTCTGCAAGCGGATTTCGTCCGCCCGCACCCGGATGTCTATCTTGTCCCCGCCTTGGCTGAACTGGGTCGCGACATCGCCCTGGATTTCCGTGCGCAGCCGTTGCGCCACTTGAATGGGCGACAGGCCCTTCGACGACAATAAATCCCGGTCCAATTCGATAATGATTTCAGGATACCCCCGCTTCACGCTCAACTCCGCGTCTTTCAGCCCGTCAATGTCTTTTATGGCGTCCAGGGTGCGCCGCCCCACCCGTTTCAGTTCTTCGTAGTCATCGCCCCGGATTTGCAGCTCCACGGCGGTCTTGAAACTGAACAACGTGGGCAGCGTGAAAGAAACTTGTTCCGAAGTGGCGTTGGCAATTTCTTCGCGGAGCCGCAGGATGATTTCATCCTGGTATTGGGAGGTTTTTTCCGGATCTTTCAATACCACGCTGAAGGTGGCGACATTTTCCCCGCGCTCCCCGCCGGTTTTTGTTTTTTCCACGCCGATCTGGGTTCCCACCGACCCCACTTCCGGGGTTTTCATCAGGATTTCTTCGATGCGGCGGGCCCGCATCTCCGTTTCTTCCAACCGCGTGCCCGGCGGCGCTTCCATGCGAATGCCGAACTCGCCCTGTTTCAGGGCGGGCAGCAATTCCCGCCCCAGCGATTGCGAAACATAGGCGGAATGCACCGTGAACACCAGCAACAGGATGAGCACCACGGGTCCGAATTTCAGGCACCAGGCCAGCAGGCGCGCATATACATGACGCACCAGGGTGAATCCCATGTCGAACAGTTGCAAAGGCACCCACAGCACCAGGCGCAACACCGCGCCCACTATCCAGAACGAACCGCCCATAAGGAGCGCCAGCACCAGGAACACCCCGAGGATCAGTCCGCCCGCCAGCAACACCCCCAGTTGCAGCAAAGACCAGGCAAGCACCAGTGGAAAGCCCGCAATCCGGAACAGGGACGCCAGGAATACCAACAGGCCGGGCTCCCGGACAAGCCGCGCAAAGGTTTGAAAGGTGGGGCCATAGATGTCGCGTAAAGACTCTTTCAAACGGTGTGCGCCATGCCGCAAAGCGGATGGAATATCCCGCGCGGAGGTCCACAACGTGGCCGTTTCAAGTTCCTCGGGCGTGGCGGCCTCGCCGCGTATGCGGCGGGCCAAGGCCTGGCTTACGGCCAGGGACAGGCTTCCCCGGGACACCATCATGGGACTCAGATACAGCGCCACCACCATCGAGGCCAGCAGCGCGAAGGTCATGGAAAACCCGAAATCCGTGAACATTTGCCCCGCCACGCCTTCCACAAACGCAATCGGCAGAAAGACCACCACGGTCGAGAGCGTGGTGGAAATCACCGCCACGAACACCTCCTGCGTGCCGCGTTCCGTGGCGTCGATCCGGGAATCCCCTTCTTCCTGGCACCGGAAGATGCTCTCCAACACCACAATCGAGTCGTCAATCAAGTTGCCGATGCCCAGCGCCAGGCCGCCCAGGGACATTACGTTGAGGCTGATATTCCACATGTACATCGGGACAAACGCCGTAATCAACGAAATGGGGATGGTCACCCCGATGATCAGGGTCGTGCTGACTTCGCGCAAAAACAGAAACAGCACAATCAATGCCAATAAACCGCCCTGAATGGCGGCATCCTGAACTTCCTTCACCGCCCCCTTGATGAAACGTGACTGGTCGCTGATCAGCGTGAACGTGGCCGTGTCCGGAAGGTACGCGCGGATTTTCCGCTGCAATTGATCGGAGGTGCCGCTTTTGGCCACGGCGCTTTTCTGTTCTTCCGTCTGCCGCGCCTCCGCCAGGAGCGCGGTGACTTTTTCGAACAGGGTGTGCTCCCGCTCGAATCCCAAAATGTCCTTGACCTGATTGCACACCTGGATCGTGTTCGCATCGCCTTCCTTGAAAATATCCAGCGCCACCGCCTCGCGGCCGTTGATATGGACGATGGTCTCCCGCTGTTTTTCCCCCATGCGCACTTCGGCCATTTCCGACAGCATGATTTTGTTGCCGCCCTGAGACATGACAATGATCTTGCTGATCTCCTTCGGGTCCTTGAATTCATTCAAGGTGCGGACCAGATACTCGGTCTTCCCTTCCTTCAGCCGCCCGCCCGAAAGATTGATATTCTGTTGTGACAGGCTGTTGACAATATCCTGGAGCGAAAATCCCAGGTTTTTAAGGCGTTCGGAATCCACCCGCACCTGGATTTCCTGCTGCCGCCCGCCTTTCACCAATACTTGCGCGATACCGGTTTCCGCCTCCAAATCCCCCTTCAACCGCCGCTCGGTGGCCTCGCGGATGGTGGTAAGCTCGTTCTTCTCCATTTGCGCGCGCTGGGCCAAATCGGACACCGTGCCGCTAAAGTCCGTTCCGGTAATCGCCACCCGGATCACCGGGTCCAGCGAGGGATCATAGCGGAGAATAATCGGCTTTTCCGTCACCTCTTTCGGAGGATCGAACAAATCCAGCCGGTCCCGCACCTCTTGCAGCGCCAGGTTCATGTCGGTGCCCCAGGTAAATTCGAGCACGATTTCCGATATGCTCGGGGTGGAGACGCTGCTGATTTCCACCAGGCCGCTGACGATGCTCAACGCCTCCTCCAACGGCCGCGTCACCAGTTTTTCGACGTCTTCCGGGGCCGCCCCCTCGTACTCCGTGCGTATGGTCAGGGTGGGATAGGAAATGTTCGGCATGAGATTGACCGGCAACTGCTGATACGACTTCCACCCGAAGACGATCAACGTCATGAAAAACATGGTTACGGCCACTGGGCGCCGGATAGCCGCGCGGTATTGTTTTTTCTGCAGTGTTTCGTCCATGTTATTTTATTGACACCGGCAGGACTCCTTGGGAGGGACCCTCATGTAAAACCTTCCACGGCAATGCATTATTGCACTTTCCCAACCACACTGTTTGCGGCAAAGCACTCTTTGTAGTACATCCCGGGCGAAGTACTGTTACATACCCCGCCTTCTTTGGACTTTAGTACGGACTCTGCCGTTTCAAGGAAAACCTAGTCTATCATCCTCTCCTAATGAAGAACAAACCTTTCATGCATAAGAAGTGAATCTGGAATCCAGAAAATCAGGAAAAGGCGGAAAATGCCCACAGCACTTTATTTCAGGATTTTTCACCACGTTTCGTCCGCCCTTGATGCACCATGAGTGGCACGGTCAAGGCCGTCTTCGGGCTTGGCCGTGGACCCGGCATAAAAAAGCCGGATGTGGTCTTGCGCTCGCGCTATTCCGCGGCTTGATAGGCCTTGAGGGTGAGGTCCGCGGTGCGTTCCCAGGAAAACAGGCGCGCGCGTTCGAGACCCCGCACCGCCAAACCTTCCCGGAACGGAGTGTCACGCAGCAATCGTTGCATCCCTTCCGCCATCGCGGTGACGTCCTCCGGGTCCGTCATCCATGCGGCTTCGCCCACTATTTCCGGAAGACTTGACCTATTCGAGGTCAATACGGGGGTTCCGCAGGCCATGGCCTCGAGCGGGGGCAGGCCAAATCCCTCGAAAAGACTCGGCCACACAAATGCAACCGCGGCGGACATCAGGGCGGGCAAATCATCCTCCGGAAGAAAATCCAAAAAATGAATGCGTTGATGGTGCGGAGAACGGGAAACCGCCGCATCAATGGCGTGCGTTTTCCAGCCGCGCCGCCCCGCAATAACGAGGTCCGCATCCGTGTCCGAAGCCACGCGTGACCACGCTTCAATCAGGCGCGGGATATTCTTGCGCGGTTCCAGGGTGCCCACATAAAGGAAAAAGCGTTCGGGGAGGCGATGGTTCAATCGGATCGCGGCCTGTGCCGGCGGCGACGCCGGTTGAAAGCGGGGATGCACCCCCAGGGGAACGACATGAATCTGTTCGCGTGCCACACCGGCGAATTGAACCAAGTCGGCTGCGGTAGCCTCGGAATCGGCAATAATCCGTTTTGCCATGCGCACGGTGCGCCGCAAGGCCCACCGGTAATAGACCGCGCGGTTGAACCGGAACCATTCGGGATGCCGCATGAAACTGAGGTCGTGCACGGTCACCACCATATTCCGCAAGGGCAGCAGCGGCCCGAAATTGGCCGGGTAATGCACCACGTCTATTCCCTTGCGCGCGCACAATTCCTGAATTCGCCAAGGGTCCGTGAGAATGCGGCGCATTGATTGTGCGGGGGTTCTCACCACGGAAACAGTGCCGCCAAGATCCTCCAGGGGTTCCCCCTCCGGCCATAACACGGTGAGTTCGATTTTAGCCGGATGCGCCGCCAACGCACGGACCAGTTCGGCCGCATAACGTCCCGTGCCGCTTTTATTGCCCGCCTGCAAGGCATTGATCAACACGTTCATCCCGCCACCCTCCGGTAAACGTCCAGCGTCGTTTCCGCGCAGGCTTTCCACGAGAATTTGCGGGCTTGAATCAAACCCCGTTCCCGCATCGAGGCGCGGAGTTCCGGCCCCAGCGCCACGCTGCGCATGGCTTGGGCCATATCGTCAATGCTATCCGGGTCGACATACCGGGCGGCGTCTCCCGCCACTTCGGGGAGCGAGGCGCGGTTCGATGCGATGACTGGACACCCACAGGTCATGGCTTCCAGCACCGGCAAGCCGAAGCCCTCATAGAAGCTCGGAAATACCAAGGCGTCCGCCGCCGCGTACAACGCCGGCAGATCCGCGCGGTCCGCAATGTAGCCCATCCGCCGCACCCGCGATTCCAGCCCCAACGATTGAATGCGTGCATCCAGATCGCCCATGTTCCAGCCCGGCGCGCCGGCCAACACCAGCGTATGCGGGATTTCCCAATGGACCTGTGCAAACGCGCGCAACAGCCCCTCGATATTCTTCCGGGGTTCCAGCGTGCTCACGAACAAAAGGTAGGGGGGAGTCAACCCGAGTTTTTGGGCCACGCGTTCCGCCGCCGCTTCCCGGGGCATTGGCGCGAATCCCTCATCCACCGCGCCATAGGCCACCGTTATTTTTTCCGGGACAACCCCCAGCAAGTCCACCACGTCGCGCTTCGTCGCTTCCGAACACACCAGAATCGCATCCGCCGCCCGCGCAAAGCGCCGCACATTGTTCGCGAACGGCCCCACAATCTTCGGGCTGCACCATTCCGGATGCTTCAGGAAGGTCAGATCATAAAACGTCACCACACGCCGCGCCGAGGCCACCGGGGGGAGAAAATAATTCGTGGCATGATAGAGGTCCACCCCACCCAACAGACGGTCCACCCTGGGCCGCCCAAACGCGGACCAACATTGATAAAGCGCCCGTGTGGGCAACGGCACATGCCGGTGACTCCGCAATCCCTCCAGCCCCTCGAGGCATATGTCCTGCCTCCCGGACGAGAACCCATGAAACGTCGTGCCCGTATCTTCCGCCAGCATCGCTTTCAGCAGAAAATACGTGTAATTGCCGACGCCCGTCCGCGCCCGCGTCAAAGGACTGATCTCTATTCCAATCCGCATATACGACTCCCCCAGCATCATACGCAAACGCATGGAGGAAAGGAAATATGACTAATGGCCAGGGAATTTCATACAAAGCTGCCCAGGGCTTATAACGAACTCCAATTTGATCTTGCATTGGTTCATTTTGACCCCGATTGTACAATACGGAAACCATATTCTTTATCTGCTGTTGCAGGAGCGGCACTATTCCGCCGAGCCGTGCGGCAATTGCCCTTGTTGGAATTCCAGGAACCACCGCGCAAGGCACGAACGGAACCTGTCTCAGGACCCAAGGGATTACTCGATGGCGAGATGTTATAGTAGTTGCTATCATACCAATCATGGCACCATTCCCAAGCATTTCCGCTCATATCATAGCAGCCAAGCGGGCTTATACTATTCACTGTTGATGGATTAACACCATCAAACCATCCAATAGGAGATGTTTTCGGCTCAGCAATAAGACCTAATGGATTAATCCATTCAGGCTCATTAGCGTTACAATGTGCGCTATCTATCAGCGTGTCGGACGTGTATCCATAAATCCAGTGTTTTGAACCATCCCAGGCGGCTGCCCGTTCCCATTCCGCTTCTGTAGGCAACCGGTAGCCCCCTGCATCCCTATTGTCAAGCACCCAATCACTCTCGGTGAGATAATAGCATTGTGATAAGCCATGTATAGTGCTCAACCAATTACAAAAGGCAACTGCGCCGAACCACGTCACACATACTACCGGGTGTTCGGACATTGAAAATTCGTTCTCTCTTATCTCCGTGACAAACGTCTCACATGGGAAAGAAATCTGGCAATAGGGGCTTTCCGTGTCAATTAGCATATGCCCCAAATAGTAAACACTGCCCCCCGAGTACGGATTGTGGGTTGAATTTTCTAAATATCCCTGAGCTAAGGCCCAGTTAAGAACGTAAGCATATTGTTGATTCGTTACTTCAAACATCCCGATTCTATAACTGTTAAGGCTAACGCTATGCAATATTTCCGCATCATTGCCAAAAAGCTGGTCATCACCATCATTTATACGTCCCATATCGAATGCACCGGCGGGCACATCAATCATGATGGGTACTACTTCCGCTTGTTCGGCTCTCACCGCCCAGCCCGATAATTCCACCCGCAATCCCGATGGGTTACGGGGGTCACCTGAGTTATCAACTATGAAATCCAGGGTGTTAACACCTTCGTGGAATCCATTATGGATAGTGAATTCATGCCATTCCGTAAAACCTACGGCATTCTGTGAGGTAGGCGCATCATTAATGAGAATATCCGTTACTTCATTATCACAAGAAAACCGGCCTGTGATTACGGCAGAATCCGGATTAAAACAGATGAGATCGAACGTTGTTCGCAGCGTGTATGTGCCAGGCACAACATCGCTTTCAGGAGAACGAGGAGAAATCCACCGCGAAGTTGAATCATTCGGGAGCCATGTGGGTGGAAAAACTGAACTGGCATAGAGATTTGGACCGGACCAATCCGGGTCCGCGCTAACTTTAAGAGTCCAATGTGGATCTACTTCGTTGTCTGACAAAACCGATTCGGAATTATCCACGCCTGTGTTATAAAGATTCGGTATTGATTCTCCTTCATTTTCCCCTTCTGACATTCCCTCACCCTCGATTTGGCCCTCGACTTGACCTTCAAATATGCCTTCGATAACGCCTTCATTTATACCCTCGGCGTAACCTTCAAGGATACCTTCAATTTGACCTTCAGCATATCCCTCTTCAACAGCGCCTTCACCATCCACGGTGCCTTCTGTCTCTCCCTCGATTTGTCCTTCCAATGGACCTTCAATAACACCCTCGGCGGCTCCTTCTTCAATACCTTCCTGTTGCCCTTCGATAAATCCTTCTTCTACACCTTCACCCTCTTCCGGTGAACCTTCGGCAGGTAGACCTTCCACATCACCTTCTTCGATACCTTCAACAACACCTTCCATAATGCCTTCCCCCTCGGTTTCGCACAAAGGCCCGGGACCGGGGGCATAACCATCTTCCGTTCCAGTCTCACAATGATATCCACCGGAATTGAAGAATTGAATCAGCCGCAACAATTCGGACAAGTTGATAAACCAATCCTGTACATTGTAATCACTATCGTGTGGGGTACAACTATGGTCGCCGAAGCCGGGGGCGTATCCATCTTCCGAGCCAGCTTGGCAATAATATCCGCCGGAGTTAAAAAATTGGATGATTCGAAGCAACTCAGACAAATTAACAGTCCAATTACCATCTTGATCTGCGGTATGTTGCCCGGCGAGTGGACGCTCAAAGACGGTTAATATTGCATCGTCTGAATCCAAGCTAGTCAATTCATCGGATACGGTGCAGGTATACACGCCTTCATCAGATAATATTGCAGAAGTAATCGTACAAGTTGGACTGCTGGATACAGCCAGTTCCATACCATCCTTTTTCCAAAGATAGGTAATTGATCCAATACCGCCCTGTATACCTACATAGAAAATATGCTGCATTCCAACATAGACCGCGGCGTCTTGTGGCTGCTGAGAGATAGATAAAGGTATTTGCCCTTCAGGTTCTCCTTCCGCAGTCCCTTCAGTACTGTCTTCACCTTCTTCGTCTGAAACACCTTCTATTTCCCCATCGCTTTCAGGTTGTCCTTCAAGTATTCCTTCCTCTTCACCCTCTCCATCTTGTTGCAGACGTGCATAAAATGTTACCGCGTCCTGAATGCCTGTCGTTCGATCTAGATAATGAGATGGATCATTGGGGTTGATTCGGCAGATAATTGGGAGTACATACGAATCCAATCCATTCCCAAAGGAATACCAGTCCGTATCTGAATCCACATTGGCAAACCAAGGGACGTAGTGCTCTTGAATGTAAGTTTTGATAGGCGGGTTAGACAACTCGCATACTGTATCTCTCATATATAAAGTGTTCATACAAGTATTGCGTCCTACCAACAACAATACCAGCTTAGACTGGCTTTGCGCTGCATCAAACGCATTTGATAGGGACCTTGTCCATGTCAATGCCGATTCCCCTTCACCCTCGATCTGGCCTTCAATTCCCCCCCCTCCTTCAAAGGCACCTTCATCTTCAATTTGCCCTTCTGCTTCACCCTCGCCATCTAAGTTGAATACGGTGAGATCAACTTGTCTGGTAGTAGTGCCGCCATTACTTCCAATATTGATGGTTGTATCATAGTGTGTGCCAGCAACCGAACCGGGAAAATAATTGGCATTATCATTAATTGAAACAGTCACACTATCAGGCGCTGTGCCGCTTGTCTTAGAAAGGGAAATCCAATTGGAGGGACAATTGGCAGTCCAGTTCAGCGTTCCTTTACCAGTGTTGCTTATTTCATAGGTCTTTGTAAGCGGGCTAAATCCACCCCCTTCGTACCCCGATGCCACGAGATTATCCGAAGGAGATACAATAAGTTCTGGTTGATCTTCCCCTTTGTTCACAACAATGTTAACACCTCCAGGATAGGGAGACTCATCTGTGTCATTGGAGGTAACTAAAAGCCTGCGTGTAGTCTGTCCCGCCGGAGCTTGGCTGTAGTCGATAGATACTGTGACTAAGACTGGATTATAGGGTTCGACGGCAAATGGGGCGGGCGGTGTCCACGAAATCCAGGGTGCTGATTGTTCGGGGTTTATCGATGTTATGGAAAGCTGTTTAGTTCCGTCATTGTAAATTGTAAAAGAGGACGTTCCCCCGCCGTTCTGGACATAAGTTTCACTGATACTTGTAAGTTGTCCAGTTGTGATCGTAACATTATGATTTGGAGGCTCCGTCCATCCTAAAATTGGCTTGAACTCTACCGTGTAAGAACCGGCGGAGATACCGTTTTCGGTGCCGCTGACACCACTATTTCGCCATATTGTAGTTCCAAGCCGCCGCCACTGTGCTCCAGTTTCGACTGCCGCACTAGGAGAAATGGTGACCGTCAACGATCCCGTACTGCTTTGCCGATACCCGGCAATCTGAAGTGATCCCCAAAAACTGGACAGTTATCATGGTGTGTTATTACGGGTTAAG
>CAYYRW010000072.1:0-18181 GCA_964474205.1 uncultured Nitrospirales bacterium | reverse complement strand
ACCTGCGGGGCCGACCTTCTCATTTTATCTATTCAAATCGCTCCCCTTCGGGGAGCATGAAAAAAGAGTTTGGGGTGGGGCAAGCTTTCCGGGGTACCCGGGGACTCGGTCGCTCGCAGCCGTCCCTGTTTTTCGTTGCGGCTATGCCGGGCAAGTTGTGGACCCGGCTTCCTTCTTCGCGCCAAGCGCTTCGCAGGACAGGTCGTCTGCGGCTACGCCGGGGCAATAAACTTTGCAGATTGAGGCGCAAA
Source organism: uncultured Nitrospirales bacterium (assembly GCA_964474205.1). GTDB lineage: Bacteria > Hydrogenedentota > Hydrogenedentia > Hydrogenedentales > CAILVY01 > CAILVY01. The sequence goes on along the minus strand of CAYYRW010000072.1, from coordinate 17,930 downwards.
TGTACTTTTGCCGCCGCCTTCCTGCACCGGTGTTTCGCGCAGTCTATGCCGTTCGTAATCAATACGATATTCCATCCCGCGTCATCAGTATCCGTGCGAGTTGGTCTACCGTTGTGTGCGGTCTCTTGAGTTTCTTGAGATATTTGTTGGTCTTCTCGATGTCGAATGCATCAGGATCAAACCGGCCGCCAAGCCATTCCATCATGGACTCGTGTTCTTCATGCTTGGGATTCTTGATGATTTCAAGCAGGTCTGCATAGCCCCCGATTCCGCCACAATCCTCCGGCGGACAGGCGCGTTCTCCGCCGGTGCATTCAGCAAACCCTTTCGGGACTGCATCCGGCTCCAGTATTTTTTCCACCGTGATGGAATGCACCCAGGAATCGCCGAAATCGTATTCATAAATGAATTTGACTTTCGCGCGGGGAACAACTTCCGCCAGCGTGGCCTTTTCTTCATCGAGAGCCGGCGGCTCGCCAAAATCGAAGCCGTCATCGAATTGCGGGTCAGAATACCGCTTCTGTCCAATGATGAAATGATGGAGGTGGCTGTTGGTCCAGCCCATGGCCACCTGGATGACCGCATGCAACAATCCCAAATTCACATCTTCCCGCACCAATAGCCTCCGCCATATGGGAACCCCCATCAGCGTAATCTTCAACTGATACCACTTGATATTCTTTACGGAAGCCGGACGCCGTATTTTGGTTTCGGGCATGGGAAACCTCCTTCTGTTGGTTGATTCCTCAATGATACATAAAACAGGCCGTTGCGGCACAGGCCCGGTTCACCTTGATGCGGGCCCAGTGCGCGGAGAACCCCTGTGGAAATTCATGATGCACATACGGCGTGCGGCGGGTGAGCGTGAAGGACTGATACGGCGCCCAGTGTCCATCCCCGAGGAAGTCCACCTCTACTTCGAACCGCACCGCCTTCTTCGTTTTACAGGTGAGATGAAGCACCTTCTTGTCATATCCCGTCATCAGGAATGGATCGGAAATTTCCCCCGCGTTCACCGGGGTGTTCCGCCAGGGGCCGCCCCAACCGGAAGGTTTTCCCATGCGCCAAAGATCATCGATATTGCCAAACCACAGGCCGGACTGCGGTTGCCCTTGATCATGATCGAGCTGATCGGAGGCCATAACAAAAAGTCCGCGCCAATGGCAAAAGTCCGGAACCACCCGGAGGTGCGTGCAGATGGGCCGGATTCCCCAAATATGCCCGCCATACGCGAAAGGCGGCAGTTCAAAGAACGTTCCATGCGCATCCATCAGCAGACGCTCGGTAACGGCATGCCGGATGCGCATCCATTCCGTATTCCAGGCATGGTCCCAACTCTGACTGGATTTGGGAAGCAGGTAGCGTTGCCATTGGCCCTTCACCAACGCACGCAGCACCACGGAGGCATTCGTCCAGCCCACCGCGTAGAGCGTGTTCCCGCCGTACGAGGCATTGCCCTCGCTGCCGCTGACTTCCACAAACGGATTTTCCTCAAGAATAGTCCAAGCCGTGCCATCCCATTCCGCAAGCCGTCCCGCGTGCCGCTCCCCAAGGAATTCTCTCTCATCATACGTGTTATTGGCGACGACGACGCGGCCCTGCCCGGTATAGGCGCTTTTGAAATGCTCCTTGGCATCGCCGATGCGCAGTTCCTTCCGAAGATCAAAGAGATGGACCGCCTCCAGGCTGTGTACGTCCACTTCCCAGAATCCGCCTTCCATGCCCAGAAAATAAACTTTCGTCTTCGGCTCGCTGAGATGGGCACAGGTGGCCGCAAGGCGCTTGTCCCTGAACGCCTCGATAACGCGCACCTGCCCATCCGCATCAATGGCATACGGGCCGATAAACGCCTGGCCGCTGGGCCAATGCGCCATGCGGTTGGCATAGGTCCCCGTGATCGAGGCGGGATGCCGCCGCATCGTCATATCCTCGCGGATTTCATAAAGGCCCAAGCCCTCGCCCCGGATATGCGCGACGTACCCCACCGCCCAAAGCCGGTCCCCCCAGGGCATCAACGCACCGATCCCCGCCTCGGAATCACTGCCAAGGCCCTTCGCCATCACGGTCATGGAGGGAAAAACTCCGGCCACCTGAACAGGCGGTTTGTCTTCAGGGACGGGCTTTTCCTCGTGTTCAAGATACCGGCGTAACGCTTTGGCGAGAGAATGACCAAAATTCCGGGCGGAATCGGGAGTAACCGCATTCCCGCCCGCATTGGCATAAGGTATCTCGAAACTCGCGGCCAGACACAATCCCTCGATACCTGCCGCCCACTGCGCAAAACTTGTCCCTGATGTGTAGTTGCCGGCCTTGTTCCAGCTTTCTCCATACTGAAGGTTGTTCGCGGCGTGATAGGGCAATGCGCCTCCCTGGTTGGCCTTTTCGACCAATGCACCAAACGCCTGCTGTTGTCCCCACATGGCCTCCTCCTGGCTGCCCGCCAAATAAATGTCTTCATTATGCTTGCCCCGCAGATAGGGACAATGAAGATCGAAGGCAACGCGCAATTTGCCGTTTGACCAGTTGCGCGCCAAGGTTCGCAGCCCCTTGGTTTCAGGATAGAGCCCCGGCCCACTATAATCGCGATTGTGATCGTGCGGACGCCGGTTTTTCCCCTGGTCCCCCGCCTCGACGCCGTCCTTGTCCATGAAAGGAACCGCCATCACCTCCACATTCCGCCGAAACCAATACCCCTCATCATCATCCGCCAAAACCGCTTCCAACAAGCCTTCCAACACGTAATTTGCCATCGCTTCGCACGCATGATGCCGCGCCGTCACCAATGCGCGAAACGGCGGCGCTCCATCCAGCCGCCCCGCCCGCACCAATTCAACATCCCGTTTCTTGGCGCTCTTGCACAACGATTCAACAACAAGGTCCGGTGAATTGCGATGCCGGGCCAGAAACTGCTGAAAGTCCGCCTCCTGATAGGGAATCGTAAACGCAAACCGGACCTCGCCCGCATTGGGTGGAAACGCATACGTGAATTGCCCCGAACGCAGCATCTTGGCGCCCATCCACGACCACGATGCCCCGCCATCGGTACTGACCGCCGGACCCAGCACGCCGATGGGATCACGCTCGGCAAATCGAAAGGTCAGGGTGCGCCCCGCCGCGCCCATGACCCTGAAGTTCCAATAAAACCACCACCCCTCCGTATCCCGCAGGTCCGGTTTGAGAAAAATCGTATCGCCCTCGATACGGTCAACAATAATGTTGCCGCCGGGGTAGTTCGCATCAATTGAAACCGCGCCCTTTGACGGCTCCGCCCACGCAGTATTGGCCGCCGGACAGAATAGAACCGTCCCTGAAACCAGGATGGCCGCCTGAAAGACAGCGGCGCACAAAGCCCGGCTCATGCCCTGAAATACGACGCGAAGCAAAGCAGTGGAATGCATATACTCCCTCTCATTAACGCGATTACCGGCATTATAGAGAGGCCCGTAGAACCGGTCAAACAATATTCAGACGATAGCCGATGAACAAGAATCCCTGCAAAAATGCATTTACTCCCTCTTCCTTGTGTATACCATATGAGGAAAACCGTCAAGCCCTGTCAACGACAGCCCTGTCAACGGGCATAGGAGGAGAAAAGAAAGATATGGTATTATCATCGTATGAACGGCTATCGAGAAAAATTACTTGAATTGGACAAAGAAATCCTTGTCGACACCCTTCTCAGAGTTTCCACGTATTCCGAGACAGCAATGGAAGTCATCATGCGCCTCGCGAATACACCCAGTGAAAACTCTGAACTCGTGAAGCGGAAAATCGCCAGGTTGAAGGATCAAGATGTGTTCTATGACCGCCGGTCTTCCAGAGCGTTCGCACAAGAATTGGAAAACATGGTCGAGGCGATCGAAGTGTCCGCGGAGGACCCGAACGAGGGCATAGAACGCTTGGCCGATTTTTTCGCCTGTGACCGAAGTGTGATCGAAAGTTGCGATGATTCCGATGGCCTGGTTGGCGATGTCTTCCGGAGTTACGCCACGGAGGTTTTTGCCGCCTTCGGACAAAAATGCGCAGACAAAGCCTGGCTTTCCGATGTCGTGCTTCGACTTTGGGCCGGAGATGATTATGGTGTTCGGGAAAGACTTTTGGAAAAAGCAGAGGCCATGTTTCCCAAGGAAACTATGCGAAACATGGCGAAGCAGCTTTGGGCGCGGGCGGACCACGTTTCAGACGCGGAAGAACACCCGGCGTACAGACGCCGGAAGTTTTTCAATGGCGTGATGATGCTAGCGCGCCAATTACAAGACGCACCGCTTTATGAAAAGGCGATGAGGGCCGCGTGGACCGATCTTCCATTGGCGTTCTGTTTGGATATCGGCAGGGTCTATCTGGAGGCCGGAGATGCCGTCAGCGCACTCGAGTGGGCAAATAAGGATGCCGGAGACGATTCCCGCATATCCGAAAGAGACGAACTGCTTTATGACATCTTCAAGCAGCAAAAAGACCGCAAAGCCCTCGAAGAAGTGGCGTGGCGCATTTTTCGCCGCACCCGCAACGCACGCAACCTCGATAAGCTTCTCCATGCAATTGGCAAGAAGCACCGGGCGGTTGTGCTTGAGCAAGAGTGCACGGCAATCCTTGAAACAGATGCCCTGTCCTACTCGGATGCCTCGTTTCTTTTGGAAGTCAACCGATTGGAGGATGCCGCCCGGTACATTCTGAAACATGCAGCTGACTTGGACGGCGGCCACTATTACTATCTTCTCCCCTTGGCGGAAGCCATGGAACGGGCGCGGTATTGGCTTCCCGCCGTCCTGTGTTACCGGGCCTTGATTGATTCCATCCTCCAACGCGCCGTATCAAAATATTACCACCACGGAGTAAAATACTTGCGTCAGCTCGATAACATTGCCTGTAAGGTGGAGGATTGGAACAATTTCCCCAACCACAGCGAATATAGCTCGGCCTTGGCCGCGGCGCACAAGCGCAAACGAAGCTTTTGGGACCGCTACGGAGGATTTCCAAAATCATGACGCAATGGACATTGAATAACAGTTGCCAGGATTTACTTAAATGCCTGCGGCGTTGGATTATGTCGTTTAGGGTGCCAATAAATATACTCGTTTTTTTTCCTGTCTTGCTCTACGGCATGCCGTACCCGGCGGAAGCGCAGGACGCGGCGGTTTCGCAAGAGGTGGCGGCGCGCATGAACCAGGCGGCGGCATCCCATCCGCGGTTGTTTTTCCCGGACGAAGCAGCGCCAAACGTTAAGGCGAAGATTGATGGGGACACCCTGCTTTCATCGGTGTACGGGCATCTCCAATCCGCCGCCGATGAACTGATGGACCAAGAACCCGTGAAGCGTGAGAAAATAGGAAAGCGCCTGTTGGGTGTTTCCCGGACGTGTTTGCAGCGGGTATCGTATCTGGCATTTGCCTATCGCATGACCCGGGAAAAGAACTACCTTGAACGCGCCCGGAAGGAGATGCTGGCGGCGGCGGCGTTCGAGGATTGGAATCCGAGCCATTTTCTGGATGTGGCGGAAATGACGGCGGCCCTGTCGGTGGGGTATGACTGGCTCTATAACGATCTCGACGCGGAAACACGCACCCTTATCCGCGAGGCCATCATCAAGAAAGGGCTGGAGCCTTCCATAAAAGGCGGCGGGTGGGTGACCGGTAATAACAATTGGAATCAGGTGTGCCACGGCGGGATGGTGCTGGGCGCGTTGGCCGTTATGGAAGACTGCCCCGGCTTGGCCGAACAGATGGTGGCCCGCGCCGTTAAAAACGTGCCGCATGCGATGAAGGAATATGAACCCGATGGCGTTTATCCCGAAGGGCCAAGTTACTGGGAATATGGGACAACCTATAATGTGCTTATGATTGCGGCGCTGGAATCGGTCCTCGGCACGGACTTCGGCCTGGCTTCCGCGAACGGATTCAAGAAGACGCCCGAATTTTATCTCCAGGCCACCGGCCCCACAGGATTTTTCTTCAATTACTCCGATTGTGGCGCCAAGGGCGGCATATCCCCCGCCATGCATTGGTTCGCGCAACGCCTCCGGAATCCGGGGTTGCTCTGGCGGGAGAAGAAGGAACTGGAACTGTTTGCCGCTGAAAAACCAGGGGCCAAGGGTGGCGGCGACCGGATGTTGGCCTTCCTGTTGGTGTGGGCCCAACCCATTGGAAACCTGGAGGCGCCGGGGACGCTCTGCTGGAAAGGCGAAGGCCGCACGCCTGTGGCGATACTGCGCAGTGGATGGCAGGACGATGCAACCTACGTGGGGATCAAAGGCGGGTCGCCGGCCACAAACCACGCACACATGGACACGGGTTCGTTTGTGCTGGACATGAAAGGGGTGCGATGGGCGGTGGATTTGGGCAGCCAGGGCTATCATAGTCTCGAATCCCGGGGCATAGACCTCTGGAATAAAAAACAGGAAAGCGGGCGCTGGACGGTCTTCCGCCTGAACAATTTCAGCCACAACACCCTGGTGGTGGACGGCCACCTGCAACAAGTCAAAGGCATGGGAACGATAACCCGGTTTTCGGACGTCCCCGGCCATCCGTTTGCCGTGGTGGACATGACGCCGGTGTACGAAGGGCAGTTGGCCTGTGCCCTGCGCGGGGTCCGCCTCATGGGGCAATCGATGTTGATACAAGACGAAATCAAAACCCTGGACCACGAGACGCCCGTGCGCTGGGCCATGGCCACGCACGCCGAGGTGGCTCTCGAAAGCGCGGATACCGCCACCCTTCGGCAGGACGGACAGGCCATTTCCCTTCGGGTACTGGCCCCCGCCAACGTGAAACTCACCCTGTACGACATCGAAAAACCACCCCATGATTATGACGAGACAAATCCGAATACGCGCATGCTGGGATTCGAGACCAGCCTACCCGCATCGGCATCAAGCCGCTGGGCCATTCTCATCGACCCCGCCGCCCCGCCGGTCATCCGGCCTGACATAATCCCGATGGAGAACTGGTGAGCGGCACAAAACATTCAACCGCCTTATATTCGTGCGGGAGTGTTGTCCATTCTGTCCATCCGGTCCATCCGGTCCACATCTCTTTCAATTCACTCCTCCCTCGTTTCTCATTCGTACTGGACGCCTCACCGTGTTTCCAATTTGAACCGGGCATGGGCCTGATATCATAATTACGGCGGTTATCAACGAGGGAAAATGTATCATGACATGGAAAACGCCTTGTTTCGCCGTCTTGCTGGCCCTGATCGGTTTGCTCATCTCCTGTGCGGAGCATCCACAAACGCCTTCCCCCGCCAATTCTCCCGCCGCGCCTGTACCCCTCGACCCACTGCCCCCCTTGCAGGATGAACCGGGATTCCAATCCATTTTCGATGGTAAAACCCTGGAAGGTTGGAATGCCGCGGACATGAGTTTCTGGTCCATTGAGGATGCGGCTATTACCGCCAAAATAACTCCGGAACATCCCACGGAGCGCAATCACTACCTCGTTTATCAGGGTGGGGCACTTGGCGATTTTGAGTTAAAACTCCGCCACCGCATCCTAAGTTCCAGTGATGTCAATGGGGGGTTCCAGTTCCGCAGCGAAATATTCAACGGTAAAATAACCGATGATTGCCGCGGCTACCAGGTGGACAACAACACGAATACCCCCTGGCTTGTGCGTTTGTACGATGAGCACGGACGGGAAACCCTGGCTTGGCGCGGTGAAAAGACAGTCTTTGATCCCAATGGGCAACCCACCACCACCAAAATCGAAGGGGCGGAGGGGCCCGCCCGGTTCCGTCTTGACGACTGGCATGAATACCATCTCATCTGCCAGGGGCCCCATCTTACGCTAAAGGTCAACGGGCGCATCGTCGCCGAAGTCCTGGATAATGACCCCAAACAACAGGATTTATCCGGGATTCTGGCGCTCCAATTGCACAGCGGCCCGCCGATGACGGTTCAATTCAAGGATATTCGCCTGAAGTCCTTGGGTAATCTTCAGTAGGCGCCCCAGCCTCTTCAAATAAGGAAAAACGGTTTGCACAAAGGGAGTCTTTTGACGTATACTTGTCTTTCGCAGAGGGAAGGATATGGACAGCAGTATGAACAATATATCGTGCGCTGAGACGGTGGATCATCCGGGGGAGACCGCGTCTTTTCCGTATGCCCATTATCGTCTGCTGGTGGCGGACGACCAGGAAAGCATCACCGCCCTCATCGAGCGGGTGGTGGGGCTCCGGCTCGGCTGTCAGGTGACCTGCGCCCGCGATGGTCTTGAAGTCCTGAAAATCATCGAACAAAGCCCGGTGGACGTGCTCGTGACCGACATGATGATGCCGGGCCTTCATGGGTTTGACTTGCTGGAAAAAGCCCACGCCTTGCGGCCGGCCATGGACATCATCGTGATGACCGGATACCCCGAGGATTTCCCCTACGTCGAAGTCGTCCACGCAGGCGCCCAGGATTTTATCAACAAACCCTTCCCCCATGCCGAACTCGAAGCCAAACTGCTCCGCCTTTTCAAAGAACGCGAACTCGAACGCGAACGGATCATGGCCGAGAGCAAATATCGAAGCCTGTTCGAGTTGAGCGCGGACGGCATGGTGCTGTTGGAAGACGACACGTTTACAATCGCCGACGCGAACCGCGCCTTTAGTGAATTAGTCGGTGTTTTATCCAGTTCGTTGAAGGGAACCCCCATCGCCGACCTGTTTACCGGTTCCGACCGGCTCCGCCTCGAACAAGGCCTCATTATCTGTTCCCACCGGGGCGGCGGCACCATGGCCGATTTGCTCATCGCCCACCCGTCCGGACGCCAGATTCATGTGGACATCTCCGCCTCGTTCATCCGGACCGAATTCGGGCGCAATGTCTTTCTCACCTTTAAGGATGTGACGGAAAAACGGGAGGTCGAGCGCCAATTGGCCGAAGCCGCCGAAAAAGACGCCCTGACCGGCCTGTTCAACAAACGCTCCTTCCAGAATCGCATTGCCTGGGCCACCGCCCGCGCGCGTGATAACAACACGCCGCTCACACTCCTCATGATCGACCTCGACAATTTCAAAAAATGCAATGACACCTATGGCCATCAGGTAGGCGACGAACTCTTGGTCTCCATGGGCCACGTCATGCGCCGCAGCATACGCACCTCCATGACCGATGAAGGCTTCCGCTGCGGCGGCGATGAATTTGCCGTGATTCTCCAGGAAACCAGCACCGAAGGCGCCTTGCAGGTGGCCAAGCGGATGCAGTCCGAGTTTGAACGCCTGGAAAACCGCTATGGCACCACCATGAGCATCGGTGTGGCCTGCGGCACCGGGACCATTACGTCGGAAGAACTGATCCGAAAATCCGATGACGCCCTGTACAGAGCCAAAGGGGCGGGTAAAAACGCGATTGAAGTGGCCAAGGACTAATCGGGCGCCGTCCCAAGCCGCCGGATACCCTGCGGGCATGAAATCGACCTTATTTAATGCTCTTTTCCTCATACTGCTGCTGGCAGGACAGGGCTGCCAAGCGCCCGCCAATCTTGAACAGGATATCCCCCTCGGCCAGGTTCCCGTCAAATGCATTGAACGCTATTCCGAATGGCGGGAAGCACGCTCCGTGGGAAGCGAAAAAAACCATGTGCTCCGCCTCGGGGAAATCACCCAGGACGCCTTCCTGCGCCTCGGGGTGCTCGAAGGGGAACCCCATGGGAAAACCGCTTCCTTCCGCGTTTACGTAAACAATGTCCGTATCCATCAATTCACCACCGGCCATCGTCCACGGTGGGCTGAATATCGCATCCCCTTAAAAGCGTGCAAAGGGATTTGCCGCTTGGTCATCAGTTCCCCGCGCGCTGTTTGGATAAGCTCCTGCGAAATCATTCAAGGGGAACAACACGCCCCCAATGTCTTGATTTACCTTATTGATGCCGTGCGCCAGGATCATCTCCATTGCTATGGGTACCCCCGAGACACCTCCCCCAACATTGATGCCGTGGCCCAAGAAGGGATTCGTTTTACAAATCTCATGCCCCAGTCCTCGTGGACCAAACCTTCGGTGGCCTCTTTGCTGACTTCCACCTACCCCGCTATCCACGGCGCCCAGGATAACCCTGACCTGCTGCGCAAGGATTTGCCCGCGCTCGCCGCCGTGCTGCAACAACACGGCTACGAAACCCAGGGCCTGATTACCAACCCCAACCTTCTGCCGCTCTGGGGATTTGGCGCGGGCTTTACCCGCTACGTGAATGTGGACGCCTCCGACACCAAGAATCTCGACGACGCAAAAGTCGTGGACACCGCCCTTGCTTCACTGGAGACACTGCAAGGGCGGCCCTGGTTCATGTACGTGCATGCCATGGGACCCCATTCCCCCTATGCCCCGCCTCCGGAATTTGCCGGGAAATTCCGCAATGCCGCCTACGCGGATTTGGGCGCGGCGGCCGAATGCCAACAAACCCTCGATGCGTACGATGCGGAGATTGCCTATTCGGACGCGCAATTGGCCCGCCTGATAAACGCCCTCAAGCAGCGCAACCTGTACGAAAACACCCTTCTGCTGATTATCGCGGACCACGGGGAGGAGTTCTGGGACCATGGCGGTGTGAACCATGGCCGGACCCTGTATCAAGAAATGTTAACCATCCCATTGATTATGAAACTGCCCATGGGCCGTCACGCCGGAGAATCCCGCGGCGCGCTGGTCGAAATGATCGATATCGCGCCCACAATCCTCGATTGTCTCGCGCTCCCGAAAGAAGAACGCTTCCAGGGGCGGTCCTTCAAGGAACTCATTGATACGGGAACCTGTGAACCCCGCATGGGCTACGCTTCCCTGTTGGGCCTTTCCTTCAGCGCCCGGGCCATCCGTTACCAAAACTATAAGTACCTGCGGGATCTGGCCGGCGGATGGGAAGCCTTCTTTGACCTCTCCGCGGACCCGAAAGAACTTCATGGCATGGCCGCGCCGCCGCCCGAAGGCGACCTGATGCGCGGGATGGCCGCCCGCATCGCGGCGCGGGGCGGCGCGGGCCTGCACATTCTCATGACCTGCGGCGATGACGAACATCGGGTTGACGGAACTGTTCAGGGGACAGCCCTCGGCGCGTTCGACCTGAGCTATTATGAATGGAAAGGGGAAGCGCACCGGGAAGGAAACGGCATTCGCTTTTCCTGGAAAACAAAACATGAACGCGATCACGATTTTCAGCGCGACTTCTGGCATGCCTCCATGGCGGAACAAGACCATGCCCTGCTCCGCATTGCCGTCGATCCTGACCAGGAAATCTGCCTTCGCGTCAAAGTGGACGGACAGCCCATTCCGCCCGGCATCGTGCATGCCGGCGAAAACCGGGCGCACCGCCCCCTCGATGGCACACCCGTGAAGATTGCGGACTTGGCCGCCAATGCCGACGCTTGCGACCCCGCCAGTTTGCCCCGGAAATTCGCCCTCTATGTCTGGTATGTGGCGGACACCGATACCATCACCCCCGGGAATCTCGACCCCGCCATGCGGGATGCCCTCAAAGCCCTGGGGTATTTGAATTGACGGTTGCCGCGTGCCCTTTGGCCCTTACAGGCCTTTCATCTCTCTCTCCAACATGGATCGTCCTTCCGGAGCAAGAGCGGACTCCTGCAAAAGTGCGGTGTATTCCACCCGCGCCTCTTCGATGCGTCCATTTTTCGCCAACGTCCGCGCCAGCGCCCACCGCCCGTCCAGATTGTCCGGATGCTTGTCCCGTGCCTCGCGAAGCAGGGCGATGGCTTCCTCGAACCGGTTCTGCCGCACCATCGTGTCCGCCCAGTGGAGGGCCAGAAAGGCTTCACGCTCCGGATCAATGCAGGATTTTGTTTTGACAAATAATTGATCCGCGAGGTCCAGACGCTCCAGCCCCGCAAAACTGATCCCCAAATTCAAATACGCCCCGCACCCCACTTCCGCGTCCGGCGATGCCTGCAATACCTCCAACAACAGCCGCGCCGCCCAGCCATAGGCCTGCTCCACACTCAAGGGATCCGTGGGTTTGTGTGCCCGGATATGCGAAAGCACCACCGCGCTCGCATGCTCCAATTCCGGCGCGCCCTTTTGAAGCACGCCGTTGACCGCCGCCACATACGCCAAGGGCTTCTGGTCCGTCACCGCCAAACGCCCGCACGTTTGTGCCACGGACGTCTTCAGAAAATCCCCGCGGTTCTTGTCCTGGGCATACCGGGCGAGATTTGTCCAAACTTCCGGACGCAACGGGCTGTTTTCCAACGCGCCCCAATAGGCCTTCTCCACGCCCTCCTGATCATTAAAGCCGTTTTCAAGCACATTGGCCAGGCACAGATACACCGTGCCCAGGGCGTTCTTGTCCGGTTTTTCCATATCATTCAACCGCCGGAGCTGTGCCACCAGCGCATTGCGTGCACGGTCATACCGCTTGTGCTTGTTCGCAAATTCCAAGAACAACGGCCATGTTTCCGTGTCCGTGGCATCGGCTTCCACCGCGTGGACCAGGGCCTGTTCCGCCCCATCCGTATTGTCCAGGGCCATGCGCACCTTGGCCAGCATGCGGTAATATTCCGCCTTTTTCTGGATGGAAAACCGGATGGCTTTTTGCAGGTGGTCCTCCGCAACCTTCCAATATTGCTGAGCGCGGGCAGCGGATTCCGGAGTATTCGATAACCCCACGAAGGCCGCACTGAACGACGCGATCCGCCCCAACAGTTCATGGGCATCCGCGAATGCCGGGCATACCGCCAGCATCGCGTTCAGATGATCCGTGGCCTCATCCAATGTCTTCAGCGCTTCGGCCACGTTCGTGTTGTCCGTCTGCATGATCCGCTGCGCGATCATTAATTTGGCGTGCCCCATGGGCAGCCGGGTCATAATGTAGTTGGGATTGATGGCCAGCGACCGGTCAAAATGCTCCACCGCGCCTTGGGGGTCCAGTTCCGCGAGACAGGTCAGCCCCAGACGGCGTTCGAACTGCCAATCCCAGGGTGTCATATGCTGCCCGCGGGTGAATAATTCCTTGGCTTTGGCATACTCCTTCATGGCCAGTGCGCGGCTTCCCTGTTGCAGGTAATATTGCGATGCAAACGTGCGCCCGCTCAGCACCGCAGCCAGCAGCAACACCGTCACAAAGGCCCACCGCACCACACCCACACTGCGTTTTTGCGCTTGAGGGTCCGTTACGGTCCATATGCCCTCGAACGTACCCAGCAACAGGAACAACGCCACCGCCGAAACCGGCACGCGAAGGTTGAATCCGAAAAGACCGTCCACCAGAAACGCCAGAAACAACGCGGCATAGGCATACCCCATGCGGCGGCGCACCGGCGACGCGGCGCTGAACGCCATCAACAGGCCGTACCCCATCCCAAGCGCCAACAAGGAGACATACAATCCCGCCGCCAGTAAACCGGCGTCAATCCCGATTTCGATGACATCATTGTGTACATGGTTATTGACTCGCAGCTCCTGGGCGAACCAGTCTTTTTCAAACGGCGTCCAATACTTCGAGTAGGTAATGGCATACACGCCCGGGCCATGCCCCAGCACGGGGCGATCAAACAGCATGTCCGCCGCGCTCACATACGATTGGTACCGAATCAGCAGCGACGTGTCCATGGGAAACGCAATGCCGCCTTTCATTTTGGACACCGCCATCGCGCCGCCCATCCCCGCAAAACCCAGGGCCGCCACCAGTGCCAGTGACACCACCGCCCCGGTGAGTGGTTTCCGGAACCGCCGCCCGATGATCCAGGCCACCACCATCAACAGAAGCGCCGCCGCCAGTGCGATGATGCCGGCCCGCTGCCCCGTGAACCGCATATGGACTAAAAATAACGCAATCAGCGCCAGTGCCAAGAGCAATCCGGCCCGTCTCCGGCCCACGGAAGGCGCCAGTTCCTCCCCGGAACCTCTCCAAAGGGTGAGAAGCAGAATGCCGAGGATAATCGTGAGGATCAACATGTGGGCCGCGAAATTGGGATTCCCAAACGTCGCCGGAAGGTTCATATACACGTCCGAAGTGCGGTCCGCCCAGGGAAAGGGATCCACCCCCGCTTTTTGAAGCATCCCGTACAGCGAAGAACATCCCACCGCCCCGCACATCACCCAAAACAGGCGGAGCACCTGCGCGGGCGTGTGATAAACCTGGCTCGCCAATATATACAGCGCGAACAATGAGATAAACCCGCCCGTATCCAACAGACTGAACCAGCGGAACTCCGAACGAATTGTGGATAAAACGTATAGTCCGAGAAAACACACCAACACTTCAAAGAACAACCGGGGCCGCCGCACCGGAATGCCGTACCATCCCACCGCCAGCGCCCACCATGCCATCAGCCCAAAGGCGGCCAGCGCCGTAATCAGCCGCTTGATGTCGCCCGTCGGGTCCACCGTGGCCGGATACATCGCCAACACCAGCAGCACCATGTAAACAGCCACGGCAATCCGTAAATAACGTTCAATACGTTCCTGAGCGGTTTCTTCATTCATCACTTTTTACCCCATAACCATAAAGTAATGCTATCATCCTAGGCGGGACTATAGCAATTTGTACATACGCCTTGTTGGATAATGCAGAGAGGATAGAAGGAGATTGCATGCAGCATCGGAAGGAGTTGACCCGAAGGAGATTTCTGAGCACCGGAATGATGTTCGCGGGAGCGCTCGCTCCTTTCCATGTCCGGGCTGCCGCCGCAAATGCTCCTGGACCCAATGACCGCATCACTATCGGGATGATCGGGGTGGGCCGCCAAGCCATAAACGTCAATCTGCAACAATTCCTGGCCTCGCCCAATGCCCAGGTGGTGGCGGTATGCGACGTGGATTCCTGGCGCCGCGAACAGGCCCGGACCCTTGTGGACGAATTCTACGCGAAGAAAGCCGGGAAAACCTATGCGGGATGTTCCGTCCACCATGATTTCCGGGAATTGCTGGCCCGGAAGGACATTGATGCGGTGATGATTTCCACGCCCGATCATTGGCATGTGCCGATAGGCATGGCCGCCGCGCGGGCCGGCAAGCATTTCTCCGTGGAAAAACCGCTCAGCACCGCGATTGCCCACGGCCGCCGCTTGTGCGAAGTGGCGAAACAAAAAGGGGTGATTACGCGCACGGACAGTGAATTCAGGTCGGTGCCGGTGCTGTGGAAGGCGGTGCAGTGTGTGCGCAATGGGCGGATAGGCGCGCTGCAACGGATTCACACCTATGTGCCGGAAGATTCCAAGCCCATAGGGACTCCCGAGGCGATGCCGGCGCCCAAGGAATTGGACTATGATTTCTGGCTCGGTCCCGCCCCGGAGAAGCCGTACACCGAAAATCGGGTGCATCCCCCGCATAATATTAGTGAGCGCCCGGGATGGCTGAGGGTCTCCGATTACACGAACGGTATGATTGCCAATTGGGGCAGCCATATGAATGACATCGCCCAATGGGCCAATAATACGGACCGCTCCGGCCCCATCAGTGTGGAGGGAACCGGCGCGTTTTCGGAGGGACTGTGGGACACGATTGTCGCTTTTAAGGCGCATTATGCTTACGCCAACGGCGTGACACTCGAGTATGAGATGGGGCCTGAAGCCCTCATCGAGTTGTATGGAGCCGAGGGTTGGATTAAGGCATGGTATCCGGATCGCATCGAAGCGAGTAATCCCGCCATCCTAAGCGATATTAACCCCGGTGAACTTGACCTGAGCAAAACACTTTCTGATAAGGAGGATTTCCTGAACGCCATTCGAACCGGGAAGGAAAGCCTGGAACCCGTGGAGGTGGGGCATCGGACCGTTTCGCTTTGCCAGATTGGCTTAATTGCCGTGCAAGTAAACCGAAAACTCACCTGGGACCCGGAAAAAGAACACTTTATTAATGACGAGGAAGCCAATGCGCACCTGGACCGTCCGGTGCGAGGGGACTGGCTGAAGGGCTGATCGGGCCGGTCAAGTCTCGCGCGGAGATAAAAAAATGTCTTGCATATTTCCGCCGGATGCTCTACGCTAATAGCAGTCAGCCGTACAAAACATTTTTGTAATGACGAACAGCCGCCCGCAATATAGCGCGCGCTGGAGCCTCCGGCCCCCCCTTCGGAGGCGCTATGGGGAAATTGTCTGTAAAACAACCATGAGGGCTCGTTTCCGCACACCCCTGAGAGGAGACGTCTATGGCACGTTGATAACCCCCTGTTCTCCAATGAGTTGTACTATGGCCGCATGCATTAACCAGGTGTTCCTCCCGGAGGATTTCGATGAAGAAGAATTATATTCTGGACACGAACGCCCTGCTCGAAGATCCCAACTGCATCAACCTGCTGCGCAATGGAGAAGAAAACGGGGTTGGAATCCCGTTCCATGTCATTCTTGAATTGGACCGGCTGAAGAAGGAGCCACGGCTCAAGCATCTGGTGGCGCTGGCGGTGGAGGCCATCCATAAAAATCTCGATGTTATCCAAATACTCCACGATGGGGACGGGGACCACAACGGCCACGCTGATTTGAAGATTCTGCACGAGGTGCGCTCGAGCGGGATGCAGGAACCCATCCTGGTTACCAACGACCGCCTTTTCCAATTGATGGCCCGCATCGCCGGGGTCGAAAGCCAGGAATTTAAAAGCTCCCATCCCTTCCAATCCGACTCGCAGCTCTATACCGGGTTTGTGACCGATGAGGAAGATTCCATCCCTAATTCCTTCCAATGGAAAGAAGGCAAGCCGCTGTATCATGGGAACGAAGGGCCGAAAGTGATCGAGTATGAGCATGAAGTGTGGAAGGTTCGCCCCCGGAATGTCTATCAGAATCTGGCCTTTGAACTGCTGTTGGATGAGAACATCGATTTGGTGACGCTGCAAAGCGAGGCGGGGTACGGCAAAACCTTCCTGGCACTCGCCACCGCCTTTTATCTCGTTCTGGAACGGAAATTGTTCGATAAAATCTACATCCTCAAACCCATGATCGAGATTGGCGAGAAGATGGGGTATTTGCCCGGTGACGTTGATGAGAAAATGGAACCCTATATCCGTTACCTGCGCGCCTTGATTTTCAAACTCCACGAACTGCGCCCCGCGGAACGCATCTTCGAAAAAGACGACCCCACGCACACGCGTTTCAACCGAAGCAAGTTCGAGATTCTCCCCCTGGCTTTTATTCGCGGCATGAACATCGAAAATGCCATTGTGATAGTGGACGAAACCCAAAACCTCTCCCGTTACGAAATCCGCGCACTGCTGACACGCATGGGCGAACGCGTCCGGTGTTTCTGCCTGGGTGACACTCGCCAGGTCGATCATCCCTATCTCAATGAATCCAATAATGCACTGAACTGGGTCGTGCGCATGATGAAAGGAGCCCACAACTACGGCCACATGGTCATAAAAGGCGCCAAATCCCGCGGCCCCATTTGCGATATGGTGTTAAAATCAGGACTTTAACCAAGGCCCGGATATTGCGGATTGCGGATTGCGGATTGCGGATTGCGGATTTTCGGAGCCGGAGGCGGTGAATCTATATGGAAATTTGAATAGCACAGTTTAATCGTATATTTTACTGACATGGATGCCACTGAGTTTAAAATAAGAACCAAACTCTTTGCCTTGCGTGTTATGCATCTGGTTGAGGCTTTACCGAAAACAAAAAGTGGGGACATATTGGGCAAGCAGTTACTTCGTTGCGGAACCTCTGTAGGGGCAAATTACCGTGCTGCATGCCGTGCACGATCACAGGCTGATTTTATTGCAAAAATGGGAATTGTGGAAGAAGAAGCAGATGAAGTCCAATATTGGATTGATCTTATTGTTGAATCTGGGATGATAAAAGCGAATCGTGTTAAGGATTTACAGAATGAAGCAAATCAGATTCTATCTATGACAGTTTCTTCTATCAAAACTGCCCGACTCTCAAAATAGAAACCTTTTCCAAACTTGGTTGTTTTCAACCCGCAACCCGCAACCCGCAACCCGCAACCCGCAACCCGCAATCCGCAATCCGCAATCCGCAATCCGCAATCCGCAATCCGCAATCCGCAA
>CAYYRW010000071.1:0-18738 GCA_964474205.1 uncultured Nitrospirales bacterium | reverse complement strand
ATGAGTCGCCGATTGGACCCCCGGAAAACCAAAAGACACTTTTAAAACACGCTCTTAGGGAATCACCACTTGCCCCCCCGCTAAACTCACCAAGCCTTACACCTGCCACCTGTGTGTAGGTAGAGTTATTATTCGTCGAACTTGTGTTAAGATTTGTTAGTGTTCCGCTCCAAAATCCCATTGGGCGGAAAGAATACCCTTCCGGGATAGGCCCTAAAATGGTTGCAAGACCTGGAGTCCAACTTTCAAACACGCCAATATTGGTCTTTGTAAACGACCATGCACCGGATGAATTCGTGGTCGTTGTAGTACCAGTTCCAGAACAATACACCCGTATTCCCGCCAGCGGTGGGTCGATATTACCGCTGAACGTGCCATTCCATGCATATGCGCTGCTGTTGGTTAAAACCAATACAAGGGCGAGTAAGATCAGCCTCATACTTTTTTTAAACATTTTTGTATCTTTGCTCCATTGATTTTGAGTATACATGCCCTGCTCCTTCCCAGGTTTAAGAACGAATATTATTGTGTGGTATTTTGTGAATAAAACATCAGAAAAATCTATTTTTTCAGGCACCCAACCGTACGCACCTCATCCATATTCTCCCGATTTCCACACCATGACATACTCCTGATTCAACCGCATGTCTACGCATTCACCCACAACGGAAAATTCACCCCTTGGCCGCGCCGGTGGTTATTCCGCCGTCTGCTTCCTGTGGCAAATCCTCTCTCGCAACCTCCGCCAGCGTCCTGGAGGGTATAGCATTTTGGGTTGAAAAAGTCAAGTATTTGAATACTTTTGCATCAGGGTATGTGGAGGACGTTTTTATGCACCGTCAGGCGGCGGCCCGGATGTTCATCCTCCCGGAAGGGGCCGAACAGCCCTGCTGCCTGTCAATTTTTTGTATTTTTACAACGAAATTGACAGGTAGTAGTATAAAGAGACAACAGCGAGGGAACAGGACACACCTTCTTTTCCCTCGCCTCTTGATTTATCTGTAGATCACTATAAACGGCTGACAGGTTTCGTCCTTTCCAAAAAAGAGAACCCCTGCCCTGCCATTTAGAAGGCCCAGGCAATCAAGCCTATGGGGAACAAAAGAATACTAAGCAAAATTTTCAGCCACACTTCCATTTTAATCCCTCCTTCATTACATGTTGTTTCGCCTCGTGTCGAGGACCACCATTTTTGGGTTGGGGAACATCTCCCCTCTTTTTTCAAAACATAGCACACGCCGTGGGTAAAAGCAACCCCAAAACCATCCCAGGCAATTGCGAAATACCCCTTTTCCCCGTGAATACTTCGAGTTCCGGGCAAATAACCGCTATCTTAACTCAAAACCGGCTTCTTTCTACCTCAAATGAAAAGGAAAAGGGCTATTTCGCAAATGCCTCCATCCACGCTCTTCAGTAATTACATGGAAAGAAACGAGGACCGCACAACGGCGATGATACACGGATTCACAGGAGTTTTGCGCAGTTGAGTTCTTTGGCGGCCTTGACCTCGTCGAGGCGTCCAACGGGGGTGGAGATTGGCGCGGCATGCAGGGATTCCGCATCCGCATCCACCCGTTTCGCGATATCGAGCATGGCCTCGCAGAACGCGTCCAGCGTTTCTTTGTTCTCCGTTTCCGTGGGTTCGATCATGAGGCACTCTTTCACGGTCAGCGGGAAATAGATGGTGGGGGGATGAAATCCGAGATCGATCAACCCTTTCGCGATATCCAGGGCATGCACGCCTTTCGCGGCCTGGGGCGCGGCGGTGAATACGCATTCGTGCATGCACGTGCCCGGAAACGCGGGTTTGTAGGCCGATTTCAGGCGCGCCAGCACGTAATTAGCGTTCAACACGGCCATGTTGCTGACGTCGCGCAGCCCTTCATCGCCCAGATGCAGGATGTAGGCGAAGGCCCGCACCGCGATCAGGAAATTACCAAAGAACGGGGCCATCCGGCCAATGGACTTATCGGGCATGTCCAGCGTGTAGCCCTGCCTGGTTTTCATCACGCGGGGCCCCGGCAGATACGGAAGCAGCCGTTCGCCCACGCCCACCGGCCCGGAGCCTGGCCCGCCCATGCCGTGGGGCGTCCCGAAGGTCTTGTGCAGGTTGTAATGCATCACGTCGAACCCCAAATCCCCGGGACGGCATTGCCCAATGATGGCGTTCAGGTTCGCGCCGTCGTAATAGAGCAGCGCATCCGCCGCATGCGCCAGTTTCGCAATCTCGCGGATATTCGTTTCAAACAGGCCGTGGGTGTTCGGGCAGGTGAGCATCACGCCCGCCACGCGATCATTCAATGCTTCCTTGAACTTCTCCAGATCGATCAGGCCCTCCGCATTCGACGGCACTTCCACCACTTTATAGCCCGCAATGGCGGCGCTGGCGGGATTGGTCCCGTGGGCGGAATCGGGCACGAGGATGGTGTCCTTATTGGAGTTGCCATGGTCCCGGTGATAGGCGGCGATGAGCAGCACGCCCGTCAATTCGCCGTGCGCGCCCGCCATCGGCTGGATGCAGGCGGCCTTCATCCCCGCGATCTCCGCGAGGAGCCGTTCCAGTTCGTGGACGAGTTCCAGCGCGCCCTGGCATTTTGACTGATATTCGGGGACGGTGGACAAATGCGGGTGCAGCCACGCAAAGCCCGGATACGCCGCCACGGCCTCGGTCATTTTGGGATTGTATTTCATGGTGCAGGAGCCGAGCGGATAGAAATGCGAGTCCACGCCCACATTCCGTTTCGAGAGCAGGGTGAAATGGCGGACCACGTCCAGTTCGCTCACTTCGGGCAGTTCGGCGGGCTTTTCCCGGAGCAATTCCGGCGGCAATGTTTTTTCCGGCACGTCCAGCGCGTCCAAGGTTACGGCGCGGCGTCCCCGGCATTTTTCATAAATCAGTTGCATGATACCTCCTCCAGCGCGGCCGCAAAGGCGTCCAATTCTTCGCGCGAGCGTTTTTCCGTCACCGCGATCAGCAGATCATTCGAATGGCCCATGCCGGCCGCCGTGAGGGGCAGGCCGGCCAGGAAACCTTTGGCAAGCAGTTGTTCCACCACCTCCGTGGCGTTTTTCGGGAGGCGGACCGCGAATTCGTTAAACGTCGGACCATCATTCAACACTTTTGCAAAACCCAATTTCCCCTTGAGGTATTCGGCTTTGGAATGGCAGGCCTTCGCCACCTCCTGGAGGCCGGTTTTCCCGAGGAGCGAAAGATACACCAGCGCCCGCAAGGCGCACAGGGCCTGGTTGCTGCAAATATTCGACATGGCTTTTTCGCGCCGGATGTGTTGTTCGCGCGCTTGCAGGGTCAGCACAAAACCGCGCCGGCCCTGGGCGTCCACCGTCTGGCCCACAATGCGGCCGGGCATTTTGCGCACGCATTCCTTCCGGGTGGCCAGGATGCCGAGATAGGGGCCGCCGAATCCCAGGGGCTGGCCCAGGCTTTGGCCTTCCGCCACGGCGATATCCGCGCCCATCGCGCCGGGCGTCTTGACCATGCCGAGCGACACGGGATAAAAGGACATGACGAGCAGCGCGCCCGCCTGATGGCACCGCGCCGCCAGTTCGGAAAAATCACGCACGGTGCCCAGAACGCTTGGGTTCTGCACAATGACGCACGCCGCGCCTTCGGGAGTGTCGCCGGTGAGGATTTCCGCGCCGAGATTGGCGGCGTGGGTTTCGAGCATCTTCCGGTACACCGGATTCAGCGACGTGTGCACCATGATCCGGTTGCGGCGCGTCAGGCGCATGGACATGGTGGCGGCTTCAAACACCGCCGTGCCGCCGTCGTACAACGAGGCGTTGGTGAAGTCCAGTTCCGTCAGCCGGCAGAGGGCGGTTTGATATTCATAAATCGCCTGGAGCGTGCCTTGCGAGCATTCGGGCTGATAGGGCGTGTAGGCGGTGTAGAATTCACTCCGTCCGGTCAAGGCGTCCACGGCGGCGGGAATAAAGTGGTCGTAATAGCCGCCGCCCAGGAAACTGACCGAGCACACGTCGTTCTTGACCGACAGGCGTCCAAGCTGTCCGCACACGGCCATTTCAGAGCGTCCGGGGGGCACGTCCCACGACCGCATCCGCAGTTCCGCCGGGATGGATGCGAATAACTCTTCCAAAGAGGCCGCGCCCATCGTGTCCAGCATGGCGCGCCGTTCCGTTTCCGTGGCCGGAATCCAACTCATTGGGGTGTCTCCTGATTAGTCACCGCAGGTTTCGAGAAACTTCTTATACGCGGCCGCGTCCATCAGCTCGTTCACTTGGGCCTCATCCACCTGCCCCAGTTTGAAAAACCATCCCGCGCCGAAGGGGTCCTGATTAACCAATTCCGGCGCGCGTTCGAGGGCGTCATTCACCGCGACAACCGTCCCCGCCACCGGGGCATACACATCGCCCGCGGCTTTCACGGATTCGACGGCGGCGGTTTCTTCGTGGCGCTGGACCACGCGGCCCACACTGGGCAACTCGATAAAGGTGATGTCGCCAAGCTGGTCTTGGGCGAAATCGGTAATGCCGACGGCATAGGCATCGCCGTCCCGGCCAATCCACTCATGGTCTTCGGTATACCGCAATTCACTTGGATTCATGGGTCTACAGGCTCCTATTGATTAGAACCCAACGGTTCGTTCCATTTTTTGCAAGAAAGCCAGCAACAGCTTTCGGGATTCCTCTTTGAGGGCTTTGAACTGCACACCGAGGGCGGTGCGTTTCGAGTCTTCGATCCGTTTGGTCCAGCGGATGATTCCAATCGCATGGACTTCACTCATGTCGCGCAACTGGATGGTCAGGATGAGTTCCTGATCGATCTCCAGCCGTTCACGGGTCACCACCAGGCAACCCTCCTCGCTGAGATCATAAAGCTTGGCCTCGATGGGACACTCGTCCGCCGTCCACAGGTCATCGTCCCTGCCGGCATACTTTATTCGCAACGCCATGACCAGCGAACAATTATGCCGGATAATCCGGCGCCGCAGATGCCGGCGTTCTTTGTCGTTCGGGATGCGGGCTTCTTCTTCCTTTGCGTACGCGCGCATCAGCAAGTCCCGGTCCGTTTGCCGGCGAATGTATTCACGCCGTTCCTGCATAGTGATTTACCCAGTCAGTTGATTTTCAAGCGGCACGTGCCGCCTTTATACACCGGTATTTCCGCCGCCTCGATGGGCAAATCGCGCGGGCCCGCCGTCAAGGGCGTTCCGGGCGCGGCCAAGGCCGGCGGCAGATAGGCCAATCCCACCCCGCAGCCCACACTCGGGCCAAAGGTGCCGCTGCTCACCTCGCCCACCACCGCGCCGTTGTGCTTGACCTCGAAGCCATGGCGGGGCGCCTGCCGGTTGAGGGATTTAATGGCATTGAGAACGGTATAGCCGCCGCGTTCCCGTTGTTCCAAGAGGCGCTGTTTTCCGATAAAGTCCTTGTCCCAGCAGATGAACCGTTCCATGCCTGCATCGAGCGGTGTTTTCGATTCCGTGATGTCGTCGCCATTCAGCGGATAACCCACTTCCGTCCGCAGGGTGTCCCGGGCGCCCAAGCCGCAGGGAATCACTTCCGCATGCGCGGCGGCCGCGCGCCAGAGGTCCACGGCTATCTCATTGGGTACAAACAATTCATACCCCAGTTCGCCGGTATACCCCGCGCGCGTCACGATAATTTGTTTGCCCCGCCAGGAAGTTCGGGCGCCGGTCCAATACGCCAGATTGGATACCGGGTCCAGGCTCAGCGCCAGCAATACGTCGCGCGCGCTGGGGCCCTGAATATCCAGTTTGGCGGTGGTTTCGGAGAGATTTTCCACTTCGGGGCATTGTTTTTGGAGCAGTTGGGTTACCTGTTCCAGCGGCCCGGCATTCGTCACCAGATACAGGGCGTCTTCGGATAATTTGAGGCCGACGCAATCGTCAATAATCCCGCCCCGGTCATTGAGAATGGCGGTATAGCGGCACCGGCCCGGTTTCAGCGCGATCATATCGCCGAACACGAGTTGGTCAAAGGCCCGGATCGCGGCCTGCCCCCGGATCATGAATTCGCCCATGTGCGAACAGTCGAAGAGGCCGGCATGCGCCCGCGTATGAAGATGCTCCTGAAGAATGCCGGAGAAGTGAACGGGCAGCCCCCAGCCGTGAAAATCCACTACTTTTGCCCCATGGGCGGCATACTCCTCGAACAAAGGGGTGCGTTGCATCGCCTGTCTCCAAATTTCCGGCGCGGAGGCCGCGGCCAGCCCAAGATGGATCACGCCATCATCAGTAGAATAAAGAAATGCCCAGGCGATCGGCTGTGTTCACCCGCCGCTCCACCGTGGTTTGTCCCACGCTCACGCTCGCCAGTCACGGCGGGTTGTACCAGAGGCCCATACTTTGCCAAACTTTGCCCCGCCAGTCAACTTTTATACCTGCTTTGGTGAATTTTGCGGGGATTTCCGGCAGGGATTTTCCTACAGGGCGGGTTGCGCCGTTCAATGCACTTTGACACGAACTATATAGGTGCTTATCGTGACATGGAATAAAATGGCGGAAAAGACCTCCAAGGTGGTTCTTTTCCGCCGGTACTTTCTGAAAAACGGACGTTTGAAGGCAGATGTCAATTACACAGGGCAAATGCCCGTGGTTCCATGCTGTGGATAGCGAAACCGGTCGCACCGAATGGGAAATCTTCGTCGTTGAAGACCGTTGTTCCATCAACGTCTTTCTTCAAGAATTGGAATCGCTGCCACTCGACATGGCCATCCATGTACAACACATTCCCCCCGCTCGGCCAATGCGCAAAATGCTCAACCATACCGCCACACAGGCCATCCCACATGACCGCGATGGCGGATTGCGCCTGGCTGCGCGCGGCGGGATTGTTAATATCGGTGATCAGGAAACGCTCGATGCCCTCACGAAGACGGTAGATGGTGGTTGAACCGGTATATCCCGCTGGCGGCGCGGGTAATTCAAGATCCTCCTCTTTCATATGCGGTCCTTCCTGCATGGCCGCAAGGAGACCATCTGTATTCGAGTTCGTGCCGGGACGTATCTTCATATCCTTGTTGAACGCCCAACCGCAATATTGATAGGGTGCGGAGGTGATCTCGCATCCTTCGATGATCCCATTGCCAGTGCCACTCCATTGGGTGGGCCAAGTATCTCCATGGAGTTCATCGTAACGCCCCAGCGCGTCGGTGGCGCCAACCCAGGAGGGACAGATCAGCGTATTGATATCGGTCAGGTATTCGGGGTAAACCTGTTTCCCCTCAAACATCAATCGCCACGGATTGTATTTGCCCGCGCATGTCCAGGTGTGCTGTTGCGGGAATTTTTGACCCGGTGATTCACTTACGTACATTTTAAACACCAACCCCATTTGCTTGAGGTTGTTTTGACAACTCGAACGGCGAGCTGCTTCCCGTGCGCGCGCGAGCGCGGGCAACAAGATGGCGGCTAGAATGCCAATAATTGCAATAACCACCAGCAATTCAATTAGGGTAAACCCAATATTGTCTTTGAATCTCATTGGTATGTCCTTTCTTACAATGATTTCGGAGTTCCATGTCCACGAACAGGGCGTTTCACCGGTCCGTGTATAGAGTTTTGGGAGAGGTAGACTTCAGGTACTCCGTGACGGGGGCGCACGTGGTGGACAAATGCGGGGAATCGGCATGCGGGGAAGAGCCCCTGCCGTATCCCGCAAACGGCGTGTGCCTGGGACGAAACACGCCATACTACAGTGCGTATTCGTTTTGGTTGTATCACTCAATTTGCCCAGAAAGAGCTTGCACACGGGACAAATCGTCTCAGAACTGCCGCTCTCCCGGTCCGGTGGGGGTTTTTTCATCGCGCCGGCGGGAGCGATTGGATTCTCCCCCCGTCCATCATGTCCTTCCAAGTGATGCCGGCAGGCATGCGTTTCCATACCATTCGGACAGCAGCCAAATAGCAAATGTATGCAGAAGCCGGCATGGCCCCAAAGCATAACCGTGCTTATGAACAAACACACTATGCGGGGTGGAGTGCGCATCTTAGGGTCAAATTCGTTCTTAGTTCAGCGAGGGGTTTTCTTCACGCTGGTTTGCGGGGAAAGGGGAGCTTTTAGCGCCTAAACGCACATTAGGCCCGGCGTGCCCCCTGATCAAATCAAGGACATGCCATGGGCGTGCCATGAAGGAAGCCAAAAGTAGTTTTGATATGGAGGGAAATTACCGGGCCGGAGGGGCGCGAGGATCCGGCCGCAAGGCCCAACAAACGGTCACCGGCACATCGCACGTCAAGCCGGAGATAAGATACCCCGCGACAAACCGTATCCATGCCACAGCCCACAGTGCAAGAAGAACTGGCGTGTATATGAAGATGCACAATGGACAGGTGTTATGATCATGACCGTGTTCATGATCACTGCCAAGCAAGACGAACACCACTTCATGCACAGCCGCCCCAACGAATAATGCCACAAGCATAATGGCAACCATTCGCATTATCGGCACCGCGCCCGGAAGCCCTGAAATCAAGCGTATTTGTGTACTATTCTGGGGGTTGCTTTTCAACACAAAACCCTTCGCCCGAACCTGATTTTCTAAGCTAATTATAGAGCAGACCGCGCCTAGAAATCAATCGGACAAATTGCCTCTTGTCAGACTCCATCAAAGCCCAACGGCGGAATTACTGCCTGCTTTGGTGAATTTTGCGGGGATTTCCGGCAGGGGTTTCTCATCAGACGCGTTACAACGCGCCAAATTCGGCCCGTTGGATAATTTCATCCTGGAGGGCTTTCCCCAGGTCGGTGAATAAGGCGGAATACCCGGAAACCCGGACCACCAGGTCCCGGTAGTGCTCGGGATGGCGTTGGGCTTCGCGAAGGGTGTCATTCGATACCACGTTGAATTGAATTTCCATTCCGCCCAGCGAAAAATATCCTTTCACTAATGACAAAACGCGCTCCAGGCTTTTGTCATTCTTGAACAGGGCGGGCATCATCTTGACGTTCAATGCACAGCCATTGGAGATGAGCGTGTGGTCCACTTTGGCCACCGAACGCAGGGCGGCGGTGGGGCCTTTGCGTTCGGAACCGTTCGCGGGGGAGAAACTGTTGCTGACGGGTTCGCCCGCGCGGCGCCCGTCCGGCGTCGCCCCCAAGAACAATCCCTCCAGCACGTGCATGCCGTAGGAAAAAAAACCGGGGCGGAAAGGACCGCCGCGGAGGGTTTGCTGGGCGGCCACGGCATGGCAGAAGAAGGCGGACACGTCTTGGGCGATGCGGTCCGCGGCGTTCTCATCGCATCCATACTTCGGCCCCTGTGTTTCCAGCCGCAGCCGGAGCGGCTCCTCGCCTTTAAAATTGACGTCCAACGCGCGCAACAGTTGGCGCATCGTTACGGTGCGCTGCTCGAACACCGCATATTGGATAGCGGCCAGGGCATTGACGGCGGTGCCGAACCCCCGCGCCGAAATGGAACCGTAATTGTACTGCGCGCCCCCGGCGGTCATGTCACGCGCGTGGTCTACGCATCCCGGCAAGGTGGCGGATACATAAGGACAGGGAAAACCCTCGCGGTAGGCTTGGTCTTTCAGGTTGACGGCTTTGGCGACGGTATGGACCATGAACTCGACTTGCCGCCGGAACGCGGCCATGAATTCGTCAAAGGCCTGGAAAGTACAGGGATTTCCGGTCTTCGGGCCAATTCGCCGGCCCATGATGCGCAAAAAGCCGTTCAGCAAGGTCATCTCGAGGGCGGCACACAGGGAAATATCATTGCCGGACGTACAGCCGAAGGTGTTGCCGTCGCCTGTGGGCTCGACACAGCCGATGATTCCGTAATCACGCGCATCCTGTACCGGCATTCCGCACTGTTGAAGGGCCGCGATCACCCGTTCATCACAGAACAGGGCGGCCCCGGAGGTTTCCTGGTAGGTTTTTAGCGCCTGCCGCCAAAAGGCTTCGGAGGATTTCCTGGAAAGCCGGATGGAAAATGAATTGCCCAGGGATTTGATGTGTGTGAAGGCCTCCAGGGCGAGACTGGACAATTCGTTGGTGGCGTCTTCTCCTTCGGGACCGAGGCCGCCGATGGTGGGGGCGCAACTGTCACTGCCGAGTTCACTGCCGGTCTGTTTTCCCACATGGGGAAGCAGCAGCAGGTTGTAGCTGAGCTTGATAAACAACTCTTCGAGCCATTCCGTGGTTTCCGCATCGGTCAGGCGTCCCTTGGCACGGTCATCGGCATAGAAACGGTAGAGGTATTGATCGAGCCGCCCGATGGCAAAAATGCCGCTCATGCCATAGGCGATGAACGCCCCCACCTGGGTCAGCCAGAGGGCTTGCAGTGCTTCCCGGAAATCCCGGGGCGGCGCATAGGGCACATGCCGGCACCGTGCGGCCATCGCCAGCAACGCTTGCCGGCGTTCTTCATTGGGCGCGGAGACCGCACGGCGTTCCGCTTCCTCCGCGAATCGCATGGCGAACGCGCGAATGGCATCGCAACTGATAATCACCGCCTCAAGAAACGCCCGGCCTTCCGTATCGCCCGATTGTGTGGCGAGGCCCAGTTTTTCCAGGGCGCGTGTTTTGATGCCACAAAAACCTTCTTGGAGAACATTTTTATGCCCCAGGATAAGATGCCCCTGGACATCAAACACATTCATGACCACGGCGGGGTTGTTATACAGCAATTCGTTGACGCCGCGCAGGAGGTTACGGAGGCGTGCTCCCGGGAACAGGGTGGCTTGCTTGAGTTTTTTCAAATCAAGACTGCGCGAACGCCGCCACAGGCTGAGGGGATTCACTGCCGGGCGAAACCAAAGACCCTGTTCTTTCCAGAGTTTCTTTTTCCGGTCGCGCAGCGTTTTCCCGCGCCAATACGGGAGAATCTCCTGTTCAAGTTCTTGTTTATCCCGCGGCGATATATGAAACGGTTGTTTTTCCCGGCAAAGCAATGCATCGAGTTCCAGTTCCAGCACGGTATTGATATCCCCGCGCTCGATGGGAATCACCGCGCCCACTAGTTTGCTTGAACGGTTGCCGGCGAGCAACTCCTCATCCAAAATATGAACAGACATGTTGCGCAGGGTGTGGGCGAAGGCTTTCGCCGCGCGGAGGGCGGGAGGTTCTCCTTCGGTCTGGCGATACGATTGGGTATAGTAGCGCGCCCGCTCGATACAAATTTCATACGGGGCGGCCAATACTTGGTCTTTATATCGCTGGTTGCGCGGATGCATCGGCATGGAAATTATTTCCTCGGGGGCAACAGGAGGTCCCTCTATAAGCATACCGTGCAGGCATCGGAAAAGCGAATGCCGGACGCCGGGAAATGCGCTTGCTTGTTGCGGGGGCGGAGGAGAGAGTACATTGATGGAGAAGCGGCTGATGGAGTGATGGTGTAGGCCGGAAGCCGATGTCCGCCAGTGGGAAAAGGATGCTGCCATGGTAAATCTGTTGCGTGCACATGACCCGAACTTGGTTGAACTTTCTATTGGACAGGGAAGCGTGTTGCTGCCGCCGTCGCTGAGCGGCCGGATTTTTTGTCAGATGGAAGGGGAATTGATACACCGGCTGGATGCGGCGGCATTACAGAATCCGTCGCCAACGGAATATGACAATCTCGGAGGCAACTCATTATGGCCGGCGCCGGAAGGCGGGCCGTTCGCCTTCAATTATCTGCCGGGAAGCGATGCATGGACGGTGCAGGACGGCATCGCTAAAGCCGTGCCCGTCATTTCACGGGAGGGAGAACACGGCGCCCGAATCGAAAAGACGATTGTTCTGAAGAACCGGAAGGGTGTAAATATTCATCTGGCGTACCGAAGATTGATATCGGTGATGGACCCCCAGGCTCGCTCCAGGGGATATGCACTGGACGGGATGGGCTATCGCACCGAAGACATCTTCGAGCCGTTGGGCGAGTATCGTTCCGATGAGGTGCTTCTGGCCCCGTGGTCACTCGAACAATTTCCCGGCGCGGAGGGCCTGGTGGCTTTTGGGAAAGTGGGGGAGGCCGGGGATGCCCTCCATTGCGATTTCTATGGAGATCCCGGCGGCCGGATACTACGGCATCCGGACCACTTTACCTTCCGGTTGGGCGGAACCGCGCGGCATCAGATCGGCGTTACGGTGCAGAGCCGTCCGCACTTCATCGGCGCGCTGGATATCCAACGCTCCCTGCTGTTCCTGCGCAAGACCCAACCCCAGGAAGGCGTCTACTTCAACATCGCGGATAATGAACAACCCGCGGGACCCTTTTCCGCCGCGGATCTCTATAGCATTTTCAACGGGGGCGAGCTCGGCTTCTTTGAATTGGAGACCATCGGCGCCATGCGTGTCGTGAACGGACGCATGGCCGCCAGCCTATTGCCTTCGCAGACTTGGATACTGCGGGGACACCCCGCTGAATTGCTGCGCTACCTCTCCGGACAGGAAGGATTGCCCCTCGACAAGTCATTTTTAGGATGATGCCGCGTTGGGTGGCTGTGTTGGAAAAGGGGATGTTTACCAGGATGGCAATTTCAGAAAAGATTGAAGGAAATGGTATGAATGGTTTATGAGGTGGTAAACTTCATATCCGTAATTGGGTTTGGAGTGGAAAGGTCACAGGCTGAATCGATTTGTTGAGGCTTTGACCTCGATGAGGAGAGGACACGATGGGATACCTTAGTGAGAACGAGCGCGACCTCCGGCTTGCCAAGGTTCAGGCGATTCTGAACGCCAAAGCATTGGATATGGCCCTGGTGTATTATGACGAATTTAACATTGGCAATGGGTGGTATCTGACCGGCTGGTGCCCGCAGTTTGAGAGCGGGGCCGTGCTCATTTTGAAGGATGGCGGCGCCATGCTTTTGGGCGGCCCGGAGAGCGAGCCTTTTGCCAAACTGGACAGCGCCATCACGGAAACGCGGAATTTCCCAGTGTTCATGGTTCCCGATGAGGAGTATCCGAACGCAACCATTACGGATTTCCCGTCGCTCTTCAAGGAGCTTACGTCCAAGAAAGGCGCGATCCGGCGGGCGGGGCTGGTGGGCGGCGGACGGATGCCCGCCGATTGTTACCGGCAAATCACCGAGGGATTCAAGGGGGTTGAACTGGTGGATATCACGGACGACTTTGTGTCGCTGCGCTATGATAAATCGGCGTGGGAATGCGAGCAAATCCGGGCGGCGTTCGGGCTTGCCGACCTGTGTTACGACGCTATGGTTAAGGCGATTAGGCCGGGGGCCATGGAGATCGAGGTGGCGGCGGCGGGGGAATATGCCGCGCGGAGCCGCGGGGCCACCGGGTTCGGATTCAGTGCCATTGTGGGTTCCGGCGCCCGGGCCAATGCCGTGGTGCCGACGGCCACCACGAAGCGGCTTCATTCCGGCGATCTGGTCATGATTGGCATTGCGCCGAAAGTCCAGGGATATGCGGGCGTGGTGGGGCATACCCTGCCTGTGTCGGGCGCGTACACGGCCTCGCAGAACGAACTGCTCCATCATCTCAAGGAAGTATTCCGGCTGACGAAGGCGCAAATGCTTCCGGGCCGAAAAGGGTGCGAGATCGATGCGCCAGGCCGGGCGTATTACGAGAAACACGGCCTGCTCAAGTACATGGTGTGCCCTTTCGCGCATACGATTGGCCTGCACGAGGCCGAGGCCCCCTTCTTTGGCCCCAACAGCCAGGACGTCCTGAAGCCGGGCATGACTGTGTGCATTGATGTGAGTCTCTTTGGACATCCGGAATGGAATGGCGCGCGGATCGAAACCGGGTATGAAATCACGGAGACTGGCCCGGTGGCCTTCAGTCCCAAGATGGACACACTGCTTACCGAGTAACCCGCGCGCCCGGCGCCGTTCGCGTTCAACGGTCTGCTTTACATTTGACCTCGCTGCGTGTCCATGAAGGCGGAACGGCATCATCGTTCCGTTTCTTGCTCCACCGTGCCGTCACCAAACACCGTCATGAACCGGAAATGCGGGGAGTGAAGGTCCAGTTCCAAGAGTTTGCCGCCTTTCCGCAGTTCCTCGCCGCCATAGCCGCCGTACCCGGTGGCACGGCCATATCCAAACACCACGCCGTCTTCTTCAAACCAAAAATCGTTCTTGTGGCTGTGTGCGGCAAAACACGCCCGGACATTTCCCGCCTGCTTGAATATTGGCGCCGCCAAACCTTCCTCATCGCCCCAATTCAGTACAAATTCATCCCCCACGCCAATGGTCCGGTTCTGGTCAATAGCGTCCTGGTAATTTTTCAAAGGGATATGAAAATACGCCACGGCGGGAATTATCTTCCCCCGCGCCTGGGTGATGCGGCATGTTTCCTCCTGAAACCACCGGAGGTCTTCCGGCAAATGCCATTGCGGGCCGGAATTCAAAAAGAAAAGGTCCCATGCGGGACGGGGTTCGCCTTCACATCGCACCTCCACCCGGAAGTTTCCACGGCCGTCGCCGCGCGGGGCAATCGCGTTGGGCGTGGCGGCAATCCGGCGCTGTGCCGCATCAAAATCGCCGGCATAATCATGATTTCCCCAAATAAACGCCCACGGAACGCCGAGACGGCCCAGAAAATCCAGATCGCGGCGCATCCACATCGGCGCGGTGTCCGGAGTATCGTCCCCGCACCAGATGTCGCCCGTGACCGCCAGCAGTTCCGGCGTAAAATGCCGGATCATGGCCCGCACATCCGAACGGGTTTTTTCATTCAGTGTTTCATCCACATTGGAATGAAAATCGGTAACCTGAAGAACACGGAACGTCTCTTTGCGCCTGGAATACAGAACAGCGACATCGTCTGGTTCATTGTTTATCATGCGCACACAGGTTTCATTAGCGTTGTACTTCGGCGTATCATTGTTTGCTGCGGATATGTTGGCATGGCGTAGAGTGTACAGGAAAGGAGGCTCTATGTGGGAATGGCGGCTTTTTCTATGCATGGCACTGATGGGGGCGGGGTATGCCGGGGCGGATTCCGCCACGGACGCCTCACAAAAAGCGGAGCCTGGGGTTGCTTATGGAAACGCGGAAGAATTTCCGCTGCCCAAGACGATTCTCTTTTCGGCAAGCCCTGAACAGATCCTTGCCGATGCCCAGGCGTGGGCAGAGCACGGCGTACAAGCCTTTTTTCTTGATCAGGTGGCGCGGGAATGGTCTACGGATATTTGGGGCGTGGATAAGAAGCCGTGGACCATCGGCGCTTCTGATGAGACGTTTCAGCAGGCCAAACAGGCCAATGACCTCTGCAAGAGCATCGGTTCCGAAACCTTCTTGAAAATAGCGTTTGATCATTTCTTCGAGTGGTTTAACGATACGGCGTGGGGGCGCATCAAGGACAATTTCCGGCAGTTTGCCATTTTTGCGCGCGATTCCGGCTGCACCGGCATTGCCCTGGACATCGAATACTGCGGAGACCAGTACCGGTTCAATTGGCCGGGATACGCCTATGACACCTATACCCGTGAGGACCTGGTTCAAAAGGTGCGGGAGCGGATGACGGGGATTATTCGAATTCTATACGACGAATTCCCCGGCATGGTGTTGCTCACATTTCCGGAACAGGAATTTAATCTGGGCATGGTTATACATCTTGCCTGGGTGGAGGAGGCCGCGGCCCGGCAAGCGCCCGGCGGCGTGCATTACTGCACTGAATACACCTACCGCAACCCGAACATCCGGTACATGCTGGGGCATGCCTGGGCCTGCAACAGCCTGTTTCAGCGCATGCTGAGCCCGCGCGCAAAAAAATATTGGGTAAAACACTGTTCCATTGCGCCGGGCATCTGGCCCTTCGGATTTAATTATCAATCCGTGCAGGAACCCGGCATGCCGCTGGAAGAGTTCCGGCAAGGGTACGCCGCCTCGCTAATGTCCGGCAGAAGGTACAATTGGATATACAGCCACAACTGCTATGAGCAACTGGCGGGGCGCAAATTGGATTTGTATGCCGGGCCGGCCAACCTGAAGGATTATCTGGAGGTGATTATCCGGCGCGAGGTGGTGACCTCGCCCCCGTACATAACCGTGGCAAAAGACCTCCGTTGCATGAAATCAGGCGATTATTCAGGAGCCTTGGGCCTGGTGCCGGTGCCGCGATTTTTCGAACCGGGGTCTGTGCCGGATTTCGGGCTTATTCCGGTCAGTTCCCTGGAACCAGAGTTGGTGGATAACGGCTGGGAAGTGGCGATGCAGTATTTTCAGGGGAAGCCGGTGAATCTTCAGAAACTCTATACGGCACAAACCCGCTGGCGTGTTGTGGGGCCTTTTCCCAGTGATGGCGCATTCCGTGGTCACGCCACGGTGTATCCCCCGGAACAGACTATAGAGCCCGCCGCCGAATATGACACCGTAAACGGGAAAAGCCGATGGGTGGAATATGCGGCGGCGAACGATTCAATGTTCGTTGATTTCAAAAAAGTATTTACCCCTGCCGAAGAGGTGTGCGCGTATGCGCTGTGTTATGTGGCCTCTGACGCGGAGCGCCCGGCGCAGCTTCGCGTGGGAACGAACGATGCGGGGAAAGTATGGCTGGGCGGAACGCTCGTGTACGATTATCCCGTGGAAGGCACGGCGTATCTCGATCGGGATATCATACCGGTAATCATTCCCAAGGGCGTGACGCCCCTGTTGGTGAAGGTGACCAACAACAAGCTGAACTGGGGGTTTGTATTGCGAATTACGGACGAAAAGGGCAAAACATTGCCCAACCTGCGTTTCCTGCTTTCACCCACAGCGTCACGATAGTCTTGATATTTGGTATACTACTCGGAATTTGAAAAGGAGCGCATCATGAAATTGAGTTTTGGCGGATATAGCTTTCACTTGTTGCTGGAATCGGGCAAGCAGGACATCTTCAAGTACATCACGGACTGCAAGGAACTGGGGGCGACACAACTCGATCCCTGGAATGCGCAGTTGGCCCCCTTGCAGAACGGAGATCAGGCGGCCAAGGCGGGCGCGGACCCGGGGCATGCCGTCCTGTCCGCCCAAGATGACGCCTATTTGCGGCGGGTGCGCGCGGCGGCGGACGCGGCGGGACTTCCGTTTGGCTGCATCGCGGTGGACGGCGCGCACATCTATGAGGAAGACCCGGCGGCCCGGGAAGCCAACCGGCGGCTGGCATATCGCTGGCTCGAGGTGGCGGAACTGCTGGGCGCGGCGCAGGTGCGGATTGACGCGGGCGGTCCGCAGGAACTCCCGAACGATGTGCTGGAAATTGTGGTGGAAGGCTATGAAGACCTCATTGTGCGCGCACAGGCAAAAGGCATCGAACTGCTCATGGAGAACCACTGGGGCCCGTCGGTGGTTCCGGAAAACGTGGTGCGCATCCTGGAGGCGGTGCCGGGTCTTGGCCTTTTGTTCGACTCGCACAACTGGGTGCCCGAACTGAAAGAGAAGGGTTGGGAATTATGCGCGAAATATGCGCGGTCCACCCATTTCAAAACATTCCATTTCGACGCGCAGGGCAATGATCCTTCCGTGAACCTGGAGAAGGCGGTCCGCCTGCTGGTGGAATCGGGATACACGGGATGCTGGGGCGTGGAGAGTTGTCCGGAAGACGGCGATGAATACGGCGCGGCCGCAAAAACGGCGGCGCTGCTCCGGCGGCATCTGGAAACGCTGGGCGCATTGTGAAAGGGCGGGCCATGAGCACGAAAAAAACCCGCCTGGGCATTATCGGCGTGGGGCAAATCGGCAAAATGCATCTCGATCAGTATGCCGCCATCCCCGGCGTGGAGATAGTCGCG
This sequence comes from uncultured Nitrospirales bacterium, assembly GCA_964474205.1. Lineage (GTDB taxonomy): Bacteria > Hydrogenedentota > Hydrogenedentia > Hydrogenedentales > CAILVY01 > CAILVY01. The sequence continues at coordinate 1,070 of CAYYRW010000071.1, read as the reverse complement.
TTGGCGGATGCCGACAAGGCGGAAGCGCGGCGCGTGGGCAAGCAGTATAATATCCCGCATGTGTATTTTAATGCTGCGGATCTTTTGAAGCGCACTGATATTGAAGCGGTGGATGTTTGCCTGCACAACAACCTGCACATGCCTTTCACACTGGCGGCATTGAAAGCAGGCAAGCACGTCTATTGCGAAAAACCGATGGCCGGAGCGTATTGCGATGCGGAAACGATGCTGGCCGCCGCGCGAAAATCGAAGAAGAAACTGTCCATTCAACTGGCCACGCTGTTTTCCCGTGAAACCAAGGCCGCCAAATCCCTCATTGACGGCGGACATCTCGGGAAACTGTATCATGCCCGGTCCACGGGATTCCGCCGCCGGAACCGTCCGTTTGTAGATGGATATGGCACGGCGAGTTTTGTGCGGAAGGAGATCGCGGCGGGCGGCGCGCTATTCGACATGGGCGTCTACCACATCGCCAATATGCTTTACCTGTTGTGCAATCCGAAGGTGCTCACCATCACCGGAAAAACCTATCAGGAGACGGAGATGGACGCCCAGCGCCGTGCCTCCAGCGGATATGACGTGGAAGAGTTGGGCATGGGGTTCGTGCGGCTCGAAGGCGGCATCACGCTGGATATCCTCGAATCCTGGGCCATTCATATGAACCGGTTTGAGGGCTCTTCGATTATGGGGAGCCAAGGTGGTATTCGGCTGGAACCCTTCGGCTATTTCCACAACCTTGGCGACCTTGAGATGAACTGTACCGCCGATTTGGAGGCCTTTGAGTACCGGCGGCAGAACGTACATACCATCGGCGGCGTATATGACAGCCCGCAGCATCATTGGGTGGCCGCGCTCCAGGGCCGGGTGGAGTTGCTGCCCACGGCGGAGATCGCGCTGAACACCATGCTCATTTCCGAGGGCATCTATCTGTCGAACATGCTGGGCCGCGAGGTGACCGCGGAGGAAGTGCGCGAAAAATCCGTGTCCAAGGCCGTGAAATATGGGTAAGCCAATCTTTTCCCCTGTCATTGCGAGGAGTCTTCGACGAAGCAGTCGCGCATTCACATCTT
>CAYYRW010000070.1:0-19729 GCA_964474205.1 uncultured Nitrospirales bacterium | reverse complement strand
AGCTGGATGCTACCTTAAACTGCTACTCTATCCACAGATCCTCGCGAAGACCCTTATTTTTCTATTGACTAACGCCGTGGCGGGGGTTCATTATGGTTCAGGTATATCCGAGTTGATTTGACGGGCGGTCGGGGTTGTGTTCCATAGGAACAGTGGTGGTTTTCAACGGAACGGGAGGGTGTTTTTTATGAAACTGCGTCAAATCAATGCGATTACACTTCTAGTCTATTTTATTTTTGTTTTTTATGCAGGAATGGCTTCGGCTGGAGTGTTTTATGTCAAATGGGACGCCTCCGGCACCGGGAGCGGTTTAAGCTGGACCGATGCGTATACGGATATCCAATCCGCCGTGGATGCCGCCGTGGCCGATGATGAAATCTGGGTGGCGGCGGGCACGTATGCGCCGGCGCTGAATCCCGTGGTTACCATGAAGGCCGGGGTGGCGATATACGGCGGGTTTGATGATGCCGATGTTGTGCGGGACGATCGTGATTGGGACACCAATGTAACGGTCCTGTCGGGCTCTTCCACCAACAGGTGCGTGATTGGTGCGAACAATGCACGGCTGGACGGATTTACCGTCCGCGATGGGAACGCCGATCAAGGCGGGGGCATGTACAACTCCGGGGTTACCGGCTTGTCGGTGGCACATTGCATTTTCACCAATGACGTGGCGGGTTCAGGCGCGGGAATTTCCAACGATTCAAGCACAATCTCCATTGCGGAGTGCCTGTTTACCGGCATTACAGGCACTGAGACAGGACAAGTGGGCTTATGCGTATATAACAGCGATTCGACCCTTTCGATAAACAACTGCACGTTTTCCGGCAACACCAGCAGTTTTGATCAACTTTCCGGGTTATGCATGTACAATTCCGATTGCCATGGAATTATTTCCAACTGTGTTTTCAAAGACAACATCATGACCACCGGGTATACCGCGCCGGGCGTTGTGTCGGGGAGCGGCGACGAAACCTATAGTTATTGCAGTTTCGAGAATAATGTATTGAATAACGGCTATGGATGCGCCTTGGATTGTGTCTATGGCGGCAATACCATCGAGCATTGCACTTTCCTCAACAATACCATCACCGGAGATGCCTATTCATACACTGGCGGCGCCGCCTTGCGCATTGCGTATGAACCCAGTGCCATGACGGTCACGGATTGCCAATTTATCAATAATAACGCCACGGGCAGGGGTTCCGCGGTGTATCTCGAATCCGCCGCCGCCGTTTTCAAGCGTTGCCTGTTCCAAGGCAATGGGACCGTCTCCGGTTCCACCGAGACCCTGGCGGTCAGTTATGACACAACCCTTTCATTGGAAAACTGTGTGTTTATTGGAAACGGGTATGAAGGTGGCGATGCGGGTGCGATCAAAATGAATGGTTCTTCCAATGCATCCGTGGTCAATTGTACGTTTGCCGGCAATACGGGAAGCGCCGGTGAACTCTGTATCTATACCTCTCCCGAAGGGTATACCGCGACCATTTTCAACAGTATTTTAAGTTCTCCAGGGACCTACGGCCCCATTAGCCATGGCGGATATCCTCCCGTGATTACCTATTCCAATGTTGTAGGGGGCTATGCGGGAGAAGGCAATATTGATTCGAATCCTCTGTTTGCCAATCTTTTGGCGGGTGACGTCCGTCTGCGCGAAGGCTCACCCTGCATCGACGCCGGGACGGACTCCGGGGCGCCAACCGAGGATATCGCCGGGAATGGACGTCCGCAAGGTGTGAGGACGGACATGGGGGCCTATGAAGGTTTTCTTCCCTGCGGTTCGATTCTCTGCACGATTACACCGGTGGGGGCCGTGGCGGATGGCGCGCAATGGAGCGATGACGGCGGCGCGACCTGGTACGATTCCGGCCAAACGGTGAATACCATTCTGCCCGGAGACAATACGATACTGTTCAAGGAACTTGAAAATTGGAAAACGCCGCCCAGTCAAAACGTCTCCGTTAGCGTGGGGAATGTTACAGAAATATCCGCCGAGTATTTAATCGCGACGGGTTCGCTGAAGGTGACGCTTTCCCCACAGGGCGCGGTGGATAATGGCGCCCGGTGGAGTATTGATGGAGGGGCACACTGGTATTCGTCGGAGTACATCTTGACCGATATTGACATTGGCTCCTATACCCTTACGTTTTCGGAGATTTCTGGTTTCAATCGACCGGAGGCACAGCCCGTAACGATCACCAAGGACGCCACCACGGAAACTTCTGCGGAGTATGTTCCTCAGGTTCACGCGATCCACGTGGTAATTCAGCCGGAGAGCATCGCTTCGGGCGGCGCGGCGTGGGCGCTGGATGGCGCGGGCGCCTATTCCAGTGATGAAACGGTTACCGTGGAACCTGGAGAACACACGATTTCGTTCTCTGAAGTGGCGGGATATGCCGGACCTTCGGATAGGGTGGTGACCGTGGATGTGAACGCCACGGCGCCTCTTGAGGTGACGGGCGTTTATTATATGCGGGTTTATGTGGATGTTAATTGCCCTGGCGAGGTTCATGACGGCACGAGCTGGGCTACCGCGTTCCTGTCGATTCAGGATGGCGCCTATGCCTTGTCAACGACCGGCGGCGAAGTGTGGGTCGCGGAAGGCATGTATGTTGGAACCTTTTTCGAATCGGTGGTAACGTTTTACGATAACCTCCGCCTATTCGGCGGTTTTGTTTCGGGGCAGACTTCGCGGGATGCGCGGGACCTCTCCGAGCATCCGTCCATCATCAATGGTGAAGGGCGGATGATCTGCGTGATTGGAGGGGATAACGCCGTGCTGGACGGGTTTGTGGTGATGCGCGGTTACAGCAGCTATCCGAACGGGGCGGGATTGCGCGTTGAAAATGCCGACATGACCATTAGCCAGTGTACATTCAAAGGCAATTGGCTGGACTCTTATAATTCTTTCGGCGGCGCACTCTATTGCACCGAATCGGTCCTAACCCTCACCGATTGTACCTTCGAGAACAACGAGTGCGGGTATTGCGGCGGCGCCGTGTATTTGGATGCGTATACCACCGCCACTATCACCGGGTGCCTGTTCAGAAACAACATTGCCGCGATGCTGGGCGGCGGTCTCATGGTGGGCGCTGACTGTACGGCTTCCTTGTCCGGATGCACCTTTGCCGATAATCAGGCATACATTGGGGCAGGGGGCGGTTTGTTCATCAATCCCAATTCCAATGTCACGCTTGAAACGAGTGTGTTTGTACGGAATAGTGCGCCAAACGACCAAGGCGGTGCACTTGAGAACATGTATTCCACGTTGCAGGCGTCACGCTGCTTGTTTTCTCAAAACAGCGCCAATGGAGGCGGTGCTGTCTGCAATTACGGCACATCCACATTCACCAATTCCATTTTCCTGAATAACACGGCATCGAATCAGGCCAGCGTGTTTTACAATGAATCGGGGCAAACGCTCCAGTTGATGTGTTGCACATTGTATGGAAATTCCTCCACGCAATCCATCCTAACGCCCGGCTCCGCCACCATTGTCAATTCGATACTTTGGGATACTGCGAACGTTCAAGTTGAGGGAACTGGTGCGATTGATATCACGTATTCGGACATAAAAGGCGGTTTTACGGGCGATGGCAACCGTGATGCCGAGCCGATGTTTTTCAGCCCGGCAGCGGGGGATATGCATCTGCTCGGCGCCTCGCCCTGCCTTGATGCCGGAACCGATAGTGGCGCTCCAACCGTTGATTACGGTGGCGCTGCGCGTCCGCAGGGACTTGGGATGGATATGGGGGCGTTTGAAGGTTCCGTGCCTGTGGATAGCGGGGGAACCCTTCAGATTACCCTGGAACCACAGGAGGTGGTGGATTTAGGCGCGCAATGGGCGATTGATACATCGGGTTTGATGTCGAGCGGAGCCGTTTTGGGACCTATTTCCGCGGGAACGGTCCGTGTCAGCGTTAGTCCAGTGTGGGGATGGCATACGCCGTTGCCGGACACGCTGGCGATTACCGATGGCAATCTTACGGCGCAAACGTACGTTTATAAACAGATAACGGGCGCCCTTCGGGTGACGATTGAACCGCAAGGAGCCCGGGACGCCGGCGCGCAATGGTCGATTGATGACGGCATAACCTGGTATGACAGCAGTGATTCCATAGGAGATTTGCCCATTGGAGACTATACGGTTCTGTTTAGTCCCGTGGAGAATTGGATGGAGCCGGGTCAAGAGTGGGTAACCATTGAGGAGGGCGCGGTAACGGAAATCACAGGAACGTACGAAGCCATCATTCATCAGGTTGCCGTGTATCTGATGCCGGAAACGGAAGCCATCAGCAGTGCACCCTGGTTCCTGGATGGGGATGGCGGCCACACGGGCGGCAATATCCTTGACGTGGAGGTGGGGCCGCATACGGTGACCTTCTCCGATGTGCCCGGGCTTATTACGCCGGAACCCATATCGTTTGTGATGGAACAAAACGCCACGGAAGTGGTGCGGCTGACGGGCTGGTACCGGATCATCTTGCGGGTGGACGCGGATAATCTTTCGGGGAATGAAGATGGCCTGACATGGCCGACCGCCTTTTCCACCGTGCAGGCCGCCCTGGATGCCGCGGAGGAGACGGGCGCGCCGGAGTTGTGGATTGCGGATGGAATCTATGGCAGTCCGGAAACCGGGAGCGCGGTGGCGAGTGTAGTGAATGTACCGCTGAGAATCTATGGAGGATTTATCGGGAATGGCGATGGCGGATACGAGACCAATCCTGATCAGCGTGATCTTGCCGCCCATATCACGACGTTGGATGGAAACGGCGTCAACCGTTGCGTGTATTCAGGGGGAGGCGGACTCTTTCTGGATGGATTGTCCCTCCTGAATGGACATGCCGAGTGTGGAGGCGGGGTATGTCTCTATGAAGGCGGCGATCTCACCATCCAAAACTGTACCGTCGCCAACTGTATCGCAACAGGGGATGGCGGCGGCGTGTATGCGGATGAGTTCGACTCCCTGACCCTGGTGAATTCCACCTTCGACTATAACTACAACTCCGATGTGCCCACCGAGACGTATGGAGAGGGGGCGGGCGTCTATGTGGGCGATTTTTACACCGGTTTCATTTCCAACTGCAACTTTACCGACAATACTACATCCTATGAAGGATGGGGGGGGGGATTATGCGCTGAATACTATGATTCCCTGACGATTACGGATAGCGCCTTTACCGGAAACAACGGAAATGAAATCGAAGGCATTGGAATGGCCTCCTATAATTTTATCTCCTTGGCGTTATCCGGATGCAGTTTCGCGCAAAATGCCGCGGCAACGTACGCTTGGGGAACTGCCATGGCCATCTATTATGGGGATAATCTCCTCGTGGAAAACTGCTCATTCACCGATAATGTATGCACCGCTAAAAATGACGAAGGATCATTGACAATCGAGAATATAGAGACTGCCAATGTCACCCGCTGTTTCTTTCAGCACAACAGCAATGAAGAAGGCGGCGCACTTTTCGTGGCGGAATCGGATGCCGCGATCGAGAATTGCATTTTCCATGAAAACAACGCCGTGCTGGGCGGGGCCTTGTACGTGTCATATGGTGTGGCCACGGTTAAAAACAGTACGTTTATGAGCAACACCGTGAGCGACAAGGTGACACTGCCCGCCGGGGATGCCATCTATTGCAAACATGCGGATATCACGTTGGTGAACAGCATTCTCCGGGGCAGTGCCGCGCAAATCGCCACCGAAGGCGATTCCACGGTATCGGTCACCTATTCGGATATACAAGGCGATTATGACGGAGAGGGCAATATCAACGTGGAACCGCTTTTTATTGGCACGGAATTCACTTCCCCGGAAGACTTCCAACTAGCCGCGGGGTCTCTGTGTATTGATGCAGGGACAAATGTTAATGCCCCGGCGGACGATTACGCGGGTATAGAACGTCCTCAAGGTCTCGGAGTGGACATGGGGGCCTTTGAAGCCATCTATGCCACGCTCACGGTGAACATCGAGCCTTTGGAACTACTGGCAATGAATCCACAATGGACTATCGATGGCGGGAGTACCTGGTACAACAGCGGAGAAACACTTAATAACCTTCCTGCAGGCACGTATGCCATTGCATTCAGTACGGTGGAAGGCTGGACGACGCCTGAAAGTCAAGAACTCGTCATTTCAACACAGGATAATTTTGTGCGGACGGGCACGTATGCGTTGATCGGTACGGAAGGCGAAGTCGAAGGCAATCCACAAGAAGGCGAAATGGAAGGAACGCCACTGGAAGGCGAAGTGGAAGGTGCCCCGCAAGAAGGTGAAGTAGAAGGTGTGCCTCATGAAGGCGATGTGGAAGGTCCCTATGAAGGCGAGTTTAACCCCTATCACACCGCCGACCAGGATCATAACAACCTGATCAGTCTGTCCGAACTTCTGCGGGTGATTCAGTTCTTCAATTCGAATGGCTATCATTGCGAAGCAGGTACGGAGGATGACTACGCGCCCGGGCCCGGTAATACGAATTGCACGCCGCATGCCAGTGATTATATGCCCCAGAATTGGCTGATTGGCCTGAGCGAACTATTGCGCGTAATCCAATTCTTCAATTCCGGCGGCTACCATGACTGCTCTGATATAACGCCTCCCACGGAGGACGGGTACTGTCCGGGTCTCGGCTGATCCGTATATGCTTTTCCCCTGTGTTTATTTGTCATTGCGAGGAGTCCCCGACGAAGCAATCTCGACATAGTGTCAACTGTGTTTGGCTCCGAGATTGCGTGCCACTGACGCTCCTCGCAATGACAAGCGCGATGGCGGATTGCTGAGATATGCGGGCTATCCTTCTCCGCAAGCGGGGAGGGAATCTTCGCCATTATGGTTTCATTGCAGCCAGTTCGGAAAGTATCTCGACTCCGCGTTTGCTCATAGGCCAAGGGCCGGGACACCGCAGGAACTCAACATGGCCATCCATAAACAGGACGTTTCCCCCTCCGGGGATGTGATTGAAAAACAGATTACCCTGCGGGTTCGTACCCATGGTGTCCCACATAACGGGAATTTTCGATTGTAGTTTTACACCGGACGCAGGGTCATTGGCATCCTTCAATAAAACATTCTCAACACCTTCACGCAACCGGTAGAATTTGTCCGTACCCATCGAGCCGCGCCCCGGCGGAGCATCCATATCTTCATTGAAGGGAAGTTTTTGTGCGATACGTTGTTTGTAGGCCTCGGCAAATGCTTCCATTTCATCGTCGCTCATGATCACGTATCCCAGGTACATATAGCTGACATTCCCGATCTCTTTCGAAGCATTTGCCGCTTCGCGCTCTTTGGATGCGGCAATTTCCGGATCACTCGGGCAGACAAGCATGCCTGCATCGGTCAGTATCTCGGGGAAGATATCCTTGGAGACACACATGAGCCGTCCGGGTTCGGAGGACAGTTCTGGAAAGTACTGTCCTTTGCTTTCGTTGGCAAACAGCTTGTAGACCAGCCCCATTTGCTTGAGCTGCCCCTGGCACGCGGAGCGGCGGGCCGATTCACGCGCCCGTGCGAGCGCCGGTAACATGATGGCCGCAAAAAACGGTAACAGGACAAGCAAGACTCCACCCAGGGTGAGTCCGGTTATTGCCATACCCGTGCCTCGAAGTTTGCCCTGTGCGTTTCCTATCTTAACGAGGGCAATGATTCCCAGGATGAGGGCGGGAATCGCCCCAAACGGGCCCAGACAGCACCATGAGAGGATTCCGAAAACCAAACTTGCTGTCGCTAATCCACTGCGGGGGGATTGCATTTGATCAGCCGGGGGGATGGGAGGCGGGACGGTTGCCTGATCCATGGCCTATTCTCCTTTTGTTGAGTTTTACGCACCTGATTCGGAAAACACACCACCATATCACACGCATAGAGTTTACCATACCACACTTGGGGAGCAGCTTCGAGTTTTCTGCGGCCCGCTGAAAGTGTGGTTGCCTGGTGTGTTTATGGGACGGTGTGATAGTCTGAATAGTGGTGTTTCGGGAGTGTGAAATTAATGCCTTTGCTGAGTACGATAGCCCGCGAGAAGAAGTGCCGCTATTTTCTGCGCCGGCTTCCAAAGGAGACCCGGATTCTGGAAGTGGGCTGCGGCGATGGCTGGCTGGGCCGCTATCTCCGGGAACATGGCTGGCGCCAGTATACCGGGCTGGATCTCCAGCCTCCCGCGGATATTGTCGGCGATATTCGGGATTGGCGTAACTTGGGCATTGCCCCGGAATCCTTCGAGGTGGTGCTGGCGTTTGAAGTGGTGGAGCACTTGGATTGTTTTCAGGCCCTTTATGACATTCTACGACCGGGCGGGCTGCTTATGCTCACCTCCCCCCATCCCCGGTGGGATTGGCTCTGCCGCATATTTGAATGGGCGGGGCTCAACCAGCGGCGCACTTCTCCCCATGATCATTTAATTGATTTCACGCGCCTTCCGCTTTTTGAGCCTATCGTGATCCGCCGGGTGGGCGTGATGGCGCAATGGGGGATTTTCCGAAAACCGGGGCGTGTTTAATCGGGGCAGAAGCCGTCTTCGGTGCCTTCGCCGGGACAGTAGTGGAAACTGGGGGAGTTGTAAAACTGGATGGCACGGAGGAGTTCCGAAAGGCTAATGTCCCAGTTGGGGGGATTGTAATCGCTGGCATGGGGCGTGCAGGCATGGGAGCCGGCGTCTGGCGCAAAGCCGTCTTCCGTGCCCGCGTCGCAATGATACCCATCGGAATTATAGAGTTGGATGATGCGCAACAGTTCGGAAAGGCTGATTCGGTTGTCCCCGTTTTGATCCGCGGTATGGTGGATGATTTCCCCTTCGCCTTCCCCAAGCCCTTCCCCTTCGAGCAGGCCTTCCGCTTGGCCTTCGGGAACCCCTTCCCCTTCGCCTTCCCAAAGCCCTTCCCCCTCGATCAAGCCTTCGCCCTCCGGCGCTATACCTTCCATTTCACCTTCTTCAGGCAAGCCTTCGCCTTCCGGCGCTATTCCTTCCATTTCACCTTCATCAGGCAAGCCTTCGCCCTCCGGCGCTATTCCTTCCATTTCACCTTCATCAGGCAGGCCTTCGCCTTCAGGAGCGCCCTCGCCTTCCGCCAAGCCTTCCCCCTCGATTGCGCCCTCACCTTCGGCGAACCCTTCCCCCTCAATCACACCTTCGCCTTCTTCCGTGGATTCCTGATGCATCAATACTTCCACGGTCTTTGTCTGGCCCGCGAAGAGGAGTACGGGTTCCGTATAACCGAGATATCCGGGCGCGGAAACATCGAGGGTGTAATTCCCCGCCGGCACGGCTATAAATGAATAGATACCGTCCACATTGTCTTTCACGGTGATGTTGAGCGGCAGCAAGGTGACCGAGGCGTCGAGAATGGGTTCGTTGTCATTGTCCGCGTCTTCCACGGCGCAATACAACGTGGCGGACATGGGGCCGCCGGTTTGCGTCACACTCATGGTGTATTGGGTATCATGTTCCGCTTTCTCATCAACTTTTCCAGAGGCGCTCACCTTCGCGAAACACATAAAGGGTTCAACGGCGAGGAACGACAGGAGCGAATTCAGCAGGTCAATGGCTATATTGTCGTTCACCAGGAACGGAGTGACTTCCCCGTCGCGGTACAATTCCAGGAACGTATCGCAATTGGGCGCCAGGTCCAGGGTCTGCACGGTGATTTCCTGTCCGGGCAGCACATAAAAACGCACCCAATCCACATCGGCGGGGTGGTGAAAATTATGACGCTGATAGGCCCCGTCAATGCCGATCCAGGTGGCCTCCGCCGGGGTGTTGTCCGGTTCATAGGCATCTGGTTCCAGCACCGGGGTTTCCTCGCCCTCTCCCTCGGATTCCCCCTCCGGCATGCCTTCACCTTCTGTCGTGATCCCTTCCGTCTCCCCTTCGTCCCCGCAATGCCCGTCGAAAGTCACCACGACCCCGCGGACTTGCAGCAGGGGGATTTCGAGGCAAAGGGCGGCATTATTCAGGGGATTGGCGCGCAAGTCAATCGTATCGCCCAGGAGCAACCCTGCATTCAGTGTAAGGGGCGTAATACTTTCGATGAGATTGCCTTGCAGGGCCAGGACTTCCAGGTTGTGGAGGGTGCTCAAGGGGGCAAGATCGACTATTTGGCAATTGGAGGACCGTAACACCTGCAAATCGAAAAGGCCTCCCAAAGGAGCCAACATGGAGACAGGGTTCGCGGAAATGTTGAGTTCCAGCAAGTGATGCAGGGCGCTCACGGGGTCAAGGAAGGAGATGGCGTTGCCTTCGATGTGCAGCACGCGCAATTCGGTGCATCGTTCAAGACCGGCCAAATTGACAATGCCCATGGCGGGCGCATCCAGGATGGTAAGCGAGAGCAGGTCGGTGTCGAGAATATCGCCTTCCGGTTTGTTCAGGGCGCCGCGAATAGCGTTTTCAAGCATGGGATCGGGAAAGACCACCGGTTCCGCGGCGCGCTGGGCATGAATTGGCGCGGTAATCACCCAAAACCCCGCACACGACACAAGTATTAGTAGAAGTCCCGCCGGGCTGTTTTTACACATTCTTTGTTTCACGGTTCCCAGTTCCATCTCGCATTTGGATAAATTCCACCGCCTCAATTATATCATACCGACGCAAGATGGGGGGAAAAAGCTAAAGCGGTGGAAGGTTCGCTTTTCGGATTTTGTACAGTTTCATCCTGCCTTCGGAATAGGTTTCATACGCCGCCCTTTTCAAGGATTCCAGCCATGGGAGGGCGGTGGCTTTTTCGCTGTTCAAAATAAACAGGCACACGCGGTAATCCCCTGGAATGGCGGCCACAACGGCGGGAATATCCTTCGGCGAGGCGAGTTTGTACACCAATTTCTTGGAATAGGCGGTATTCTGCGGGGGCCGGTCTGCTATCGAGTGATCCGGTGAAAACACCACATCGAAGTAATCCGTGTGGGCCGCGATGAAATTGCCGATGGGGATGTAGTCCTTGGGGCGTTCGGGAAAAGAGGTCTTCCGGACGGTGTCGAGGGAATACGCCCAGCCGCACGCCAAGAGTACTGCGGCCCCCGCGCCACCCCAATGCAGCCAGGAACGCCGGAACAGGCTCAAGAGACATGCCGGAAACACGGCCAAGGGCAGCAAGGCGAGGGGCAGGGCAAACTTCAGCGCGGTGAACGAATGCAGCATGAAAGAACAGTGTTCCTTGAAAACGTGCAGATAAAACAGGCAGGGCGCGAGCATCAGGAAGGAGAGTTGGGCGGAGAAAACGAGGGCCGGGGGCGCGGGTTTTCCGGTAAAACGCAGGAGGGCCAATGTGATCAGCAGCGCGGCCGCAACCAGTGTGGAACCAAGGATCAAGGGTTTGCCCAAACCGCCAAAACCATCCCGGATATGCCGTTTCCAGAAATTTGATTTTAATGGGAAGGTGATCAGGTTTTTCCATGGAGGAATGGTTTCGCGCTGGCCGTTCTTCGCGGTATATTTCTGTTCCACGAAGCCGGTGCGCTTCCAGAAACGTTCCGAGAGCTTGGGAAAAGCGTTCAAATGATGGAGTTGCAGGGCGAAGAGCAGCAGCGCCAAGAATACGGGCATGGCGAACAGGGTGGACCGGCCCAGCACCCGCGGAATCGAGCGCCCGAATTCACCCCGGAAGAGGCGGATGAGGTACGCGCAGAAAAGCACCAAAATAAACAGCCAATCCGTGAGCACGCCGCAGAAGGCGATAAGGCCCTGCGCCCAGGCGAGATACCGGGCGCGGCGGCCTGCGTCCGGCGCGGTCCGGTGAACTTCAAGTAATGCATAGAGGGCAAAAAGCGGCATAATGGCCTGATCCGAAAAATAGCCCATTTCATGTTCATAAAAGGCCACGGGAAACCATAGGTAAAGAATGGCGGGAATCAGGGCGAAGAGGCAGGAGACGCCCCGCTGGAATCCCAAGCGGCGGGTTGTGAAAAAGGTCAGAAGACCCAATAGCAGGGCGATGCAAAAATGGCTGAAGAGGTTGTAGGCCATTACCATGCGTATAGAAGGCTCTTTCCCAAGAATCTTGGCCAACAGGTACACCGGGACAATCGCCCCGGGGGGAAAGGAAGTATAGGGCGTCCGCGATTCAAGGTTGGATTCAACGCTGCCGGGTTCCCAATACATGACAAAGCGCAGGTTCCAGGGGCCCTCGGCATACCAGTTGCGTGCGCATACGCAGGTGCCGGCGGTCAACCAGCCCGACATGCTCACGGGGGCTTCGCCAAACCAGCGGACGCGTTGCGCCACGGACCACGAGAACAAGCCCAGGATCACGGCAAGCAGGAGGATGAGGCATAGCGCGGTTTTGGCCTTTTCCGAATGCATCACGGGGCCTTCTCCCGGGGCGGCAGGGGCGGATTGCTTGTGTCCAGCAGCGATTGATAATGCTTCAGGAAATCCTCTTTGCGGATTTTTCGCAAATGGCAATCGCCTTCATGAAATTCTTCATACGCCAGATTGGCCAATTCCATGAGGTTGAAGGGTGGCCCCCAGTCGTCCTGGCCTTTGGCGAACAGGTTGATGATATAGGGGCCTGGGATATCCTTGACGATGTCGTGAATCTCCACTATATTTCGTACGCGATGGACGGATTTCATCGAGTACACCACGAAATGGCGCTGGACGATTTGGTCCACGGAAAATACCACGTCATTATAGCCGGTGTGCGCCCCGACAAATTGCGCCATCGCTTTCCGGTCCAGTTTCAGGTCGCGAAACAGGGCCGCGCGGGTGTTGCCGAGGGAATACGCGTAGACGGACGCGGAAACCAGCAGCGCAAGCGCCAGCACAAGTCCCGCACGCTTTTTGTAGGCATCTGGAATCCAACGGGCGGCTATCATCATGGGCAATACGGCAAAGGGAATGACGGCCATGCCTGGGGCCAGCTTGAGCACGGAAAAGAAGTGGAACATGAAGGAACTATGATTTTTGAAGATGTGGTAGTGGGCGAAACAGGGAACCAGAAAAAGGTAAAGCACCATAATGGACAGGGTCCAGCCGGGGGAGAGGGATTTTCGGCGGAACCGCCCTATCAAAACATAGAGTAACAGGCCGAGCAGGAAGGAAGCGCTCGCGAGAATCATGATTTTTCCGGTCATTCCATACGCAAAGGGGACAAACTTCTGCCAGAAGAAGGTGTCCAGGGTGAAGGTCCAAAGCTGATCAAAATGCACATGCTTGGGAACGGGCCGCAGGGCGTTCAACCCGCCGCCGTCCACGCCGGAACGATGAATGAAGCGGAGTGCCAGTTTGGTGAAGGCATGCACTTTGTACAGTTGGAGGGCGTAGAGACCGAGGGCCAGCCCCGCCGGGAACCAGAACCAGAAACTATGCCGGATAAAGAGGAGCGGACGCCTTCCCATTTGCCCGCGCACGACGCGCATAAGATACAAGGCCAGGGCCACGAAGGGAAAGAGCCAATCCGTGAAAAAGCCCCAGAACAACACGAATCCCTGGCCATAGGCAACCCATTTTTTTGTACGTTCGCTTTGAGAGGCTTCGCGAAGTATTTCCAGGAAGACCAGCAGGGCATAGGGCAGTATAATGGCCTGGTCGGCGAAATAGCCCATCAGGTGCTCATAGAATGGGGAGGGCATCCAGAAGTACAAAATGACGGGAACCAGGGCGGTCAGGCACTGGACCATCAGCGGGAAATTCATGGCCCTCAGGATGAAAAATACGAGGAGCGCCAGGATAAAGCCAATGCAGCACTGGTTGGCGAGATTGTACGCCATGGCCAGTTCGCAGGTAGGGCCTTGAGGCGAAAATTTGCCCAACAGATAAACGGGCAGAATGGCGCCGGGTGGATAGGACACGTACGGCGTGCGGCTTTCCAGGGTGGGATACTCAATCGAGTCGGGTTCCCAATACATGATAAACCACCGGTGCCACGGGCCTTCCTGATGCCATTGTTTGGCTTGGAGCGTGGTGCCGGTGGTGAGTGCGCCTGTCATGTCGTTGGCGGTGGCCCCGAACCAATCGCTGCGCTGATACACGGAAAATGCAAACAACGCTGCGGCGCACACGGCGAGAAACAGGACGCCGTGAAGCATGGGGCGGTTCGTCGTGGTGGGGTCAGAAGTCATGTTACCGGATATTTACTTCGCCCAGATAGGCGGCTTCGTTAGCCCAGCCGGTCGCCACATTTTCCAGCCGAAGCGTGACGGTTTTTCCGGCCCAAGGGGCCATATCAACCTCCAGTGTGGTCCATGTGCCTTTCGTATCGATAGTAGACTCCTGAACGGTTTTTTCGTCTATCACTACCCGAAGCAAATAGTTGCCTTGGGGATGCGAAGCCGCCTCGATGGAAAGTTTGGGAGTTCCGGGGGGGACCATTACGTTTGTTTCAAGCACCGCCGGGGTTTCTTTGTCCACCGGATGAATCAGCAACACGTTTGTTTTTCCAAATTCCTCGGAACGGACCCCGGGTTCCATGTCGGAACCGCAAGCGATGACTTTCCAATGGGGATTCCAGCGATTGAGTTCCTGCTGCGGCAGGGGATGCTTGAGCACCTCGAGTTGATTGGTCCACTGTTCCAAGGGTTCCGGGGCTTTCGGGCATTGCCGCACAAATTTGTATTTCCGCTTCAACACCTTCCCGCCGTCCTTTTCGATGATCTGTTCGGTAACACGCTGGCAGGCGGGAATGAGGGTGTTGAAGGAATAGTCCGTGTGATCGAATTTCGTGTCCGCGATGACGGGGATGCCGCGCGTCCATTCCTTGCACAGTTTCTTATACCCTTTCATGCAGCACAACACCCCGGCGGCGCTGGAAGGGTTGCAGTCGTTGTCCTGTCCGCAGCGCGTGGACACTTCAAGGGTCTTTTCAAGATTACCCTTTCCGTATAGCAGGCCCATGACGATATACGCGCCGTTGAGCTTGGCATCAATATTGAAAGGGTTGCCGCGCCCGCAATCCACGTCGTCCTGCCACTTCTTCTCGATCTTGTTCCACGCGGCCAGCCAATCGTCCGGCGTTTCGTGATACCACTGCATCACGTCGGCAATGCACGTGTAATATTCGGATTCCTTCGGGATGCAGGCCAGCCCCGCCTGAATGACCTTCTCCACGTTCTTATCTTCAAAATAGGCGGCGCAGTACATCCCCGCCACGAACACCCCGCCATAAAAGCCGTCACCGTAGTTCATCACATGGCCGAATATATCGCAAAGAGCATTGGAGGATTGCGGCAGCCCCGGACACACGATGCCGAACAGGTCCGCCTCAATTTGGAAGTCAATGTCGTCCGCGTGAATGTTATAGTCCGGATGCCCCGATTTCGGTGGCATGATTCCCGCGCGGACATTATCCCGGCCCACCCGGTTCGCATGCCAGAGCGGAAATTGCGTTTCCGCGAAAGCTTTGCCCGCTTCCTCAAAGGTAACATCCAACCCATACGCCTCAATGGCCTTCAGGAACGTCATCTCGACATAGCAGTCGTCTTGGCCGATGGCGCCTTCGATGCGCTCGGGCGTCCAAGGGCGCAACGGGTCCAGCATGGGCTTCCCATTGAATTGAAACTCGTATGGGGCGCCATAACACACGCCGATCATCTGCCCGGCCCACGCCCCCTTGCATTTGTCCAGGTATTTCGCCTTTCTAAGGGTGATGGTTTTGGCGTCCGCGAAGGCGCTCAATGAAAGCGCGAAAAACATCGTCAGCACAACAACATATTTCTTCATAGGGGAAACTCCATGGTATGGGTATTGCTTCGTCCCGTGACGGGAACAATTCTACCGCAAATGGCGGGCGGACCCCAAGAAAAGCCCTGTCATAACATTGCCGGGGAAAAACCGGCCAGAGCATGTCGGACATGCCGGACGAGCCGGACCCATCCTTCAGATCAGCAAAGGCAGGCTAATTTTCAAAAATGAGTTGCGTTCACTTGAACCACGGGCTCAAATCGATTCGGGTGAAGGGGCGCCGGGTCGCGGTGAGGGGGGGATTGCTTCCGGCCACCGCCACATACGCCGTTTTGTTCTTCGGATCGAATACCCAGGAATGGAGCGTGTCGTCATTGAACACCGGACCGTTGGCCAGCAGTTGCAGGGCTTCCTTGATGTCCATCCCCTTCGGTTTCGCCTGAATCTGCTTGCCCAGCCAATCATACCGCTGCCAGGTATTTTGAAGCTTCAAGATGAATACCGCCGCGGGCAATTGTTCCATGGTGGTGATATTTAGGCCCATCTTCGGTCCCACCGCCTGCGCCAGCTTCAACAACTGCGTCGCGCTGATTGGGTGGTTGGTGCGCCGCACCGCATCCGGCATGGACCAATGCCCCGTCTCTTCATTTTCCTTCGGGTCGGACGGGCCGAAGACTTCACACGCTTTGGCATCCACTTCCAGCGCGCGTGCATCCGGGGTTTTCCCGTCGCCCAGGACGAAGTTCCACCCGGTGGTTCTGGGGCCGGCCTGCATAATGCTCACGGCTTCGTTCAAGGTTCCCGCTTCCTGTAAAACGCGCCGCATCAGGACGCACAGCGGGATCCCGTCGAACGTGGCATCGGTCGAAACACACGTCATCTCGCCAAAGGTGATGCCCCGCGCGTTCATGCCACTGACGCTGCCAACGCCTCCGGCCCAGCCCGTCATCATGAAGGGAATGCCGCCTTTGGGCCGCCACACCAGAATAACCGCGTCTTCCTGGGCGCCCCATTCGATGCTCCAGTCCAGATTCCGGCCATGCAGCAGGCGTCCATCAGTGGTCCATTGGCCCCAGCAGGCGAAATTCGAGCAGGCGGGCGGCATATTCGGATCGAAGTGAAGAATCTCCGCCTGGGTGACGCCGTTCCTGATTTCCTCATAACTTAAATCCGTCACGCCGGCCTTCTGTAGTCCTTTCACGATGCCCTTAATCTCTTCAATATAGGCCGGGGGGATATGTTTCTCCATGCGTGCCGACTGCGTGTTGACATACTCGGGGGTGTACCCCCGGTCCCACAGGGCTTTTTTCAGATAACCCTCCTTGATGACATGATGGATTTTGGCTGAAAGAAGACGTCCATGCTGAAACCCCATTTCCTCTGGCGTGCCGTCCATGACGCATACGAGGTGCTCACCCACCTGATACAATTTTCCGGCGCCCTCGGTATCCACAACCTTCACTTCGGGGTTTTCAAGGATAGCCGGCGTGGTGAGCGCATTTTCGGCGGATTTGGCTTCAGACACGGGTTGCTGCGCGGAGGCGCTTACCGCGAGGACCGAAAAGGCCAGAAACAAAGTAAATACGGCTGGTTGCGGGAAACGAAAGACGTTCATGGGGTTTTCTCCTCTCGTAGGATCAGACTTTGTCACATGCGGTGAGGGTTTCATTGCGGCCCCCATCCTATTGTGAACACCGGAAGCGTCAGAATGAAGAATGCAACGAAAAAGGAGTCCGTGCGCGGGTTATTTTATGTAAATCGAGACATTTTCCAGTGCTTTTCCGTCTGCTTTATGAATCCGCGCGCTTACGCCCCAGCCGCCGCCCGCAGGGGGCACGGTAATCAGCAATTGGTTTTCGCCTTGATGCAGCGTCATGCGCATCCTTTCTTTCCGGGACAACCAACCCGGCCACGAATCCGCGGCGGGAATGGATGTGCCGTTCAGCCAGACCTTGACCCCGTTCTTGCTCTTCAACACAAGTTCCGCGTCTTGAGCGATGGGGGAGAGGACCCACGTGCGGAGATAGGCTATCCCCGCTGTCTTGCCCAGCACCTTATCCAGATCGAGATAACCGGGGGTGTGTTCGCTTAAATCCACCGGCATCACCCGCCATGCCCAGCCGTCCGCATTGGGGGAATCACTGGTGTCCCCCGTATGGGGTCCGGAGACTTGCCATGCAAGGATATAGTCTCCCGCCCGCACCGGTGGATTCATAAGTTTTCGGATCGCCTTTTGTTTTTTGGCATCGGTGACGATTCGCAGCATTTCCTTCAATTGTGCGTCCACCACCTCCGGATAGGCCGCGCGGATTGACCGTGCCACCGTCAAACTCGACGCAAACGCCGTGTCGCGCAGCGGTTCCTGCGGGAGGAACGGCAACAGCAGCACCAGTGCATAGGGGTGAAAGAACCCGGCCACGCCTTCCAAAACCGCTTTCTTGGCTTCGAGGGTGTGGGCATATTCCAGCAACGTATTGTATTTCCCGATGGTGACATCGGCGGACCGGGTGCTGGGCTCGGCCAATAACCGGGCGTATTCATTGATGGATTCCAAATGGGCAGGGCCACCCCGCGTGGTTTTAATACTAGTGGCGAGTTCCTCCAGGCGGGCCTGGATTTTTTCAGGTTCCGGGGGTTCGGATTTTGGGGCGGCCCAGGAAAGCGGCGGAAACAAGGTAATGCCCATAAAGACCAAGACGAACGATTTCATTGTCCCCGCCATTCATTGATTTTTTGCAGGCTGCTCGAGGCGGTCTTATCCAGGTTTTCCATGCTGCCGCCGCCCCGGAGCGGAGAACACATCTCATACGCCACATACCCGTCGAAACCGCCCTCTTTCAGACCCCGGAAGAAGCCCGGCAGGTCCATAAAGCCTTCGCCCAGCGGCACCGCGCGCACGGCGGCCGGCAGTTCCTTATAATTAATCAGCCCGGGCATATAGGCGAAGCGTTTCAGCCGCACATAATCCGCGAGCGTGGTCTGTGCCATCAACGGGGCCATCGCCTTGCCACAGGCATACAAATCCTCCCCATGCAGTACCACGGACCACGGATCAAACATTGCCTTGCAATTGGGATGATTCACATCGAGGAGAAACTCGCGGTAGGCATCAAATCCCACGCCAACATCATGATGATTTTGCAGGCCGAGAACGAGCCCATGCCGTTCAACGGCGGCGGCGCATTCCCGTGTGGCGTTCACGCACTTATCCCAGTCCGCTTGATGGGTTTCCGGGTCCGTCGTGTATCCCGTGAACACCCGTACGAGTTTTGCCCCGAGCGCCTTGCCCAACCGTGCCAGCGATTCCACATACGCCACCTGCATCTCGATAAACGGGACTTCCGCCGCCGTCTTCCCCGCCGTGAAATCCGTGTACCCGGCGATGGTGGCAATCTCGACGCGCGATTCCCGCGCCGCCGTGCGAATCGCGTCCAAGTGCGCCGCATCCGTATCCAGTATGCTGAGATGCGGACGCTTCCCCATTAATTCCACCGCCGCATACCCCAGCGACCCCGCCTTCCGGATAAACGCGGGCAAATCCAAGCGGGCCTGCCCCCACAATCCCGCATAACTCACCGAAAACAATGTTGGAATCATGGTTTTTCTCCTGGAGCAAGTATGGCGCGTTTTGTAGCTTCGCCGCAAGCGTCCAAGACCATAAGAATTGCGGACCCGGCTTCCTTCTTCGCGCCAAGCGCTTCGCAGGACAGGTCGCCTGCGGCTATGCCGCGGCAAGTTGCGGATTACGGATTGGCAAATTGCGGTCCCCATAGACAAGGGGTTGCCACCCCTTGTCCGATTCCTGACGGGAACCATGTCGGAAAACGAGGGGGGCAAACGGCAAACGGGAAATCCTCCTTCGCCAAGGCTACGGAGGACAAGTGGGAAACGAGGGGGGGAGCCAAATGCGGATTGCGGATTGACGATTGCTGAACGGGAAACGGAAAACGCGAAATGGAAGAAAGAAAAGGGGAAGAAGTACAGGGAATTGGATTTTGAAGACACGGACGAACACTGACTAGCACTGACGGACACGGACCTGATGGACCGAATGGACCATGAGGAGGGCAAGGGGGTTGAAGGGAGGTGGAGATCAGGGGTTTGTTATCAGG
>CAYYRW010000069.1:0-19821 GCA_964474205.1 uncultured Nitrospirales bacterium | reverse complement strand
TCGCCCATTTTCATTTGAATTGGCTGTCCCCCACCAAAATCCGGCACACCATGGTTGGGGGGAGCAAGAAAATGCTCGTATGGGACGACCGCGACATCGAAAACAAAATCCGCATTTATGACAAAGGCGCGGACATCACCACGCGGGAAGGCAAATACGGCATTCAGGCGCAATACCGCATGGGCGACGTCGTATCGCCCTGGCTGGAATCCACGGAAGCCCTGAAATTGGAAGCCCAGTATTTCCTCAAATGCATCGATACCGGAGAAACGCCGTTCAATGACGGCGAACAAGGGCTACGGGTAGTCTCGCTGCTGGAAGCGACCGACGCCTCCTTGAAGGCGGATGGAAAACTCATCGAGTTGAACAGATAAGGGCCAACGTCCAGATGGAATCGTACAATCGCATTGCTCCTGATGTTAAGGTGGGGGAAGGGGTGAAGTTTTTCGGGTTTGTGAATGCCTACGGCTGCTCCATCGGGGACCGCACCAAGGTCGGGGCGTTCGTGGAGATTCAGAAAAACGCTGAAATCGGGGCCGACTGCAAAATTTCCAGCCACTCCTTTGTTTGTGAGGGGGTGAAAATTAAAGATCGCGTGTTCATCGGACACAATGTAACCTTTACCAATGACAAGTACCCTCGCGCCACCAATCCGGACGGCGGTTTGCAGACAGAGGCCGACTGGAAGGTGATCGAAACGGTGATTGAAGAGGGCGCTTCCATCGGCTCCAGTTGCACCCTGCTCTGCGGCATCACGATTGGGGCCGGGGCTATTATCGGGGCGGGGAGCGTGGTCACCAAATCGGTTCCGGCGGGAGAAATCTGGGCGGGAAATCCCGCCGCGTTCCTGCGCCGGGTGGATGAAGAATAACCGTATTCGCAGAGGAACATGGCCATAATTCGGACGTTTCCGTCTAGTGGTTATGTGAGTGCGGCTTTCCTGGTTTTGACTGTGGGTCGGCAAGCCGTGTACATTACTGAAGCAACGGCCCTGGCAGTGTGGACCCGTTGACGAATAGTTGTTATACTGGTAATGATACGGGAACTATAACGCTTTATGGATTCCTTATTCGGTTAAGAGGCTTGTCTACCATGTCAAAAACGGTTGCGATTGTACAGTCATGCTATATCCCCTGGAAGGGGTATTTTGACATGATCAACATGGTTGACGAGTTCATTCTTTTCGATGTGGTTCAATATACGCGCCGGGATTGGCGCAACCGCAACAAGATCAAGACGCCCGCGGGAAGTGTCTGGCTAACTATTCCCGTAAATGTCAAGGGGAAATTTTTCCAGAGTATTCAGGAAACCACGGTGTCCTCGCCGGGCTGGGCGGCGGAACATTGGAAGACGCTTTGCCAGTGGTATGCCAAAGCGCCCTGTTTCGGGTTGTACCGGGAACCATTCGAGGCATTGTATCTGGGGTGCCGGGAAACATACCTTAGCAAAATAAACGAACGGTTTCTCCGGGCGGTTTGCGGGATGCTGGGCATCAGTACGATTCTTACCTCCGGGGAACACTATGAAATTGTGGAAGGCAAAAACGAACGGTTGATACATCTCTGCAAACAGGCCGGCGCAACCACCTATTTGTCGGGACGGGCCGCGGAGAATTACATTGATCAGGAAATGTTCGCGCGCGAAGGAATCACCGTTCAATGGATGGAGTATTCCGGCTACCCGGAATACCGGCAGCTTTTCCCGCCTTTTGAACACACTGTGAGCATTCTCGACCTTTTGTTTAATGAAGGGCCGGAAGCGACCCGTTTCATGAGGAGTTTTAACCGGTGAAACTCTCCATTGTAACGACCATGTATTATTCGGCGCCGTACATCGAGGAATTCTGCCGGCGCGTCATCGCGGCGGGCGAAAACATCACCCCGGACCTGGAACTCATCCTGGTCAATGACGGCTCCCCCGACAACGCCTTGGAGATCGCCGTGGGCTTGCATGAACGGGATTCCAGGATCAGCGTCATTGACCTGTCCCGGAATTTCGGCCATCATAAGGCCATCATGACAGGTATTGCGCGGGCGCGCGGGGAGTTGGTGTTTCTCATTGATTGCGACCTCGAGGAAGAACCGGAGCTGCTTCCCGAGTTTTATGAAGCACTGCAATCTTCTGGAAGCGATGTCATCTACGGAGTCCAGGAATCCAGGAAAGGGGGAGTGTTCGAACGGATTTCGGGAACGTTCTTTTACACCGTGTTCAACGCGCTGTCCACGGTGCCCATTCCCAAGAATGTGGTGACGGTCCGCCTGATGACCCGCCGGTATGTGGAGGCCCTGATAGAACACCAGGAGCGGGAAATGATGCTGGCGGGATTATGGGCAATCACGGGTTTCAGCCAGCAACCGCACACGATTGTCAAAGGCCATAAAGGGAGCACCACCTACCGGTTCTCCCTGAAAATTTCACACCTGATCAATGCCGTCACTTCGTTCAGCTCCAAACCGCTGGTGTATGTGTTTGGTTTGGGGGTGGCGATCATGTTCTTGTCCTTTGGCGCGGGTTTCGGCCTTATCATGTGCCGGGTTTTTTGGGGCGTGATGCTGAGTGGCTGGCCTTCGCTGATGGTGGCCGTCTGTTTTTTAGGTGGTTTGAATATCTTGTGCATCGGAATTATTGGAATCTACCTGTCAAAGGTCTATGTGGAAGTTAAACAACGGCCCTATACCATTATCCGAAAAGTGTACGATAAAAGCGGCCAACCCCATGAGTAACGACATGATTCTTCACAAGGTTGGACAGTATTACACGCAAAAAATCATCGAGAAGGGTCCTGTGCCGCAGGGGGTGGACTGGAATTCCGCGGAATCGCAGCAGGTGCGGTTCGAGCAATTACTTAGCATCTGTGCACGCGATGAATCATTTTCCCTCCTGGATTACGGATGTGGTTATGGCGCATTGCTGGACCACATGAAACAGGCCGGCCTTTGCGCCCACTATACGGGGTACGACATTTCCCGGACGATGATACACCATGCACGCCGTCTCCATGAGGACGGGGGCGAGGGCTTGTTTACGCACGAGGAAACAAGTCTTGGCGCCTATGATTATGTGGCCGCAAGCGGTATTTTCAACGTATGCCTGGACACGCCAAAAGAGGTGTGGAAGGCCTATGTGCTGGAAACCGTGGACAAAATGGCGCGGCGCGGCCGCAAGGGATTCGCGTTTAATATTTTGACGAGCTATTCCGATCCCGAATACAGGCGTGAGGATCTTTTTTATGCCGACCCGTGTTTTTTCTTTGACTACTGCAAAACCCATTATTCGAAATGGGTGTCGTTGCTGCATGATTACCGGCTATACGAGTTTACGATACTTGTGAGAAAACAGGAGAACGAGTCATGGCTGACATAGTGATCTTTGGCGCGGGGGGCATTGCCCGCTTGGCCCGTTGGTATTTTGACCGTGACAGCGAACACCGGGTTGCCGCGTTCGCGGTGGATGCCGCGTTCCGTACCTGCGACACATACGAGGGGCTGCCAGTCATCGCTTTTGAAGACATCGTGGACTGCTATCCTCCGGACCGGTTCAAGTTCTTTGCGGCGGTCAGCTACGCGAAGATGAACCAACTGCGCGCCGAAAAATATTTGAAAGCCAAGGCGCTGGGGTATGCGGTGGTTAATTACGTCAGCAGCCGGTGCACCTATTTGAGCGGCGAGCTTCCCGGCGAAAACTGTTTCATTCTTGAAGACAACACTATTCAGCCGTTTGTCCGCATCGGGAACAATGTCACATTATGGAGTGGGAATCATATCGGCCACGACAGCGTGATTGAGGATCATTGCTTTATCGCGTCGCATGTGGTTGTTTCGGGCAATTGCCATATCGGTGAATACTGCTTTATCGGCGTGAATGCCACCTTGAGGAATAATTTGACCCTTGCGCCGCGCACGCTGCTGGGGGCCGGGGCGGTGTTAATGAAAGATTCCATTGAAGGGGGTGTGTATGTTCCGGAAACGGCCACGTTGATTGATAAGCGAAGCCATGAGGTGAGGCTGTAAACTCCCGCACCTGTCGAAGCCAAACCATCAACGTTTCCTGTGGACAATGAGGAGAAACACGCGATGAAATGGGAAAAACTGGGCCGGATCATTGATCCCCGGGGCTTGCGGGACTGGATGGTTACCCATGCGGCCTTGCCTTCCGTGCACCCGCTTGAGGGCACGCGGTACCGGGTGTATTGTTCTGGACGGAACGGGGAAGGCAAGGCCCAAATCGGTTCGTTTGATTTTGATCTACGCCAGCCGAAAAAACCGCCGGTGGTGTCCCTGCGCCCCGTACTTACCTTGGGCACTCTAGGCTCGTATGAAGACTCGGGACTGACTAATGCATGCTTAATTATGCACCAGAAACAGCTTTACCTCTATTACACGGGCTGGAGTCTTGGCGAAACCGTCCCCTTTTATTTTGATGTGGGTCTCGCGATCAGCGCGGATAACGGAGCAACATTCAGAAAAGTGGCCGATGGTCCAATTATGGGCCGCAATTGGATTGATCCGTACCTTGTGGCTTCTCCTTCAATCGTCGTTGAGGGTGCGCTTTGGCGCATGTGGTATGTCTCCGGCGCGCGCTGGGTCCTGGAAAACGGTCAACCCAAGCATTATTATCACATCCGCTACGCCGAGTCCGATAATGGCGTGCAATGGAGACGCGAGGGCAAGGTTTGCATAGACTTTGCCTCCCGGGAAGAATACGCCCTGGGCCGTCCCTGTGTCCTGAAAGACGGTGCCGTTTATAAAATGTGGTATTCCTTCCGGGGCGATAAATACCGCATTGGGTATGCGGAGTCGGAGGATGGGTTCGCGTGGGAGCGAAAAGATGATATAGCCGGCATTACCGTCTCGGATTCCGGCTGGGATTCCGAGATGGTTGAGTACCCCTGTGTTTTTGATCATCAGGGAACACGGTACATGCTGTATAACGGCAATGGGTATGGCGAAACCGGCATTGGTCTTGCAGTTTTGTCTCAGGATGAGTAGGGTTGCGGGAGACTTGGTTCCCTCGTACGCCTCGTGATGGGGGAATAATCGGAATGTGAAGTAAATTGGCCGAAAACGGCGAAACGTTGTGGAGAATGATGTAGGTGAAAAAGACACTCTATATACGGTTCGAGTATTTTCTGCGCGATCTCCGGTGCCGGCGCCTTTTTGCCTTCTTGAAAACCTACTGCCGCGGCAACGTGCTCGATGTGGGAGGATGGGACTTTTTCTTGACCGCAAAAGAGAAAGGCATTTCGTGTGACCATTGGACTTCTCTTGAATACAATAAGGAAAATATTCTTACGTTAGACGATGAACGATATGAATGCAGGCGGGGTGACGGATGCCAGATGACGTTTGAAGACAACACGTTTGATACCGTAATAAACATACAGGTGCTGGAACATGTCTTTGAGCCGATTAAGATGGTGCGCGAGTGCGCCCGCGTTTTGAAACCGGGCGGCTATGGCGTGTTTATGATACCGCAGACTGGGGTTATTCATGGCGCTCCCAACGATTATGGCAACTTCAACATTTTTTGGGCGCGCCGCGCCATGACCGAAGCGGGACTGGAGATAGTAGAGGAGGAACCGATAGGTGGAATGTGGAGTTCCATGGCCTCCCATTTGTTTTTTTTGATGTCTTACACCATCAGGAGGAAACTGAAATCGCCTACCGGTTGCAGGAGGAACTTGCTCTTCTATGTGCTCTATCCAGGAATGATTTTGTATGCGTTAGTTAACATTCCCATCTGCTTGTTTTTTAGTTTGGGAGATCTCCGGGAAGAGCCCAATAACAACCTTATTGTCGTGCGGAAGCCCAGTAAATGAAAACCTTTTGCCGTCATAATGTACGCCCTATGCCGAGGTAATTGTGAATAAGCGTATTGATTTTTCATTTCTATGCCTTTTGTTGTCTGTACTTTTTCAAACGGCAAGTATCGGTTTTGGCAAACAAGCCGCAATTACGATAAATATATTTTCGTTATGGGCGGTAGTGACAAATATTCATTATCTACTGTCCTTGGCTTGTTTGGGCCTCCAGGCGATTGTATGGCCGCTTGCGCTGCGGAAATATCCCTTGGCGTTAGCCTATTTTTTCATGAGCAGTGTTTTTATTAACATTATGCTTATGAGCAAGTTTATATTTTCCGAAGCTATTACAAAAGGAAATATCGCTGGCACAGGGTTCATTATGGCTGGGATAATTATTTTAGCCAGGCAAGAAAAGCAAACCAGCCATGTTTGAATATTACGTGATTGCAAGTATCGCTGTTGTGTTAACATCTTTTTGTCAATTAATGCTCAAACTTGGTGTCATGCACGGCAGTAAGTCAATGACCACGCTTCGTATATATCTGAATTTCTATACCCTGGGCGCGTATAGTTTACTTTTTGTTGCAACCTTGCTTAGTGTTTATGCCTTTAAGTATCTTCCCTTAAAAGTAAGTGTGGTTTTACAGCCCGTCAATTATCTTCTTGTCGCACTGCTTTCGTTTTGGGTCTTGAATGAAACATTATCGAAAAGACAAACGATGGGAATTGGAATAATTCTTTTGGGAATGGTCCTTTTTTATTTCTAAACGCTTTAAAATTAGTGCATGGAACAGCCTTGGAAAGGCTCATAAGATAGGACGTCTGGCATGAGTGAAAATGTTATTCCGTTTAACCGGCCATGTTTTGCGGGCAAAGAGCTGGTGTACATTGCCGAAGCCGTACAGCAACTGCACGTATCGGGCAATGGTCCGTTTACCCGCCGGTGTCAAGCGTTTCTGGAGCAGACGCTGGGCGTGCCCAAGGCGTTACTGACTAGTTCCTGCACTCAAGCGCTGGAAATGGCCGCCATTCTCCTCAATATTCAGGCTGGAGATGAATTTATCGTACCCTCGTTCACTTTTGTCAGCACGGTCAATGCCTTTGTGTTGCGCGGGGGACAACCCGTTTTCGCGGATATTCGCCGCGACACCCTGAATATGGATGAAAATGGGATCGAGCCGCTGATTACGCCGCGCACCAAGGCCATTGTGGTGGTCCATTACGCGGGGGTGGGGTGCAACATGGAGGCCATCTTGCACATTGCCGGGCGTTATAAACTCCCCGTGGTCGAGGACAACGCCCATGGCCTTTTCGGGAAATATCGCGGTCAATACCTGGGTACGTTTGGCGCGTTAGCCACCCAGAGTTTTCACGAGACAAAAAACGTCACCTCCGGCGAAGGCGGGGCGTTGCTTATCAATGATCCGGGGTTAATTGAACGCGCGGAGATCATCCATGAAAAAGGCACCAATCGCAGCCGGTTCTTCCGGGGCATGGTGGATAAATACACATGGGTGGACATCGGGTCCAGTTTCTTGCCCTCCGATATCACCGCAGCCTTCTTGTTTGCACAACTGGAGCATTGGCCGAACATCCAGGAACGCCGTGCCGGCATTTGGTCCCGGTATCAGGCGGGATTTCAGGATTGGGCGAAACATTATGGCATTGGCCTGCCTGGCGTACCGGAGGATTGTGAACAGGCCTACCATATGTACTATATAATTTTGCCTTCGCTAAACATACGCCAAGCCTTGATTGCCAAGTTGAAGGAGAAGCGCATAAATGCGGTTTTCCATTACCTCCCGCTGCATCTTTCTGACATGGGCTTGCGCTTGGGCGGCCGGCCGGGAGATTGTCCAGTCACGGAAGATATCAGCGACCGTCTGATACGCCTGCCCTTTTACTATGACCTGGAACCTGAAGCCCAGGACTATGTAATCGAGACGGTAAAGTCGGAATGTGAGCAGCTATAACACTGTTTTCGGTCTTTAGTTTACCTCGACATGATACGCCATGACGGTGGCGTCGATGGTCAGGGGGTGATGGAATTTGATGGCGTCGCAGCACAGGGTGATATTGACGCCGGGTTCTTCGCGGACGCCCCAGGAGAAGGTGTCACCGCTCTTGATGGGGAGGGGGGTGGTAGTGTGTTTCTTGCCCCAGCCCCGTTGAATCACCAGGTAGAATTCGGAGGCATTCGGGTTGTTATTACGGATGTGGATGTGCCTCCATTCAGGCGGAGGTCCAGTTACAGCGGGGTTCAACTTGGGCGAGGGCTTGAGGGATTGCAGTTCCCGGACAAAGGCCGCAATGCTTTTTTCGTAATTCTCAATAGTTTTGTACAGATTCTCGCGGGATGGCCCCATGGGGCTCAGGGCAAGATCCTTTATTAGGAAAGACAGCCGCGCGGGCGATTTCGCCTTGACAACACTGACGCGAAGATGTGTGGAAGCGGGAACCGTCATGAATTGCACGTCGTATTTGCGAAAAGCAGAGGATAGCGAAAAAGAAGGCAAGCATAAAGGACGATCGTCCTGATCGTATACGGCGATGTGTATTTTTGTACCCTCATCTTTTCCCAGTCCTTTAATCTTCATGGATAAAAGATAGGGCATATCCGGGATGCAAGGCACGGAGGCCTTCTGTTCCACATCCCCCCCCCAACATGCGCCTGCCCAGAGGTTTTCATGTGTGTTGCATTGTATCACCTGCTCGGGACGTGAACTGTCTTCCGCTACTTCCAGTACATCAAGCGTTGAATCCACAGCTTGCCATGATCCCTTACACTCCATTTGGCCATATACGGCCGCCACATTCGTATTAATGATAACCCGTTCTTTGAGAGTTTCATTTATTTCGTCAATGATGCCGGGCAGTTTGTCCTGATGGAACACGTCCAAGCCGTATTCCGCCAGGAAGAGATACGTGTACAAGCCCAGGCCGCAGACCAGTTCGGGGGCCTGTATGCTGGGATTGACCTTCATGGCTTTCCGGATATTTTCCATGGACAAGTGCGGTTCCAGCAGTCCCGTGTGTTTCTCCGCGAGTTCCGCCATGTGGGGTTTGAGCGTGTTGTAATAGGTGATTTTTTCCGGGGGCAAGAACATGTTGCTGAGCACCGGGAAATGGGGGCTGGACTGGTACGGCGTCACATCCGGCACATTGATCACGCCTTTCAAAATATCCCCAAGTTCATAAAACCATTGCTGATTGTTGAACGGCACGTCGAGCAATTCCGGCGCCAGCGTGGCCACGCACATGAAATGGTACATTTCATTGCACCGGTACCGCTTGGGCATGGCCATGGTGAGCGAGAGCACGCCGGGATGCAACAGCGGACTGCACATGGGCGCGCTGTGATACGTGGCCGCGTGGATGGCCGCGCCCCACGCCCCCTGTACTTCCCGGTACGCGTGGATTTCCGCCACGGCGTCCAACGGGGCTTTTTCTTTCCGGTGGAAATCGTGAAACATCTCGAGGTAACCGTTCATGAACGCCGGGCGCGCCTTTTCCCCGAGAAGGTGGAGGGGATCATGGAAGTAGGTGCTGAACATGGCGTCGCCGAACTGTTTGATGGAGCCTGACGGGCAATGGCGGAACCAGGCGTCGCGCAATCCCTGATGCCCGGTGACCAGAATATGCTCCGCGCGCCCGGGTATCCGGCAGAAATCATGGATCGAAAGCTGGCCGGCGGTCACATTCAGCGATTCCAGCAGTGAATTTGTGTTCAAGGTCATCGTATCTTTTATCGCCGGTTCCCGGACAATACGGTGGTTTTTAATCCCCATTTTTGCCGCGATGTGCTGGCCGCTGATCACGTCCGGGGCGAAATAGGGCCCGCTGGTATAGCAGTCTTTGATCGCATCTTTCAGGCCCGCGCGCAACACCATCGGCAACGCCGTCCGGCTGTCCTTCCCGCCGCTGAGCCGGAACATGATCCCCAGGCGGTTGTAAAACGAATGCATCCGCTTGACATACTGGACCATTTCACCGCAATGCTCCTGAAAAATCCCGGGGAGCTTCTTCGGCGAAAAGTCCGTGTATTTCTTGGATAGCAGGTCCGAATAGGCCGTGGGGCGAATGCTCAGGTCCCCGCGGGAATTGACCGAGGCCACATCGCCGCTCGTCAGCTTGCGCACCGCCTTGAAACAGGTGTCATTGCATTGCGTGAAGCCTTGGTAACAGAGCCACTGCGCCCCGCGCGGGTCCAACTCATGACTGACCCCCGGCAGTTGCAATAACAACGGCAGGCGGTTGCTGAACGCCACGAAATCCGGCTGGTCCACGTAATACACGGGATGGCTGCCGTTCGGATTCAGATACACCGTCAGCGTTTCATTTTCCGAAAAGAGAATGGAAAACTCCCCTTGAATGCCGCGGATATCCTTTTTCACCGCCTCCAGCAGTTGCGCCGAAAAGCTTTCCGGTGTGGCCGTGGCGGTGTCGATCCCCGCATCCGGGAATCCATCAAAACTGACCGCTTGATCCTCCCTCGTAATCAGATGGGTCTTGGGAAGAATAAAATCGGGCCAATAGGCAAAACTGAGGATGTCCACTTGGCCCCGCTTGGAACTCCACGATTCCACCCGGTCCGGTTTCCGCAGCAGATACGGTAAAAACACCTCGTGTTCCAGCTTCGGATGCACCTCTTTTTTCCACACCGCCGTCATGTAGACATTCATGACCTTCGATCTCCCTCAGTTGAGCCGTTTTATTAGTCGTACGTCACAACCGCCATCTAATACCCCATGCCCATAGGGCGGTATTATATACCTATTATTTCATGCCAAGTCAACAAAACATTTTTACGCGGGCGCCGTATTGCATCCGAAAAGGCAAAACCGTATGCTGTTGCCACTACGTGAAGCGTTACGTTTGGAAAGAAACCGTCTTAGGGAGTATGTATGCCCAGCCATCATGATCATGCGAATCCGCTCCGGCACAACCACGGTTTCCCGCAGCGGCTCCGGGAGATCACGAAATGATCAATACACATGAACGGCCCGGCGGGGAGATTGTCGTTTACCGGACCGAAGACGGCCGAAACCGGATACGGGTCCTGCTCGAAGATGAGACTGTGTGGCTGCCGCAAGCCGCCTTGGCTGAATTGTTCGAGACCACGAAGCAAAACGTAAGTCTACATATTAGAAACATTTACGAAGATGGTGAGTTGTGCGAATCCTCAGTTGTCAAGGATTACTTGACAACTGCCGCAGACGGGAAACAATACCGGGTCAAGCACTACAACCTCGACATGATCCTTGCCGTCGGCTACCGCGTCCGCTCGCCCCGGGGCACGCAATTCCGGCAGTGGGCCACCGAACGCCTGCGCGAATATCTCGTCAAGGGCTTCACCATGGACGATGAACGCCTAAAGGGCGGGGGTGGCCTGACGGACTACTTCGACGAACTGCTTGCCCGCATTCGCGAGATTCGCGCCAGCGAGGCGCGCGTCTACCAGCGCATCCGCGATATCTTTTCGCTGGCCAGCGACTACGTGGAGGATGAACAGGAAACACAGCGTTTCTTCGCCGCCATGCAGAACAAGATGCACTATGCCGCCGCGGGGATGACCGCCGCCGAGATCATCCGCAAGCGCGCCGATGCGGCCAAGCCCAATATGGGGTTGACTTCCTGGAAAGGCGGCCATGTGCTCAAACGCGATGTGAGCACGGCGAAGAACTACCTGGACGCCAAGGAAATCGACACGCTCAACCGCATCACAGTCATGTTTCTTGACCAGGCCGAATTCCGCGCACAGCGCCGCCAAGATATTCGCATACGCGATTGGGAAACCTTTCTCGACAAGTTTCTGCGCGATACCGAGCTTCCGGTATTGGAGAATGCGGGAACCGTCAGCAAGGAACAGGCCCTTTCCTGGGCAAATGATCAGTACGATGCCTTTGCGGAGCGCCGCCGATTGGAAGCGGAGGCGGCGGCGGAAAAGCGCTATCTGGACGACCTGCGCAACTCGGCGGAAAGGTTGGAAACCGAGAGGAACGCGAAGAAAAAGACAACCAAACGCAAAGACGCGAAGACGCGAAAGGGGAAGCCATGAGGAAAGTTCTTGGCGGCTTCGCGGTTTGGCGTGCGATAAAGCGCGCATGCCGGCCGGCGGGATGGGAGGTGGCGGGATGAAAGCGGGTACCTTTCAGCCACGGCGGCTGAAATACCTCGCCACGATTAATGACGAAGCCTTGACAGAGGAAACGGACCCGGATTACGAACTGCAGTACGTTGATATTGGAAACGTTGCGCCCTTTCCCATCGGATATCGTCCGTCGCAGCCAAAGAGTGCCGCAGAACCATTGGCGTGTGTCAAGGTCCCCTCGAGATCCCCAGGGGGTTCCACCTTGACACACGCCAAGAACCTGCGCCACGAAGCTGCCGCGACGGACGGCTCCGACGGAAAAGGGCTCTGTCCCGATCTCTTGCACTTAGAATATGAATCCGGGGGCAAATAGATTCGGTGATTTCAGGCAAGTTGATGTAAACTTAGTGGTATACGAGCAATATACATGCCTCGCCATGAGACGGGGCAAGAAATAGACAAACATAATATAATGGATCAGAATCGAGTCAACATAGCGGCGCGGATGCTTAGCTGGGCGCGGGAGCGCTCTGGAAGGCCGGACACGTATTTTGCCGAGCATTTCCCGAAGTTCGACGCTTGGGAACGCGGCGAATCGCTTCCCACGTTGAAACAGGTGGAGGCTTTCGCAAAGGCGACGTATACGCCGGTCGGTTATCTGTTCTTGTCCGCCCCGCCGGATGAGCCGTTACCGATTCCGGATTTTCGGACCTTGGGTGATCGGCCCATGGCGCAGCCCAGCCCGAACCTGCTCGAAACGATATACGCCTGCCAGCAGCGTCAGGCATGGTATCAGGAATTTGCGCGGGTCACGGGAGAGCCGCCGCGCGCCTTTGTGGGGTCCGTCAGCACCGCCGATTCCGTGGAATCCGTGGCGGCCGCCATGCGGACCGCGCTGGGATTCGATTTGGAGGCGCGCCGGGCCTGTCCGACATGGACGGACGCCTTGCGCCGTTTCATCGAACAGGCGGATGAACTCGGCGTACTCGTGATGTGCAGCGGCGTGGTCCGCAACAACACACACCGCCCGCTTGCCCCGGAAGAGTTCCGGGGCTTTGCATTGGCCGATCCATTGGCTCCACTAGTGTTCATCAATGGAAAGGATACCAAGGCGGCGCAGATGTTCACGCTCGCGCACGAACTTGCGCATATTTGGATTGGCCAGTCCGCCTTGTCGGACGCGGGGGCGTATGCCGTCCCCGATCATGCCGTGGAGGCGTGGTGCAACCGCGTGGCGGCGGAACTGCTCGCGCCGCTGCAATTGGTCCGTGAAGAATTCCGCCGGAATGAGGAACTCGACGTCGAGGTCCGACGCTTGGCGCGCCGCTTCAAGGTGAGTACGCTGGTTGCCCTTCGGCGGATTTTTGATGCCGGTGGTATAACGCGCGCCAATTTTCAGGAGGCGTACGGCGAGGAAAACGCGCGGCTGCGCGCCGCCATGCCGAAAAGTAGCGGTGGCGGCGATTTCTACCTCACGCAAGCGGCCCGCGTAAGCAAGCGTTTTGCCCGTGCGCTCATCGCGAGCGCGCTCGAGGGCCATACGCTGTATCGCGACGCATTCCAGATGCTGGGCGTAGTGAAGGTGGAGACGTTCAACGAGATGGGCCGCAGTGTGGGGGTACTCGTCTGATGGCCTATCTTCTCGATGCCAACGTCTTCATCCAGGCGAAGAATCTCCACTATGGTCTTGATTTCTGCCCGGCATTCTGGGAATGGCTCGAACAGGAAAACCGAGAAGGAAAAGTGTTCAGTATCGAGAAAGTGGGCGATGAGATTGAGGCTGGTGCGGATGAATTGGCCGCGTGGACGGCTCGACGCGGGACTGGCTTCTTCCTGCCCGCCGATGCGGCATTGCTGACCACTCTTAGCAGAGTAAGTGCCTGGGTGACGCAACAGCAATACGAACCCGCCGCAGTGAATACGTTTTTGCAGGTCGCGGACTACTACCTTGTCGCCCATGCGTTGGCGCATGGCTATACCGTGGTGACCCATGAAATCCCCTCCACTTCGGTGAGAAAGGTGAAGATTCCAAATGTGTGCATTGGCTTGGGCATTCGCTGTGTCACCCCGTTCGAGATGCTTCGGATAGAACGCGCACGATTCGTACTTGAACCATCAACTTCCGGTAAACAACTGTTTCTTGCCGGAACAACAGAATGAGCCAGACCAGCGAAAAGGCGAACCCCGTGCACAAAATTTGTATCATGTTCCTGCGAGTAGAACCGAAGGTAGACCATGAAGATAGATAACCGACTGAAACCAGATAATTTAATCCCGGCGCTCAATCGTTTTTTTGAGATTTCGGGGAAGAAAATCCGCCTGCTGGACAAGGCGTGGGATCCGGCGAAGGGGACGCCGGTGTTCACGCGGAAGGGGAAGTATACGGCGCGGGGGTGGACGGAGTGGACGCAGGGGTTTCAGTATGGGTGTCCGATTTTACAGTTTGACGCAACGGGGGATGAGGCGATGCTGGAAATGGGGCGGCGGAATACGCTGGAGCGCATGGCGCCGCATCTCAGCCACACCGGGGTGCATGATCATGGATTCAACAACATCTCCACGTATGGGAATCTGCGGCGGCTGGCCTTGGAAGGCAAGACCCCGGACAGCGCGGATCTTGTGCGGGTGTATGAACTTGCGCTGAAGGTGTCGGGGGCGGTGCAGGCGGCGCGGTGGACCACGCTGCTGGATGGCACGGGGTTTATTCACTCGTTCAACGGCCCGCATTCGTTGTTCAGTGACACGATCCGTTCGTGCCGCTCGCTGGTGCTGGCGGACCGCCTGGGGCATGTGCTCATGGGCGAGAATGACAAAAGGATTTCCCTGCTTGAGCGCGCCATGCAACATATCCGGAACACGCTCACGTTCAATGTGTATTATGGCGCGGGGCGCGACGCGTACGACGTGCGCGGGCGTGTGGCGCACGAAGGCGTTTTCAACATCACCGACGGGCGGTATCGTTGCCCAAGCACGCAGCAGGGGTATTCCCCGTTCAGCACGTGGACGCGCGGCCTGGCGTGGGTGCTGCTGGGGTGTGCGGAGCAATTGGAGTTTTTCGCGGCCACGCCCGCGTCCGCGTGGCAACCGTTCGATCCGGACGGCCAATTCCGCGCCATGCTGATGGAAGGCGCGTTGTCCACGGCGGATTTTTACATTGAACACACCGCTTCGGACGGGATTCCGTTCTGGGATACCGGGGCGCCCGGCGTAGCCGCGTTGGGTGATTACAGGTCACGGCCTTCGGAGCCGGACAATATGCATGAGCCGGTGGACAGTTCCGCGGCCGTCATCGCCGCGCAGGGATTGTTGCGGTTGGGCCGTGTGCTGACGCGCGGCGGGAAACCGTATTGGCAGGCGGGGCTGACGGTGGCGAAGACCCTGTTTTCACCGCCTTATCTCTCGGAAGACCCCAAGCATCAGGGCCTGTTGCTGCATTCGGTGTATCACCGGCCCAACGGCTGGGACTATGTTCCGAAAGGCCGGCACGTGCCCCAGGGCGAGTCGTCGTTGTGGGGCGATTACCATGCAATGGAGCTGGCGGTGTATCTTATACGCCAGATCCGCCAGGAACGCTACCTTACGTTTTTTTGAGCGTAAGCCCTTCCCGGACCATGCGCGGTCCCGGCACCGCGAATCCAAACCCATAGGAAGTGTCGAAAGTTATTTGCAATGAAGAAGAGCCTCTATTTTTTCACGGCCCTCTTGGTGGCCGGTCTGGCGTGGGGCCAGGAAGAAAACAATCCCTTTCAGCCGGCCGTTGAAAAAAGCCACGCCGAGCGGATTCGTTCGAGCGCCCGCTCCTATACGGTTCATGTGGATGGCACGGTGGACATGGACAACACGTCCACGCGCCTGCGCGAAGGTTGGACCGTGGGATTTCAAAACAATGTATCGTTGCGGATAAAGAACACCGGCAAGACGGCGGTGGTGAATCCGCGTGTCAATGTGAATGGGCGCGGCGGTTGGCTCAAGCCGGAGGAATTGGCGGCCGATCTCGCCCAAGGCGCCGCCAATGAACAGGAGCGGCTGTATCTCATGCTGGAACGCCTCCGGCACTTACTCTATGTGGATGTGCCCATTGCGGAGGCGGAGGAGCGCCGTGATCCCCTGCGCTTGCTGAATATCTACGGCGGCGCGCCCAGCGACGATTTCGCGCATGCCCTGACGGGCCTGTTTGCGCTGGCGGGATTTACCGCCGCGAACAGCGGGCAGGACCCGGTCATCCGCGACCTGCACGGCCCTGTACTGAGTGAAGTGGCCTGCGGCGGCGCGTACCAATGCTTCGATGGGGTGAACGGCCTGTTTTTCCTGGACCGCGCGAATCAAAAACCGCTGGGTGGAGATGACCTGTTCCGCGACCCGGACCTTGTCTCGCGCGAATTGTTCAATGGGTTGAGCGGGCAGGATTGGGGCGAGACCGCGCGAAGCCTGACCCCGTATTTCGGGCCGGACGACACCTGTATTCCCGCCGCCGCGCCCGTCAATGCCATGGGATTCGTGCTCCGGCCCGGCGAGAGCATACGTTATGGCTGGGGGAACATGGGAAAACGCGCGTGGCACACCAACAACTACACGCCGAAATACTATGGCAATTCCACGTTGACCTACGAGGTCCCGCTTTCCGCCGCCGCGCCGGAATTCGAGCCTGCCGCCATGGAAGGATTCACGCGGTGTTGGGGCGGGCTGCAGGCGGACACCAATGCCGCATCCCTCACCCTGGCGGCCGAAACGCCGTACATCATTTGCGGGGGCGGGGTGCGCGTGGCCTGGGAGCGCCTGCCTGCTTCAGGGGTGCTTGCCCTTGAGATCGCCACGAAAGAAGGGGAATTCAAAGAATTTTGGCGGTCGGGAGGGGAAAGCGAACATTGCGTACAAATGCTCACGGACACCGTGCTGCCCGTGCTGGGCGCGCCCCCGCTCCGGAAATACTGGTTCCGGATCAATTGCCAAAACGCTCTGGGAATGCGGCTCACCGAGGTGGTGCTGGGCACGGATATCCTTGCCAATCCCTTCGCGCTGCCCCGGTTGTCACTTGGCGAAAATCAGGTCCGGTATGCCGACGACACCACGGAAAAACATTCCTTGCGCGTAACGCATGAATGGCTGGAATGCAGCGCCGTACAACCGCCCGCGCCCCCGCAAGCGCCCGATTCCCCCAAAAACGGGGACGTGGTTCGCGCGACCCGCGTGGCGTTTGCCTGGCCCGCCGTGGAAGGCTGCACCGCGTACCAGTTGCGGGTGAGCCGGGATCCGCAATTGCGCTATCCTTATCGCCCGGATTTCGACGTGATTCTCGAAGAAGCCACGTATGAAGCGCCGATGGCGGGGTTGTTCAATCCCGGCGAGACCTATTACTGGTCCGTCCGGCCCCGATCCGAAAAAGGCGTATGGGGCGCGTGGAGTCCCGCCTGGACCTTTCAATGGGAAGGCCCCCTGCCGCCGCAAGCCTTGCAGATACAGCCTGAAGGCGATGGATTGACCTTGAGCTGGACCCCGAATCCCGCCGGCGTTCCGGCGGCCGGCTACAACGTCTACGGATGCGACCGGCGCGGATTCACCGCCGGCAAGGAACCCGCCATGCTGCCGATACTGGGCAGCGTGCCCGGCAGTTTCTTCACCACGGTCACCGGAACCTCCTTGAAAGTGGCGGGACCGGACCTCACGCACGAAAACGCGAACAAAGCCTTTTACCGGGTGGCGGCCGTGGATGCCAACGGCGTGGAAAGCGGTTTTTCCGATTACGTGGAGGCGCCCCGGCCTTTTGTGTACACCAAACCCATCACCCGCGCGCGGGCCGGAGGCCGGTATACCTGTCTGATTCGCAGCATCGCCTCACTGGGCAGCCTTCAGGCCAAACCGGACGGCTCGCTGGCCTGGGACAAGGATGTGTGCTGGTTTTCGCTGGTGCGCGGCCCGAAATGGCTGTCCTTCGACGCCGAAACCGGCCTGTTGCGCGGCATGCCCGAAGAAAATGACCGGGGCAAAAGCACGGTGGAAATACGTATCCGCATCGAACCCAAAGAAGCCGGCCAGCCCTCCCGCGAAACCATCTGCTCCTTCGAGTTGAACGTGGAATAGGGGTTGACAGATTTGCCGAAAGGCCGTACTCTTTAGGGCATGAAACGATGTCATAAATGCGGAACCGAATGGGTGAGCGTGAAGCGCCAGCCGGGCGTGAAGGAATTTTGCGCCAAGTGTTCGGCGTATCTGCATTGTTGCCTGAATTGCCGGTTCCGTGACCCGGCCTTGCACAACGAGTGTGCGATTCCCAATACCGAGTGGGTGGGCGACCGCAAAGGGGCCAATTTCTGCGATGAGTTCGAGTTTGCCGACACATCACCCGGAACGGGCTCCTCGGATGCCAAACAGGACAAAGCCCGCCAAGCATTCGAGGGGTTGTTCGGCGCCACGGCCCCCAAGCCCAAAACGCTCGACGATCTTTTTAAGAAATGATATTTGTGCTGGCAAAACGCTTTTTGAGACACCCTCATAGCTGACAATACGCCGTTTGGGTTGTGTCCTTTCGGGGTGTAAAAATTTCACCACTCGATCTCACCCGATGAAAATCCTTTTAATGTATGAGTAACAGTACAAGGGTGAAGAAAAACATATACCGGATGAGTGATTAAGTAAGCAACATAGGCCATTTTCGGATCCAGAAATGTGTCTGCCTTTGCAGGGATTTTGCGCTGCAACGAAATCTCTTGGAAGTGTTTATTCATTTTCTTTATACCTTTTTTGTTGCGATTTCACGTCTCAATGCCGTCATAATGCTCCCCAAATAAATTAAACTTTATTAAGAGCAAGGTTCGGCATGGCTCAGGAAAATTCTGATATATTTCTTGTTTAGATT
The DNA here is from genome assembly GCA_964474205.1 of uncultured Nitrospirales bacterium. Taxonomy (GTDB): domain Bacteria; phylum Hydrogenedentota; class Hydrogenedentia; order Hydrogenedentales; family CAILVY01; genus CAILVY01. The sequence continues at coordinate 1,074 of CAYYRW010000069.1, read as the reverse complement.
GAAAAGACGCTGCTTTCATAGGCATAGGGGTATGTTTTGAGATCGTCATACAATGTTGTTTCATAAAGTAATCCACTCAGTATGGTGACCGTTCCAGGGGAGCATGATTAACCAAAACAAGAAAAGAAATGGCCGAAAAATTACAGGATACTGATCGACCCACTCGCGAAACATATCCAAAGGGCTTCTGAAACTTGCTGCTTTCGATGGCATTACTACAGTTGACGAAATCCTTATGCATTTCCTGATCATAATGTACTCTCTTTGACGTCTGGGTGTTGAGGAGGTTATATATTTACTCTGTGAAATGATCATTCCAAGGGAATATAATTAACCAATAAATAAAAAGAAACGGCCTGAGAATCCAAGGATATTGTTCAACCCAATCACAAAATATATCCCAAGGATTCTGATAAATTATCGCTTTTGACGGTATTAGCGCGAGTGAAAGAACTCTCCGACTATTAGAGAACATAAACTATACCTTTCTGCTCTTTTACTTTTAACCATTTGAAAATCGCGCATATTAATAATTTAAATATATTATCTTCCCTTGAAGTATCAAACTCCCTGCTGGAATTGTTTCCAAAAGAACCCAGTCGAAATAGGATGTAGAGGTTAAATATGCAACCGGTTCTGAGGAATTGTTAATAATTATAGAACCATAGGGGATGTCCCAAACATCAGAAATATTTTCATAAACTTTCCCTTTTATAAATAATCCATTTGTCATTGGCCAGCCGAGCAATAAAAGCTCTCCTTGGTTATCGGAGATATAAATCACATTTGAATTTGGGTATGGAACATATTCAGGATCAAATGGATACTCTGTGTAAAGAAGACAACCATCATGAAGTACTAAATCACCCGTATCCGCAAAACGGAAGAACGGCTGATTATCATCTCCTTTAATAGTTATAAAGGCTGTTGGCCTGATCTCAACGGTACGGCATGCCTCTTCTATATTCTCACGCTGCGCCACTGAGCATCCAATATTAATCGCAGCTTGTGATAGCGCGTACATTCGTGATCGGTTAGTGTCGGTATTGTTGCGACATTTGCCTGTATTTATTG
>CAYYRW010000068.1:0-24013 GCA_964474205.1 uncultured Nitrospirales bacterium | reverse complement strand
CAAAAAACATAACAAAAAACGCAAGAGAGAGTCCTGCGGCCAGGATGGCAGCAAGCTCAGGCCAGTTCCTCTTCGGTGGCTGTAGTTCTACCGAAATGAGCGATGATAACCAGAAGCCCGTTACGCATATGAGAATAAACCCTATGGTTCCCAGTACAATCTTGATGTACTCTGGCAAGAAAGGGGTCTTGGGCGTTTCGTTGTCCATTATAAAAGTCTCCTTGCTGTGAAATCCTTGAGCAGAACGTCTTCGATCTTATCCACAAGGTGTTTTGAATTGACATCAATTACCGCGTATTGCTCAACCGATGTAACCGGGTTGCCTATGAGGACTCTGATGTGATCGGCCACCTTAACCGCTTCTCGAATGTCATGGGTGACGAACATGGTCGTTGGCCGGGTTAGTACGTGAATATGTAGAAATATTGATTGCAGTCGCTCCCGGTACTGAACGTCAAGGCGACTGAACGGTTCATCCATTAGCAACAGTTTGGGCGCTTGGGCGAGCACCCGTCCGAATTCGACCCGCTGCTTCATGCCGCCTGATAGTTGGTCGGGGTAGAGATCAAGAGCGTCGGTCATGCCGACTTCGTGTGCAATTTCTTCGGTAGTCAGGCGCGCATTTTCGGCGCGTGCGATGTCTATGTTCCGACGGACGGTCTTCCATGGCAGCAGGGTAGAGTCCTGGAAGACAACGGAAATGTCTTCAAAGCCTGGGTGATTGCCATTGTCGGGACCGTAATGAATCGCTCCAGCGGTAGGTTGGAGCAGGCCGGCGAACAGTTTGATGATCGTTGATTTTCCGCACCCCGATACTCCGAGCAGGGCCGTCACTTCGTTGGCGGGGATGGTGAAACTCACGTTGTCGAGGATAACGCGATTCCCGAAGGCGAATCTCAAATTATCTGCGATTACTTGCATCAACCCTCTCAAAAACAATCCAAGGAGTTAAATGGCGCACGGCGGCCACAAAGAGTCGGTCCGCGAGCAGTCCCAAAGCTCCCAGCAGAAGCAGAGCGGCCATCATGCGCGCCATTTGTACGGTGTCATAAGCGACTCCAAGACGGTAACCCACGCCGTGGGCCGCCCCAAGTGTCTCGCTAATGTAGACAAGGATGAACGATACCCCGATAGCGACGCGGGCGCCGGGATAGGCCGCGCCAAGTGTCGCAGGGAGGTAGAAGTGCCGGATCATGCGCCATCCGGATAAGCCAATCAGCTTGGCACTGGCAACCAATTCGGAGGGCAGTGATTTAACGCCGAGGTGAGCATTGATCCACACCGGGAAGAACGCTCCCCAGGAAACGAGAAGAATCTTCGACGTTTCGCTGATGCCGAATACGACTAGAAAGAATGGCGCCAGTGCCACCGGCGTGATCGCGCGCAGGTAGTTCAGAATGTTGGCCACGCCACCTGATGCCTCAGAATAACGGCCTGTGAGAAGGCCCACGGCGATGCCCAGGACTACGGCAATCGAGAAGCCAAGCGCCACACGAGAACAGGTGTACAGGATGTCTGTGAGCATCCCGCTGCCTGCCCACGTAGAAAAGGAACGAAGAGTCGCCAGAACGCCTTGGCCAAGCGCCGCTCCATCGGCGGCGAGCCGATCTGCAATAACGATCAGCAACACCACCGAAGTGAGGTTAACCAGCCATCTGGCATATTGGCGTTGCATCAGAGTTTCACTCGTCTGGCGTCAATCCTACGTAAGGCATCGGTGTGGATGTACTCGCTCCAGTTACGCTGCAAGACCTCAGCGGGTGCCATTCCTTTAGCGTTGGCCCATACGGCCAGTTTCTTCCACGTCTGGATGATCTCATCATCCAAGACAACCTTGAAGCGAAAGAGGGGCAAAATGGACTCAAGTGTATCGCCATCAAGATTAGTCAATTCCTGCAGGCGCTTCATGACTTCAGAAGACCCGCTGGCAAGCGCGTCTTCAGCCTGGATGAGACCTCGCAGAACCAACTCGATGCCCTCTGGATCGCGATCAATGTTTGCCTGCGTGGAAACGACCAGCATAATCACACGGAACGCCTCCTGCGAGCCGGGCAGGTAGAAAAAGTCGTCCGGACGCTCCCGCTTGGCACGTTCCAGAAATGGCTGCCAGATCACCATGGCTTGAATATCACCGCGAATCATAGCAGGTTGAAGCTGCGGCGGAGGCAAGTTCACGGGAGTGATGCTGTCCAGATTTCCTTGCTTCGCAAAGTATGCTTCGAAAAGGTATTGTGCGCTTGTGCCTTGCGGAAACCCCACGTGTTTTCCCGCCAGGTCAACAGGTGCTTGAATTCCGGAAGAACGGTTGGCGAGGATGCCCAGGCTGTTTGCGGAGGTAGTCACTGCGATCACGCGCAGATCCTGTCGGTTTACGGATGCCAGCAGGAAGGGCAGTTCGGCAAATGAAGCAGTGAATGCACCTCCTGCCATCAAGGCTTGCGCAGTTTCTGGGCCGGTTAGAAACGGAACGGGCGTAACGCCCTGCTTACTCAGAATGTCTGCGGCTATCGAACTTGGCGCATCCGCAAGAACCGATGGCATGTGAGCAAAGTGGCGGCTCACGTCTACCCTGTTCCCTTGCCAGAACAAAAACAACACGGCGGCCAGAACAACTGTAATACCAAACACTACAATAACTGTTTTTTTCATAACCTGTTACCTCTAGAACGCCCCGGCTTTTCGGGGAAATATCGCTTAACAATCTGTTTATCGATGGTAGCGTAAATTGTAGCCCATTGCCGATTTCTGAATCAACGCCTGCGAATTCCACGCGGGCGAATTTTGGGGACGTTATACATCTCCCCTATATAGCCTCCGTAATCGAGGTTCAGAACCGATTTGAAGAATACTTGTCTAGATTAAATGAATCGTTAAAATTCTATATTGATACTGGATTGACGCAACATCATAATAATGCAATATTGCATAATAATATAGCAATGGCAGCCTGCAATTGAAGAATACGAAAAGTTTCTTACAATCCATCATTCAGTTCCCCGCACAGAGCCGTACGCGCGGATTTCCCGTATATGGCTCCTGCGTTGGGTGTTTGGCGTAAAAGCGATGATTGGGGTAAAGCGCGTCTTCCGCGCTGGGGCGCATGCCTTGACACCATCATTGTTTCATTTTTAGCCACAAGCAGGGCCGTTTGATGCCGTCTCTCATTTACGATACGATGAGGCGTTACAGTGGGAGATAAAACGCATGATCTCGACGATTCTGATGGCGGCCATGATAACACCGGTCCTGATGGGCATGGCCACGGTGGAAGGCACGGTGATGGGGGACGGCGGAAAGCCCATCGCCGGGGCGCGCGTGTTTTTGGAACCGGGGCTGGCGGGCGCGGTTTTGGAAGCGCCCGTCTCCGCGGAGGGAAAGTTCAAGTTTGATGACGTACCGCCGGAGGGGGTGGGGGTGTTTGCCTTAGGACCGGAGTTCGGCTTTGGCGGAAAGCATGTGATTGTCGCCGTGGCGGAGGAGAAGGTGGAGGTGAACCTTACGCTTCATCCCGCCGCCACGTTAAAAGGACGAATCATAGACAACCGGGGGCATGCCGTCGAAGGGGCGCGCATAACGCGGGTGGGAATTTTGAACGCCAACAAGGTCGGCATCCCCCTGGGAAAACTCGCCGCGCTCGGCATCGAGCTTCCGGCCAGCAACGCCAAAGGCGATTTCTCTATAGCGAATATGCCCCGGGGAGAGAAGGTGGCCTTGAAAATTAACCACCCGGACTATGCACAGGAAGCGGTGGAAAGCATCCCGGTGGACGGCGCGGGACTCAAAATCACCCTGGAGCCGGGTGTGCTGGTATCGGGGCAGGTCCTGTCACGGGAAAGCCGGCGCGCGATAGGCGGCATTTCCGTACTGATGCGCAATGCGTTGCCGCCCAACGATACGGCGGTGGCGGAAACCGATGCGCAGGGCATGTTTCTGCTCCGGCTAAAACCGGGGAACTATGTCTATCAGGCGGCGGGCGCGGGATTGCGCAGTCCGGGATGGGAAAAACTTGAGGTAAGCGGGGATCAAACCACGATGACCATAAACTTGCCGGTGGCCGCCACCGCGACCCTTCGGGGCGAGGTGCATGACGCGGTAAGCGGAGCCCCCATTCCCGGCGTGAAAATACTGGTGGAGACGAATGGCGCGAAAGCGGCCATGCTCCGCACGGGACCCACGGGCGAGTTCTTTACCGTGGTGGCGGAAGGGGAAAACGTGGTGCGCCTCGAAAATGCAGCGGGGTATTTGCCGCCCGCACAATCCGTCACGCGTTTTTCCGTGGCGGCGGGCGAGGCGAAAGTGTTGCCGGGGATTTGGCTGGCGCCATTGCCGGTGTACCGGCTGCAAGTGTTAAGCGAGGATGGACAGCAACCCGTATCTGGCGCGGTGGTGACCCTGGTGCAGCCCCGGCAGATGGGATGGCATGTCACCGGGCCGGATGGATGGGCGGATTTGCGCATCAGCCATTTGCCCAAAGATGGACAAGTAATAGGAATGGCCGAAGATGTCCGGCAACTTTTGGGCGCGTGGTTTATTCTGGGTCCGGAATCCGTCAAAGGCGCAAAGGTGCAACTCTTGCGGCTGGCCGGCATTACGGGAAAAGCCGTGAATGAAAAGGGCAAAGCCCTGGAAGGGGCCGTGGTGGGAGGGGAATTCGCCGGAGGCGTCTATGAAGACGATTTGGTGTTATGGCAGGGCCTCTCCGGGAAGGACGGGAATTTCGCCTGGAATGCCATTGTGCCGGGCACCCCGCAACGCTGCATCGCGAAAGCAGGAAAGGACGGGCTGGGGGTTTCCATCACCTATAATCCGAAACCAGAGACCACGGAACCGCTGGGGAACGTGGTGGTGGCGAACGCGGAGCCGGGCCTCTCATGGCTCGGAAAAGAATTCCCCTTCAAGAAATTTCCGGCGCAACACGGTGCGGCAACGAAAGAAGCGGGGCCGGCGGTGGTGGTGTTCGCGGGGCAGGAAGAAGCCGCCGCCGTGATGGAAAGCGTTCAGAACGCACGGACGCTTCTGGAGCCAACGCCATTAAAATGGGCGGTTGCAGTGGATGGAGTGTATTCCGGCGGAGAATCGTCCGTGCCGGTATTGAGCGGAAAATCGCCCGGACGCGCCACTACATTTGTCCTGGACAGAGCGGGGAAGGTGGTGCTGGAAACGTTTGGGCTGCCACCGCTCCGGGTGTTGCAGGAAGTGTGCAAATAAGTGTTAGTGTTGGTCAATTTGCGTGAGGGAATCATGAGCATTTGCGGCAAGTGGTGTCTGATTACGATACTTTTTCTGTTTTGCATGCCTTGGGCCAAGGCGCTGAGTGTGCAGGGAACGGTATTGGACGGCAATGGGAAAATGCTTCCCGAGGCGCGGGTCTGGCTGGCGGAGTCCGAAACAGTGCAGAAAGCCTCCACCGATTCGGAAGGGCACTTTCTCTTCGATCACGTGAAGACGGGCGCGATAGAGGTGGTGGCCCTCAAAGAAGGGTATTCCCTGGGCGGGTACAGCGCCTTTCTACTCCAGGACAAGACCCTGGAGATTCGTCTGAATCCGCCGGACACACTTTCGTTCCGTGTCATCAACCAAAATTTCTTTCCGGTGGCGGGCGCGCGCGTGAAATGGCTGCTGGTGCGCGGCGGATTTTCCATACCGGCGGCCCGGTTGACCGAGCAGGGATTTCCCGCGTGGCGCGCTGCTGAGGATGGTGTGGTAAGTGTGCCCGGTTTAACCAAAGGCGCGATTGTGCAGTTTGCCGTGGGCCATGGCAAATATGCGGATACCATTGTGGATTTTCTGGACGTGGGGGGAAAGCGCCAGGATGTGGTGTTATATGAAGGGATCAAACTGGGCGGACGCGTGAGTGTGGGAAACAAGTGGATGGCGAATGCGCGGGTAACGTTGTTCCGCACGGGCGTGCACGGGGCGCGGGTCTTTGCCGAAGCGATGAGTGATCCGGAAGGCCTGTATCACCTGCGGGCGGCCAAGGGTGAGTATCTCGTGCAGGCGTCTCATCCGGAGTATGCATCGCCCGAAGCCGTTCCCGTGAACCTGACCGAAGAGACCAAAGAGCAGACGCTGGACTTGACGCTGACAACCCCCAAAGTGATTGAAGGCTCGGTGGAATTCCCGGACGGCAAGCCGTGTCCGGGCGTGTGGATTCAATTTCATGATGGGAAACAGCTATTGACCGAAAACCACACGGATGAAGCGGGACATTTCCGGCTGCTGGCCGGAAAACCGGAAGGGATATTGACCGTGACGCCGCCGGAAGGCTTCATGACGGAGACGCTGGCGGATATCCCGGTGAAACTGGGGGACGCCAACCGGGCCCAACTCAAGCCGGTGCGCCTGCGGGAACTGCCGGTTATCAAGGGTCATATCACGGATGTGGACAGCCGGGTGCTGATTTCCTCATTGGATTTGACCAGCCCGCTTTGGACGTTGTCTGATGCGAAAGGAAATTTCGAGATTCACTTCAATTATGCGCCGGAAAAGGAGACCGTGCGATTCCGCGCCGAACACGCCCGCCTGTTGCGGCGGGGGGATTTCGAGGTAAATTTGAAAAATCCTCATGTGCCGGAAATCACGCTGGAACCGTTTGATCCCGATACCGCGCAAAGGCCTCCCGCACCGTCCGAAAGTGATCTTTCCGCGCTTTTGGGCAAACCCGCCCCGGCATGGCAATGCTCCGATTGGTTCAATTCGGATCCCCTTCTTTTGGAGGCATTGCGGGGCAAAGTTATCGTCCTGACCTTCTGGGCGGGATTTGACGACAGCCCGAAGGGAGTGAACCGTATCGAGGAATTGCGCGCGCTCGCGGACACGCTCGGAAAGACGGAGGATGTACAATTTATCGGGGTGCATGATGAGGCCAGCGTGAAAGAGGAAGTAAAGCAGTATGTGGAACGGTTGGGCATTTCGTTTCCGGTGGGCCGGGACGCCGAATCCTCCGTCACGTTTTCCAATTACAAAATTGGGGCCATCCCGGCCACGGTGCTGATTGACAAAAAAGGATTTGTGCGGTATTTCACCGTCGAGGGCCGCCTCCTCGAATTGATCAAGGTGTTGCTGGCGGAATAGCCCGGATTAGGGAAACGTCAGCGTGGTCTCGTAAATATTGGAGCCGATGATCTGGCCGAAAAACCAGGGCCAGTCGCGCGCCCCGATGGGCGTGCTGTAGTACATCAGGCAATACGATTGCCGGTCCAGCGGGGCAAGCGCGGGAATCGAAGTGTCGCCCGTGGAGGGAAAGTCAAAAAGGGTCTTGATGTTCCGCATGACCGGGTCCACCTTGTACAACGCGGTGCGTTTGCAGGTGGCGGAATAACACACCAGATTCCAGGCGCGCTGCACCGGCTCCGGCAGAATGGTCCATTTGCGGTCAAACGGCCCCGCCACGTTGCGCCGCGCAATCAAATAGAAGTCCCCGTCCCGGCGAAACACCAGCGGGCTGTCGTATTTGTAGGGGGTGTGCGCGATGGTCCACAGGCCCAGATTATCCTTGGACGCGGTGCAGATTAACGCGCCGGACATTTCCAGCCGCACCACCGCCACCAGATTGCCCTGTTCGTCAAACTCAAAATCCGCTTCCTCCGCGCCCATTTCCGTCACTTGCGGTTTTTCCGAAATAGGCTGCCAATCATATCCGTCTTTCGAGGTCAGCAGCCGCACTTCGCCCTCGCGTTCCTGCCAAAAACTATAGAGCCCTTTCCCATAGTAAACGGACATATAGGCGGTGCCGCCATAGGCCTTGGCGCGCCACACGACATACCCGGGCTTGAAAATAGGCCGGGCCTGCGCCCATCCGCCTTCGGGATTGCGCTCGGACGCATAGATGGATTTTGGCGAAAACCCGAATGGATTTTTACCCGCCTGGAAGAAATACAGGAATAATTTGTCATTGAACACGAGAAACCGCGTTTCCCGGAGATCGCAGCCAAACTGAAATTCGCCATCCTTCACCCACTGTTTGCGGTCCGGTGAACGCAGCACGACAATCTTGGCTTTCCGCGAGGCGAAATGGGTGGGCGCGGTGCGAAAACCCAGATAGAACTCCCCTTTGTACTCGGCGATATCCAGCACGTTGTTGCTGTGGTTGAGGGCCAGGTCCTGTGGAATGGCCGGACCGGGCACAACCGACACGGGCGGAGTGTACGCAATACCTTGCGCCTGCGCCGTGTCGAATTGGGCATTTTCCGTTTTGGGCGATACAAACAGGAGCAGGAAAAGCACTATAACCGCCACCCCCTCGACAAAACGCCGCAGGGCGCGAAAGACGCCCCGGAGAATCCATAACCGCTTGCGTTTGGGCTTCATGGGGTGGCTCCCGCGTGCATGGGGAGACGGCTCAATGTCCTGAACATAATTGGTGCGTCCCACGGCCTGTCCCTTTCGGCTATCTAATTATTCACTTGGTTTATGGCGGTCTATTTCGTGTTTTTTTAAGCGGTATTGAAGCGTTTTATAGGTCAGGCCCAACAAGTCCGCCGCCTCTTTGATCTGGCCTCCGGAACGCTCCAACGCCTGGCGGATAAAACTCTGTTCCAAATCTTCCAGCACCACGCCGCCCGGCGGCAGCACAAACTCTCCACTGGCCTGCGCGGGCGCTTGGAATTTATTGGGGAGCATGTCCACGGCAACCATGTCTTTTTCCGCCAGGATGAACAACTGCTCCAGCGTGTGTTCCAATTCGCGGATATTGCCCGGCCACCGGTACCGCCGAAAGGCTTCGAGCACCTCCGGCTGGATCGAAGGCGGCGCAATCCCAATCTTTTTCGACAGCTTGTCCCGGAAATGATTGACCAGCAAGGGCAAATCTTGAATGCGTTCACGTAACGGGGGAAGTTCTATCGAAAGCACATCGAGACGGAAGTAGAGGTCTTCGCGGAACTCGCCTTCCTCGACGGCTTTTCGCAAATTGCGGTTTGTGGCGACAATCGCCCGTACGTCCACCTGCCGGGGTTTTCCGCCGCCGACGCGCTCGACCATTCCGTCCTGAAGCACGCGCAACAGTTTCGCCTGGCTTTCCAGATGCATGTCGCCGATTTCATCCAGAAAGATGGTGCCGCCGTCGGCGGTCTCGAATTTCCCCGCGCGGCTGGCCTCCGCGCCGGTGAACGCGCCCTTTTCGTGACCGAAGAGTTCGCTCTCCACCAGGTTGTCCGGAATGGCGGCGCAATTGACCACTATAAAGGGTTTCTTGCGGCGCGGTCCTTCAAAGTGAATGTGCCGGGCGATCATTTCCTTGCCGGTGCCGGACTCGCCGAGAATAAGGACGGTGCTGTTCACGCGGACCGCCCGGCGCGTGCGTTCAAAAACGCGCTGCATGGCGGGGCTTTCCCCCACGATATTGCCGAGGGCCACCGAATCGGCAACCAGTTCGCGCAACTGCTGGTTCTGACGGCGCAACTCGGAGCGCTCGAGGGTGCGTCCAATCACCAGGAGCAATTCGTCCTTGCCGAACGGTTTTTCGAGGTAATCGGCCGCGCCTTCCTTCATCGCGGTGACGGCCGTTTTGATGGTGGCGTGGGCCGTCATGATCACCACGTCCACCTCCGGACGGAGATTTTTTGCGCGGCGCAGCAATTCCAGCCCGTCCATGCCCGGCATTTTCATGTCGGAGAGCACCACATCAACTTCTTCCGAACGCAGCGTTTCCAGGCTTTCCGCACCGGAGCCCACCGCCCGCACCTCATATCCCGCGAGCCGGAGGATGTCGCTGATGATTTCCCGCTGGACGCGGTCATCTTCCGTGACCAAGACCGTGTGACTCATTCCACTCTCGCTTTCTGCAATGGCAGGCGAATCCGCACGCGGCAGCCGTGCTCATTCACATTCATTAACTCGATAACGCCGCCATGGGCTTCCACAATGCCACGGGTGATGGAGAGACCCAGCCCCGTGCCATCCGGTTTCGTGGTGAAGTAGGGTTCGAACAGATGCTTGCGGACATCCTCCGGAAGGCCGGGGCCATTGTCAATCAGATCGATTTCATACGTGACAAAATCCGCGCGGGAATGTACCTGGACGAGACCGCCTTCGGGCAGCGCCTCCATGGCATTCATCAGGACGTTCATGATCGCCCGGCCCCATTGCCGAGGATCGAGCATCAGCAAGATATCCGGCGCGCCATAGGCCGCATGGATGGTCACGCCGCGCTGATCGGCATCGTTCTTCAGCAATTGCACGCATTCGCGCAAGAGGTCATCGGCCCGGGTGGGTTCCGCGTGCAACTGGCTTTCCTTGGCCAGCGAGAGAAACCCCGACACAATCGCTTCGAGCCGGTCCACCTCGTTGCAGATGATTTGCAGCGACTTGGCGGCCGGTTCCGTCCCGCCCGTTTGCAGCATGTCCTGGGCATGGCTGGACAACAGTTTGATGGAATTCAGGGGATTGCGCACGTCGTGCGCAACACCGGCGGCCAGATTGCCCAAGGCCGACAGGCGCTCCGCATGACGCAGTTTCCCCTCCATGACCTGCTTTTCCCGAAGCGCCAGCACCATGTGGTTGAAGGTTTCCTCGAGGGCGCGCACTTCGCCGGTGGCCCCGCGCGTGCTGACGGTTTGCAGGTCCCCGGAGGAGATGGCGGCGCAGGATTTGGAGAGCTGATTCAAGGGACGGAACGCCTTGATGATAAAATACACGAGGAGGCCGAGCGTAATCACAAACACGGCAATCAATACCTCGACCGAACGGTTGCGGAATGCCCGGAGAATTTCCGTCTGCGGGACAATGGTGATGCTCAGGGTGAGCATTATCTGCCGGTCCCCATTGCGCATGGGAACCCGCGCCACACGCGTTACCTCGCCCTTCTTGCTGCGCTCGATGGAAAACGCGGAGTCATTGACTTCCCCTTGATAGGGCTGCAATTCGATGTTGACGCCCTGGTGCAAATCCATTAGTTTGTTCGATAATTCACCCAAGGCGATGCTCGGTGTTTCCTGAATCAAAAGCGAGATGCTCTTGGTGATGGTGTCGGTCTGCTCCTCCATTTCCGAGACCGCTTCCAGAAACAGATGACGGGTGATGATGCCCATGAGGGCGATCATGCAGCCAAACAACACCACGCATAACACAATGATGCGCACATACAACGAACCGCGCCAGAGCAGGTGCGGCAGCCGTCCTATCCGGGTAACATCCAAATTTAGGGGTGCACTGGTCATGGGGTCAAGCAGATTTCATGCCTCCGGGGTTCCGCCCGCTTCCGGGGCCGGTTCGCCCTTGAGCAATTTCATGACTTCCTGAATGTCCTCCCAGCATTTCTTCTTGTCCACCGGGTTGCGCAGTAAATACGCGGGATGATAGGTCACCCGGAACGGAATCCCATGATAATTATGCCACCGCCCCCGGAGTTTTCCCGTGGATTCCGACGTCTTCAACAGGGTCTGTGCCGCGATCCGGCCCAGCGCACAAATCACCTTCGGGCGGATCACGTCCAACTGCCGCAGCAAATACGGCTCGCAATAATAGACCTCCTCCGGGCTGGGATCGCGGTTTTCCGGCGGACGGCATTTCAACACGTTGCAGATGAAGACGTCCTCGCGCCGCATCTTCATGCCTTTTACGATGATGTCGGTCAATAGCGTGCCCGCGCGGCCCACAAACGGGAGCCCCTGGCGGTCTTCTTCCGCACCCGGCGCTTCTCCCACAAACACCAATTGCGCCCTCGGGTTGCCCACGCCAAACACGGTGTTTCGCCGCGTGGCGCTCAACCCACACTTGGCGCACTGACGCACTTCCGCGTCAATCACCGCCAATTCCGGGATCAAGTCCTGCCGGGGCGCGGCGGGTTCAGGGGTCCACTCCGGTTCTGGCGTTGGTTCCGGCGCCGAGACCGGCGCTGTGACCGGCGGCGCATATACCGCAGGCGATTCACGCACCGACTGCAGCCATTCCGCCACCTCCGGCGACAGTGTAACCATCCCTTTCGCGGCCTTGGCTTCCTGTTTCACCAGCGCCGCCACTTCCCGGACGATTTCCTGGACATTATTCGTCTTGGGCACTATCACTACCTCCAATGACCTCCTATGATAGCAAAAGCACCGCCACGGAGACGAGAACGCTCATGAATAACGAAACCGCGCTGTACACAATGCGTTTCCCCCTGCTTGCCCCCCTCCCATTCATCTCGTCCTTCCCATAACTCTCCCAGAATTCCCATGTTGACGCCAAGCCCTAAAACAACCCCTCAAGATGTTTTATGCGCATCCTTTGAAAGCAAGCAGAAAAATGTTATGAATGGGGTATTTCCGGGGTTCCCGGGCAAAATCCGTCCCCGCCTTCTTCGCAAACGCGGTAGCCGCTCGAATTGAAGAACTGGATGAGACGCAACACTTCCGACAAGCCGACCCGCCAATCCCGCGGTGCATAATCACTCGAATGCGGAACGCAGGTTTCATCGCCCGCCCCGGGCGCATATCCATCCTCCGACCCGGCTTCGCAATGCAGTCCGTTGGAATTGAAGAATTGAATCACCCGCAGCAATTCGGACAAGCCGATTTGTCCGTCCGCATTTTGATCCGCACTATGCACTTGAACCTGGCCCTCGCCCTCACCTTCATTTGCCCCTTCTCCTTCCACCCCACCCTCGTTGACTCCTTCCGCACCTCCTTCCCCTTCAATCTCCCCCTCGCCTTCACCTAGGCCTTCTCCCTCCTCCGGTGAACCTTCGGCGGGCAAACCTTCCCCCTCCTCCAGAGCGCCTTCGGCGGACACGCCCTCGCCTCCGCCTTCGCTCGCCCCTTCAGCCGGTGGATTCAGTTCGACCCAGTTCGGAACGGTGCCATGGGTGAGAAATGTGGTGCCATCGCAGGTAAGTGGATCGGCGTCACGTTCCCCTTTGGTGATGATCATCGCATAACGCCACGTGACGCCCCGTTCCCGGTATTCCTGAAACACATCATCCGTAATCAATTCAAAATAGGACCGCAAATGCCCCTGATAATTTATCGCGATATCCGTCGAAGTGTCATTGCCGGAATACGTGCCGATAATTTCTCCCGCCGTCACATGCGACCCAACAGCAAGACCTTCCTTGGGGTTCATGTGAAAGAGGATAATCTCCACATTTTCCGGGGCATCGGCCCAGAGGTGTATCTTGTAGCCCACCCATTCCGCCTCCAGTTTGAAAATCGTCCCGGACACGGGGCTGAAGAGCTTGATGGTGCTCCAATCCAGGTTTTGATACGGCACGAAATAATGCTTCATGCTCCGGCACGTTTCATTGGTTTCCGTATAGGAATAATCATGCCCCACCCCGGAACGGAACCGCGAGATTTTTTCAATATACTGGAGTTCGATATAGTTGTGCGTGATAAACGGCGCAACGCCCCACGACCACGCACTGCACGACAGTACGGCCCATAAGACCAAACACTTTCGCATAGAGTCACTCCATAAAACATTCACACCATCTCTGCCCCCATCATACCACGGTTTCCCGGACAATGCATAAGCGGGCGTAAAAGAGACCTTTGCGAAACCGCCCTTCGATGCGCCGGTTTGTCTATACAAGGCCGGTAATTTGCGCTGTGAACAACAATCTCTTGCAAAAAAGGGCTATTTCGCGATTGCCTGTACAAGTGCATATATATAATTCTGGATTCTATAACCCGTTCGCTGTTATTCTTACGTCAAACGCAAGCATCAACCAGTATGGCGTCAATAAAAGGAAACAAAGTATGCCCAATATCATCAAAGCCCTGAAAGAAGAAATTCAACGTCTTGCGCGGAAAGAAGTCAAGATTGTGACGGCGAGCCTGCACAAGGACAATGTTGCTTTGAAGCGGACCGCGGCGGACCTCAAACGCCGCATCGCCGCCCTGGAACGGAACAACCGGCAACTCCTGAAGCAGGCCGGCAAGCATCAGGAAGAAGCGGCCCAAGGCAAGAGCAACGAAGTGGAAAAAGCACGCATAACAGCGAAGATGATCCGCGCCATCCGCGCCAAGTTGAATCTCTCCCAGGCGGAATTGGCGGTGTTGCTGGGGGTGAACGCGCAGAGCGTCTACCAATGGGAACACAAAGAAGGACGCTTGACCTTTCGTGGCAATACAAGAGCGGCCATCGTGGCCCTCCGCAAAATGAAACGGAAAGAAGCGCACCGTCAACTGGAACAGATGATGAAAAAGTAGGAGGGTTCGTTCGCCAGGTGAAGTACCCGCCTGTGCGTGCTGACGTGCCTAACGGCAGGCGGGATACTTGCGCCGGGATGCGGCAGGCTGACCATGCGTATAACGGCATTCCATCCGGACAGGATGAAAGGGAATAGAGGCCGCCGATGACCTTACGTATTAAGGTGCTGTTCTTTATTGGCGCAGTTATCGCCTTGTTAAGCGTGGCCATGTATTCTTCCTCCCGGTATTTTTTGATGCGCAGCGCCATCGAGATTGAACGGCAGGAGGTTTACAAGGACACCCAGCGCGCCATCAACGCGCTCATGAATGAAGCGGACGCGCTCGCGACCTTCGTCAATGACTACTCCGCGTGGGATGACACGTATGCCTTTATGGAAACGCATGACGAGGGCTTTATTTCCTCGAATCTGGTGGCGGAGACCTATATCACGAGCCGCCTGAACATATTCCTGTTGGTGGACCTCGAGGGAAAGCCCGTGCATGCGGCCCATTTCGACTTGGAGAAACAAGAATTCCTCCCCATGCCGGAATCACTGCTACGGCACTGCACTCCCTCGGACCTCCTATTGCGGCACGATTCCCCCACCAGCATCCATAAAGGCATTATCCTGCTGGACGACGGCCCCATGATTATCGCCTCACGGCCCGTGGTCACCACCACGCAACAGGGTCCCATTCGCGGAACCCTGATCATGGGACGCGCGTTGGATGCGGGACAGATCAAACGGCTGTCGGACATCACACGGTCAAACCTGGCCTTTTACCGGGTGGACCACGGTGACATGCCGCAGGACGCCCGCGCCGCGTTGACCCGGATTTCAACGCACGCCCCCTTTGCCGCGGTTCCTGAGAATCAATACTATATGCTGGCCTTCGGATTGATCAATGATATCTATGAACAACCTGCCTTGGTGCTGCGCATAGAACTGGTCCGTTCCTTTTACCAACAATTTGTTTCAGGGCTGCATTACCTGGTGTTCAGCATTTTTGGGATCGCGGCCATCATTGGCTTGTCCATCCTGCTGCTCTTGGACCGGCTGGTGCTGTCCCGGCTGCTCCGGCTCAACCGGTTCGTGCAGGGCATTCGCGCGGGCACGGATTTGGGGGCGCGCGTAACCATCTCCGGAAAGGACGAGTTGAATCACGTGGCGGATTCCATCAACCGGATGCTGGAACAGCTTGAAGCCGACATCAAGGCGCGCGAAGCCGCCGAAGAGGCCCTTCGCAAGGCCAAGGATGAGTTGGAACTGACCAACAAACACCTGGAACAATCCATTGATCACGCCAATCAGATGGCCATGCAGGCTGATGTGGCCAATAAAGCCAAAAGCGACTTTCTCGCCGGCATGAGCCATGAAATCCGAACACCCATGAATGCCATCATCGGTTTCTCGGAGGTGCTTCAGGACCAGTTTTTTGGCCCCCTGAATCAAAAACAACTGGAATATCTGAATGATATTCTGGAAAGCGCGCGGCATCTGCTGAATCTTATCAATGACATCCTGGATCTGTCGAAAGTGGAAGCGGGCAAGGCAACCTTCGACCCTTCGCGGGTACGGATAGCGGAGGTGCTGCGGGGAAGCATAGTCGTAATCAAGGAAAAAGCATTCAAACATGGTATTCGCCTGGAGGTGAACATTCCGCCGGACCTGGAAGCCCTGGAATGCATCGCGGATGAACGCAAAGTGAAGCAGATTCTCTTCAATCTGTTGTCCAACGCGGCAAAATTCACTCCGGACGGGGGGGCCATTTCCATCCAGTTGGATGAAGAAAAGGAAAATCTGGTTATCCGGGTTTCTGACACCGGCGTAGGCATTGCACCGGAACATCAGGAACGGATTTTTGAAGTGTTTTATCAAATCCAAGGCGGTTTAAGCGGAAAAACGCCCGGCACCGGGCTGGGTTTGCCGCTGACCCGGCATTTTGTCGAAATGCATGGCGGACGGATTTGGGTGGAAAGCGCCCCGGGCAAGGGAAGCACCTTCAGTTTCACCTTGCCAAAATCAAAACCGTCCGCCTTGGGAATATAATATGGAAAACCTCATACTTATCGTGTCCGATGAACCTAAAAATCAAAAACTCGTGTGCGATTTGCTCACCTACGCCGGCTATGCGACCATTGAGGCGCCCGATGCCGTTCAGGTAATCGGCATGGCGGAGAAACATCAGCCCCAACTCATATTAATGGATGTTTTAATGCCGTTTACTCAAGACCTTGCCACTGCGGAGATACTCAAGAGCCGTTCCCAAACCAAATCCATCCCTTTGGTGGCGCTTACCGCGCTGGCGATGCCGGGCGACCGGGAGCAGATTCTGGAAGCCGGTTTTGATTATTGCTTCACCAAGCCCCTCGATACCCGCGCCTTCATGAAATTCGTGGCTGCCCTTATGGGCAAAAGAAACCCGAAAAATAACGTGGAGCGCTGAGAGTGTCGGGGTTTCTCAGGCCATTGCGAAAACGCCCTTTTGTTTTGTTGCCTGGAACACCCCTGCAAGCGTAAAATAGCAGACAACTTCCTTGTAAATCATGGGCGAACAGGTTTATGCTAAAAGTACTAATAGTTGACGACGTGCCGCAAAATTGCCGGGTCTTGAAAGCGTTGATGGCGCGTTATGGCGAATGTGATATTGCGATAAATGGCCGCGAGGCAGTGAATGCGTTTCAAAACGCATGGAAACAGGGGGCTCCCTATCAACTGGTCTGCATGGACATCATGTTGCCGGATATTGATGGATTGAAGGTGGTGGAAGTGCTTCGCAAAATGGAGGAGGCGATGAAGGTGGAGGAGGGGCAGCAGGTCAAGATAGTGATAATTTCTTCCCTGGATGAATCGCAACAGCGCTTAAAGGCATTTAACCTCGGGTGTGTGGGATACATCACGAAACCCATCATGAGCAAGGATCTTGCCGAGTGCCTGAAACAGGCCAAACTCATTGAATAGCGCGTGTTCAGGGCGCCACCGTGAAAGTAATGCGCGGACCGAAGGGGGTTCTTCCTTCCGCCAGGAACGATAATGTCAATTTCACGGGGTCCTTCCCCATCGCTTCCAGAATCGCCGTATCTTTAATAAAAAGTGTTTCAAAACGGGCTGCGGAAACCGGAATCGGAATATGGCGCTCTTGGGCCTTGTCGCCATTTATCGCACATACGGCATAAACATCCCCCGGCTTTTTAGGCTGGCTGGGCGGCAGCCATCGCGCCTCGTTCAGATTGGTAATCTCCATGCGTATCATGACTGGCGCACCACCCTTCACCGGAATCCGGGCATTGCGCGCCACAGGTTGCCAGGTTCCATCGGCGGCCAACACCTCGACGCGATCAAAAAAACCGTCCAGGTATTTGGGGGGATTTGAACCGGTGCAGGGAACATTACCCAGGGCCAACAATGGACAATCCGCGGAGGTGCTTCCGGTGGCCGCGGTTTTCAGGCCTGGCGTCCTTCCTTCCGCTATCGCTTTCCAATAAGCCTCTTTTGCATCGTCGTAAATGCCCCCGATGCCATCCGGGTGCGCGTCACGGTCTATCTCAATCCAATGGTCCACGGGTTTGGCATCCGGACCGTCAAGGAACTTCCGGGCATGATCGCGAATTACCGCGGTCACAGGCCGATCCGTGCCATCGGGTTCAATAATGCCGTAATCACTGCGCTCGCCCACCCGGTATCCGCCCGGATACCACCAGGAGAAGACACCGTCCGCGCCGCTCTCGATCATCATGCGGTAGAACTGCTTGAAATAGTCCGCTTGGAACACAACCCGGTCCTCTGGCGCCATCCCGCGGCTTTCCACCCAGACACTTGTTCCCATCTCGGCCCACATCATGGGCAACGCCGGATTGGCCCAGCGGGCGTACGCATACTCAAAATGTCCCGGCTTTACCTTTTCCCAGTCGCCAATACGCCCATACGCTTCGGGCTCCAAAATATCCACCGCGCCCGCAAGATAGGCAAAATCAAACGGCACCGCCTTGTCCCAGCGGAACGTGGGATTGCCCGCCTCCGCCATGCGGAAACTGACCATGTGATTGGGGTCGGCTTCTTTACACCAACGCCGCACCGCGCTATAGCGTTCGTACAATAAAACATCCAGAAAACGCCGGTAGGCCGCCACCATCCCGCGCCATTCACCATCCTCATAGGTTTGTTTGCCCAGGGGATTGGTCACCTGCCCGTTTTCATCGCGGGGCGCTGTAAAACCCCAGTCTTTCTCGGCATTCTCAATGCTGCCATAGCGTTCCACCATCCAATCGCGCCATTCGGCATCATAGCGTTTGCGCGCCTCGTGCTCCCGGAACATGGGTTCCCAATCCATGTCGTAGGCGAAGATGCAATCGCGTTCCGGCAACCGGTAATACGCGATCATTTCACGGATGGGCGTCCAGTCAAAATCGCCTATCGGACTCCCCGGACGCAGCGACAAATTCGCTTTCAACCCCAAATCATCCAACTGCCGCATCATATCCAGCAGATTTTGCGCTTCCATCGATTCGCGGTACAGGAAGATGCTGACAGAGTTCAACCCCATGTCTTTCACATGCACTAAATCCCGGTGAATGACTTCCGGATCATACGAACGCGCCCCCATCCATCGTTCAAAATACTCGCCATCCTCCGTGGCAATCCCTGATGAGGGCATGTAATTCACGCCATGCGCCCGCCACCGCTTGCCCTCCAGCATGAAATCGCCGTTCCGAACCGTGATAAACGATTTCTGGTCCTTGGGTTTCCACACATGGACTTCATGCCGGGTCTCATCAATCTCGGCATCTCCCTCTTTTACCCTTGCCCTGGTTTCCAAGGGCGTATCAGAAACTTCGGCAGGGGAATATTCTTCCGCCACGCGCACGGTTTGCCCCGGCGCAATGTCCAGGGACCATTCTTTTGCGAAGAGATCCTTTGCCGCGCCGTGCTCCGCAAGATTCACCAACGCGTGCACCCCGTTCACCGGGGTCTTCCCCAGGTTCACGATATTCATCCCAAGCGTCATCGGTTGATCAGGAAAGTAGGTGTAGAAATTCGCGCCGCCATCCACAATAAACAGCCCGCGATGCATCCGTTGCATCACCTGTCCCATCACCTTCAAGATTTCCGGTTGGAAATACCACGTCTCATCCGCCACGGAAAACGATGCCCACACACCACCCTTGTACGCCCCCCCCGAATGCACCAGCAAGGTTCCCGGGGCGCCGCGCCACGAGCCGTCCTTCGATTCCGCCTCCACCAGAGGCTTCCAACTCCATTCCCGGCCCTTGTCAAAGCCGCCCGCCCCCGCGCGAGGATGTGAAGAGCGAATATCGGCGGGCAGCGGTAAAACCACCTCCCTCGCTTTAAGACGCGCCACATCCCGGCATGGAAAGAATTTGTAGCCTGGTGCGAGGGTATCCAGATGGGGCGGTGTGAATGCGGTGAACAGTTTTTCGTGCTCCGGCGTGTTTTCCGCCGAACCGAAGGGTCCCAGCCAGAACTCATGTTTATCACCGGTAAGATGAAGATGGGAACGCGCGATGCCGATGCTCACCTTGACCGCATTCTGCGGCTGGAACTGGGTGTTCGCCCGTGCAGGATCGCTTTCCCAGAAATGAAAATCCTTCGGTGCCATTACAAACTGCTGCCATTCGTGAGTTAACGGCACCGTGCCTATCCAGCGTGAGCCATCCTTCTCATCCCATTCAATCGCCAATTCGGTGGTATGGGGGCCGCCCTTCGCCCAAAACACCGTGAGCGTGTGCCCCGCCGGAAACGGTTGTTCCAACAGCGGCGACACAAATGTCTCCCAATTATCCACCAAGCCAATCGAGACGTGCAGGGCCTGGTTGACCGGCCCCTGCAGCCCAGTCTCAACGGTATGCGTTACCGGATGGGCGGGATTATTCGTATTACGCGACCAGGCGGCAATCGAAGCGGGCGAAAAATCAAACAGCACATGCTGCATCAGGCTCCCTGCGTGTTTTTCACAGTAAGCCGTTCGTTCCACCCATTCCGTGCCATCTTGAATCAACTGCTTTTGCCAGAGCGGCGTGTTCAGCGCCAGTAAATCCCCCCCGCCCTTAAGGTAGGCCTCCATCGGCACCATGGCGGGAATCGGCAATGTGGACGCATCGGGCAGGATCAACAGGTCCACCGCATCCGCGCTGAATTTGGCCGGATCACACAATTCCGCATAGCCCCACTGTTCCACGGCATACCCCGCACCGCGCGCCTGATCCGCCAATGCCTTGGCCAGCCCCTCCCCCGCTTCACCCCTCATCACCACCGCCACCGGTTCTTGCGCCATTGCCGTTATGCCCAGAAATAAAACCGCCAGACCGGCCAAAAGCATTCGCATTTCTTCTTCCTCCTCTCGCGTTTACCGGCCTAGCATGACAGGCCCATTGCTCTTCATTCAATTCTCTTCTCTTTCGTGACTTTGTGGTCTCTACCAGGGGTTCCGCAATCCACAATCCGCAATCCGGAATTCAGCACCTGGCGACACCGCCACACCGAGTCTTTGGTGTCTTTGGTGTCCTTGAGTTCTTTTTACTAAAGGTTGACCCCGCACCCCGCACCCATTACAATGCAGCCAACACGGAAAGGAGACTGTTTATGCGCGCACTCAAGGGTTCCATCAAGATCGCCGTAGTACTGACAGCCTGCTTAATCCTCGCCGGTTGCCAAAACCACTTCAAAGCGGAAGACATTCATGACATAGCCAAGCTGGCTGTGGGGCAAGAGCCGGAACAAGGCATCCAGACCATCATGCAGGCCCTGGAAACCAAATATCCGGGGAAAATCCGCCACGAGCTGCAATGGCATTTCAACTGGACCGGCGGCACGCTGGGGCAAATGGCCATTGTCTACGCGTCGCTCAATGAATACATCCTGATCTTCGGTTCCCCCATCGGCAGCGAGGGCTTTTCCGGACGGTATTCCAGCATGGATGTCTACGACTGCATGTTCGCGGGCGAAATGACCACCTATATGGAAGGCCAGATCGAGCGCACGGTGTACTTGCCCGGCGACATGGCGGTGCTCGAACGCCACAAAGGAAAGGGCTACACCATGACCCCAGGCACTTATATGCTCGAATACACCACCGGAAATACGCTCTTCTCCCTGCCCACCGGCCTGTTCGCCCCCTTCAATGTGACCAATGACCTGAAAACGGTCTGGGATGTGTTTTGGGATTACGGCGGCTTGGTCATGAGTTCTTGGTTCATGTGGTTTTAATCGCGATCCTGACCGCACAAAAAAAGGACTCTGAATGCATACCCTGGACCATGTGGCCCTCGAAGTGTCGGACATGGATGTTTCCATCGCCTTTTACACCCAAAAACTGGGGCTCGAGCTCATGTTCGACAAAAAAGACGAGGAGCATCATGAACGGTTTGCATTCCTGAAATTGAATGGCGGTAATCTGGAACTCCTCCAGGCCCTCGATGAAACAAATCAACCCAAACCCTTCATACCCCAGGAACCGCGCGCGTCCAACTGCCCGCATATCGCCCTCGTGGCGGAGGACTTGGATGCGCTGATGGCAAAAGTGGCCCGGGAAAACATTCCCGTATTGAAAGGCCCTCTGGAAATCCCCGGACAGGTCCGCTGGGTATACCTGCTCGACCCGGACAAAAATATCCTCGAATTTGTGCAATGGCTGCACAAATAAAATGAGTATAGGGTATAGGGTGATTTTGCACCACATCGCCTGTTGGACAGTGAACAGTGAAAATCACATTCACCTCAAGCTTTGAAAAAGACTTAAAAAAGCTCCGCGACAACTCTTTGCGCGTAACGGTACGCCAAGTAATCTTGCACATCGAGGGGCGCACAACCTCGGAGCGATTACAGGCCTGAAAAAACTGAAGATCATTACTGCGTATTCCGATTGATCGCGATTACAGTGTATTTGGTGAAAGTAAGGTATGGGGTGTCGATCTTGTTTGAAAAAGAAAAAAGGTTGCAGGTTGCCGTTTTACAGTACTTTCTTTCTGTTTGTTTGCCTTTATTATAGATGTATGTCCTGATCTCCCCCATTTTCGTTCCGTGCGGTTCGATCATCTTCAATCAATAGAGATTCGTTCCATGCCACATTTCATGAGAGATGCATTAAGATAATTTGCAAGCCAGACATGTTTAGCATGGATTTTTTCTGAGCACTCAACTTTTAAGAGCCTCTCAATCGTGGACCTTGTTCTCCCAATAAAGTCTTCATAAGTTAAATTGTCCCGAATCCATTCCCGCTGTAATGTTCCATCCTCCATATTTTTTTCAAGGATTCTCCGTGTGTCTTTGCGGTTGATGTCGCGGTGAAACATATCGAGAAATCGAATTCCGTCAAAATCCTGACGTATGAAGTCTAGAAGGGTCCGTGACCAGCCACCTACGCTTCCCAAGCAAAGCGGGCACGCCTTCATAGAGAAATGAACCGACTCGTTTGTGCGTTCCGGTTTTCTTTGAGACATTTCTTTCATGTGCTGCATAATGACATCGCTTAAAATAACCCTTGGGTATATTGCGGTTTCTTTTTCTAATTCGTAGGCCTGATTATGTGCAGGTCCAAATGTAATAAAAGCATGTTGCCTCGTATTTCGGTCCCACACAACTTTGACGTTTTCTTCAACTACCGATTCCAATTCTTTTTCGGCAGATGAAGATAAAATTGACCACGTTTCGTCCCAATACATATCCCCAAGGGTGACTGCACCACGCAAGAGACAGCCCAACTCGATCATTCGATCATGCAAGTATCTTATTTGCGAAAAAACTGAAGACAACCCGTTAGACTCAACAGGTATGAACAAGACAATAGAATCGGAAAAAGAACGTATTTGCATTGCCCATTCCTGTGTCTCACCTGCTGTAACGGTCCCTTGATGATAATGCTGTTGTTGTTCGCCGTGTCTACTTGCCTCTAGATTTGCTGCTTCGTCAAGAACGGCGACTAAAATTTCGATGTCCTTAGCATCCCCTTTTTCGACTAGTTTGCGAAAACCAAGTATATCAAGAAAAGCAACATAACATTTGGTATATTGAAATTGCGATTTGTTCATTTGTTAATAGTACCTTTACCTTAGCGAAACAATTAGACTGCTTGCGATATCAATCATTAAACTCATTTCTAACCAAACGAAATCCACGATTGTATGATTCCACAGAAGGTGTTCCTTTACCTCTGATTGTGGAACTACAGTAATCTCCAGCGTCAAAGTCCCAGCAACCTCCCCGCAATACGCACATAGTGCCAGATGATGGCCCTGATGGATCTTTTACGGGGTGCTTGGATAAGTCCCATACCAATCCCGAGTCCACTCCCAAACATTTCCGCTCATATCGTACAAGCCCCATTCATTCGGAAACTTAAGTCCCACTATATGTGCGTATTGCTCTCCAATATTGTCTGCATTTCCATCCCACCATGCAAAATCATTGATTAGCGAATATTCCAAATCATCTCCCCAATAGAAGCGGGTTGTTGTCCCTGAACGGCATGCATATTCCCATTCAGCTTCAGATGGCAGACGAAATGATAGCCCGGTGTAATTGTTCAATTGTGTAATAAATTCCTCTGAATCACCTCGTGTTATCCATATTGCTGGGCTATTGGGATTTTCCAAAACATGGTCTCTTCCCATCCATGGTGTCGTATTCATAATGGCTCGCCATTGTCCTTGTGTCACCTCGTATTTGCCGATCCTAAATCCTGTCGAAATAGTTACTTCATGTTGCGGATCTTCATTACTATCAGTATCCTGTTCACCAGAATACCGGCCCATCATAAAAACTCCAGCAGGTATCGAAACCATAATTAAAGGTACGTTGCCCGGAAGAAGAATAGTCTCTGTTTGATTTAGTTCGCCTTCACTCCCCCCTTCGCCTTCACTCCCCCCTTCGCCTTCACTCCCCCCT
>CAYYRW010000067.1:0-25333 GCA_964474205.1 uncultured Nitrospirales bacterium | reverse complement strand
CCCGATGGCCCAAAACAACTGTTTTTGCTCGAATAACGTTGGGACAGCAGTGATTAACTACTTATCGTGATCCTCCGGCGATCTCAGTGAGATGAGCAGGGATTGGAAATCGGGGTTGGCGGCGAGAATCTCTTTTGCCGATTCGCGCACAAGGTCCACTTTCTTTTTGCGCAGGTGGAAATTGGTGGGGACGTGCGAGAGTGCTTCGCGTTTTTCCAGAGACGCCACCTGATTGAAGGCCACTTCGATGAAGTGGAAGTCTATATCGGGGCGTTCCAGGGCGGGGATTTGGAGGTTGATGCCGTGTCCGGCGGTTTGTTGGGCAAGCTGCTGTTTGATGTCCCGGAGGGTGTTTCGGTGTTCGATTTGCTGGCGGAGGTAGCCGATCTGGGCGTGCGAGAAGTTGCCGAGGGGGGCGGTGCCGGAGGTGAGCAGGGTGTCGAGCAGACCGGGCAAACCGGCGCTCAATTCCCAGCCGCGTTCCGAACTGCCCTCCGCGTTCACGGTGATAATAACGACCTTTTTCGGGACGGTATCAATGACGCCGTCGCCTATTTTGTCGTCGGAGTAATGCCCGTCCATGCCCATGATCACGGGGAGCAGGCCGAGGTTGTCCGACACGCCGCCGTCAATCACGTGGATATACGAGCGTTTTTTATCGAGGTAGCAGGATTGGTCATCGGGGATGAAGCCTGTTTTCCCGTTCCTGCCGCCGGTCACCCAAGGGGGCGGGCTAAAGTCGTTGGGCTTGGCGAAGTTGTAGAGGGTCATCGGGGCCAGAAGTCCGGGAAACGCGGCGGAGGCGGCCACGGCATTGCCGAGGGGATAACTGCTCAAATCGGAATAAAACAGGTCAAATTGGCCTTGGGTGAATCCGAGGCGGCTGCCGCGGGCCATGTCGGTGGTGTTGATGACGATATAGGGGCGGTGATTTTGCGCCAGCAAGTCGCCATAGGTTTTCTGGTCGAATATCCAACGGCTGAAATTGTCCGCCATCAAATCGGTGCGGCCATAGAAGGGCGACACCAGTTTAACAAGATTGGCGGGCGCCAGCAGGCTTCGGAGCAGATTGCCCTGGATGTCCCGGTACAGGACCCGGCCGGGGAAATCGTCAAAGATGCGGTCGCCGAACAATGCGAAATAGGCCGCCGTGAGGCTTCCCCCGGAAACCGACGAGATGACGTCGACCTCGTCCAGCAGCCGCCGCGATTTCCCTTCCCAATAGATGGGGGTGTCGCGCAGCACGCACAGCACGCCATACGACAATGAGGCCGCGCGCGTGCCGCCGCCGCTGAACGTGAGTATGACCAACAGGCTGCCGGAATCCTCCTGGCCGGGCGCGATATTGCGATAGCGGTAGCCATAGTCCGGCGAATACGACGTTAATGGTTTGTTGTGGACCGGCAGGGTGCGGCAGCCCGCCGCCATTAAAACCACAAGAACAACAAAGCAAAGGTATTTCGGCATCATCTGAAACTCCGTTGTCCCCAAAGGGGCGACTCTCCCCATTCTGACATATGGACCGGAAAGATGCGAATGATGAAGCTGGATGGTGCCGTTTGACGCGCGGCCGGGTTTCGCATTATTCTCCTGCATACAAATGCAAGGGAGTTTTGGCCATGAGCGATCTGGTAGTGACCCGGCAGGAAGACCAACTGTATTTTGTTACGTTGAATCGCGTGGATAAACGCAATGCGCTGACCATGGAGATGACCGAGGAGATCGGCGCGGCGGTGGCGGCGGCGGGGGAGATTCCCTCGGTGCGCGCGGTGATTGTGGAGGCGAATGGGCCGATCTTTTCGGCGGGTATTGACCTCATGGCGCTGGCCGCCTTGCGCGCGGGGGCGGGCGATGAACATCCGGGACGCTGGCTGCGCCGGATGGCGGAGCGCATGCAACGGGCGTTTCATCTCATCGAGAACACGGAATTGCCGGTCATCGGCGCGTTGCATGGGCGCGTTATCGGCCTGGGCCTCGAGCTTGCCCTATCCTTTGATCTGCGGGTGGCCTCGGACGATCTCCAGTTGAGCATTCCCGAAACCCGGCTCGGCCTTGTGGCGGACGTCGGCGGCACCACGCGGCTCAGCCGCGCCATTGGCACGTCGCGGGCAAAAGACATGCTGATGACCGCGCGCAGTGTCAGCGCCGAAGAAGCGCTGCAATGGGGCTTGGTCAACCGGGTGGCGCCCGCCGCGGAAGTGAAAAACGCCGCTGTTGCCCTCGCGCGGGAGATCGCCAAGAACGCGCCGCTCGCGGTGGGCATGGCGAAGCTGGTCATTGATCAAGGCGCGGGTTCGGACAAGTTCACGCAGATGGCGATGGAACGCTGGGCGCAGAGCCAGCTCATCATGACGGAGGACATCGGCGAGGCCATGGCGGCCTTCATGGAGAAACGCCCCGCGCAATTCAAGGGCGCCTGAGAACTGCCCGGCGGTGAAGTAGGGCGCGAACAGGGCATATTTCAAGTCCCTTGAAACCAGTTTCAGAAAGGCTTTGCGTATGCGCCATACGAGAGAAACGTGACAAAAGGGATGTGCTATGCATTATCTGCATGACGCGCAAAGGACCAGTGTGGTCACTTCCTTACCCTCTTCTTGTTCAATCATGTCCGTTTTACCAAACCCCCGGAGGAACCTGTATGCTCACCCATTGCGTCTTTTTCTGGCTTAGAGAAGGCCTGAGCCCCGAACAACACGCCGCCTTTCGTGACGGACTGAAAACCCTGCGCGGCATCGAGACCGTGAAAGCGCTCTATATCGGTGCCCCCGCCCCGACACCCGCGCGCACCATCATTGATGCCACCTACACCTTCGGCGCCGCCGTTGTGTTTGACGATAGGGCCGGACACGACGTGTACCAGGTGCATCCGCTTCACCATGCTTTCATGAAACAATTCAGCCCCTGCTGGACCAAAGTGCAGATTTACGACTTCACTTAACGCGGTGAAATGTACTACCGTATTCCGCCACTGAAACTTTTCAGAACAATGCATCGCCCAATACGTACTACGATCCATCAATTTCCATCATCTTTTCGCAGAATTTATTCCTCATAGTGCCACAAGTCATTCAATCTCAATGTTTTCAAGTCCACAATAGCTTAAGAAATCCACAACCTGCTATTCAGCCCCATGCCCTTCTCTTGCAATCTGTGGCCATCGGTGAAATCTGTGGAGAAAATCTTGTATGAAAACCGTCCTCTTTCCTGCATGCCGTTCCTTTGGGTGCAGCGATGCCGCGCCAGGTGAATCCATGAAATCCGTGTTCGCCTCAAAGACTTCCTTTTGGCGACTTGGCGGCTTGGTGCGATTCTCTCCGCTCCCCGGCACCCGGACTCCTCCCCACCTCCCCGCCTCAAGCCTCAAGCCTCAAGCCTCAAGCCTCAAGCCTCAAGTTTGCTTTTTCCCGCGTTTCTCCTGTACAATTACTTCCGACGTGTCCAGTCATCTCTACGGACGCGTTTTTCCTTTACGGTGGGCGGGTAGCTCAGGTGGTAGAGCATCGGACTTTTAATCCGGTGGCCGCGGGTTCGAGTCCCGCCCCGCCTACCATTGTTTTCAAGGACTTGCGCACGCCGCCGCTCCCCCCTCCTCTCCAAATGTGGTGCCCTCCGGGTCTCGTCCGGGACGCGCCCGCTCTCTGCGTGGCACAAGGCTTTTCGCGCGGCTCGGAGTTTCGCGGGCGCTTTTCACGCCACAAACGACGCTGACGCGCAAAAGGCAAGCGCGAGGCGGCGAAGAGTTTGAGTCCTCCTCTCTGAGTCCACCGTGCCCACCAAGCCCACCACTCTTCAATGTGGGAAGGATCTGATGCTGAAGAGACGGGTCAAGAAGCAGGGTTTGTCACAGATGTTTCATCGTCAACACCAGCGGGAGGGAGAGAGAATGACTCTGCTCTGTAGGAGACAGCAGGTTCTAATAGTGCCTCTTCGTGTTCTGTCGTGATCACGCGAATCTTCGCTTGGACCCTGTCGCCAAAATGGAACTGGCGTAACTGCGTTGCTGCTGATTCGAGAATACTGCCTGACAGAGATTCTTCTCCCACGATGAGTTCAAACCGGAGCTTCTCGATGCTGCCACCAACAAGTTGCCCAACAACCTCTATCGTTTCCTCGCTGACTTGCAACAAACGGAGCCAATCAAGCCGTTCGCGTGCTCGTTGGGACAGAAGTGTTGCTGCACGGGGATGCCACCGGTTTCTCACAGCAACATCAACGTTGTTTTTGACCAAAAGGGAAACAATGGCCGAGAAGGAACCCCGTGTCCGTGAATGCGAGAGAAGTTCTGCAAGTTGTGCATCGTCGATTTGTGTGAGCGCGTCACAGGTAAGCTGGAGTACGCTCTTCGGAGTAGTGTCCAAAGACCTACATGACGCATGCCTTCTTTTTTGCTTCTTGTCCAGCCGTCCACGGATACTTCACTGTCTTCGAGGAGCAACGCGCCTATTTCAGGAAATGGTTTGGTCGGACCTACTTGAAAGGCCATCCTGCTGGGGACAAGCAGAAGAGGCACCTGAAAGGATTTCTGTCGATGGTCTTGGGTGAGCAAGCACTTGAGCCTGATGTGAGTGACAGGAGGAGCAACTGATGAACGACGACGACGCCAGATCCGTGCGTTCTGCGAAAGAAATCCGTACACAGTTGAGAGATCTTGCCCAAGTGAAGAAAGCCGCCGAGGAATATGGCTTTCCTGACTTTGCGAGCAAATTGAGTTGGGATTCACTGTGTGCTCATGAGTCTGATTTGATGGATGAGTTGCGCGCCGCTGAATTGCTTGACTCCGAAGCAGACGCAGAATTCTCCTTTGAGGGTGAACCCATCTCCAACCACAACGTTCCGGCACTTTTGTTTGGTGAATTTCTGAGGTACTTGCAGTCTTTTGTCTACAATTTGGCCCAAGTGCAGGTAGGCCGCCAGACAACACGCGGTGGCTTCACTCAGAATATCGTGAGAGATTTTCGTTTGCTTGTGACGCCACAGCTCTTGGAAGGTTCTTTTCGGTTTCGAGTACGGCTTCCTCAATTACAGGAATCAGATGCTCCTGCTTTGTCCTCTCACGGCCATCAAGGATTCCCTTGGCGAATACTTGCGCTTGGGGTGATACCGCATTCAGCCGTTCATAATCGATGAACGTGACCACATCGACATCCTTTGGATTCGGATTCTCCTCGACGAAGGAGCCATCCACCCACTGTCGCCCATTGAGGCCCAAGGAGACTGCTTCTCGGCGGAGCCGGAAGAAACCGTCACGGATGAGACTCCTCGTTGAGGATTCGGGAAATGCACTCACGAACCGATCTTCAAACGTGGCATCATCGCAAACATGAACACCGTCAGGAAGGACTTTGTGTGGATATTTTCTGCATTTCACAAAATTTGGAACATTGGGTTCGCTGACAGCCACGCTTCTATCTCCCTGGTAGATTTCTTGAGTCGTGGATGGACGAAATATGGCAACAACCCCACCCACTGAACAGCACATCTCCAACCCCAACCTCGGTGACTTCAATGATGGTGTCAGTGACTTGGACGCTTTGGCTTTGCTTCTGAACCATGGAGCCCAAATTCGCGGTGTGCGCAACCTTCACGCAAAGCTGTACCTCTTTGGTGAAAGTCGCGTGCTCCTGACCTCCGCAAACCTGACCGAGACGGCCCTTCAGCGGAACCACGAGTTTGGCTTCGTGTCCGAAGAGGAATCCATCATCCTCCCATGTCGGGAGTACTTCGATGACCTGTGGCGGCGTGCCGGAAAAGATTTGAAGCTAGAACAACTGCAGGCATGGCAGCAGCGCCTTCCGGCAACCCAATTGGAAGAACTGGATTGGCCGGGATTGCCCCCCGGACAGACAGAAGGGGTGCCCACATGAGCAATTTTACCTTCCTCAGTCGGTGCCACTCAAATTCCAGCGTGAGGGCATCCGGTACGATGACCTGTCGGAGGATGAGAAAGACCAATGGGACGCTTTGGAATGGAATGAAGAAGGTGAAATCCCCGATAGGGTGGGGGCCGAAGCCGTCAACAAGTGGCTGTTCAACAAGGACACCGTTGATAAGGTGCTGGCGCACCTGATGACACGCGGCGCGAAGGTCGCTGGGGGCGACCGTCTCGGAAAGACTATCATTTTTGCCAAGAACCACGACCATGCAGAATTCATCGCGGAACGCTTCAACAAGAATTACCCGCACTTCAGGGGCGAATTCGCGCGGGTGATCGACTTCAAGGTCGAGTATGCCCAAAGCCTCATCGACAACTTCTCAAATCCCGACAAGGCCCCACATATCGCCATCTCGGTGGATATGCTCGACACGGGCATCGACATTCCCGAGGTGGTGAACCTCGTGTTCTTCAAACTGGTGAGATCAAAGACGAAGTTCTGGCAGATGCTGGGACGCGGAACGCGATTGAGGCCGGACCTGTTCGGACCGGGTAACCCGAAAAAATTCTTCTATCTTTTCGACTATTGCCAAAACCTGGAGTTCTTCAGTCAGAATCCCGAAATGACGGAAGGTGCACTGGGTGAATCCTTGGGCAAGAAGCTGTTCACGGCACGATTGGAACTCATTGGCGAGATTGACCGAAAACTTGCCGCAGCGGGCGGGAATCCCACTGGCACGGAAGAGACTAGACCTGTATATTGCGATCCGGAGACAGAAACGCAAGTGCGGGAGGAAGTGGCTGCATTGCTGTATGAGCAGGTTGCCAACATGAATGTGCAAAACTTCATCGTCCGGCCTCGACGCCGGATGGTAGAGAAGTACAATTCACCAACCGCATGGAAAACCCTGGGGGAGGAAAACTTCCATGAACTAGCGGACCACATCGCGGGACTACCAACGGAGTTGGTGGATGAGGACGAAGAGGCCAAACGATTTGACCTCTTACTTCTAAAACTGCAATTAGCGGTGCTGCGTAAGGAACCAGCTTTTACCCGGCTTAGGGATCAGGTCCGCGCCATTGCCGGGCTCCTCGAAGAGAAGGCGGCCATCCCAATGGTTCAGGAACAGATGCGGCTCATCTTGGAGATCCAGACGGATGAATACTGGCAGGATGTGACAACGCCGATGCTGGAGATTGTGCGCAAACGGCTGCGCGTATTGGTGAAACTCATCGAAAAATCGGGACGGAAACCCATCTATACGGATTTCGAGGATCAGATGGGGGACGAAACCACCTTCGAACTGCCGGGTTTCGGAACCGGCATGGACTTCGAGCGGTTCCTTGCAAAGACACGCCAATTTCTTCGGCAGAACGAAAATCACCTGACCATACACAAAGTTAGGTGGAATGAACCCTTGACGGCGGCGGATTTGGGCGAGCTTGAAAAAATGCTGATTGATGCCGGGGTTGGCACATCCGATGAACTTGACCGTGCCAAAAGAGAAAGCAACGGATTGGGATTGTTCATCCGTTCTCTTGTGGGCTTGGACCGTGAGGCGGCCAAACGCGCCTTCGGAAACTTCCTTTCCGGCAAGGCAACGACCGCAAACCAGATTGAATTCATCAATCTCATTATCGACCATCTGACAGAACACGGCGTCATGGAGCCGGAATTGCTCTATGAATCGCCCTTCACCGACATCAATCCGCAGGGGCCGGAGAGCATTTTCTCCTCTGCCGAAACAAACGACATCATCCGTCTATTGGAAGAAATCCGCAAACGCGCAGCGGCCTGATAGGAAAGAGGATTTTGTTTTGATGAGAAAGTTTGGAAGACTGAGAAAGAAGAGATGGGGCAACTGCTCCGACCTGGGCAACCTGTCATTCAACTTGCGGCTCAGACAGGCAACCATTCTTCTGTTGAAGGTTACTTGTAGGGATGGAACACCTGTGTGCCGTCACATTTGGGTAGACGAAACAGATTGGGTAGCTGGATACGATTCCGAAGAGGGGGACACGATTGAAATCACGGGGACGGTGCATGAATACGAGTACGCAAGCGGACAAAAGAATCTAGGACTAAAGCGTGTCGCATCGGGGAAGATCATTAAGCGTGCAATCGACGATGGAGACGACGAGGAAGAAACATCGTCTGACAGCATGACAGAAGATGGCACCGACGATCTTTCGGGAGAAGATTCCAGTCCAAACTTTTCTTCAAAACAGGAAAATCAAGAGGTTTGACGATGTTTGGAGAAGAAGGACAGCGTTTTTCCAAGCGATTCGGACATGTATCGGAGCCTGCCGAGATAACGATACGTGAAGACGCTCCGCCGGACCTCCGCTACGCCGTTGTGGTAATCGCGGAACATGACCTGAACACTTATCCCAGTACTCTTCGGGATATCCTTTGCCGTGTGTTGCGGACGCGACCAGACCCAAATCATTGGTCGGAATACCCGAATATTTGGGGAGAGGTCCAAGAGCTAATCAGCCACTGTGACTGGTTTCGTGTCTACGATGTCATTGAGGCCATCTATTCCCACCTTAGCCGTGGATATCAGTCCCCTGCATCCCAGAAATATGCGGTCGAAATCAACGAATGTTTTTACGAGATGGGTATTGGTTGGCAACTTGTTGATGGGCGCATTGAGACGAGGGGCGACGATGCCCTGGAGAGCACCCTGAAATCATCGAAGGTAGCCTTGGCGGAAGCCGGGCTACAGACCGCCCACAGCGAATTGAGTGACGCCTTATCCGCGCTGTCACGGCGTCCTTCTCCCGACCTTTCGGGCGCTGTCTTTCATTCTCTGGCCGCCCTGGAATGCACAGCGCGCGACGTGTCCAATGACTCCAAAAGCACGCTGGGTGAAATCGTCAAACGCCACCCGGACATGTTCCCAAAGCCCTTGGACGAGGCCGTGACGAAAGCGTGGGGCTTTGCTTCAGAAGAAGCGAGGCACGCTCGCGAGGGCCGCGACCTGGAGTTCGCCGATGCGCAAGCGACAGTGGGCCTCGCCGCCACGCTCTGTTCTTATCTTCTGGCCAAGTTCCACGCACCGCAAGTTTGACCCATCGCCCCTGTGGTGGAAACGGTGGAAACAGTGGAAACGCCCACCGCGCCCACCGAAGCGAACCGGCGAGCGCGTAGGATAGACATGCCATGAAAGAAGCAAACACCCTCGTGCCCATCGAACGGATTGAGCAGCATATCCTCTTAATCCGAGGCCACAAAGTCATGCTTGACAGTGACTTGGCCGCACTCTACGAAGTCCAGACCGGAGCGCTGAACCGCGCGGTTCGACGAAATCGGGAGCGCTTCCCAGAGGACTTCATGTTCCAGCTTAGCCATGAGGATCTCGAAAACTTGAGATGTCAATTTGGCACCTCAAGTTCCTGGGGCGGACGCCGCTACCCGCCCTATGCCTTCACCGAACAAGGCGTCGCCATGCTCTCCAGCGTGCTCCGAAGCAAGCGCGCCGTACAGGTCAACATCGAGATTATGCGCGCTTTCGTCCGCCTGCGCCGGATGCTCGCGTCCAACGAAGACCTTGCACGCAAACTCGCCGCGCTCGAGAAGAAATACGACACGCAGTTCAAGGTGGTGTTCGACGCCATCCGGCAGCTCATGATGCCCCAGGAACTGCCCAAGCGCCGAAAAATCGGCTTCAACGCTGGAGACACCGAATGAAGCACCTGACGCCGGACGTCAGCAGGCAGTTCCAGGACTGCGCCGCCAAGCATGCAAAGGATCAGAAAATCGAACGGGTGCATCTGGACGTGTACCTGTGGATGGAGAACAGGAAGAAAAGAGAGCCCGGCGCATGATGCCTCTTCTTTCCCGTGGAAACAGTGGAAACGGTGGACGAGGCCACCATGCCCACCGAGCCCACCGCCTTCAGTGCCGTGCGCGCAGTTGGCCAAACGTTTCAGTGTGACACTTCGCATCCATGAGAAACACCTCTTGTACAGAAATGAAGAATAGCGTTTAGGCGGTTATTTAAGCGCTATGAGTGAGGCGTCGTATTCTTCGGGTTTTTCGAAGCCGAGGAGGTTGACGAGGGTGGCGGCCACGTTGCTGAGGCCGGGGTGGGCGATGGAGGTCAATTGGAACGCATTGGCCCCGGAATAGTCGGCGATCACGAACGGCACGGGATTTAGGGTGTGGGCGACATGGGGTTCGCGTTTGCCTTTGCACTCGGTGAAGAGCAGGTCCGCGTTTCCGTGGTCGGCGGTGATGACGAGCATGCCTTTCGCCTGCTGGATTACGGGGCGTAAGCGGGAAAGGCCGAGATCGACCGCTTCGACGGCGATGCGTACGGCCGAGGCGATGCCGGTGTGGCCGACCATGTCGCCGTTTGGATAATTCATCCGGAGAAACTTGTATTTTTCACTCTTAATGGCGGCGATCATGGCGTCGGTGATTTCACCGGCTTTCATCCAGGGGCGTTGTTCGAAGGGGATGACGTCGGAGCGGATTTCCTCGAATTTTTCGAGACGTTCATCCACGTAGCCGGATTTGTTGCCGTTCCAGAAGTACGTGACGTGGCCGAATTTCTGAGTTTCGGAGACGGCATAGGCGGAGACGCCCGAGCCGCAGAGATACTCGCTGATGGTTCCCGCGATAAGCGGGGGCTCGACGAGGAAATTCTTCGGGATCATTTTGTCGCCGTCGTATTGCATCAAGCCCGCATAGAACACCTTGGGCCGGCGTTTGCGATCAAAGTAAGGGAATTCATCGTCTTCGAAGGCGCGGGAGATTTCGATGGCACGGTCGCCGCGGAAGTTGAAGAAGATGACGGCGTCGCCGTCTTCGATGGTTCCGATGGGCTTGCCCTTCTCCACAATGACGAATTCGCCCAGGAACTGGTCGTTCACCTTGGGGTCTTCGCCGTAATAGGTTTGCACGGCTTCGGCGGCGGAGGCAAAGGTCCGGCCTTCGCCCAGGACGTGGGTTTTCCAGCCGCGTTCCACAATTTTCCAGTTGGCTTCATAGCGGTCCATGGTGACGTTCATGCGCCCGCCGCCGGAGCCGATCCGGTAGTCGCGGCCGGAGCCACTGCACGCCTTGAGCGTTGCTTCAAGGGTGGCGATGTAGCCGAGGGCGGTACGTTCGCCCACGTCCCGCCCGTCGGTTAGCGGATGCACCCGGAGCCGCTTTACGCCCTGGGCCGCGCATTGTTCAATAAGCCCCAGCAATTGTGAAATATTGCTGTGCACATTGCCGTCCGAAAGGAGGCCGATGAAATGAACCGTGCCGCCGGATTGCGCCTGCGTCATGACGTTTTTCCAGGCCACGCCGTCAAACAGGCGCTTCGATGCGATGGACTCATTGACAAGCTTCGCGCCCTGGTCGAAAACACGGCCCGCGCCAAGGGCATTATGGCCGACTTCCGAATTGCCCATGTCGGCGTCCGAAGGCTGGCCGACGGCCGTGCCGTGGGCTTTCAATTCCGTGTACAGGGATTCCTGAAACAGGGTGTCCAGCACGGGCGTATTGGCCAGAAACACGCCGTCCGATTCGTCGCGTTTCCCGATGCCAATGCCGTCCATAATGACCAGCACCACGGGGCCCGGGAAGGCGGTGTATTTTTTCATCGGATTCAACCGGTATGTACTCATATAGCGGTGTTCAACCTTTCGTTGTGGAATGCTTTCGACAGAACGTCAGGAGTTTGAATGCACATAAACAATGGCGTTAGTGTAGCTTATCAGGGATGAATTGGTCAAAAATGTGTTGGGAACGAGACGCTTACGGGCCTGCAAGGAAATCGCGGGCGGTGGAGGTGCTTCGGTCTTTTGGCGCAACACGCGTGCTCGTCTTTGGGAGTTATGTTCAGGACCCGCATACGGCGCGCGACATTGATCTAGCCGCTGAAGGAATTCCATTAAATTGCGCATGGAAGGCGGATGGCGCGATATCCGAAATAGTGGATTTCCCCTGTGATCTGGTTTTTAAAGAAGAAAATCCCGCCTTTTATGAACGTATCAAGAAACGCGCGGCCATCGTCTATGAACAAACAAGCATTGATGGAGTAAAAAAGGCTGTATCCAATTATTCACCGTATCATATCAGCGAAATTGAACGATTTCAGCCCTTTTGATATGATTGCTTTGTTGGATGTTTGTCCATGTATACCCTTCCGGATAGGGCAATAACCGTTTTCGGGCCTGTAAAGGGCCCGGAAGGCCGCCCTGTTCCGGCCCTGCCCGGCGCGGGTCTGTGATTCAGACGGTTGCATCCCACCGCGGCTCTGAACGATAATTCAATGTCCGAAACACGATAGCTTAACTGGAAAGGCTTCAATCTGTGCCGGCGGTCATCGAAACACTCAAACTCAACAAGATATACGAGGGCGCCTTCCGGGGTCAGGACGTGCATGCCCTGAAAGACCTGAACCTCACGATAATGCCGGGCGAAATCTTCGGCTACCTGGGCCCGAACGGCTCGGGGAAAACCACGACGATCAAACTCCTGCTGGGATTGATCTTCCCCACGTCGGGAACGATAACGATTATGGGGAGCCGGGACATCAGTTCGGCGAAGGTGAAGCGCAATATCGGCTACCTGCCGGAAGGCGCGTATTACCCGGACTTTCTGCGCGGGGAGGAAATCCTCCGGTATTACGGAAAACTCTACGGGCTGGGCGGCAAGGACCTGGAAAAGCGCATTGACGCGGTGATGGACCTGGTTGGCATGACCCACGCCCGCAAGCGGCTCTTGCGCGGCTACTCGAAAGGCATGCGGCAGCGCATCGGCCTCGCGCAGGCGCTCATCAGCGACCCGCAGATTTTGATACTCGATGAACCCACGACGGGGCTGGATCCCATCGCCCGCAAGGAAATCCGGGACATTCTGGCGAACCTGCGCAATCAGGGAAAAACCCTGCTGATATCGAGCCATGAACTGCTGGAGGTGGAACTCATCAGTGATCGGGTGGGCATTCTGTTTGACGGGGTGGTGCAGACCCTGGGCACCATCGAGGAATTATTGACCGAGCGGGAAATGACCGTCGATGTCTCGGGGGCCTCGGAAGCGGCCCTGGCGCGGTTGACGGAAATGGGCATCACGGTGGAAGACCGCCTGGGCGAAAAACTGAAACTGCGCGTCCCGCAAGGGCAATCGGTATACGACACCTTGGAACGCTGCAAAGCGGAGCAATTGACGATAGTCAGCGTGGCTCCCCGGCGCGAAACGCTCGAAGAGCTGTTTGTGCGCGTTGTGGGGGCGGCGGAAGCGAAACGGAGGCAAGCCGTATGACGGCCATAGTTGATTTTTTCCGGGGCCCGTGGTGCATCGCGGTCTATACGTGGCGCGAAGGCATGCGCAAGAAAACCCTCGTGGGGTTTCTTGTCCTGAGCCTGCTGGTCATTTTCGGCTCGAGCTTCATGTCGTCATTTCTTGATCCCTCCGCGCAATCCGACATGGAACTCAAGCTGATCAAAGACATCTGCGTCACCACCATTGCCATTTTCGGCATGCTCATCACGGTGTTCATTTCCGCGTCCGTGGTGCCGGCGGAAATGGACAACAAGGTCATTTACACCGTCTTATCCAAGCCGGTGCGCCGCGTGCAATACCTGCTGGGCAAGTTCCTGGGCGTGCAACTGATCATCCTGGTGAATCTGGCGATGATGGGCGCGCTTTTTTTCCTCGCGATCTACTTGAAACAGCGTATTCTGCCCACGCTCCTGCTCTGGTCCATTCTGCTCACCTATTTCCAATTCATCATTGTCTCGGCGTTCACCTTCGCCATCTCCTGCGCGTCAACGTCCTCCGTGCTGCCCACCATCGGCGGGCTGTTCATTTACATCACCGGCACGCTGACGGAGTATTTGAAGGACGTTTTCACGCGGTCCGGGCAGACCGGGGAATGGTTCGACAAGATCGTGGGCTATGTGGCCTATGGGTTGTACAACGTGCTGCCCAACCTGATGCATTTTGATCTGAAAGACCAAATCATCAACCGCGCCCCGAATGATCCGCCCGCCGACGTGCTGATCCCCAATCTGATCGCGTACGGGCTGTTGTACGCCGCGACCGGGTTCCTCATGTCGTATATCATCTTCCGGCGGAAGGAGATGTAAGCCGTCATGAAGCGGAATACCCTCTTCCTTCTCCTGCCGCTCCTGCTGGCCTGCCTGGCGCTGGGCACGCTGCAAAACAGGCGTTTGCAGCATCTCCGCGCCTCCGAGGCGTTTTACCGCTGGATACTCGCCGCAGCCACGAATGAACGGCTGTTTTCGGATCAATCGGAGGGGTTTGACGACAAAAACCTGTTTCTGGCCGTCGCCGGGGCCACGGAGGCCTTGCTGCCGGAGGTGGACCTTGCCGGCAGCGGCGCTGATCCGAATCGCCCCGTGAGCCGCCTGGGATTGGCCGCCGGGGAACTGGAACACCGTCCCCTGCTGTGGACTCTCGCCCGGGGGCCGGTGCTCGCCCCGCAACGGCAACAGTTCCTGGAGGATGTGCGGCGGCGGAAGCTGCTCTTCGCCAAGGACATTCAATACGCCGAAGCGCAGGCCAGCGGCGTGAATGTGTTCAACCTGTTTTTCGGGTTCCGCAAAGTGGCGGCCACGTTTGTGTGGATTCAGGTGGACCGGTACTGGCATCAGGGCATGATGTACCGCATGATCCCGCTGATGCGCACCTGCGTTGCGCTGGACCCCAATTTCGTGGACGCCTATCTTCTGGGCGCGTGGCATCTCGCCTATAACGCCACGGCGAAAATGACTGACACGCCGCAGCCGCTCAAGACCTGGCATCCCAAGTATCAGGTGTGCCTGGGCGAAAAGGAGTTGTATTACTACCTCGCCGTTGATTTCCTTCAGGACGGCATACAAAAGAATCCGGACAATTACAAGCTGTATTTTGATCTTGGCTACGCGGTGTATAAGAACAAGCTTCAGGATTATGCAAATGCCATCAAATACCTGACGCCCGCCACGTACAAGATGTATCATGATCGCTGGGTGCCCCGGCAGTTGTTTCTGTGCCGTGAATTGGACGGCCAGTACGAGAAGGCGCTCGAGGGGTGGCAGCAATACATCAAGGAATACCCCGAAACCCAATCCGCGTTGGAAACCGCGCCGCGGTTCATTAAACGGAACAAGGCGTTTATCCAGGAAAAGAAAATGGAGGCATTGCGCGCGGAGGCAAACGCCACCGCCGATCCCGTTCTGGCGCAGGCGAAACGCGATGAGGCGGAAACGCACAAACAAAATGCGATCCGGCTCTGGTCCGAGTTGGAAGAGCCGTTCGGGGAATACCGGAAAGCGCGCCTGAAAGCGATTGATCTCGCCGCCGAGGGGCGTTACATGGAGGCCGTGGGGGTGCTTGAAAAGGCGCGGTGGGAAAACCCCGGCAGTTTTGACGAAGCCTCGGAACTGATGATGGAATTCAAGCAACAGGGCAACATTCCGTTGTCGGTGTCCGAGAAAAAGGCCCTGCTGCGCAAAGAGGAAGGCGAGACCTGCAAGGGACAGCCCGCCGCCGGCCAATAAGCGCCAGCTACTGCCGCAGCACGTCAATCATCGCCGCCACATTCTCCGGTTTGGCATCGGGAGGAATCGCGTGTGAGGGCGCGGCGATGTATCCCC
Organism: uncultured Nitrospirales bacterium; assembly: GCA_964474205.1. Taxonomy (GTDB): domain Bacteria; phylum Hydrogenedentota; class Hydrogenedentia; order Hydrogenedentales; family CAILVY01; genus CAILVY01. The sequence goes on along the minus strand of CAYYRW010000067.1, from coordinate 9,858 downwards.
CCCCTTTACCCACCTCGTCCAATAACCGCCGGACTTCATTCTTCACGTGGTCCACGGTTCCATAGGGGAGCGTCCGTTGGGTGCTGATGCCGCCGTAAAAACTTAATTGCGCGCCAAACCGCCGTTTGGTCTCAAACACATCGATCACTTCCGGCTGAAAGGGATTGAAGCAGTGCAGGCCGCATTCGATCAGTTCCGGGAAAAGCTCGTCCACCTTCCCGCAACTGTGGATCATTACATACTTGCCGCGTTTGCGCACCGCCTGATACATTTCGCGCACGCGCGGCTTGATGAATTCCCGCCACATTTTCGGCCCCATGATCAGCCCGCGCTGCGACCCCCAGTCGTCGCCGAACATCATTGCATCAATGTCAAAAGCGCAGGCGTGTTCGATGCGTGCGAGATTATGCTCCAGAATGCGATCCAACAGGCGATGAACCGTGTGGGGCTCCACCGCCATCGCGATCAACAGGTCTTCCATCCCGAAGAGGGTCCAAGCCCGCTCGAACAGGCTGAACCCGATATTGGCGAGCACAAACTGGCCCGGCGCGTTGGCAATGGCCGCAGGGAACGATGCATAGCGGCGCGGATCATGCGGATCCGGAAAAGTGTATTCCTCGACCGTTTCCGGCGTCACAAGACGGTTGCAGACAATCCCGATATCCTTGTCCACCGAGCGGTTCCACCGCACGCCGAATTCATCCTCCCAGATATCCGGCTCCACTTCGCGCCATCCCTCCGGCGCCACTGTGGTGAGAATGGTCAGCGCATTCCCCAGATGATCTTCAAAATCCGGGTCGCCGTAATATTCCGCCATCCGGCCGTGCATCCGTTCCGTAAATTCGATGCAATACGGCGTCTTATCCGGCTGCTGGTGAGTAAAACTCGCAATGACCCGCTCCCGATTCGTCATCTACAGTTCCTGTCCTTCCGCTTTTTTGATGCTTAGCTGGATGCCATCAATCTCGGGCAAATGAAGATGGCGGTGAAGGCGAAAAACGATCCATTCTTCCAAAACCTCCTGCAACTCTTCTCGGCATGCTCCTAATGTATTGGCATGGGCATATACACCGTTGCACTCCGGAATCTCGCCGTAATAAACGCCATCATTTGGTACGTTTTCATACCGGGCATGGTGCATGGCGGCTTCTATATAGTTGAGCAACATTACATTGTTTCTTTTCACTCGCCCGGTTGCACCACCACGGTTTGATTGATACCCGGGGCTGTCACGGGCCAAGTATATTTAGCGCCCCCGGCGGCTTCCATTTCGATGTAATACTCGATGGTCTTCGTTCCGATGCTTTTCGCGGGGATACGGACCGCATACGTTTGCCGCGCGGCAAGAGTCAGCGGCACTTCCTTAAACGCGGATTCACCCAGTGTCCGCCAATGGACCACGCCGGATTTCGCCGGCGCGGCGTCGAGCCATACCGCCCGAATAGCGATATCTTCCCCCGGGCGGAGCAGGCCGCGTTTGGTGGGCACGATCAACCGCGGCGCGCCGGTATACTGTGCCGGCAGATTCGCTTCGGGCGGCAGCGGTTCGCCGAGGATATCCGCCAATTCTTTCCCCGGTGCTTCCAGCATGACCGGGAAGGTATGTTGCTCGAGGTTGGTCACCGTGCCCAGTTCTCCATACGTGCTCACGGTGGCGAGCAGGGCTTCATAGGCTTCCCGCGCCGCCTGCGCCAACGCTATCCGTTTCGGAAGCACGGTCTCCCGCGCGGCTTGTTTTTTCTTCGCGGCATCCCCTTCCTTTTTTACCGGCTCGAACGCGGCATTGAATTCCCCCCAGGCGCACCGCATGTGCCCCGTGGCCCGCAGCATGCGGAAGTTATTCAGCCAATAATCAAATCGTTCCTGATTGCCCGCACCGGCCACACGGGGGCGCAACGCCGCCAATGCATCCACGAAGGCATACTCTCTGCTTACTTCCGCCCACGGATGTGGATCAGGATCATACCCGCCCGGCCCGCCTATCCAATTGGCCGGACGCGGCAGCAGGCCGTCCACGTCACTGAAGATTTTCGCGGCGTCGGCGGCCACTTCGGGCCCGAATTCCGTGAGCGCCCAGTCCGCGTAAAAATCGTCCGCGCGTGGATGCGCCCGCAAGGGCTTCAAATCCGCGGCATAATCGTTATACGCCTCCCCGCCGCAATTGATCTTCTGCGCGAAATTGTCCCCCTCCACCACGATGCCCGCGATGCACGGGAATTCAGTTGCTTTCACAAAATCAATATCCAGGCGGCCGTCCTCGACCTGCGTTTCAAAACTCAGGTCCAGCGGCGTGTTAAAACCGGCCTTGGCAAAAATGTCCAGATTTTCAATCACCGGTTTCTCTTCCAGTTTCACGCCAAACACGCGCTTCTCCGCTTTCCGGTAGTGCGGTTCGCAAAACTGAAGCGTAACCGTATAGGTTCCTTTCGGCACGAGCAGCCGGTAGGCCGATACGTCCCACCGGACGGACTTATACACCACCCCATTCTGCATGGAATCAAAATCAGGATGGTTGAATGTCGTGGCCGTCCCGCCAACCACGCCGGACTCCGTCGCGCCGGGATCAATCCATCCTGTTTGATCCCAGGCGCCTTGGGCCAGGGCTGACACGTTCGGCCCCAGGATGCGCGTGCGCCAATGAATGCCCATGAGCCCGTTGCATCCGTACCTGAGCGCGTCCCGCGCGTCCCGCCGCATGCGCCCCGCCCACAGTTGGATTTGCGACATGGCCGGATCGTCTTCCAGCCAGGGAATCGCCCATTTCGCGCGCCCTTCCACCTGCGCGAAGCCCGGTTCCACCGGCTCATGCCCCACCTGCCGGTTGATACAGCTTACCGCCATGTCCTTGGGCAGCACCTTGTCCAGATACGCGCGATCATATTGCGGCCCCAGCACCCACCCGCAGGTGGCGAGCTGGAACGGCGGTTTCACTTTTTCCCAGGCGGTCCGCGCAATCTTGAGGTCGTCAACGGTGCGGTTCACCACCTCTTCGGGCACCTTTTCCCAGGTCCAGGTCTCCGGCGTCCAGAACCAATAATAATCCAACGGGTGCGCCTTGCTGATGCGCGTATAAATGCCCTCGTACAGCTCCGCCATGTGCTCTTTCGTCAATGCCGCCGCATCCGGACTCCCCGTAATGCGTTGAGCGACATCGCGCGGCGTCACCAGCGGGGTTTCGGTGCCGATGCAGGCCTTGATCCCAAGCTGCCGGGCCAACGTGAACGAATCCTTGAACATCGCGGCCGCCCGCCCAAACACCTCCACGCACTTTTCCGGTGTGTCCGGCTTGGGCGACAGGCCGCGCATCACCTCGCACCCAAAATCATCCCGGTCATACAAGGCCCCCGCGCCACAGGAATAAACGCTTGTTTTTTTCGGCAAATAGCCCCATCCCACCGGCAATTCCGTGTTGTACCAAATCGCGGGATACGCCGCCTTCACCGTGCCGTCCGGGTTCACATCCTGCGGCCGGCCAATCCACACGCACGGCTCCGCCGCGGGCCGATCCTCCGGGTACGTGTGCAGCCCGAAGAAATTCATCCGCAGCTTGGGCAACTGCGCCAGAATCGCCAGATAATCTTCCGGGTTCCACCAATCCGGTCCTTCGGGAAAATCGTGGAAAGGCTGAATCCCGCGCAACTCGAACAACGGAGAACCCGCTTCATTGACCTCCGGCAATCCCAAGGGAATCTTTGCGTCGGGGACTACATCGCCGTCCAAATAAAACCGAACCCCCAGCTTCTCCGCCAACTGATACGCCCCGTACAGCACGCCAAGCTCACTGCCGCCCACCACATACACCCGGCGGATGCCGGAGGTGCCGGTTACGGTGTGAAGCCAATACTCCTGCGCGCCGAGTTTGCTCAACGCCGCGGTATCAAGCCCCTGCACCCATGGATGTTCCTTGATGCAGACAATGATCTCTGCCGTGCCCTGCTTGTCCGTGCGCAACGGAAGCAGTGCGCCCGTGCGAAGATACAGGTAACGCTGAATTTCGAGGGCGGCCAACCGCGCCAACGGCGGCGCATCCTTCGGGCACACAATCGAAATGCTCTTGCCCTGCGCCTCCCCGGTCATCGCCCCCGCCGCCGCCAGATTTACGAGCACAAGAATCGCCACCACGCCGCATAACCGTTTCATCCCACGGCCCTCCATGCGCATGCCCGCGCTGTTGGTTTATCAATCGGGATAGACGAACTCGATATTCACCTGTACGTCAGGATGCAAGCTTTGCTTCACAGGACACGTTTTTGCGCCATTCTCCAGACGCATGCGGTCCTCCGCGCGGATCGGTTTTCCTGATGGAAATGTTATCGTCACCGTCAACGCGCCAATGCGCCTCGATGGCGTCGCCGCCATTTCCTTCACCACATGCACCTTGGTGCCGTCGATGTCCAACCCCTGCGACTTCGCCACCAAGCCCATAATGGTGACTAGGCAGGTTCCCAGCGCGGTCCCCACCAAATCCGTCGGGGAGAACGCCGAACCTTTCCCGCCATTGTCCACCGGCGCATCCGTAATCAGCGTATTGCCCGAAGGCCCGTGCACCGCCTCGCACAACAAATCGCCCTTGTATTCAATATCCATCTCGACACTCATAATACACCGCCCTTCCCGTATTCGTTGTTCATGTATGGGTTTGTATTTTAGAACACTGAATCATGCGGATTGTAGCGTATTCAGGCGGCAAAAAACCCGGATGAAAAATCCCGGGGCGTAAAAGCAACCCCGGGGCGCCTCTATTTCGCTTGCACCAGGTCTTTTACCGCTTCGCCCGCCAGGATGAATCCGGCCACCGGCGGAACAAACGATATGCTCGCGGGCACATTCCGCTTTTCACGGCGCGCCGGTCCATCGGCAGGGCCATCCATGCGGGCCGGCACGTGTGTTCCAAACATTTTTCGCGGCATTTCCTCGGAATACACCACCTTGAGACGGGTCACATTCCGTTTCTTCAGTTCCGCGCGCATGACTTTCGCCAACGGGCACATCCGGGTCTTGTACAGGTCCGCAACGGCAAATTGTGCAGGATCAAGCTTGTTGCCAGCCCCCATGCAACTGATGATCGGTATGGCATGGTGGAAACAATGCTCGGCGAGGGCAATTTTGGCGGAGATGGTGTCCAGCGCGTCAATCACATAGTCCACCGGAACGTCAAAGAGTTCCGGCACATTGCCGGCGGTCACGCGGAAATACCGGGCGTCCACCGTGATTTTTGGATCAATTTCCGCCACCCGCTCCTTCATCACCTCCACTTTTTTCCGCCCCACCGTCCGGGGGGTGGCATGGAGTTGACGGTTGATATTCGAGATGCACACGGTGTCATCGTCCACGATTAAAAGACGTCCGATGCCGCAGCGCGCCAGCGCCTCCACGGAGTAACTGCCCACCCCACCCACCCCCAGCACCGCCACACATTTCTTCCGCAAGGTTTCCAGCGCTTCCTTGCCGAGCAATAACTCGGTCCGTGACAATGCATGTTGCCGGGTCATGGATGCTCACCTCGGTTGTCCCCGCCGCACGGTGGGCGCAGGGGGAAACTTAAATAAAAAACATGGGATTGCCGGAGCCCGCCAGTTGGCGATGACGCTCCGCGAAGTCCGCCAGCGTGAACCGCGCAAAAGTGTCATAAAGAGACTTGTTCACCTCCGCGAAAATCTCTTTTAGGGCGCATTCCGCCGGGGCCGTGCAGCAGTTGGGCACATCCGCGCAATCCGCCACCTGCAAGGGGCCTTCCAGGGCCACCACAATTTCCGCCAACGATATGGCCGTGGCCTCGCGGGCAAGCATGTACCCGCCATGCGCTCCCCGGATCGCCGACACCAGCCCCGCCTTCCGCAAGGACATCATCAACTGCTCCAAATACGTCAGCGGGAGCTTTTGGCTTTCCGCGATTTCTTTCGTCATAACCCACCGGTTGCGGTCCGAAAGCGCCAGGCAGAGCATGGCGCGAAGCCCATAACGGGCCTTAGTGGACAATTTCATGGCGATTCACCGTCTCCAAACACCGCGCCGTTCATTCCAACCGCGTCCCTGCGCGCGGAGCTACGATGCGATTATTCCCGACTTAAACGCTAAACATACTTGCGAACCAATACTACCCGGTATCCCGCCATAAAGCAAACCATCGAGGGATAGACGCCATACGCGAACAACCTTTCCGGGAACGTCTCCGATGACGTCGCTGCCGTGGTTGTTCGGCGACAGAACGCGCAGAACACAACAAGACCCCTCCCACACCTACACTGCTGCTGGGACGCACAACGTATCGCGCACGGGCGCGGATGCGGAGGTTCAGGAGGGAACGCTTGGACGGCGGACTCACATTTTCGTCAGCGCTGACGGCTGTTTCCGAAGCAGCGGAGCTGGCCTTCGCCAAACACACACATGCTCAAAGGTGGTGGGTTCGTTGGGCATGGTGCATGACACGAAAAGTACTCACGGTTGCCGCTCAAACCACCGCCCACTCCTCGGAAAGCAGCGCGGCCTGTTCAAGCACTGTTTGCGTAGCCTTCTCCCGCTTGTCCGGCGGGTAGCCATACTTGCGCAGGATGCGCTTCACCAACACGCGGAGTTGCGCCCGCACGTTCTCGCGCATCGTCCAGTCGATGGTGACGTTCCGGCGAACGGTCTCGACAAGTTCGCGGGCGATGTCCCTCAGCGTGTCCTCGCCCAGCACCTTCACCGCGCTATCGTTGGTTTCGAGGGCGTCGTAAAAGGCAACCTCGTCTTCGGTGAGCTTGAGCGCTTCTCCGCGTGCGCTGGCCTCACGCATGTCCTTGGCCAACCCTATCAATTCCTCAATTACCTGTGCCGCCTCGATAGCGCGATTCCGATACAGCCGCAATGTGTTCTCCAGCATTTCAAGGAACGAACGCGACTGGACAATGTTCTTGCGTCCACGTGTTTTGATTTCGCCTGCGAGCAGCTTCTGTAGGAGTTCCACCGCAAGGTTGCGCTGAGGCATATCGCGTACCTCTGCGAGGAATTCATCGGATAGGATCGAGATATCCGGCTTCTTCAGCCCAGCGGCCTGGAATATGTCTATCATCCCATCCGACGTGACCGCACGCGACACAATCTGCCGCACGGCCAAATCAAGTTCGTCTTCGCTCTTCGCCTCGCCCGGAACACGCTTCACCAAACTAGCACGCACCGCCTGGAAGAACGCCACATCATCGCGGATGCGTATTGTCTCAGCATGCGGCACTGCCAGCGCGAATGCCTGCGATAATTCCCGCACGACGGCCACCAGGCGGCTCTTGCCTTCTTCCTGCCCCAGTATGTGTTCCTGTGCCAGCGGCAGGAGTTGCAGCCGGTCCGGCGGCGTGCCTGTTGTCCACTTCGACCAGTCAAAGCCATGGAACAGGTCGCAGCAGATTTCGTGCTTCTCCAGCATTACCGCAACCGCCTCTTCCTGGTCAATAGCCGTCTTGCCGGTGCCTCCACTCTCGGTATAGGTGGCAAGCGCCTGCTTCAATTCCGGCGCGAGGCCAAGATAATCCACCACCAGCCCGCCGGGTTTGTCGCGGAACACGCGGTTCACCCGTGCGATGGTCTGCATCAGTCCGTGGCCGCGCATCGGTTTATCCACATACATCGTATGCAGGCTGGGTGCGTCGAAGCCGGTCAGCCACATATCGCGCACCAGTACGACCCTGAATGGATCATTCGGGTCACGGAAGCGATTGGCCAGTGTCTCCCGGCGCGGTTTGTTGCGGATGTGCGTCTGCCAGTCGAGCGGGTCCGTGGCCGAACCCGTCATCACCACTTTCATGCTGCCCTGTTCATCGTCCTCATGCGCCCAGCCGGGCCGCAGTGCGGCGATTTCGCGGTAGAGTTCCACGCAGATACGGCGGCTCATGCACACAATCATCGCCTTGCCGTCCAGCGCCTCCAGGCGTTGCTCGAAGTGGTCTACAATGTCCTTGGCCAATTGTTTTAAGCGCTTCTCCGCTCCAACAACGGCTTCGAGTTGCGCCCATTTGCTCTTGAGCTTTTCCTTGCGCTCTATCTCTTCGCCCTCGGTCACCTCGTCAAAATCGGGGTCTACCTTGGGCCGCTCCTTTTCGCTCAATTCCAGCTTGGCCAGGCGGCTTTCGTAGTAGATGGGCACTGTCGCCTTGTCTTCAACGGCGCGCTGGATATCGTATACGCTGATATAGTCGCCGAATACCGCCCGCGTGTTCGCATCCACTAACTCAATGGGCGTGCCGGTGAACCCGATGAACGAGGCGCTCGGCAGTGCATCCCGCATGTGCCGCGCAAAGCCGTCGATGAAATCGTACTGGCTGCGGTGGGCCTCGTCGGCGATGACCACGATGTTGCGCCGATTCGACAACACGGGGTGCCGGCCTGCCCGGCGTAGCTCGGGCGAAGCCGGGTCGCCCTTCTCTTCGGGTAGAAACTTCTGTATGGTGGTGAACACCACGCCGCCTGCCTCGACTGACAGTTTGGCGCGGAGATCCGCCCTGCTTTCCGCTTGTACCGGAGGTTGTCGCAACAGGTCCCGACACCGCGAGAAGGTGCCGAAAAGTTGATCATCCAGGTCGTTGCGGTCGGTGAGGACAACGAGCGTTGGATTTTCCAGGGCGGGATGCTGGATTACGCACCCGGCGTAGAACGCCATGGTGAGGCTCTTCCCCGACCCCTGCGTATGCCAGATGACGCCGACCCGCCGGTCGCCCGGAGCGCCTGCCGGATGCCATGCCTGTGAAGTCTGTGACAAGTAGCCGGGGGCATCTTCCGCCGCACTGTCTACACGCTTGGGCAGTGCGCGAATCGTTTCAGCGATGGCCATGTTCACCGCATGGAACTGGTGATACCCCGCCATCTTCTTGACTAGCTTGCCGCTGCCGTCGTCCTCGAACACGAGAAAGTGCTTTATCATGTCCAGCAGGCGGCGCTTGTCAAAGACGCCCTCGATCATGACTTGGAGTTCCGGCGTCGTGGTTGGGGCCAGTGCCTCGCCGTGAACCGTGCGCCACGGCTTAAACCACTCTCTCCCCGCCGTGAATGTCCCAACACGCGCCTCCAGTCCGTCTGAAATCACAAGCAACGCGTTGTACGCGAAGAGTGTTGGTAGCTCCGCTTTGTACGTCTGGAATTGCTGGAAGGCGGACCAGATGGTGGCGTTCTCATCGGCGGCGTTTTTCAACTCCACCAGCACCAGCGGCAGCCCGTTGATAAAGAGCACAATATCCGGGCGTCGGTTGCGCTTGTTCTCGACTACAGTAAATTGGTTGACGGCCAGCCAGTCGTTGTTGTCCGGCTTGTCGAAATCGATCACCCGCGCCTGCGCCCCGCCGATGGAGCCGTCCGGGCGGCGGAACTCGACCGTCACCCCGTCCACCAGCAGGCGGTGCAGGGCGCGGTTCCGCGCCTCCAGTGTCGGCCCCTCGGGGCGCGTGATCTTGCGGAAGGCGTCGTCGAGGGCTTCTGGAGGCAGTTCGGGGCTGAGGCGTACCAGCGCGTCGCGCAGTCGGGCTTCGAGGATGACTTGCCCGTAGTCCGTGCGTTCCGCACCGAGCATGTCCGGTGCAATCTCCGGGCCGTGCGCGACCTGCCAGCCGCTGGCTCCAAGCCAGGCGAGAGCGGCGTCTTCAACCACAGATTCTGAAAAAGACGAACTCATTGGGTGTCTCTCTTGTTTTTCCGGTAATGGTACAGACGCTCGGTGAATCCGCCATTTTGTTCGAAGGCCTTGGCTTGCGCCGCAATCTGGCGATTCAGGAGTTCACTGGCTACCGCGATGAGCGTCAGGGCGCCATTGGCGGCGATTTCGGGGTAGGTAGGGGGGGTGGACATTGTGGACGGATTGGACTGGGTGGACTGGGTGGACTGGGTGGACTGGGTGGA
>CAYYRW010000066.1:0-27668 GCA_964474205.1 uncultured Nitrospirales bacterium | reverse complement strand
CCGGTTCGGGGATAAGCTGAAGGATGTCGCGTCGAACTTCCCCGGTGAGGCGGCCACGGTCTATTATCAGTATGACGGATTCGGCAAGCGGCGCAATCGAACGCTTGATTCGGTCAACAACACGTGGTGGCGGTGGGATGTGGGCTGGAATACGCTGCAGGAGTATACGGACGCGGATAGCGATTGGGACATCGAAGGCCTGTCCATGACGTATATCCCCGGCCTGGCCGAAGTGACCGGGACGAATCCCTCGACCGGCGGCTACCGGTATTACATGGGCGACCACCTCGGCAGCGTACGGACCATCCGTGACCAAAGTAAAAACTCTCTCGCAAATTACGAATACATGCCCTACGGGGAGGTGTACAATCAAACCGGCCTCGCCCTTAACAAAGGCTTCACCGGCCATACCTGGGATAAGGATGATGGGCTCTACTATGCACCGTTTCGGTATTATAACCCAGCGGCTTCAAGGTGGTTGACGAGAGATCCGTTGGGGATGATTGATGGGCCGAATGTATATGAATATGTATCTTCTATGCCAACTATGGGGTTTGATTTACTAGGACTACAGGGACCGCTTCTTTGTGTAGAAGTCCCTGTTTTTGAAATTGTATGCACACAGGTTGCATGTGTACTAACCGTAACAATTGAAGTAGTATGCAATTGGCGTTTACCACCAAATCAGAATCCTCCTGACGAATCTGATCACTGTCCAAATAAAACGACACCTTGGCCGATTCCTCCTGGAATCCCACCAGAACGCCCACCCAAAAAACCTGTTAACCCCTGTATACCACTTGCAAATAGATGCGCACATGGAGATGTCTGGGCATGTACAATGCTTGTCACATTATTAATGACTGGTGGTTGTTTCTAGTTTATGACACAAAAAACGAACGAATTATTGTGAGAATGAGATGATATACTATGGAAATCGTAGAGAAATTTCACGATTTTACGCCACAAACTGATATCAAGAAGACTATTCTACGACTCATAAAATGTGTTCCAAAGAAACACATGCATGGATTAAAATATGTGTTCTTGACTAATAAAAAAGCGATTAACTCTGTAAATAATGAAGCAAAGCATGAAAATGCTACTTTATTAGGATTGAAAGGACAATATTTCAAATCTCCTGTTGAGCAAGAATCTTATATTACATTATTTGTTGATAATATAATTGAAGATCAAGAAGTTTGCCAAAACATTACATTGCCAGTAATTCTAAGAATAATAAACTATTTCATAGATAAAACGAATTTCAAAATGGATTTCAAGTTTTCTGTTATTCTCTATCGTGAAATTGGACATCATATTATTGAAACTCAGCACATGAATTTCAATGGCGTGGAGAACACAGAAGAAATCTGGACAGTTAAGCTTATGAAACGCTATTTCTATCGTAAGTATTGGTATATTTTCCCATTCACATGGATTGTTTTAACTGGTTTCATATTTTCGATGAAAATTTTGAGAGAAAAGCAATGATGTGTACAAAGATCGTAATCGGCTGACACCCTCCCATGCACTCTGATTTTTATACGCACAATTTGATGTTCCGGCCACGGGCAACACAAGTGAGCCGGAACGTTTTGTATAGCAAGTTGCTCCGGGGGTTGGATATACATTCCGTGTGTGAGATTGGCGCAGGCTTTGGGGAGTTTGCACACTATTGCCGAAACCAAAATATCCAGTGGGTGGGCATCGAGCCGAATGACTTGATGCGGAAGGCGCTGTCGGAAGAGGGGTTCAAAGTATACAATGCTTCATTGCCGGAGGTTCCGGTGATAGAGGAGTCGTTCGATGCAGTGTTTGCCGCGCATGTGATTGAGCATATGGATGGCCTTAAAGAAGTGCTCCGATTCCTGGAGGCATGCAAGCAGATGCTCCAGAAAGGAGGCGGCAAGTATCTTATCTTGTTGTATCCGGACATTAAGTACTCTGGCGCGCTCTTCTGGCATGATTATACGCATAACTTTGTGACGACGCGGAGCCGTATCGAGCAGATGTTATTCGATGAAGGGTGGGAAGTGTGCCGGAGCGGACAGTATGCCGCGTGCTTCTTCCGCGGTTCGGGGTTGGTGAGCCGTTTGGGTACGCTGCTATCGTATGTCTTGTTTCCCTGTCGATTCGGGGAATGGTTCCGCTTGTCGATTCAGCGGCATGGTTTTACCATTGCCCAATGGCCGCGTTCTGATAGATGAACATGGCGTTCAAGGAGGACACGGAGAATATTTGCGTTAACCGCATAGAAAACAAAGAACTCAAAAAAGATGCCGATGGCGGCTATTCTCCGTGGGCTTGGTGGCTCCGTGTGAGATAAATCCTCACACAGAGGCCAGCCTTCGCCGAGGGCTTCGGCACGGCAGGCACAGTGGCGCAGGGGGAAGAAACCATACGCAATCGGTCATAAAACCGAAATCTTTTTTTTTTCATTTCGACTTTTTCGTGGTGAATAGTTCCAGTGTTTTACATGGGCTCGGCTGTTTCTATCTGTTTGATCTGTTTGCGGCGCACGAACCACCAGGCACCGGTGATGAGTGTAAGTGCCCACAGGGGCGCTGAAATGATGCCTGCCCAATAGAAATCCCAGGTGGAAACGCGGGACAGGCACCTATATTGGTCTTTTTTCGCATTTACGGTTAAGTATGCGGCTTGATGTAAAGGCAGAATCAGCGTTAAGAAGTTTATTCAACGCAGAGCCGCCGAGGACGCCGCGCAGAGAGGAATTGAAAAAATATCGTGGTTTCTCGGTGGGCTTGGTGGCTCCGTGTGAGAAAAAAGATCACACAGAGGCACGGCGGCGCAGAGAACGAAACCATACGTAATGGATCATTAAACCGAAATCCTTTTTCGTTTATTTCGGGTGTTTCGTGGTGAATAATTCCGGATAGTCTTACCACGAAATGCGCGAAACACACGAAACCGGAGATACCATATCCGGGATCATTCCAAATAGGATTGTGCGAAAGTCAGGGCGTTATTCCAGCGGTTCACGAGTCCGGTCCAGAATGGGCTGGTTTCGTCGCGCTTTACGATTTCGCGTTCATACCATTCGCGCGCCTGGCGGAGGCGTTGCAACAGTTCGGCGGGATTGGTTTCGGCATCGGCCAAGGCGCCCAAGGTAATGGGCCCGACGCCGCCGTCCACTTTTACCCCGAGCGCTTTTTGCAGGATTTTCGCGGCGCCGCCCGGCCCGCGGTTGAAATAGGCGTCGCGCAAGTAGAATTCGAGCGCGGCCTTTCGGGTCCACGAGGAAACAGGGTCTGTGTATTCGGCTATGTAGTCCGCGGCTTCCCGCTCCGCCTGTTGGTATTGCCCCGCCTCGATCAATTCTTTCAGATGCCGTGCTTTTTCCGGGTGATAGCGGTTGTTGATGCCGGCCACTTCATATTTTCCTCCGCCATCGCCCGAGGGCAATTCATAGACCGCGATATGGCCGTTTTTTCGGCGTGCTTCAAATTGGACAATGCGGCGCGCCATTTCTTGACGTTGTTCCGGTGTGCTCATGGTTGGTCTCCCTTTTATTCAACGCTGGGGACGTTATAGAGGAAAAGAAGGATGGAGTCAAGCGGGGAGACGGACGATGGCAGGGCGAGTTGGGAAGACACGGACGGGCACGGACCTGTGCGGACTCGAATGGACGGTGGCGGCAGGAGGTGATATCGCGGCGGGATAACTTGAATTTTGGGGTGTTTTCGGGAGATGCTTTTGGGAAAAAGAGAAGGAGTTTACGTATGAATCTTTTGATGATTGCCTTGTGCGCGCTGATTCCGGCGCAAACGGCTCCGGTTTTCGAGGATATTCATGTTGTGCCGCTTCCCAAGGGGGAGTATGGATACCGGGGCATGCCGGGAAGCATGATTCAATTGAAAGACGGGCGGTTGCTCCTGACGTATCAGGGCATGGACAGCCAAGGGAAATCCACGGATGCGATTGTGGCGCGGTATTCCTCCGATTTGGGGGTGACATGGACGGAGGAGTCGGTATTGGTGCCCAAACCGCTTCCCGCAGGGCCGGATCGCTATTGCCACCCCAGCCTGCTGCGGCTGGCGAACGGTCACTTGATACTGTCGTATATCTATGGTTCCGGGACCACGCCGCTGTTTGGGCATAATTATTACCGGCGGTCGGTGGATGACGGGAAAACGTGGGGGGACCAGCTTATCGTCACGCCGAAGCGGGGCTATCACATCATGCACAACGACAAGCTGGTGCAGTTGCCGTCGGGCCGCATTCTGGCGCCGGTTGAGTTTGCGCTGGCCACCACCACGGATGATCATGCGGGGTATGTGAGTTATGTCTGGTATTCGGATGACAACGGCTACAGTTGGAATGAGAGTGTGAACATGGTGAACATGCTTCCCGTGGAAGCGCAGGAACCGCATGTGGTGGCCCTCAAGGACGGTTGCGTGCTTATGCTGATGCGCACGTACAGCGGACACGTGGCGCGGTCGTTTTCGATAGATCAGGGGGTGACGTGGTCGCCGGGGGAAGAGGTTTTGGAACTGTCGCTGCCGCCCAACAGTTCGGCGCTGAATGTCAAGCGGATTCCTTCGACCGGGGACCTGTTGCTATTGCGCAGTTCGAAGGGACCAAAGGAAGGTCCAGCGCGCCGTACGCCGTTTGTATCGGTGATTTCAAAGGATGAGGCCAAGACCTGGGAAAACGAACGCATCATCCAGGGGGATCCCGAGGACGATTACGGCTATCCCAGCCTCTTGTTTGTGGACAATCTCGCGCTCATCAGCTATCACCAGCGCGACGGACTCCATGTGGCCCGGATAGGCGTCGATTGGTTCTATGCGAAACCCTGATTACGGTTTCCAGCACGGACCGTGTCAGGGAAAGGTGGAAGGATGTTGCTGTTCAGTTGTCCGTATTGCGAAGAGGTCTTGAAAGTGCCCGGCGAATATCTCGGGCGAAAGGGCCGGTGCAATAAATGCGGCGGGCGCGTGGCGCTGATTGGCCATGCGAAGGTCAACGGCGTGCAATCCGCCAGCAAAGTCGCCAACGGCCTGGAATCCGGCGGCGCCACACCGCGGCCCGCCACTGAAAAGCAACTGGAATTCCTGCGCGCGCTGGGCGCGCCCGCACAGGCGCTCAACGGTCTCGACATCGACCGGGCGTCGGAGTGGATAGACAAACTGCGCGCGCAACGGCAGGGAACCGAGCCGCCCACGGAGAAGCAGATGGCCTATTTGAAGCGTTTGGGCGCGCCCGCGCCACTGGTTCAGCGGGTGCGGAGCAAGGCGGACGCCAGCCAGCTTATTGAAGACATGCATCTCTCCCCAACGCAGGAACAGATGACCCATCTGCACTCGCTGGGCGCATCGGGGGCGCAACTGGCCACGCTCAAGACGAAAGCGGGCGCTGCGGCGCTTATAAATGAATTATCGGAAAAATCAAAATGATCCCGCCAACCTATGCGTATTATAAACATGCCTTCCAACACTCTCCCATGCCTTTCGCCTTTGTGGATTTGGACGTGTTTGATCAGAATATACAGGCCATTCTTGAGCGGGCCAAGGGCCGCAAAATTTGCATAGCGTCAAAATCCATCCGGTGTGTGGCATTGATACAGCGTATTCTGGCCGCGTCGCCGGCGTTTCACTCCATCATGGCGTACAGCGCGCGGGAGGCGGTGTTTCTGACCGAACAGGGGTTGGACAATATCCTGGTGGCCTACCCCGTCTTGGGTGAAGCGGATAGCGCGAAGGTGTGTGACGCATTGAAGGCGGGGAAACAGATCACCTTGATGGTGGACGCCCCCGAACACGTGACGTATCTTGAACATTTGGGCGCGGACGCGGAAGTGATCCTTCCGATTTGCATGGATATTGACATGTCCGGGCGTTATCCCGGCATTTTCTTCGGTGTGCGCCGCTCTCCGATTACCACCCCGGAACAGGCCCTGGCGCTCTGGGAAACGATACGCGCATGCTCCCATCTTCGCCTGGACGGCATCATGGGGTATGAGGCGCAAATCGCCGGTTTGCAGGATCATCCACCGCATCAGTTCTTCAAGAATAGGCTGATCCATCTGTTGAAACGGAAATCACGGGCGGAAGTAATTGCCCGGCGCGCCGCGATTGTTCATGCGCTGCGCCGGGCGGGGGCGGAACTCCGCTTTGTGAATGGCGGCGGCACCGGCAGTGTTGAAACCACCATCCAGGAGGATGTGATTACCGAAGTGACGGTGGGTTCCGGCTTTTACTCTCCAGCGCTCTTTGACCATTATGAACAGTTCAAGCATCTCCCGGCGGCGGGGTATGCCATCGAAATTGTGCGGCGGCCCGCCCCGGACATTTACACATGCCAGGGTGGGGGGTACGTCGCGTCCGGCGCGGCGGGCCCGGATAAATTGCCCAGCCCCTATTTACCAGCGGGCGCACGGCTCATTCCCCAGGAAGGGGCCGGAGAGGTGCAAACCCCCCTAGTGTACGAGGGAAACGAACCCTTGTCACTGGGCGATCCCATTTTCCTGCGGCATGCCAAGGCCGGAGAATTGTGCGAGCGGTTTAACGCTTTGCTGTTGCTGTCCAACGGCCACGTGGTGGACGCCGTGTTAACGTATCGCGGGCAGGGAAAATGTTTTCTATAAACAGCACGTTATTGAGTGACGGCGCGCTATTTTGGTTTTTGAATTCAGAATCCGTATGATGCAAGGATTCTGGATACAGCGTTGACATCAACGGCAAGGTGATAAACAGGGATGGAAATCGAGATTCGCGAATACCGGGATGCGGACCATGAGGAATGGATGCGGGTTCATGCCGTCATTCTCAGCATCTCCCATGCCTGGAATTACACGATTCAGGAACGTCCCCTCTATGAAGGCCACCTCTCCACTCGCCTTGTGGCCCTCGTGGACGGGAAAATCGCGGGCCTTACGGATGCCCAGTATGAAAATACCCCCGGCGAATTCTGCTTCCTGAAAGACAGCCTCGGAGGGTATGTGTTGGAATTTGGACGCCTCCCCGAATTCTCCGGGAATCAAATCGGCAAGCAACTTATTGACGCCACGATTGAAGACGCAAAGAAAAAAGGATTTCATCGTCTCGAATATTGGACCCAGGACCGCAATGCCCAGCGCTATTACCGCCGCGTGGGAATGAAGGAAATCGGGCGTCACTACCGGTTCCGCATACGCCCAAAACAGGACATCATTGACCTCTTCCACAAAGACTATGTGGGGGTTGAATACCTCTACTGCGCCTGTCACACCGAAGAATGGCCCCTTATCAAGCAAAAATTCGAGATCATCGAGAAACACCCCCTGGAACCCCACCTCTGTATCGGATTTGAGGTACGGTTCTAGTCAACGGCGGGCATGTCCTTTCTTTTATAAAGTAAGAAATATGATAATATATCTGTATTTTCATAATTTTTATCTTGAAATTTAATGGTATAGTATGCTAAATTTCAAACATGAAAATGATTCAGCGCGCCAAACTTCTTCACACTATTCGGGATACCCTAAAACGGTTTCCTGCCGTTCTGCTGTCGGGTCCCCGGCAATGTGGAAAAACAACCTTGGCCCGCGAACTCGCGAAAAGCCAAAACGCTCATTTTTTTGATTTGGAAGATCCTGAATGCCCTTTGTTGCCGGATTCCGCCTCCTTGACCCTTAAGGCATTAAAGGGGCTGGTCATCATTGATGAATTTCAACGCATGCCCCAATTGTTTGAGCTCCTGCGCGTTTTGGCGGATCGCCGTCCTTTGCCTGCACGATTCCTCATATTGGGAAGCGCCTCGACCGAATTAGTCAAAGGAGTTTCAGAAACGCTGGCGGGCCGTGTTGCCTATGTTCCCATGGGTGGTTTCACGCTTGATGAAG
This sequence comes from uncultured Nitrospirales bacterium, assembly GCA_964474205.1. Classification (GTDB taxonomy): domain Bacteria; phylum Hydrogenedentota; class Hydrogenedentia; order Hydrogenedentales; family CAILVY01; genus CAILVY01. The sequence continues at coordinate 19,822 of CAYYRW010000066.1, read as the reverse complement.
TGGGCATGACACACTGGCGCGCGTTATGGACGCGGGGACGCTTTCCGGATTCATACCTGTCCGGCAGCGATGAACACAGTTTTACTTGGCGGCAACACTTCATTCAATCGTTTCTTGAACGGGATATTCCCCAGTTGGGCATTCGCATTCCCGCGGTTACGTTGCGCCGTTTCTGGACCATGCTCGCCCATTGGCATGGGCAAATCTGGAACGCTTCTGAACTCGCCCGCGCACTGGACACCCGCCAATATACGGCCAATCGATACCTGGATATTTTGTGCGGCGCCTTCATGATCCGTCAGTTGCCGCCGTGGTATGAAAACGTCGGGAAACGCCTGGTGAAAGCTCCAAAAATTTACTTTCGCGACACCGGTTTGTTTCACGCCCTGCTGGGGTTGCGGAATATGGAACAGGTCATGGCCCATCCCCGATTGGGGTTCTCCTGGGAAGGATTTGCCCTCGAAGAGATTCTGGGCGCGCTGCACGCGGAACACGATGCGTATTTTTACAAAACCCATGGCGGCGCTGAACTGGACTTGTTTATTCACCGTTACGGCAAGCGAACCGGATTTGAATTTAAGTATCAGGATGCGCCACGGATCACTCCCTCCATGCATGTGGCCATCGAAGATATTAAACTGGACCGGCTATATGTGATCTATCCCGGCACACAGGAATATCCCCTCTCCGAGGTAATTCACGTGCTGCCCTTGAGCGCTGTACATGAGGACCGCGTCTTCAATCCACCTCGGGATACAGGTTAATCAGATATTTCGCCGCGACCGCCTGCAGCGTGCAGATGTCAGATGTGCCGTGCAACACGTCAAGGTCGGATTTCCAGATAATCTCGCCGGGGGCCACCAGGCACGTGCTGCCGGGCTCATAGACCGTGAACAGCTTGTTCTCCTTGAAATAAAAATGCTCCTGACTCACTTCCGTGGGATAGATTCGCATTAAGGGTGGAATGTCCACCGGGCGAAACCACAGTTTGATTTCGCGCTCCGCTTCGGGGGCGGTGGCGGAGGCGTGGATAAGGTTGTCCATGCGATCCCCCAATGAATTCCCCGCCGCGTCCTTGACAGGCACCACCGTCCCCAGGGCGCGAATGCACCCCGGACGGGTGTCGCGCGCGGAATGCGGATTGGTGGGACCGGCAATATTGCGGATTTTCTGAATGGCGCCGGGACCGTGATACACCAAGGCAATCACGCGCCGTTTCGACGGATCATTCGGATAATGGACTTGCCCCCGGATGTAGTCCAGCAACGAAAAAAAGAAGGGCTTTCCCTTGTGTTCCGCGTAGTGCTCCTCCGCCAGCATCCGGCTGACATGCACGATCTTCGACGCGGCAAACCGCAGCCCGCTGTGAAATTCCGAAAGCTGGGACAACACGTACCCGGTCAGCGAATTAATCAACGCATCCGGCTTAATCAACACCAACGTCTGCTCGCGATTCTCTTGACTCATGCACACTTCCTTCTTTTTTGGGTTTCGGAGAGTCCGTAGTATACCACTAATCCATTGCCCGAATCAGCCTTGTGGATTTGCAGGGGCTGATACACGCATGCTATACTACGCGCATTAAAGGCAACCCCATGCAAACGCGTCAGTTAGCCGTCCAGGACGCGAAGCCCCTACCCGGCGCAGCATGTATGCGGGAGAGTTATGCGTAAAAAGGACGGTGCGACAGGAGACGACGAGTGAAACAAGGAATCCATCCGGAGTATGTGACCGCGACGGTGAAGTGCGCGTGCGGCAACACGTTTCAGACCAAGTCCACGAAAGCGGCGATTAACGTGGAAATCTGCTCGAATTGCCATCCGTTCTATACGGGCAAACAGCGGTTGGTGGACAGTGAAGGCCGCGTGGAACGTTTCCAGAAGAAGTACGCCAAGAAAAGCAAAGCCGAATAAACCCGCATGGACAAGATCATGCGTGAGAAGCTTCTCGCCGTGGTTGAGAAGTCCGAGCGCTTGACGGAAACCATGTCCACCCAGGAAGTAGCGGTCAATCCTGACGCGCTGCGCAAGTACTCCAAAGCCCTGGCGGAAGTGACGGACATTGTGGCCTGCTTCCGGCGCTATGAGTTGTACGAGAAGAGCCTGGAAGAAGCCGACCACGTCCTGGTGAATGAGAGCGATCCCGAGATGCTCGAACTCGCCCAGCAGGAGCATGATCAGCTTCGAACCACCCTCGATGAGTTGGAACAACAGCTAAAACTCCTGCTTATACCCACGGATCCCAATGACGAAAAAAACACCATTCTCGAAATCCGCGCGGGCACCGGTGGCGAGGAAGCCGCGCTCTTTGTCGCGGACTTGTTCCGCATGTACGCACGGTTCGCCGAACTCAAGGGCTGGAAAATGGAAACGATTAGTTCCAACCCCACCGACCTGGGCGGATTCAAGGAAATCTCCTTTCAAATCTCCGGCGAGCGGGTGTACAGCCAACTAAAATGGGAAGCGGGCGTGCACCGCGTGCAGCGGGTGCCCAATACCGAGGCCCAAGGGCGCATCCACACTTCGGCGGCCACCGTGGCGGTGCTGCCGGAAGCCGAAGAGGTGGAAATCCAGATTGATCCCAACGATTTGCAGTTTGACGTGTATCGTTCGCAGGGCCATGGCGGCCAGAGCGTGAACACCACCGACTCGGCCGTGCGCGTCACCCACAAGCCTTCCGGCCTCGTGGTCACCTGCCAAGACGAGAAATCCCAGTTTAAGAACAAGGCGCAAGCCCTGCGCGTACTGCGGGCACGGCTCTATGATATAAAGCAGCGCGAAGACATGAACGCGCGCTCGGAAGAACGCCGCAGCCAGGTGGGGAGCGGGGATCGCAGCGAACGCATCCGGACCTACAACTTCCCGCAGAACCGCATGACGGACCACCGCATTGGGCTGACCTTGTACAATCTTGACCGGCTCGTCGAGGGCGAAATCCAACCGGTCATTGACGCCCTGATCGCGGCGGATCGCGCCGCGAAACTGGCCGAACTCCACTAATGCCCACCCTTGCCGAACGGATCAAGGAAGCCGCGCGCCAACTCAAACCCGTTACCGAGACCCCGCGCCTGGATGCGGAAATCCTGTTGGCGCACGCCCTGAACCTGTCCCGCGCCCAACTGTTGGCGCGCCTCCGGGATGAAATGGACACCCCGGATTTTGAAACACTGATCGCACGCCGCATCAATTATGAACCCATCGCTTACATTACCGGCCATTGGGAATTCTTCTCCCTGGATTTCATGGTGCGGCCGCCCATGCTGGTGCCGCGCCCGGAAACCGAACACCTCGTTGAAGCGGCCTTGGACTTTCTGATGCACCATGCGAATACGGCGCCTTCCGTGTTGGATATCGGCACGGGAACCGGATGCGCGGCTGTCGCCCTTGCGGCGAATGTTCCCGGCGCACGAATAACCGCCACGGACCTCCGTGCAGAGGCCCTTGAACTCGCTCACGAAAATGCACAACGGCATCATGTGAATCTTACGTTCTTAAAAGGCGATCTCTTTGCGGCGCTCCCCGGAAACACCCCGGCCTTTGATGTGATCGTGTCAAACCCGCCCTATGTGGAAACGGGGGACTGGGATACCCTCTCGCCGGTTATTCGCAAGCATGAAGATCCCGGAGCCCTTCTGGCAGGTGTGGATGGGCTCGAGGTCATTCGCCGGATTGTGTCGGAAGCGCCCCGGCATCTTCACACGGGCGGCCTTCTTGCACTCGAGATTGGGGAACGTCAATCGCACGCAGTGGCCGCGCTCATGAATGCGGCGGGCTTCCATGACATACGCTTCGTGCGCGACCTTTCCGGCATCGAACGCATCGCCCGCGGAACTCTGAAAACGTCTTTTTGACCTGTCCCGGTAAGAGGGAAGAGGCGGGTGAGGCGGAAACGCAGGTGTGTAATTCTTACTGGAACAGCAGGCTCGACAAACCGTGCAAGAATTGCCGGGCGCGGGCCGAGGCGGTGTGGTGGGCTTTAAGATGGCGGTGGCCTTGTTCCGCGATGGCGGAGATGCGTTCGGGGTGGCTCAGGTAGAAGGTGAGCTTATCTTCGAGGTCCGGGAGGCTGTCGAAGAAGACAGCGCTTTCTCCATCACGGAAGTTATTCGGGAGGTGAATGGGGGGGCGTTCGGCCAACAGCATGGCCCCATGGGCGGGGATTTCCCAATAACGGACGGTATCAAAGCCATTCCCGGACAAGCAGAGTCCGATGGCGGCGTTTTGCAGGGCGATGACGTATTCCGCTTGGGTGTATTGGGCATTCCATGGGAAGCCAAAGCGTTGTTCGAGCCATTCCAGGGTCAACCGCCGCATGCCGTACTGCGGGTTGCCGGCCCAAAACAGGCCTTGGCGATGCTCGAAGGATATAGGGACGGGAATGCGTTCATCGGGATAGGCGAAGGGCAGGGGATGAGTGTTGGGGGAATAGGCCGCGCCCATCAGCATTTCGCGTTTGAATTGCATGCGGGCCGCCACGCCGAGGCGGGTTTCCATTTCGCTCCGGTAATCGCCGCATTGATCCCACATATCGACAATTACGATGGGGATGTTTGGGGCGGCGTTGGCGATGGCGTGGAGTTCTTCGGGGGGTAATGCGCCCAGCACATCCGACATCAGGATGGCATCGAAACGATGTTCGCGAAGTTGGACAGTAATTTCCGGGAGTGACAAGGGCGTACCGGGATGATTGAACAGGCAAGGATAGTCCCGGTGTTCGCGGGGGATGTCCCCATGCAAGGTAGGTTTCCACGGATAATCGATGACGTGATCATCGCCCAAAACGAGGCACAGGCCATGGTACAGCACGTCATTGCCGTAATCAGGGCCAGGCGGCATGAGGTACAACAAACGCAGCGGTGGAATGCCGGTTGTGATTGAAATTTGGACTTCTTCCGCGTTTGTTTTAGGCGCTTCCGATAGGGAATTCAGAATCTCTCGAGATTGAGCATCGCATTCGACATGGAGAATGGAGTGCAGGGTGCGCCGCGCCATATCGGGGCGCCCCAGGCGATCCCAAAACAATGCGAGGCACTGATAGGGCTGCTGAAGGCGCGGCAGCCAGGTGGTGGCGAGATAGAATTCGTTCAAGGCGCGGGCGAACCGGTTCAATCGCCCGTCTTCGCCCATACGTTTATCGCGCGCAAGAAGGCACAGCAGTTTTTCCGCGGAAACCAGGCCTTTGGCCTCTTCGGTCACCAGCAGGCGCTGCGGGATTCGCAGGAGAACGTCAAGCCCCCAAACAGGGTTTCCTTGTTGCAGCAGATCACGGGCGTGTTGGACAGGATTGTAATTGGAACGCACGGCCATGGCCACGCGCCAGGGTTCCGAGTTCCAGGTAACCTCATAGAATTCATAGGCGAGAAGGCCCAGGCATTGCCAGAACGCATCGGACAGAACCTGCGGCGGGGACAGGCAAAGAAAGAGTGCGCCGTTAATTCGCAGGTGCGGTAAATAGGGGATCAGCAGTTCCTGCAAGGTGCTTTCGGAGAGGGTGCGGGCATCGCAAAACAACGCATCGCAGGATTCGGGGGGGACCGGTTCGGCGGGTGAGGTAGGAGGGGCGATCCATCGATGATTTTGCATGCAGGGCCAAAGCAGCCGGGAGGCGAGTTCATCCGGCATTCCCGGCAGGCGGTTCATGCGCGTTCCGCCCGCAGTTCGTCGAAAACGCGTTCTTCCCCCCCGCGGTAAATGAGCCAGTTGTCAATGTCGAGGGTCTCCTCGGCGCTCAGCGGCAGGAATTTCCCTTCGGCTCGGGCGTATTCGGTTCCTTCCGGGTCCACAATGCTTCCCTGTGCATGCACGATGCGGCGGTGGGGCTTGATGACTTCCGCGATAACAGTCAGGGGCCGGCCGGCCGGCACGCGCTTGATATAGCGGACAGTGAGTGCGCCGGTGACACACATGCGCTTGAAAGCGCGGGTGGCGGCCCAGGCCATGCATTCGTCGAGGGCGGCGGCCACAATGCCGCCATGAAGGGTGTTTGGATAGCCGCAGTGATGGTTATGAACGTTGAGCGGCATTTTAACTTTATCGTCCTCAACATAAAACCGGGCGCGCAGGCCCATGGGATTGTCTTCTCCGCAGACGAAACAGGTGGGGGAGTTGGGCAAGTACTTTCGATGGCTCATAACAGCAAGTTTCTCCAGATTTCTGGTGGAAGTGTAGAATACCGGACGGGGTATCCTCAAGATGCGCGCCACGTGAAGAAAATGGAAAACCGCGTATGTGGGCACCAAGCTCTAAAGCAAAAAGCCCTTTAACGCGGTATGAATAACACTATTATCCGGTGGCGGTTTACCAGGGGGTAAGGCCCCAAGCCCATCCGAAAAACAGATAATACAGGATGTAATACAGAATATTGCTAAGAATACTCGACAGTGAATCCCACGCCATAGCTACCTCTCTCTCTTCTTTTCACAACAAGCCCCATGCTCATTGCGGAAGTCATTATAGGTGAGGGATGGAGACCTGTCAAGAGATTTTTGCGGGTTCACAGTTCTTCTGGACGGAAAGAACTGCGCAGTTTCTTGTGCTTGCGGTCCAGCGGGCTTTTTTCCGAACTGATGTTAATCAAGCCGCGCCGTTCATCCACGGAACGCCGCACTTCATGGATTTCGACGGCTTGTGCGGCGGAGGTATGATGGATGTTGGCGCGGAGTTCGTTCATGGCCTTGGCGCATTCGCCGTCGAGTTTGCTCAGGCAGGCCTGGCAGAGGCGCGCGCGCATGCTGATGGCGGGCGCACCGCAGCGTCCGCATTTGACGGGATCGGAAAAAACTTCGTTTTGGATTCTTCCGGCTTCGAGCATGCGGAGGACGCATTCGAGTGTCACCCCGGCGCCTTCGGCGACCTCCTCGGCGCTGAGTCCGGGAGTCTCGTGGAGCAGTTCGCGAATCCGGGCATAGTCTTTCTCTTCCTCTGTTTCACATGCCGCACAGACCTTTGACGTGAAAGAAGAGAATATCTTGCCGCAACGGCCGCATTTTTTAATCTCGGCCTTCATATTTGATCATCCCTTTGAAGCATGGGCCAGCACTTTTTTCAGGGCCGCCACGACTTCATGGATGTTTTTATCGGTCAATTGGGGATAGAGCGGAAGGGAGAGGATTTCATTGGAGGCTTTTGTGGCCTGGGGGTAGTCTTCGGGGTTCATGCCGAGGACGTCCCGGTAATACGGATGCAAATGCAGTCCATAGAAATGGACCGACGTGCCGATGTTTTCGCGCCGCAGGTCATAGATGATCTCGTCACGGGTACGGTTGAGCATGTCGAGTTTCAGCCGGATGATATAAAGGTGCCAGGCATGTTCCACATCCGGGGCGGCGGTGGGCAGTTCTATTTCGTCTACCTCGGAGAGCACCGCGTGGTACATGTGGGCGATACGGCGGCGGGCGGCAAGGAACCCGGGAAGTTTTTTGAGTTGTTCGATGCCCATGGCGGCGCCCACGTTGTTCAGGCCGTATTTAAAGCCGGGAACCACCACCTGCTGGGGTGTGGCGACGGCGCTGCGCCCGTAACGGTCCCAGGCGGCGGCGGCCATGCCGTTTCGCGCAAACAAGCGAAGGCGTTCTGCCTGTTCTGGGTCTTTCAGGGTGATGGCCCCGCCTTCCATGGTGGTGATGTTTTTGATGGCGTAAAAACTGAAGCAGGTGAGGCCGCTGTAGGCGCCGATGGTGGTGCCTTTATATGCGGCGCCAAGGGCATGCGCGGCGTCTTCGAGGACGGGGATGCCATGCTTGCGGGCAATGGCATGAATGGCATCGAGGTCGCAAGGATGCCCCCCGAGATGAACGGGCATGATGACTTTGGTGCGTTCGGTGATGGCGGCTTCGAGGGATGCCGGTGAGAGATTGTACGTTTGCGGGTCAATGTCGGCAAATTTAACGTGCGCGCCCATGTTAATGATGGTGTTCCCGGTGGAAGCCCAGGTGATGGGGGAGGTGATGACTTCATCGCCGGGTTTCACGCCCAGGTCCATCAGGCACAGGTGGAGCGCGGCGGTGCAGGAACACACGCCAACGGTGATGGGGGCGGCCACGGCATCGGCGAACGCTTTTTCAAAGGCTTGAATCTGCGGGCCGGAAGTGAGCCAGCCGCTGTGCATGGCGTCAATGACCGCGTGCTCTTCTTCTTCACCGAGGCAGGGTTTGCTGAGGGGGATGAAGCGCGCGGCCACCGGTTCACCGCCTTCGTCGACGGGGGTGGCCATCAGTTGTTTCATCCGGTGAACGTTGAGGTATTGTTCGGTGAAGGGATCGATGGAGGCGTCTTCGAGGGCGGCGCGCAGTTCCTCAATGCCCTCGTCAATGGACCATTGGCAGAAGAATCCGAGGCGTTCACGGATTTTGGCGAATTGCACGCGGAAATTGCGGAGATCGTCGTCGTCCGTGGCCATTTCGACGGTAACGCCGTGAAAATGGCGGGCGACCCGATGGGCGAGATCGATCACCCGCGTGTTGTACACGTCGGACCCAACGTTGAATATTTGCCCGTTGACTTTTTCGGCGGGGGCCTCCAGAAGGGCGATCATGCCGCGGGCGGCGTCGCGGACGTGGACGAAGGGCCGCCATTGGTTTCCGCCGCCACGCACTTCGATGCGGCCCTGACGCAGGGCGGTGGCGACCATCTGGTTGACGGCGAGATCGAAACGCATGCGGCGCGACCATCCGAACATGGAGGCCATGCGGGCGATGGCGGGTTCGAAATGGTCCCCGCGCATTTGCAGGAGAACACGTTCCGCCGCGAGTTTTCCCTTCCCAAAGGTGGAGAGGGGATTGGCGGGACTCTCCTCGTCAAGCAGTTCGAAAACACCCCTTCCATAGACGGTGCAGGAGGAGGCGAGCACAAAGCGGCGCACGCCATGCTGGACAGCCATTTTGGCAAGTTCCATGGTGCTTTCGACGTTGACATCCATGGCCATTTCGGCGTCCAGTTCGCAGGAGGGGTCATTGGAGAGGCTGGCCAAGTGCATCACCCCTTCAATGTCCTGCAGAAGCCCGGGGGTTTCCTGAAGCCGCCGGATGTCCCCCGATATGATTTCACAATTCGGGTGGGCGTTGAATTCCGCTAAAACATCCTGCCCAAAACAAAAACGGTCAAATACGCGCACCGTGTGCCCGCGGTCCAAGAGCTTCGCCACTACCCAGGTTCCCAGATAGCCGCCGCCGCCTGTCACTAAAATATGCATTACCGATACTCCAAACAAACGATTAATACGAGGGTGTCCGCTAAAAGTATAGCAGGTTTTAGCCCTCATCCTCATGTAGGCGCCCAGTGCCTTTTACGGCGGCCCAATCCGGTGATACACTACCGGCGCACAACCGCAGTTGGAACAGGGATGCAGTCATGACGGAACAGCTTGAATTTGAATGGACAAGCGGTTATCCGCATCCTTCCGCCCCACGGAAAACACCGCCCCTTTCGGAGAAACCTATTTGCCCGGCCAAACCGAATAAGGTCCCGCAGTACTCGGAGACGTCACCCTCCCGGGCGGACGCACAGGACGCCAAGAATACGGAGAAAAGACGCGAACTCCAGCAGTCGGCGGAAGCACTTCTGCAATGGCTCATGGCGCGGACCGGCAAGCCAATAATTCTTCATATTACCAACAACAGCTCAACCATGATGTCGGTCCGGCCCCACCGGAATGGGAACAGCACGCGGGTCAGCGTTCATTATATGTTCCTGACGGCGCCGGAAGAGGTGAAAGAAGCCTTGGCGGCCTGGATCAAAAAGCCGCGCTCGAAAGAGGCGGGGGCCTTGTTGAACCGGTTTATCCGTGAACGCACCCATCAAATCCGTCCGGCGCGTCCGCGCCAAGTCGCGCGTTGCACCAAAGGCCGGTGTTTTGATTTGCAGGCGCTGTTTGACGAGGTAAACAGCCGGTATTTTGAAAATGCCATCACGGATGTCATCACCTGGGGGAACATGCCGAAACAGCGGCGCCGGCTGCGCTCCATACGTTTCGGGAGTCATTCGCCACGGCAGCATGTCATTCGCATTCACCCCTTGCTGGATCAGCCGTTTGTGCCAGAGTATTTCGTCCGGTACATTGTGTATCATGAGATGCTGCATGCCCATCTGGGCGTGGGAGAACATCCTTCGGGGCGGCGGAGCATTCATTCCCGGCGCTTCAAACAGATGGAAAAAGCCTTTCCGGAGTATGAACGGGCGGCGGCGTGGATCAAGGACAAGAAGAACATGGACGAACTGTTGCGCGGGCGGCGGCGTTGAATGGCCGCGCCAAGGATGAATTACGATAACAAGGAACTATGGTCAGGTTGCCATGCGCCGGAAAATCACACATAGCGTTGCGCGGGCGGCAAAGTTCACGCTCTTGGCCGCGCTGGGGCTGGCCGTAAGCATGCTTATCTCATTTGTGCTGGTGCGCCATCTCACCCAGGGGCTTTCAAGGACGCCGGGGGCCAATCCTGAACTGCTCCGGCAGGCCGCGCTGCTGCGTCAGTTCTCGAACGGGTTGTTGACGCTTGCCGAAGAATATACCCAGCAAATTCCCCTCGAGGCGGAGTACCCGAATCCGGACCGGATACCTTGGGCAGCCAAAACCTTCCTGCCCAAGCTGAACGAACTCCGCCAGCGGACCGAGGATGACACTCTGGTCTATCTTCCCATATACCGAACCCTCATGGCCGCGTTGGACCGGGCTGCGGCGATGGCCGCGCACCCGGAAGATAACACGCTGAAGAAACAGGCGATGAAGGATATTGTAGAGGCTGCCACGGCCACGGAGAAATACCTGGAATCGCAGGGAGTCTCTTCGTTGCTTCCTGATTCACCCAAGAAGTTCTCCAGTAAGAACCTTATGAAACCGGCCGCGGAGAAGTAGTCCGGCGTTCGCATCCTGCTTCGCTCACGTTCCACCTGAGCCCAAGAATTCAAACTGCACCAATCTCCAACGTATCGCGTTGCCCCCGTCAGATATCGTCCTTCTGCTTCCAAAGCTCCTGCACCAACGCAATCTTCCGCGAGGTCAGCCGCGCCCGTGCAAAACACGCCCGGTAAATATCCAGGGTGGTCTGCGCAAGCGACACCGGATCGCTCCCTTCCAAGTTGTCCCGTTCATACCGCGCCAGCAAGACCAGGGGCCGGCACGGGGGATGAATCTCGCTGTACACCCGTCCTTCTTCATCAATCGCCATCAATTCCGCCACCAGTTGCCTGGCCTTCGCGATGTTTTTATTCTTATTCAGCGCATCGAGGAGTTTTTCCGTAATTTGCACGCCCCGGTGCGACAACTCCGCCAACCCGTCGAACGCCCGCCCGAATTCCTTCGTCCACTGCCCCACCGTCCGCGGTTCCGGGCCGGTATAATGCCTCAGCATCAGCGCGATGCTTTCCCGTTCTGCGCTCCGGGGGGCGTCATTCCCCAGGTGGTCCAGCCACATTGCACGGTAGGCGATGCGCATGAAATCCCGCTCGGTCATGGGCCGCCGGATCACCGGATAAAACTGCAGGCACCCATCGGGGGCGAACCGCGTCATGAATATATCCACAGAACCGAGTTCGAGCGTCTCATCCACCTGCCGGACGGGCTGCGTGACGTCGCTGTCCAACACCAACTGGATTGCCCTGAATACCTGTTCCGGGAGAATCTGGTCACGCTCCTCCAATCCCCCGGGAACATAATCCGAACGTCCCAGAGTGCGCCGCCGCCATTCGATGGCACAATGGCCCTCGCCATAGGGGCCTGTTTCCCGGTAATGCACATGCCCCACGGACACCAGCGCAATCGGGCAGCCCACCGCCGCCGCGATGTGCATCGTGCCCGTGTCATTCGTCACCAATATGTTGGTGCGTTCAAGCAGCGCGGCCAATTGAGGAACGCTCGTTTTACCATACAAAGGGATCGCCACGCCCGGCGCATGCCTCGCGAACAGTTCTCCAAATCCCGCCTCCTCCTGGACGCCAATCAGGAAAACCTTCGCCTGGTAACGTTCCGCCAGCAATTTCGCCAGTGCCGCGAAGCGCTCTTCGGACCATCGCTTGTTGTTTTCACTCGCCCCCAGTTGAAGACAGGCAATAAAATCGTCTTTGTTCACCGCGTGCCCGGCCAGCAACGCATCCACGAACCGCCGGTCCTCCTCCCGCACCTCGAATACCAGCCGGCGGCAGGGCGGTGCATCCGGCACGAAATTCCGGGTAATGTCACAAAGGTTCAAGTCGTTGTAATCACGGCTGAACACGCTCATGAAAAAATAGGCCGTCCACGGGCCGCGCAGCACGAAATGCCAATCATCGCTCAAATGCGCCCCATAGACGTTCGGAATTTCCGCAAGCTTGAGCAGCATGGCGGACGCGATGCTGTGCGTTACGTTGTAGACCAGATCGAAGCGTTGTTCGCGCAGGGTTTGGATGAGGGTGTCCACCGTGTGATACGCCCGCAGAAACCGGTTGGAATCGCGCGCACGCAGGTCAAAGAAAAAAGCGTCTTCGTCGTAGAGAAGGACGTCGTCCAGCGCGGGATGCCGTTGCGCGATGCCCTTGCCCATCCTGCGGACCATCATGGCAATGTGCGCATCGGGATAACGGCCGCGAAGTTGCTGGATCAGCGGGGAAGTCTGAAGGACATCGCCCATGCGCGTGGTCTGTAACACGAGAATCCGCATCACCGTTTATCCTTCAAGAGGCTTTCCGCGAGTTCGCGCACTTCCGCCATATACGCAAAGAGTTTCTCCGGATACGTGGCTTCCGGACGGCCCGGATGCAGGAACGGACGGAGCGTTTCCTGTGTAAACAGAAGGTCCGGCGGCAGCGTGGCGAGAAAGCGTCCCAAGCCGGTATCCCGGCCCGCGTCGTCAAGTATTTCGCCCACCGTCCGCTGCGAACGCACCCCCCGGCGCAGTATCCGTGCCCCATGCCGCTCAAGGATGAGGTCCAGCATCTGTTGCGCGCGTTTCTCATAGGTATGATCCCGCAGCGCCCGTTCCCGTGCGCGGTCCGCCACCGCCCGCCGTTCCTCCGGGTGCGCCAGATAATACTCAATCCGTTCACGCAATTCTGTCAGGTTCCGGTACACCGGGAGCTCCGTTTCAAAGTCAAAATGCGTTTCCAGGCCGATGCACGGATCGCACAATTGAAACCCGCCCGCCGCCGCGATCTCGAACACGCGGGGGTTAATCGCATCGCATTTTGGGTCCACCCCGTCGAAAGATGTGCTCGAGTGCAAATTCAAATTGATTTTCGACCCCGCCACGATCTTCATGAAGGTCTCGGAATCAAACCGGCGTTCTCCCCCCGCCACCCGCTTGCTCAGTTCGCGATCATTCCAATCCACCCCCCAAATCTTGAAGTCATAATCCGTCAAGCCTTTGAAAAGCTGAAGGCGGTTGTAATACCCCGCGCCCGCGAACGATACATCGCATGCGTATTCCGCGCGCTCCTCGGGAGTAAGGGTCACCGGCCGGTGCGCGGCGGGATCACACCCCGTTTGCACAAACGCCTGATGCGCACACCCGACACTCGCAAGCTTCTCCTCAAATTCACCCGGCTGAATATGAAAGAAATAATCGTACCGCGGCGCAATTTCCTGCCAGTAAGGAAGGTGCCGCCAGTTTTCCACGTACCAGAACGCGCTCACAATCCCATGTTTCGCCAATCGTTCGGGAAAATCCCCGTCCACCGGCGCCTGCGCGATCACGATGCAGATTTCCGGATTGAACTCCACCACCCGCGCATACGTCCACTCACACAAGAAATGCGCCAGCATCTGTCCCAACTGATTCGCTGCAGCTTTATGTTCCACACTGGAAGTGACCCTTTGATACAACTCCCAGGCCATGCTGTTGTCAATCAGCACGGTATTGTGACGCAGGCCCCGAAACGCATTTGCCAGATACCCCGCAATCGGCAGTGAGCCGCCATACAGCGGCCCCACCACCGCGATATTGAGATGCCGGCCCGCAAGGGCCGCCTTTGAAACCCCGGCCTGCACCGCCTCCGCATACCCCGGATGAAGCCGCGCTGTCGGCGGATGCACCACGATCTGCGGCATTCGCAAGGCCAGCGATAAAAAGGCCTCCGACCCCGAAAACGTCTCCGGCGCCCCCACGCCCGCCAAGATTTCCACCTCCGACAGCGGCCCCTCCAACGCCGCGCGCAACACCGCCGGATCCGGTTCAACCACCGCAGTCTCGATGCCCCGTTTCAACAATTCCAGCACGTGATAACCCAACCCCGAACCAATCACCAGCACCGGGCGCGACGCATCCAATGCCGCCGATTCGATCAACTGTTGCGCCTCTTGCTCCGGATCGTACCGGCTGTGCAAAAAGATGGCACCCGCCTTCAACGTGGCACGGCCGCCCCGTCCCTCCACCCATTCCAGCGCAGGGTTCGACGCGCCGGCAAGTTCGGCTCTCCATTCCTGTAAGGTCTTCATTGGTCTCAGATTATACATGGACGGAATGCGCAACGCACCTTGACCCATGAGTGTTTTCACCGTGTGGACCTAGTGGACTTGATGCTGTGGACGATTGCTCCAATTCACCAACCCCAATGTGTCCACAGTGTCCACCACATCCAATTCACCGATACGTGCTCTCCACTTTGCATTGGGGTTCGCAAATGCCTATACTGTTTTTTTTACCGGGGTTTAAGAACATGCAAGCGGAAGACCGGATCATTCACTTTTCGGCGGAGCTGATACATCCGCCGGTGCAACACAAAAAAGAAGTATTGCAACGGCTGTATTTCGACCTGTCACAGTCGCGCGCAGCGAATTATGACAGTACGGATTTCAGTAATCCGATTCAGCCGCGCTTTTATTCACGGCGCGGGAAGAAAACACAGTCGGTGGCGCTTTTCCTTCCAGACCGCGTGGTATTGGTGGAGGAGTGGGCGGACATTTCGCTGTCGGATTTCCTGGAACGCGTGCGCGAGGTGGCCACGAAAACACTTGCCGCACGGGGCGTGCCGCGTTATCTGGCGCACACCGCCACCATCCGGTCGACCTTTGCATTAACGCACTTCGAGGATGCACGGGTTTTCCTCCTGGACCATGCCTGCTCCCAACGGGAAAGGATTGCGCCGTTCTTCATGCGGCCCGTCGCCACAGGCGGCCTGCGCTTCGTGCTGCCGGAAACGAATGAGGACCCCGGCATGCTCTACGTGACCATCGAGTCGTTCCGGCACAGTCAAAAAGAGGTGTTTGTGGAAGTGAAGGGGGTGTTCGGACGACAGCAGGTGGATTCCGAGAACATCAACGTCATCCTGGACAACATCCGGCTCATCCGCACGTTTATCACCCACCGGGTGGGGCCGTATCTCGACCAGTATGATGAGGCCCAGGAACCGCTGTTATGAGCGAAGCCTTTCTCCGGCTTTGGCCCGAACTTCCCAAGGCACGGATTCAGCCCGCAATCTACGGGCATTTCGCCGAACATTTGGGCCGCTGTATTTATGAAGGCCTGTGGACCGGACCCAAATCCCGCATCCCGAATGAACATGGCCTCCGCCTGGACGTTTTGGCGGCCGTAAAGCATTTGCGCATTCCCGTGCTCCGCTGGCCCGGCGGTTGCTTCGCCGATGATTATCACTGGCGGGATGGCGTCGGCGGGAATCGTCCGGTCACCGCCAATATCTGGTGGCGGCAAGGGGAAACCAATGAATTCGGCACGGATGAGTTTCTGCGATTCTGCGAAGCCTCGGGTTGTGCGCCGTACCTCTGCTGCAATGTGGGTTCCGGCACGCCGCAAGAAGCGCGGGAATGGCTGGAGTATTGCACTTTTGGCGGCGACACCACACTGACCCGGCAACGCGCCGCAAACGGCCATCCGGAACCGTATGAAGTAAAGTATTGGGGGGTGGGCAATGAAAACTGGGGCTGCGGCGGACGGTTTCGCCCGCAAGACTATGCCAAGGAATATGTCCGGTTCGCCACCTATCTGAAGGCGCTTGAACCTTCCATTCAACTGGTGGCGTGCGGCACGCACTATGGCGACTACAAAAATCCGGTGTTGAATGCCTGGAATCATGACTTCTGCCAGGAAATGCACCATGCCGATTTGCTCGACCATATTTCCCTGCACCGGTATTTCAGCCGGGGCACAGGCACCCAGTTTTCCGATAGCGAGTTCCAATCCCTCTTCGCCGATGTGCTTACCCTGGAACAGGACTTGGAACTGACGGAAACGGTCCTGAAGTACTTTTATCCCAATAAGCACGTAGGGATTATCGTGGACGAGTGGGGGATGTGGCATCCGGAGGCCACCGTGGACAACGGCCTGGAACAGGATCATACCCTGCGCGATGCGTTGTTGGCGGGGGCCGTGTTGAATTGCTTCAACCGCAGGGCGCACCGTGTCACCATGGCCAACCTTGCGCAGACCGTCAACGTGCTGCAATGCCTCGCCATGACCGACGGCGCAAAGATGTTCCTCACGCCCACCTATCATGTGTTCGACATGATGCGTCCACACATGGGCGCCGAACTGCTGACGCAGGCCGTGGAATGTCCCGCGTATGAGGCGCATCCCATCGGAATGCGTGAAAAGCGCAACGTCCCCGTGCTCAGTGTGAGCGCCTCGCGCGCCGGGACCAAGATTCTGGTGAGCGTGGTGAACCAATCACTCAACGACGATATCGAGACGCTTATCCAAGTGCGTGACGCAAAAATCGGGGCGGTGTCCGGGCGCATCCTCACGGCGAAAGACCCGCGCGAGCACAACACCTTTAAGAACCCCAAGGCCGTGGAACCCAAGCGCATTAAGGCGGAGCCGCTCAAGGGCGAATTGACCCATGTTTTCCCACGGTATTCGCTGACCGTGCTGTCGCTTGCCTTGGAGTGAGGGAACCGATCATGGCCTTGCCCAAGGTTTCCGTCGTGCTCCCCTTTTTCAATGCTGAAACCACCTTGGCCCGGGCGATGGCCTCCATCCAGCGACAGACCCTTGCAGATTGGGAACTTATCGCCTATAACGATGGTTCCTCCGATACCTCCCGGAACATTGCCGAGGCGATGGCGCGACAGGACCCCCGTATCCGGATTCTGGGGGGGGCGCATGTGGGGATTGTGGAAGCCTTGCGCCAAGGCTGTATGGCTGCCAAGGCTCCCTATATTGCCCGAATGGACGCCGACGACATTTCCATGTCCACTCGTCTGGAAAAACAGTTTTCCCTGATGGAACAACACCTTGATATGGCCTTATGCGGTGTTCAGGTCCGTATCGTGGGAGAAGCCATTGGCTCGGGCCGCCGCCGCTATGAAGCATGGATTAATGCATTGACGGACCCCGAGGATATCGCGCGGGAACTTTTTATCGAATGCCCCCTGCCTCACCCTTCCTTTTTCATGCGCCGCGATGCCTATGAACGCATTGGCGGATATCAGGACCACGGGTGGCCGGAAGATTATGATCTGTTGTTGCGTTTCTGGCAGGCGGGGCGCCCGGTGGGTAAAGTACCGGAAGTCCTGCTGGATTGGACCGACTCCCCCAACCGTTTATCCATGAACGACCCGCGCTATAACGAGGCGGCCTTCCGCGCCCTCAAACGCCATTTTCTGTTCAAGTCCTATCTGAAGGACCGGCCGATATTCCACCAGTGGGGCGCAGGCGAAGTGGGCAAACGCTGGCTCCGGGAATGGGGGGGGCATGGTCCCTTCGCCGTGGTGGATATTCACCCCAGAAAAATTGGACGAAATATTCACGGTTACCGCATCATCCCCCCTGAACACCTCCCGCACCCCGGCGCCACCTTCATCGTGATTGCCGTGGGCAGCCCCGGCGCGCGCGATGAAATACGCGCTTGGCTCAATCCTCGCGGGTATGCGGAGATGAAGGACTACCTGTTTCTCGCCTGATACTTGTTGCAGCCATCCCCCCAATGGAAGAATCAGGTTTTTTCCAGTTTCCCTGGCTGTCGAGGGAAATTCGGAGTTCTTGGCGGGGGTAGTGTACTTCGATCCAGGGAAGGAGGCTATCCGCTTCGTCTTTTGGCCGGGAAAAATGGTAGGTGCAGGTGGCGCCGGCATATTCGGCGGTGGTGCTGCATTGCACGTTTCCGAGGGGGTCGCGCAACAAGATTGGCAGTGGAACCGCATAGTCAATCCAGGGGCCTTCCAGTTGGAAGGTGATTAACACTTCGTCCCCGTTTCGGTTCACGGCGATGGGTTCACCGTTCCATTCGGCGACAGGCCGGGCGCCGATCTCGCCTTTAATTTCTTCCTGGTAGCGCTCCCATTGCGGGTGGCTTTCCTGGCACCGCTTCATGAGTTCGTCGCGCGGCACGCCCTGTGAATTGACCATCGCAAGTATGATCACGAGCACGATGAACAACGCGATTGCGGACAGGATTGTAATCTTGCGCAACATGGCAGGCTTCAGGCTACGGGCTTTAGGCCGCAGGGAGAAAATAGGATGAGTATGGTTAACACGTTACACTTCTTTTTTCCGTAATGACTTCGCATGCTTTTACCCCTGGAAACCTTGATAACTTAAATATATTATCAAATCCACTTGCCTGACGCCTATCGGTCGGTGTGGCGGCGGTCCACGAAAACCACGCTCTTGGCGGTGGTGGGCTGGGCCTTTTGCCGCACTTGAGCGAGAACTTCGAACATTTTTTTGGCGCTTTTGAACTGGCGGTATTGGGTATGGGCCACGCCAATGGAGAGTGCCATGATCGGGCAGTGGATTTCTTTGCCGGTGCGGTCGGTGGCAACCAGGTATCCGCGTTTAACTTCGTCGGGGGTGTAGAGGTCGCGCACGCGTTGGTCGAAGAGGTTGGCGAGGCTGGAGGTGAAGCGTTCGGCGTCCTCCAGTTGCAGCAGCACCACGAAATGTTCACCGCCCATGTGGGCGACGAAGCATTCGTAGATACCCATGTCGCGGGTAATGCCGACAAGCAGGCGGGACATGAATTCGAGGCCTTTTTGCTGGCCTTCGGGGCCGCGCGCGGCGCAAAAGGGCTTGAATCCGACCATGTCGATATAGATGGCCGCGATGGCGTTTCCACGGGCCAATTGGTGGTTGATTTCGCGTTTGATGGCTTCGGTGCCGGGGAGATTGGTGGCGCGGTTTTTGGTTTCCACGGCCTGCAAGAGGGCGTTCAGGGAAGCGATCTTGTCCATGAGCCGGTCGAGTTTGAAGGGTTTGACCAGGTAGTCGTCGGCACCCTGTTCGAGACCGTGCAGAATTTCGGGTTCTTCGCCAAGCGCGGTCAGGATGAGGATGGCCACGCGGTAGAGTTCGGGATCCTTGCGGAGCCTGCGGCATATCTGGTAGCCGGTCACGCCCGGGAGCATGATGTCGAGAATGCAGATATCGGGTTTGATCTGTTTGGCGTATTCGAAGGCGCCTTCGCCCGTATTGATAACGTAGGTGTGATGCCCTTCCGCCGTCAATTTCGTTTTGATCAATTCAGCGAGGTCAACGTCATCGTCAACCAACAGAATCTTACTCATGTACGGACCCCTTGATGGTTCTTACGCTAATAGTTCAGTCTTCGGATAGCCGGTCTGGCGCCTTCGCGGCCGCATCAATCGGTACGGCAGTATTATATACTGCTTTGTCCTGGATGGTCAAAGAGTGATTGCGGGGTAAGTTCGGGTTTGCCTCGGCGGGGCGGGCAGGGTATTATGGGGTGTAAAGAAAGAAGAACAAAGGAGTGTGTTGTGGCTGATTTTCGTCAGACGGTGAAAGACTTGCTCCGCAATGTGGAGATGGTGATCCTGGACAAGCCGCAAGTGGTCAAGGCGGCGCTGGCGGCCTATCTGTCGGGAGGGCACGTATTGCTGGAGGATGTGCCGGGGGTGGCGAAGACCATGCTGGTGCGGGCGCTGGCGCTATCGAGCGGGTGCACGT
>CAYYRW010000065.1:0-28607 GCA_964474205.1 uncultured Nitrospirales bacterium | reverse complement strand
ACCCGGAGTTCTTTCAGCGATATTTACGATCCAAATTCCGGATTGGGGCCTCAGGGGAACTTGAACCATACCCAGGGCGTTCTGACCATCAAAAGCGACACCTTAAGTTTAATAGCGGAAAGTGGAACCTATTCAGGCGAAAATGATGGCGGCGTTTTGGTTTTTCGTTTCAATGAAGTGGCGGTTACGGGGGGGAGCGTAACGGTGGAAAGCACAATGCCTGTATCCATAGTTTCGGCAGGCGACATGACATGGTCCGCTTCGATAGATGTATCCGGAACGGTCGCTGGTCGTGCAGGGGGAGGAACAGGGGGAACTCCCGGCATTGGGAAAGATGGTGGAGAAGGGGGAGTGGGTGGAAATACCTATGGGGGTGGTGGAGGCACAGCCAGTGGAGGTACCGGAGTCAACTGTGGCAATGGCAACACCGGTGGAGATAGAAACCCCGGTCAATTGGGAGGAAATGGAACTGCAGGCAGTGGAGGTACCGATGGCGATGTGGGAGTAACAGGCAGCACGGGCTTTGGGAATTACGGTACAGGAGGCCTTCCTGGTTCAGTTGGAGCAAAAGGCAATCCTCTGTCGAGAAACAATGGGGGCGCGGGTTCGAACCCGGGGGGCGGCGGCGGCGGCGGCGGCCCGTATGGATCAAACGCAGGCACAGCAGGATATACGGGCGCTGAAGGCGTGGTGGGGGATTCTGGAACTATTGGCGCTACTGGTGGCGAAGGATTTATTGGCGGGCCTGGAGGACCAGGCAGTTTCACCGTGGCCGCGAATGATCTTAGCTTCGGAGCGGGCCATGGAGGTGGCGGTGGAGGTGGGGGCGGCGGCGGGGCAGGAGGCCAAGGCGGTGGCAGGGGCGGCGGCGGCTCCAGCGGTGGAGGGGGTGGCGGGGGTGGATGCGCCTCTCCATCATTAGGCTGGTTTGACTGCGCGGCCGTTGCATCACCGGGTGGCACTGGAGGAACTGGAGGGGCTGGAGGAACTGGAGGCAATGGGGGAAAAGGAGGTAAGGGTGGAAAAGGGGGGGATGGAGGAACTGGCGCCAATGGTGGCGGTGCGCTTTTGTTGGGCGCTCGCGGAATACTCCGAATTCTTGATTCACCCAATTTTGACATATCCGCTTCAACACCCAATTCAGGCTCATCAGGCTCTGGCGGATCGGATGGTGATGGAGGTATTGGCGGAGGGAGCCCATCAGGCGGTACAGGAGGAGGCGGAACGCCCTCAGCAGGGAGCTATTGTGTTTTACCGGTATGGTGTTGGGTTGTTTATTGTTGCCAATTCTCCTGCGGCGCGATATATGGAGCAAACGGAGGAAGTGGAAACACCGGGGGGTGGGGCGGGGGCGGCGGCCAAGGAGGCACAGGGGGAACAGGGGGGCCCGGTAATACAGGAGGCAATGGCACACCCGGCATGGTGAAACTGCAGGGTTCCCTGATCTTTGCCTCCGGCGGAACCGTCACAGCGGGAAATGTATATGATGGAGCAGCCAACCACAACGGGAAAATCACCTTCATTTCCAATATGGAACCGAGTCAAATAACACCCCATGCGCCGGGATTGCTCCCTTTGACCGCCTCCCCCGTTTTTGGAACCACAACCAATAATCCAGTGCTAACGGGAACCACCGTGTTTGATGCCGATCCAACGCATCCAAATATCGGGCAATTAATAACAGGGGCGGGCACGCAAGGAATCCTGAAATCCGGATTCTGGAATGAAGGATCGGTAACGTACACCGGTACAAGCCCCGTGAAAATCACCCGGCTCACACAAGGAACCACGAATAATCCCTTCAACGGATATGACCAGATTTTTGTTAAAAACGTTTCTTCGTTCCCTGCAACGGGGGTGCGTTTGCGCGTGGGAACCAATCCCTATGTGTTGATTCCGACATCCCCGGCCGGACGACTGCTCCCGGGTGAAGTATTCACCACCACGGTGGCCACCGGGGAGTTAACTTCCGTTTCCATTTCATTTAATGGTCCACTCGACACCTCCACCACCTGCGACGGAACCGCCACCTTTGAACTGACGGATTTGATTGGAGCGGATCCCGTGACTTTCCTGTGGGAAGAAGATTCGGGCAGCGGTTTTGCGCCGCTTTCCAGTGAAACAAACCAGTCGCTCGTTTTGAACAATGTCCCCTATTCACATGATGGGTACAAATACCGGTGCATCGTTACCGATGCCTATGGAACCGTGACGAGCCTTGCCGCCACGCTGACCGTGATGGATGTGGCACTTCCCACCCCGTCCTGTGCCGCGATTACCATTACCCTGGACGCAACGGGGAATTACACCCTAACCTCAACGGATATAGACGCTATTGGAGGAAGCAGCACGGATGATTGCGGAATTGCGTCCTTGTCTGTGGCGCCTTCCGCGTACGGATGCCTGAATGTTGGGGAAAACACGGCAACCTTGACGGTGACGGATTTGGCGGGCAAGACTGCACAGTGCACCACCACGGTTACGGTGCAGGACCTAACACCGCCCGCAGTGGTTTGCAACGATATCGAAGTGGCCTTGAATAGTTCGGGCACCTACACGCTCACGGAAGCCAACATCAACGCCATCGCCGCGGGGAGCAGTGACGCCTGCGGCATCAAGAGCAAGACGGTCAGCCCCGATACGTTTGATTGTGAGGATAAGGGTGAAAACACGGTCACCCTGACCGTGACCGACACCAATGACTTGTCGAGCCAATGCGAGGCCACGGTTACCGTCATTGACAACCTCCCCCCCACCGCCGTATGCAATGACATCACCATAACCATGGTAAACGAAGTCTATTCCCTCACCGCATCGGATATTGACGGCATCGCGGCGGGTTCAACGGACAATTGCGGCATCGTGTCGAAAACATTCTCCTTTGAAGCCGTGGATTGTGATCCCGCGAACAACACCGGCACGTTGACGCTGACCGACGGCAGCGGGAACAGTTCCACCTGCACGGCCACCGTTCACGCCACGTTGGCGATCAGCGATCCCTCCCCCCTGGCACAGCAGAAATATTTCTTCGAGAATTGCGCCTTCCAGGTAAAGGGCTGTGGCGGCACCGGCATTGCCGATTACGCCTTCACGTGGTATTACGACGTGGACGGCGCGGGGCCGCAGGCGGCGCAAATGCTCAGCAACGGCGCGCATCCCCGCGATTCCCTCGCCACGGTCAATATCGTGACCGCCGGGCGAATCTGCACGTTGAATCTTAACGGTCTGGGATTCAATGCCGAAGGAAGTTATTACTGCGTGTTGAATGACACCGTGAGCAACGTTCAGACGGCCTATGGCACGTTGGCGGTCCGCAACCACCTCAACATCATCCAGGACCCGCAGCCCACCACGAAAAACGAACTGGAAACAGCTCAATTTACGGTGGTCACCAATGCGCGCGGCGGCATAGAACCGCTGCATTATGTGTGGAAATGGTATCATGGCGGTTCCTGGCTCACGGTGAACAACGGCAACCACGTTTCGGGTTCCGGCTCCCAAGTGACCGGCGCGGATACCGATACCTTGTCCATCGCGCTCAGCGACAATGGCGTTCAGGATGCCGGAAAATACAAGGTTGTCGTGAGCGACAGCCGGACCCCCACTCCGGAAACCGACACATCGCTCGATGCCCTGTTGACGGTGACGATCCATATGCACGGCTCCATGCCTGGTGTTATTCGTGCCTATACCAACGAACCGCTCAGTATTACCGCCACCATCGGAAATGGCGTGCCGCCGTATCGCTACACATGGCGTAAAGGCGGTGTGGATATGGGTGCGCCCAGCCAAGCCATCTTGGATTTGGGCACGGCGGACAGCGGCGATATCGGTTCATATGACGTGGTGGTGGACGACGACCCCGCCCATCCGGAGAATCCGCCCATTACGGTGGGACCATGCCAGGTAAGTGTGGCGGATAAACCCGCCCTCGTGAATGACTTGGCGGATGTGTATGTCTATGAGAACACTCCCGTCACACTCAGTGTCAGCATTTCCGGTGGATTTTTGCCGTTGGTCTATACCTGGAATGAAAACGGCGCGCCCCTGGGCGGCCCCAATGCCCCCACTTTGGATTTGGGTGCTGTAACGCTTATTGACTCCGGACGGATGTTCGATGTGTCCGCGGTGGATCAAGGCAGCACCCTCTCCGGTCCCACCCCCTTGGATTCAAAGGAAATTACCCTTTATGTGGGAACCCCGGTAACCTTCCTCGGGCATTCCGATGATGTGCGTGTTTACAACGACGAAGCGCCCTTCCCGGTGGATGCCACCTTTGAAGGCGGGCTTTTCCTCGATAACTACGAATGGCTGCGGCGGCCCTTCGGCGGTTCCACGGAAACCTCCTTGGGCGTCTTTACGGACTTCACCTCGAACACGGTGGCCCTGGCGGTGGACCCGGCGGGTCAATTGGGCGTGTACGATTACCGCGTCTGCATTGAAGACGCCGTAACCACCGCCTGTACCGGCACGGGCCAAGTCGAGTTCGCGGGCCATGTGCAATTCGACAAACCGCTTGAAGACACCACCGTGCCCAAGCACCAGCCCTTCCGCTGGGAAGTGAGTGCAACAGGCGGCCTGACGCCCCTGTCCTATGGTTGGTCCAAAGACGAACCCACGAAAGACTGGCAGGACCTGCACCTCTTTACGCCGTATATGGACATCGCCGATCCCGATGATTCGAGTGCCGGCCTGTACCGGGTCGAGGTCACCGAATCCGACAGTTCCTTCACCCCCGGCCAAACCATCTACTCGGAAGCGGTGCTGACGATTGGCTTCGATGTGCCGCTGTTGAACATGGCCGGACTGGCCATGTTGACCGCTTTGGCGGGGGGACTCGGCGTCCTGCGCATCCGCAGGAGAAAGTAATCCGCCTATAATCGGCACACAAACAGGCCGCTGGATTCCATCGAGTCCGGCGGCCTTATACGTTGGTGTTTTTTATGCGGGACGTGTCAAAGGATGCGTGCGCTCTTTCATGGGGAACGGCACCCGTCCGCCATGCAAATACGCCTCATAGACCGCATGTATCATCTCGGTGGAATCCCGCCCGTCCTGCAAGCTGACCTTGGGCCGGCGATTTTCCTTGATCGCGGCGATCAGGTCCGCCACAATCGGCGCATTGCGTTCTATTTCGGGTTGTTTCTCATCGAACGCTGGCATATCGGGGATGGGTTCCCACGCTTTATCCCGTCCGCCGGGCGCCCACATCGGATCGCGCAGCAGCCAGACATTGATGCCGCCATTGATCCGGATCGTGACCATGCCCCGGGAACCGTAAATATCCATGCCCCAGCGTCCGCCATACCCGTGCGTGTTTTTTGTTGTGGTGAAATACCCCACGATACTGTTCGGGAAACCGAACATCGCGCGGACCCGGTCGCCCATCACCGGGCCAACCGGCTCGCTGGCATCGTGAATATCCGCGCGCGTAGCGGCCCGCCCGTCCACCGTGATATCCGATTCGCACCATAAGGGATTGCCCAGGAAATAGCGCAAGGCGTCAAACGAATGCGTTCCAAGGACAATCATGTCCTCTCCCCCGGCGCGTTCATCTTCTTTCCCCCGCGCACGGATTTCCAACACGTCGCCGATGAGGTCCTCTTCCATCACCATCCGGCGGGCATGTTCAATTTGCGCGGAAGCGCGGAAATTATAGGCCACGGCCCACTTCAGGTTTTTCTCCTCAATCGCCGTTACCATCGCATCCGCCTCGGCCAGATCATGACTGACCGGCTTCTCCATAAAACCGTGCGCGCCGATGGCCGCAGCCGCAAGCAAGTATTCCTTGTGATGAATGGTAAAGCGTGGCCCCACCACCACCAGTTCCGGTTTCTCCTTCTCCAGCATTTCCCGGTAATCCGCATACGTCCGCTGCGCTTTTGCGGAAGCCGACGCCTTGGTGCGCGTTTCTTCATTCGGGTCCGCCAGCGCCACCACCTCCACATCCTCCCGCGTGGCCCACGCCAGATGCATGCTGTGGCCGTACATGCCCTGCTTTCCATCGCCGATCACACACGCCCTCATTTTTGGCGTTGCCGCAGGGGCCGTCTGCGCCTTGGCTATAGTTTGCGCGGCCACCAGCGCCGCCGCGGACTGTCCGATAAATCCTCTCCGTGTAACTCGCATGAAATGTCTCCTTCTGCTCGATTTACCGCGCAAGTATGAACTTTTTTGCATGCGCCAGTAAAGATTTTGTCGAAGTCAGCCATAGGACAGTGTATACGGTGCATGATTAATGCACAGGACTTCAATAAAAGGTTGAAACAGAACAATAGTTGTGCTAGAATGTTTTTCAAGGAGATAGACTATGAAGAGTTTCATCTGGTTATCTTATGACTTAGGCGTACAAGGGGACTACGAATCAATGTATACATGGCTGGACAAACATGGGGCTAAGGAATGCGGAGATAGCCTGGCTTGCCTGAAATTTGAACACTCTGGGGATTTGCTTGAGTCCCTGAAAAATGATTTGACATCGCACATTCATCTTAACGGACGTTCACGAATCTATGTAATTCATCTTGTGAATGGAAAGATGAAGGGAACATTTATCACAGGAACACGCAAAAGTGCCCCATGGACCGGGTACTCGGTATCAACCGAAGACATAGAAGACACGGATGCATAGTTTTCCCAAGAACCTTGTTGTGGATACCGGATTTTGGATCGCATTGTTTGATCCGAGAGATCACTATTATCAACAGGCAGGCGCCAAAGAAGATTTGCTGAAACGCATGAATATCCTGGTGCCCTGGCCATCGCTCTATGAGACGCTCAACACACGCTTTTGCAGAAACGCACACGCAACCATTGGTCTTGAATTATTACTGCGTCAACCTCATTTTTTGCGCATTGACGACACTCCATATCGGGAAAAAGCCCTTGAAATTTCATTGCAGTGGTCTAAATCCGGGAAACGGGCTATTGCACTTGTGGACATGGTAACACGTTTGTTATTAGACGATATTGATGTGAAAACAGACGCCCTGCTTACATTCAATCCGGGTGATTTTATTGATGTCTGCCGCTCTCAGCGCATAGAGATAGTATGATTGTAAGTGGTGCCAATATTACCAATGTATCCCCCGCTCACAAGCATATGGAAACGCATTGATCTTCAACGCTGTGCTCCCCTCCACTTTAAAATTCACACACCGCCAGCAGCGTCACCACCAATTGCACGGGAACTTTGCCCGGGCTAACACGCCTCCGGCGAAAAAAACACTAGATACACGCATAGAATAAACATTCGTATTTCCTCTGAACCTCTCATATTCGGACTGAATACATCTGTAAGACTTGCCCCGTTGTACAAAGGTTTCACACCAAAGCCACGCAAGGTTTTCTTTTTTGATCCGTCCGGCTTGTCCGGCTTGTCCGGCCTCCCTTCTCTTTTCGCGGCAGCCTCAATCTTTAATATTGACTTCCATCCCGCGACAAGGCAGAGTGTTGGACAGAATAAGGAATTGGCTATGAGCACTTTTTCCTCAAAAGACATACCTCGGCGCGAATTCATTAACCGCGTCGCGGGCATTGCGGCGGTGACCGCCCTCGGCGCCTCCACCCATGCACAATCCCCCCGGAAACCCAATGTGGTATACGTGTTCAGCGATGAACATCGCTGGCAATCCATGGGCTGTTCGGAAATGCCGCAACTACATACCCCCGTCATGGACCGGATGGCGAAAGAAGGGGCAACCTTCACCCATTGCATCAGTAATTACCCCGTGTGTTCACCCTACCGTGCCATGCTGATGACCGGACGCTGGCCCTATCAAAACAGAATCATCGACAACGGCATCGCATTAAACGATAGCCTTCCCACCATCGGCAAGACCTTTCAAGCCGCCGGGTATACGACAGGCTATATAGGCAAGTGGCATCTCGGCGGCGTACGTGCGGAATCCTTCGGATTCGATACCTCCCTCATCTGGACCGATGAAAGCAACCATTGGGATCAAGGGAAATATCATCCGCGCAAGGGCACACCAGTCCAACCCAAGGGCTATAATGCCACGTTGATGACCGATCAGGCACTCCAGTTCATCCAGGAAAACAAAGAGCATCCTTTCTTCCTCATGCTCTCCCTGCATCCCCCCCACTCCAATTTTCTCGATCCGCCCCCGGAGAAAAAAGCCCTCTATCCGGAAGGTGCTCTGCCCTGGCGCGGAAACGTCCCCGAAGAAATCCAGAAGGGCAAGGGAGACGATTCAAAAATATGGGGCAAAAACACATGGCCCTATTATCAAGGCTACCACGCCCACATCAGCGCCATTGACGACGAATTGGGCCGCCTCCTGAAAACCCTTTCCGAACTCGGCCTGGACGAGAACACCATCGTGATCTACACCTCTGATCACGGCAGCATGATGGGCAGCCATGGACTCGGCGGCAAGCGCCAACCCTATGACGAATCCATCCGCGTGCCGTTCCTCGCGCACGGTCCGCGCATCATTCCGGCGGGTACCCGCAGCGATGCATTATTCGGCGCCATTGACATTTTGCCCACGGTATGCGGCCTCGCCGGCCTCAGTGCGCCGCCAGGATGTTCCGGCCAGGATTTTTCGCCTTGGCTGACCGGAAAAACCGGTCCCGCGCCGGAAGCGCAACTCATCATGCACATCTCCAAGGAAAATGCGTCCGGCGGTGAAAAACACCCCGCTCCCCTGTTTCGCGGCCTGCGCACCCCGCGCTACACGTATGCCGTATGCCCTGACAAACCCTGGCTCCTCTTCGATACTCAGGAAGATCCATTACAATTGAAGAACCTAATAGACGATCCTGCGTTAAGCAACGTGCGCAAGGATCTGCATACTCAGTTGATCAACACCTTGAAAAAGGCGGAGGATCCTTTTACTGTTCCGTCGGCACTTGCTTAAGGAATTTCTTCAATTGAAATCCCAAAGTGAAAACAGAGCAAAAAGAGGGACTGACTCACCAAAAGCAGACCAAACGACAGGCCAGCAATTTCACTTTAATGCTTTTGGGGTGTCTGTCCCTCCTTTTGCGGGCGTATACAATCTTAAGTTAGCGCCATTTATGTCTCTTCCCCCTTTGCGAACGTACAACGTCATGCAAAAAGGAAACAGCCATGCATAAAAATCCTTCTTCCACGCAGAGAATATTCCAACGCCGTGAATTCTTGGGCCTGCTTACCGCCGCCACGGTGTCCCTCACCTCCGCCGCGAACGAACGTCCAAAAAGTCCTGCCATAGCGCCGAACCGCCCGCCCAACATCCTGTTCATCATGACGGATCAGCAGCGCGCGGATACCATCGCCGCCTTGGGCAATCCCCACATTTACACCCCGAATTTCGACCGTCTCGTCTCGCGCGGCGTGGCCTTCACCAATGCCTATTCCCCCTGCCCGGTGTGCGTTCCCGCGCGATTGACCATCCGCACCGGCTGTGACGCGCCCACTACGGGCGTCTATTCAAACGCCGGGCCGAAACTCGTCGAGGGCCAGCCCGAAGATAATGAAGAACGTTGCGGGGCTTATCTCGCGCGCACGATGACACAACGCGGCTACCGCACCTTCGGCATCGGAAAATTCCATACCTCTCCCTGGGACGAAAACCTCGGCTATGAAGTGCATCTGCACAGCGAGGAGCTTTACGGCTCCCCTGATCAACGCAACCGGGATGCCTATGCGGCGTTCATTCGGGAGAAGCACCCGGAATATGATTTTGTCGAAGGGCTTATGGGCGAACGGACGGAAATGTATTACATGCCCCAGATGAGCCCCCTTCCCGCCGCACTGGGCGTGGAAGCCTGGGCCGCGGATCGCGCCATCGAGCAAATTACGCAAACGGACCCGCGACCCTATTTCGGGTTTGTATCCTTTATCGGTCCCCATCCCCCGCTTGCGCCCCCCATTCCCTTCAACCGCATGTACAATCCGGACAAGATGCCCAATCCCATTCGGGGTGATAAAGCCGTTGATCTGATGGATGAACAACTCCGCTGGATGAATCACGCCATCTGGGCGGAGGATATCAACGACTCCCATGCGCGCGCACTCAAGGCGCGGTATTACGGTGAACTTTCCTATATTGACCAGTGCCTGGGCCGTATTCTCGATGCCGTGGACGCGCGCGGAGACGCCGCTAACACCCTGATCTGTTTCTTTTCCGACCATGGTGATCATCTTGGAGACCACTGCTCTTGGCAAAAGGAAAGTTTCTTCGAAGCGGCCTGCCATATCCCCTTTGTGGTAAGTTGGCCTGAACAATTGCCTGCCAACGTGAAAAATGAGGCGTTGGTATCCCTGACCGATCTGTTCGGAATCGCCACGGCCGCATCAGGAAATGCGGAACTGCGCGAAGGCGTGAACGTGCTGGAAGTAGCGAAAGGAAACCACAACGGACGCGAACACCTTATCGGCTATTACGGCTTGCCCGGTTCATCTCTTTTCAAGGTCATGGTGCGGGAAGGCGATTGGAAATACATCTTCATGGCCAACGGCGGTCAGGAACAGCTTTTCAATGTGAAAGATGACCCGAATGAATTGCAGCAGCGCGCAACAGGCAACTCCGAAATTACACAACACCTGCGCCAAGTGGCCGCGAAAGCACTGGCCCGAACCAATGTCAACCGCGCCCTCAACCAGGACGGTGATCTGCTCGTTTTGCCTCCACAAGATCGCCCTTTAGGCCGAATCTACCAATTTGACTACTCACGTGGCGTCAACGGCTTTCCTGAAAAACCGCAAGACGTCTTGAAACCCAGAATTGAGTAAAAGGTTCATGAAACGCCGTGAATTCTTACATACCATGGCCGCCAGCGCGGCCTATGCAACCTTGTCACCAACCGGATTTTCCGCCGAAACGCCAAAAATATCCGCGGCAAAATCCCCGAATCTCGTTTTCGTGTTCGCGGACCAGTGGCGCGCACAGGCCACCGGGTATGCCGGCGATCCCAACGCCCAGACACCCCATTTAGACCAACTGGCCGCCCAAAGCCTGAATTTCACTCATGCCGTTTCCGGATGTCCCGTTTGCTCCCCCTATCGCGCCAGTCTCCTCACCGGACAATACTGGCAAACCCACGGCGTCTTCTTGAACGATGTCCATCTGCGCGATGACATCACCACCATCGCGGAAGCCTTTGCAGGCGAGGGTTATGACACCGCGTATATTGGGAAATGGCATCTGGACGGTCATGGCCGCTCCAGTTTCATTCCTCCCGAACGGCGCCAGGGGTTTCGCTACTGGCGCGTTCAGGAATGCACCCACGAATACAACCATTCCAGGTATTACGCGGACGATCCCGCCGCCAAGGAATGGGAAGGCTACGACGCGATAGCGCAAACCCGCGATGCGCGGCACTATCTCCGCACACACGGAAGCGGCCAGCCCTTTGCCCTATTCCTCTCTTGGGGGCCGCCGCATAATCCCTACGAAACCGCTCCGGAATCCTGCCAAAAACGTATTGACGCGGAAAAACTGGTTCTGCGGCCCAACGTGCCCGCAACTTCGGAAAAGGAAGCGCGGCGCGACCTTGCCGGATATTACGCCCACATCGCCGCGCTCGACGATTGTATCGGCGATTTGCTCGCCACACTGGACGAATGCCGCCTCTCGGAAAATACCCTCTTCGTGTTCACCTCCGACCACGGCGACATGCTTTTCTCCCAGGGAATGATCCGAAAGCAGAAACCCTACGACGAATCCATCCGGGTCCCGTTTCTGCTTCGATTTCCCGGGCGTCTTGGCAAAAAGGGCCGTAAGGTGTCCACCCTGATCAACGCCCCGGACATCATGCCCACACTCTTGGGACTCTGCGGCGTTGCCATCCCTTCCTCCGTGGAAGGAAAAGACTTCTCCGGTGCGCTGCTTCGGGGAGAGGAGCCGGATTTAGATGCCGCCTTACTCGTTTGCATGGCTCCCTTCGGCGAATGGACCCGCCAGCACGGCGGCCGCGAATGCCGGGGAATCCGCACCCCACGATACACCTACGTGCGCGATCTCAACGGCCCCTGGCTGCTTTTTGATAATGAACAAGACCCCTATCAAATGAAGAACATCTGCAATACTCCCGAAAACAATACGATTCAGGGACAATTGGATACTCTGCTCCAGCAAAAACTCAAAGAACGCAACGACCTCTTTCTACCCGCCGAGGCATACATACGTCAATTCGGATATCAGGTGGATAAGAACGGAACCGTGCCGTATTCTCCATGAATCACTGCCAATAAAAGTGTTAACCTGAATTTCACACAAAACATCCCCGCTTGTCCTTGCGAGTTACCCACCCGTCGGAGCGCCGGGGCAGATCGGAAAGAAACACCAGAAAAATCTTGCCGGACGCCGTCTTGAATCACCCAATCCCTGTGTGTTTTTCCACGAAGTGGATGAATAACTCAGCCCAGCGGTTGCGCTTCGCTACCCTGGGTACACACGCCCTCGCGAACACCTTCTCTGAAGGAGATAAATAACCGCTCCATCATTTGCCTTGTTTCTAAGCAGGAGTCTACGACAAAACAATCTCGAAGCCATGTACAGTTGACACTATGTCGAGATTGCTTCGTCGGGGACTCCTCGCAATGACAAGCGCGGTTGGAAATTGCTAAGATAAGCGGGTCAAGGAACAACCCATGAAAATTCATTATTTCCAGGACACTGATACATTATTGATTGTTTTCAATGATAATTACAAAATGGAATCGAAAGATTTAAACGAAAACATTTTGCTCGATTTAGATTCTGAAGGCCGTGTGGTCAGCATGACTATAGAACATGCCCGCCAGCAAACCAACGTAACAGAGTTTACCTATCAGTTCGCCGCCAATTAGGGGCCGTTGCTTTTTCACACAGGCACCTGAAGTTCCTTGCGCAACCGCGCCAATTCTTCCTTCAATTCCTTCACCGTTTCAGCATACGTGGGGTCTTCATAGACACTATGCAATTCGTGCGGGTCTTTTTCCAGGTCAAAAAGTTCCCATGCGTCAATTTCATCCTTGTACAGGTAATGGATGAGCTTGTGTTTATTCGTGCACACCCCGTAATGCGGATACACGCTATGTACCGCCGGATATTCAAAATACTCATAGTAAAACGTTTTCCGCCAATCTTCGGGATGCGTCCCCTTCAATATCGGCATCATGGACCGCCCCTGCATGTCCGCCGGCGGCGTCACACCCGCGCACTCCAAAAACGTGGGCGCGAAATCCACATTCGAGACCATGTCTTCATTCACGGTATTGGGTCCAATAACACCGGGCCAACGCGCCACCAAGGGCATCCGCAGCGATTCTTCATACATGAAACGTTTGTCAAACCAGCCGTGATCTCCCAGGAAAAACCCCTGATCAGAGGTGTAGATCACCAGCGTATTGTCGCGAAGCCCTTCTGCATCGAGAAAGTCCAGCAAGCGCCCCACATTATCATCCACCGAAGCCACCACGCGCAGATAGTCTTCCATGTACCGCTGATATTTCCACCGGGCCAGCGCCTCGCCCTGAAGATCAGCCGGAGGCTTCACTTTCAAATCCTGCGGCGTCAAATGGCGCGCCACCCGCATTTCCGCGTGCGCGGCCGCGGGGCCACGCCCCTGATAATCGTCATCAAAGGTTTCCGGAACCGGTATCGGTTCCTTGTACAGGTCTGCATGTTTCGCGTCGGGAATCCAATTCCGGTGCGGCGCCTTGTTATGGCACATTACACAAAACGGCTTGGTCTTGTCCCGCTTGCGAATAAAGTCCATCGTGAAGTCAGCAATCAAATCCGTCACATATCCCTTCTGCGGCTTCTTCTCCCCCATTTCAATCATCATGGGGTCCACATAGTCGCCCTGCCCCGGCAGGATATTCCAATAATCAAACCCCGTGGGAGGGCTTACCAGATGCCATTTCCCGATGATGGCAGTCGTGTACCCTGCTTGCCGCAGCAGTTTGGGAAAGGTCTGCTGGGAACCGTCAAACGCATCGCTGTTGGTCCGGAATCCGTTCAGGTGACTATATTTCCCCGTCAGGATCACCGCACGGCTGGGGCCGCAAATCGCATTCGAGCACAAACAATGCTCGAACCGCACCCCCTCCTTCGCTATCCGGTCAATATTCGGCGTCTGATTCACCCGGCTGCCATAACAACTCATCGCATGCGCCGCATGATCATCCGACATGATAAACAAAATGTTCGGCGGCTGTTTCTGCGCATCTGCCGCGCCCGTCCGGCTTCCAAGCAGGCCAAGGGCTCCCAGTACGGCCATTCGGTTAAGTGCTTCGCGCCGCGTATACGATACATTCATGCGTTGTCCCTCCCCGACAGTGAAATGGGGTTTCATCATGTCTTCACTTTACAAATTCCACCCCGGACAGGTCAACAATGCTAAAAACAAACGTTCGCCTTTGCTTAAACCATTTTGCCTCAGTCATCCCATCTTCCCATCAATCACACTGAAAATCTTCAAACATCCTTCTCCACACCCAGGAAGAAAAGAATGAATTGACGGCAATGAATATTTCTTTTAGTATGGTTGTAATGGCATTGAGACTTGGGACACAACAGCGTTGTATGCGGGAGAGCCAATCGAATGTTTACCTTTTATGCGGTGTGCGCGGTGGGTGGCGGGATCATCTTGATCCTCCAGTTTATCCTGGCCCTGGTTGGATTGGACCACCATGGCATGACGGACGGTCCGGGCCATTTCGACCTGCACGATGGCGCGCAGGGCGCCGACCATCATGGCGGCGACACGCACGACTCCTCCTGGTTCTTCAAGCTGGTGAGCCTTCGTTCCATGATTGCCGCACTGACCTTCTTCGGATTGGGCGGCGGGCTGGGCGTGTCCGCCGGATTGCCTTCGTTTTTTGCCTTCACACTGGCGTTGACCACAGGCGTGGTGGCCATGATTGTCGTGGCCTGGGTGATGCATTTGTTTATGACCCTGCACGCGGAAGGGACCGTTTGCATCGAAAACGCCCTGGGCATGCCCGCCACGGTGTATCTGACCATTCCCGGCCATCGCGCCGGCCCGGGCAAAATAACGGTCGCCGTGCAAAACCGCTCGATGGAATACGAAGCGTTCACCGAAGAAGAAGAGTCCATTCCCACGGGTTATGATGTCATTGTCACGGGAATCGTGAACGAGACCACCGTCGAAGTTAAGCGTACAAAGACTGAATCATGAGGGTGAACCTGGAAGAGGCATTTCGCCTGTTCCAGGGTTCTGCATAGAGTTCAAACACAAGGAGAGCGTCATGTTTGTCTGGATCATCGCCATTGCGGCCTTCGCCGCCATCCTGTTTACCAGCTTTTTGATCCTGTTGTCGTCGCGGTACAAACGCTGCCCCAGCAATCAGGTCATGGTGATTTACGGAAAGGTGGGCGGCAGCGGCTCGGCCCGGTGCATCCATGGCGGGGCGGCCTTTGTCATCCCGCTCATCCAGGATTATGCCTATTTGAGCCTGGAGCCGATCCAGATTGACGTTCCGCTCAAAGATGCGCTCTCCCTCGAGAACATCCGCGTGAACGTGCCCAGCGTATTCACCGTGGCGATTGGCACGGATCCCGTGGTGATGAACAACGCGGCCATTCGTCTTCTGGGACTGGCCCAGCCGCAAATCAAGAAACAGGCGGAAGACATCATTTTCGGCCAACTGCGCCAGGTCATCGCCTCCATGCGCATCGAGGAAATCAACCGGGACCGTGAGCATTTCCTGAACAGCATCCTGAATTCCCTCGAGCCCGAACTGCGCAAAATCGGCCTGGTGCTGATCAACGTCAATATTACCGACATCAGCGACAATTCCGGCTATATTGACGCCATCGGACGGAAAGCCGCCTCCGAAGCCGTGCAGCAGGCGCGCGCGGACGTTGCCGAGCAGGAAAAACTCGGAGAGATTCGCGTCGCCCAAAACGTGCGGGAAAAAGAAGTGCAGGTGGCCGAAGCCCAGAAAGCGCAGGTCATCGGCATACGCGCCGCGCAGCGCGATCAGTCCGTGCAGGTGGCCGAACTCGAGAAATCGGAGAAAGTCGGCCAATCCAACGCGGCCTATCAGCGGGATGCGCAAATTAAAGAGGCGGAACGCGACATGCGCGTGTCGGTATCGGCCGCGAATGCAACGGCGGTGGAAGGCGAAAACACCGCCAAGGCCACCATTGCCGTCTCCAATGCGGAACTGAAAGTGCGGGAAGCCGAGGCCTTCCAGCGCGCGGAAACCCAGACTGAAGTCTCCAAGGCGGCCGTGCTGGAAGCGCGCAACCTGGCCTTGGCAAAAGCCGCCGTGGCGGAAGCCGCCAAGGTGGAAGCGGAACGCCGCGCGGAACTCGAAGCCCCGGCGAAAGCCCAAAAAGCGCAAATCATTGTGGAAGCGGAAGCGGAAGCGGAAAAACGGCGCATCGAGGCGGAAGGCGAGGCCAAGGCCATTTTTGCCAAACTCGAAGCACAGGCGCGCGGCCAATTTGAAATCCTGCGGCAAAAAGCGGACGGTCTGCGGCAGATCGTGGATGCCTGCGGCGGCTCCGACAATGCGTTTCAGATGCTCATGCTCGAACACTTGGATAAACTGGCGGAAGAATCGGCCAAGGCCATTGCGGGGGTGAAGTTCGACAAAGTTGTGGTCTGGGACAGCGGCGCGGGCGCCAATGGCAAGAGCGCCACGGCCAATTTTATCAGCAATCTGGCGGGGGTGGTGCCCCCTCTCCTGCACACCATGAAAGACATCGCCGGCGTGCAGTTCCCCGATTCGATAGCAAAACTGACGGATGAAGAACCCGCGAAAGAACCGGCGGAGGGTAAATAACCACCGACTGGGTAATTCCTACCGCGCCTCCAACACTTCGATCTGCATGGCCCCGATATGCGGAAGCAGCCGGGGCCATTGGTCTATTCCGCCATTCAATAACTTGATGTGCGTGGCGTCCGCCACCAACTGGCCAAACGCCGGGTCCATCGGAATCCATTCCCCGACATGCACTTCCGCCCACGCATGGTACCCGAACGCCTTCAATTCATCGCTCCACACAATCCCCACCGCAATGCGCGCGGGAATTTTCGCCGCCCGCGCCAGCGCCACAAAAAGCACGGCATGCTCGTTGCAATCGCCCTCAAGACGCTGAAACACATCCAGCGCCGTGGGAATGCTGAGCACCGGTGTTTTCTTGACGCGCAAGAACACCCAATCATGAATTCGCACGGCCTGTTTCCAGGGGGCGGTCTCCTCGCGCACAATGCTCCTGGCCGTTTCCCGTATCTTGGGATGATCCGCCGCAATAAATATATCGCTTTGCAGATACAGAACCCGCTCTTCTTCACTCAGGACCGTCTCCGGATTTTTCACAGGGACTTCAGGAACCGTAATGACATATCCCCCAGGCGTATTGGTCTGCACCGCGTCACTGGGCGGCATACGCTTCTCCTCCACCCCCGAAAAACGCACACGCATCATCGTGGCATCGCGCTTGGGGGATACACCCGTGGGCCGAATGGCAAAACTGCGGACCAAGTCCGCATTCCCGCTGGGGGTGACCGGAGTCAACGCCTCCTGCGGGCTGATCTTTTTCAACGTGAATCCAAAAGGCGTCTCCACTTGTAATACTTCTCCATCGGGCGCAAGCCAGGCCCGCGTGGTCATCCCGCCAATACTGGTGGTGACAAGAAAGGCCTCCATTTTCTCCCCTTCCGTTTGAAATTCCTCCTTGCCCACACACGTGATTTTCGCCTTGCCCAGCGACATCGTGGCGGGATCAAAGGCATCCACGAAAATCGTCGTGCCGGGGGCCAAAAGCGGGATGTCAAAGGCCGACATGCCCATGCCCCCCGAAAGCAAAAGCTCATCATTGACCGGCAATTCGAAGGGCAGGGTCTCCCCCGCCGTTTCCAGGTTCGCCTTGAGCCGCTTGTCCTTCACCGCGCCCCGCACCCGCATGTCATGCCCGCCCGAGCGAAACGTGAAATCAAACTCCGAAAGGCCGCGATCACTCGCCATCCACGCGGAACCATTGAGGGTAAACGACGTGTTCTCGCTGAACACCGGCAATTCCATGCGCGCGGCCAGCCCGAGGCTTGTCCCCGGTGCGCCTTCACGGACATCGGGACTGCTTCGGGCGTTCAGAAAACCGATCCGGTTCAACTCGCCTTTTCCGGCATAAATGCCCATCCACAAGTCCACGGGGGTGTTCGGGCGGGGCGGCAGGCGGCTGGTGTTCATCCACGGAACCAAGAATTCACGGTACGCGAGAATTCCCATCATGACGAGCCAAAAAAGGGTCAGGCCCAGCCGGAATATCACTCGACGTTTTTGCCGCAGCACTTCTTGTATTTCTTGCCGCTCCCGCAGGGGCACGGCTCATTGGGCCCGACGCGCACGGCGACACGGACCGGCACGCGCTTGGGCCGTTTTTCATCGCCCGCGCCATCCTCGGAACGAGGCCGGGGCGCTTGGCCCGCCAATGCGAAGCGGGACGTGTCAAAGGAGGCAAAACTGCTGTCCGCTTCCTTGTCCGCCGCCACGTAGCTGTAATGCCGCAACGCCTCGAACGGGTCGTCTTTCGCGGTGAGCGTGCCGGTCCGTATGCCGGCCGCGCGCCGTTTGCGCACCTCCGGATCGGTAAGCCGGAACAGCGTCTGCACCACGTTTTCCTCAACGGAGCGCACCATGTTCTGGAACAGTTCAAAGCCCTCTTGTTTATATTCCAGCAGCGGATCTTTCTGGCCGAACGCCCTCAATCGGACGGATTCCCGCAGGTAGTCCATTTCGTAGAGGTGATCGATCCATTTGTCGTCCACGGCGCGGAGCAACGCCATCAGTTCCAAATCATGCACCCGTTTTCGTGCGAGCTTGACAAAATCAATCCCCGCCCCTTCATCCCCCACTTGATCACGATAACTCGCGCGCAATTCATCCGCGATAAAGGCGTGCCGCCGTTGGTACTCCGCGAGCACTTGATCATACAGGCTCTGGTCGAGCGGTTTCGGCGTCTCATCCTTTTCCCCCAGGGTGTCCAAGTCCATGCCAAAGAAACTGCGCAACGCCTTTTGGAGCCCCTCCAAATCCCATTCTTCCGGCGTCACTTTTTCCGGCGCGTATTCCTCGATGCAATCCAGGATAATGTTGCGGTACATCTCGTTGAGCCGTTCCGTGATGTCCCTGTCTTCCAGCACGTCCTTGCGCATGGCATAGATATACTTGCGCTGCTTGTCCATCACCAGGTCATAATCCAGCAGGTGCTTGCGGATTTCGAAGTTGTATTCTTCCACCTGCCGTTGCGCGCGCTCGATGGACCGCGACACCATGCGCTGGCTGAGCGGCTGCGTGTCCATTTCCTCGCTGCCCTGCCGCCCGAACAGGTTCAGCAGCCGCTTCACCTTGTCCCCGCCGAACAACCGCGCCACCTCGTCCTCGAGGCTGACATAAAACCGCGTGCCCCCCGGATCGCCCTGGCGGCCGCAACGGCCCCGGAGCTGGTTGTCGATCCGGCGCGACTCATGCCGCTCCGTGCCGATGATGAACAGCCCGCCGAGTTCCCGCACGCCTTCCGCCAGCTTGATATCCGTGCCGCGGCCCGCCATATTCGTGGCGATGGTGATGGCCCCGCGCTTGCCCGCGTTCGCCACAATTGACGCTTCCCGCTCATGATGCTTCGCGTTCAGGACCTGATAGTCCTTGATGTCGTTTTCCTCCAATAATTTCGCCACCAATTCGGATTTCTCGATGGACACGGTGCCCACCAGTATCGGGCGGCCCGACTCGCGAATCCGCTCGATCTCATCCACCACGAAATTGAACTTGCCCTTTTCCGTGGCAAAGATCAGGTCGGTCATGTCCTCGCGGATCAACGGAAGATTCGTGGGAATACGGATTACGTCCAGGTTGTACGTTTTGCTGAATTCAGAAGCTTCTGTCAACGCCGTGCCCGTCATTCCCGCCAGTTTGTCATACAGCCGGAAATAATTCTGGTACGTAATCGTGGCGATGGTCTGCGATTCGAACTTAACCGGCACTCGCTCTTTCGCTTCCAGCGCCTGATGCAGCCCGTCCGAATACCGCCGCCCTTCCATGGTCCGTCCCGTGAACTCGTCAATAATCAGCACTTCCCCGTCCCGGACCATGTACTCGTCATCACGTTTGAAGAAATGATGCGCCTTCAGCGCCTGTTCAATCAGGTGAACATATCCCAGCGAATCGTTCGTGTACAAATCCGGCACGCCCAGCAACCGCTCCGCCGCCTCCATTCCCTCCTCCGTCATCAACACGTGATGCCCTTTCTCCTCCAGCGTGAAATGCGTTTCCTTGCGGAGCCGCCGCACCACGTCATCCACCTTCAGATAAATGTCGCTGCTTTTTTCCGGCCGTCCTGAAATAATCAACGGCGTGCGCGCCTCGTCAATCAGAATCGAGTCCACCTCGTCCACTATCGCATAGTGCAGGTTGCGCTGCACCCGGTGTTCCGGGCGCACCGCCATGTTGTCGCGAAGATAATCAAACCCGAATTCGTTGTTCGTGCCAAAGGTAACGTCCGCGCGATACCCCACCTGACGTTCCCAGGTGTCCATGTCATGCTGGATCAATCCCACCGTCAACCCCAGAAACGTATAGATGGGCCCCATCCATTCCGCGTCGCGCCGCGCCAGGTAATCGTTCACCGTCACCACATGCACCCCGCCGCCATCCAGGGCGTTCAAATACACCGGCAGCGTCGCCACCAGGGTCTTGCCTTCCCCCGTGACCATTTCCGCAATCGCGCCCTTGTGCAACACAATCCCCCCGAGTATCTGCACGTCAAAGTGCCGCTGCCCCACCACCCGCTTGGCGGTTTCCCGGCACACGGCAAACGCTTCCGGCAACAGCTCATCCAGCGACGCCCCCCGCGCCAGCCGCTCTTTGAAAATTCCGGTCCACCCGCGCAACTGATCATTCGTCAAACAGGCAAACTTGGGCTCCAGCGCCTGCACTTCCTCCAATATGGGCAGCAGGCGCTTGATGTCACGTTCCGCGCCCGTGCCAAACAACGATGCTAAAAACTTAAAGATCACGATAGTTCACTTTCTTTCCTGAAATTCACGTCTTCATGATAGCAAAGCAAGGGGGGACCGGTAAAACAAAACGCCCCGCGCTTCATGGTGTCTTTGATCTCCCTGGCATCCCTGGTGTCCTTGCTGTCATTACCCTTCGTGCAGCTTGATAGCCCTTATCTCGAATAATTAGTATGAGACCCTATGATTGCGCCCCTGTACATAATCACCCTGGGACTGGCCGCGGGACTGACCGGAATCGCGGGGCACCGCTTCGTTTCCGCCTACGGCTTTGCCCCGGATTTCCACAGCAGTCTGATGCTCACCGGCTGCCTCGCCAGTGGTTATCTCACCGTCCAATTGTTCTACGTGGCCGCCGTGCGCTTCATAAAACCCTCGAAAGGCCCTGTTTTTTACCTTGCCGAGATGCTTTCCCAAGCCAGCGCCCTTGTATTACTCCCCTATTTGCTCCGGCTCTCCGTCCCCTGGCCCCATCCATCGCTTCAAAAAGCCGAGTTGCTGATTTTCCTGGGTGTCTTCGCGGCGCTCCATGGATTCTTCAAACTCGTCTCATTCTTCAGCGCCATTCGCGGTATCCGGGGAAACAGCCTCGGGGCCTTAGGTTGGTTTGCCGCAACCGCCGTATGCGCCTGTGCGGCCGGAGGCTGTTACCAGGTATGGAATGCCACGCTCCTGGAGGCTTCAACGGCGGTGCCCGGCCCCGCGCAATGGCACACCGCCGGTTCCGTGTATGCCCCCGCCCGCTCCATCCCTGAGCACATCCGCTTTACGTTCGCCATCGCTCCGCATTCGGGAAAGAACCTGCTCTTCCGCTGGGCTTCCCCGCCGGGGCTTGAGGAACCCATCGAACGCATCGCCATGGTGGTCTCCTTCGACACCGCCATCTCCCTCGCCAAACAGCACACCATCACTTTGACAAAGAACAACTGGACCCGGTGCCCGATCATCCCCATTCCCGGAAATGCCACCCAATGCACGGTATTTTGGTCCCTTGAAACAATTCCGGATTGGCTCCTTCAAACGGGATTCACCCCTCTGGGCGGCTCTGAGCAACGCATGCTCCTTTCCGGCCCGTGTTTTCTGGCGGACGAAAAATCCTCCGACAGGCCGAGCTTCGTCGTGGTGGCCGCCGATGGCCTGGGCGCGGAACATGTCAGCGCGTTAAACTATGACCGGGATACCACCCCCGCTCTCAAATCCTTCAGCACGCGCGCGCACACCTTCGAGTCCGCCTATTGCCCCGCGCCCGAAACCCTCGCCACGCTGACCACCCTCCTCACCGGCGTTCATCCGCTGGCGCACGGCCAACTGGGCCGCCATCATGGCCCCCTCCCCAATGGAATACACACACTTCCCGAAATGCTCCGAGAACAGGGATACGCCACCGCCGCCTTCACGGAAGGCGCCCATCCCGACAATGAAGACCTCATCGCGGATTCCCCGGCCGCCCTAGGCATCGATTATCTCGATACGGAATTCGCCTTTGAAAATCCCGAACGCCGCCTGCCCTCGGCATCGGCGGACGAACGCATTCCCGCCGGACCCCAAACTACCCTGGAAAAAGCCGTTCGGTGGCTTAATGAACACCAGGACGTAAAAACCTTCACGCTCGTGCGTTTGCGGCATTTGGCGATCACGGAATACCCCGCTTCCGACGCTCTCAACGCCTACGATACCGCCATCATTAACCTCGACCGCGCCTTGGGAGCCTTTCTCGATCAACTGGACACCTTGCCCCAATCGGACCATCTGTGCATTGTCATCACCGGGACCTATGGTCTGGACTTTAGTGGTATCGGCCTAACCAACGACTCCAAGGTGAAAAATTCCCGATACCTGACTGAAACCTCCCTCCATGTTCCCCTGTTCTTGCTCGTGCCCGGTGAATCACCCCGCCGGCGCGTCGATGTGGTCTCCATGGAAGACCTCCCCCCCACGCTGCTCAACCTCGCCAAAACGTCCTTTCCCCACTCGATCACCGGAACGAATCTGTCGGACCTGTCGGCAGTCCGCGAACCCATCTCCGTCATGGGCAATCCCCTCGCCCTGTCCCTGCGCACGCGGAAATGGCGCTTCACCTGGCAATCCGGGCGGGACCCCTTCACCCACGCCGTCACCGGTCCAAGCGAAATCCTTGCCCTTATCGACATGGACCTCTACCGCTTGGGCCGTCCTCAATTGGATACCCTGACCCGGTACACGTCCACCATAAGCCTGTTGCAAGACCGCCTCAAGGAATTTATTGAAACGCAACCCCTGCTCCCCGAAACACCAAGCCAATCCATCTTTGAAGAAAAATGAACCCGCACAACACTCAAAAAAGAAACACCGTCTCAACACGGATTTTTCACCATCCTGCATCTGTCACTGTGAGTTGCCCATCCACCGGAAAACCGGGAAGCAGGATAAAGAAACATCCGAAAGGTCTTACCGAACACCGTCTTGGGTCACCGATCCACTGCGTGTTATTCCCGAAGGGAATGAATAATTTCAGCCCAGGGTTGCGCTTCGCTACCCTGGGCACACACGCCCCTAACCGCTTTCCCTGTAAGGGATACATAATCTCTCCAAGAGGTAAGGCATTTCTAAGAAGCCACGCGAAGCAATCCC
This sequence comes from uncultured Nitrospirales bacterium, assembly GCA_964474205.1. Classification (GTDB taxonomy): domain Bacteria; phylum Hydrogenedentota; class Hydrogenedentia; order Hydrogenedentales; family CAILVY01; genus CAILVY01. The sequence goes on along the minus strand of CAYYRW010000065.1, from coordinate 5,015 downwards.
GGAACCACACTCCCTCGACAATCATGCGCGATTGCTTCGCTTCGCGCGCAATGACAAACGCGTGGTCCGTGTTGTGTCTGCTGCTGCTGTGCTGTGTCGCCTTGGCCGCATTTTCTGAATCTTCCCTGCCCCTGAGCCTGGACACCGCCTGGCGGCTCGAATCCAAAGGCGCTTGGCGCGCCCGCATGGACCACCGGGCGCTCCTCGCCATGGCGCATCCATGGCAACCCAGCAACAAAGGCGATTTCTCCCTTGCCTGGCGCACCGTCAAAATCCCCGAGGACTGGAAAGAACCCATCGCTCTGTCCGTTTATTGTTCCGACGATTATCAGGCCCTCCCCGCCTATGCCGGCGCGGATTGGCTCACCGCCGAAGGCTTCATCAACCACCGCTATAAACAGGTGCTCGTGGATACCAACGTCGTATGGAATCAGGACGTGGCCGATCCGTCGCTGCAAGGAACCCCGCCCGCCTTGCGCATTCCGCTGAATGTGCATCCCGGCCAGGAATTCCGCCTCAGTCTGCTCGTTTACGACGCAGAGGCCTCTCCGGTCGTCCTCAGCCATGATTTTTACCATTCCGCCAAAGATGAAAAAAAACGCGCGGAAGACCCCGATGCCTCCAAGTTTATGACCCATGTCTATTGGGGCGATATCGTACTGGTTCAAGGCGATTACCAACTCCCGCCCGGCAGGCGGCCCATTGAGGAAAAAGTTCAAGCCGTCCATGCAACGCGATGGCCCCTGCCGCCCTTCGGCGACGGCTGGGACAAACCTTCCGTGACCCTCGAAATTTCCGCCCCGGCGGGTCTCCCGAAACAAGGTTTTCCCCTGCAAATGGGCCTTCCCTTTCCCGCGGGAAAAGTCAAAAACGGCACGGCTTGGAGCCTGATAAAGGACGGAAAACCAATCCCCGCACAGCAAACGGTCCTCGGTCAATGGCCGGACGACTCGCTCCGTTGGGCGCTGCTGGATTATCCCGTTCTTCCCGGAACGGCCACACTGGAACTGGGATTTTCAATTACGCCCCCCCCCATGGAAAACCTCCTCCAGGCCGAAGAAAAAGATGGAATCTATCGCATCAATGCACAGCCTTTGTACTTTGAATTGGGCAATGATGCATTGCTCGAAAAACTCCGGCTGGACGGCCCCATACTTGTCCATGCCATCAAAATGATGCTTAGCACCCAAGGCAAAGACTTTCCCGCCGAGGTGAAATCGGTCCATACAACGACCGCAGGAGCCTTTCGGCGAACCTTCGCCGTGGAAGGACGCTTTTTCCTCCCGGAGGAACCCCATGCAGGCTCGTTCACCCTATACGTCTCGGCCTATGCCGGCATGCCCTTCGTAAAACTCTGGCTGCGGATGTTTAACGACACTAAAGCCGATCTCCCTATCGCGGGCCTCCCGCTCACCCTGGAACTCCCCATCCCCTGCGCACGCTTCAGGATGCCCTGTGGCGATGCCCCCGATGGGTTTACCTTGAAACAGACGTCCGAAAACAAGCGCACCCTGAACGGCGAATCCGTCGATCCCAAAGCCCCCTGCTTTGTCCAATGGGATGACGGGGTGGTGGTTGTGCGCCAGTTCCGCGAACTTTTCCCAAAATCCGTCCATGCCCAGGATACCCATATTACCCTCGATCTGGCTGCAGGAGGCGATACCCCAGTCACCCTTACCCCCGGCGAAGCCCTTTCCCATGAGCTCTGGATCGCCTTGGGCGAGATAGACCCCGCTCAATTCGCCGCCACCGTCCAACAGCCCCCCATCCTCCAAAATGCCGACTACTTTTGTGCCACCGGCGTTCTTGGCCATGCACGCAAACATATGGAAATCGATAAAATAAATAATAAACAGACAGAACTATATAAAAACAAATCATGGGGAGACTTGGGACAGCACTATGGACTCCGCACCTTTCCGGATGCACCGTATATGACCGGACTCCCCGCATGGTGCAATAATTATTACGAACGCATGCTCGGCGCATGGTCTGAATGGTTCATGAGTGGAGACCGCGAATGGTTTGACCGTGCTCAGGACCTCTGCCGTCACATCATGGACACCGCCATCATCCATTCCGAAGTGCCCGGTCAAGATTGGCTCGGCGCGATGCACGGTCCGGGGAAAAACCATGTTGGGGGACCCTGGGCGCCCACCATGCGGGTGGCCGGCCTTGAACTCTTCCAAAAACTCACCGGCGAACCGGAAGCCAGAGAAGCCTTCCTCGGCGTAGCAGACTTCTGTGTCCGAAAATCCTACGCCACCGGAAGCCCCAGCGTCCGGGATCATGCGGGCCCCTTCGACGCCGTCTGCACCGCCTATTGGGAAACCAACGAACCCGCCTTCCTCGATGATGGCTCGGCGCGCATCGTAAGTGCGCTTAAAGTCATGGACCGCCGCCGGGGCGCGTGGTCGGAAGAACACGGTTCCCGGGTCTATCGCGGAAACGTGCCCTGGATGATCGCGCAACTGGCCCGTCCGCTGTATTGGTGGTACGCCATGACCGGCGACACGGAAGCCGCACAAGCCCTCGCCGGGCTGGCGGAATCCGTGGTCTGCGAAAACACCGATTGGGACACGCCCGGTCTAGTCAGCGGCTATTCCCACAACCCCCACTACGCCATGACCGCCAACTACGACCCCATGATCCTCCCCATGATATTCGCCGCCTACGAACTCACCGAAGACCCCTATTTCCTCGACGCCGCCAAAGCCCAATGGGAACGTTGGAAAGCCTCCGACGCCTTCGATTCCGTCTTTAACACCTACTGGAACACCCCCTGGATGATGTGGTATCTCCACAAGCATCAAATCAAGTAAAAAATCCCTCTCGTCCTCAAGCTGTACTTGGGGACGCACTTGCTTGCCCCGCCGTAGTCACACGCGTAGTGTGACGAAGAAGGGTCCTCAACGTTGTACTTTGACCGGCGGCTACAAATTCCATGCCTTCGCGAACGCCTTGAAGGACCGATCATACGTGGCTTCCGTTTCCGGCGGAAAACAGCATCCGGGCAGTTGCTTGCTCTTCAGATGGTATTGCAGGCAGTCGCAGCACACGCCCTTCCGGGCACAGCCATCATACGTGCATCCGCAAATCTCCAGATTCCGGGCTTTGTTCTTGCATTCTTGCGCCATGGTCACTACTCCTTTACTCAAACCAACGGTGTAAAAAACATCTACATTCCGGAAAAGTATAGCCGTCGTCCAAGCTATTTCCATCCGGGTTTTTCACGAATCTTTTCCCGCCTCAATCGTCCGAATCCAACGCACCGGCGGCTATCGCGCGCTTCCGCCGCGCATTCCAGAAAAGATAAAAGGGGAGGCCTGTCAATATCAACACCAGGCCGAACCCCGCATCCCGGGGCCGCTGCACAATCGTCACGGCCACCAAGGTAAAGCAGAAGAGGGTAAACAGCGCCGGCACCACCGGGTACCCCGGCACCCGGTAATTCCGCTCCACGTCTTTCATGGTCCGCCGCAACACAAACACACCCAGCGATGTCGCCCCATAAAAAATAAACGACGCAAAAATCACCATGTCGGAGAGTTGGTCAAAACTCCCCGTGAGCACCAGAAACGAGGACCATGCCCCCTGCAACAACAGGGCATTCGACGGCGTCCGGTGCTGGGGATGGCATTTAGCCGCCATTTTGAAGAACAGCCGTTCCCGCGCCATGCTGAAAAACATCCGCGACGGCGGCATCAACTGGCAATTCGTCGCCCCGAACGTCGACAGCAAAATCAGCACCGCCACCAGCGTGGCCGCGCCCCCGCCATACGCCTTCCGCATCACTTCCACACCGATAATGCTGTTTTGCGTTTTCGCCACCTCCGCCATCTCGTTCAACGGCATAACATAGAGATACACCAGGTTCACCAGCGCATACACCACCACCACGCCCCCCACCCCCAGCACCAGCGCCAAGGGAATGTTCCGCTTCGGATTGCGCACCTCGGCCCCAAGATACGTCACATTGTTCCAGCCATCATACGCCCAAAACGCCCCCAGCATCGCCGCGAACATCGCCCCGAATAAACCCAACGAGGTACCATAATGCGCCTCTGGACTTGCCAGGAGGGGCGAAACATTCCCCAAACTTCCCCCACTCCACAATAGCCCCAACACCACCACCAGCCCGATTCCCAGTAATTTCATGCACATCGTCAAATTCGCCACAAAACCGCCAAAAACCACCCCAAAGTAATTTACCATGGTGAGGAAAAGCAGTGTAATAATGGTGAATCCCTTGACACCAATATTATCAAACGGATAAAAAACACCTAAAACCGATACATGCTCCCATTCAGGGCTCAACCGGGGAAACACCAACAGGGAATTCGCTGATTCTCCAAACACATACGCTATCGAGCTAATCGAAGCGGATTGAATCACCACGAAACCCGCCCACCCATAAATCCAGGCAAATCCCCGCCCGTACATTTTCTTGAAGAAACTGTACTGGCCCCCAGGCTCCGCAATCATCCCCGCGATTTCGGCATTCGCCAAGGCTCCGCACAACGACACCAGCCCCGCAATGAGCCAGCAGGCCAGCAACAGGCCCGCCGACTGCAATTCGTCCGCCATGGGGGCGCTTTTTTTGAAAATCCCCGACCCGACCATGTTCCCCATGACAATCATCGTCGCGGTAAACAAGCCCAACCGCGCCAGCAACCCGGAACGATGGCTTCCTTCTCCAGCACTGCTCATAATGCCTCTCCAAAAACAATGGGCAAAGCATGCAGAGAAAGGTCCTGCTTTGTCAAGAAAGAGGGGGAATTAAACGAATTGGCTCGGCCTGCCACAATTCACTCGCATTTGATCGGTCGGATCGGTCGGATCGGTCGGATCGGTCGGATCGGTCGGATCGGTCGGATCGGTCGGATCGGTCGGATCGGTCGGATCGGTCGGATCGGTCGGATCGGTCGGATCGGTCGGATCGGTCGGATCGGTCGGATCGGTCGGATCGGTCGGATCGGTCGGATCGGTCGGATCGGTCGGATCGGTCGGATCGG
>CAYYRW010000064.1:0-30357 GCA_964474205.1 uncultured Nitrospirales bacterium | reverse complement strand
CCACCATTTTACTTTCACTCGAAATTCTCTATCCGTAAAACCTCGGCGGACCAAAGCCAATTTCCAAGAGGCGACAAGAGGAAACAAGCCACCATGTGGCCGTGGCTGGTCTTGATGTTTCCGATGATTGGGGCCTGCCCTTCTGCGCGCTTCCGTAAAACCCGTACCACTTTCCGTTGACAAGATACGGGAAAAAGGAATCCACCCCCTGAAGGCCCTCCCAAGGCTGCGAGTCCGCATCCGGTTGGAGTATAATCTCCATGTCCTTGTAAGGTCCTCCGAGCCCGGATTCGCCAGGAATTTCAGAGACTGCCCGCCAGATACGTCCGTCATAGCCCAGATACCATCCGGTTTCATCGTTCGGGTTCCGGCGACACTACAGAATCTTGCTAAATACCTATGTTCTTCTCCTCAAAGTTACCCTTCGCATTCGGCAGCAGCAGCATGAACCAGCAGAGAAAAACGAAAAGCACGGCGATGATGAGGTTTTCCCAGAGGGGGAATGAATAGACGGTGTTCAGCGACGCGTACCACGCGCTGCCCGGCTCCCACAAGGAAGCGGTCTTTTCTGCGGTCATGGGGGGGAACACGGCCCGGCCACTGGCCACCAACAGAACGAACGTGACCATGAAGACCGCAAGAAACACGTAGGGCGCTATAAAGGCGCGATGGCGAAACACCCCGGCGCGCCCCCCGCGCGCGTTCCGCAGCAGCATGCCCCCATGCCAGAGAATGCCCCCGCCGAAACCAATTTCGAGCAAGACGCACGCCGCCATGTGGCCATGGGTGGTCTTGATGTTCCCAAGAATCGTGGCCTGGCCCTCGGGGAAGAGGCCGACAAACACGAGGCCGGCGCAGCCCATGTACATCAGCACCGCGCCGACGCCAGCCCCCGGGGCCGAGATCGCCGCGAAACGCTTTTCCGCGTAACGCACCAGGGGCACCATGGCCACGCCCCAAAAGACCAGGGCCAGCGTAAAAAGCCACCACCACCGGGGATTGTGGAACGGCTCGTAGCTGCCGAGAAAGCTGAAGGTGTGCGTCATGATCGAGTGGCGGTTCTCCGCGGGATAACCCAGCCACGTCAGGGCGATCAACCCCCAGAAAACCACGGCCATGATCGTGATATGCCGTCGCATGGCTTTTCGTCCGGTGGGCATGGTAAAGGCACGCAGAACGCCACACGTCGTCTTCATTTAGTTGCCTCCTGTCTTGGCCTCTTATTGACTTTTTGCTTGATTCGTCCCCATAAAAGCTGCTACTCTACGCCTAGAAACTAATTTACTATTCAAATCTTTGTTACGAATAGTAACAGGAAGGATAACAGCATGGTCCCCCAGAAGTCAAATCAATCGGCAGTTTCAAAGGCACGCCGCGAGCGTGAGCGCAATGAATTGACGGAGCGGATCAAGGACATCGCCCGGGACATGTTTGTGCGCGATGGATATGAAGCGGTAACGCTTCACAGGATAGCGACGGAGTTGGAATATACCCGCCCAGCCATCTATCGGTATTTCAAGGACAAGGACGACCTTCTCGCTGCAATCGTTCTTGAAGACATGGAAGATCTGCATGCCGATCTGTTGGAATGCGCGGACATAGACGACCCGCTTGCGCGGCTCCTTGAGATGGCCCGCAGGAATGCCGCCTGGGCCGTTGAGCATCCGAATCACTATCTGCTCTTCTCCTCTCCGGCGTGGAGGGCGCAGGAGGATGACGTGCGGAGCGGCCAGGGTATTTCTCCGGAGCAGGAACCGCTCCATCTGCTCTACATGGCCATTGAGGAACTCATCGTTCAGGGCAGAGTCAAAGAAGATGAAAAGGACCCGGCTCTTCTGGCGGCAACCCTCTGGGCGGGAATACACGGCACCATTATGCTTGAAATCACTATGTCGGGCTATGACCGCGCACTGATCCATGATCGTGAGCGGCCCTTCATGGAACGTCTTGAGGCCATGTTCCGCGGCCTGATGAATGGCTTCCTGAAGGAACAGGCGTGATGAAGCGCACCTAGGAGAAGCGAAATGAACACGTATGACACACAATCTGAACAAGGGTTCTGTAAAAGCATTGACTGGCTTGACATCAAGTTTTCGGTGTTCCTTGCAATACTCTATGCCCCGATGAAGGCTGTAGAACTGCTCTGTAATAATCCGGGAGGTCTTGGTGGTTCCCTAGGGGACATCACGACAATCCCTTGCATCGCGTACATTCTGTGGCGGGCACAACGAGAACCAAACAAGCTGCGGGAATGGGGGCTGACAAGCCCAATAACCGTCCAAGCCTTGCTGTATGCGGTGGTCATGTTCATGCTGGCTATCGCGATCTTGCTCGTGGCGTGCTTTGCCTATGGCCAAACCTTGTCGTTCGACATCGCGTACCTATTTCGAATGACCGACTACGTGTCCGGTGCCTTTCCCCAGCAGTTCGTGCTCTGCAGCGTTTTGCTGGTGTCCCTGGAAAAGATGCCTGCCTTGCGCGGCGCATGGAGAATACCGCTGCTGTGCGGCTTCCTCTTTTTCGCCGCCCATCTCTGGGCCTTCGTGCACGACCCGTCCAAGTTCTCCCTGTTTTCCTTAAATTTGATTCCGATGGGAATCGTGGTAACGGCCTATTTCCTACGGTTCCGGACGATCATTCCTATTCTCGCTCTACACGCCTTCGTGTTTGTCCTGGCGACAAACTGGCTCGACAGGTATTTCTAGCCGAGACATAAGGTATCTCCGGGAGACACCAACGCCTCGCTCCAATCATGGGAAGTAAATGATGCGCCAATTACGCCACAGGCTGAAATGGGCAGGACTTGTACTTCTAGCGTTGTCGGTAATTGTCTGCTGCGCAGGAGGCGTTCTTGTGGTAACGGAGTTGTTTATTGATCAAGCGTACAACGGTCCCAAGACGCTTTCTGCATCGGTTACCGTACAGGCCAAACCGCTGCACGCACTCCCCAAAACACAGTACAGCCATTTCATCGAACATCTCGGCCGGTGCATCAAAGGAGGCATCTGGGCCGAAGGCGAATCGCCCGATATGTTTCTGGGGGGCGTGCACCGCGAATTGGTCGAGACGATACGTTCCATCAAGCCTGCCTACATCCGCTGGCCGGGCGGATGCTTTGCCGACGGCTATCATTGGCAGGACGGCATCGGGCCACGCGACCAGCGGCCGGTGCGCAAGAACCTTGCCTGGGGCTGGCGGGGCGAAGAAGTGGGGCCGCTGGAGGACAACCATTTCGGCACGGACGAATTCCTGGCGCTGTGCAAGGAAGTCGGCGCAGGCCCGATGCTTACAATCAATCTCGGTTCCGGCACGCCGGAGGAAGCGGCCGCCTGGGTGGAATACTGCAACGGCCCCGCCGACTCCAAATGGGGCGCGGAACGGGCCAAGAACGGCCATCCGGAACCGTACGACGTCCAATATTGGTTCGTGGGCAATGAAACCTTCGGCCCGGGCGAGATTGGCCGCATGAATCCGAAGAAGTATTGCGAAGTTTACAAGCAATTTGCAGGTGCCATGCGGGCGGTGGACCCGGACATCCAGTTGATCGCTGTGGGCAATCTTTTCCCCAACATTGCGGGACTGAAGAATGTCGGCAAACACATCAACCGGCAAGTGCTGCAGGGCATCGGCGCCGGGATGGACTACCTGTCCGTGCACCAGTACGTTCCCGACATTACGCTCAACACCTTCGTGCGGTACTGGGTGCTTCAGCGGCACGGCAGCCCCAGCAGAAAGATTTACTACGACACCCTCGGCTCCGTCTCGCGCATGGAGTATTTCCTGAACCGTTGCATCCAGGACGTGCGCGCCTATTCGCCGCCGGACAAACGCATACCCCTGGCTTTCGACGAGTGGAATCTTTGGGACTACAGCCTGCGGCAACTCATCCAGTGCAACTACAACCTGCGCGATGGACTGTGGGTGGCCAGCATGCTCAACCTGCTGCACCGGGTCGCCCCGGACGTGCCCTTCGCCAACATCGCCCAAATGGTCAACTGTATCGGCATCATCTGGTCCAATAAAGACGCGACCTTCCTGACGGCCTCCGGTGAGGTGTTCAAACTTTACGCGAATCATGCGGGAGACGAGTATCTGCCGGCAAAGGTTGAATGCGCGGCCATACCGCACAAGACGGCGCTGCCGGCGCTGGATGTTTCCGCCACGCGATCAGGCGAACGAACGGTCTTGTTCTTCGTCAACCGCCACTACGATGCGGGCCTGGATGTATCGTGTGAACTACCAGGAGTCACGGGAACGCAACGGCTTTCCGCTTGGGAAATTCATCATGACAATCCCGTGCAATACAACACGCCGGAATTACCGCATGAAGTAACGATTCTTGAAAGAAACGACGGTTTCTTTTTTGAGGAAAATGTTCTTCATTTCAATATGAAGCCGCATTCGATCCTTTGCGTAGAACTGGAACCGGAAACCGCTTAACCTCAGAAATCCCCAGTACGTCTTGTCGCCGAATGAAGGGCAACTCGTCGCGAGATGATGGAGCATCATATCTTCGGACAACTTCGCCGCAAGGTGGCCGGGAATGTGGGTGCATATCTCTGCAATGTGCTAAACTTCGACCGGGATGATTTCATGGTCATTGTCTCCTTCGTCACGGTTATGGCGCGGCGGTATGGCTGACCGGGAAGATAGTGACCGTGAGTTAGCCCTCGTTCAAATTCCTCTGGGATGCCTGTGAAATAGGACATTACATTGAACAACGGTGGACGCTAATGTGTAGGCCTGCAGTGGCAGCGGAAGCGATGGCACAGAAAGCGGAAACGGTGTCGACGCCGCCGCTGGACTGGTCCGTGTTGGCGGTCTTGCTCGGAGCCAGATTCCTGCTCTACCTCCTATTCGGCGGTCGCTACGGCTTTCACCAGGACGAGATGTATTTCATCAACTGCGGACGTCATCTGGCGTTCGGCTACGTGGATCATCCGCCGCTGGTGCCGTGCCTGGCCCGGATCGCGACGGCCCTGTTCGGCGACAGTCTGTACGGGTTGCGCTTCTTTCCGATGCTGTCCGGGGCAGGGACTATCGCGCTCGCGGTGCTGCTGGCCCGAGCGTGGGGCGGTGGCCGTTACGCGCAATTCCTCACGGGCCTCTGTTTGTTGTTGGCGCCGGCGTATCTCTTCATGGGCAATATGCTCGATATCCCCGTCTTCGAACAGTTCATCTGGACCCTCTGCGCCTACTTTCTCATCCGGGCGATCCAGCAGGAAGAGCCGCGCTGGTGGCTTGCCGTTGGCGTGGTGGCCGGCATTGGGCTGCTCAACAAACACACGATGGCGCTGTGGGCGCTTGGCATCGGCGTCGGGGTTGTGCTCACCCCCTTGCGGCGCGACCTGCGTACGCCATGGCCCTGGGCAGGCGCTGTGGTCGCGGCTGTCATCTTCTTCCCCAATCTCGTGTGGCTGTACCGGCACGACTGGGCAACCCTCGAGTTCATCCGGAATCTCGCCGGAATTCCGCGCGTCTTGTTTCTTGCCGGCCAACTGTTATACATGGGGCCGCTCTTTTTCCCGGTTTGGATCGCCGGCCTCGTTTTTCTGTTCGCCCAACCGGAACGCCGGTACCGCGCGTTCGCTTGGTTGTTCATAACCGTCCTGCTGGTCTTCTTTTGGAATCAAGGCCAACCGTATTATCTGGCGTCGGCCTACCCTGTCCTGTTCGCCGCCGGGGCGGTGTGGTGGGAGCGATGGAGCGCGCGGCGTACCTCGCCATTACCGGGGCGCGCCATGGTTTTCGCGATGGTCACGGGCGGTCTCGTGTTTTTCCCGCTGGGCGTGCCCGCCCTCCCGCTCCAGACGGCCGACCGGATAGCAGACGGCCTTTTCGGAAACATCCTGCCGCCGCGCGAGCTGCTGATCGATTTTCACTTTCAATCTGGCTGGCCGGATCATGTCGAGGTCCTCGCCGAGATTTTCCACGCATTGCCCGAGGAAGAACGTGCACACACCGAAATCCTCACCTTGCCCCACGGCATTACCTCGGCGGTAAATCTTTACGGTCCGGCCCATGGACTGCCGCGCGCGTGGAGCGGCAGCCTGACGCACTATTTTTGGGGACCGCCCCCGGACACGACCAAGGTGTATCTCGCCTGCCTGTTCGACGAAGACCTGCTCCGCCGCTATTTTGCGGACGTCCGACAGGCGGGGGAACTCTATCATCCGCTCGCGGCCGACCTCTATCGCCACCGTCCGGTCTATATCTGCCGGGAGCCGCGTCAGCCACTCTCGCGCGTCTGGTCCGACTTCAAGCGCTTTCATCACTAGGGAGAAATAGACGATATGACCGATCGAAACACCCTCCGTGGCACACCTCGCTGGGTACACGGTTTTGCATGGGGCGTCACCGGCGCGTTCACACTTCTGCTGGCCGTGCTGTATCTCATCTATCGCGATACCGACGTTTGGATGATCTTGTGTGACACGCGGCTACCTACGAAGCACGGGTTCAATGAAGCCCTTCACGCCAGTATCTATCGGCAACGCGCCAACACGTTGAGCAATCTCGCCTACGTGCTTGTTGGCCTGTACGTGATCGCCTATGCGTGGTGGGACTATCGCCGTCCCACGAAAGAAACCGATCCCTACGCCGTGCGGCATCCCGCGCTCATGGGGTTGTTCGGTGTGACGTGCATCGAACTGGGTATCGGCAGCGGACTCATGCACGCCGCCATGACATCGTGGAGCCACAAGCTTGATGTGCTCGGGATGATCGCCACGCTGAGCGCGCTGTTAGCGTTGCACTGCGCACGCTGGATTCCCAGCATCCCGATCGGCGGTCGTCACTGGCCGACATGGCCGGTGGCGGGTTTTCTTGCTGTTACCATCAGCACCTACCTCGCCGTCAACGTGCATATCTTTGGCAACGCGGGAAATACTGCCTTTGCGGGTCTCATCGGCATCGTCGGCGCGGGCATGGTATTGGAGCATTTCTTTGGAAAGACATCGCGCCAGTACCGCTGGCCGGTGCTGGCCCTCGTCTCCCTCGCGCTCGCCTTCTTCATCTGGAATCTCGACAGGGCAGGCCGGTTCAGTTCCCCCGAGTCCTGGTTCCAAGGGCATGCCGTTTGGCACTTACTCACCGCCGTCACCTTGGGCAGCGCCGCGATTTTCTATCGCTCCGAAGTGCCCATTAACCCGGATAGTGCCGGTCCCGATCGAGTGGGTTTTTCGTGCAAAAAATTACGCGGCTTCGATGAAGGCCATCTTCCGTGCGGGGCGGAATTGTGCGGCACTGGCGTCGTTGAATGGAGGATTTTCAAAGACGCAGGACGCCCTGGATCGGCGAGCATGTCTTGAAACGTGTTGGCGGGAGTGGCGGCGGTTTGAATCCGCGCCGCACTGCTCTGCGCCATGCGACAATCACGTTCCGGGGGCCCAGTAATTTCCCGTCATAACCATGAGACACAACAATGTCACGGTGTCAGCGTAGTAGCCCTGTTTTTCTGACCGAACCGCATCATAGATGGCATTGAGCCATTCTTGCTGCCCGGCGACCATTGCAGCCACACCGAACGGCGCGGCGAAAAATGACGAGAAATAGTTGCGGGAGGCTATAGGGCTTCCATCAAGGGTATAGCCCGGCTTGATGGTATGCGGGTTGCCGGCGGTTTCCTTAAGCACCCAGGCCGCCATCTTTCTAACGTGAGCGGCAGAGACGGAATCGCCGCTCAGCAAAGCGTCCGTGCCAAGCCGCCAAGGCAGTCGTCCAGCGTTGAAGTTGTAACAACCGTCCCATTCGGTTTCGAGAAACCGCGGAGGGGCCGGTTTTACCGTTCCGGACGAATCGACGATCACAAAATCCGGCAACAGGCCCGTTTTTTGACTGCCGCTCTCTTGAAAGGCAGTCACGACGTTCTGGCATGCCGCAAGTACCTGTTTCCAGACCGGATTGCCCGTGGCTTGGGCGCCTTGGCAGGTGCGCCAATCCCGCGTGGCGTTTGACTTGTTCCGGCTACAGCAGGGATAATTCATTTGATTTGTTGAAGGAGGCCAGAAATTGGTTGCTTTACCGGTTATTTTAGTGTGGATGGGCTCTGTGCTCGGGGTGGCTTCGGGACAAGAAGGCATGGCGGCGGGAGGGGCGCAAACGGTGCGGCGTCCTGTGGCCGAAGAGTTTGCGGAGAACGTGGCGTGCGTATCCGGCTCGGCGGTTGCCCAGCATATGGCGGCGATTGACTTTCCGGCGCAGCAGGCGCGTTTTGTCCGGTTGAGAATCCAAACGACCAGCGGGAATTCGGAGCCGTGCCTGGATGAAGTGGAAATTTATGCTCCCAAGGGCACGGAGAATCTGGCCCTTGCGTCCCGTGGGGCGGTGGCCAGCGCCTCTTCGCTGTTGGCCGGGTATGCAATTCATGCAGTGGGGCATTTGAATGACGGCCGGTATGGCAATTCGCATAGTTGGATTGCGGCCACGCCCAACGAAGCGTGGGCGCAGATTGAATTGCCGGAAGCGGTGGAAGTGGGGCGGGTGGTGATTTCGCGGGATCGGGAAGGCAAGTTTCAGGATCGCATCCCCACCGAGGTGGAAGTGCTGGTGTCGTTGAATGGAACAGACTGGCAGGCGGTGGCTTCTTTGGGTGACAAGGCAGGCTCCTTGGTGCCTCGCCGGAAGAATCCGTTGAGTGCATTCGATCTGATACCTCACTTGCGGGTGGACCGGTTGGCCGAAAAGAACTGGCACGGGGTGGTGCAATATGCATTTCAGCGGGAGCGCGACACGTGGAGCAAGATTCCCGCCGATGACTACCTGTCGCCGCTGTTGACGGAACGTCCGGCGTATCCGGGCGGCGCGCCGTATTGGGGGCCGCTTGCGCGGTTGGAGCCGTTGCAACGCGTTTTGACGCTGTATTCAGATTTGATTAACCGGCTTGAGAAACGGGGACTGGATGCAGGCGAGGAACGGCGGCAGTTGGCCGAACTCCAGGCGGCGGCGGATTCCGGCGCGGCTTCTGATGATCTTTACTTCGCGGCACGATGGGCCAAGCGGCGCTTGTTCTTCCGCGATCCTTCGCTGGCGCCGCTGGAACAGGTGCTGTTCGCCAAGCGGCATCCGTTTCTGGAATCACACAACTACAGCGAGCATCTGGATGGCTGTCTTGAACCCGGGGGCGGGGTCTTTGTGCTTCATGTGCCGCAGGACGCGCAGGGCGGCCTGCTTCCGGACCAGGCCGAGATTGAACAACTGTTCGACGGCAGCGCGGGCATTGTCCGCGAGCCGGTGCCGGATTATGACGCGCAGACCGTTTTCTTCGCCTATCGCCCGGAGATTCCGCAGGTGGCGGGATGGGACTCGTATTGGCACCTGTATTCGCTGCCGCTGAACGGCGGCGAAGTACGGCAACTTTCCGAGGGCCCTTTTCACGACTTCGATCCGGCCGTCTTGCCGGACGGGGGATTGGCGTTTATCACCACCCGGTGCGCGCTTCGCTTCCTTTGCTGGCGTCCGCAGGCGTATGTGCTTTACCGCATGGACCGGGACGGCTCGAATCTGCGGCGGCTTTCCTACGCCAACCTGAGCGAGTGGAAGCCTTCGGTCATGAGCGACGGACTCATTCTCTGGACACGGTCCGAGTATCTTGACAAAGGGGCGGATTTCAGCCATACCCTCTGGACCATTCATCCCGATGGAACGCATCCCGTGCTGGTGTTCGGCAACAACACGCCCAATTGCTACAGCCAGGCGCATGAGGTTCCGGGGACCAACGAGATTGTCTGCACCCTGATGTCGCACGGCAGCCATGAAGGCCCCATTGCCTTGATCGACCGGGGCAAGGATCCGTTCGACACAAACGCCATCACCAACATTACGCCGGATACGCATCCGTATTACCAGATGGACCGCAGCTATTTTGACACATTCCGGGATCCGTACCCCATTTCGAGCGATTATTTCCTGGTCAGCCACAATCCGGACAATCACCATAATTGGGGCCTCTATGTCATTGATCGGTATGGCAACCGTGAATTGCTCTATATTGATCCCGAAATCAGCAGCACGGGACCGAGGCCGCTGTGCCCGCGTCCGCGTCCGCCGGTGCTCGCGAGTTCCATCGAGCCGGAACTAGCCAAAGAGCAATTGGGGCGTTTTACCATTCAAGACGTTTACCTCGGCCTGGGACCGGCGGTGGCGCGCGGCCGCGTCAAATACATCCAAATCGCCGAGGAAGTTCCCGCTGATTTGTCCCGCCTCGCCAATGGCGAATGCCAAAAAGACCATCCGCCCTTTCAGGATTTCTATGCGTCGCCGACCCATCTTGTGAAGGGGCATGCCACCAGCTACCTCACCCGCACCACGAACGCATTGCTGGCCCCTGTGCGGACGAATCACGACTGGCCCAAGAAGATAGAAGCCGTGGGGGAAGGTCTCTACCGGGTGACGGATGATCCGGCCTGGCCCACGTATGAAGCCAAACGGTCGTATGGCACCGCGCCCGTGGCGGAGGATGGCTCGGCGAATTTCCTGGCGCCCGCGGGCCGGCAACTCTATTTTCAATTGCTTGATGAAGACTACAATGAAATTCAACGGATGCGGAGCGTTATTCAACTGCAGCCGGGCGAGACGCGCGGTTGCATTGGCTGCCATGAAAGCCGTCAGACCACTTCGCCCGCCGCCGGTTTGCGGCAGGCCCTGCGGCGGCCGCCGGCCCGTCTCGAACCGCCGCCGTGGGGCGCGGTGCCCTTTTCCTTTGAAAAAGTGGTTCAACCGGTGTTGGACCGCCAATGCGTCAGTTGCCACGACGGACGATGGGGGGGGGCTGATCCCGATTTGCGCGGTAAACTCGACAAGGAACGGATACCCGCCTCCTACCGGTCGCTCATCGAAGGCGGCTGGGTTCATTATTTCGATTACACCTGGGGCATACGGCCGTTCAAGGCCGAACCGCTTTCGTTTGGAACCCTCCAAAGCAAGCTTTGGAAAGTCCTGGAGGATAAAGACCACAAGCAGGTTGCCCTGACCAAGGACGAGATGCGGGCGGTGAAGGCATGGATTGATCTGAATTGCCCCCTGTGGCCAGACTATACCTACCGGCTGGACCGGCCCGGCACGGAGCAGGTGCTGACCAGCCGGAAGTAGGGGCATAAACCCGCAACGCGCCTTATTCCGTGAGGATGTTCACTATCAAGGGATTAGCGCATCGTTTTTCGGGGTGCGTCCTTGCTATTTCTTTTTTCCCCACAACCGGACTTCTTTGAAATTGGCGGTATCATCGAATGAGCCGAGGCCAATTTTCCCGGAAAGAAAGGTTTTGTCTTCGGCCACCATGATGGGCTTGTCCAGGTTGTCGAAAAACACCTTAATCAAGCCGGTTTCGATTCTCCGTTCGATTCGCAAGGTGTGATACATTGTGCCCCAGTCCGTGCCGCCGGTCCGTTCCTTGGCGATGGATACGCGCGGTGCATCGTTCACCAGGAAAATGGAGTTGGCATGTTCGTCCGCCTTGGTGGCGATATGGGCGTAATAGAAGTGCGACGGGTCCACGTATCCGAAAAACACGCACCCATCCCGATGGCCATATTCGCGCCCGGTTTGCTTGATTTTCACTTCCAGGATGAAATCGGTTACTTCAATGTCGTTGAGCAGTGCGATGTTTTTGGGCGAACGCACTTTTGGCTCGTATTGGCTGGCGCCGCACAACGAGTAGACCTGTACGCCGTCTTCTTCGGTTACCTTCCATGCATTGGCATCCGTAGGCGTCCACCGGGCCGCATCCTCCGCAAAGTTTGACTCGTAGAGCAGGGGCAATCCCTGAAGCGCCTTGGAAGCGGCGGATTCCTCCCCGGAGGCCATTCCTCCGCACAAAACCGTCATTAACAAAACGGTGCCTCTGAACATCATGCGTTTGGCTGTCATTTTTCGTCTCCTATTGTTTAATGTAGCTGGACCATGGGCCGCCGCACAATTATCCGCAATGCGGAAAACCGGTTTCATCATTACTGCTCCAGAAATTCACCCCAGGAAAGCGCGGTAACGCGGCCTTTTTTACAGTTGGCGCGGAGAAGGGCTTGTGAGGAGGTGAAGGTGGAGACATGCCCGCGGGGTTCACCGGCCTTGCGATGACCGAACTCCCAATTGTGTCCGGGCAACCAGACAGGTTTGAGCAGCGCATCAATTTCGCGTATCAGGGTAACGCCATGCCAGTAGATCGGGCTGCCCGCCATGAGGTCTATTTTGCGCTTCTTCCCGTGCAGCACGTGCAGCCATCCGTAGAAGCGGAGGGCGCAGTTGATGTCGCCCTTCGTTGCCACGGTAATGCCTTCCGGCGTCGTGATAACGTACGCGTTGCACGGCGTCCCGGATGTATGGCTGTCGTTGTTCCATTGATGATCCAAGAGGACGTCGACCACCAGATTTCCGATACGTGTTCCCTGCCCCAGTGTCTGCGGCGGTGTCACGATTTTCCCGGCCCACGCGTTGCCCGCCCAAATTTTTCTCGTGCTTTCGGGGGCGATGAGGGTTTTCCCGCGCGTGAGCAATGCCTGGGAAATTTCATAGTCTATATGGTCACCGTGTTCGTGGGTGTGAAAAGCGTAATCGATACAATCCGCCAACGCCGCCACCTGATCGTCGGTCATGCAGAATACAACCCCTTCCTCCTCCGGCGTTTGGTTCAGGTTCTCGTTGGGTCCTTGATCCAGGTCAATCGCGAATACGCACGACCGCGTTTGGACGATCACCGAACTCGAATAGAGTTGGAACACCCGAAAGTTCTTCTTGGGTTTTTCCGTTTGCAGCAGATGAATGACGCGGTCCACGGCCCGCCGATAATAGGCCACGCAGTCCGGTGAAAGTTCGGAATTGGGTTGCTCCAGCCACGTGTCCAGTGCGCCAATGGCCGCATCCCGCGCCTTGTCCGGATGAAGCGAGGGTGGAGAATCCAGCAGGGCGTCCCAAATGCCCTCGTGTGGAGTGGCGCAAGCCCATCCCGCCAAGAGAAGCATGGGAACAAGAAATCGTCTGTGCATAGCGTAAACTCCCTATTTTGTTCAACATTTCGTTCAACAACTCAGCCGCCGTTGGGCTATTCCGGGTCGCCTTGGTCGAGCATGGGGAACGGGGTTCCCCAAGTTTCGGAGAATAGAATCTTCCGTAACGGTTTCCGGGAGCGTTTTTTCGGTGGCTGGCCGGCAGGGTATCCCACGGCCACCATCGCCATAACCCGGATGGTGGGAGGGATGTTCAATATCGCCTTGGTGCGTTCCGTATTGATCCAGCCGAGCCAACAGGTTCCCAGGCCCAGTTCCGTCGCCTTCAGCACGAGGTGTTCCATGGCGATTCCAAAATCGATTTGGTAATATTCGATGCCGGTAAGTTTGGCGCCGATCTTGTTTGTCACGATATCCAATTGCGCACAGCCCACGAGGAGGAGCGGGACGTGACGAACCCAACGGTTGCCGGTAACCGGCCCCATGGCCTCCTGGGCGAGCCGTTCTATGGTTGAGCGGTCTGTCACGGCAATGATACGGGTTGGCTGGGTGTTATTCGCGCTCGGGGCCCAACGCGCGGCTTCGCACATGGCCACAATATGGCGGGGATCCACCGGCCGGTTTTCATAGGCGCGCACCGACCGCCGGGCGTGAATGATTTCGTCGAACGTCATCGCAGTGCCTCTGCTCATTGGATTTTAATGTTGCGGGTGTGCTCGCCGAGATGGAATTGCGCCTCTTCCGGCGTGGTGATGCGCTTGTCGCCGAGGAATAAACCGTCCACAGTGATGTTGAAAACGGCGTGCTCTTCGTCGTAGCCGCTGAAGGAGGAGGGGGGCATATGGCCGGCGTGGATGCGGATGTTGCGCAATGTGATGTCGTGGATATAGCCGCGGCGGTCAAGGCCGCTGGAGTATTCCGCGTGCTTCACGATTTCGAAACAGATCACGGGGGGCATGTAGGTGCTGTTCGGGTCCGCCACAAACGGGGTTTCGTCGTCCTTCTGCAAGGCGGGCCGCTGAATGACGGGATCGTACTCGATGCGGATGTCCTCGAACGTGACGTCATGCACCCGGCCATAGTCGACATTCATGATGTCGATGGCGGGCCCCGTCAGGTGGATTATATCGCAGTTGCGGAAGACGATCCGGCGCAGGTGCTCGGCGCGGGTTTCGGCGCCGATCTCGAGCCCCTTGCCCCAGTCATTCCACACGACGCAGTTTTCAAAGAGAATGTCTTCGCAGGTGTCGAAACGATAGCCGGCGTGGCCCTTCGCGCACAGCGAGTCGTCGTACGTGCGCACAAAACAACCGGACACGTGGGCGTTGCGGCAGTTGTGGAGGTCTATCCCGTCGGAGTTGTAGCGCCAGCAGCCGATGGTCTTAATGTTTTTGATTGTGGTGTTGCGGCATCCGAAACCGGCGATGTTGTAGAGCAGCGAGTCGCGGATGGTGATGCCCTCGATCTCGATGTCGCTGGAATCCACGAGGTGAATTGTGTGATCGCGGCGGCTGTTGCCCACATCGACTGTGCCGTCCCCGAGTTTGTCGACCTTGAACAGAATCTCCTCGACGTTTTCGCTGTTGTCGAGAATGCCACGTCCCAAAATCCGGATGCGTTGGACCTTATCCGCATGAATGCTGGCGTAAACAACCGCCCCCTCGTCAATATACACCGTCTCATCGTCCTTCAGATTCAGGATGCCGGCGTGGTGGACGCCCGGCCCGAAATAATGCACCCCTTTCGCATCGGGCGATACATTGTAGTCCATGGGCGGATCCACAAAGAGATGCAGCGCGTTGTGCGTGCCGTCCAATTCGACCGTATAGCCGCCGGGATGCGGCAGTGTGAAGGTAATCACGCCCTCCTTCACCTCCGGGGTTACCTTCGCCGACAATGGCCGGATCACACACGCCGAAAAGGGATGGGAGGGAGTGTATCGAAACGTAATCGGTCCTGATCCCGACAGACGCGCGAAATACGCCTCCTCGCGCTGGTCTTTCGTGCGCTGATGCCCCGGCCACCGCCGGTTATACGGATACGCCGACACATAACACAACGAAACCGGCAACGCCTGACCGTTCGCCGTGATCGAGATCGGCGCGGCGGCCTCCCCCTGCGGAAACGGATAAATCTTCACCGGCGCACCAGCCGGGGCGGTGTCCACCGGGGCAGGCGAAGACGGAACTTGTGCGAACGCACAGCAAGTTAGGAACACTAAACCGGCAGCGAACAGGATTATGCTTTTTCTCATGGAGTACTCCCATGTTGCTGCGTTCAAGCAGCGCTGACAACCGTTCATACATCGAACACTGAATAGACATCTTACAGTGTGCGTCAGGTTCGGCCGCAAATGCAATATGGAAATGAGTGCCTTTTGTTATGTCAAGACTCTGTTTGCGATAAGAGTTTCTGTCGAATATCGCCGTTTTCGGAGACCGGTTATCTCAATGAGCGCCAGAGTCTTCTTCCACTTCTGCTCACCAAAGGGTTGATTCGTTGGTGGGGGCTAAACCCAGGGTATCCTCCGATATGCGATGTTCTTCAAAAAACACGCGCTTTGTTGAGTACTTGTGTGCAACGTGGCAAATACGTTAACGTTTGCAGGTGTTAATCTTGCTACATCTCGGAGAATGCAACTATGTGGAAAGTCCTTGTATTGGTCCTGTTTTGTGCCGTGCCGAAGGCTCTGGCAGAGGAACGTGTCACGGTGCAACTGACCGATACCGGCCAGGCGCTTGTCAATCCTCAGATGGGCTGGAAGCTCAACTTCTACTCGAACCTCCTGACGAACTACGGGTCGAAGTTGGAGCCATCGGATACGCTCGATGACTTCCCGGGACTCGGGTGCATCTATCTGCGGCTTCCGTGGGCATACATCGAGCCGGTCGAAAAGCAATATGATTGGTCGGTTGTCGACGCGCCGGCGCAGCGGTGGATCGACAAAGGACTGCAAGTCGCGTTTCGCTTCACCGTGTCCGAATCGTGGATGCAGTACGCCACGCCGAAATGGGTCGAAGACGCGGGGGCAAAAGGATACAACTTCACTGTCGGCAAAGGGGTCGATGAAAACGGACCGTTTTGGGAACCGGATTATGACGATCCTGTATTCCTCGCCAAGCATGAACAGTTCGTGGCTGCCGCCGCCGCGCGCTACGACGGAAACCCAAACGTCGCGTTCGTCGATGTTGGCTCCTTCGGGGTGTGGGGCGAGGGGCACACGTTTGCGAGCACGCGGAAGCAGTATCCCGCGGAAACCGTCAAGAAACACATTGACCTCTATGCGCGGCATTTTCACAAAACGTTGGTGGCGGCAAACGACGATTTTAGTTTTCAGGGCGACGACACAATTCAATATGCCCTTGGGAAAGGCATGACGCTGCGGGACGACAGCATCCTCGTGCAACCCCCTCCGAACTCCTATTTCCATGCGCAGATGGCGCAGTCCTTCTGGCCGAAGTTTCCGGTGGTCCTCGAACACGAACACTATCAACCGTCCGTTGATCGCGGCGCGTGGAAACGCGACATTCTTCTGCGCGCCATTGAGGAGTACCACGCGAGTTACCTGACCATCCATTGGTTCCCGCGCGAGTTCCTGGAAAAAGAACGTGAACTGATCGACCAGGTCAACCTGCGGCTGGGCTACCGGATTCAATGCCGCGAGGCGTCCTGGCCCGCACGCGTGAAGCTGTCTGAACGTCCGCGGTTCTCTTCCGTCTGGGCCAATGCGGGAGTCGCACCGTGTTACCCCGGCGGATACGCCGCATTCACCCTAAAAGATGCAAAGGGCGGTATCGTCGCGGTATTTGTGAACGAGCAATTCGACGTGCGCGGCCTCCCCATCGGCCCGCCCAATGAGGCTGCTGCCAATTCTGCCGAGTCGGTTCACGGTTTCGCGCCGAATATGCCCGCGGGGACCTTCGATGTCTTCGTTTCCGTTGGGCAGCTTGATGGCACTCCGAAGATCGCACTCCCCCTTCCGAATCATGACGGGCACCGGCGATACAAAGTCGGAAAGATCGATATTCGGGGCGAATAGTGGAGCCCTCTTCGGAACCATGTGGATTTCTTCAACCATGAAAGGCTTGACGCGACATGGCCGCCGCCAAAGAAACGAGCCGGAGGGATCACATCGTTTCTTGTGATGTTATTCACAGATTGCGCAGAGTAACAGTGAACAATTGCCAAATCACCGGAGTTCAATTTGAAGCGATTCCTGAGTAAATGCCATTCTATGGCATCGCTATAAGACGAGGAGTATCCTGTGTTTAGAAAAGCTGTTTTTCCGGGTAAGTATATCCAAGGTGCCGGGGCCATAGGTGAATTGCCCGCGTTGATTGATTTGTTGGGCCAAAAGGGGCTGATACTGGCGTCGCCTTCGGTGAAGGATAAGGTGCTTCCCCGTTGCGGTATCGAGTTGGAGGCTCGGGGCATCTCTATCGAAGAATTCCGAGGGGAATGTTGTGAGAGTGAGGTGGCCCGGCTGTCGGCCGTTATTGCGCAAAAAAAGGTGAATGTTTTGGTGGGGATGGGGGGCGGCAAAACCATAGACACGGCAAAAATCGCCGCCGACCGTGCCAACATCCCTGTGATCATCGTGCCGACGATCGCATCTACGGATGCGCCGTGCAGCGGATGTGCGGTGCTGTATTCCGCGGAGGGGGTGTTCGACACCGTGTATTATCAAAAGATGAATCCGGCGGCGGTGCTTGTGGACGTGGATATCATTGCCGCGGCGCCGGCGCGTTTTCTGGTGGCCGGGATGGGGGATGCGCTGGCGACCTGGTTTGAAGCCAGGTCCTGTGCGCGCACCCAGTCGGTGAACGAATGCGGCGGATATTGCACAACGGTGGGTCTTAACATCGCCAAACTCTGCTATGAAACCGTGCTGGCCTATGGGGCGGCGGCAAAAACGGCGAATGAACATCATCTTGTGACCCCTGCATTCGAACACATTGTCGAGGCGAATATCCTGTTGAGCGGGATCGGATTTGAGAGCGCCGGGCTGGCGGCCGCCCATGCCATTCACAATGGCCTCACGGCCCTGGGGGAAACCCATTCGTTCTACCATGGTGAAAAAGTGGCGTTTGGCGTGCTTGCCGGGCTCCAACTCACCGATGCTTCCGCGGAAGAATCGTCCACGGTTTTTTCGTTTTGTGAATCGGTTGGTTTGCCGACGACGCTCGCGGACATTGGTTTGGAACATGCGGACCACGAATCGTTGATGACGGCGGCGGAGAAAACGTGTGAACCCGGGCAGTCCGTCCATCATGAGGCGGGTGTGATAACGCCCGTGCAGGTCCTGCACGCCCTGATTGCGGCGAATGCGCTTGGCAAAGAAAGAAAACGGCGTTTATAATGCCTAAACGGCCCGTTTGTATCGCTTCCAGGGCGCATCGTATTTGACTTTTATAGGGAAAAAGCATATAAAAAAGGCGCTATAGCCAACGAGCGTGCCCAAGGATTCAACAATGCCTGGGGCGCCCGCATAATCTGAAGCGAGGTGCAAGAACCAATCCGATATTCGGAGAAAAGGCAGTACACACCGTGAATGCCCCAATCACCAAAAGCTTGAAGCCCTTTAAGATTCAACGCACGTGTGTTCATGACGGCCCGGGGATTCGCACCACAATATTCTTCCAGGGGTGTAATTTGCGGTGCGCGTGGTGTCAAAATCCGGAGATGCAAGCATTTAATGGCGATCTAGCCCCTGATGGCAAGTGTTCCGAGGGGGATATTCTGGACGTTGTATCGCGGGACAAGCCGTATTACTTCTCGAGCAAGGGCGGGGTTACGCTAAGCGGGGGGGAACCGTTTTTGCAGGATTCGGAGTGTCTGGTATCGTTGCTGCGCGCGTTAAAGCAACAGAACATACATATTGCCGTCGAAACGTCGCTTCACGCGCCGTGGGCCGCCATCAATGCCGCCGCGCCCTATGTGGACCTGTTTCTGGTCGATCTCAAGGCGGTTGGCGATAACGAACTCCATATTCGATGCACCCAGCAAGAAAACACCCTGATCCAGGGCAATTTGAAGAAACTCCTTGGATTAAACGTTCCCATTAAATTCCGCATGGTGATGGTGCCGGGATTCAATGACGGCGAGGCGCATCTGGAAGCCGTGGCCCGGTGGCTGAAATCCATCGAGTATGATTCGATTGAATTGTTGAAATATCACAATTTCCATGAAGACAAGGCCCAGCGCCTGGGTTTGAAAATCGCCCTGTTGAACATCACGCCCGAGGCAAGCCGCAACGCCATCGAAAGAGGCCTGAAAATATTCAAGCAAAATGGCATTACGGCCACCTACGAGGATTTGGATTCCGCCCCGCATAAAGCGGAATTCACCCTGCGCGTAAAACAGATTCAGCGCGATCTCAGGCAGAGCCCCCGGGCGCTCTGCATGGAGGCGTGCCTGCTCAAGACCCAGTATTACAAGAAACATGGCTTCCATAAGCCAACGCCCATTCACCGGGCAGAATGCCTTTCCCACGTGCTGCGAAACAAGCGCGTTATCGTGTATCCCGGGGAACTGCTGGTGGGCAATTTCACTGCGAAACGGGTGGCCGGCCAGCTTTGGGCGGAATATTATGGCGTGGTCGGCATCAAGATGATCCACAAATTGAAACGCCTGAAGCCGGTATCGTTCCAGGTATCCCTCCGGGAACGGCTGGCCTTCTTGCGAAGCGCCCCCTTCTGGCTGAAGCACAGCCTTCTCGGACACACCAACCGCGGACTTCGGGATTATATCACCATGTTTGCCCGCGCGTCGGAAATGAACGCCGGATTCAACAACAATTTGGCGGCCATAGCCCACTTTATCGCGAATTTCGACCGCATGCTTGCGCTGGGGACCACCGGTCTTATCGCGGAAGTCAAGGCCAAGCAAAAGGAAAAGCCGGAGAACAACCAGGATTTTTATGCGGGCGTCCTCATTGCCCTGGAAGCGTTGGAAGCGTTTGCACAACGCTATGCGGAGCATCTGGCGGGCCTGAGCGCGCGCGAAACCGATCCGGAGCGCCGCAGTGAATTGGCGGAGATGGCTGAAATTTGCCGGCATGTGCCCAAATATCCCGCACGCACCTTTCATGAGGCCCTGCAAAGCATGGTGCTGCTCCATGTCGCGCTGTGCATCGAGTCGTATGAGAACGCGATATCCTTCGGGCGGATGGACCAATTCCTGTACCCGTATTACAAACGGGATTTGGAAGCAGGCCGCATCACGTATGAGAAAGCCAAGGAACTGCTGTGTTTATTCGTCCTAAAGATGGACGAAGCCATTCTGGTGAATGATGGGAACACCTTTCCGGAATTGTTCAACCTTTTTGAGACGTTGTCCACGGATCAGGCGATTACGTTTGGCGGACTCGATAAAGAGGGCCGGGACGCCACCAACGACGTTACCTATATGCTGCTGGACGCCTGTGAATTGCAGCCGCTCGCGGCGGATTTGAGCGCGCGGGTTCACAAGGACAGCCCCGATGCGTACCTGCGGCGGATTGCGGAGATCTACATCAACGGGTGTCCCATCCCGCAATTATTCAATGACGACATCTACATCAAAACGCTTTTGAAGCATTATCTGACCACCCTGGAAAATGCCCGGAATTATGCGATAGTGGGGTGTGTCGAGCCCAAGGCCAACGATGATCACTTCGGGAACACCGATTGCGCCAATGTGAATCTCACGCTGCCGCTTTTGCAGGCGCTCAAGGGGCATGAACACGATCTGTGGAACGAAGGGATTCGTGATCAACTGCTGGCCTTGAGCACCAATTTCGTGAAATATTACGTTAAAGGGGAAGGCCGCTTCGCCAAGTTCATCCATCAAACCTGTGATGCGCTTCGGAAAAGAAGAAATGCCAAGCGCGGCCTTTACCGGTATGCTCCGCCATCCAGCATGGAGGAACTGCTGGAGCGGTTCCAGGCACGGTTGAATTTCCTGACACAATCCATTTTGGCCGATCACCAGAAGATTGAAGCGGAACTGCGCAAAAGCTTCACCACGCCGCTTGCCTCTTCGCTGTTTGAAGGCTGCCTTGAAAGCGGAAAAGACGTTTATGAAGGCGGTACATCGATCAACAGCAGCGGCATTCAGGCGGTGGGGATCACCGATGCCGCGGATTCGCTGCACGCGCTTGACGAGGTGGTGTTCAAGAGTAAGCGGTACACCCTCGACGAGGTTATCCACGCCCTTGAACATAATTTTCAAGGGGACGCCTATCAAGAAATCCATTCCGCGTTGCTGGCCGTGCCAAAGTTCGGCGACGATTCCTCCCGCAAGGCCACGGAGTGGGTGAACAAGGTTCTGCGGATGTACAACAATGCCCTGGAATCCGTGGCGAACTGCCCGCGCAACGGGCGGTATTCCGCGGGATATTACGCGTTGAACGTCGGCACCCGGTATGGGCGAAACACCCCGGCCTTGCCTTCGGGAAGGCTTGCGGGGGTTCCCCTGGCCAACAGCATCACGCCGCATTATGGGATGAAACAGACGGATTTGTTATCCGCACTGAATGCGGTTGCGGACGTCGATTTTGTGGAGCATTGCGAAAATGGCACCACGGCCACGTTCACCATTGACGCCGCATTGTTCAAGAACACCGAAGGTGTGGGAAATCTGGCGAGCATCTTCAAGACCTTTCTTTTACGTGGGGGGATGCAGATACAGCCGAATGTCATTGACCGCCAGATATTGTTGGACGCGTATGCGAATCCCGGGAAATACCCGGACCTGTTGGTGCGCATTGCGGGATATTGCGCGTATTTTAACGAGCTTTCAGATGAATTGAAACAGGTCATCATCAACCGGACCTGTTATTCCTGAACCCGATCTTCCGGAACCTTGACTCGCTGCGGACACAACCCTTACCATAAGGACTGTCCATGTATTGGGTGGGGAGCCTATGCGGGAGTTAGACGGAGAAATCATCAAGTGGCGTCGTGTCGGTATAGTTCTGTTTTGGCAGGAACAGCAGGAGTGCTTGTCGCATTGTTGCAGGGATGCACGCCGCCGGTCACACCGGGTTTTCATGGCGAATATAAGACCGTTTCGCGGATGCTTTGGGATTTTTCGGCCCAGAGGTCGACCTGCAATGGCGTGCTGTATTTCCCCACCGAGGATGGCGTGACGGTGGCATCCAGGGCCGCGCCGTGCCCGGTTATTTTGTTTTTTCCGGGATATTTGGAACCCCCGATATTCTACCGGTCGTATGGCCAGCAGGCCGCAAGCTGGGGGTATGTCATGCTGATAGCGCATTTCACGGGTTTGTTTGATCGTGACGCCGAAGACGATATGGAAAAACTGTTCCAATGGTTGCGCCGGCAGAATACTGGTGGGGGGGGTGCTTGCGGGAAAACTGGACCTGGAACGTGTGGGCGTGGCCGGTCAATCAATCGGGGGCAAGTATGCGCTTATGGCCTCGCTCAAGGAACCGTCGGTTGGCGCGGTGGTGGGGTTTGATCCCGTGGACGGGTCGGCAGGCATCCTGCCCCCGAATCCGTTCTTTTGCTCGTTCACGCCCGAATTGATGCCCCAGGTTCGGGTGCCTGCATGCTTTCTGGGTTCTGCCACCGCGGGACCTCTAAATCCCGTGGAAGAAAATTATCATGAGTTCTTCCGGCATGCGGCATCCTGTATGGCCGAAGAAGTGTTGATTCATGGCGCCGATCACGCCAGTTTTGTGGACGATTATGCGGGATTGGCGCAGGAGGCGTACGATTTTCTCTTTGGCGGTCAGCCCACGGAGGACAACCTTGCGAAGAATATTGCCGCGCGCTACATGATTGCGTGGTTCAATGTCTTTTTGCGGGATCAAACAGAATTCTGGACCTATCTTACCGGGGAACAGGCCATGGAAGATGTGGCTTCCGGTTTTGTCAGTATTCAGACCAATTTCTGAGATGGTGATCCCTGGTGTGAAGCAGCGCAGCCCGTACCCACATACCTGTTGGGTGTGATTCATTGGGTGTGATTCATTGGGTTGCAAACACCTAACTTCGGCCTATACAGTGAAACAACAAAACAAACTGGAGATGGGCAAGTATGCAGGTGACCGGCGAGGGGACAGTGTTTTCCGGAACGGGCGATGCGTCGAGTGCGACCTTTCCCATGATATGCATCACCCCGGCGGGGCGTTGGCTGTGCTCTTTTCGCGCCGCGCCAGGCAAACTCCGCAATGCGGGCGAGCGTGTTTTCCTGACGTGGTCGGACGATCAAGGCCGGACATGGGAGGGGCCTGCCGAGCCGTTTCATGCTCCCGCTATTGAAGGCAGGCCCGGCACGCTGCGGATTTGCGGAATAACGGCGGTTCATGACGGTTCCCTGCTCGCGGTTGTAAACTGGGTGGATGCCTCGAATCCCGGTTTGCCCTATTTCAATGAAACTACCGAAGGCTTGCTGGATACCCGGATTCTCCTTTCGCGCTCACATGATAACGGGCATACATGGTCGCCGCTGGAAGTGGTGGATACGGCCCCCTTTCATGTGCCCACACCGCTCACCGGGCCTGTGTTGCGCCTCGCGAATGGCGCCCTCGCCTGTCAATTCGAGTTAAACAAGCCCTACAACGATCTCGCGCGATGGGAACATGCCGCAGTGATGATTTTCTCGTATGATGGCGGTAAGACGTGGCCCCGGCAGGCGGTGGCCGCTCAGGACCCGGCGGCCGATATCTTCTACTGGGATCAACGTCCGGCGGTTCTTCCGGATGGGCGGATCCTGGATGTTTTTTGGACGTTCGACCGCTGCAATGCAACGTATCTGGACATCCATGTTTCTTGTTCCGGCCCGGATGGCCTTGCATGGCCGCCACCGCGCGCCACCGGTGTGCCCGGCCAGCCCGGCCCAGTGTTTCCCCTCGCCGATGGAAAGATTGCGCTGCCGTACGTGGACCGATGCGGTCCACCCGCCATCAAGGTATGCCGCGGCGGCGATGGCGGATGTGCTTGGAGCGTCTCGGATTCCCTGGTGATATATGAATCATCAGGACGGATGCAGACCCGGCAGAAGAGTTCCATGCAGGATGCGTGGTCGGAGATGTATGCCTTCTCGGTGGGGCTGCCCAACACCGCGCCGTTGCCGGGCGGGGGAGGAGTGTTGGTCTATTATGCAGGCGTGAAAACGGATGAGACCGCCATTCGATGGGCGCGGATCGAGTAGTACTGGAGTTCAGGGAAGTATGCCATTCAATACCATGAGGCGCAGGCTTGAGGCCATTGGGTTGGCCGCCGGGATATTCTGCGCGCGCGCCGGATTTGCCGAGTCTTCCGACGGTGCAATCACACAAGGGCTTCGTGGAGGTCTTGGGGTGGCCGATTGGATAGTCGTTGTTCTGTACATGGCGGGGATGATCGGGATTGGCGTATATTATGCGCGCCGCAACAAGACCGCGGACGACTATTACCTTGGCGGGCGCAAGATGAAGCCGTTCATGGTGGGCGTTTCGCTTTTTGCCACGCTTATCAGCACCATTTCGTATCTATCGGTGCCGGGTGAAATCATGAAACACGGCCCGCTGGCGATTTTGGATATGCTGGCCCTGCCGCTGATCTTTGTCCTGGCCGGGTATTTCATCATTCCCAATATCATGAAGCTGCGCATCACGAGCGCGTATGAAATCCTGGAGATGAAGTTTGGGCGGGGTGTCCGGCTTTTTGGTTCGACGTTGTTTCTTTCCCTGCGCATGATCTGGATGGCGCTCGTTATCTTCAGCGCCTCGAAAGTAGTGATTCCGTGCTTGGGGTGGAGCCCGGAAGCCTTGCCGTATGTGGTGATTGTTTTGGGGACGGCCACGGTGATTTACGCGGCCCTGGGAGGCTTGCAGGCGGTGGTGCTCACGGATGTCATCCAGACGTTTGTAATGTTCGCCGGGGCATTCCTTTGCATCGGCATTGTGACGGTGCGGATGGGGGGCTTTGGCTGGATTCCAACCCAGTGGTCGCCGGCGTGGGATGTACAGCCGCTGTTCAGCGTGAATCCGGCGGTTCGTGTGACGCTTTTCGGCACCCTGGTGCATTCGACGGTCTGGTGGATCAGCACCTGTGGTTCCGATCAACTTGCGATCCAGCGTTATCTCGCCACCCGGGACGCCAAGGCGGCACGGCGTGCGTTCTTATACAACAGTTTTGCCATGGTTGCGGTATCTGTGGTCTTGATGGCGCTGGGTTTCGCACTGCTCGCATTCTATATCGCCAATCCGCAATTCCAAATCGGGCAATTCAACGTTGGTCAAGAGGCGGATTACTTATTCCCGCACTTTGTTGTGAACTTCGCCGGGTATGGAGCGGCCGGGCTTGTCATATCCGGCATGATGGCCGCCGCGATGTCCTCGCTTTCCAGCGGGGTGACGTCCACCGCCACGGTGCTCAATACCGACCTGCTCCAGTACCTCGTGCGCCGGAATCTCACGGAAACCGGCAAGGTGCGGATGGGGAAATACGCCACCGCGGGCATCGGGATGCTTGTTATTCTCTTGGCGTTATTGATTGGGGTGGTGCCCGGCAATTTGTACGAGGTGACCACCAAGACCAACGGGCTGTTCGTGGCGCCCATGTTCGGCCTCTTTTTCATGGCGATGTATGTCCCCTGGGCCACCCCTGCAGGCGCGGTGCTGGGTTCGTTGTACGGAATATTCACGGCGTTTGTGGTGGCCTTTTGGGACCTTGCCGGGGGTGAAACCCTCAGCTTTCAATGGATACTGGCTTCGTCGCTCGTGGTCAATCTTGTAACGGGCGCTTTGTTCAGCCTGGCGCCCATACGGAGGAAATCGCGGATGCACCGGGCCGTGGCGATCACTGTCATGGCGGCGCCGCTCGTTCTTGGCGCATGCTGGTTTGCTTCGGCTTGTTTATGGAAAGGATGATAGTCCCATGACGCCGCGGGAACGTATTCTGGCGGTTTACCGCCGTGAAACCCCGGATGTTGTGCCGTTTATGCTTGACCTTTCGCATTGGTTTTATCACCGAAACCGGCTTCCTTGGGATCTCAGCAAGGCGTATGACACACCGGAATTCGAGCTAATTGACTTTCATAAAAAGCGTGGCGTTGGTTTCTATCTGCCCAATCTCGCTTCATTTTTTGACGTGTCGTATCCAGAGGATGTGCACGTCGGCGTGACCAAGAATGTGGAGGGCAATGAGATCACCTGGGAATACCGGACGCCCCTCGGGGTTATTCGCCGGACGCGCCGGTGGGATGCGCACAGTTATTCCTGGGCCATCCCTGCCTGGGGCATTCATACGGAGCGGGAACTGCGAGTGCTCGGGTATGCCCTGGCACGGCGGGTCTACCGGCCCCGCTGGGAGCACTACCTTGCGTGGAAAGACTCAATTGGCGATGCCGGGGTGGCGTATGCGGTGTTCGCGTATAGTGGCATGGGCCATTTGCTCAACTACTGGCTCGGGATCGAGGGAACCATCCATGCCATGGTGGACTGGCCGGATGTTACACGGGAAGTGATTGACCAGATTAATCAGAATAATCTTCTGTGCCTGGAGCTTCTTGCACAGTCGCCCGCGGAAGTAGTTCTCGTCGGCGATAACTTTTCCAGTGATCTTCAGCCGCCGGATTTCTTCAATGAATGGTCCCGCGCCTACTACGAACAAGTCGTCCAGAGACTGCATGCCGCCGGGAAATATGTTGCCGTTCATGTTGACGGGCGGTTGCGCGGACTCCTCTCTGTTTTTCGCGGCCTCGGCGTGGACTGCATAGATGCGGTCACTCCAGCACCCATGGGGGACCTTGATCCCGCGCAGTGCCGGACAGAGGCCGGTGCGGAAATGATTCTCTCGGGAGGGGTTCCTCCCAACCTCTGGATTGAGGAGTCCGATGTTGGGATATTTCGGGAGGCTGTATTGCGTTGGTTGAACCTCAAACAACAAAGCTCGCGGCTCATCGCCAATGCCGGCGATCAAGTGCCCCCCGGCGCCCCGGAGGACCGCATATTCATCATGCGCGACCTCGTCGAACAGTACGGACGTTTCTAGCCGGGATTTCTTTGCGAAAGATGTTGGAAGGCGACGGTTGCTGGCACGGACGCACACGGACGCATACGGACGAACCCGGCGCGGGGGGCTGCGGCCAAACGAACGGGGTCCGGGACGGAGGGCGGCTTTTATGGTGCGTTTATCCATAGATTTCACTTATGGCCACCAATATACGGTCATCCTCTTTGCGCTGGTTATGCCACAAGTATTCCCACGAGCAAGCGGCAACAAATGTTGATTCTTTAAGGTGTGGTCAATATCCGTCGTCCTTCTCTTCGCAAACGTAATACCCCTTTGAACTGGAGGTTCGTGCGTTCATTTACGTATTATGGCCGCGGTTACTGGCGGATGCGTTTAAGTCAAAGTGAGGAGTGTTTTTGTGAGAACAATCGTGTTTTTATTGCTGGCGGGGATGTTGAGTGTGCGGGGATATGCGCAAGAACTGACCGCGGATGAAATGGCCAGTCTGGACAAACTGGACGCCGAGTATGCGCGGGACGCCAAAACAGCTTCATTTCAATATGCATGGTTGTTATACCGCACGAGTATTCCGGCCAATTATCCGAAAGCGGGCGAAGTGCTCCACCGGGTGTTCGCCTTGCAGGATGATAACCCGGAGTCGTTCACCTATGGTCAATGGGGGTGGCGGGAGGAGGGCGGGGAGCGTAAAGCCGACTTGAACGCCGCCCTGTTCCGGGCAGACCTCCTATTCGTCAAGTTGTGGGATCAACAGGGCAAGATGTCCGCCGAAACGAAGGCGGAGTTTCTTCTTTCGTGCAGGCGGGTGACGGAGGCCGCCAAGCGCCGCTGGGACACGGAGGTGTTCGATATTGGCCGGGATTTTACCGCCTACAGCAACATTTTTGTCTTGTATATCGAAACATTGACCTTGGCGGGCGACCGTTTCGAGGATGCGCGGTTGAAGAAGATGGCCAAAAGCCAATGGACGCGTTGGTATAACCACATTTCCTTTTTCGGGATTGATGAATTCGCTTCGCCCGGGTATAACCATGTGGTCTTTTCCCACCTGATGAACATTCATAACTTTTGTCATGACGAGCGCATTGAACGGGAAAGCAAGGAGGTGCTGGACCACATTTATTTGCTGCAATCAGCGATCACGCATCCATTACTCAAACTGCCGGTGTCCGGCATCAGCCGCGATTACAGAATGTTTCTTGTTCAAGACGACGCCCGGTCGGAAGTGCTGACCTCTCCTCACGAGGGATATCAGCCCCCTAAAAAAGCCGTTGAAATCAACACGGCGCGCAAGTACCCCTTCGAGGTTGTGGGCAAGGCCTCGATCATGCCTTTCCTCTTCAAGTCGTACCAACTGCAAGACGCCGCCATGGGAAGCATGACCGGCGGGAATTGTTTCCAACAGCAGATACATTGCATGGCGGCGGTGGGCAACAATGAAAAGGAACGTGCGGTCCTGTTTCTCCAAGGCTCCTATACTCCCGTGAATGGCTATACCGATCAAAAGGGCCTGTCCACCTTATGCGTGTACAACCGGCTGCCCACGTATTGGCATTTCACGCAATGGCGCGGCGACATGGCCAAGTACAAAGATACCTTCGGAACGTTCGGTTCCGGGGTTTCGGCGGGATGGAAAGAAAAATCTCATACGCCGGACCATATTGTCCTCGAAGCGTATGGCTACGAGGGACATATTTTCCCCTTTGCGCTCGAAAATGAGAAGATCACGCCATGCGAATTGACCCTGAAACACCGGAAAACGACGAGTCCCCGGTATCATCCCCGGCCCCGCACTTTCGATGAGTATGTTTTCCCGGAGGAACCCGAATGGTTCGGCGCGTATATTGCCTTGGTGAAATCGGGCACGGACGTGTCCGCGCCCGGCATTGCCTTTACGAATCAAGACGGCATCCTCTGTTTTACGACAAATGCGGGCCATCAGGTTCGTTTGTTCATCGCAGAAAGGGGGGACACCAAGCAGCTATTTAATGTTGATCCCGCGCTTGTTCCACTTCTGAAAATTCAGGATCCGCCTGCGAATTGAGTGGATGAACGAATACAACCCGGGGCGCGAAGGGTGGCCTGCCAGCGATAGAGTCATTTCGTTGCCGGGGCTTCCAGCAGTTTTCGGATCGCCTCCATCAGCACGCCCTCCGCTTCCGGGGCCACGTTACTGGCGCGAGGGCTGGTTTCATAACCGCCCAGAGCATAGGCTTCCTTGGTGCCGATATAGCCGGGGGCGTAGTCGCCATAGGCCGCCATCGCCACGAAAAGGTCCGGGCGGAGCGCCTTCGCATTCAGTTGGTATTCCACAAAGAGTTCGCCGGGCATATGAAGAACGCGTGCAGGTCCCAGGGCCAGGCACGACACATCGATGGGGATACCTGCTTTACAGCGGCGCAGCCACGCCAGTTTCCGGGCACAATCCTCGACAATGGTCATGTCTTGTTCCGTCCGCATCCGGGTCTCCAAGTCTTTTTCCTCCAGATGCGCGCCGGGCGGCAATACCACGGGAATCACGGTCCACTGCACGTCGCTTGCTGCAAGGGGAATTCGTTCCGTTGCCTTCCATGCGCGGAGCATGCCCTCCGCGAGCCGTTCCGCGAGAACGAGCCGGTTTTCGTGCGCGCCATCGTTGTATTTCCCCGCCCCGACGTTTCCGCCCGCCCCGTTGAAATGAATGTGGAGGGCATCCGGCACGGCCAACTGCCGGAAAAAGCGGGCGATGCCGGGAAAGTCCGGGTTGGCGATTCCGGTCCTGTAGTAACTTTGCGGATGCGTCGCATAATAACTGAGCACGGCCACCGGCGATTCCCCGTTCCAGAAGCTGATCAAAGAGATTTCCGGATCGATCACGCCTTCCGGCGCCGCTTTTAATGCGGGGTCCTTGCACGCGGTATAGCGCGCTTTGCCCACTTTGCCATCCGGGCCCACGATCCGGCGATTCGAGGCCACCTCCTTAACCGGCGCTTTTCCCAATCCCAGGTGCGTCACGGGTTGAGCGTGTGCCAATGATTCTTGAACGGCTTTTGACAAACGCTGGAGCACCTCCCGATGAAATGTTCCTTCATACCGTTTGGGAGTGATTCCATGTTCTTTCAGGATTTGTTCCGCGGTGAAATCACATCCCGGCGCGTCATGCTGGTGCAGGGTGTGAACGGCCACGTGATGGACATCCGTTCCCGCGGCCTCCGCAATCGCCTGCCGGAATGCGTCATATCCACCGCTCCCGATGCCCAGCCAATCCAGGGCGCACAAGACAATCGGTTTATCTGTCCCCAACAGTAGTATTCCCCGCGCGCGAAGACCCAGTTCTCCCTGACCGGTCACCGGGTCATACGCCAGGAATGAACCAATTGGCGGGGTGACATCCACGTCGAATGGGGCGATTCTTAATTCCGCCTCTTCGTTAGAATTTATGGGTCACCTCCGGCTCCGGGAGATGTCCAAGTGCA
>CAYYRW010000063.1:0-31224 GCA_964474205.1 uncultured Nitrospirales bacterium | reverse complement strand
AGGGGAATTGTGCCGCTACGTCAGGCTGTGGTACCTTTTAAAACACGCTCTTAGAAAATCCACGTCCATCTTGTTCTTTCCGGAAACAGGATCCCAAATTTCGGCTTTTCCATCCTTCATTCCGTTATACACAACAACATGGCCGTCCACTTCATTGCTCCAGTTGACCAAGAGTATCGCCGGGGCATGAAGCTGTGCAAGATCATTATTGCGAATATGCCTCTTTTTACAAGCAAACCCGAGTTTTCGCATACCGTGAATGATCTGGGCCGGCGAGGTTCCATGTTCTTTTGTCCCAAGTAATTCGGCCATCTCCTTTTCGCCGATTTCTTTCCCGAAAAACCGGGCGACATTCGCGCAGGCGGTAGGCGCACAGGTGGAACCGGTGGTCTGCAATAACAATCCGTCGGGACTAACTCTTTGGTTTCCCATGTCTGGCACAACATCCCGCGCATAATTTTGGAAAAGGGACTCCGCGCAAATAAAAAACACCAGACTCATGCCGATGAGTATCCATCGGGCGCGATGATGCTCCAGGAAGCTAAGCATGGAAATTCCCGCAATGGCAAAAGTCATAAGCGACAATTCAATGCTCCATCCGAGCGGCGTCAGGTAATATTCAATCAAAATAGGCAAATACCAAGCGACGGAGGGGAATTCTTTAAGTGGTAGAAAGACAGCATTTCCGAAAATGAACCCCAGTCCCGCCACCACCAGCCCTTTTGCTTGGCGCGGGGCATCCGGAGCGTTCAGTCGAACCCCTTTTCGGAACAGGCGATGGGCATATGCCGCGCCCAGTCCGGCAACGAACAGCGCAAGCAGTATATCCACATAAATTGGCGAAGGTCCCATACTAAAAAGGCACTCAACTCCGCAAAAGGAGGGACAGACACCCCAAAAGCATTCAGGTAATGATGAAGGTCTGATTAGGATTGCTTTTGGGGAGTCAGTCCCTCTTTTTGCTTTGTTTTCACTATATCTCTGACGTCTCTCACTTTATTTCGTAATCTATGGAACGTGAGCATATTCCCGCGTGTCTATTCCGAATCTTTTATCTCTTTGGGATTGCGCATGGTGGAGATGGCGTCTTCATACGAGATTTTGCCGGTGTTATACAGTTTCTTCACGGCACGGTCCATCGTGATCATGCCTTCCCGGGTTCCCGTTTCGACGACGCTGTAGACCTGATGCGTTTTCCCGTCGCGGATGAGATTGGCGATGGCGGTGTTGTTCCGCAGGATTTCACACGCGAGGATGCGCCCCGCCTTGTCATGGCGCGGCAGCAGCCGCTGCGAAAGTATGGCCAGCAACACCATGGACAACTGGAACCGGATTTGCTGCTGCTGCTCGGCGGGAAACACGTCAATGATGCGGTCCACGGTCTGGATGGCTTCGTTGGTGTGGAGCGTGGCCAGCACGAGGTGGCCGGTTTCGGCGGCGGTAAGCGCGGCGCTGATGGTTTCGAGGTCACGCATTTCGCCGATAAGAATGACATCGGGGTCCTGGCGCAGCACATACTTGAGCGCGCGCGCGAAACTGGTGGTGTCCTCGCCCACTTCCCGCTGGTCCACGATGCTGCGCTTGTGCGTATGCACATATTCAATGGGGTCTTCCACGGTGATGATGTGGCACGCGCGTTCATTATTGATCATATCGATAAACGCGGCCTGCGTGGTGGTTTTGCCGCTGCCGGTGGGGCCGGTCACAAGAATCAAGCCCTGCCGCGCCTTGGCCAACTCCTTCACGCTGTTGGGCAGCCCCAACTCTTCTAAACTCGGGATTTTCTCGGGAATCGGGCGCAACGCGGCGGTGACGGCCTGTTTTTGAAGATAGACATTCACCCGGAAACGATGGCGGCGGCCCTGGGCCAGCGAAAAGTCCAACTCCTTGTGTTCCTCGAAGTATTTCCGCTGGTCCTCCGTCAGAAAGTCATAGACAAGCTGCCGGGTTTGCTCCGGCGTCAACGATTCCGTCCGCGTGCGGAACAATTGGCCGTTGATGCGCAAAATGGGCGGCGCCCCCGCGCTAATCAACAAATCCGACGCCTTTTCCTTGGCTACCAGTTCAAACAGTTCCTGAATATTCATGAAAGGCTCTCACTTCTCCGGGGTGTTCTCACAATTCCGCGCCTCATCATAGCCCACCGCCCCTTGTGATGCAATGCTTTAGTGCTCCCAGGCAATTGCGAAATACCCCTTTTCCTTGTGAACACTTCGCGTTCCGGGCAAATAACCGGTATCGTACGCCGAAACCGGCTTCTTTTTACCTCAACCGAAAAGGAAAAGGGCTATTTCGCAAATGCCTCTGCTCCAAGCGGACAGCTTTCGGCCGTCACGAGACCCGAGTTCCGGGGAAGGAAGGTTTGGGGTGCCGCTGAGGAAGCCTAACAACAAATCCGGGCGAAAAATGGGGACTGACGCAAGCGAGCCCGCCCCTGCGCCTATCCTGTTTTTCACTCTGATCCTTTAATGGGCGGGCGAGACGGGTCTGTCCCGAATGGCACTTAGTTAAGCGCGGGGAACTGTAGTATGCGAAAAGAAGGGACGTTCCCGTCTCGCCCGCCCATTCTTAAAAAGGTTTTCAGGATACAGGTTTTGCCCCTGGGCGGGCTCGCTTGGGACCGTCCCTTTTTTTCGCTTTGTTTTCATATTCTTTGCTAAGTAAGTGCCATTTGGGTCTGTCCCCGCTTTTTCGCGTATGTCAGTGCCGCGCGCTTAACCACGTACCATTCGAGTCAATCGATTTTTTGCGGTATACTACCCTCTGTTTTCAACCGCAAGGAGACCGTCGACCCGTATGAGCAGCCATCGCCGAGAAACCGTGCCGGTTCAGGTGGGAACCATTCAAGTCGGAGGCGGCGCCCCCATCGTCGTGCAGGCCATGACCAACACGGACACCGAGGACGCGGAATCCACCGCCCGGCAAATCGTGGAATTGGCCGAAGCGGGCTCGGAACTGGTGCGGATCACCGTGAACACGCCGCGCGCGGCGGAATCGGTTCCGGAGATTGTGCGGCGGGTGCGGGACGCGGGCTGCCAGGCCCCGATCATCGGCGATTTTCATTTCAACGGCCACCGGCTGCTGAGTAAATACCCGGAATGCGCCAAAGCCTTGGACAAATACCGGATCAATCCGGGTAACGTGGGCAAGGGCGCCTCGCGCGACGCGCAATTCTCCACCATCTGCGAAATTGCGCGGGATAATGGCAAACCGGTCCGGATTGGCGTCAACATCGGCTCGCTGAATCCGGAATTGGTGGTGGAAAAGATGCAGGAGAACACCACGGGGAACCTGGGCAAAACGTCCGAAAAGGTGATCAATGAATGCATGGTGATTTCGGCCCTGCAATCGACCGAACTCGCCCTGCAATGCGGCCTGACAAAAAACCAGATCATCATCTCCTGCAAAACCAGCGTGCCGGAACATTTGATCCGGTTGTACCGCGATTTATCCGCGAAAACCGAGCAACCCCTGCATCTCGGCCTCACGGAAGCGGGCATGGGCATGAAAGGGCTGGTGTGGTCTTCGGCGGCAATGGGGGTATTGCTGGAAGCAGGCATTGGCGATACCATCCGCGTGTCGCTCACGCCCACGCCGGGCGGTGACCGCCGCGAAGAAGTGTACGCCGCGCAGGAATTGCTGCAAGCCCTGGGACTCCGGCAGTTCTCGCCGAGCATTACGTCCTGTCCGGGTTGCGGACGCACCACGAGCACGCTGTTTCAAGAATTGGCGCAGGAAACGCAGCAGTATATTCGCCAGCGGCTGCCGGAATGGCGCAACCAGCACCAGGGCGTTGAAGCCCTCAAGGTGGCGGTAATGGGATGCGTGGTGAATGGCCCCGGCGAGAGCAAAGCCGCCAACATCGGAATCAGCCTGCCCGGTAACGGGGAAACGCCGGCCTGTCTGGTGTATGTGGATGGGGAGAAGCGCGCCACCCTCACCGGCACGCGCGAAGAAATCGCGCGTGTGTTCTTGGACATGGTGGAAACCTACGTGGCGGCCCGCTATCCCCGAAAAGAATAGCCCGCAAGCCTAATTGACCTTTCTTATGAATAGGACATTAAGAAGCGAAAGGGGAGCGAAAAATGGGGACTGACGCAAGCGAGCCCGCCCATGCACAAACCCCGCACTTAATGGCCGATCCTAACATGGGCGGGCGAGACGTGTCTGTCCCCATTTTTTCGCGTACTTTATAAGACGCCAGCAGAATGACTCACTACAATGAACTACTTGTTCAGCAGCACCTTTACCATCGGCCCCGAAAAATGAGTCCCGGCTTTCGGCGTCAATTCCACCCAATGGCGTATTTTGCTTGGCCCGTTCGGATCCAAATCATTCACCAGAATCGAGAAACGATAGGAACCGCCGGGTTGAAGCTGGACCGGCGCGAGGTCCGCTGCATCGAATGCGGCTTCATACACAATATGCCGCCCATTCCGGACAACGCCAAGTTTGACCGATTGCGAAATCACTTCCACGTCGCGTTCTGGATTGCAACTCAAAAACACTTGCGGCCCCTGCCCCGTCAGACTGAGACTGTACACCCAGCCGTCCAGCCACAACTCAACGCTGTCCGCCGACCACACGATATCACCGCCAAAAGGCTGATGGAACTCGTTGTCCTCGGCTTCCACCGCGATGTAAACGTGCCCCTCGTCCCACATGAGGCGTGCCTGCGCGCGAAGATCGTCCGTATTAGCGGCATCAAAATCCACGCCATAGGGGAGCGACATGGGCGTGGCGCGTGTCCACTCCGTCAATGAGCCATCCGGGATTACCGGCTCCGCGGCATACGCCGACACCGCCGTGGGGACCAGGTTTATCTCGTTTTCAAGGGTCAGTGTGCCCACCTGCGCATCATCCTGGATTTTCGTAACCATGGCGGGCGCGGGAAAATGCGTCTGCGCGGGACCATCCGACCAGACATGAAAGGGAAGCTCGACGGAAGCGCCGGGCGCAAGCGAATAGGGGGCTTCCAGCGGTTCCACATGCCACCCCGCCGGAATGGTCCAGGTCAGCGAAGACGCGAGCGGCGCCTGCAGCGGGTTTTCCATGTGGACGTTGATTGAATGATCAAAACCTGCGCCCAAGGGAACTTCCACGGGGTCCGTATGCAAGCCGCGTTTCAGCGCGCGGATCATATCCACCTTTTCCTGCGCGATCACGTTCGCAGGAAACACCGCGCCAGGACGTATCACCGCATACTCCACGTGATCGCGTTTGACCTGCACGCGAAGGTAGTGCGAAAACCCGCCTTCCTCCTCCGGCGTCTCGATATAGGACCCCGCTCCGCCCGTGATGAAATAATGCACCCCGTCACGCACCCCGCAATCGCGATACACGTGATTATGTCCCGCGAATACCGCCCGCACAGGGAATCCGGTGAATGTTTCCGCCACATAGGCCCATTGCCGGCCCCAGTCCTGCGCAAAATAGGGCTGGTGCATGAAGATGAAAATGTTATCCGCATGGCACGCCGCCAAATCTTCCTTGAGCCAGGCACGCTGTTTTTCGGAGATCAGGCCGCCCGCGCCGTTTTCCTCACTGTTCAACACGATGAAACGGGAATTGCCGTAGGTAAATCCATAGGTCAGCGGCCCAATGCGCTGTTCATAGACCTGCACGACCTCCGGCACCGTATTGATGTCGTGATTGCCCGGCACCGGGAAAAACGGGACCTCGCACTTCCCCGCCACCTGTTCAAACTCATCCCATTGCGGCCCGATGTCTTGCGCCGCGCCCCCGAGGATCAAATCCCCGCAACTGACCACAAACGCGGGTTTGAGCACGTTCCACTCCGCGATCATCCCCTTGAATTCTTCGGGTTGACCGATGGGCAACAGCGAATTCGAGTCCCCGCAGACAATGAAATCGAACTGCTCCTTGCACAGGGGCGTGCTGGCCCGCAGTTTCTCGAACGAGCGTTCCGCAAGGGTCTCGCCGTACATACCCCGCGCCAGCCCGGCGGCTATTGCGAAGACCACTAGCCATCCGCGTTTCACGACACCGCTCCTTTTCGTTGCAGGGCCGGCGCCGCCCGCGCTCCCAAGACCGCGGGCGAGGCCGGCCTTCACAAAAACATCAGGTGGCGATAAAGCCGCCGTCCACAATCATTTCCGCGCCGGTCATCCAGCAGGATTCATCGGACGCAAGGAACAACGCCGCGTTCGCGATGTCGCGCGCCACGCCCAGACGTTTCATCGGCAGCGAATCGCCGATGGCTTTTTTCTTTTCCGGGGTGAGATACGGCGCTTGCAGCGGCGTGTCGATCATTCCGGGATGAATCACGTTGCAGCGGATGTTGTCCGCGCCGAACTGCACCGCCAGCGACTTGTTCAGCGAGATCAGCGCGCCCTTCGCGCAGGTGTATGAATCCTGCGCCAGCGTGAAGCCCGCCAGCGCCGAAATCGAGCCCACCAGAATAATCGAGCCGCCCCCCGCCTTCTGCAACTCCGGAATCCCATGCTTCGTCAGGAAGAACGGCCCCTTCAGGTTGATCGCCTGCACAAGGTCCCAGTTTTCCTCGGTCGTTTCGATGACCGACTTGTCGCGATCCTTCCAGAGCACGCCCGCGTTGGCATACAGAATATTCAGCTTGCCGAACTTCGCCACCGCCTCTTCCACGCAGCGCTTCACATCCGCTTCCTTCGCCACATTGCCCGTCACCACCAGGGCTTTCCCGCCGTTCTTCTCGATAATCGCCGCCGTTTCCTTCGCCGCTTCCTCATTCAGATCAAATACCACCACCTTCGCGCCTTCCTGGGCGAAAAGGATGGACGCTTCCCGGCCCATGCCGAGTCCCGCGCCGGTAATAATCGCAACTTTGTCCTTTAGACGCATACCGCGTTTCTCCTTGCGTTGAGTCATTCGCTTGCGGCGCCCGCACACCGGGCACCGCCGAACCTACCATTAAACCCTATTTGCCCGCGGATTTCCAGTCCAGCCGGGAACAAAAAAACACGGTGTTGTGCCGGCTTATGGATACCGGCTTCCCGGAAGACCGCCGGTTCCACCCATTCATAAAAAATGGGGAACTGCCTGGAATGGCACCGAGTTAAGCGCGGGGAACTGTAGTACGCGAAAAGAAGGGACGTTCCCGTCTCGCCCGCCCATTCTTAAAAAAGTTTTCAGGATACAGGTTTTGCCCCTGGGCGGGCTCGCTGGGGACCGTCCTTTTTTTCGCTTCGTTTTCATATTCTTTGTTACGTAAGTGCCATTCGGGACTGCCTGGGCAAAACTCCAGGCTGAAAA
The DNA here is from genome assembly GCA_964474205.1 of uncultured Nitrospirales bacterium. Lineage (GTDB taxonomy): Bacteria > Hydrogenedentota > Hydrogenedentia > Hydrogenedentales > CAILVY01 > CAILVY01. The sequence goes on along the minus strand of CAYYRW010000063.1, from coordinate 23,973 downwards.
ATCCCTCCCCGATTCCCGGCTCACGGCCGCCGGGGCGCGGGGCGCGAAGCCTGCTTGAGGGCGCGGCTGAGTTCTCGCTGGGTTTCGCGCTCTTTGATGGACTCGCGCTTGTCAAAACTCTGCTTGCCCTTGCAGAGGCCCAACTCCACCTTCACGATCCCGTCTTTGAAATAGACCCGCAGAGGGATCAGCGTGAGCCCCTTTTCCTCCACCCGCTGGCCTAACTTCAGGATTTGCTGCTTGTGCATCAACAACCGCCGCCGCCGCTCCGGTTTATGGTTGTAAATATTCCCATGGTCATACGGCTCGATATGCGCACCGATCAGGAACGCCTGGCCCTCCTCGATATCCGCATAGGAGTCCTTCAGGCTCATGCTCCCATGCACCCGGAGCGACTTCACCTCCGTGCCCACCAACTCAATACCCGCCTCCAGACGGTCCAGCACCGAATAATCCCGGCCCGCCCGGCGGTTATGTACAATCAGTTTTTCACCCATGCGCGGTATCCTGTTAAAAGCGTATTATACGCAACACCCGCCCTGAAAACCCAAGTACCCCTGGCGCGCAAACGGGTGGCGTATTTATGGTGCGCCGGCAAAACGGAAAAACCCTTTGAGGCGCGCCAAGCCGCATGCATAAACCGCGTAGATTTGTTACAGGTTTGCTACTAAATCGGAAAAATTCTCAACAGGTTTGCGATTATGCTGGAAACGCTGAAGAGTATCCTAGTGGACTTCCAGGAAGCGCAATTGGAAACGGGCGTGCTGCGGCGCATGCGGCTCGAACCGGTCCGCGGAACGGTCAGGATAGTTCCGGCCTGGCGGTTCTTGCTCGACATGCCGGACTAGGGCGGCGGATACCACCCTTGCACCGGTTCCGAATGATTCCACGCCCATGATTCACTCCGGTCCCGTTTTTCCGGTTTTGGACATGCCTCGATCAAGGCCTGCAGCCGTCTTGATTTGGGAACCGGCCCTATGGTAGAACCAAGGTCCCCTTCGGGTAAGGGCGGATTTGCATTAAAGTTTGGGTGGATTTTGCCGATATATAGGGATAGAAGACGAACGAACACGAAGACAGGCTTGACCTGAGGAGAGTGCTATATGGTTGGTATACAAGGACTTGGCGGCGTTCCAGAGCCGAAGTCTGGACGGCCAGCCAAAGTACGCGATGAGCGCGAAGTCGGGTCCCGAGACAGCGGTGAATCGGGCGGCAAAGTCCTGGAAGCCAAGGACGGCGTATTGATTAGCAGCGAAGCGCGCGCGGCGGCGGAATTATCCCGGATTGTCCAGATGACGAAATCGCAGGAGACGGTGCGGGCGGAGAAGGTGGCGGCGGCGAAAGAACGTCTCGAACGGGGCGATTATAAGAACCCCGAAGTGGTCGCGAAAGTAGCGGATCGGCTGATGAAGTATCTCGGGTAACGTACTCTGATAAAATGACATAACGGGCACGTCCATGTGGGCGTGCTTTTCCATTTTTCGTCCTTTTCCCTCTATAATGCCCCTCTATATAACTTTTGGAAGGGTACAATGCCGAGCCTGAGTGTCGTAATGATAGTGAAAAACGAAGGGGGATGCCTTGCGGCGTGCCTTGAAAGCATCCGGGGCATCGCGGAAGAGATTGTGGTGGCGGACACAGGTTCCACGGATGCCACGGTATCCATTGCCGGAGAATTTGGGGCGCGGGTGTTTTCGATTCCCTGGGAGAACGATTTTGCGGGGGCGCGCAATCAGGTGCTGAAGGCCGCGACGGGGGATTGGCTGCTGCATCTGGATGCGGATGAAGCATTGGATCCCGAAGGGGCGCGGCGCATCCGGGCACTGGTGGATGCCGATGGCCGGGGCGCGGACGCTATTGAGGTGATCCTGGCGAATTACACGAACGATTCCCGCGCCTGGCGGTGGACGCCCGCGGCCCCGGAGGAACCGTATGCGCGGGGCTATTCGGGGTACATTCGTGTGGACTTGTTGCGGCTCTTCCGCAATCACCGGGGGTTTGAATACCGGGAACGGGTGCATGAGAACATAACGGAGAGCGTGGTGGAAAAGGGTGGACGCATCCGGCATGAAGATATCCTGATTCATCATTACGGGTATGACGCCTCGCCGGAACGGTGCGCGGAGAAGGCGGCCTTGTATCTTGAGATTGCGCGCCGGAAAATTCTGGAACGTCCCCATGACGTTAAGTGCCTGCATGATTTTGCGGAGAACGCGCTGGCCCATGGGTTGATCGAGGAGGCGGAGAATGCCTGCCATACGGCGCTGGTTCTGGACCCGCTGCACTTGGGCGCGGCCACCACACTCGCCTCGATACACTTGAATCGCGGGCAACTGTTGGAGGCGCGGCAACTATTGGAACGGCTGGAAGCCGCGGGGATTACGCCGCCGCACGTGTTGACGGCGCTGGCGGCCATGGACTGCCGTGAAGGGCGGCTGGGGGCCGCGGCGGCCCGGCTCGATGCCGTGCTAAAGACGGAGCCGCGCGCGGTCCAGGCCCGTTTATATCGTGCGCGTGTTTACGATTTGCAGGGGGCGGAAGAAATGGCCTTCCAGGAACTCAATGCCGCACTGAGCATCGCGCCGCGTCTGGAAGAGGTGCGGCGCCGAATGGATGCGCATCAACGGCGGAGGCAGGGCGCTGCATTGGTGCTTCAAGGCGAAGGGAAAGCCGCGTTGGAAGCGCTGATACCCGCGCTGCGGCTCGATTCGGAGGATCCCCTGACGCATGCCATCATAGGAAGGGCGTTGCGGTGTCTCGGCCTTGACGACAAGGCGCGGGAGAGTTTTCAGCGCGCCCGGCAATTGAGTCAAAGCGCGCCGGACGAAAGCGAGATAAGGTAAAACACCCGGCCCGCGCGTTCGTAGAATGTCCGCGCCGCGCTGATCCCTCCGAGGTTTCAACCTAGTGTAGTGATTCATAGTCAAAGCAACTTATGATGATGGGCCGTTTTTGAATCTGGAAAACTGGAAAACTGGAAATCTGGAATTGCAGAACCTGCCGGCGCCGGCTGTGTCAATGCGAAGCCATTTCCTGAGTTCCTGAGTTCCAGAGGGACGGTCAAAATGAACCAATGGTTATCCAGCTTTTCATAAGATGCCAACAGGATGACTCAATACACTAGATTCAAAAAAGGAATTGGATATGCCGGAACCGGCACGCATTGTCCGTCCAATATTTAATTCGAGGTTCCTTGCGCTGGCGTAAAGGAAAACGCTAGTTTCCCGTCGTGAAGCCCGATGGTGGCGGTGCCACCTTTTTCGAGGCGCCCGAACAGGATTTCGTCGGAGAGCGGGGTTTCCACTTCCTGCTGGATGAGCCGCCGGAGGGGCCGTGCTCCGAACTTGTGGTCGAAGCCATGTTCGGCAAGCCAGCGGCGGGCTTCCGGGGTAAGGGCAATGCGCACGTTGCGGCCCGCCAGTTGGGTTTCGATCTCGCGCAGGAACTTGTCCACAATCCGCTCGATGATTTCCATCGGCAGGGCGTTAAAGGTGATGATGGCATCCAGGCGGTTGCGGAATTCCGGGGTGAGCGCCTTCTCAATCGCTTTCAGGCTTTTGTGCTTGGGGTCTTCCTCGCCGGTACGGAATCCGATGCTTGCCGCGGCCAGTTCGCGCGCGCCCGCATTCGAGGTCATGATGAGAATCACGTGACGGAAGTCCGCTTTCTTGCCCGTGTTGTCCGTGAGCGTGGCGTTGTCCATCACCTGCAATAAAATGCTGAACAGGTCCGGGTGCGCTTTTTCGATTTCGTCGAGCAGGAGCACGGTGTAGGGGTGGCGGCGGATTTCATCCACCAGCAGCCCGCCCTGATCAAAGCCCACATAACCGGGCGGCGCGCCGATAAGCCGCGACACCGCGTGTTTCTCCATGTACTCGCTCATGTCATAACGCGCGAAGTGATTGCCGAGAATCTGGGCGAGTTGCCGCCCCACTTCGGTTTTGCCCACGCCCGTCGGGCCGGTGAACAGGTAGCAACCGATGGGGGCGTCCACACGGCCCAGTCCCGCGCGGGAGCGGCGGATGGACCGCACGACTTGGTCAATCGCCTCGTCCTGCCCAAAGACCGTATGTTTCAATTCCACATCGAGTTGGGCCAGTTTCTCCTTGTCGGAGGAGGACACCGTGCGGACGGGCACTTTGGCGATTTCCGCAACCACACGCTCGATGTCCGAAGGGCGAATGGTCTTGCGGGTCCCGCCCGATTCCAGTTTGACGTTGGCCCCCGCCTCGTCAATCACGTCAATCGCCTTATCCGGCAGGAACCGGTCGTTGATATGCTTGGCGGAGAGTTCCACCGCCGCGCGCAAGGACACGTCGGTATAGTGAATGCCGTGATGCTCTTCATAGCGCGGTTTCAACCCGCGCACAATCCGCACGGTCTCCTCGACGGAGGGTTCCTCGACGTCAATCCGTTGGAACCGCCGGGACAGCCCGCGATCTTTCTCGAAGTGATTTTTGAACTCTTCGTAAGTGGTGGAGCCGATGCACCGGAGTTCGCCCGAGGCCAGGGCGGGTTTTAGAATGGAGGAGGCGTCAATCGAGGAATCCGTGGTCGCGCCCGCGCCCACGATGGTGTGAATCTCATCAATGAATAAAATGACATTGTCCCGGGCTTTGAGTTCCTGCAGCACCGCCTTGAGCCGCTGCTCGAAATCCCCCCGGAACTTCGTTCCGGCCAGCATCCCCGGCAAATCCAGCGCGAGAATTTCCACCTCTTTCATCATGGGAGGCACGCGCACTTCGTGGATGCGCAGGGCCAGCCCTTCCGCGAGGGCGGTTTTTCCCACCCCCGGCTCGCCCACGAATACCGGGTTATTTTTCCGGCGGCGGCCCAAAACGCGCATGGTCCGCTGCAATTCCTGTTCGCGTCCGATCAGGGGGTCAATTTTTCCTTCCTCGGCGCGCTTTTTCAGGCTCACTGTGAACGCTTCCAGGGCAGAGCGCTTCTTGCTCTTATCTTCGCCCTCGGCCTCCTCGTCTGGCTCCGGCTTCCGAGGCGTTTCTTCTCCCGGCAGTCCGGCCTCTCCGTGGGAGACGTAATCCAATATGTCCAAACGGGTTACGCCTTCCTTGCGCAGGAAATAGGCGGCATGGGAGTCTTCCTCCTCGAAGATGGCCGCCAGAATATCCCCGGCGTCCACCTCTTCCTTGCCCGAATACTGGACGTGGGTGAAGGCCCGCTGGATCAGCCGCTCGAAAGCCGTTGTCTGCTGGATGGTGCCCCCGGTTTGTTCGGGAGCCGTCTCCAGGTCCTCCTTGAAAAATCGTTCGAGACGCCCCCGCAGGCTGTCCAGATTCACCCCGCAGCTCTCCAGCACCTCCGCGCCATACGCATCGTCCAACAAGGCATACAGGAGATGCTCCACACACAAATATTCATGGTGGCGCCGCCGCGCCTCGCGCACCGCCGCCCCAAACGCTATCTGCAATTCCTTGCTAATCATACGTCAGTCCGGTTCCATGGAACACCGCAGGGGGAAGCCGTTCTTCCGCGCCAGCGCGTGCGCCGCCATGATTTTTGTCTCCGCCACTGCTTTAACATATACACCCGCCACGCCCATTCCATTCTTATGCACATTCAACATGATTTTCCGTGCGTCCGCGGGCGCTTTGTGAAACACCTGCTCGAGCACATACACCACAAAATCCATCGTGGTGTAATGGTCGTTCAATAATAACACGCGAAACCGCCGCGGGATTTCCACGGTGTCGCGCTCCTGTATCGAGGTGCCCGAGCCCGGCTGATCCACATATTCAGGCATACAACGGCAAATTCCTTGTTCCTATTCCTTACGTGTCTCTCGCTTCACCTTTTTGAAAAATCTGGAGAAGTAACCGGCGAGAAATCCGGGTTGGCCTCTACCAGCGGGCAATGTTTTCTTCCGCCCAGCCAATCACCTCCCGAATGGGATACGATTTCCCCTCCACCTTCAGCGTCCCGGAAAATTTGCCGAACATCTGATGGCATTTCGATTTTAGAAGGATCATGTTGGCCCCCGAGACATTGTCGTAAAACGGCTCCAGCTTCAGATCAACCATATCCGACGAGGCGGTGCGGATGGTCCAGGGCTTCATGAAATCCGAGGTGTCATAGTCAAAGATGAGATCATCAAAAATTTTGTACAGCACACCGTTTACCGTGATGCCGTTTTCATTCATGCCGGTGCCATCGGTCCACTTCGCGCCCATGTTGATGCCCACCACGTCCTGTCCCGCGCGCGCGGAAAACGCGCCCCAGTTCCAGGCGGTCCGATACGGCCAGATGCCCCGGCCATAATCCAGCACGCCAAAGGCCGTCTCCCGCTTGAATTCATAGCGTTCGCCGCCCCAAACCACTTCCCCCTCCGTGGGCAGGCAGTTTTGCTTCGAGGTGAACTGGAACGTGGTGTCATTCCAGGGCACCAGCACGTTGAGGGTTTCATGCTCCGGGGGCCGGTGAATAATCAAATCGGCCGCCAAGGGCTGTCCCTGCAGAGCCTTCGCATTCACCCGCATATGCACCCGGTCGTTCGTGGCTTCAAAACGCAACTGCAATCCCTTGTGTTCAAACGTGATTGTGCCTCCGACGGTTTCCGGCATGACGGGTACGGACGGGAAAAACCGGAACGCCGTGTGTTGCGCGAAGCGCTTGGTGTCAAAATCCAAGAGATAGGCCGCCCCGCCGCCGCCGTAATCAACATGGGCAATCGTGGCGGAAAAAGCGCACCGTTCACCGATCACGCACCAATAGTCCCATTTCTTCTTGCGCAGCGGCCGGCCCTTCAGGTTGCCGATATGATACGGATGGCGCGACCATCCCTTCGCTTCGGGATTCAACCGGCCCGAAGCATCGCACATGGTTACGGGTTGCGTAATCTCATGGGTTATGGTCTGCATATCAACGTCCTTTACAGCCCAATGCTATTTTTAACACATCGTCATCGGTATCAAATCCCAAATCCGGACCCTGCGCTCATTTGGGTTGCGGTTGTGCCGCCCGGTGCCCTTTCCAAACAAACAATAATTCGCTTCTCTTGTCATTTTCCGCCCGGCGGCCCCTGCTGTCAAGTTCCTTCCTCGATTACGCGGCTCCGATTATCCTGAACCCCGGACAAAAGTTGCGCTCAAGCCGCTTCCATGCTATACTGTCAAATCTGCGTTCCCATAGCTCAATTGGATAGAGCGCTTGGCTACGGACCAAGAGGTTGGGGGTTCAAATCCCTCTGGGAACGCCAGTTATGGATTGAATTAAGTACTGCCGCGATGTCGGTAGTACTTTTTCCATTTTTAGATGCATTTAGTAATGCTATTACCCCCGCCGTATGCCCCGTTATCGTCACTTGCTCACCGTTTATAACGACTTCCTTTATCAGAATGTTGAGATATGGTATCGTGCCCGTGGTGGACGCGGACTTATGGGAAGTGTCGGCTAAAATCATTGCCGGATGCGCCATACGCGGCCTCTGTGCGCTAACGGATTCTACACAAAAAATGCCAAAGGAGACTGCCATGAAACGCCGGGATTTCCTACGCCTCACGGCCGCTTCGGCCTTGACGGCGTGCCTCCAGGCGCGCGCGGCCAGCAGCGCGGGCGCGCCATCGGGCAAGCGCCCGAACATCGTGTTCATCCTCTTGGATGACATGGGCTATGCGGACTTGGGCTGTTATGGCAGCCCGTTGTGCGAGACGCCCAACATCGATCGATTCGCCGCCTCTGGCGTCCGGTTCACAAACGCCTATGCCGCGTGTCCTGTGTGTTCGCCCACACGCGCAAGCATCATGACAGGACAATATCCCGCGCGCCTGAAACTCACGAATTTCCTCAAGGGCGTGCGTAGCCCCAAAGACTCGCCCATCCTCACGGCGCCCTACGCGGATCAGTTGCCGCTCGAGGCCGTCACGATCGCCGAGGTCCTGCGCGAGGCGGGTTATGCCACGGGCGAAGTGGGCAAGTGGCACTTGGGCGGGCCGGAATACGCGCCTGTGAAACAAGGCTTTGATTTCGAGTTCCCGGGCAGCTTTGGCGGCGGCGTGCGCAGCCACTTCTCCCAAGGGCCCAACGGCGAGGAGTACTTGGCCGATCGCCTTACGGACGAGGCCTGCCGATTCATCGAAACCCATCGCGGCGGCCCCTTCTTCCTGTACTTGAGCCACTATTCCGTGCATATCCCGCTCGAAGCCAAGCCGGAGAAGATCGCCAAGTACGAGAACAAGCTGCGCCAGCATGCGGCCGCGCCCGGACAGCAGCACAACGCGCTCTATGCCGCGATGATCGAGTCCGTCGACGAAAGCGTTGGCCGCGTGCTCGACACGCTCGAACGTTGCGGCCTTGCGGACAACACGGCCGTGATCTTCTTCTCGGATAATGGCGGCCTGTCCGTCGAAGAAGGGCCAAACACGCCCGCCACGACGAACGCGCCGCTGCGCGAAGGCAAAGGATATCTATATGAAGGCGGCATTCGCGAGCCGTTGCTCGTGCGCTGGCCCGGCGTGACGCCTTCTGGCAAGACGTGCGACACGCCCGTGTGCAGCGTGGACTTCTTCCCGACGCTGTGTGCCATGGCCGGCGCCCAGGCGGACACGATACTCGACGGCGTGGATATCAGCGCCGCGCTGCGCAATCCCGCCGCGCCGCTCGCGCGCGAGGCCCTGTACTGGCACTATCCCCACTTCGCCAATCAAGGCGGACGTCCTGGCGCCGCCGTGCGTGCCGGCGATTGGAAACTCATCGAGTTCTACGAGACGGGCAATGTCGAACTCTACAATCTCCGCGATGATATCGGCGAGGCCCATGATCTCGCCGCGGCCAAGCCGGACGAGGCCGCCCGCCTCAAGCAGATGCTCGTGCAATGGCGCACGGCCGTTGACGCGAACATGTGCCCGCCCAATCCGGAGTACAAGCCGCCGGCGCCCTGATCCGGCGGCACGGCGATTTCAAACGTCTGCCAATCGCGTGCGCCATAGCGAAAGAGCTTCCTAGCGCGGCATGGCCACAACCAAAGAATGGAACGCGGATGACGCGGATAAGAAAGAGGATCCACAGATTACACGGATTGGCACAGATTTTTTTAGACGTATCTCGCTTGGAGCCGCGAAAGAGTAGTATCGCATGGGTTTGTACAGATAGAAATTATTGCATGTCGGCATAGCTGTTTATGTGAAGCATGAGGCAATTTCTTTGTAAAAATACAAGAAATTGACAGGTAGTAGTACGGGCGGGCCGTCCGGCGGCCACGGCGCGCTGCACGACGGCGCATCGCCGTAATTCTGAATGATGCCGCCTTGCCGCCATAGATCCCCGGCGTGTTCTCGCCTGCGGCAACAGTTGATCTGTTGAATAAGATGCCCATTACAGGTCCTTTCATGCCATCTTTTGTCCTGCTCATAAACTTCAATGTCCGTGAGTGAGTATGGCATGATTTTGCCGAGACGATTCAGGTGATTGATGGAATGGACTCTGAAAAGGTTGAGGAAAAGACAGCATGAGATTCGAGGGCCGCATATACCGTCCTCCCAGTGAGGCGTCAAGTGTGCTCATCCAACTTACGGTGGGATGCAGCCACAAGGATGCGCGCTCCCGGCCGCCACAAAGGGTGCTTCACTTCTCGACCGGCGTTTACATCGGAATGGCTATGAGGTTACATCTGTTGCCGTGAAGCCTCAACGGGGCCGCCTGTCAGATTATCCGGTTTTCTTCGTCTTTAACAGGTCGTCAAAATAACAGATCGTCGTCTTCAGTCCTTCGCGGAGGGGGACGGCGGGCGTCCAGCCGAGTTTTTCCTTGGCCAGCGTGATATTGGGCTGGCGGCGCGTGGGATCGTTTTCGGGCAGGGGTTTATATTCGAGCGTGGAGGAGGAGCCGGTCAATTCGATGACGTGTTCCGCGAGTTCCTTGATGGTGAATTCGCCGGGGTTGCCGAGATTCACGGGGCCGGTAAAGTCTTCACAATTCATCATGCGGATGATGCCGTCGATCAGATCGCTGACGAAACAGAAGGACCGTGTCTGGTTGCCGTTGCCATAGAGGGTGATCGGCTGGTTGCGCAGGGCCTGTACGACGAAATTGCTCACCACGCGGCCATCGTTCACCAGCATGCGCGGGCCGTAGGTGTTGAAAATCCGGATAACGCGGATATCCACCTTGTTTTGGCGGTGGTAATCGAAAAACAGGGCTTCGGCCACGCGTTTGCCTTCATCGTAGCAACTGCGGATGCCGATGGGGTTCACATTGCCCCAATATTCCTCCACCTGCGGATGGATCGAGGGGTCGCCGTAGACTTCCGAGGTGGAGGCCTGCAATATCCGGGCTTTCACGCGTTTCGCGAGGCCGAGCATGTTCAGCGCGCCCATGACGTTGGTCTTGATGGTCTTCACGGGGTTGTATTGGTAATGGACGGGGGAGGCCGGGCATGCGAAGTTGTATATCCGGTCCACTTCGAGCATGAGGGGGCTGGTAATGTCGTGGCGGACCAATTCGAAATAGGGATTGGTCAGCAGGTGGGCGATATTCTGCTTGCGGCCCGTGAAAAAATTGTCCACGCACAACACCTGTTCGCCGCGCGCCAGCAAGGCCTCGCACAAATGCGAACCAATAAATCCCGCGCCCCCTGTAACCAGATTCACATACGACATGCTCCGCTCCTCCTGTCTTAGCATCCGCTTCGCAACGGCAATAACGCCTCCGCGATTTCCAGGTCCTCTTCGGTCTTGATAATGTGGCCGGCCATGCGGTCCACCGGAAAAAACCCGATTTTCCCCGCATAGGTGGCGGTTTTTCCCGCCTCGGCGGCGGCCACATACACCGCCGTCCGCCATCCCGTGATGCTCCAGGTGATGCGCTGGATGGGATCGAGGTCCTGCGAGTTGGTTTTTTCGGTGAAGGTGAAATTCACGGGCTGATTGCGATAGGCGCATTCGATTTGCTCGTGCGTGCAGCAGAGCATGGAATCGTACCCGCCGTCAATCATGGCCCGCACAAACTCTTTCACTTGGATGGCGGTGAGCAGGGGCGCGATGGAATGCACCTGGAAGACGCGTTCGCAGGAATGTGTTTTCATGAACTCGTATACGAACTGTTCGCTGGTGGCCACATTGTTCGCGAGTTCGGCGGGCCGTTGATGGAATCGGACACCTTCCGCTTCCGCGATACCGCCGAAGGCGGGATGCTCCGAGTTCACCCATATCTCGTCGAACACGCCCGCCGCCTTGCATTTGCGGATGGCGCGCGTGATCAGCGGCACGCCGGCCAGTTCCCGCAGATTTTTCTGCTTGAGCCGCTGGCTGCCCATCCGGGCGGGTATCATGGCAAGGTTCATATCCTCGGCCTCATTGCTCTTTATTGCATTGGGGTTATGTATCGGTTAAAAGCCCGCCAGGTCCGCGCGGACCTTGACCACCACCTTCTTCACTTCCTCCGTCAAGTCGCCGCACATCATCCCCGGCAAGTGGGCGTCCTGCGGGAAGAGCACGGTGAAGAAGCACGGGAGGTTGTGCACGCGTACGGGTGCCGGGCCGGGCCGCTTGAACATCACGGCGTCGTCCTTGGCGTCATAGGGCGTCGCGATCTCGAGCGCGGCGCGCGGATACCAGTCAATCGCTTCACAGTTCACGAGCGACATCTGGATGTCCACGTGGCGGTCGTGCGCCTCGATCAGGGCGTTCTCGGGCCCCTTCGTGAGGTATTTCATCACCCGAGCCCGGACGTCATCGCCTTTGATCGGCGTCATGTCGCATTCCGGCGCATCCGGCTTCAGCGATTGCAGGTATTCGAACGCGGTGCGCCACACCGGCGCCTTGAAATAGTTCGGCCAGTTTTCCAAGCGATCCACTATCATGGTGTCCAGACACTTTCTTTTGATGCGCACCGCACTTTCCGCGCCCACTTAAGGGTTGGGGACGGCTCGATGCGCACATAGCCGCCCGCGGCGCGGACCAGCGCCAAACCGCCGGCCACGTCCCAATACATAATATCATCCTCGGCATAGGCATCCGCACGCCCGCAGGCCACCCACGCGAGCGAGAGGGCCGCCGTGCCGAATTTCCGCACTTTCTTGAACCGGCGCACGGAGGCGAGATACTCCTGCAGGCCCGCTTCGCTGTACACAAAATTGACCGGGAAGCCCGTGGCCAGAATGCCCTGGGCGGCGTCCCCGATGTTGGAAACCGACATGGGTTCGCCGTTCCACCACGCGCCTTCGCCCACAATCCCGGCGAAGCAATCGTCCGCATTGAAATCATAGACTACGCCCACGAGGGGATCATCGGGGCGGCTCAGCGCGATGGACACGCAGCACAGCGGAATGTTCCGGCTGAAGTTGAGCGTGCCATCCAGCGGATCGACAATCCAAATGGGTTCTCCGCTGTCGAGCACGCCGTGTTCCCCGCTTTCCTCCGCAAGGATGTTGAACGCGCTCTGTTGGAGCACTTCCAAAATGACGGCTTCCGCGTCGCGGTCGGCCTGGAGCTTGATGTCTTTTCCTTCCGAACTCAGCACCTTTTTATCGCGGCGCAGGGCATCCCGCAGGAGCGCCCCGGCGCGTTTTGCGGCGGTTTCGGCCAATCGAAGTTCCTGTTCCCAGTTCATGTGCGTATTCCCAGATCGCGCAGCAGATTTTTCACGGCGGCGCATTCCATGTCCAAGCGGCATTGCCGCGTATACGTGCCCACGTGCGGCGTCAGCAACGCCTGCGGATACTCGATCAACCGGCCTTTGTACGGTTCCTGCCAGAAGGCGTCGAACCATACGCCGCCCACCTTGCCCATGTCCAGCGCGGTGAGGAGGGATTCCTCATCCACCAGGCCGCCGCGCGCGGAGTTCAGCAGGAGTACGCCGTCCCGCATACAAGCAAACTCACGCGCGCCCAGGAGGCATTCCTCGCCGCTGGCATGCAGGGAAATGACCTCCGCCGCGCGCAGCCCGTCTTCCAGCGTGGCCATGCGGCGCACGCCGGGCGGTGGACCGGCCTCCAATCCCGGATCGTATACGAGCACCTCCGCGCCAAAGGCGTGCAACAACTCGCCCACACGCCGCCCGATGCGGCCATAGCCTATCAACAAGACAGGCGTCCCCGAAAGGCCGGTACCGATAAGTTTTTTCCAGCCTCCCTCGTGCAAGGCATTATTGGACAGGATCAATTTCCGGCCCAGGGCCAGCAGCGCGGCAAGGGTCATTTCGGCCACGGCATTCACCGGCCCATCGGGCGTGTTGGACACGAGCACGCCCAATTCGCGGGCGGCGTCAAGGTCCACGTTGGTCATGCCGATGCCCACACGCGCCAACGCTTTCAATCGGGGCGCGGCGGAGGCCAGAACAGCGCGGTTGAGCGGTTCCAATCCCGCGAGCAGGCCATCCACGCCTTTCAGATGCTCGATAATCTCCGGTTCGGTCAAGCGCCGCCCGTAGGGATTGGGTTTTACCTCGACGCCCGCCTGCTGCAACAGACGGAGCGGCGCATCCTCCTCTTCCGCGAACGAGGATGGCCCAATCGCCACTACCTTATGCCGGATTGCTTCCATTCTTTGTGTCCACGTGCACGCCGGGGTTCACGTTCCGCTGTTTTCCGGCGCGGAGTTCGACGCCATAAACACGGGATCATTCCGGTAAATCGCAAAGACCAGCTCCATGGCTTTCAGCGCCTGCTCCGAGGTGCCGGATTCCACAGGGGTATTATCCCGAATGTGCTGCAAAAATTCCGCCACTTCATGTTCCCAGGAGGGGTCGGTGTCGAAGAAGATGATTTCTTCGCGCGGCTTGCCCAGTTCCATGCCCTCGAGAAACTGTTTTCGCGCCACGGAGATGGTTTCATCGCCATAACTGCGCGTCGAGGTCAAAATGCCATTGACGGAAAGATACCCGTCGCTCATGAAAATTTCGAGGGTGAAGCGATGCTTCCAATGCGTGCTGGAACTGTGCAGCAGGGCGATGCGGCCCTGGGTGTCGCGCAGCAGCGCAAAAGCGTTGTCCTCCACGTCGATGTCCCAGAGGGCGGTGGTCACCATGCTTTTCACTTCCGCGAAATCGCCGCAGAAATAGCGGAAGAGGTCCAGCATGTGAATGCCCTGATCCAGCAGGATGCCCGCGCCCGCGAGGTCTTTCCGGCTGCGCCATTCCTGATCGAAATGCGGGCCGCCGGACTTGCCGTAGATGCCGCGCAGCCAGAGGATGCGCCCCAACCGTCCGCTTTCGATAATCCGCTTGGCCTCCTGAATCCCCGCGTGATACCGGTGGTTGAAGCCAAACGCGAGTTTCAGTTCCGGATGACTTTGCTCCGCGTCGATAATGGCCTGGATGTCCGCAATGGACCGGCCCGGGGGTTTCTCGCAAAACACATGCTTTCCCGCATCCAGCGCGGCGATTACCGCATTGGGGGTGTAGCGGTTGGGCGTGCACACGAACACGGCGTCAATGGGGGCATTGAGGACATCTTCCATCCGGTCCGTCAAGCGAACTTCCGGGAATTCCTGGGTGAAGGCATGCGGGCGGGGATCATAGCCGCAGACCAGCTCGGCGTCCGGGCACGCCTCCAGCACCCGGGCGCGGGTTTGTCCCATTTTACCCAGCCCGATGATGCCTGTTCGTATGGGCGCCTGGCTGCTCATTGCCGGCCTCCACATCCCGCAAAAAGAGGGACTGACACGAATGGCATTAACTTAAACATGTGGAATCGTGGTGCGCGAAAAAGCAGGGACAGACCCGTCTCGTTCGCCCATGTTGGGATCAGCCCCTTGATTGCGGGGTTTTTCCCATGGGCGAACTCGCTTGCGTCAGTCCCTGTTTTTTCGCGTGGTCTCATAGTTTTTGGAGTTTTAACAATACTCTTTATACAGTGCGGCACTGGAGATTAGTGATGCAGGAATTTGCCGCGTTTCATCGTTAAATAGCCTGAGAGCATGTGGCAGAGCACGCTGAACGCGTCTTCCACGGGGCCATATTCATCCAGTGTGGCGGGGACGTGCACGGCGATGTCACATGCGCCGAGCAGTTTTCCGCCGGTGAATCCGCAAAACCCGATCGTGGCGGCGTTATGTTCGCGGGCATACTCGACGGCCTTCAAAATATTGGGGCTGTTGCCGCTGACGGACATCGCGAGCACCACATCGCCCGGATTCAGGTATACCCGCAATTGCCGCTCAAAGATGTAGTCAAACCCCGCATCGTTCCCCAATGCGGTAACGGTCGCCAGATTGTCGCTCAGGGAGAAGACCCGAAACGGCGGCGGGCCGTCCACGTATCCGCCCGCCACCAGATCGTTGACGAGGTGGGCGGCCACCGAAGCACTCCCGCCATTGGCGATCACATACAGCGCATGATTGGATTGAAACGCCTGGTCCACCACGTCCACGGCCCGCGCGAAGGCATCGCGGTCGATTTCGCCCACCACGGCGGCAAGGCGTTCCGCGTATCCTTGGGCATAGGCCTGGATGGAAGAAGAAGACTGAAACAATGTTGCCAAATGATGCATGAACTAATCCTTATTTCGCTTCGCGGCCACGCGCACATGCGAACTCAGCCGGTGTTTCTGCAGAAATTCCTGAAAATCCGCGTGCGCCAATTCGTCCCGCTGTTCCAATAGGTAGGCGATGAACGCGGGCAGCGGGATGGAGGGGTCCTGCTGCACGGCATGGCGCACGAGTTGAACGTCCAATTGGCCGGGGGTGCTCAGTTCCACCAATTCCAACCCGCACCGCTCGATCAGCCGCGCGATTCCCTCGATGGAAAGCAGATTCAAATGCTCCGGAACGAAGATGTAGGGCGTCTTGTCCCACAACACCTGCAAATCGAACCCGCTGATGGTCCGGGTCGTGAAAAAGAACAGGCCGCCTGGCGCCAGCGATTGGCGGACCAAGTTGATATAGGCATAGGGCGAGAACTGGTGCTCGAGTTTCTCGAATGCGCTGATGGCCCCCGCGTTTGCCAGGGCATCCCAGGAAATCGTGGTGACCGGAGCCTCCGCGCCGTTGGTCACGGGAAGCAGGGGCTCCACGCTGTAAAAAACATCAAAAAGACGCAAGGCCTTAATTTCGTCGAAGATTTCCGGCATATAGGTGTTGAGATCGGCATACGAGCGAGCTTCCCGCGTCCCTGCTTCATCCACCAACTGCCCCATCCACGCCGCATGAGACGCCAGCAAATGGTAGCGCCGCGCCTTGGCGGTATCCCGCGAGAAATGCTCGACGCGGAAGCGGCTGGCCCGGGAGTGGCCGTAATAATGGGCGAGGGCCACATCCGAGGGCCGGGGCGAGACATACACGCTCCCGCAGGCCGCGCATTCGTTGTACAGGAAATCATACCGGCGAAACGACGATTTCCGGTCCGGGGCATCACAGGCGGGGCACACCACCTCCACCAGCTTGCCCGGATCGGCAAAAAATTCACACGCATCCTGAATGGACAGCCGCTTAAATTCCGACATGAGCGCCGGGGGGCGGATATCGGTTTCTTTCAGCCCGCTGCTGACGACGACCCGTTTCATACCGTGCATTCCCATGGATTCCCAGGAGGGGCCTGGAAGGTTATTTCACAAAAAAGCATTACACCATACGATTTTCCATGAAGTCAATTGTGCGCGTGAGGCCCTGAGGCCATGGCACAGTTGACATGACCGTTCCGGGAACTTACAATATTCACGGGTTGCAGTCCAGGAGCGCTTATCCAGGCGCTGGGAGACTATACGTTACATGAAAGCACAACTGGTGGAACTGGTGGGCGTAATTTTGCGCCGCATCGAGGAACAGCCCGGCATTCCGCCCTCGGAAAGCCGGATGCGTTCCTGGTTGGTGCGCCAAGGCTACAATAAACGCGATATCGACGCCGCCATTAAAATGGTGTGGGAGCGAATCATCAGCGCCAAGGCCGGCCCCGTGGCCCAGCGGACCCCGGGCGCGGTGCGCCAACTCTCGAATTACGAGGCCCAGAAACTCTCCCGGGAAGCCCGGGAAGCCTTGGCCCGATTGGACTTATACGAACTCATGGACCCGATGGAACGGGAAATGCTCCTGGACCGGCTGGGTCAATTTGAAGACGAGGTCGGCATGGAAGACCTCGATTACCTGCTGTCGTGGATTCTATGTTCAACCCGGGACGTGGAGTCGCAGCAGACCATTTTTAACGTGTTTGAAGGAAACCGGACCTTGCACTAGACAAGGCCCTTACGACGGTAAGTGCGCCCCCTCCCCCCAGGAGGGCGCCGTTCGCCTATAGGGGAGAAGAGTCTCATGGCAAAATATCTCGTGGTGGTGGAATCGCCCGCCAAGGCGCGCACCATTAACAAATTTCTTGGGTCCCAATATTTGGTGAAGGCCAGCAACGGCCATGTCCGCGATTTGCCCGAGAATGAATTGGGCGTGGACCTGGAACATGATTTCAACCCCAAATATGTGTCCATTCCGAAAGCCGCCAAAGCCATCGCGGCGTTGAAGGAAGCCGCCCAAAAAGCCGAGCGCATCCTGATTGCCTCCGACCCTGACCGGGAAGGAGAGGCGATTGGATGGCATGTGGCCACCTTGTTGGAACGGGAAAAGAAACCCATTGAACGCATCGTATTCAATGCCATCACCCGCCGAAGCGTCCTGGAAGCCGCCCAACACCCCCGGCCCATCGATGAAAACCTTGTGAACGCCCAACAGGCCCGGCGGGTGCTGGACCGGCTCGTGGGCTACAAGCTCAGCCCGTTGCTCCAGTGGAGCATCCGGAAAGGCTTGAGCGCCGGGAGGGTGCAATCCGTCGCCGTCCGCATGGTCTGCGACCGCGAAAGCGAGATTCGCGCGTTTACCGCGGAAGAGTACTGGACCATAGACGCTACCCTGCGGACCCCCCGCGAAGACCGGTTCGTGGCCCGGCTGAACGCCATCCGGGGTGAAAAGGCCCAAATTGCCAATCAAGAAACCGCCTCCGCCATTGTGAACGACCTCGAGGGCGCCGAATACCAGGTGGCCTCGATTGACAGCAAGGAAGTGCGGCGCCGGCCTTATCCGCCCTTTATCACCAGCACCTTGCAACAGGAAGCCTCCCGAAAACTGCGCTACAATCCCCGCAACACGATGCGTATCGCCCAGCAACTCTATGAAGGCATCGAATTGGGCAGCGAGGGGCGTGTTGGTGTGATTACCTACATGCGCACCGACTCCACCCGCATCGAACCGGAAGCCCTGGACGACGTCCGCGCCTATATCAGCCAGAATTTCGAGTCCGCCATGCTTCCGGAACAGCCCAATTTCTATAAAGGCAAAAAAGGCGCTCAAGACGCCCATGAGGCGATACGGCCCACTGCGGCGTCCCGCACCCCCGAAAGTATCCGGCAATACCTGACGGAAGAGCAGTATAAGCTGTATCTCCTTATTTGGCAACGATTTGTGGCATGCCAGATGACCCCCGCCGTGCTGGATCAGACCACGGTGGATGTCTCGGCTAAGATTTACATGTTCCGCGCCACCGGTTCGGTGATGAAGTTTGCCGGCTTCACGAAGCTGTATGAAGAAACCACCGAAGAGCCGGAAACCAATGGCAACGGCGACGTGGACCGCAGTGAGCAAAACCGTCTGCCGGAAGTGAACCAGGGAGAGGCCCTCATTTCCGAAGGGGTGCAGCCTGACCAACACTTCACCAAACCCCCGGCCCGGTACACCGAAGCCAGCCTGATCCGGGCCCTGGAAGAAAACGGCATCGGGCGCCCCAGCACCTACGCCCCCACCGTGAATACCATCCTGGACCGCGGTTATGTCGAGCGCGAAAAGGGCCGGTTAAAACCCACCGAACTCGGTGAAAATGTAAATCACGTGTTGTTGGAACACTTCCCCGACATCATGGACCTGCAATTCACCGCGCGCCTCGAAGAAGACCTCGATCTCGTCGAAGACGGCCAGCGGGAATGGCAACATCTCCTGCACGCGTTCTATTCCGCCTTCGAAAAAGACCTCACTGCCGCCCAACACAAAATGGCCATGGGCTCAATGGAGGAAGGCGGGAACAAATGCCCGAAATGCGGCAAGCCCATGGAAGTGCGCGAAGGACGTTTTGGCGTGTTCATCGCCTGTCAGGACTATCCCGCGTGCAAAGGAACAAAAAAGATTAACCGCGCCTCCCAGGTGGAAGAAACCAACGAGAAATGCGAAGCATGCGGCGCGCCCATGGTGATCCGGCAGGGACGTTTCGGGAAATTCATGTCCTGCTCCACCTATCCCAAATGCAAGAATACCTTCAGCCTCGACAAAGACGGCAACAAGGTGATTCGCCCGCCCAAAGAGCCGCCCAAGAAGACGGAGCAGAAATGCCCGCAATGCGGCGCCTTCCTGTTAATTCGCAAAAGCCGCCGCGGCGACGAATTCTACGGATGCGAGAAATACCCCAAGTGCCGGTTCACCAAACCCATGGAATTGAACTTGAACTGCCTCCGGCCCGGCTGCGACGGCACCCTCGTCAGCAAAATCGCCCGCGGACGCCGCTTTATCGGCTGCGACAAACACCCCGCCTGCAATTTCGCCGTCTTCGGCCAACTCGACAAAGCCACCGCCTGCCTGAAATGCGGCAACGCCTGGACCTACACCACCAAATCCAAAACCAAGCCCCACACCCGGCACTGTCCCGTCCCCGGCTGCGGCTTCGAGGAACTCCTGCCGGAAGAAAAGCCCGCGGAAACATAATCCAGTTCAGAAATCCAGCTATTTTGGCTCTTTGGTGCGGATAAATTCGCGAACATGGTTGTATACCTCTTCTGCTTCGGCTGGATTTTCCTGGTATAACCGCATAAAGCTGCGTGCACAATTAGCATGCTGATGGGTGCTGCTCGTATAGGCCTTGATCATTTCCATTGCCGCCTTTTTTTTCATGCCTTTCAAAGTGGCGGCATCATCCAGTTCGCGATATAACGCCCGAATAATCTCTGCTCGTTCCCTGAAAAGGTTTCGTGCATCAGCGGCATCCAATTTAAAAAATTCAATGGTTACCAGCGCACGTTTCCGTCCATGCCCTGATCTTTTGACCGCATACGGCGAGGCCCCATAAAAACGGATTAAATTTTCCGGATCTTCGTCAAAATCGCCAATAGGATAAATCAATAACGGCTGCTCTTCTTCCAACAACGCTTTGGGATCAGCCCCTGCGCAATGATGCTTCTTGGCCACCGGGAAATAATTCGATTTCAACGCGGAATTGCAGGGTTTGCAAGCCGCAGTATAATTAAACGGATGATACGGGAGAAGATAATATCCCTTTTCCCCCTTGGGCACCGCTGCAATCGCTACACCGCGTTTAGCCAAGGCTTCTGGTGCCTTCCAGGCTTTGATACTGCTTTTCGGGCGGAAATGCTCCACATCCTGTTCCCCTTTCCCATACGTGACTGCTTCCATCTTTCGCTCGCAAAATGCGCATTTACAGTCCCCTTGAAGTTTCATGTAAACAGGCTTGACTTCACTCCATATGGGCTTCTCTTTTACATATTGTTTGGCTTTGCGGAATTTGGCAGTGCGCAATTCGGCTTTTTTCAACCACCCCGGACATTCTTTTTCCATCCGCTCCCGCAAGTGTTCCAAAGTAATCCGGTATCGAATCATTCTACCCCCTCACATCCCCGGCTCAACGCATTGAGCACTTCGATGGCCGCTTTTTTATCGCCGCGGCGCGCCTTCTCATTGAGTTTCTGCAATTGTTTGTGTTTGGCTTCCGCGCGTGTTGAAGGAAGCCCGAAAAAGTCTGTTAATAAGATTTGATCCGCATCCAGGCCGTTCACGGGATGCCGCAACCGTTCCATGACGGAAGATTGTTTTGGGCCTTCTTCCATGGTGATGATATTCATCCATTCCAGAGAACCAACAAGAAGCGGACTGTGCGATGTTAAAATAAACTGAATCTTGGGAAGCGCACGGGACAAAACCGGCAACACGGACATTTGCCATTCCGGGTGAAGATGAAGGTCGATCTCATCCACCATCACAATGCCTTGATTGTCCACGAGTTTCTTCCCGGAAGGACAACAGCGGCAGAGGTGATACAGCAAATCGCCGATCCATCCCAAGTACGCCCGATATCCGTCGGATAACGCCGGGAAAGGAATATTCAGTTTTTCCTTGGAATAGGTATACTCGTTACCTTCCATGGCGCCGCTAAATGAATAGCTTCCGGCGGGCATTAACCGGTTGATCAGGTTTACCACTTGTTTGTGACGTCCCGGATTGGAATGTTTATACTCCGGCAGCCATGAATTCAGCGGCACCAGTGAATAGGTTTCCTCAAAGAGACTGCGAATTCGCTGGGCGCGAATGATGGCCGAAGCCCGGCGCGATCCCATATCCAAGGTGTCCCGGCTTTCCACGCGCCGCGTAGCCCCATACCCAACAAAAAAGAACGCATCGGTTTCCTCGCTGAAAATGGGATGCCAGTTCTTTTCTGATGGATACGACCAGTGAAGACCCTCCAAATCCCTGCGTTTTAAAATGGAAACTCGTGATTTAATTGTATCGGGCAGGCGGGAACCGCCGTCCTGTGCATGAGAAATAAAATCCGCCTCAAGCACCGCCTCGGTTTTTTTGTATGTGGCCGGGGCGCGTTTGCCCGGAGCCGTTTTTGAAGAACCGGGCTCTCGCCGCACTAAGCGATACGCAATCACCCCGGAATCTCTCACAGAAGGCCCGAGTGCCGCCAAAGCCACAGCCTTCAGCAGGGTGGTTTTCCCCGAGCCATTGTCCCCTAATAGCAAATTTATGTTTGGGAACACCGGTTTCGGAAGTTTTATCCGCGCAAAGTTTTGATCGGGATGGACAAAATCAATGCCTGTCTTCTTGAAAACCCGGAAATTCTGTATATTGATTTTATGAATATACATAGGGTGTTCCCTTCTTTGTATGCTGTTTCGAGTGTAGAGTAATTATCCTCTGAGGATCAACCCCCTTGGATTTGTATGCTTGTCAAAATACACGGCGTTTGATAGGCTCATGGCCGGATCGCGTTTTAAGGAAAGCCGCCATGTCCGTCGTCGATGTGCTGCAATTCATACATTATCTGAAAGTCGAGCGGGGATTCTCCCAGCACACGCTCCGCGCCTATATGAATGACCTTGATCAGTTCTGCGATTTTCTGGTGAACGGCGTGAAGGCGTTGCGGCGCGAAGAAGGCGAACCCCGGCCGCGCGCATCGCTGGATATCATGAGCAAAGCCGGGAAAAACGAAATCCGCGCGTTCCTGGCGCATGTCCAAACGGCGGGCAGCACCCCCAGGACCTCCGCGCGTAAACTGGCCGCCATCCGGGCTGCCTTCAAGTATTTTGTGCGCACCGGGCGTCTCGAAACCAATCCCGCGCTCAGCGTGAAATCACCGAAGATCGGGCGCAATCTGCCGGATGTGCTCTCGATCCCCGAAGTCACCGCCCTTGTGGAAGCGCCGGACACCAGCACACCGCTCGGTCTCCGGGATCGCGCCCTGTTGGAAACGCTCTACTCGAGCGGCATCCGCGCCAGCGAACTCACCGCGCTGAAAATCCCCGACATCGACTTTGGCCAAGGCGTCGTGCGGGTGTTCGGCAAACGCAAAAAAGAGCGCATCGCCCAATTGGGCTCCCATGCCGTCAAGGCATTAAAAGCCTATCTGGCGGTGCGTCCCGATCTCGGCCGGCCCCACCATGCCATCGCCTTTGTGAACGCGCGCGGCGGCCCCCTCACCTCCCGCAGCGTGCAGCGCGTGGTCGAGCGTTACGTCCGCCAAATCCTGCCCGGACGCCACGAAGTGTCGCCCCATACCCTCCGCCACACCTTCGCCACGCACCTGCTCGACGCCGGGGCCGACCTCCGTGTCGTCCAGGAACTCCTCGGCCACGAAAGCCTCTCCAGCACCCAAATCTACACCCACGTCAGCATCGACCGCCTCAAACAGGTCTATCACGACGCCCATCCGCATGCATAACGTACTGAACCTATGGTCTGCGCATTATGGCTCACATTTTACCTGGCCTAAAATGTACGGATTTCAGGTTCCGTTACAACGTTCTTCTGGCACAAAAATCGGGAATTGTCCATGGGTTAAAACAGCAGCTTTTCGTGCAGGGTAATCCAGCAGGACAATATCCTTTCCCATTTCAAAACCAAATAGATCTCCTGAAAGTGCGAAACCAGATAATCCCATAAATCGATAATACATAAACCATAATCCATGCATCATGAAAACCAATTGGGTTCCTGTTTCAGTGTTTTTAATAATTGCTCCCGCTCCATTTTGTGGAAATAGCTTGACTTTATCCGTGCCTGGAGGGCGGAAATCGAGAATATGAAGAAATATATACCCATCATTTTTAAGACAACAGCTTTTAGGAATTAGCTTTGGCAAAAGGATTAAATCCTCTTTGTTATTACATATGACGCGAAGATCTAAAAACATGCCATCAGGGGATGGTTCAAATACAAAATGATCAATATTGGGGGCCGCAACAACAAATTCCCGCTGAGTCCCATTCAATCGAATTCTATGGATGGCATCCTTATCAAGGAAATATACCCATCCTGGACGGTTTTGATTGGCCAGTATGCCCGGATCGAGCATTTCTCGGGGCGGAAGATATGTGAGTGAGTAATACATGCACGCAACGATGGAACAGGAAATTGTTTGGATGATAAAGCAACCTGATATCGATTTCTTAAGACGATGTTCTTTTATGCAATATACCGTGCCTATGAGCATGAAAGGCCATTCAGAAAGGAGAGTAAGGAAATAGGCCCAGATAAAAAAAGCGGCCACAAACCGGTGAACATTGTAGATCGTTGTATCGCCCAGCATCTGATCCATAAAAGGAGGTTTGAACGCTCCAAGGATCATTGATGTATAGTTGGCTAATGTCATCAAGCCGATGAGAAAAAATATCCGCTTGGACCGTTTCTCTTGAAGAAACCAGGCAAAGGCCAATCCTTCAACAGCCCCCAGAATAAAGTTGCCCACAAAAAGATGTGCAATCCCAAGCCACTGAAGTGATCCCCAAAAACTGGACAGTTATCATGGTGTGTTATTACGGGTTAA
>CAYYRW010000062.1:0-31679 GCA_964474205.1 uncultured Nitrospirales bacterium | reverse complement strand
TACTCGTTGACACTTACCGCGATATAATCAGTTCAGATGGCCGAGAAAGGTGCGAATTTTGACGCCACGCGGCCAAGGGGGAATGAAGTGCGAACTATTCGGACGAAATATTCAGTAAACAACGAAGCGCATAACCGATAAGGAGAATGAAGCTGTGGCTGACCGGGAACAAAAAGCATACACAACGTTTGAGGCGGCGAAAATTTGCCACGTCACGCACCATAGCATAAAGAATTGGATTAAGCAGGGCTTGATCAAAGCATCGCGCACGCCGGGCGGTCATTATCGCATCTTGGAGGAAGATCTGGACCGGTTCCGTGAAAAATATGACATGTTTCCGCGCGATAAAGGCCCCTCGAAAAAGCGCGTCATGGTGGTGGACGACGATCCGGATGCCCTTTCCCTCATGGAAAAGATTCTCACGGATGAAGGCTTTGAACTGATTAAGGTGAGTAATGCGACGGAGGTGGGCCTGAAGGCCGCGCAGCTTTGTCCAGACTTGATTCTGCTGGATTTCCTGATGCCTGAAATCAACGGATTTGAAGTGAGCAAAGCCCTGCGGGAGAATGAATTGACGCGCAGCATCCCCATCATGGCGGTAACCTGTCTGACCAAAGAACGGGATATTGAGCGCATCTTCGCCTGCGGCGCGGATGAGTACCTCGCAAAACCCTTCAAAGTGGACCAGATGCTGGAAAAGGTCCGTGAACTTATCGGCCGGGGCCGCGTGATCGAATAGTCCCGGCTTGGGGGCTCAAGCCTCATGCGCAAACGTCCGGCCTCTGGCGGCATAGAACGCAAGTTCTTCCGATCCATACTGTGGGTGGGTATTGTCCCCATGACCCTCGCGCTGACGATTGGATATGTCTTTGCGCGGGAAGGGCAATGGATTTCCACGCGGCAGAACCAATCCACGGCCACCCGGAAGACCGCCGAAGGGATAGGGCTGGCCTTGGAGGGGCGCCGGATGATGGTGGGCCGCGCGGCCCAGGATGGGTATATTGCGTCCTGTCTCAGGAAGTATCCTGTTCCGGCTGAAGATATGCAGGGCATTGTAAAGCGGTTGCAGTGGCGCGCGGACAATTCGGGTGGCCTGAAATCCGCCTTTCTTCTTTATGACCGGGCGGGCAGGCTGGTGGCGGGCACGCAGGAGCCCCGGGAATCGGACCAGTTTCATCCGGAATGGGTGGAGAAGGTGGACGCGCCGGCCTTCACCGATTTTACCTTCATCGAGGCCGAGAACCGCTATGTGGCTTATTTGTGCGCCCCGGTTCCCGATCCCGAAACGGGCGAACGCATCGGATTCCTCGTTGAAATCCAGGATGTGCAGGATTTGTTGGATTTCTCCCTCGCCGGGGGGGTTACTCGTCAAGAAGGTGATGACGTCAACAAGTATCAGGTCGTCTATTTGGGCAACGAGCAGGAGTTCTGCATTTCAGCGCCCAAGGCGTCCAAGGGCAAACCGGTCTCTATCAGCTACGACAAAGTAGATCCGCGCCTGCACGAACGGCTCTACCGGTCCCCCGATAAAAGCAGTGATTCTTTTTTCTTGTGGCGGTATGCCGCAGAAGGCGAGGTCCGCCCGGTGCTGATGTCCTATCAACGCCTGTTTCCGGGGATCGGGCTGTATTTTGTGGTTTACCGGCCTGTTTCCGATGTGTTTGCCAACATCAACCTGGGCGCGGTCATCACCTTGGTGGTGAGCAGCGTGGCCATCGGCTTTTTTTGCATCATTGGCTACCGCATCGTGAACAGCAACATTATCCGCCCCGTGGCCCTGTTGAACGAAGGGGCGCAAATTATCCGGCAGGGCGACCTGGATTTGAAACTGAAGATCAACACGGGGGATGAGATCGAGGAACTGGCCGTTTCGTTCAATAAAATGGCGGCGGCCTTGCGTCAGAATATCCGGCAGTTGGAGGAATCCGAAGAGAAATACCGCAGTTTGATAACTTCGATGCGCGACGGCATCTATCAGGTGGATGCGCACTGGACCCTGATCCTGGTGAATCCCGCGGGCGCGGAGATTCTGGGTTTCACGCGGCCGGAAGAAGCGCAAGGGGCCAATCTGCGCGACATGTTTGTGGTGGAAATGGATTATTCGCGGCTGGTGAGCGAACTGGCCCGCCGCCGTTTTGTGGAGCATACGCGGGTGTGGGTCAAGACCGCCGGCCAGAAAACCATCTGCGTGGAGATATCCGCGAGCAGCATGGTGGATGAGCACGGCAATGTGATCGGGGCCGAAGGCACCTTCCGTGACGTGACCCAAAATGTGCGGCTGGAGCAGGAATCACGGGAGCGTTCCGAGCGCATCAGCGCCATCAATCAAATCACCAATGTGATCAATTCGAGCCTGGAGGCGGGGCGGGTCCGCGAGAGCATTGTAATGGAAGTGCGCCGCCTCATGGAGTTTGATTATTCGTCCGTTTCCCTGCTGGGGCCGGAGGAGGGGTATTTTCGCACGCTCCAGTATTGGCCGGAACCCCGGGTGAACAGCCGGCAGGAACAAGGCGAACCCATCGAAGGAAGCTGTCTGGCCTGGGTGGCGGACGAACGGCGCTGCCTGTTGGTGGATGATCTCCGCGGCGCGGACAATCCCTATGCACGGGAATTTCCCGAAGAGATTCGCAGTTGCCTGTGCGCCCCCCTGTATGCCTCGGGGCGCATTATCGGCGCGCTGAATCTCGGCGCGCGCATACCCGAGGGATTCACCCGGCATGAGGTGGAGGTGGTGGAACAGCTCACCCCGCATATTGCCGTGGCCATCCGCAACGCGGAACTGCTTGAAAACCTTCAGGACTCCCTGCGGGAAGTCACGGAGGCCCGTGAAAAACTCCATGAAATGAATGAAGAACTCAAGACCTTGGACGAGATGAAAACCAATCTGCTCTCCAATGTGTCGCATGAGCTGCGCACCCCCCTGGTGGCCGTCATGGGTTACACGGATATGATCCTGAACGGAAAAGCCGGCGTCATCAATGAAATCCAGCAGGAGTACCTGGGCATCAGCTTGCGCAACATCGAGAAGCTGGTGACGCTTATTGAAAACCTGCTCGACTTTTCGCGTTTGCACCGGGGCGCGGAAGAAATGATGTTCGACACGTTTGACTTGGTGGATTGCGCCAAAACCAGCCTCCAAATCGTTCAACCCGTGGCCGACGGGCGCGGCATTGAATTGCGCCTCCTGGTTCCCGGGGAATCCATTCTGGTGGAAGGGGACAAGGGGAAGATGGGGCAGGTGTTTAACAACCTGCTCTCCAACGCCGTGAAATTCAATTCCAGCGGCGGCGCGGTAACCGTTGAAATGCGGATGACGGAATCCACCGTGGATGTTGCCGTGATGGACACCGGCATCGGCATGCCGCAGGATGCTCTGGACAAAATTTTCACGCGCTTTTATCAGGTGGACGGCTCGTCCACGCGCAAATACGGCGGAACCGGCATCGGGTTGGCGATTGCGCAGGATATCGTGCGCTTGCACGGCAGCCGCATCACGGTGGCGAGTGAACTGGGCAAGGGTTCCAAATTCCGCTTTACCCTCCCGTTGAGCGGCGTGCACCGCCGCACTTCGGAGGCGGAACCCAAAACACTGACCCCGTCCGAAACGCATTTGCTTGTTGAAATTGTCACCCAGGACCGCGCCCTCAACGCCCAACTCCGAAGCATGCTGTTGGAGGAGGGCATGGATGTTATTCATGCCGCCTATCCCGCCGTGGCCGTCTCTCTCGCCAACCGGTACACGCCCGACTGCATTCTGGTGGACACGGAAGCAGGCCCCCTGGGCAGCGTGGTCATGGAAGAGATTCTCTCCGATCCCTCGGCCGGCACTATCCCGATTATTCTGCTCACGAATGATGATCGGCTCTATCAGCAATATCAAATGAATGTCGCGGGCCGCATACGGCGCGGGTTCCGGAAAAGCATGCTGTTAAGCGGCATCCATTATGCCCTGAGCAAGGGCGTTGCCACGGGCGAACAGTTGGGCGATACCATCCTGATTGTGGATGATGATCCGGAAATCGTGACCTTTATTTCGCGGTGCCTGCGGAACGAAGGGTATTCCACACAGCAATGCTCCACGGGCGAAGCGGCCCTGGAATTGGTCCGAAGCGGGGATTTCTGGCTCGTGCTCATGGATATCGCCATGCCCGGAATGGATGGCTGGGAAACCTGTGAACGGATCAAGGCCGATGGGGCGCTGGCGGGGATTCTCGTGTACATTGTCACCGCGAAACCCGTTGACAAAACCATGGGGAAAGTTCAGGAATGCGGCGCGGATGGATTTCTCCTGAAACCATTCAAGCCGGATGATCTGCTGGCCTTGGTGCAGGGGGTCGAGTCCCGAAAGCCCAGGAAATAGGGCGTTGCGCGGGCGGGATGCTTCCATCGGGCGGCCCGAGGTTGCCGCGGGTGGTCAAATATGCGATGATGATCGCTTGTGGCGTGGGAACGGAGGCCGGGTATGCACTATCGGCGATTTGGCAATACGGGCATCGAGATGCCCGTGATCAGTTGCGGAGCCATGCGTTTTCAGCAGAGTTGGGCCGGTGACGATCCGGTATCCGGGGAATGCCAGCGCAATGTTGAAGCCTGTGTCCGCCATGCGCTCGAATTGGGGATCAACCACATTGAAACCGCGCGGGGCTACGGCACCAGTGAATATCAGCTCGGCAAAATCCTTCCCGCGCTCAATCGCCATGAAATTGTCGTGCAGACCAAGGTGGGGCCGGACAAGGAGGTCAAGAAATTCGTTGCCAACGTTGAAAAGTCCATGGCGCTGTTGGGCCTGGACTACATTGATCTGTTTGCTTTTCATGGCGTGAACGATGAAGCCTCCCTCGAGGCGGCCCTGGTGTGCATGGATCAGGCCCTGCGCTGGAAACGGGCCGGACGCATCCGGCACATCGGTTTTTCGACGCATGGGCCCACGGAGGTGATTCTTGAAACCCTCCGCACGGGCGCCTTCGAATACGTCAATCTGCATTGGTATTACCTGTTTCAGGACAACTGGCCCGCCATCCAGGAAGCGGCCCGGAGGGACATGGGGGTCTATATCATCAGCCCGAATGACAAGGGCGGCATGCTCTATGCCCCCCCGGTGAAATTGCTGGCGTTGTGCGCGCCGCTGCATCCCATGGTGTTTAACGGGCTTTTCTGCCTGGCGCATCAGGAAGTGCATTCCTTGAGCTGCGGCGTGACGCGCCCCAGTGATTTTGACCTGCATTTGGAAACGGTGGACCAACTGGAGCACGCCTTTGATCTTATCGCGCCGGTGATCGAGCGGATGGAAGGCGCCATGATGAATGCATTTGGAAAGGTATGGATGGAAACCTGGCAGCGCGGGCTTCCCGAGTGGCATGAAACGCCGGGCGGGATCAATATTCCGGCGATCCTGCGCCTGCGCAATCTGGCCTTGGCCTATGACATGATCGACTATGGCAAGGCGCGCTACAACCTTCTCGGCAATGGGGGTTCATGGTTCCCCGGCAACAAGGCGGAAAATCTGGACCGGTATGATTTAACAGACTGCCTCCGCCATTCCCCCCACGCGAAAAAAATTCCCGCGGCGCTGGCCGAGGCCCATGCCCTCCTGATCGGCGAAGAAGTTCGCCGCCTGCAGGAAGAATAAGAATCCTTAACCGCGTTTGCGGGCCACGGCAAAAACGGACAGGCCGAACGGCAGGGAGCAGTGCCGGAGCAGGAAACGCTCCACGGTCAACAACATTATCAATGGGGTATTCAAAGGGCTGGCACCCTCTTCCGGCAAATCGGAACCACGGTCCGGTTTCATTTTTCGCAGCAGGCGCACGGCGGCCACCATAGGGAAAAGCAGGAAATTCCAATAGCTGGCACGCACCACGTCAAACCCCGCCTCATTCAAATACCGAGTGAGTTGTGTCTTTGTGAACCGCCGCGCGGTATGCACGGCCCGGTCATGGGAGGAGTAGAGCCAGGCATAGGCGGGCACGTTTACAAAGAGATATCCTCCCGGTTTGAGCACCCGGTGCGCTTCCCGCAACGGGGTCAGCGGATCAGGCACTTGTTGGTGATAGAGCACGTCGAGCATGACCGCCGCGTGAAATTGTGCCGGTAAGAATGGGAGTTCCATCGCGGAAGCGTGTGTGAGATGTGCGGCATTTCGTTGTTTGCACCAATGGAGGGCTTCCGTGGAAATATCCACGCCCACGGCCCATCCCTGAGATTCCAGATAGTGAAGCGTGGCTCCGGTGCCGCATCCGATATCCAGCAGGCGGCGGGAGTGGGGAATGGCATGCTCCGCGGCAAATGCGCCCTGCACAAAATCGTCCAGAAGGGCATGCAGCGAGTGGTACCACCAGTGGGTGTCTTCCACCTGGTACATGCGTTCGTATTCGTCGAGGTTCATAAACTAATGGCGCCTAAAGGGGTTGTTTAGCCGATTGGTTCATTAAGCGATAAGGTCCGATTCTTCGGCAAGGCGTGGCGGAAGGAGTTCCGTTGTCCCGAATCAGCACCACGTCGTGTGTATCCAGAAGTGTTTCTGCGGAGGAACCGGTGTCGACGGTTTTCCCGGTAAAAAACAGCAGGGTGTTGCTCAGCGGGGGGAAGGTGGTGGCGATGCGGGTATCGGCGGGAAGCGCGGCGATGTATTCCGCCAGGGCCGTATCTCCTTGCATCTCCGCGTTGGTGTGGACTTCATGGGCCTGCTGGGCGGTCCAGGAAAGAAACGGGACCGTCAACAGCAGCGCGGTGAGCAGGCGCAGGCCCTTCAGCGGGCCGGGCCGCAGAAACAGGTCCAGGCTGATGCCCAGGCACAGGCCGCCGGTCACGTAGGAATACCAGAGATACCGGGGAAGCTGGCCGGGGGTGAAACAGAGCCACCAATAGGCGAAAAAACCGGCGGCCAGCAAGAGCAGCATCGAAGGGGGATCATACCGCGGGAAGAAAGGGAGGGTGAGAATGGAAAGGACGGCGGCGAACAACACCAGGTGGTTCAGGGGATACATCAGGAGGCTTTCTTTGAACCCGTGCCACGCCGGGGCCAAACCGAATAAAAGATAATGTTGGTAGAGGCCCCATGTGCCGCCGGTGGTCCCGCGCGCTGTGCCGAACCAGGACACCACTCCAAGCCAAGCAAAAAGCGGAATGCAGACACCCGCCAACGGCATCACTATTCCGGGCCAGGACAAGCGCCTGTGGCTGAGACGGTCAAAAATAAACACGCCGAATGCGGGAAATGCCATCAGTAGCAGGATGGATTTGCACAGAATCGCCAACCCAAACAAACTGCCGGCGGCAAGACCGGGACTAACCTTTCCGGAAGCCAGTGCTTTGCGCCAAACGCAGAGTCCCCACAGGAAAAAGCACCATGCGGGCACTTCGCCGTACAATGTGCGGCCCAGATATATCGACGAAAACGCCATGGGAACCAGGAAGAGGCTGAGGAGCGCGGCGGCGCGCCCGAATATCGGTTGGACGAAGCCATATGCGGCCCCGCAGAACACGAGGAAGTAGAGCGCCATGACGATGCGCGCGGACCATAGGGAAACCCCAAACACTTTGAACGCCGCCGCGATTGGCAGAATGACGGCTGCTCCCACGGAATCATAGGGGTCAAAGCGCTTGAATCCGGTTTGGGGACTGCCTGATGCGTATTCGCCATGCACCGCCAGGTTTTTTGCCACGATTAGATGATGCATTTCATCCGGCGCGGCCCAGGGGTAGGCATCGAGGCGGGGCACTACCAGGGAGGCCGCGAACACCAGCCCCGCAACAAACAGCAACCGGTGGAACCACGAAGCAGAGGCATGAGGAGATTGCGGATTGCGGATTGCGGATTGCGGAATAAAAAAGGGGGAAGCGAAGCGAATGGAAAGGCATTTTTTCAGCAATCCGTAGCTCAGTATGGCCATTGAAGAAAAAAGCGCGGCCCGTATTCCAAGTCCGAACGTCAGTTCCTTTGGCAGTGCTCCGAACAACAGCAACACCAACGAAGCTGTCGCCGTGAAAAGCGAACACGTGAAAAAAACAAGGCATGCAATGCACACCAACCTTCGCATCAGTGTTGCCGGATGTCCGTCGCTTTCCACTATCCCATCACCCACGATTGTTTTCCCTCAAGTTCATTGGAATTGAGTATAGCAATGTGAGGGTATGGCATGGTACTGCGGGTATCGGATTGCGGTTTCAGGTTTTGGGTAAAATTAAGATCGGACCGATCTGACTGATCCGACCGATCCGACTGATTAACCCGAAACCCGAAACCCGACACCCGATACCCGACACCCGACACCCGTCTCTTGTTTTGCATTCCATAACCTGCTATGTTCCCCCAAAGGATATTGCAAAGGATTCGCTGATGCCGGAAAAGGGACTCTTCCTGCAAAATATCATCGCGGTGATTTGGGATTTCGATAAGACCCTCTCGCCGCAGTACATGCAAACACCGTTGTTCAAGGCGTACGGTGTGGACGAAACCGTGTTCTGGCGCGAAGTCAACGCCTTGCCGGCCTACTACGCCCGAGCGGGTATTTCCGTCCAGCGCGACACCTGCTACCTCGGCCACCTCCTCACCTATGTGAAAGAGGGGCGTATGAAGGGATTAAGCAATGCGCGCCTGCGTGAACTTGGCGCGGAAATCGCCTTTTATCCCGGCATCCCCGAGTTTTTTACCCGGATTGGCGGCGTGCTTGAAGAAGCGCCCTTCCAGGAAGGCGATCTCCGCCTCGAACACTACGTCGTCAGCACCGGCCTCGCCGAAATGATCCGCGGTTCCGCCATCGCATCCAGACTCTCCGGGATTTGGGCTTCGGAATTCATCGAAACACCCGCACCCCCCGGCGCGGACCTCTCCAAAGCGCCGCAGCCCGGCGAAATCTCCCAGATCGCCGCCTTGCTCGACAACACCACCAAAACCCGCGCCATCTTCGAGATCAACAAAGGCGTCAACAAGCTCGACGGCATCACCGTCAACGACATGATTCCCGAAGAAGAACGCCGCGTCCCGATGCGCAACATGATCTACATCGCCGACGGCCCGAGCGACATTCCCAGCTTCTCGGTCCTGCGCAAACACGGCGGGCTCGCCTACGCCGTCTACGATACCGCCTCCGACGACCGCTTTGCGCAAGTCGTCATGCTCCAGGAACAAGGCCGCATCGACGGATACGGCCCCGCCGACTTCTCCCAAGGCAGCCAGACCGAACGCTGGCTCCGCTTGCACGTAAAAAAGATTGCCGAGCGCATCATGTCCGACCGAAAACGCGCCCTCGACAGCCGCCGCGCCTCCGGACCTGTTCATATCGAGTAGATGTCTGTTTTGAGGTAGTGGGGGGCTGCACGATAGAAGATCAGACCGATCTGACGGATCGGATAGCGCTGATTTGATGGATAAAGCAGGGCACAGGAGGAAGGATATTGTTAGAAGGCGACGGGGCGTGGGAGTCCGTTGCCTTGGGAGCGGCGGGGCGGATTGGTTTCCCAGACGCCGGGGATGGGTGCGGCGCAGTTGGGGCAGGCGTTGCCTTTCATGGTATTTTCGAGCACATAGAAACCGTGCCGGGCGATAAGGAGGGTGTGGCATTGGGGGCAATAGGTGTTTTCGCGATCGCCCGCGCTGCCGGATAAATTGCCCTGATAAATGTAATGCAGTCCGGCGTCTTTTCCGGCGTCGTAGGCGCGGTCAAGTTCCTGGATGCGGGTGCGGGGGCGGTCATTCATTTTGTAGTCGGGATGGAAGGCGGTGACGTGCCAGGGGATGTCCGGGGAGACGCTGGCGATGAATTGAGCAATATCCTGCAGTTCTTCGGGGCTGTCGTTGAATCCCGGGACGATCAGGGTGACAATCTCGACCCAGAATCCCATGGCTTTGAGGCGTTGGATGGTGTCGAGGACGGCCTTGAGGGTGCAGCCGAGGTGGTGGTAGTTGGCGTCGTTGAAGGTTTTGAGGTCCACTTTATACAGGCTGACGCAGGGGCGGAGAAAGTCGAGGACTTCGGGGCTGGCGTTTCCGTTGCTGACGAATCCGCAGATGATGTTGTGCTCACGGGCCAGGGAAAAGATTCGCATGGCCCAATCGGCGGTGATGAGCGGTTCATTGTAGGTGCTGACGATGACGGGGGAGTCGTGGTGGACGGCCATCTCGACGATTTGGTGTGCTTCGCAGAAGTGGGGATAGGCGACGGCGCGCTCGTCGCGGAGGACCTGGCTGCTGACCCAGTTCTGGCAGTAGGAACAGTGGAGGTCGCAACCGAGCATGCCGAAGGAGAGGGCCTCGCGTCCGGGGAATGCATGGAAGAAGGGCTTTTTTTCGATGGGATCGATTTGGAGTCCTGCGACATAGCCGCCGGGCGCGCACAGTTCCCCGTCGCGGTTGAAGCGTACTTTGCAGATGCCGGCGCGGCCTTCGCGGATGAGGCAGCGGTGTCCGCACGCGAGACAACGCAAGGCGCCCTCTTCTTCACGGTGCGTCAGGGCCGATGCACCGGGAATGGTGTGCT
This sequence comes from uncultured Nitrospirales bacterium, assembly GCA_964474205.1. Classification (GTDB taxonomy): domain Bacteria; phylum Hydrogenedentota; class Hydrogenedentia; order Hydrogenedentales; family CAILVY01; genus CAILVY01. The sequence continues at coordinate 21,201 of CAYYRW010000062.1, read as the reverse complement.
TCTCCAGCAATTCCTTCAAGCTCGTGCTCATGGAAATAGTATAGCACAGCTTGAGGCTGGAGGCTGGAGGCGAAACGGGGGAGGCAAATGCTGATTGCGGATTGCGGACCCGGCTTCGCAAGACCACTCGTCGTATGGTTTCGGGATAGTCGGTTTTTGAATGGACGCCCGTTAGCACGACAGTTTGGTCGTAGCGACAGTGCATTCCAACACTACCCCATCGTTAGTTTTATTCTCTTTTTTCCCTCTTTACGCCTTACGGAAGGTTTCAATTTGATTTCGGTAACCGTTCGTCCTAAATATCTTTTTCAGAAAGGTTGGCGACCTTCAAAAAATGAGCCAGTAAACCAGCTTTAAGTGGAGCGTTTCCGTGAATTGGCAAAGAGATGCGTGCATTTACTCCGGGCTTCCCAAAAATATGATGGCTGCCCTGAATGCGCAATAACACCCACCCATGCCGCGCTAACACACGGGCAAATTCCTTTCCTGAAACGGATTTCATACAGCAATCTCGACTATCCTGACATCCGGAGATTGGGTGTATGGTTCAAGGTCCACTGCCAAGCACCCTTCAATGGCTTCCTGGAGATTCGCCAGTAGTTCATCCAAGGTTTCGCCTTGCGTCGCACATCCCGGGATGGAGGGCACTTCCGCCCAAAAGCCACCCTCTTCTGCTTCATGGACAACGGCTTTGAATTTCATCTGAAAAACTCCTGCTCAATGATTGTCTCAAGTGTGAGAAAAAAACTCACACGGAGGCACGAGGAGCACGGCGTCGTCTTCTTCACGGTGCGTCAGGGCTGGTGCACTGGGAATCGTGTGCTTCTCCAGCAGATCCTTTATGCTCGTGCTCATGGAAATAGTATAGCACAGCTTGAGGCCGGAGGCCGGAAGGATGTATGCAACTCTTTCAGAGTAGCTTCATAGGGTTGGATCTTGACCCAGGGTAGCGAAGCGCAACCCATGGGCTGTGTTATGGAACTCCTTCGGAGTAACGAGCGGTATTGATTGGGAACCATACCCAGGGTAGCGAAGCGCAACCCATGGGCTGTGTTATGGAACTCCTTCGGAGTAACGAGCGGTATTGATTGGGAACCATACCCAGGGTAGCGAAGCGCAACCCATGGGCTGGAAGTATGAAATCCCTTTGGGATACCAGATAAATCTCGTTCTTGATGCGGTATGTACTACTACCTGTCAATTTCTTGTTTTTGCAAAGAAATTGTCCTCATGCTTTACATAAATAGCTATGCCGACATGCTATAATTCCTATCTGTACAAACCCATGCAATACTGCTCTTTCGCGGCTCCGCGCGAGATACTTCTAAAAAAATCTGTGCCAATCTGTGTAATCTGCGGGGCCTCTTTCTTATCCGCGCAAATCCGCGTCATCCGCGTTCCATTCTTTGGGTGCGGCCATGCCGCGCTAGGATATTATAGGAAAGATTTGATGCGATTGTCGAGGGCGGTCTGGTCCTGGATGAAGGAGCAGAGGCCGCTGATGTTCATGAGGGCGTCTAGGCCGAGGTTTCCACTGGCGAGGCGGTCTTTCCAACGCGGATAGGAGGGGATTTTTCCGTCAGCGGTGATGGCCTGGAGTTCGGCGGGGGTCCAGCGGGGGAGGAAATCGCCGAGGCCGTCTTTCTCGAAATGTTCCTGGAGGGCGTTGGCGCACAGGGTGTCTGGATTTTTTGTGAGCAGGGCGTCGACGCTGGCTTTGAAGTTTTCCGGAACGTCCCAGAGGGTTGCGCCGTTGAAATCGTTTAAGGAAACGCCCGGGGCGAAGGAGACGGCGGGATCGTTGTTCACTTGTGAAACGACGGTTGCCAAGGGGTTCTTGTGGTATTCGGCGGCGACTTTGGGGGGCATGGTGAAGACGTCGAGTCCGGCGAGTGAACCCAATTGTTTTCCCGAGCGCATGCTGGCCCCAATTAGTTTGGTTTTGGAGCGTACGGATTTCCAGAGGGCCATGAGGGCTTGCTGGGTGGCTAGGGTGGCTTTCTCCCCGACATTTTCGCCGTCGCCCAATTTGTGGTCGATCACGAACGCGTTCAAGCGGCCCATGAAGACGTTCACGTAGCCGGGTTGGGTGAGGAGCGCGGCGAGATAGTTTTGGCGGGCGGAGAATCCGAGGGTGAAGTTGATGCTGATGCCGGCCTGGGCGAGTTTGCGCGCGCCAAGGAATCCGGCGGGGGTCAGGGGGACTTTTACGATGAATTTTTCGGGGCAGAGGGCGTGATAGCGTTTCCCGTAGGCCACGGTCCGTTCAATGTCGTGCGCAAGGCCGGTGTGGAGTTCGACGCTCACGTTCGCGCCGAAACGTTCGACGAGACGGAGGCCGTGCCAGGCGTTTAATACGAAAGCCACCTCCAACAGCAGAGTTTTCTCGTCGATTTCCGGCACGGCTTTGCGGATGGCGGCGGCAGCCTTGCCCACAAGTTCGTCGTAGATGCCTTTTTGGACTTCTTTGTTGAGCAGGGTGTTATTGGTGGTCAGAGCGGAAAACTCGGCGGCCCATAGGGAACTGGCCTCGTCAATGTCGCCGGTGTCGAGCCACAGTTGGGTGCCGGTGGCACGCATCTTTTGCCATTCAGGGTCGGGTTTTGCCTCGATGCAGGGTTCCTGCGGGACGAAGCTGTCCTTAATTAAGGTGTGAACGGCCTGTGCGATTTTATCGGTATTGTTGGACATGTTTTGTTCCTTTTATTTGTTCCCGCCATGGTCCATAGCATACAAAAAGTAAGGGGGTGGATCAAAAACAGAGGTTTTCGGGTTGGGTTGGGAAAACAATGGGTTGACAAAGGGGGCGGAACATGATATACATATAATAAGATACATATAATCGAGTATGTATAAAATTAGCCATATAAAGGTTTGGCATGTACCCGGAAGTGGACATAGACATATTGACGGGATTGCGGACGCGGGATACGTTCGAGCGGATTTTTTCGGAGGCATTGGACAGTGCCCGCAGGGAGGGGGGGAGTGTTTCGGCGGGGATTGTGGATATTGATTTATTGGGCAGGATCAATGCGGCGTATGGGCGGGAAGCCGGGGATGCAGTTTTTGCGCATGTGGCCCGGAGCATGACGGGGCAATTCAGTCCACAGGGCGAGGTCTTTCGTTTTGGCGGGGATGCATTGAGTGTTTTGTGGCGGGGAGTGGAGAAGGAGCAGGCGTTTCTGGTGCTGGAGCAATTCCGGATAGCAATGGAGAAGCCGTTTGCGATAAAGGTCTCCGGCAAGGTCCAGGAAGTGCGGTTTACGCTATGCGCGGGGCTGGCGTCGTATCCGGAGGATGGCGGGACGGCGTATGAGTTAATCGTAAAGGCGTCGGAGGCGTTGTACCGGGCGAAGGTGTCGGGGCGTAACAAGGTGTGTCTGGCACGGGAAGAGAAGATGGTGACGAAGACGAGCCATTACACCCAGGGGCAGTTGATGGGATTGCGGCGTTTGGCGGAGCGGGAAGGGATCGGTGAGGCGGTGTTGCTTCGTGAAGGGCTGAATGATTTGTTGCGAAAATACAACACGTTGTTGTCAAGCAAAGGAAGTTGAGCATGGCGAAGAATATTTATGAAAAGATTTGGGACGCGCATGTGGTGCATGAACCGGCGGGTGAGGACCCGATTGTGTACATTGACCGTCAGTATGTGCATGAGGTGACGTCGGCGCAGGCGTTTGAAGGGCTGCGCTTGGCTGGGCGCAAGGTGCGTCATCCGGAATTGACGTTTGCGACGATGGACCACAATATTCCGACGACGGACCGCACGAAACCGATCCAGGATCCGTTGTCGAAGAAGCAGGTGGAGACGTTGCAGGCGAATTGCGCGGAGTTTGGGATCACGTGCTTTGACATGCATCACCGTCTGAACGGGATTGTGCATGTGATCGGCCCCGAACTGGGCTTGACGCAGCCGGGCATGACGATTGTGTGCGGGGATTCGCATACGTCGACGCACGGGGCGTTCGGCGCGCTGGCGTTCGGCATCGGCACGAGCGAGGTGGAGCATGTGCTGGCGACGCAGACGTTGTTGCAGAAGAAATCGAAGACGATGGAGATACGTGTGAATGGCGTGTTACCGGTGGGGGTGACGGCGAAGGACCTTATCCTGGCGGTCATCGGCAAGATCGGCACGGCGGGCGGCACGGGCTATGTACTTGAGTATACGGGCGAGGCGGTCCGCGCGTTGAGCATGGAAGGGCGCATGACCGTGTGCAACATGACCATCGAGGCGGGCGCGCGCGCGGGATTGATCTCGCCGGATGATAAAACGCTCGCGTATTTGAAGGGACGTCCGTATCTGCCGAAGGAGGTTGCCTGGGAGACGCTGGCGGCGCAGTGGCGCGCGTGGGCGTCCGATCCGGGATGCACGTATGATGTAACGGTGGAGTTGAACGCGCGGGATATCGAGCCGCAGGTGACGTGGGGAACATCGCCGGGCATGGTGACGGGGGTATGCGGGAAGACGCCGGTGCTGGAGGAACTGGAGGATGCGAACACGCGTCTGGCGGCGGAGAAGGCGTTGCGGTACATGGGCCTTGGCGAAGGCGTGCCGATCACGGAGGTGCGCATCAATAAGATGTTTGTAGGCTCGTGCACGAACGGGCGCATCGAGGATTTGCGCGAAGCGGCGAAGGTGGCGAAAGGGTACACCGTGAACGCCTCGATGGAGCAGGCGTTGATTGTGCCGGGATCGCAGGAGGTGAAGCGTCAGGCGGAGATGGAAGGTCTGGACAAGATTTTTATGGCGGCGGGATTTGAATGGCGCGAGGCGGGGTGCTCGATGTGCCTGGCGATGAACGATGACCGGTTGCAGCCGGGGGATCGTTGCGCCTCGACGTCGAACCGGAATTTTGAAGGGCGCCAGGGCAAAGGCGGCCGGACGCATTTGGTAAGCCCGGCGATGGCGGTGGCGGCGGCGATAGCCGGGCATTTTGTGGACATTCGCGAATGGAAATTTAAATAATAGAGACCATTATGAACTATGAAGAATTGACAACCCATGTTAAGGGAGTGGTCCAAGCATTGGCGCCGGATGCCAAAGTGATGCTTTACGGCTCCCGTGCACGGAACGAGGCGCGTCCGGATTCTGACTGGGATTTGCTGATAGTGTTGAATTCATCGGCGGATGGAGAAATTAAAGCACGCATACAAAACGCATTATATGATGTAGAGCTGGCATCCGGAGAGGTGCTGAACGCCATTATTCATGGCAAGGATGAATGGGAAAGCCCGCTTTTCCGTATCATGCCGTTTCATGAATATGTCATGCAGGAAGGGATATTGTTGTGAACCCTAAACTTCACGAGCTTCTTAAATACCGGATGGATTCGCAGAAAGGACAGGAGTAATGGAACCCCTTAAGCAATTGACAGGTATAGTGGCGCCGTTGGAGGCGTTGAACGTAGATACGGATCAGATCATCCCGAAGCAGTTTTTGAAGCGGATAGAGCGGACGGGCTACGGGGATGTGCTGTTTTATGATTGGCGGTATCTGGAGGACGGGAAGACGCCGAACCCGGAGTTTGAGTTGAATGCGGCGCGGTATCAGGGGGCGGCGATTCTGCTGACGAAGGACAACTTCGGGTGCGGATCGTCGCGGGAACATGCGCCGTGGGCGCTGCATGATTACGGGTTCCGGTGCATTCTGGCGGTATCGTTCGCGGACATTTTTTTCAACAACTGCTTCAATAACGGGATGTTGCCGATATGCTTGCCGGGGGAAGTGATTGAGTTGCTGTTCAAGGAAGTCCGCGCGCGGGAGGGATATGCGCTCACGGTGGATTTGGAGGCGCAAACGATTACGCGCCCGAACGGCGAGACGCTATCGTTTGAAATACATCCGTTTTTGAAGGAACGGTTGCTGAACGGATGGGACCAGATCGGCTTGACGCTGCGGCATGAGGATAAAATCGCGGCGTATGAGGCGAAGCGGGGAATGGCCTGTACGTAAGTTTCCACTTTCTTTTCGCGGGAAAGAAGCAGAGAAAAGCGAAACTTCACATCCACTTGTATTGTAGTTCGATGGTGTCGTGGGGCTGGTAGTGGCGGATGTGGTCTTCGAGGCGTTCTCCGAGGAGTTCGATCCGGGATTTATCGGCCTGGCCCATGCCGGCCTTGGCACAATAGACCAAGTAGCCGATCTTGGCGTGGTCGAAACCCATGAGCTCGGCGCCGAGGCGGTCCACCGCGAGCCAATCGGTGCCGGCAAGGGCGATTTTGTGGTCCACGGGGGTTCCGGCAACGGGGCCGTTGTGTTCCATGCTTTGAAATCCGTCGAGGACGGTGAGGTGGGGCGCGGCGCGTTGTGCGAGGGTGAAGAGGTTGAAGTGGATGCCCTGGTTTTGGGGGCCGCCGTGGATAAGGTGTTTGTCGGTGGTTCCTTTGCTGCCGGGCCCCCAGCGGAATCCGGGGTCTTTGATTATTGCGCCCGCCGCGATGTTTTTGAGGCCGAGGGTGACGATGGCGCGGTCGTGGGTTTTCATGGGGGCGGTGGAAATCAGGTAGATGGTTGGGTCAATGATCAATTTGGAGAAGCGGACGGGTATAACGTGGTGGCGTTCGTCGACGAGGTATTCGGTTCCGAAGGGTTGCGCGTCGAGGTCGAGGAAGCGGACGCGGTATTTGTTTTTGAGCCGGTAATAGCCATAGTTGCCGTAGCCTTCGGCGGCGGGGCCGTTGGCGGGGGATTCCGTGATGATGATTTCGTCCTGGGCGAGCGGTTTGAGGAATTCCAGGATGCCTTCGAGACAATCCACGTGGGTGGCGGTGAGTTGGTTGTCGATGTTCACGAGATTGGGCTTGATGACGATGCTTTTTTTCTTGGCGAGCCCGTCGCGAATTTGAGGCTCGATGAGTTTCAGGGCGTCGTGGACATTTTGGGCGCGGGAATCGCCGTAGGTCAGGGACACGCGGGTGCGGGGAGTTTGTGCGTGGGCGGCGCGCATGAGGAGTGTCCCGGCGGTGATGCCGGTGAGGGAATGGGTCAGGAAGGAGCGGCGGGACAGGGTGTCATTTCGCGTCATGAATAAATTCCTTGAGGACATTGGTTAAGTCTGGATAATTCTAGCATATGGAAGGATTGACGCAAATTATTGAGGCCAGCAGGGCAGCGGGGACGCCAGGGACACCAACGAATGAAACTACGTTGAGCGCAGTGGTGAAGTACGCGAAAAGCCAGGGACGGACACGTCTCGCCCGCCCATTTCGGGATCGGGGCATACAACACGGGGTGTGCGCATGGGCAGGCTCGCTTGCGTCAGTCCCTGGGTTTTCGCTTGGTTTCATATTCGTGGTTAAGCATAGTACGCGAAAAGCCAGGGACGGACACGTCTCGCCCGCCCATTTCGGGATCGGGGCATACAACACGGGGTGTGCGCATGGGCAGGCTCGCTTGCGTCAGTCCCTGGGTTTTCGCTTGGTTGGGGATGCGGTGGTTTGGATTGGTGTCCTGTGATACACTATGAATGTGAGCTACATTTGGAGCGAGAAAGAGTCATGGCGCGGTATACGTATCAGGTTATTCATGAGGATGGAACGGAGGGGGAGGTGTTTGACGTGGAACATGGAATGAAAGAGCCGCCGTTGACGGTGCATCCGGTGACGGGGGAGAAGGTGGTGCGGGTGTTTTCGGCGCCGCATGTGGCGGGGTGGAGTCATGAACGGCAGGGAAAACAACTTACGAGCGAGAAAAACCTGGAGCGCCTGGGGTTTACGAAGTATGTGCGGACAGGGCATGGAAAGTATGAAAAGCGGACGGGTCAGGGGCCGGAGCATATTGCCGCGGACTGATAAAAAACGGGGCGCGGGGGCGGACTGGTTTCGGTGGAATTTTGTATGCTATGATTTTGCCGTGTTATGGCGTTCAGCATGTACCCGAAACGATGAGGGAACGATATGTATAAGGGATTTGTGGTGTTGACCCTGTTGGGTTTGGCGCTGTGCGGCTGCCAAACGGGCAATGATTTTCCGCCGGATGAAACGGCGCCGCCGGATATTTCGGAGGATGTGGAAGCGCCGGCCCCGGATATTATTGGGAGCAAGGAGCTTGCACCGCCTTCGGCGGCGGGGGATACGTCCGGGGTCACGGCGCCCTCCGTTCCGGAACCGGGATTGCCCTTGTCGAATACGCAACGGTTCAGCGACGTGCCTCTGCCCGAGAATGTGAAAGAGGACATGGAGCACAGTTATGTGCTGGAAACGGATGCGCTTCAAGTGGGCAAGGTGGTGTACCGGTCGAAGGCGAGTGTGAATTCGCTGGCGCAGTTTTACGTGGAGCATTGCCCGGCGGCGGAGTGGACGATGAAGAGCCTGATGCAGAGCGATGGGTATTTTATCGTGTTTGAGAAGCCGGGCAAGCAATTGACGGTGTATGTGAAGCGCAAAAGCGGCCTGCGGCCGCACAGCGAGTTGGTGCTTCATTTGACGCCGCTTTCGGGAGTGAAGGCGGCTCCATGAGTAAAGTGATGCTCCTGGCCCTGGGGACCCTATGGCTGTTCGCCGCGGGGTGCGCCCGGAATGGAGTGCTGCCGGCGGCCATTCCCGGTTTGGAGCGGATGACGGATGAGCAGAAAATAGCGTATGTATTGGAGGATGTATGGCGCGGGATGGAAGCGCGGCGGGTGTATCAGGTGCTCGCGCATGTGTCGCCGCGGTATCTGGATCAGGAAGGCCGGGATTATACCGCGATTCAGGAGCACGTATCGTATATAATGAAGGCCTACACCAGTATAAAAATAACGCGGATGCGTCCGAAGATATGGATAGCGGGCGAACGTGCCCGCGCGGTGGAGACGTTTGGCACCATCGCGGCGCCGCGCGATGAACGCAAGGATCCGCCGATTAATTTGCAAGGCCAGGTCATGGTGTATCTTGAACGGGCCGGCGGTACATGGCAAATAGTGGAATGGGGCCCTTTGCAGTAGCCCCTCCGAAACTGATGAATGGAGTAATGGAACAGGCATGGCAGAGAAAAAAGGCAAATCGAAAAAGTTGTCCGTGACGGATGTGGGCGCGGTGTCGGCGGGCCAGGACACGTTGCAGCGGGTGGCGGTGTATGTGCGGGAGAATCCCTTGCTGGCCGGCGCGGCGGTGGGCGTAGTGGCGCTCATTTTGCTCGCGGGCTTGATGCTGCGGGTGAATGCGTCGGCCGCGGACCGGAAGATCATGACCGAATACGCGAAAGCATTGGAACAAGAAGATGCGGCCGCGCAGGTGACGGCGTTGGAACCGTTGGCGCAAAAAGGCGGACGCTGGACCGCGGAAATAGTGTACATGCTGGGGGAAGCGGCGGTTCGCGCACAACAGTATGACAAGGCGGGGGCGGCGTTTAACCGGGTGAAGACGGAGTTTGGAACGTCGGAGTATGCGCCGCGTGCGGCGGAGGGCCTGGCGTTTTTGGAGGAGAACAAGGGGAACGCGGACGCGGCGCTGGCGGGGTACAAAGAGGTGATGGAGAAATGGAGTACTACCTTTGTGGGACGCTGTCAATGGTTGAATATTGCGCGCGTGCAGGAGGGCAAGGGGGACCTGAAGGCGGCGGTGGAGGCGTATCAAGCGCAGGCGAAGGGATTTCCGGATTCGGGGGTGGCCTCGAAGGCGGAAGAGGCCTTGGCGCGTTTGAAAAAAGGCCATCCCGAATTGTTTCCCGAGGAGAAGAAAGAAGGAGAAGCGGCGGCGGAAGGGGAAAAAGCGGAGGGGCAGCAGGAAGGTGAAGTGACCGCTCCCGCGTCCACAGAGGGTGATGCCGCGGCGGTGGCCCCAGCGGCTGTGGAAGGTGAATCGGCGGCGGCGCCCGCGCAGAAATAATTTGACAAAACGGTTTTAAGTGGAGCATTTTAGAGGAATGATGATGACCGGAAATATGCAGAGAGGAGGGTATGGCACGAGGGCATTGCCAAATTGGAAGATGTTTGGTATAGTAGTGTCTAATGTCCCGCTGGCAGAGAGCTTCGGGAGAGTTCTTGAAAGGACGGGAAAGGATGTTTTACGAGGCAGGAGTTTATACTTGACGTGTAGGATTGAACTCCCTATAATCAGGTAACAATTGCGTTTGGGCCGTAAGGGGTAATTCCTTGCGCAAACAACGAGAAGGAAGAGGTTCATGAGAAAGTGTGCTGTGTTTTTGGCTGTGGCGGTTGTCGTGGCTGGTATGTCGGCGAGTGCGTTCGGCGCGACCACGATGGCTCTGACAAGAACTACAACCGGGTTGGATGCCAACGGATGGTTTATCCCAGGCACGGCCCAACTGACATTCACCGTTACGATGGAGTTGGGCGGTGACATGGAAAACGTGACGGCGCTGGCCGTGGAGGAGACCCTGCCGGCGGGCTGGACGTTTGTCGGCGGCACCCCTTCGGGCAGTTCGCCCAATCTGTTCCCGAATGCCGGTGCATCGGGGACGGGCAACTTTGTATGGTTTGCGGTTCCGGCCTTCCCGGCGTCTTTCACCTATTCGGTGAATATTCCGGCGGACATGACGGAACCGTTGACGCTGGCGGGATTGTGCCGTTTCCGGACTTCCGGCCCGGAACTGCAATCCAATCCGGCGAACACCGTGATTCAGACGGAACCGACGACCATTGTGGCCTCGCGGAGTTTGGCGGGGACGGTGGGCCCGGGCGGCCTGTATTACACGGCGGGCACCACGGTGGATGTGACGATGCAGTTCACCCGCACGGGCACGGATGCGCTGACGGCGTTCGCGTTTGAAGACAATATGCCGGCCGCCGGGTGGAATCTGGTGTCGGGCAGCGTGGCCGGCAGCTCGCCGCCCAATCTGTCGCAACAGACGGGCAATCAGATCGCTTTCGTATGGTTTGCCGTGCCGGCGTTCCCCTTAACGCTGACCTATCAGGTCACGATCCCTTCGGATGCGGCGGGCGAGAATTGCCTGAATGGCTTGGCGCGGTTCCGGACCAGCGGCGCGGAGATGCAATCCAATGCGGTGCAGACCTGCTTGAATGAATTGCCGTGCCTGACGCTGGACCGGGTAATCCCGACCACCTGCTATCAAGCGGGCGCAAACTTGACGGTTAATATCACCTTGGCGAATGCATGCCCGTCGAATTTGACGGCGCTGGGCCTGGAAGAAACCCTTCCGGCGGGCTGGACGTTTGTGAGCGCGACCGCGGGGGATATCAAACCCGCCGCCGGCGCGAGTGGCACAATTTCGTTTGCCTGGTTCTCGATTCCCACGTTCCCCCTGTCGTTCTCGTATGTCGTTGCGGTCCCCGCCGACCAGGAAAATGACGTGACCATCAGCGGTCAGGCGTTGTTCCGGTTGTCTGGCGCGGAACTGCGCACCTTTGTGGTGCAGACAGTGGTGTGCGGCGCGGACTTGGTGAAGCCCGTCATTACCTTGATTGGCGATGCGGCGGTAACGGTGGAATGCGGCGGCGTGTACGAAGATGCCGGCGCTGAAGCCTCCGATAATGTTGACGGCGACATCACCGCGAACATCGTGACGGTGAATCCGGTGAATCCGGCGGTTCCGGACACCTATACGATTACCTATAATGTGAGCGACGCGGCCGGCAATGCGGCGGATGAAGTCACACGGACCGTAACGGTGCAGGACACGACGGCGCCCACGCTGGCGCTGCTGGGTGATGCGGCCATGGCGTTGGAATGCGGCACGGCGTATGTGGAACCGGGTGTCACGGCAACGGACGTCTGCGATGGCGACTTGGCCGCCAGCGTGGTGATCAACGGTGCTGTTGATTCCTCCGTTCCTGGCGATTATACGCTTACCTATGATGTGAATGACGCGGCCGGCAATCCTGCCGTGCCGGTACAACGTGTTGTGACCGTGTCCGATACGCTGGCTCCTGTAATCAGCGTGGTGGGCGGGGATGTCACGGTGGAATGCGGCACCCAATACGTGGATGCGGGCGCCACCGCGGCGGACGTCTGCTCGGGCAGTGTCGCGGTTGTCACGGATAATCCCGTGGACGCGGCAACGCCGGGCGTGTACACCGTAACCTATACCACCCAGGATGCGGCGGGCAATCCGGCCCAGGCCCAGCGCGTGGTAACGGTTCAAGACACCACGGCTCCGGTGGTTACGTTGAATGGGCAAGCGTCCATTACGCTCAATATCAATGAGGCGTATACGGATGCGGGCGTGGTTGTCACGGACACCTGCGATACGGCGGTCGATCTTGTCACGGACAATCCGGTGAACACGGCGGTGCCCGGTGTGTATACGGTTTCCTACACCGCGACGGATAACGCTGGTTTGATTACAATCGTAACCCGCACGGTCACGGTGGTGGACAATATTGCACCCACGTTGGCTTTGGTGGGTGGCGATGTGCAAGTGGAATGCCACAGCGTTTATAACGATCAAGGCGCGACCGCCTCGGACAATGTGGATGGCGACATTACGGCCCGTATTGTTGTGAACAATCAAGTCAATGCCAATGCCGTGGGTGTTTATGGCGTTACTTACAGTGTGAGCGACGCGGCGGGGAATTCGGCGGTGCCCGTTACCCGCTCGGTGAACGTTGTGGATACCACCGTGCCGGTGTTGAGCCTGCTGGGCGATGCCGCGGTCACGGTGGAATGCGGCGGCAACTATACGGATGCGGGCGCCACGGCGGCGGATAGCTGCGCGGGCGACCTGACGGCTTCCATCGTTGTGGATAATCCCGTGACTACGGCCGCGGTTGGAACGTACACTGTCACCTATAGCGTGAGCGATCCGTCGGGCAATGCCGCGGCGCCGATTACGCGGACGGTAACCGTGAACGACACGATTGCCCCAGTGCTTACCGTGGCCGGCGATTCGCCGATGACGATTGAATGCGGCGGCAGCTATACCGAACCGGGAGCGACCGCGGCGGATGTGTGTGACGGCAATGTGGCCGTGACAGTCGGCGGTGACACAGTGGACACCACGGCTCCCGGAACGTATGTGGTCACGTATGACGCTCAGGATGCCGCGGGCAACCCGGCTTCCGCGGCGCGGACCGTCAATGTGGTTGACACCACGGCGCCGGTTGTGACGGTGACGGGCGGCCTGGTGGTCAATGTGGACTGCAATGGCGTTTATACTGAACAAGGCGCCACGGCGGGCGATGTGTGCTCGGGTGATTTGACCGACAGCATCGTGATCACCGGCAATGTGGACACGGCCATTCCAGGTCAATATGTCATCACCTACACGGTGACGGACGCGGCGGGCAACGATGGCGTTGCACGGCGCACCGTGGTTGTCGCGGAATGCCCGACGGAAGGTGAGCAAACCCCGTGCGATGAGTGCCCGCTTACGATTGCGATAGCGTCTCCGGCAGGGAACATTGCGGTTCCGATGGGCGCGAATGCGCTGGTGAACCTTGCGTCCGCGGTGACCTTCGCGAACGCGGAATGCGCGACGCACCGCACGCAGGTCGTGTATAGCATCGATGGCACGCCGGTGGGCGTTTCCACGGACCGCGCCAGCGGTTACGCGGCCACGACGACCCTGATCGCGAAGATGGAGTTGTACGTGCTGACGGCGACGGTCAAGGATATCGAGACCGGTTGCGAAGCGACGGCCACCTTTGAGTTCGCGGTGGCGCCGGGCACGGACGATGACAACAACGGCTTGCCGGACAACCCGTTCATGCAGTTGCCGGGTGACGGCGATCGATGGGATGCAGTGGTGGCGGGTGCTAATTGCCCGCGGGCCATCAGCATGATTTCGTGGACGAATCCGGTGGGCGCGGATGTGGTGCTGGTCCTGACGCGTCCGGATGACATGACGCAGTCGGTGACCGTCACGATACCGCGCGGCCTGATTGGCGCGGGTGAACAGGGCATCGCGGTGGTGTCCATCTCCTGCGACTTGATCAGCCTGTTGGGTGCCGTGGAAGCCGCGAAAGTGGCGGCGGAACCGGAAAACATGGTGGCGGGCGGCGCACCGTTCCAGGTGAGCATCATCGTCAGCGGTGATGGCGGCGCGACCTTTGCCGAGCTGGACAACCTGACCGCCCCGGTCGGTTTGTCGCTGAATGGCTTGGCCTTCTCGCCGAATATGAACGCCATCTTCTTCGATCATCCCTCGGATGTGACGAAAGACGCGTTTGACCGCGTCCAGGTCACGGTGCCGGCGGGCGGTTCGTGGAGTTCGGAAAATGTGGACAATCCGGAATCCGCGGCGGGCACGCTGAGCGCTGAAACGACGTCGCTCTCGGTGTTCGAGCCGTTTGAAGTGTCGCCGATGGGTCCGACGCTTTCGGTCTCCCCGAATCCGGCCTATGACTTCATCGTGGGTATCGTGCAGGTGAACGGCAGTGTCACCAACGTGCTCAAGGTGAAGAATATCGGCGGCGGCATGCTGACCGGCACGGCGGTGTTGAACGACCCGAGCGGCGCGTTCAGCATCGTTGGCGCGGCGAATTACAACTTGGCGTTCGGCCAGACGGCCGTCATCACGGTGGCCTTCAAGCCGGCCAAGACCGGTGACTTCACCGCGGCGCTGACCTTCAGCAACACGGCGGTTCAGCCGAACCAGCAGTTGGTCGCCACGTTGCGCGGCACGGGCTCCGCGAAAGCCAAGACCGTGTCGATCTTCGGTTGCTCGCCGAGCTCGACGAGCGGCAGCGGCATGGGTGACTTGGCGGTCATGGGCATCGCGCTGGCGGGTCTGCTGGCCCTGAGCCGTGTCTATCGCCGGAGCCATCAGAGCTAAGTAACATTCAATGAGTAATCCGGCCCCGTGAGCGGCAACGCTCGCGGGGCCTTGATATTCAGCGGTCCGCCTTAATGACGGGATGAATTCTGTCGGGAATATGACGTAGTTTGGCGGAATGTACTACAGGTGCCGTGATACCACGGACTGCGGGAGAGCAGGATGAGCAAAGTGCGCAAGACGATTCATGTCGTGTCGAATTCACATTGGGATCGGGAGTGGGGGTATCCCTTCGAGGAAACCCGCCTTTTGTTGATTGATTTCATGGACGAGTTGTTGGAGCTTCTGGACACTGACGAGGAGTTTCATTCGTTCACATTCGATTCGCAAACGGTGGCGCTGGAGGATTACCTGGAGTACCGGCCCGAAAAAAGGGCCACGATGGAGAAACATGTTAAGTCGGGGCGCCTGATTATCGGCCCGTGGTATTCCCTTCCGGAAGAATATCTGGTGAACGGGGAATCGCTGGTGCGCAATCTCGTGGTGGGGCACCGCGTGGCGCAGTCGTTGGGGAAAGTGTCGAAGATTGGCTATACCCCGTTTGGGTATGGCCAGACTTCGCAGATGCCGCAAATTTATAATGGGTTTGGAATTGACACGATTATTTTTTACCGGGGGATAAACACGCCCAAGAGCGAGTTCCTGTTGGAAGGCCCGGACGGGTCGCGGCTTCTCGGCATGCGCTTTGGGTGCATGAGCCGGTTCAGCTATTACATCTATGTGTACCGCGTGCTTCGCTACGGGTCGGACAACGTATTCGCGTTTTATGATTGGGACCGCGGGGCCGCGCCGTTCCGGCTGGCGTCGGACAGCCGTCCGCGCGCGCATTATTATGTGTTGGACGACAAGAAGAAGCAGTGGAATGACGGGCCCATCCGGGAACAGTTGCTGAAACTGGTCCGGGATGAATCGGAGCATTTTTCGACGAGCCAGATATGCTGCATGCAGGGGTTTGACACGTCGAATCCGGATCCCAAGGAATCGGAAATCATGCGGTTGTGTCAGAAACTGTTGCCGGAGCATGACATCAAATTGTCGAATCTCGAAGAGTATATGAATGCGATGCGCAAGGAGGTGAAGAATCCGATTGTGTTGAGGGGAGAAAGCCGCGATCCCGGTTCGACGGGGAAGTGGACGCATTTGATGGGCGATGTCATCAGCGCGCGGCCGCGGCTGAAGAAGGCGAATCACCGCGCGGAGGTGGCGTTACAGCGGTTTGCTGAGCCGTGGAGCGCAATTGGCCGTATGGTGGGGGGCGAGTATCTGAAACCGGCCCTGGACCGCTGCTGGCGTCTGCTGCTTCAAAATCATCCGCATGACACCATCACGGGCGCGGGCATTGATCAAATGGAGAAAGATTCGCTGTACCGGGCGGATCAGGTTGTTATTATCAGCGACGGATTGGCGCGGCGGGGGATGCAGGCGGTTCAAATCAACATAGACAATTCCGATCTCGATGCCAAGGATTCGGTGCTGACGGTGTTCAATCCGTGTCCGTTCCCGCGTTCCGGGGTGGTTTCCTGTTACCTTGATCTGCCCGCCGGCATGGGCTACGAAGCCTTTAGCGTGCGCACCCCGGACGGTAAGCACAGCGCGCGGGTGCAGTGCCAGGAAAATTTTGAAGCAGGGGTCTTGGTGCGGAATCTTCAGGACATTTCGATTGAACTGCGCACCAAGCGGGTGCGCTGCCATGTGGAAGTGGACGCTATTCCCGCGTATGGCTACCGCACCTATCATTTGGTGCGCGAAGACCGGATGCCGTATCAGCCCGGCACCCTGGCGCCCGAGATCAATGTGTTGGAGAATGAATTCCTCCGGGTGAAATTCAACAGCGACGGCACACTCGATATGACGCACAAGGAAAGCGGGCGGACCTTTACGGGGCTGCATTATTTGGAGGATACGGGCGAGACCGGCCATTCCTGGATTCACATGGAACCCGACCGAAATGAAACGATCACGTCGCATGGATTGCCGTGCGCGATTACGCTGGAGGAAGCGGGCCCCCTGTTTGCCCGGATGCGCGTGGAGTATCACATGCAGATTCCCACGGGGATTGAAGACGAGTTAACCGTCGAGTTTCGCGAGGCGGAGATGAATCATACGCGCCGGAACAAAGAGCGCAAGGAGATGATCATCACCAGCCGGTTCACGCTGCGGGCGGGGCAGAAGCGCCTGGACGTCTCCACGTCGTTTGAGAATACCTGCCGGAATCACCGCCTGCGGGTGGTGTTCCCGACGCGGTTGACGTGTGACCGGACGGATTCGGAAGCGGGATTTGACGTGATTTCCCGGGACATCCATGTGAAGAAGGGGAATGCCTATTATGGACGCACGAATCCGCAGTATCCCATGCACCGTTTTGTGGACATGACGGACGGCAAGGCGGGTTTTGCCCTTCTGAACAGTACGGGATTGCGTGAATATGAGGCGATGGACACCAAGGACCGCCTATTGGCCATTACCCTGTTGCGGGCGTACACGTACCGGAATTGCCCGATCTTCGGGCGCTGGGAAGTGTATCCGGACATGGAACTGGCCCAGTGCATGGGGACGTTTGAAGCGTCTTATGCCATTTATCCCCATGCGGGGGATTGGACCCAGGGGGTGTATGCGCAGGCGGAAGACATGAATCTCCCCCTGGAGACCGCGCAGTGCGGACCGCACGCGGGCACATTGCCCAAAACCATGAGTTTTTTGGAGTTGTCGGGCGATAACCTCCAATTAACCGCCTTTAAGCGGGCGGAAGACCGGGAAAACAGCTATGTGGTCCGGATTTTCAATCCGAAGCCGAGGGCGGTTTCGGGGAAATTGACCGTTTACAAGATATTCAAGCGGGCGTGGCTGACAAACATGAACGAGGAACGCATCGAGGCGTTGAAACCGTCGGGTAATACGCTGGCCTTGAAATTGGACAAGAAGAAGGTTATTACGATTGAATTTGAGCTATAACAGGCTGGTTTGGAAGAACTAACACGGCGGGGAGATGGCGGCAAACGGTGAAAAGCAAGGATTGCATGGTCCGCCGGAGCGTAAATTGAATCCGGGGAATGCTTTATGTTACACTTGGCGCAGTTTGAAACATGGCCTTTCCCCGATGCGTTGCGTCATGCAGGGAAATTCGTTGGCCAGGATGGCATAGAGACGCTAACCCAAACCAAGCAACAAGGAGAGCAGTATCCATGGCAGCGATTGTTGATGCGGACAAGTGTGGTGGATGCAAGAGTTGTGTAGAAGTGTGCCCGACGGAATCGATTACGATTAATGAAGACGGCAAAGCGGTGGTTGATGAAGATTCGTGCGGTGAATGTGGCGCGTGCGTGGATGAATGCCCGAACGAGGCCATCAATTTGCCGGACTGATGCCGGTTGGATTTTTTTCGTCTGGAATTAACGGCAGGCGGCGGATGTGTACGGCAAGTGTACACCGAGTTGCCTGCTGTTTCTTTTTGAATGGGAGTGTTGTTTATGGGGCGGCATGACTTGGCGAAGCTTGAGTGGAAGATGGAGGGGTGGCGTCCGTTTTGGTGGAAGCTGGCCCGGCCCACGGGAACCCTTCCGGAGATAGGCCCGGTGGAGGCTTCCGTGCCGGGGTCGGTTCAGGAATCATTGCGCCGGGCGGGATTGTTGCCGGACTGGAATGCGGGGGTGAATTCGCGGGCATGCGAATGGGTGGAACACTATCATTGGATTTTTGAAACGACCGTGCCCGCCGGATGGATCGGGGCAGGGGAATCGGCGCGGTTGCTGGCGGAGGGGTTGGATTATTCGGGATGGGTACTGGTGGATGGCGGGGAGATCGGACGGTTTGAGGGCGCGTTGATTCCACAGTGTTTTGACTTGGGCGGTCTATTGTCGGATGGGCGGGAGCACACAGTAACATTGATATTTGAAGAGCCGCCCCGCGAACAGGGCCAAATTGGCTATACCTCGCGGTCCGTGTTTTTCAAGCCGCGCTATACCTACAGTTGGGATTGGACACCGCGCATTGTGCCGGTTGGGGTGTGGGATGCATTGACCGTGGAGACGGGGCCGGCCTGTCAACTCCGGCTGGGGCGGATTCAGAGTGTGCTGGCGGATGATTTACGAACGGGATCGGTGCGGGTGAACGTGGAATGCATGGCGCGGATGCGGATGAAGCTCTCTATTCTGGATGCCGGGGAGGTATTGGCGGAGGGGGAGGTTCCGTGTGAAATTGGGATGAATTCGCTATGGTTGGATGAACTGACGGTGGAACCGTGGTGGCCGAATGGGGAAGGGGCTCAAAAGCTTTATGCCGTGCGATTGGAAGCGGCGGGGGACGCTGGCACGCCGCTATGGGTTGAGGAACGCCTGATTGGTTTCAAACGTGTGGAATGGAAGGCGTGCGAGGGCGCGCCGGAAGGTGCGGAGCCGTGGATTTGCGTGGTGAATGGAAGGCCCATTTTCCTGCAAGGGGTGAATTGGGTTCCTCCGCGCACATGCTATCACGACAGCACGGTGGAGGAATATGAACGGCTGGTTTCGTTATACCGGGACATGGGGTGCAATCTGTTCCGGGTGTGGGGTGGAGGCATCCTGGAAAAGGAGGTTTTTTACCGCCTTTGTGATATGCAGGGCATCCTGGTTTGGCAGGAGTTTCCCCTCTCGTCTTCCGGGGTGGAGAATTACCCGCCGGTTGCGCCGGAGACGGTCGCGTTGTTGTCGCGGATTGCCCGGACCTATATTGATCGGCGGGCGCATCATGCTTCGTTGCTTTTGTGGTGCGGGGGGAATGAATTGACCGAACGCACGCCGGAGGCCGCGCCGGTTTCGTGTGCGCATCCGTGCATGGCGGCCCTGAAAGCCTTGGTGGAAGCCGAAGACCCCGAACACCGGTTTATTCCCACCTCGCCGAGCGGACCACAGTTCTACGCGCACCCACAGAACTACGGAAAAGGCATCCATCATGACATTCATGGTCCCTGGGGCATGGGCAGCGTCAATGGCGGTGGATTTAAGGATATGGAGGCGTGGCGAACGTATTGGGAGGGGGATGATTCGCTGTTCCGCTCGGAAGTGGGGATGCCGGGGGCGTCGTCCTGGGAATTGGTCGAACGTTTTTCGGATGGAAAGAAGGTCTATCCGCCCGAAGGGGACTATTGGCTGCATACGGCGGCCTGGTGGACGCAATGGGACCGGTTCAAGCGGCATTTACGGCACTTGGAGGGGGAAGCCGGTCTACGGGCGTATATCGAGATAACGCAACAGCAACAGGCGGAGGCGTATGCGATTGCCGCTGAGGCTTGTAAAAAGCGGTTTCCCCGGTGTGGCGGCTTCATTGTTTGGATGGGGCACGACTGTTTTCCGTGTCCCGCCAATAATTCGGTGATAGATTTTCTGCGCGTGCCCAAACCGGCGTATTTCGCGCTTCAGGCGGTATTCAAGACAGGACAAGAATAGATGATGGGTTTGGTTCGTCAACGAACGATAGGGTACACTCGTTTATTGCACTAAGTGTTTGCGGGTTCACAGGGAGAAAGCGAACCGATGGATAAAAAAGGCATTTGCGTGTTTCTGGTGGTAATGTTGGCGCTGGCCTATGGGGCCGTGCCGGCGATGATGGCGCTTGGATTGATTGTGTTCAACGAGCCGAATCTCCTGAACAACGTCATGTTCCTTCTGGTGTTGTGGATGCCCGCTTTGGCCGCCCTGATCGCCTCGATGGTTTCGCCGCAATCAGGGGTTGATCGTCCCAAGGTGTGGCCGGTGTCCGGAACAGCGCTTTTGGGCATTACCTTGGGGGTGGCAGGGATGTTTTTCTTGACCTATTTGCTGACGGCGTTGCTCGGGATGACCGAGATTCAGTGGGGGGTGGGCACGTTGGTGAATAAAATCAATGCGATGATGCAGCAGCCGTTGACCCCGTCCGTGGCGGCCATTGCCCCCGGCATTTTACTGGTTGGGGGTTTTTTGCTAAGCCTTGTGTTGGGTCCCACGCTGTTCGCGGCGGTGCTGTTGGGTACGGAATTGGGCTGGCGGCGGTATTTGCTGCCCCGCCTGCTCCCGTTGGGCCGCTGGAACGCCTATTGGCTCACGGGCGTGCTGTGGACCCTCTCGTACATCCCCCTGATGTATGCGATGTGTGCGGCCACGGAAACGAGCACGCCGTATTGGATGGTGATCCTGAAAAATTCGCTGATGCTCGTGGTGCTGAGTATTGTATTGGGCGAGACGGTGCGCCGGACCGGCCATGCGGGATTGGCGGCGGTGGTGCTGGGCTGTTTCGTGGCGCAGTCGTATGAAGGGATGTGGCAATACCTGTTCCCGATGTCCTACGATCCCTGGACAGGCGCCACCGGAGTGTTGTCGATTGTTTTGTGGGGTGTTGCCGGGTTGGTTTTTGTGTTTTATAGTCAACGGACGGCAGCAACGGACGTTGACGAAAGCAGTGATAACAATAAGCCCGGAAAACAGGAAGTGATATCTTGATCGGACGGATCGGTCCGATCTGTCCGATCCGACCGATCCGACCGATCCGACCGATCCGACCGATCCGACCGATCCGAC
>CAYYRW010000061.1:0-32781 GCA_964474205.1 uncultured Nitrospirales bacterium | reverse complement strand
GCCTATCCGAACTCCTTCGAGTCGTTCAATTCTACAACAGCGATGGCTTCCATTGCGAAACCGGCACGGAAGATCACTATGCCCCTGGCCCCGGTGATACGTCCTGCTGTCCTCACAGCAGCGATTACAATCCCAAAGACTGGCATATCGACCTTTCAGAATTGTTACGTCTTGTCCAATTCTACAATTCCGCTGGATATCGCTATTGCCCAGACGAAGGCTCCGAAGACGGCTTTTGCCCCAACGTTGGCGCAGATTGATTCTGCACTTCTTTAAACGGCGCAGAACAAATCTACGCCAACATTATTCCCAATCCTGAAAATGATCTTGATAGTGCCATTAGTAGCTCCCATTAGTAGCTCCCATCTCCAGGTGGGAGTTTCATGGATTACATTCGGCTCATTCAAACAAAGAACTCCTACCTGGAGATAGGAGCTACTATAAGCGAAGACGGATTCCGCGTTGGATATGCAACAACCTTTTGGGCGAAGCAAGGGGGAAGCGGTTGCGGCTGTACCGGGTTAAAAGGCCGTCAAGGCTTTGAATGCCGCGACGCGTTCTTCGAGTTGCGCGGAATCCACGTTGCAGAGGCGGTCCGGGCCGAAATCTTCGCAGGTGAACGAGGCCAAGGCGCTTCCATGGACGACAGCCTTTTTGAGGGAGTCGAAGTCGGTGGTTCCACGCGATGCCAGGTAGCCCATGAACCCGCCGGCAAAGGTATCGCCCGCGCCGGTGGGGTCCGCGACGGATTCCAGCGGGTAGGCCGGCAATGCGAACATCTGACCGGCTTCCTGGCCGAACAGGATGCAGCCATGCTCGCCCTTTTTGATGACGACGATGCCGGGCCCCAGAGCACGGATGCGCTCCGCGGCAATCCGGAGATTAAGCGTCTCGGTCAACAGCCGTGCTTCGGAATCATTGATAATCAGGACGTCCACGCGGCGCAATACTTCTTTGAGCGCGTCCAGGGTGGTATTGATCCAGAGGTTCATCGTGTCCAAGCCCGCAAACAAAGGCTTGGTTTGATCCAGCACCTCCAATTGGAGCGAAGGATGAATGTTGGCCAGGAACAAAAACTCGGCGGTGCGCGCCTGTTCCGGAAGTTTTGGGTGGAATTGCTCGAACACATTCAATTGGGTATCCAGGGTGTCGCGCTCATTGATGTCGTCATGATAGCGTCCGGACCAGCGGAAGGTGCGCCCCGGCGTGCGTTCCAAGCCTTCCAGATCGATCTGTTTTTGTTGCAGCAGATTTACATGCCGTTCAGGGAAATCCTCGCCGACCACCCCCACCAGATGCACCTTGGTCAATAATGAAGCGGCCAGGGAAAAATACACGGCGGCGCCGCCGAGTCCTTCGATATTTTTGCCGGAGGGGGTTTCCACCGTGTCAAGCGCCACCGAACCAACCACTGTAAGACTCATGTTTGATTACTCCTTTACTTCCCTATGAAATGCCTGAAAAGGCGTGGTTATTCTCCCCAGCGGGCCTTGCGCGCCTGCTCGGCGAGCCAGCACGTCTGGATATGCAGGCGCTCCATCCATTCCGAGGCGGTGAAGCCCGCCACTTTTCCGGATTGAAGCGTTTGATACGAAACCGTCGTGATGTGCTTCACACCGACGGCATAATACAGCGCCACCAGTTCCGCATAGGAAAGGGTCCGGCTGAATTGATAGTAATCCAGCATCATGTTGGTGCGGATGCGCATCTTTTCCTCGCTGGTGGTGGTGCGGATGCAGAGATTCGAGATGCCGTACGCGATGTCTTCGAGATAGCATCCGTTGCCGGCGAATTCCAAATCTAAAATGGCTGTAAGGTCATCTTTCTTGAACAGCAGATTGGCGCCGTGCCAATCACCGTGAATCAGGCCGATCTCGAACTCGCTCCGTTTGTCAATGCTGAGCGCGGTGGCGGCGTCCTGCAAGAAGAGCGCGATGGCGTTGCAGTGTTCTTCCACATCTTTATTGCCGGATTCCACGCGGGCCGCCTCGAACAGCTTCTGGAAGGCGCTGCGCGGCACTTCGCTGAACCGCCACATGTTGGCGTCGCGCGGCGGGGCGGGCAATCCCCGGCACACCTTGTGAAACATGCCCAGGGCTTTGGCGGAGGTGACCAGCGTGTTGGAATTCACCCGCATGGGTTCGCCTTCGACGAATTCCTGGAGTTCCAGTGCCCAATTGCTGAGTTCAACAATGCCCTTGCCGTTCTTCGCGCGCTTGATGCGGGCCACGGGCAGGCCGTTTTGGTCCAGGTGATCCGAAAGACGGTGCTGGAACCGCAACGCATCCAACACCACCGGGTCGCGTTTGTACGTTTTCGCCAAAAAACGCCCCGCGGCGGTTTGGACCACCATTTTCCGGTGCCGGCGCTGGTGGGCCGCTTCGAGTTGTTGCGGCATTTCCACCTCGCCCAGATCATAGTGCTCGCGAATGACCTCGGCGACAATTTCCATGCCCTGTAACTGCGGACTCACGGCAACTTCAACACCTTCTCGGATTCCACGTGTTTTGACAATTCTTCTTTTGAAAACCAGGCGGGTTTCATAATCCGCTTGGAGAACAGATCACGGGCTTGATCGGTGTGATGGGGCGACTTGGGGTCCAGGTTTTGTCCCCAGGGGATGCAGGTATACGATTCAATGCCGTCCTTCTTAAAGAACATCAGCATGGCGGACATGGTGCCGATATGCGCGACGTATTGACCGGAATCCTTGGGTTGTTCGAGGCCTTCCACGCACCGCAGGGTTTCCGTGTGGTCATAATCCGCGCCATCATAGGGATACAACTGACCATCACGCCCGACCTTGTGGCATTCGCCCCACGCCACCTTGGTTTTGCCATACAGCTTCTTCATTTCTTCCACGGTTTCCGATAATGCCGCCAACGCCGCTTTCTGTCCCGCTTCATCGAGGCCTTTGCCCTCGCGCACCGCGGCGGTGTCCAGTTTTCCCGAACATTTCTTCCGCCAGCGCTCGACGATCGTGGCGGCGGTGCTCTCCTGGGTGTATTCGCCGTTCCACGCCAGAATATCCTGGATTGCTTCGGACGTTTCGGGATTGTTTCTGAGGTCCTGGCCGTGGCTATTCACGGCGGCGTTCAACAATTCCTGCCAGGGCTTGGCGAAAAGGTCGTACACATCCATGGTTATGTTGAAAGCATCTTCTTTCGTGACACTGTCGTCCGCCGCCAGCAATTGACGCGCCCGCATGCCCCGGTGGTTGTCCTTGTCCCAGGAAACATTGTAAATATACGGCTTATACTGGTCCGGCTGCATGGGCGAGTTTTCCATCATGACGCCGGGGCTGATGTTGCAGCACTGCATGTAGCCCTGCTCCGGGTTCATGATGTGCACGAGATCATCAATGGGATGAAGCCCCAGCCATTCCGTGGCCTTGGTGTTGCCGGGCACCGGTTTGGACCAGTCATACCCATCCGGGCGTATCGGCGTGCGGCCCACCCGCACGTAGCCGATGTTGCCATCGCGGTCCGCGAACATGACATTCTGTTCCATCAGGTGGTTCATGCCCAGCGCCTGATAAAACTCCTCGGCATTCTTCGCCATCAGCATTTTATAGCTTTGTTCGAGCAGGCCGATATCATCCAGGTAGGGCGTTCGGCCCGCATACGCCACATGCTTCTCCAAATCCGGCTCGGCGATGAGCGGCCCGAAGCGGCTGTCCATGGCCAGTTTCACACAGGGTTCCTTTTCGCCCTTCACCGGGATGCGGATAAACCGGATGTTGAGCCACTCCCATTTCTTTTCATACTCATATTGCGTGGGCATGTTCGGGTTCAGCTTGAGCATGAACACGTCCGAAGTATCCGGGCCGCCGGTCGTGCAGGCCCACCCCACATTCGCACCATGCCCCAAAGCAATCATCGGGCAACCGGTAAGGCAGAATCCGTTCATAACCATGTCGCCCGCGTGCACCCGGCATTCATAAAAGATCGCCAGGCTTTCCCAGGTGAGGTGGGGGTCCGTTAACAGAATGGCGCTGCCGTCCGCGGAACGTTTCGGCGCCACGGACCAGCAGTTGGACGCGAAGACGGGTTTCTCCGGGCGTTGTCCATAATCATCCTGGATGGTGCCCAACGGCCATTGCAGGATCATGGCGCGCCCGACGGCCGCGCAATGCCACGGCTGCAATTCCAAGGCATACTCCGGAACGCGCTCAGGATGCTCTTGGATATAGGTTTTGACCCCCGCCATGAAAGCCTCGCAAATGCTCCGGATTTCCGCGGGCACTTCGGGCCATTTCTGCTCCGAAACTTCCGCATTACGCACCACCCGGAGAATGTAGTCCAGTTCGATGTGCTCCGGGCCAAAGGCTTCCGCCATGCAGCCCAGGGCGGTGCGGATATTTTTGTAGATGTCTTCCAGCCGGTCCTCCGCCTGGGCATACCCCAGCGCATACGCGCCCTCGATGGGGGTGGGCGCATAGATGTGCGGCACGCCGTAGGTATCTCGGTAAAGGGTCGCTTCACGCGGCCCAGTTTGAGCCAGTGCGATAGACGCCGTAATTATGAATAGTGCAAATTGCACTCCGGCCTTCTTCATCCAAGCCTTCTCCTTAATACTACGGGCAAAATTCCACCAAACGCTTAACAGGATACCGAATTTTTGACAAATACACAAAATTCTCCGGCATTATGCCTTTTGTCTTGGGGTGGACCTTGCCGGTCAAAATGATTTGTTTACCGCATCCACTGCGGGCCGCCAATAGGCGACGGATTCCTTCAAGTCGGAGACGACGGTGTAATCGTAGGGCCAGCGTTCCCGGTGGGATACTTCGAGCAGGAGCGTACACTTCTCAATGCCGCTTTCGGCCATGGTGGCCAGGATTTCTCCGGGTATGATTTTTCCGTTGGCATTGTGGGCGGCAGTGAAGGGGTAGTGGCCGCCTTTGTCGCGCAGGCTTTGTTTGATGTGGATGCAGGGCGTTTCTTTCGCAAAGGCGCGGATCCAGGCATGCGGATCGGTATCGCGCGGGTCGGAGGATTGAAGGTCGCCATGGTCCACGTCGAGGCAGAGCAACATCGGGACGGCGAATCCCTCCTTACAGCGCCGCTGGATGTCCTCCGTGGCGGCAATGGTTTCGCCCACTTCCCGCGGCACGGACATGGGTTCCCAGATCAAATACTGCATGCCAAGGGAAGCGGCGTATTCGGCGAGTTCACGCCACGCATCAACCCCCCGCTGGATACGCCGCTCCCGGATTGCCAGGTCCGCATTGTCCCGGCAGGACATGATTCCGAAATGACTGCCGCCGCCTTCCGCGCCGAGAAAGGCGGAGAGGGCGAAGAATTTTTTGAACCAGTCCACCCAGGCGCGCTGGATTTCCGGCACGGGATGCAGCACATGATTCACGCGGGTGAATTGCGAGGTAAAGGTGGTTTCAACCCGAATGCCCTTTTTGTCGCACAAGGAACGAATGCGTTCGGCCTGCCGCTTCACCACGGTTTCGGGCAGATCGGGATTTAACAGGTCGGCCGTGAATTGGACCGTATTCAATCCCAATTCGTCCGCCATGATGGAGGTCCAATCGTCCGGTTCAGGATAACGGTTGATGGCAAACCCTGTACTGATGCCTAGTGTCACCTGCATAGTAGGTTGAATTCCTTTTACTGCTTCTTTGCGGGAGCGGCTGTTTTCGCCGCTGGTTCTTTCTTCACGGCGGGTGCTTTGGTTTCCACGGCGGGTTTCTTTTCCGCCGGCGCTTTCTTTTCTGTGGTGTCCTTTTTCTCCGGGCTTTCTTTCTTCGCGCCCGGTTCTTTTTTCGGCGCACTGTCTTTCTTGGCGGCGGAAGCACCCAGTACGAAATCACCGCCGAGTCCGGAGATTTGCGGTTTTTGCTTGAATCCCAGCGATTGCAGCTTATTTATGGTATAGTCCATGGCCTCTTTCAGCGTGACGGTTTTACTGTCCTTTTTGGCCGCCGCGCCGCGCAACCCCTCCGCGAGATAATAGGTGAACGCGCCCTGGGTCTTGGTTTTGCCCGATTCGAGCGGAATCGAGGCGTCAAAGGTTTGTTCGGACCAGCCGCAGCCGGACAGGAGGATGCATTTCTTGCCCTGTTCCAGCATCGGTTTGATAAAGATGCCCGCGGCGGCCGCATGGGAGGTTTCCAGGATCAAGACGATTTGTTTTGCCGTCATGGAAGAGGCGATGGCGCAAATATCGCGCACGCTCACAAACGCGCCGGCTTGATTCAGGTCGGCGTCCGTCGAGCAGAGCACCAACTCATTTTCCGTTTCGATGTCATCCTTTATCCGTGGAAACATGGAACTGTGGCCGGAGAAATAAAACACCGCCGTATCTTCCGCGTCGGCCTTCCGCGCCACATCATTCCAGGCGTCGAGGATGGCCTGGCGGGTGGCCTTGTCATCGTTCAGCAGGGTTATGGCGGACTTTTCAAAACCGAGTTTCTGGCTCAACAGGTTGTTCATTTCCTTGCTGTCGTTCACGGCCCCGGGGAGGGCGGGCAAGCCTTCGGAGGCATATTTGTTGATCCCCGCCACCACGGCCCACTTCTTAATTTTTGTGGTGGCCTCATCCATGAGGGATGGCATGCCCGGTTCCAGCGGCGGTGTTTCCAGCGGGATCGTATCCGTGGCCGCTATCGGCGCCGTCCCTTCCGGCAGCGGGGGTTGTCCCCCTGCCAGCACCAGACCCGCAGGCTGCCCATAGAGTTGCGGGGTCTGATCCAGGCCATTGATGCGCAACTGCGACTGGACAAATTTCATGGCGGCCGCGGCAGTGAGCGGACCGGCCTGTCCTGTGCCGTCGCGAAGCGCCTTGATAAGATAATAGCTGAACACGCTGTAGGTCATGGTTTCGCCCGAGGGCAATTTGATGGGCCGGTCCACGGCATTCTGTTCCGGGCTGCATCCGGCCAGCAGCAGGCAGTTTTTCCCCTGCGCGTTCAAGCGTTCAAGGAAGGGAGCGGCTCCGGCGGAATTTAGCGTATCCACGATAAATACAATCTGGCGCGCCTTGAGTTCACTCAAGATGCCGGTCACCAGGGGGAAGGCCAAAAGTCCCTGTCCGGTCACCTGGGTGTCCTGCGGGCACAATACAAACCAGCGTCCCTGCTGTTCATACCCCATGGGATTTGGCAATCGCGCGGCATGGCCGGAGAAATAGAGCAGGACCAAGTCGTCCGGCTGGGCCTTGGCCACAATATCCCGCAGGCCCGATACAATGCTGACCTGGGTGGCCTTTTCATTCGTCAGCAGATTCACCCGGCTCGCGTCAAATCCCAACGAATTGATTAACACCTCACGCAGCAGGATGGCGTCATTCACCGAGCCTTGCAACGCTGGCCAGTTGGCGGAGAGATATTGATCAATGCCCACAATCAGCGCCCACTTGTTATTGGGGCGGACATCCACCGCTTCCACGGTTTCCGCAATCGCCGCGGGCGCGGGCATCGTCTTGGGAATGTCCTCCGGAGCGGGTTGGGTTACGGGCGGCACAAATGCCGGTTCATTCGGAAGCGTGCCGGGCATCGAAGGTTCCTGGGCAAGCGGCGGCGCAAAATCGGGTTCCGGCGATGGAGGCGGCGCCAGAGGGGATACCGATACCGCCCCTCCGCCGGAGGTGTTTTGCGCGGAATCGCTCTTCACCGGCGTCACGGGGGGGGGGGCGGTCTTCACCGGGGTTATGGGCGGTGCCGGCAATTCCGGTTCTTGCACGGTGGCCGGAAGGACCACCGGAACACTCGATGCGCCCGTGAAAGCGAACTGCGCCGCCGATCCCTGAATCACCAGGGTTTGGGAAACGCCTTTGTTTTTCAACCACGTTAATAAGGCGTTCGCTGAATAGTCCACCAATTCGCGGCACGAAATAATTCCGTTGCCGGTTTTGTCCGCCTTGCCGCTCAAGCCCTCGATGAGAAAATGTGTCAATGCGCCCTGATGAAATTCCGTGGCCGGTTGGGCAATCTCGTCCGCACTGCATGGAGCTAGATACAAGGCTTCCTTGCCCTTTTGGATGATCTTATTTATTTGTGCGCCCCCCGCCCCCGCATGAGAACCGTCCACCGTCACCAGCACGTTGCCGGCCCTGCTTTCCCCAATCATATCCATCAACAGGGAAAAGGGAAGTCCTGTATTCGCGGGTGTCACCAGGCTGGTGTCCTTGGTGGACAGGATGAGTTCGCCCGATTCGGGTTTGACCGGATTCCCTGAATAATGAAAATAAAACACATCCTGCGCGCCCGCGCGGTCCAGTGCGTCTTTGAGGGCAACGATAATCACCGCGCGGGTGGTGCGCCCGCCCGTCAGCACGGTCACGTTCTGTTTGTTGAATCCCTGCGGCGCGGCGCACAAGGCATCGCGCAAGGCCGTCACGTCCGTGGCGGCATCCGGCAGGGCGGCAATGCCCGGATCGTCATAGCTGCTCACGCCCACCAGGAGCGCCCATTTTCCCGCGCTTGCCGCCACGGGGGGCGGGGATAATTCCGTCATCCCCACATTGGGCTGCGCTTCGGGCGATTCGATTGCCAGGCCCACAGCCAACAGGCATCCCGCCAAAGCGCGCCAGCACCCATGTTTTTTATCCGGCATTCGTTTACTCTCCTCCATACTCGCTCCCATGCGTTTCACGGAACGTCCAATTCCGTCCGCGAACAATCATATCTATTTTTAGCATACTACGCCCCGCCAACAAAAGAAACGTTGGGTTGACGGGGTCCTGTTTTTATGTAATACCCCGGGGCCATGAAGAGTTCGCTGCTCCATGTCCCGCCGCCACGAAAGAGAAACCCCGCCGGCCACAAGGTCAAGCGGGGCTGTATCTCATTGTTGTCGGATTAGTTGCGCACCGGCAGAATCAGTTTGTTTACATTCCCTTTGGCCACCACCGTTTCACGGCGGCCATATACAATGTACTTCTTGCAACCCTGTTCGCGCGCCTCATCTTCCACGTACGCCTGCATGGCTTCCCGCCAGCCTTTCATCTCCTCCGTTTCCCACAACGTTTGTTCATTGCGTGACAGCGTATACCGCATTATCCTCTGTCCCATAGTATTCGCTCCTTGCTTGCTAAAACGTTTAAAAGGACAGAAAAACCAATACAACCTATGAAACCCAAGTAGAAGAGCAAGTATAGCATAAAACGCCCTGATCCTCAAGACCTTGGTTTTCTTGCCCTTGCATAACGTGTACATACACGGAAGAGTTGACTTTCACCCCGCCTATCGCCGCACAATGGGCAATCCCATGGAACGGAACTGTCCCAAAATCGTATGTAGAAAGTAGAGCCACGGTATAAGCCGGGCGGAAAGGATGCACACCTTGAAATCATTTACTGCGCCAAGGATCATCGATTTAGTCGGTTTACCTGTATTTGCATCCGTAATTATCGGTATTTGTTACCTTGCGTCTATGTCCGCAGATGCGTTCGAACGCCCTTTGTTGCGGCCGGGGAAGGAATTTCGAACGGTAAGCACCGATCAATATGAGATCATTGTCCAGCGAAATGGCGAAGTCGATGTGCGATCCGTTTTAGGGCCTATGATCTTCAATAACGCGAATCCTTTAGTTGAATTCATGGGGGACAAGAAACTGCGAAAACTGATAGTGGACCCTCGTTTTGAAGCACGGGTCGAGGTAAATGATCGGTTGGGCAAAGGGCAGGGCCTGGGCTTTAGCAAAAAGAATTTTCAGTGGTACGTGCGGACCTATCCCTCCAAACCGTTCATCACGGTGCAGCTCACCTATATCAATAACACCCGCAAACCGGTTCGAGTGGCGAAATTGATTCCCTGGAGTGTGGGAGAAACGAATAAGGGTTCAGTGTACCTAGGGCCGGGGGCGGCGCAGGCCCAACTGCTGGAGAACGGACGGCTGTTCAGCACGTTCAACGATTATGCGGACATGGTGCGGGGCAAATCGCTGAGTCAATGGAATCTGACGGCGTATAATCCGGCGTCGGGGCAGATGGTGGTGGCGGGATTCCTTACGAACCGCCACGCCTACACGCAAATTCGGATGGAACGCACGGAGAAAGCGTCCGATTCGGAGTTCAATTTTTTCCGCGCGGAATGCGTGTATGACCCGCCGGTGACGGTAAATCCGGGGGAGACACTGGAATCGGAACTTCTCTATCTTGGGCTGGCCGAAGGCGATGTGTTTCTGGCGATGAACCGTTTCGGGAAAGCCATGGCGGTGAGCAATGGCGTGCGGGACGAGCGTCCGTTTATTCCGAGTGGGTGGGATTCGTGGAGCACGCACTACCATTCGGACATTTCCGAAGACCTCATGCTGAAGAATCTGGACGCCGTTGACAAGCATCTCAAGCGCTATGGCTGGACCCATTTTGCCATTGACGCCGGGTGGGAAAAAGGACTGGGAGATTGGGAACCGAACCTCGAGAAGTTTCCGCGCGGGATGAAATGGATGGCCGATGAAATTCATGCGCGGGGGATGACCGCGGGAATCTGGATTGATCCCTTTACCATGCCCAAGGATAGCGCCCTTGCCAAGGAGCATCCGGATTGGTTTGTGGAACCGAACGGATTGGGCGGCATCGTGGTGGGCTCGAAAAAGCTCATTTTGGACATCACCGTGCCGGGCGCGCGCGAGTATATCCGGAAATTGGGGGAGAAGATCGGCCAGGAATGGGGGTTCGATGCTTTGATGGAGGCCGACTTCGTGTATCACATTCTACTCGCGGACCATTTTCAGGATGCCAAGGCAACCAAAATCGATGCCATGCATCTGGCCATGAAAACCCTGCGGGAAGGGTTTGGCGAGGATAAATTCATCATGACGATGACCCCGCAGCCGGTGAATGCCGTGCATGCCCAGGGTATTCGCATCGGACGCGACTGTCAACCCCTTTGGCGTTGCGGCAACATCCAGCAGCCCTGGGGCGCGGTGGAAACATTGACCAGCGCCGTCCACCGCTATTACCTGACACCGCATCTCTACATCCCCGATGTGGACTGCGCCTTTTTCGGGCATCCATCAAGCCAGGAGCGGTGGAACATGAAAGACAAACCCGCCTTAACACAGGATCAAAGCCTGGCATGGCTCACAGGACAGGCATTGCTGGGGGGAACGGTGAAAATTGGCGAACCCTTCAGCGAACTGAATGAAAATGAACTGAATGTACTGAAAAAACTGATGCCTTCACCGCAGCGGCCCGCCACGCCGGTGGATTTGTTTCAAACGGAATCCCCGCGTATTTGGCATTTGCCCTTCAAGACCCCTGCCGGAGAGTGGCATATTGCCGGCGTCTTCAATTGGGATGAAAACGCGGTCCGCACCGTGAATGTGTCCTTCAAGGCGCTGGGGCTGAAAGAAGACGCTTTTTACACGGTGTATGATTTTTGGAAAGGGCAATATTACGGTACGGCGAAAGGGCTGTTGACCGTGCAGCCGCCCCAAGGCGGTGTGTGCCTCTTGGGACTGCGCCCCTATGAAGAACATCCGATGTTCCTCGCCACGGACCGCCATTACACCCAAGGCGCCATGGACCATACCCAACTTGAATGGGATGCCGCCACGGCGCAATTGCGCGGCACGTTTGACGCTGTGGCCGACAACACCTATACGTTGAGCATCCTGGTGCCGCCTTCCTTCACCTTCAAGAGTGCATCCATGTCTGTTTCCTCCGTGGTCACCGCCCAGCAAGGCAACGTGCTTACGCTTTCCTTCCATACTCAAGAGGGCGGTCCAGCCGAATGGTTGGTGCAGTTTTAATGTAATATTCCTTGATAACTGGCGGTTAATTTTCAGATCCGGTGAAACGAGGGCATTAAAAAACCTTCCAACCATGTCTCCAAAGGGGGTTGACATGCCATTCTTGTTGTGCCCATAATCTTTTCGGCCGCGAAGGGAGGTTGTACAGTGAGGAGAAATGGGTTGTGACAGGGATGGACTCTCCAGCATGTCCAATGTGCGGGCGCACGGTGAAAATCATGAACCCTGGCTCTGGAGAGACCGTGCGGTGCCCTTCCTGTGGACAGGTTCTTCCCGCAGGCTACGCGTCGACGGCCAAACGGCCGTCCTCCCGGCGTGACGAAAACTATGCGGGGAGCAAAGCGTCCGTATCGTTGGGATGGCGGCCCGGCGAAGTGATTCTTGGCCAGTATGAAGTACTTGGGCTTGTTGGCCGGGGGGGCATGGGGCGCGTGTATCGTGTACGTCACCGGGCATGGCATCGTGATCTTGCGCTTAAGGTGCCGCGCCGTTCCATTTTTCAGCACGAACATGGGGCGGCCAACTTTACGAAGGAATGCGAGACTTGGGCCGGGCTGGGTCTTCATCCTCATATCGTAAGTTGCTATTTCGTGCGCCGGTTTACGGGGGTTCCCTTGGTGTTTGTGGAGTATGTGGATGGGGGAAGCCTGCATGAATGGATTACTTCGCGGAAGCTTTACGCCGGCGAATCCAAGGAGGTGTTGGAACGTGTCTTGGATATCGCCATCCAGACGGCGTGGGGGTTGGAGCATGCACACGGGCTTGGCATTGTCCATATGGACATGAAACCGGCCAACGTGCTCATCCAGAACGATGGCCTTGCGAAAATCACCGATTTTGGTTTGTCAAAAGCGCGCGCCCTTGCCGGGGAAACCATTTCTCCCAAAACCAGCATTCTGGTGAGTGCCGGGGGCATGACGCCCGCCTATTGTTCTCCGGAACAGCAGCGCGGTGAAACGGTGTCCAAAAAAACCGACATTTGGAGTTGGGCGGTTTCCGTGCTCGAGATGTTCGTGGGGGAGGTGACATGGATGTCGGGGGTTTTTGCGGCACAGGCTCTTGAAATGCGTTTGGCCCCGGGAATGTCCCAACAGCCGGATCGTTTGCCCCTGCCGAAGGAGGTGGTGCATCTGTTGCGGCATTGTTTCATGGCCGATCCGCTGCAACGCCCGGCCAGTATGCAGGAAATTGCCGGCCGCTTGGTGGATATTTACCATAGTTTAACGGGACAGGCCTATCCCCGATCCATGCCGGACCCTGCATCCGGGAAAATGCGTGTGTTGCGCGCGGCGTCTCTGAATAACCGCGCCGTCTCGTTGATTGAATTAGACCATTTGCAGGAAGCGGCGCGGCTGCTGCGGAAAGGGTTCACCGCGCCGGAGACCGCGTCCGCGCCGGGGCTGCTCCAGGATATTGCCTATAACTATGCCCTGCTGCAAGTCCGCCATAATGCCTCGGTAACGGTGGAACAAATCGCCAAAGCGGTTCCGGCGGGGACGGACACGCGCCGCCAAGCATTCCTGTTGGGGATGCTCTTCCTTGAGATGGGGGAACTATACCGCGCAATCGATTCGCTGGCGGAAGCTGTGGAGAGCGCTGCCTTATACCAAGTGGACGCTTTGAATGCGCGTGGGATCGCCTTGTTGCTCACCGGCGAAACGCAACCTGCAATCATCTCTTTTCAGGCCGCCGTGGACCGGGCCGGGGATCGCCTCGATATTGTGCGCAATCTGGCACTGGCCTATTACTATGACCGTCAGATCGCCCGCGCACTCCAAATTTTCGATACCTTGGTCCAGTCCATGGTGTTTGGCGGCGATGATGCCATCCGCTATGCCACGGTACTCAGCGCCGCCGGGTATTTAACGGATGCGGACCAATACATTCAGCGCGCTATCAGCGCGCCTGAACTGAGTTCGGCAACGATCCTGACCGCGTCCGAACTCTATCATGGGGTGCAAACCTTCCTTCCTCTCGTTATGCCTGTACGGCCCGGAACAATGGACCATCAGGCGATGCTGGACCGTGTCACAAAGAACGAACCGAACAATCTGCGAGGCCAAATTGACCGGGAAACATTGCCTGATCGGCTGGGATATCGCGGGGGCGCCGTGGTTAGGAAAAGGAAACGTGTACTGTATACGGGTTCTGACGCCGCCCGCGTGGGGGGATCGCTCTCAGCTTCCTATAGCGCGCTCACGCGCCGTCACCGGTGGGGCAATGTCAATACCAGGCTGGGGCGATGGATGAATCTTTTGATAGCCTTTGGCTTGGCGGTGGTGGTGGCGTTCTGTTGTGCCTTGGTGTTGAAACCTTTTGACCTAAATCGTATTCCCAGTATGCAGGCGTGGAATGATCCTTATGCACGGGTGCTGATTCCAATCAAGGAACCCATCCATTTTTGCATTGCGAGCATGGTCCGGCGGACAGGTCTGAAGAAGGCAGGACCCGATAATCCCCTGCTGCTGGATCGCATTGAGCACGGTGCGGCGATATTGCGTGGCATGGCGGCGGCCATGGAAGAGTCGGGAGAGGACGCGAATCCATTGACGGAAGGTGTGGCCATCCGGGACTCAAGAAAAGAACGTGGCGCGGACAGGATGATTTCCAATATGTTCTATTCGTTTCAGACTGTCCAGCGGGATTTATGGGATGACCTTCACGATCATTGGATACAGGCAGAAATGGTGCTCGATGAAATACCGCAAACCTACCTGTTGACCATGGAGAAACTCGCCCCCATCCTTGTTCGCGTATTAACGGTGGCCGTGTTCCTGGTCCCCGCCTTGCTCCTGTTGCGGGGCGCGCCCAGCCGGCGCATTATGCAGGATCTAATCATGCTCATTCTGGGACCGATTGCCGTCTTGCTGGTCTTGGCGGTGTTGAGCGTGCCCATGCTTGGCACTGGAATGCAGGATGTATTCCACGATTTTTTCACCGGCATCGCGCGCATACAGAGCCTTTCCGCGGCCTTTGACCGGAGAGGTACCTCGCGTTGGGAAGGGGGCTATGCGGTTGAAGTGGATCAGAGTCTAACCGCC
Organism: uncultured Nitrospirales bacterium; assembly: GCA_964474205.1. Classification (GTDB taxonomy): domain Bacteria; phylum Hydrogenedentota; class Hydrogenedentia; order Hydrogenedentales; family CAILVY01; genus CAILVY01. Next base: position 18,032 of record CAYYRW010000061.1, on the reverse strand, counting down.
GACGTTTTGGCACTGGCGTTTACGGTGAAATCGTTGCTTCAGATGGCCGTGGCCATGAGCCTGGTCTTTATTGCCAGCCAAGTCTGCCTCCAGGTTTTGGCGTGCGCACGGCGTTCACGCACGCCGTGGCGAGAAGTTGTTTCACGCGGATGGGAGGCACTGCGCCGTCCCACGTACTTTCGCGCTCCACGGCGCGAAGGCGCCGTTCAGCCTATGTTAAAAATCTTCTGGCGTGACCGCTGGCAAATGACGATAAAACGTTTACAGGTGCATGTGCGGACGATAGCGTGGGGGTCTTGGGATGTGCTTCTGGCGGCGGAATATATTGGCTTCGCGGGCACCGCGTTCCTGCTAACCGGTTTTGGGCCCGCGGTGTTTATTGCATTGATTATGGCCATGGTTTTTGCCCTGGGGGTTCTGTTTCGTCCGAGTCTTCTCTTGCTGGCGAACTTCATCGCCATTGAACTGGCATTTTTCGGGTATTTCTACGGAACGCTTGTGGCCTCCCCCATAATTGAACAAGCCCGTCATGCAGGAATGGATTCTGTCTTCTCCACACGAATGGTCCTGTTTGTAGCCGCAAACCTGGTATTTATTCTTGTGAGCCTTTTTGTTCTTCGGCGTTGCCCGGAATATGCGCCCGAATGGGACACTTGCCGGCCCGATCCCTGGGACATACGCCAGGTTGTCGATCCGCTCAATATCCGCCTGCATGCGGCGCCTTGGCAAATCACCCAACTTGACGCCGAATCCCATTCACAGGAGGCCCGCCCATGAATCCTTGGCGGCGAAAGACTCTTTTCCCCGTTTCAATGGCGATGGGCCTCTTGATGTTGTTTTTGGGTACTGATGGGTGGCCGGAACCCTTCAACGGCGGGGAGGAACGAAATGCCGCTGATTCGCAGGCATTGATTTTGGCGGTGGACCATCTCAAGGGTTCTGGATTAAAGGGAATGATCAATCTTGATGGCGAGGCAAACACCATGCGCGGCGTTCTGGAACATTCCGTGCATGGCTTCTCCTCTGTGCGGGTGATTTGCCCGGAGCAAAACTATCGTTGGATTGAAATAAGCCAAATTGAAAAGCACCTGAATCCACTCCGGATCGATTCCCCGGCCAGACTTGCCTTGGTCTACTTTGTGTATCGCGGGATTTCCGACGACACATTAAGGCTTATCCCTGATTTTTGCACGCAGGTGGACCATATTGATTCTTCTCACCGAGTCTTGATCGCCGATGTGGAAAGTCATTCATTAAACGCTTCGGAAGCCATTACGAAACTTCCTTCTACAGGCACAGCCGTATTCTGTTCGGCCTTCAGATCAGACCTGCAACTGAAAACACCGCAAGGGGACAACAGATTGATCACGACAGAGGCTTTTGTGCAGGGACTTGGTGGCGCGGCGGACCGCAACGGGGATGGCGCTATCACGGTGAAAGAACTGTTTTGGTTTCTCGAAAAAGCCTGTAATGCCTTCGTGCACGAGCCCAAGGAGGGGTCATGCGCATGGAAGGCGGATCAGGATTTCCTGCTGGTGAAATCCCCCATGGACATCTATCCGGCAACAGGTAATGACCTCCCGATTGGGACATCTCGGTCGTTTGCGGAGCTGGATTTTGTATGGGTGCCGCCGGATATATTCTTTATGGGATATGCTTCGGCGGTCAGTAAAAGAAATACAAAGCCCTTCATTGACGGCGGATGTGCATGGCATCCTGTACGGCTTTCATCGGGTTTCTGGATGCAGCGCACTGAAATCAGCAAAGGTCAGTGGAAAGCAATTATGGGGACGGAACCGTGGAAGGGAAAGACCTTTGTGCAGGAGGAGGACAACACACCGGCGGTGTTCGTCAGTTGGGATGACGCACAGGCGTTCATCGAACGCTTGAACGCCCAAGGGGAGGGGCATTTCCGCCTCCCCACGGATGCGGAATGGGAGTATGCCTGCCAGGCCGGGTCGGCAACACTCCCTCTGTTTTTACCCAAGGACGAATTTGAAGCCGGGGTCTGGTACAACGGCAATACCCGCGATGCGGGAGAATCCTGCGCGCATTCATGTGGACAAAAGAAGGCTAATGCGTGGGGTCTCCAGGATATGCTCGGCAATGTGTGGGAATGGTGTGAGGACTTCCATTCGCCGCGTTCGGGCGAATATGAATTGGACCCTGAAGGACCGGAAACGGGCGCTATGCGGGTCCTGCGCGGAAGAAGCTGGTTTGACGGATACCCTGTGGAATCCAGGCCGCAATCCGCCTGGACCCGCTGTGGATACCGTCCGGATTTCCGTGCCTGCATGGTGGGCTTCCGCGTTTGCCGCGACCCTTGATTTCAGAGCACTTGATTGAACGCCTCCTGAAATGCGGACGCGTCCGGGTAACGGTCCGCCGGGTCTATCGCCAGGGCGTGATCGATGACCCGCGCCAATGGTTCCGGGATGCCGGAATCCCGCTTCCGGAGGGGGATTATTTCCCCATTCAGAATTTCGCCAATCGGATCATCGGTATTGCCGGTGTCGCGTGGCAATGCGCCGGTAACCATGTGATAGAAGGTGGCCGCAAGGCTCCAAACATCGCTCACTGGACGGACATATTTGTAGTTGATTAATTGCTCGCGCGGCATGAAATGGAGGGTGCCCCCATAATTGCCTGTGGCGGTCATCCCGCTGAGACCCGCTTTGTCACAGCTTTTTGCAAGACCGAAATCGGCGATTTTCACCACCCAATGCGTCCTGGTTCCATGCACGAGAAGGTTCGGGGGCTTGATGTCACGGTGAACAAAATTCCAGGCATGGGCGCAGGCCAAACCTTTCAAGGCTTGCTGGAGCAAGGCCACCGCGACATTTAGCGGCAATCGGCCCTGGTTGCGGGTCAACAAATCCTGAACACTGCCGCGGCTGCAATATTCCATCACACAGTACAGCCGCCCGTCGGCGGCGCCGCTGTCAATGAAGCGCACGATGTTGCGGTGCGTCAGGCTGCGCAGAATGCCAATTTCCCGCTCGAAAATCCGCTGTGACACGCCGGATACGGCACCGCATGCGCGCATGACTTTGATGGCGGCGTGTGATCCGTCTGATATGCTTGTTGCCAGATAAACTTGTCCCATCGCGCCTTGGCCTAATTCCCGGACCAACGTGTAGCCGGGAATGTCCAACGGAAGAGATTCTCCCTTTAACGTGGGCATGTCCGACACGGCCATGTCTACAGTCGGGGAATGAGGGGCATTGGTCTCCCCGCGAGGGCTGGCCAGTGCGGCTTTCACAAGAAAGACGGTTTCACCCACCTGGATGCGATCCCCGTCTTTCAAGTCAGTCTGTTGCGCTTTTCCTTGTACTTTGCGGCCCCCAAACAATACACCGTTCACATAGGTGCCATTAAGACTGTTCATGTCGGTCAGGCGGATGTGCGGAGGATTTATTTCCAGTAAAAAGTGATAGCGTGAGACGAAGGAGTCATTCGGGAGATTGGCCTGGCATTCCGGCGCTCTTCCAAACAGAAAGGTGTCATGTTCCGTGAACAGGAACTCCTTTCCTTGCATTGGCCCGGCCACAATGTCCAGTTTTACATGATTATTCAAAAGGTTTCTTCCTTCGCACGGTAATGACGCCTCACCCATGCGCACGCATTATAGGGAGGTATTTTGTTGTACTGCAACTCACTTTTTAAGCCGCGGCGAAAGCAGATGTTTGGGTTTTAAGGCGCTATGGAGAGATGACCCGTTAATTATGCCGCTCGAAGATAAACGTTTTGGCGAAGGGAAAGGCGGCATGGAGTTGCTGCGAGAGGCGGGGGAATTGATGGGCGCGTTTTGATTCGATCCGGAAAATGATGAGCACGGTGTCTTCCTGGCAGGAGCATTGGACCCGGACGGCGTTGACCCGGAGCCCGCCCAAGTTCTTTATGGCGGTTTGGAGGGCCTCGATATCCGCGTGTGAGCGGTCCACGCTCATTTCAAGATTGAAATAACCCCGCGAGGGCATAAATTCTTCCAACCGCCCCAACTCGATGACCACTGCCAGCGCGAAAATGGTTGCCAGCAAGGAGATGAGAAAATACCCCAGGCCGACGGCTATGCCAAGCGTGGCCACGAACCAGATCATGGCGGCGGTGGTGAGCCCGTGTTGTTCGCGGCCAAAGTGGAGAATGGCCCCCGCGCCAAGAAACCCCACGCCGGTGATAATGCCCGCCGCGATGCGCCCGCGGTCCAGCCAGACCTGCGGGTGCGAGGCGGTCCATTCAAGCGCGAGATGGTCCGAGACAATCATCAACAGGGTGGAACCCAGGCACACGAGGATGTGGGTGCGAAGCCCCGCCGCTTCACCCCGCCGCTGCCGTTCATACCCCACCGCGCCTGAAAGCGCCAGGGCCACGAGAAATTTGACGCAGGCGTCCACACCGTCATGTTGGGCCATGACGGCATGGAGGGTTTGATATCCCGAACGGCAAATATCCACTATCAAACCAGCCAGTGGCCACATAGGCTCCCACTTTCTTTATGCGCCAAAGCGGCTCTATGCCCCAAAGGAATCTATTGGGGAATCAAAACGCTTGTGTCCAGTAATTTATGGGCGTGTTTCTTCCCGGCGGGCGTCAAACGATAACCCTGTTTGCGGCCCTTGGGATGGGAAAATTTAACCAGCGGCGGTGTGGCGTTCTTTAACTTATCCACCGCCCCCTTCATGTCCTTTACGGCAATCCGCGCATTTTTCAAGGTCTTTGTAATACCGGCCAGATTCGCCCCGTCCTGATGCTCCACTTCCTGGAGCCAATACATCGCCAGCAACGCCTTGTCGGAACTCGATTTCGGTTTTATCTGTTGATAGAGCCCATGAAGCGTGGCTTCGCTGGATTCCGGGGGGATTTCCAACTCCACGGAAGTCTCCACCATCGGTTCCGGGGTTTCCGGGAGCGCAATCAGAGTCGTTTCAGCGTTTTCCGCATCCGTCTCCGAGGCTGTTTCTTCCGGTTTCTTGTCGGAAGAAAGCATAATCACCACATTGCCTTTGGAGAGTTCATGCAGAATTTGCGCAATGCCCAGCAGGAGCGTGCCCACGGAACCGAAGGCCAGCCCGATCAAAAGATCAAAGAAGAAGACATAGGGGGTATACAGTCCACTGGACAAGAAATGAATTTTGGGCAGGAATGCAATTAAAAGAAAAAGAAATATCGCCGCGCCGCCAATTACGGTGATAGCGCCAACCACTCTGAGCAGAACTACAAAGAACCGATTCATATTGCACAGCCTTTCTATACAAAGTGAACATACATCCAATCATCCGGCTTGGGGATGTATTATAGTTCAAAGCATAGCTTTAAGGACAAGCCCGTTCCCAAGTACAACTTGGGAACGAGCGCGGATATTTTTCGTTCTACAGCCCAGCAGGCGTCCTCCTGTGGCGGATAAACTTTACCCTCCCGGCAATTATGTTCCCACGTACATTCTTGGGAACGAGGTAAATTGCCTTCTCAAGGGGTATCGTTGCTTTGATACCGGACGACGAGACTGCTGTTTTTGTTCCCGAGTTTTAATTCCAGAGCTTCTGACATATCCGCGCCGGAAAGAACCTGTTCCGTTGTGGTTCCGTCGTCCGCCAGGTATTGGACCCGGTATTTTGTGTCCGGGTTTACCCCCTGTACGCCGAGGAGAATTCCTTTAATGGGGCATTCGGCCCGGCGAAACGCCAACACGATGCCGGCATCCAAATCGGGGCGGTGAAATTGATAGGCCACGAACTCGCTTTTATCAATGGAGCAGTTGGTCAGCGGGTAGAAATCGCCATACCAAAAGGGGGCGTTCTCGCGTGCTTCGGCCACCAGGCGGCGCGCCTCATCGGGGTTGAATCCATCTTCCAGGTAGGCGAATTGACAGAGCAGGCCGGCGGTGGAGGCGCTGCGCACTTCATAGGGGTCCGGGGCCCACGGCGTGGCTGTATGCAAAGGAATGTATTGCGACAGGGCGCAGGTCTGCATCTGATTCCATTCCGGGTGATTGGGGGAGCAGTTGGTGTCGCTGCGCCACAGCGGAATGGACCTCGATATCATTTCCAAATCAATGCGCCGCCCGCCGCTCGAACAGTTATCAATGATCAGGCCGGGATGCCGGGTGCGCAACTCATCCCACATTTGATACAGCCCTTCGATATACCGGATTTCCGTCATGCCCTGGCGGTCCTCGGAATCGTTGTCCCGCCATGACGACAGCGGGTCCATGTTGAAATCGTTCCGGTACCAGTCCAAGCCGTACTCCTCGATGCGCCGCGACAGGAGTTCCGTGAGCCAGCGCCGCGCTTCGGGATCATTCAGCTTGAACAGTCCGCCTTTTTCACCGCCGAAAACAAACTCCGGATGCTCTGTGGCGATTTGTGTGCCCTTTGCGACGCGTTCAGGCTCGAACCACAAAATAAACTTCATGGCGTAGCGGTGGCAGGCATCGCTGATCGGTTTCAACCCATTCGGGAAGGCCTCCGGCTTGCAGAACCAATTGCCGGCGCCGTTCGGGAAATTCCCCGGGAACCATGCCGCATCCAGCCAATAGGTGTCGCATCCAATCGTGTGCGCGATTTCGACCGCGGCAAGCTGTCCCGCTTCCGTCGCCCAGCCGGGCCGGCTGTTATAGCGATCAAAGGGCTGCAACGCGAAAGGCGGGTGCGCGGGCGCGCCATCAATTTTGGGCACGTAATGCGCAATCAGCAACCGCCGGAAGGTGTTGTGGGCCGCGGTGCGGTCGTTGTTCCAAGGCATGACCAGCATGCGCGGGGTACGGATGCGTTCGCCGGGATGCAGGATCAGGTGCGTGAGTTCCAATCCCGCGCGCATGCGGGTGGGACCGGTTTCTCCACGATCAAAACGCGCGGCCCATTGGCCGGTCCATCCCACGGCGGTGATTACACCCTGATGGCCGTATTGAAGGTTGAAGAATGGAAAGGCGCTGATCGAGGAGGAACGCCCGCCGGTGGGCGCGATCGTGAGGTTCTTGTTCACTTCGATGGTGGCGGTTTTCGGGCGAAACGAGTTTTCCGCGCAGGCGTCGCCTTCCAACTGATGCAACACCACCGGATTCCGAATGTAGCCGGTGCGCAGGTCCACGTCGAGCGCCTGGATATCCTCGATTACCGGAGTGTCTTTAGTACCCTGGTTTTCGAGGTACAGCAGCCACTCCACCGCCGGGAAATGGGTAAACGCTTTTGCCTCCGCTGTAATGCAGAGCGCCGTGGTGGGGTCTTTCCACACCGAACGGTATACGCGTGCGTACTCATTTTCCGTGGTTTCCACATCATGTTGCCACTGGGCAAGAAATTCCATCGAAGCTTTCCCGTCATACACCAGCGAGAAGGGCGGACGATTGCCAAACAGGAGGAGGGTATTTTGGTTTTCATCCAGGAAGATGGACTTTCCTTCGCCCAGCAGAAATTGTGCTTCCGCCCAATCCGCTTGATCATGGGCGGGACCGTCCGGCGTGCTGTCGGTCTTTAGCGTGAGGTGTTTGGCCGATGCCGGAAGGGGGAATTCCACGGGCAGGGGTGCTTCGCCCCCGCGCACCACGCCGCTGCGGAACAGTTCTTTTCCGTCCACGTCCGCGCTGAACACGACGGTTCCATGAGCGCCTTGGGTATCCGGATTGACATCAATGCCCGCAAAGGCTCTAAATGCCTTGGCCCCGGCGGGAACGGCCACGGCGATTTCGCTGTTGGCATGGGTGCCCAGTCCATGCCCGAAATTCCGATCCCCGATTTTCAGGGGTGTTTCGATACAGGATTTTCCATACTGCAACACGCTGTGCTCCTGCCGGAGCACGTTCAGGCTTACGCGGTCCGTTGGACCGGAGGGCGGATCCGCGCCAAAGGCATTGGCGGCCCATTCCTGGCATTGCTGAATCAGGATGGCCTCCTCGGAAGGATTGGCCGTCATCCTCTCATTGGCGGCGGCTCCAAGAACCAGTCCCAACATGGTCAGCGCCGTAATGCACATTGAACGAGCCTCCTGAATTTTGTACTGCTATTGAATTATGGTGTTTACCGGTCCTGCGGGGGGCGCGGGCCGGTCTCCCACGTGTTTGCGTCTGGATTGAATGTCTTCGGCGGCGGCATTGCGTTTTTCCGCTTCCGAAAGATATTGATGGGCATGCACAATGTCTTTGGCGGCGATGGCCATGTCGCAGAGTTTGAGCCAGGGCAGTGGATCACCGGCATTGGCGTCCGCGGCCTCCTTGAGAAAATTTACGGCCATGCGGGGCTGTTTCACCTCTATCGCCATATCCGCCAGCCGAATCAATGCGGGCGTCATCATGTTGGGCGCGACCGGGCTGTTCGTGATATATGTTTTTGCCGCGTCCCATAAGCCCGAACCGGCGCATCGCCTGATTAAGTCGTCCCAAACCGCGGAATCCGCGGCCGTGCCGCCCCATTCCTTCACGAAGGATTCCTCTTGCTTCATTCGCGCCCGCACCACGCCCAGCAATGTCCATGCGCGGGTGTTTTCAGGCTGTTTGCGCACCACCGCATCGAGCAAATACGAAGCGGGCAGCATTTCCCCGCGCAGCATCTGCATTTCGCCGCGGTTCAAAACGGTGTCCATGTCCGGCGCGGCGCTTTTCACCTGTTCCAGGCTTTTCTTGTTCAGGTCCTGGATTTGATTCACCGTCGTTTCCATTTGTTTCAGCAGGGGCGCGAGCGTGGAATCGGGCTCGTTCCCCGCCAAGGGCCGCAATCGCGCATAACTGCCCTCCGCGTCCCCGAGCCCCGCCAGGACCGTCACATAATTCGCGATGCCTTCCCGTGAGAGGGCGCCGAGTTGTTCCGCGCGATCGAAGTATTCCGCGGCCCGCCGCAGTTGGTTGACATCCACACTTTTTCGCGCGGCTTCAGCCAGCAGGATGCCGAGGTGCTCCGTGGCTTTCTGGTCAAAGGGATTGTTCCGCACGGCATGCTTCAAAATTGGGACGGCTTCTTCCGCCCGCCCCAGCCGGTGAAGGAGGAGGCCCAAGTGACTTAACGCGGCGGCATCTTCCGGCAACAGGGCGAGCACATGACGCCAGGCCTGGACGGATTGCTCCAACACGGGGCCTTGCTTTTCCTGGGGCCTGTCCGCGGCCTGTTGTTCCAAATACCGCGCGAGATAGCGCCACGCCACCGGCTCGGCAGGCGATTTTTCCGCCTGCGCGCTCCACCAGGCCACCGGGTCTTGACAGGCCGCCGTCCGCAGATACGTTACCGAACAGAGCGCAAGCAACACCACGGCCACGGCGATTCCCTGGACGGTTCTGATCTTGGGATGCCGTGTCAAATTGAATGCCCATGAAAGGAGCACCGGGGCCACCGCCAAGGCCATGTACAGCGCCGCCGCCGGAGGCCGGGCATACGTGGCGGTGGTGCACAGCATGGCCGTTCCCAGGGCCGAAAACACCCCGCCCAGAATCAGGTGGGCCGGCCAATGTTTTTTTACTGTATGCTGAATTGCGCCGAGGCCAGTCAGCAACAGGGGAACCCCGATGGCTGAAAAATGGCTCCCGGCGGCAAGCCCATACGCCGCCACCGCGCCCGCCACATACCCGTAATGCGTCTCTTCACCGTCCACCGCCCGCAGAAACAGCAGCATGGCCCCCAGGGAGAAAAACACCGCTTGAAGGTAGGGGCGGCCCGTGAGGAAATTGACCGCATCCGCATTGTAGGGCGCCACGGCGAAAAGCAGCCCCGCCAGCATCGCCACCGGCTCCGGCACCCCCCTGCCCAGTACCTTGCGGCACAGCAAGTATAAGAGAATGCCATTCATCAAATGCAGCAGCAGATTAAGGGCGTGCAAGGCCACCGGACTCCCCCCAAAAAACGAATAGTGCTTCGCCAGGCCCATGGCGGCCAAGGGAGCATTCGGGAACGCATCGAGCGCCTCCGTGAAGGTCACCATGCGGTGCAGGGCGGCGCTGTCCACGAACAATTCGAGGTCCCGGCCCTGAAAGGGGATGTTCCAGGTGCCGATGTAGGCGATGAATCCGGCGGCCGCAATCAAAAAGGCGCTGATGACCACCTGGGCGGTGTCCAGGCCCTTATCGCCCCGGATAATGCCCTTTTCCGGGGTGGGGGACGTCCCGGATTCCTGGGACGGTTCGTTTGTGGGAAGCGTGGATTGTTCTGACACGATAGCATTCCTTGCGGTATTCTTCTCCGGCGATTATAGGCAAGGGCATGTTCGGCATCAATTTTCCACACACCGTCAGGGCAGGGCGGGCAAATTCGCTTGCATGACCCACACCTTCTCCTGGCCCACGCTTTGATTCCAATTCGTGGCCCAAACCACCCGCGATCCGTCGTTGGATACCGTGGCCTGGGTCTCTTCCCAATATTCACCGCGCGTGCCGTAGACTTTTGCGAGATAGAACGTGCGCGGGTGCGCTGCCTCCAGTTTCACCAGAACGATTTTCCGATCAAGCCAGTTCCGCGCGGGCTCGCCGGGGAAAATGTAGGTGGATATCACGGCATAGCCCGGATGGTTGCAGGAAATATGCACGCCGCTATTCAGCCCGTGAGGACTCCCTGAATCATAAAACAGGCGGAGGATGGGAATGCGGTTCGTGCCTTCATAGCTTCCGCCGGCTTCAAGAATGGGCTGCACGTTCAACGCCAGCGGGATCATATCGATGTAATCCGTCCGGTTGTTTTGCATCACAATGATTTCATTTCCCGCGCCGTCCAATCCGACATCCGCGTGCGAGGTGGTGAAATCCAGGCGGTGAAATTGCGTAAGCGCCCGGTTCGCCATGGTCAATCCCGCCAGGTTCCCGGAATTGGTGTCCATTCCGCCAATCAACACCCAGTTTCCGAGATATGACATGCCCACCCAGTCGATATCCGACTCGGACAGCGGGAGCGTATAGAGCCCCAGCACCGCATCGGTTTGGCGGTCCCAGCAGAAAATATAACGTGCGCGGTAATCCTGTTGGGAACCCTGCACTATGAAAGCCCAGTACCGCTTGTCCGCCGAACTTTCGCCTTCATCCTTCATGGTGATCCGGTAAAGGTCCGGATGCGCGCTCAGAACCGGCTGCAGGGCCGGGTCCGTGGCGAAATCCTTGATAACGGTCTCTTCTCCCGAGAGCACGTTCACGGTCTGAATGTGGAATTCCTGGGTGCCCCAGATGAGGTTTGGATTGGCGGGATCCCAGCGAGGCTCTTCCAGACTGAGCGTTGTGACAAGCTGTGCCACGGTATCGTAGGGGATGGAGGCCGTACGATAGACCCGCCAATCCCCGCTGGAAATATCCATGAGCAGGATCATCGAATGATCCGCATTGAACGGATCATGACGCGAATACTCCTGGCGCACTTTCACACCTTGGGTGACCCGCCGTTGCGCCAACCCAAAATCCGCATCCAGCACCGATTGCCCCGCGGACGGCGCCGCCGCGGATTGGAGTACAAAGACCGGGTTGTCGCCGGAAAGCGGCTCGGGCACTTCCGCCCATCCAACCGCTTCTCCTTCTCCCTCAAACTGCCCCTCCTGTTCCCCCTCGGCATTACCCTCTCCCTCGCCTTCGCCACCCTCCGAGACGACGATATAATCCTCCACCGTCCAGGTGTCTTCCCCGATCTCCGTGGTCACGGTCAACGACACGGCATACGATCCGGGATTTTGATAGGTATGGATGGGATTCGCCTCGGCACTGTCCGCGCCGTCCCCAAAGGTCCAGTACCATGCGGTGATAGCTTCACTGCCGGGTGCCGATTGGTCCTCAAACGTTACCTGCAACGGGGCGGGGCCGCTTCGCGGGGTGGCGTCAAAACGCGCCGCGGGGCCTTCCTTGGGCGGACATCCCGCGCACACCATCAAGAAAACCACAAGACTGAATTCCCCCACTGCGAGTTGGATTCTGCTGGGCATACGATTCATGGCAGGCAACGCTCCCGAATTGGTTTTTTTCACAATGCTCATTATCGGCCCGTTCCCCCCCTATTGCAAACAAAAAAATCCCGGTAGGGCACGTAATTACGGAAGCATACAAACCAAGCGAAAAAAAGGGAAGGTCCCAAGCGAGACCGCCTGTCTAAAACCATGACTATTTCCAAAAACCCCGGAACAGGCGGGCGAGACGGGAACGTCCCTTCTTTTCGCGTACCTCAGTGCCGCGCACTTAACGAAACGCCATTCGTACTACTATCTGTCACATGACACTTCCCGCTGATCGCTGACTGCTGACCGCTGACCGCCCCCCCGATTTCTTTGCTTGTGGCGCCTGCACGCCGTGTCAGTTCCCGTTTTTCACTTCGACGTTCCCGTGTTCCCCCAGGACGGCCATAGTGGTCTGTTCCTGTGTTGGGGTATGGAGTTCGACGGGTTCATCCACCAGGCTGAAGATGCGTTGCGCGCTGCGTCGGCAGCTTTGCAGTGCTTTCCGCTGTTCCTCGGTGAGTTCGCCCAATTCTTCATTGAGGAGCAGATCATTGAATCCGAGAATCGCGGAAAGGGGGGAACGGATGCGCTGCGATACCGTTTTATAGAAGGCGCTGCGCAGTTGGTTGACCTGCTGCAATTCGCGGTTGATTTGTTCCAGGCGGAGGTTGGCCTGCCGCGCGGCCTCCTGCAAGGCTTTTTGCTTGGTGATGTCGTGCAGGATCGCCACAAAGAACCGTTGATTATCCAGGGAAAAGGAACGCACCATGACCGCCGCCGTGCGTTCTTCGGCGTCGGCGGTAAGCACTAGAGCCTCCCCCCGGTATTCCCCCTGGATGCGCAGATTGGCCAAACGGCTCCCCAACGACCCGTCATCGAAGAGAAACGTCCGGAACCGCTGGCCGATCAGGTTCGCCCGGGAAAGCCCCAGGAACTCGCAGGCCCGTTCATTCACGTCGGTGACAAATTCATTGTCGTCATACACCACAATCGGCTCGGCCGTGCCGTCCAGAATGGCGCGAATGGCCGCCCGCGACGAGGCCAGCGCCTGGGCCTGGCTTTGCGCCTCCAACCGCATCCGCCGCACCAACTCCCCCAGAATGCGCATCAAAAAGCCCGACAACAATATGAACGCCAGGTGCAGCCCCACCGGCGGATAATCGAGGTTGATGCCTTTGAAAAACCAATGGGCCAGCACCGTGAGCGAATAAGCCGAACAACAGATCAACGTAACGGACAGTGTGTTCAGGAAATGCGGCTCGTAAATGCAATAGCCGGCGATGAACAGGATAAACACCATCACGATGGGGCTTTGTTCGCCGCCGGTGGTGCCCACCGCCACGCACAGATTGATGAGATGTATGACAAAGTTGACGGGACTCACAAAGAGCAGGTACCGCTCGGAGTAGAACACGTAATGCGTAAAGGCGTTTTGAATGAATGCGGCGATGACGATGATGCGGGGGTCGGGGGAATATTCGGGATCAATGTCCGCCGCGTACAACCCCACCAGCAGGAATATCACCAAATACCGCAGCGCCAGCAGCGTCCATTCAATGGATAATACCAGTGAAAGCCGCGTATCAATAGTGTCCCGCGGCGTGATCGGCGCCATCCGGTCCAATGCGGATTGTATACTGCCTTTCATGAAATCCTATTCCAGGTTCCTAACAAACATCTTGATCCATTTCCGACATCGTATCATATCCCACATCGGGAGCAAATAGATCGAATTGCATTACCCCTTGATGGCGCCGGCGGTGATGCCTTGGATGAATTGACGCTGGAAGACGAGAAAGGCCACTACCAGCGGCAATGTGGCCAGGAGGCTGGCCGCCATGATCATCTCGAACGGTGTGCGGTTTTCGCCATTCAGGAGATAAATTACCAGGGGCAGCGTGTACATGTCGGTAGTTCTCAATACGATGAACGCCCACATCAGGTTGTTCCAATTGCCGATAAGCAGGATGATGCCGAGCGCCGCGAGCGCGGGTTTCAATACCGGCAGCACCACGCTCCAGTAGATGCGGAACTCGCCGCACCCGTCGATGCGGGCCGCATCGAGTAGATCGTTATGGACATTGTCCGCCGTGTACTGGTTCATCCAGAAAATGCCGAAGGCGCTGGCCGCGCCCGGCACAATCATCGCCCAATAGGTGTTTACGGCGTGCAACTTGCACAACACCACAAAAACGGGAATGAGCGTCACCGCGCCGGGAATCATCATGGTCGCCAGCACGAACGCGAACAACTTGTCCCGGCCCGGGGCTTTGGGGTATTTCGCGAACGCGAAGCCCGCCAGCGAACACAAAAACAATGCCAGGGTGCAATGCCCGCAGGCAATCACCACGGAATTCAGGAAGGCGCGCACGATGTGGGTTTTTTCAAACACCGCCACGAAGTTCGTGAAGCGCCAAGGCGCGGGCCACAGCACGGGCGGCAAGGCAAAAATCTGTTCCTTGGCCTTGAACGCGGAGATAAACAGCCAGTAGAACGGGAACATGAACACCACGGCCATCACCGCCAAAAACAGATAGGCCGAGAATCGCAGCAGCCGCTGACGGGCCGGATGTGAAAGCCTCATGCCATTACTCCATTCTTGTGCGGGGCGGGTATTCCCATGAAATTTATGGTACCGCATCCTCGGCGCCATGTCCAAAAATTCTCAGCACATCACTCCTGTTGTGAATCACAATTGACGCTTCTTATGGGCACGCAAGACGGGTCTCGAAGGAGACTTAGTTAACGAAGCATACGAAAACAAAGCGAAAAAAAGGGACGGTCCCCAGCGAGCCCGCCCATGCGCAAGACCTGTATCCTGCAAACCATATTACGAATGGGCGGCGAGACGGGAACGTCCCTTCTTTTCGCGTACTCCAATTCCCCGCGCTTAATTAAGTGCCATTCCATGATTTCCCTGTTTTCTTACTTCATTCATCCCAGACCTCCCCCTTTCCCTCCCTTCTTTTTGGTGTTTATGTCTTTTTTTCCTTTTTGAAAAAGGCCATCCGCTTGATTCACTACCCTATGTTATTCAACCCGGATGAAGCGTTTTGCGCCGAGTATTCCTTCTCCCGATAGGGTTGCGCTGTAGTATCCCGGCAGTGCGTCCTTGGGAACCTGTATCCGGGTTTCACCGGGTGCTGATAGGAAATCAGAAGGTGCATTCAGCCCCGGCACATGGATTTGCACGCGCAACGGCACACTTCCTTGAGGTTGTATCGTGCAGGGGGAAAAATGGAGGGTGGCGGCTTCACCGGGATGCATGACAACCGGGGGGGCGATGTCCACGAGGGTGGGACCCTTGGCTTCGGACACAACAATCAATGCCCAGTTGGTGTTGAGCTGAACTATCAGATCGTCACCGCTTCGTTCCGGTTCCAAGGGACTCCATGTGAGGGTTTGTACATCGCAAACAAAGATGTTCATCGGTTCTTTGGCCTTGGCGCCCAGATCATGGATGGTAAGGGCATACTCGTCCTGTTGGGCGGCCAGTCCTGTAGCCACAGGCCATTGGAACGGTTCCGTGGAAGCGGGACGCACCGCAACGATGGCCCAGTAGTGGTCCCCCTTGAATTGACGCGCCACTACGTTTGGATCCGAAGCGTTAGGATCGATGTCCGCCACATCCCCTTCGGTCAAAGCCTCACGCACCGGATGCCACGCACACAACCAGTTTTCTTCCAGTGCATCCAGGTTTTGTTCGCAGGCAATGCGTCCCCCGGCCAATCCTGCCACAGATACCCAGACCGGTCCGGCCTGGGAGTAGGCCACGGCGCGGTAAGGACCCACGGCCAGCCGCATGGCGGGAAGATCGCGGGGATACACCTGTGTGAGCGCGCCATGAAACCATTGCCCATACCAGTCAACAGGCGCTTCGGTGGTGAGCAGTGCGTTCGGATTTTCCACCAGCGCCGCCGCCCGCACTTTTGACAATAGTTGCTTGATCCATTCGTTGTATCCGAAGGGTGAAGGATGGTGATGCGCGGGGTTGTAGCAGGGCAGGAAATAGAAACCTAACGAGTCGAGCCGGATGCCATCGGCCCCCGTATCGTGCAACAACCGGCTTGCCGTGGCGGCCAGATGGTCCTGCCATTCCGCGCATCCCGGACACATGTGGTAAAAACCTTGCTTGGTGTAGGGCCCGGAAATACTGCCTTTTCTATCCATGACCGACCATCGCTCGGCCTTTCCCGACTTCGCCAATTCACTTTCCTGAGCGACAATATATCCCTCGATATACAGCGTTACGTGCCGGCCCAATTGGTGAACCTTTGCGATGCCGTCCCGCATCGCTTCCGCGCCGCCCATATCCTCGCGAATGATATTGTCGCCATCGGTATGCTTGCCATACAGCATCGAACCGCGGCTGTAGAACGCATACTCGGTATTGTCGAAGGGCCGGCTCAGATGCGCGCGCGGCAATTCCGAGAAACGTTCGAGCAGGGTTTGCACGCCATATGCGGGTTGACTCCCCGGAACGCCTTTCGCAAAATGCCGTCCATCGAGCATATCGCTGTCTTTAAACCATTGCGGCAATTCGGCGTGGGGGAGGGCCGTGTCATACCAGTTTCTGTAAGCGCGGGCGGCAAGACGCCAATCGCCCGCATAGACCAGCAGACGCGCGGGGGGTAATTCGTACGAGGCGCCCGGCGCCAGGGTGATGGGTGGAAAATAGGCGACTTCAATGGTGGGTTTTTTCAGCCGCAACTGCTTCGCCTTTGCTTCCGGGTCCATGAGGATAAGCCCAAACGCGCTTCGCGTCGCGGGTTCCCACAACGCATGCCACTGCATGCTCCATTGTCCGCCATTGCCGCAATACCCCCCATGATGTTGCCACGCGGGACCATAGGTTCCCGCCTGATTCATTACCGTGGCCAGATTTGGCGCGGCGGCATCGCCAGGATGCACACCGCCCAACCAGGGGAATACCGGCAGAATAGGCCGAGACTCTGATCCCGTGTTGCAAATCCGCAGGGACCAGTCGGAGTTTCCGGAATCCTTTTCCAATGCAATGCTCAATTCAATTTCCAAATTATTGGCCGAATACAGCAGTGAAAGACGATTTTCGCTCTGGCGCACTGGTTTTATTTGGCAATTGTCAGGGCTCAACACCGTGCGGCTGATGGCCGCGGGATCATCCCCCAGTTCATATTCCTTGTTGAAGTCCATGTAAATGCGGAAAGGCAGGGAACCCGCAGCCTGTTTCAGGCAATCATCGTGCAGGGATTTGTTGGTGATCCCTTTTAGGATTCCACTGGTGTGATCAAACGTAATCCGGCAAAACGAATTCTCAAGTGTTATTTCGTCATTGGAATGAAGGGACGTTTTGCCAGAACCGGGGGTATAGGCACACCCGGTGAAGTAACCAGTCAACAGGAGAAGGAGCACCCAATAATGTTTCATGTAAAGTATCCTTATATATCGCTGTAAGTCATTATATCACTGCGTTCCTACTTCCGGCTCCAAGCGTCCCCAATCGGAAGATGCAATGATTCTTGTTCTTCCCGTACACTACTGCTTGGAAAGTCCTCAAGGCGCTTTCAACACTGAACATCAACATGAACCTCCAGGAGTTTTTAATCATGGGACACAACATCCCCGCCCAATTCGATAAGGTCAGCGTACTGTGCAAGGCCAACGTGTATTTCGACGGGAAGGTAATCAGCCACACCGTGCTCTTCCCGGATGGAACCAAAAAGACGATTGGCCTGATATATCCCGGTTCGTATCATTTCGGTACGGGCGCGCCCGAACGAATGGAACTGGTGGCCGGGTCGTGCACCATCAAACTGGCCGGACAGGAGGCGTGGACCGCCTATGATGCCGGGACCTTTTTTGATGTTCCCGGCAATTCCAGTTTCGACATCGCCGTCGAGAACGGCATCATGGAATATATCTGCTCGTACGGGTGATCCTGTGAAATGACTTTCGTCCGGAAGGGCGCCGACGTATTGCGGCGCTGCCGCAACCAAAGAATAGAACGCGGATGACGCGGATTTGGCGGATTTGCACGGAAGATACATCCTCAAAGGAGATCGTCCTGACGTGCCTTTTGAGTTTTTCATGTGCTATTGCTCCCCGAAGGGGAGACATGTGAATAGATAAAATGAGAAGGTCGGCCCCGCAGGTTTAAGATAACCTGCAAAACG
>CAYYRW010000060.1:0-32903 GCA_964474205.1 uncultured Nitrospirales bacterium | reverse complement strand
ACCATGGTGTGCCGGATTTTGGTGGGGGACAGCCAATTCAAATGAAAATGGGCGATGAGTTTGTTGTCAAAAAGGATGGTCACATACGCCACGTCTTCCATGCCCGTGCCAAAATGATCGGTGCCCTGGGCGCAGATGCCGCGCGGTTTGGCCCGCAGCAGGAAATCCATAATGGCGAAATCGTGGGTGGCCAAATCCCAGATCACATTGACGTCATGCTGGAACAGCCCCAAGTTCACCCGCACGGAGTCAAAATAATAGAGGTCGCCCAGATCGCCGTTGGTTATTAAATCCTTGATCTTGCGTACCGGCGCGGTGAACAGGAAGGTATGGTCCACCATCAGGATGCGTTTATTCTGTGCGGCGAGTTGATTCAGCTCGCGGCACTGCGCCGAATTCGACGCCATCGGCTTTTCCAACCAGACGTGCTTGCCATTTTCCAGCGCCTTTTTCGCCAGTTCGTAATGGGTGAACACCGGGGTCGCCACGAGAATAATGTCCACATCAGGGGAGGTCAACACCTCCTCCTCTGTGGCCAATTTTACGTTGGGATACGCCCCTCGTACGGCCTTCTGCCGCTCCTCCCGCTTTTCGGAAATATACCTCAGTGAGCACTTGGGGAGCGTGCTGAACACCCGCGCCAGATTCGGCCCCCAATACCCATATCCAATAAGTCCAACCCGTGCCATACGCTTTCCTCCCTTCGGATGAAACACCGGTAAACAGCTTGCGTCCAAATATACAGACTTCACGATATATTGTCAATGTAAACGGGTGATAATCGTCGTATATGCTTCGTTATACGCAACGAGGGGATGATTGCGCGCTTGTATCTGCGAAATCCGCTTTGATATAGTAAATTTCTTGCAAAACTTCCGTGAAACCCTTGGAGAAACGCATAATTGAACGATACAATGCGGCCGATAACCAGTGTGTTACTGGGGGTAATGGTTTTATTGTTCATACTTATTCAGCTATCCAATGCCTTGCTCCCGCTGCCTCCCCTGCAAAAACCTGGAAATCATTTCGATGAGAGCCGTCTGTCCGTGATGGTTCGCACCTGCGATGACGTTAATGCGCTTCTCAAGGATCTCCAGTGGGGTCCTTCTATTGTCTATTCCGCCTATTACCTGAACGCGGTATTTGGCATTGGAACCTACGGACGGCGCGTTTGCGCGGTTGTTCTTGTTGCTCTCGCCTTAGTTTGCGCCGGGTATTTCTGCCGCCGCCGGGGCGCCTTTGGGGATTGGGGCCTGCTCTTGTTTGGTTTCTTGTTTATTACCGGGGCGGAAGTGTCCGTTTATGCGACGTTGGGTTTGGTAACCTATCCGATGCTAATCACCCTTTCGGTCCTGTTCTTGGGAATGGTGGTCCGGTACTATGGGGAGCCAATACCCTTGCACTGGTTATGGGGGGCGTCCCTGGTGTTTGCATTAACGACGTACATAAATAATGTAGGCTTGGTGGCTATTTATGCGGTAGCCTGCACGCTGTTTATTGGAGAAGTTGGGAAACGCACGTGGTCTGTGAAAGGTTTGTTGGCTTCCGGGGCGCGGTTTGGCGTGTTGATCTCACTGCCCACCCTGTTTACACTGGCCGTAATTTTGTACACACGGCCCCAGGAATTATTCAACCCCTATCGATCACTCAGCCTCTATTTTTTCACCTCCGATGCCTCCAAAGACCTGTTGGGGATGGTCTCTTTTGTCGTCCGAACCTTTGGCCGGCTGGTGGTCTCTGTGACGGCCCTGAATCCCAAGGTGGCCGGCAGCATGGTGGCCGCCCTGAGTCCATGGGTCCTTGGCGGGGCTTTTATGCTTGGCTTAATTGCTTCACTTTTTTCCTCCAACCGCGTTCGCTTCTCGCTTGCCCTCTTTTTCCTCTTTGGCACGATAGGCCACATTATCCTGAGCTTCGCCACGCTGCTGCCCTATGGGGAAATCCGGTATTTCCTGCCCTTTTTCCTTCTTTATCCGCTGTTTGCCGCCTGTGGGCTCTGCGATGCCGCCAAAAGCGCGCAATGGTTGTGCCGGCTCACCCCAGAACGAGTTCCGCCTTCACTTCAACGTTTAGCCGCCGCTGTTTTCGCGGGGGTGCTCATCGTAAGCACCGCCCTGTATGCGGGCAACACCTTGGGGAAAAACGCCCAGACACACCACATCCTGCAGCATGGCATGAATCACTACTTTAAGGATACGGGAAGCCCTCCCTATGCGCTTGTGCTGGATACTTGGACCGCCACGACTATCGAGGATGAGTATCCGGGCATGCTCAAAACGGACCACTACGTACTTGCCACGAACCTGAAGACGGCCTGGGGGCTCATGCCTAAAGGCCAGGATCGAATGGAGGACTGGGTGAAGTTTCTGGAAGGCCATAAACGCCTCTATGCAATAACCTCCATGCAATTCACCCCTAAGAACTACGAAGAAATTTTTAGTGAAGCGGCAAGACGATTCACGATAGCCACTTTAAGGGAAACCCTTACCTATAATTTTATCGAGTTCAAGCCGGTTTCACCCTAAGATTCCCAAAAAGCACTTAAACCCCAGAGCATGCAATCAACCCCGCCAACCTTGTGTTCTTGTTTGCAAAATATTTTTAGAGACTTCGCGCCTTCGCGCGGTGTTATTGGCTTAGAATTGGAAATAGACAAAGGGCCTGTATTCCAGGGGTACAAAAGGCAATATCAAGGCCACAAGCAATCCATATGCAAACGCAAAAATTGCAACTGGTACATGCTGGGCCTTGCGGCTGATCTGAGTCATATATTCGATCCAATGAACGGCCAGCAGGGCCGCTAACAGGTAAGGAAGAGCGGAAACATTAGGCAGTTGCCGCGTTCCTTCTGATGAAAAGGTCAAAAAAGCCTTTATGAGAATCCATGAATCTGTCAACTTGTGGCTTCTAAAAAGAATCCAGGCCACACAAACAAAATAGAACGTGAAGGCTGTGCTGAGCACTTTAAATGCGAGGCTATTCTTTATTGTGACAAGGCGTGTAAACTCGCGATGTATGAAAAGTGCCAGGCCATGCATTCCTCCCCAAAGGACGAAATTCCAGGAAGCGCCATGCCAGAGGCCTCCAAGGAGCATGGTGATCATGAGATTTCTGTGGGTAAACCAGCGGTTTTTGCCGCGGTTTCCCCCAAGGGAGAAGTAGAGGTAATTACGGAGCCAATTTGACAAGCTGATGTGCCATCGCCGCCAAAACTCCTGGATATTTGCAGAAAAATACGGCCATAGAAAATTAACGCCCAGATCATAGCCGAGCATCTGCGCCACCGCAATGGCCATGTCGGTGTATCCGGAAAAATCGCAATAAATCTGCACCGCATAACAGAGGACCGCGATCCATATGCTACATGCGCCATAGTGGCCTGCTTCGCCAAACACGGCATCCACATAGGGCGCCAAATTATCGGCGATGCATACTTTCTTGACAAAACCCACCAGGAACAAAGAGAGCAATGCCTGAAACCGTTGATCGCGCAGGAATTTCTTGCTTTCCAACTGTGGAAGGAAATATACAGCGCGTACAATGGGCCCCGCCAGCAAATGTGGAAAAAATCCCACAAACAGTGCAAAATCGGTGAAATTCTTAATCGGCTTAATTTCACCGCGGTAGACATCCAGTACATAACTCATGGCCTGAAAGGTAAAGAAGCTTATTCCCACCGGAAGGATGATGGGGAGCGTTCGCGGTTGAACATTAATTCCCAAGAGATGTAACGCATCGGACGCGGACACCACAAAGAAATTGTAATACTTAAAAACTCCTATCAAAAACAAACCAGCCGCGACACAACACCAAACAACAATTAAACGCATGGAATGCCGCATTGAACGCCCCAACAGCCACCCCCCGATAAAATTAACCGCCGTTGTGGCAAATATAAGAAAGAGGAAACGCCAATCCCACGCCCCATAGAAAACATAACTCACCACCAGCAACCATGTCTTGCGTGCGTTGTTCCAGGGCAGAATCCAATAGACTGAAAAGACAAGGGCAAAAAAAACAAAAAATAACGGCTCGGAAAATAACATGGCTACGGCGCTTTCCTGTCCGGTGATTCACATACGTGATGCGCCAACAAACAAGAAAACTGGTCACTCAAATTGTCATTGATGTGTGAAATGTCCCCCCAATTTTCAAAATCATAAAAGCCGGGATAAACAACGGGATCATTGAATTCGTAGTAGTCAACTTTTTGTGATTTCAAGAACTCTTTTAAGTTTGGGAAACGAAATCCATTTCCGGGTGCAGTAAATAAAATTATATGATCGGATTTCGTTTCTAAAAAGCTCACCAGCCTGTTAAGATATCGAATTGTTGACCACTGTTCAGGCGAGATTTCACGCGGAACAAATGTTTTCCCAGACAGGCTTTTTAGATAATCGCGCCGTGCTTCCCAAGAATCCCTCGCATTCAGAAGGGTCTGGCGCCGCTTATCGTACGCTTCACGATTTATTGGGGTGCTTGAAATAGGGTTATAGCCTTTAGTTTGCACGGTCTCTGTCAAATCATAGGCGGATAGTGGGACTGGTTTTTGCCACAAATTCGCCCCGTTGCCAAGTTGGAATACGTTTAATGCAAAATGCTTCAAGTGGGCCCATAAGGACAAGGCTTTATTTTTCAAGGCGCCATGATACACGAGAATATCCCCTGCAATACGCGCGGTTTCTGGCAAATTGTGCCACCATATCGCCCTTCTTGTTAATGGAAACACAAGATTGGGCGGCTCATACGTCACTTCAATGAAAATATAGCGGAGTTTCTTGTGCCCTTTAAGAGAAGTGCGCAAAAAACGTTCCATTTCATGGTTTATCATTCCATACACCCCCATATTAAAGGATTTCGTCGCTTGACCTTTTTCCTTCATACACGTATCGAACACTACCGGATTGATTTGATGATGTACCCGGCTGGTGCCTGCGAAAAGCGTGTCTATCTCCTCCTCGTGTGTTTTATAAAAGGCTAATTTTACCCCAACTACAGAATCCATTTCGGTTGTGTGAATTTGATTTAATAAAAGCCCCCCCAGAAACAGTCCACCTAGAAACATGACAGGCCCAACAATGACATTTTTAAAGCGCATGCATATCATCCCGATTCAGCCCAGAACAATAAAAACCATGAAGCGTTAAGAAATAGCATTTTTCAACACTGTCCTGTTTGTTCGCAAACCCCATAAAAATACGCTTTCCTGAGATTAATGTCTAGTCTGCGGCGTCTTTCCGCTTTTGCTCGAAATCGCGCAGGCGTTCGGGCAAATAAGAGAGGTCATCCGGCGGCCGGTAAGCGGGCTCCTCCACGATGCGGCCCAGTTGTTCGCGAAACACGCCGGTCTGCCAGGACCAGAGCCAGAGGTTGCGGTCGCGGCGGACGTTGGCTTTGAGTTGTAGAACCTTTTCCGGGTGGGCCGCCAGATCGCGCAGCATCTCGGTCAACTGTGGCACATTCACCTGCATTTCGGGCAGATACATCGCCCCTTCCATGGGGGTTGCGGGGCACACCACGCCGTGTTCATTGGGAATAATCCATTGTTTCATCATGTAGCCGTCGCTGATGAGGACGGGGAGCCCGCAGGCCAACGCTTCGATAATGGGCAGGCCGAGTCCTTCGCGTTTGGAGGGCCACAGCAACATGTCCATTCCGCGATAGGCTTCAAAGATATTCTCGATGGTGCCTTCGTGCAGGATGATGTGGCGGTTCTCCGACACTATTTTTTCACAGCGTGCTCCATATTTGGCGATGGGAACCTGCGAGTATACGTGGAGTTCAGCGTTTTGCGGCCGGGCCTGATGAAACGCTTCGATAAGCAAGTCCGTGTTCTTCCGATTATTGAGTCCGCCCCACCCCGCGACATGCACGAATTGCAGGGTTTTGTTCGGTGTTCCATCTGCTTGCACCACGGCTAAATCGCGGGGAAGCAGGTTCTCTGGAATGCCCCAGGGAATCACCAGGGTGGAAATGCCGGGGAATTGCGCCTTGAACACTTCCTGCGGATAAAACGCCGGAAACAGGTAATGATCAAAAATTCCGTATCGCGGGAACATCTCACGCCGGAGAATATCCAGGTGTTCATAACAGATCACGCGAATGCCGGCGGATTTCAATGCCTCCACCCGCTTCCAATCATTGGGATGCACTTCGACGAAAATCACCACGTCGAGTTGATTGTCTCTAGCCCAATCCACCATTGTCTGCGGGGTTGGATCGTCCCCCCCATTCCATACACGCGGATGGTGCACCGGCCCGGTGTTGTCAAATTTTTCACTCTCCCACCGCGCCAATATATGCGTGTGAATTTGTTCTGATTCAAGGGCATCGGCCAATTGTTTGGTGACAAAGGTGACGCCGCGCACGTGCCAGATGGAAACAAACCCGATATTCAGGGTCCGGCCTTGTCCTCCTTCATCGCTTTTCCCGGATTCGCCGGCGGGACCGAAGTTCACCGGAGCCCCCGCCGCATTGGCCAGTTTGGGCATGTAGACGGCGGTTTCTCCATCGGGTTCGCGGCCGGGCTTGAAATACTCCAGCACCTGAAACCCATCTTCGGCGTAGAAGCGCTGATCGTCCGGCACAACGGCGCCGCCCCAGCGTTCCGCCAGAAAGCGGCGGTTGTGCTGGATATGCGTATTGCGGCCGGGGGATTTGCCCTCGTGGTGGTAAATGACGGACTGTGGGGTATAGAGGATTTTCTTGTTTAGGACCGTCCGCACGCGGAAGCAAAAATCAATGTCTTCGCCGCCATTGGCAAAACAGGGATCGAGGCCGCGCAAGCGGATGTAATCTTCAGCGCGCAGAGCGAGACAGGCGCCGGTCAGGGCCTGGAATTCCCGCCGCTTGTTCACATAGGGCGCGGAGCCGGGGGCGTTGCGATAGATGTGATAGGGGATTTTCGATTGGGCGGAAAACACCATGCCCGCCGCCTGAACCGTTCCCTCAGGATACAGGAGTTTGGGCCCCGCCAAGCCAATCGCAACATCCAAACGCAACGGCGACACCAATTCCGACAACCATCCGTGCGTCACCTCCGTGTCGTTATTGAGCAACACGATGTATTTGCCATGGGAGGCGGCCACG
The DNA here is from genome assembly GCA_964474205.1 of uncultured Nitrospirales bacterium. Classification (GTDB taxonomy): domain Bacteria; phylum Hydrogenedentota; class Hydrogenedentia; order Hydrogenedentales; family CAILVY01; genus CAILVY01. The sequence goes on along the minus strand of CAYYRW010000060.1, from coordinate 25,814 downwards.
CCAATATTGTTCCCCAGGGCGAACATATAATTCTCATAATTCCGCACCACCTGCACATGCGAAAATTCCTGGGCTAACTGGCATAATTCCTGCGCGGTCTCCGCATTACTGCCGTTGTCCACCAGGACAATTTCATACTCCAAGGTGCTCGTGTGGGTTTTGATGGAATCCAGGCAAGCGCGGGTCAGCCTAACGTCATTCCACACCGGTATGATGATGGACACCAGGCCGTCGGGCCGCGCCACCAGTTCATTTTCCAACCGCGCCCAGTCAATGAGATGCTTGTTCAACACCTTGTATTTGTAGGTTTCCGGCTCCTCCAGCGTAATTTGCTGCAAGGATTTTTTCCGGTGATAGGTGGCCAGCACAATGGGAACCACCACCGGCTCGTACCGTTTTACATAGCGCAGGATGAGGTCCCAATCCACCCACCGTTTAAGATCATGATCAAAGCCCCCCAGCCGCTTGAAGGCCTCCCGGTGATGCACGAAAATATTGATGTCGATGTAGTTATTGTGCGTTAACGCTTCATAATCATACCCGCGCGCGCGAATCGTCTCGAAACCATGGTCATTGTGGTCCACAATCCGCAGCGCGCAATACCCGCACAAGCGCTTCGAATCCGCCAGCGCATGCACCATGAACAGCAAATACTCCGGCGACCATTCGTTGTCGGAGTCCAGATACGCAATGATTTCCCCGCGCGATTCCTGGAGCCCCTTGTCCCGCGCGGCCGACACCCCGGCATGTGGAATCGCCACATAGCGGATGTTGCCATTCCTTTGGGAAAACGTTTGCACCATGTCCCGTGTGTTGTCCGTGCTGCCGTCATCCACCACAATCAGTTCCCAGTGTGTATAGCGTTGCTTCAGCACACTGTCGATGGCGCGGCCTATGGTTTCTGATCGGTTGTATGCGGGCATAATAATGCTGACCAGCACGGACATGGGCCGCTGTAGTAATTCCGTGCGCCGGCGGTCCACCGCCGCCGCGGAAAGCAGGGGTATATCCGGTTTTTCCGGTGATGGGCCCGTTTCCCCGGAGGGGCCGCCACGGGAACCCTGTCCGCCCCCCGCGCGCTTGCCGCGCCGCAGGTGTTTCCAGAAATCAAGCCCGAAGAGCCCCAGCACTTTCAATCCGGGCGGGCTGAACCGCAGCAGCCGCCGGACCGCGGGATGATTCTTGAAATCATGGAGTTGGCGTTCATACTGGCTGTGGGACGACTTGTTCTCCCGGTCCACTTTCACCACATGGGCCTTCAGGTCCTCCACCTGCCGTCTCAACCGCTCTTCGGATTCCTGGAGCTTTGTCAGCCGTTCGAAGATGCGCCGGTTTTCATCCATTTCCAATTTGAGTTGCTGCCGGGTTTCCTCCATCCGCTTGACAAACTGCGGGTTGATGGTCCCATATTGTTTCAATGCCTCCTCCAGCAAACGGATGCGCTGGCCTTTCTCCGCCTGGTCCTGCCGCGTTTCATTCAACCGGCTGTGGACGAGGTGCAGATGGGCGTCCCCGGTGACCAACAGGCCTTGCGGCGGACTCAGGGGTTCCTCCCGATCACTGCACACCGCCACAAAATACTTTGCATTCTCCGCAGTGCTGGATCGCCATTCCTGAAACCGGGCCGCCATGTCCGGCGCATAGCCAATCGAGGAAAGCAGGTGTATCTGTTGTCCCGAAAGGGACACCTGCCGGAAATGATGCGTCAACTGGGCGGTGAATTCCGCCTTGGAATACTCCATTACATGGTGGGGATTGCTCTTTACCGCGTCAAACGGATAATTGATGTTGGGAGTGGAAACGATAAACAGGCCCCCGGGCGATAACAGCCGTTTCACATGCTGAATCACCGTCAACGGGGCGGGTACATGTTCGATCATTTCAAAACAGACCACACAGTCAAAGCGTTCCCCGGCGGCGGCCAGGATGCGTTCCGGGAAGTCCGCGCCGCATATATCCGCGGCAAGAAAGGCCAGGTTTTTCCCGGCGAACGCATTTTGGGCAAACGAAACCGCTTCTTCCGAAATGTCCGCCCCAAGCACATACGCCGCCTTTTCCGCCAGCATGGCGGCGCCGTATCCCGCCCCGGAACCCAGGTCCAGCACGCGCCGCCCCTCGGCAAAGGCACAGGCCAGGGCATAGCGGGCACGATGCTCCAGCTCAAGCAGTTCCAGCCCTTTTTTCCCGGGGATGCAACGTTCTCCCGTGTATTCCATGACAAATCACCCTTATGTTCACATCACACGCTGCAGCCGTGCGGCCAACGCCACGGCCGCCCCATGATTCTATTCGTTTTGGCCGGCAAGTTCTACTTGGACCGCCCCCGAAAGCGCCACACGCCCATGACCCTTTCCACGGAAGAACACGTCCGGCCGGTTTTCAGGGGATCACCCTCGGAACATCCCGCGGGGAAACCGGTGTTCCTGATGCAACAGCCGCACGAGCGCGCCGGTGATGCCGTATAAAAACCGGTTCCGTTTCACCATGGCGTAAATAAGCGGCGCCAGTTTCACGTTTTCCGATGACTGAAGCCCCTGCAATTCCCGAACAAAGCGTGCAATGCCCGCCTCACCCCGTTCGATGGCGTCTTTGTACAGGTCTTCGCGGGATTTTCCGGCGGGATTCACCACAAAATCGTTAACCAGGAATTCGGAACGGGCCGGTGATTTCGCCTTGACCAAATTGACCCGGAGATGAGTGGAACCGGGCAAGGTGGTGAACTGCGCGGCATACGTACGATAATCCGCCGATATCGAAAACGAAGGCGCGCACAGAGAATGTTCGTCCTGGTCATATACGGCAATGTGAAAATTCACCCCCTCGTATTCTTTCACGCCCTGTATCCGCATGGACACATTGTATGTCGTATCCGGTTTACAGGGCACGGATGCCCGTTGGCGGGCATCGCCTCCCCAACAGACTCCCGCCCACAACGTTTCGCCTGTGACACAACGGAACTCCGGTTCCGTATGCGTACCCGTTTCCGGAGCACCCATCATTTCAAGACAGGCATCCAGCGGCTGCCAGGTTCCCTCGTGCTCGATGTGCCCTTGGACAGGTCCGGCGTTCGTGGCAACGATCACACGCTCCTTCACCGTGTCATTCAATAATTCAATTATGGCGCTGGATTTGTTTTGATGAAACACGTCCGCGCCGTATTCCGCCAACAGCAACGCCGTGTGCAGCCCCATGCCACACACCAATTCGGGCACCGATACGTCCGGTTTCACCTGCAGGGCCGCGCGGATGCGCTCCATTGAAAGATGCGGCTGCAAAAAGCCGGCATGCTTTTCCGCCAGCATGGCCATGTAGGGCTTCATTGCGTTGTAATACGCCATCTTTACCGGCGGCAGAAAGGGATTCCCATACGCGGGAAAATGCAGGCTGGACCTGTACGGCGGCACCACCGGGACGCGGTACTTCCCCTTCAGCACATGGTTAAGGTCGGGAAACCATTGTTGATTGGCGAACGGTATGTCCAACAATTGCGGTGCCATGGTGTGCACCGCCATAAAATGATACACCTCGTTTTTCCGGAAAGCCTTGGGCATGGACAGGGTCAGGCCGCACACGCGCGGATGCAGCAGCGGGCTGCACATGGGCCCGCTCATTCGGGTTGACACATTAATGGCCGCGGCCCATGTGCCCTGGACCTCGCGCAGGGCGTGAAGCTCGGCCACGCTGTCCAAGGGGGCTTGTTCCTCCCGCGCAAACCCCGCGAAGATATCCAGATACTGTTCCATGAACGCGTTCCGGCAAGCGTCCCCGAGAAGGTGCAGCGGATCATGAAAATACGAGGCAAACATCGCGTCCCGGTATTGCTCTAGCGAGCCTGTGGGACAATGCCGGAACCAGGCATCGCGCAATCCCTGATGGCCCGTGAGCAGGATGCGTTGGGAAGGGCCGGCAATCTGCGCGAAATCGTGAACGGAGAGCTGTCCGGCGGTAACATTGAGCGACTCCATGATGACGTTCATATTCAACCGGAGTTCCTCATACAGGGCGGTTTCGCGAATGATGCGGTAGCGGTCCTTGAGATGGGTTCTGGCAATGATATCCTGGGCGCTGATGACATCCGGGGCGTACAACGGACCGCTGGTGTAGGTTTCCGCGACGGCGTCCTCAAGGCCCGCGTGCAACAATAACGCCAGCACCACCCGGCTGTCCTTTCCGCCGCTCAGCCGAAACGTCATCCCCGATTTTCCGCAAAAGGTGTGCATGCGCCGGAGATACCCCGCAAGATCATTACAATGTGTTTCAAAAATCTGTCCCAGGTTTTCCAAAGAGGGCTCTTGTTCATAAGAAGATAAAAGGTCTGTATAGGTGGAGGGGCGGATGTGCAATCCCTTTTCGGGGGTAACGGTGGCGACGGCCCCCGCGGGGAGTTTGTGCACGGCTTTGAAAGCCGTAACGCCGCACTGCGTGAACCCCTGGTAACAAAGCCATTGAGCCGCCGCCGGATTCAATTCGTGGCTGATGCCCGGCAGTTGAAGCAACAGCGGCAGCCGGTTGCTGAAGGCCACGTAACCGGGTTGATCCACGTAATAGAGCGCATGACTGCCGTTCCGGTTGAGAAACAGCGTGAGCGCCCGGTTTTCCGCAAAGGCTATGGAAAATTCACCTTGCAGGCGGCGTATATCGTTTTGGACAATCTGGAACAGGCTCTTCGTAAATTTTTCCGGGGCGGTGAAGTCCTCATCGGAACCCGTATCCGGAAAACCATCGAAACACACGGCGCACTCCCCCTCCTTGAAAAGATGCGCCTTGGGGAAAATGAGGTCCGGCCAATAATCAAAGCTGTGGATTTCCACGTGGCCGGACGGCGAATGCCATGCCTCCATGCGCATTGGTTTGCGCAGCAAATACGGCACCAGTGCCTCCTGCTGAAGTGAAGGATGGTCGTTTGTTTTCCACAGGCATGCAAGATAGGTATTCATGAAATGCTCCCTGACCCATTACTGTTGACCACGGCCGCCTCGTGCGCCGCCGGCGAATTTGCCCAAATACTACACACCTTGTTTAGCCCGATCAACATGCCGAATTTGGTCAGGCAAGACTGCCTCTTTGGCGGCCTGCGGCGTCTTACCGTCCTTTCGTCCCTGACATCCTTCAGCCCGTTTGCCTGATCCGGCCACACTGTAACCGTGCACGGCCCTCGTCTTATCCGTTAAGGGTCCAGCCCGTGCGGTACGTGCGGCGCAGGAGCGCGTCGGCTTCCGCCGAGTTGGTGACCTTACCGTTGACGCCGTCGTACTCGACGGGCTTGCCCGCGCGGTAGGCCACCAGGCCCAGGAGCATCATTTCGGTCATTCGTCCGTTGTAATCGAAGTCGCAGGAGGTCTTGAGATCCCCCTTGCACGCGTTGAGCCATTCCTTCTGGAAATTATGGAGCGGGGGAAGGAGCTTCTCCGCGGGCCGGCGGTTGTAGTACGTCATGTCCGCGCCCTCTTCATTGGGAAGAAGATACCGTTTCTGGAACCCGGCGGCCAGATGCCCTTTGGTCCCTTTGAACATCACGCCATGATCGATCTTGTTCAGATCAAGGCACTCATCGGGGGAATCCGGCATGGCGCCCCCCTGGTACCAGGTAACCGGCAGGGCGGGCCGCCAGTCATTGGCGGGAATCTGGAAGGTCATTTTGAGTTTCACGGGCGTCACGTCCGGATTAAAAGGGTCCCCCGTGGCTTCCGCGGCGGTGGGGAGGCCGGCATCCAGGGCATTCCACGCCAGGTCCATGGTATGGCTGCCCATGTCGCCAATCTGGCCGCTGCCGAAATCCCAATACATGTTCCATTGCAGGCAGTTCATGCCGCACGAACCCGAAAAATACTCGGGATTGTAAGGGTGATCCGGCGCGGGGCCCAACCACAGATCGAAGTGCAGGGTCTTGGGCGGCGTGCCCGCGGCGGGAAGATAGCCGGGTTTGGGAAGCTGGCGGTTCCCCCAGGCGCACACCTCTTTCAATTCGCCAATCGCGCCATCCAGAATCAGTTCGCGGACCCGGTTGAAATTTTCATAGGCGTGACGCTGGGTGCCGACTTGCGTGGCCAACGTGTCCTTAAACTTGAGATACGTGGCGCGGCAGAGACGCGCCTCCTCCACCGTATTGCCCAGCGGCTTCTCGCAATACACATGCAGGCCGCGGTGCATCGCCCAGTTGGCAACAAAGGCATGCGTGTGGTCCGTGGTGCAACAGACCACCGCGTTCAGGTCCTTCTGTTCAAGGCACTTGCGCCAGTCCACGTATTTCTTCGCCTGCGGGAATTTTTCCGCCGCAAAATCCAGATGCTCCTCATCCACGTCGCACAGCGCCACCACATTTTCGGAGGCGAGTCCGTCATAATGCGCCGTGCCCCGGCCATAGGCGCCGATCAGGGCGATGTTGAGCTTATTGTTGGGGGTGTTTGCGCCGAAAAGCGTTCCACTGGGCAAGATGAGCAATCCGGCCCCGGCGGCGGCGGTTTTCAAAAATTGGCGGCGTTGAATGGTCTTGCTGTTCATATAAGCCCTTTCTATACTGTCATCCGTGTGCGTTACGGGTTCACTTTGAAAACATAGGCGTGCCGGCAGGGCATTTGATCGATGTCCAGCACCGGGGTTTGCAGGCGGAGTTTTCCCCCGGCTTCACTGACCGACAGGGACTGATTATGACCTAAAAACGACGCCTTCACGGTTCCCAGGCCGGCGGGTTTGTCAAAGACGAGTTCCGGTCCCGGCCATTTCAGGCAAATCGCGTAGAGGGCATCGCCCTTGGTGGTAAAGCGGACCTGCTCCATCTTGGGGGCGTCTTTCCAGGGTTCCGCGCCATAGATGGCCTCCCCGTTGACCGCCAGCCACTCGCCCATGTCCAGCAGCCGCTGCTGCATAATGTCGGGGATGCGCCCATCCGCCGTCGGGCCGATATCCAGCAGCAGGTTGCCGCCCCGGCTTACGTTGTCAATGAGCAGATGCAGCAATTCCGTGGCGCTCCGGTAACAGGCGGCATCTTCATTGCGGTTATACCCGAACGATTTTCCCATCCCCTGGCATTCCTCAAAATGACCCGTCTGAATCAACTTCCCTTCGGGGATGCCGCCGTATTCCGGCGTGGCGAAACCGCCATGAACATTGCGCGTTTCCTTCCCCCAGCGATCATTCACCACCACGTCCTTCGGCGCGGACGACTCATTAAACAGCCACGCCAGAAATTCCGTGCTGCGCCATACATCGCTTTTGTGGTCCCATTCCCCGTCCGGCCAGATAATGTCCGGTTTGTACCGTTCCACCAGGTCTTTAAGCTGCGGCAGCATGTGTTGTTCGACATAGCGGTTGACATCGGACATGAAGAGGGGGTTGTACCATTCGTAGATCGAATAGTAATAGCCCATCCGGAGCCCGCGGGCGTGAACGGACTTGATAAGGTCGCCCGCCAGATCGCGGTGCGGCCCGATATCCACCGCGTTCCAATTCCAGCTTTGGGCGCTGGGCCACAAGCAGAATCCTTCATGATGTTTGGACGTGAGCACAATGTACTTGGCGCCGGATTTCACAAAAATGTCCGCCCATTGATCCGGGTCGAACAATTCCGCCTTGAACATCGGGGCGAAATCCTGGTACTGAAAGTCCGCGCCATAGGTCTTTTCATGGAATTTCCAGGTGGGGCCGTTCTTGTCCTGCATGTGATTCCAATACCATTCCGCGTAGGCGTCTTTCGCGCCCCAGGCCGGCACCGAATACACGCCCCAATGAATGAAGATGCCGAATTTCGCGTCTTCGAACCATTGCGGGTTCGGGCGGGCATCAAGGGACTCCCACGTGGCTTGATACGGACCCGCGGCCAAGGCCGCGTTCAGGATAAACATACCCAGCATGCTCATGACAGTTCTCCCATGGTTGTGGCCGGGTCCAGTGTAGCACGCCATCCCGGAAAGGTAAAAGCAGGCGGCGGGTGTATGACGGCCTCATGCCAGGGCAAGCAGACGCGCCGCGTTCCCGCTGAAGAACCGCTCCCGCAAGTGCGGGCAGCTTTCCGTGGCCACCAGCCCGCGCGCCATCATAATCGCCAGCGGCATGAACGGCCAATCGGACGCATACATGATCTTTTCCGTATTGTACCGTTGGAGAATGTACTGGATATTCGCCGCGGACCGCCCCGAAATGTCCAGCCAGACCTGGTCCTCGAATTTCCGGGCCACCTCCAGGGTCTCATCCATAAGCTTTACCCCGGTGTGGGCGAACACCACCCGCACCTTGCGGAAGGCTTCCAGCGCTTTGATAAAACGGCGGGGCTCCGATTTCTCCTGCATGAAACGCGGTTCCTTGCCCGTGCAGCCGATATGGGAATAGACAATCATGTTGTTGGCCTCGCAATACTCGAACACCCGCATCATGTCCGGGTTGTCCGGGGCAATCACCTGAAACTCCGGATGAAACTTGATCCCTTTGATGCCGGTTTTCTTCTGGGCATCCAAACGCGTGATCATGGGCTCGCCCCACGGCTTGGGATACAGCGCGCCAAACGGGATGAAGCGCGGGTCTAAAGACGCGGCCTGGAACGTGTCGTGGGTATGCCGCGCCTGCTTGGGAATCTCGATGGGCAGCAAAACGATGTTCCGGTAATTCATCCGGTCCATTTCCGCGCTGAGATTGGCCGCCGTCTGCGTCAGGTTCCGCCGGGGTGTTTTAATAAACAGGCTGAGATTCTCACGCGTAATGGCGCCCGCCTCTTCCCGCGTAGGGTGAATTTGGGTGAACAAAACGTCCTGTTCCCGCTCATAATCATAGAAATACCGCACCCGGCTCTTGCGGGTCATGTCGGGGGAACGGCCAAAACCAAAGGCCCACCCGAGATGCGAATGCGGATCGATAATCGGCCCAATCCCCACGTCCGGGCGCAGGCACAGGTCACCGGTTTCGTTCTTCATGAACCACGGCAGCCGATCCAAGTCCGACATGCGGCGAATCTGGAGATCATCAAATGATTTTGGAATCAAGGGCGCGTTCGGGCTGGGCGCACCGGCCACCGGCGTCACCTTCCCCACGCTTTCCGCCAAGTCCGGGCGGGGATGGGAGCGGCGATAGACCGCCGTGGCTCCCGCTACAGCCACTCCGGCCGCGCCCACGGCCATAAACGTCCGGCGGCTTACTCGTTTGGGCGCACTGTTCCGCTCAGAATGTGACATACTACAATCTCCCTCTCAGCCATGCTCTCGTTCGAAGTGCAAATAGTCAATCAGAACAATACATAGATTCTCTAACGATTTCCACTTTTCCAGAAAAAGCCGGGCGAATCAATCTAAAAGGCCATAGGAACGAAGGGCCGCCTCGGCCGCGCCCGCCCAGCCGCGATTGGCGGCCGGACTGGCCGGACTGGGATGCGGGATGCGTCCGATGCCCCCTTCAAAATCCGGCAACGCGGCACGGATGCGGCGTTCCGCGAAATCTCCCACCCCCAAAACCCAGTGGGGCTTGTAATAGGCGGTGAAATCCCGCAAAGCTCCGTCACAGGCCTTCAAAAGAGGGATTCGTTCTTCCTGGGGCAATTTGTCGGGGGTAACATTTCGTCCGCTGTTTTCCATGAAACAGAGCGGGCAATAATTAAGCACGAAAAAACGCTGAAAAAACAGTTCCGGGGAGCCGAAACGGCCCCGCGCCCACCCCCAGAGACGTTGCCCGCTCACTTCCCCGCGAGGACATCGAAACCCCCTCACGGGGCGCTTGGGATGCTCGATTTCCGGCGTACTCACCGGCGCGTCAAGGCCCATCCAATCCCGCACCAGGGTTGCATCGCCAAACGGCACCCCGGTTTGCGCCATGCCGAAGGGCCCCGGGTTCATCCCCACCAGAAGGATTTCACGCGGCCCCCGGCCGTACCGTTCGAGGTACAGCCGGTGGGGCGTCCAGGCATACTCGAGGGGATTGTAAACATGCGTGATGGGCGGACCGAAACGCAGGCCCGTCACACGGCGGGAAAGATTCGCGGCAATCGAGAAGGGTTCCATGGACATGGAGGACGTGTGCTATTTCGCGCCGCGCTTTTTGGCTACAGGCTTTTTGGCGGCCGTTTTTTTCGCCGCCGGCTTCTTGACCGACGGCTTCTTGACCGCTGGTTTCTTGGCTGCGGCTTTCCGGGCGGGTCTAGTTACAACCACCGCCATGTCGTCCGGCGCTTCGGCCAGGGCTTTGGCCGCCGCTTCCTGATTCTTGTGCAAGGCAAAAAAGGGGTCCTGCACGGGAACGCCGTCTTCATCCTTGCTGGGTTCTATTGTGATCTTGGGCAATACCCGCGTGGACACGCGCACGTCCGTGGAATCGAAAAACGGGTCTTGCTCATGCTGTTTTTCGTCTTCCGTCAATTCCTTGAGGTATTCCTTGTCCACGATTTTCAGCCGGGCCAGATCGATGGCCGCGAGCTGGCTGAAGCGCGATTCGGGCGCACGTTCCATGATATTTTTCAGGATGGCCACCGCCTGCTTGCGATCATTCAGGTTCGTCTCTTTCAACCGGGCAAGCTGATACGTGGCCTCGGCCCACACCCGCGTCTGGCCCGAAAAGCGCTGGCTGATTTCCTCCAGCATAAGCGCCGCCTCGAGATACCGGTCTTCCGATTTCAATAGCCGCGCCGCTTCAAACAACGCGTTCACCTGATTGTCCGGATAATTCCGGTACATGCTGATGGCCCCGTCGATATCGCCGCGCAACGCCAGTTTGCGGGCCGCGGCGAATTCCGAGGGATCGTCAATCCGGGCGCTGAACGGGCCGATATGGTCCAGTGTGCGCATCGCCAGCGAGTTGATGACCGTGTGTGTGTAGTACGCCACCGGGATCACCCAGAACGCGAAGCACATGACAATGACGGTGGTCCGGTGCGAGGCGGGGCTTAAATTGAAAAAGGCCGTGGCCACGGCAAAATAAACCGCAAACATGCCGAGCCAGAGCATCAGCGCCACGGGCAGCGGCAGCGAATCGTTGTTCTGGGTCCACCGGCGTTTGATGACATTGCCCGCGGCCAGCAGGAACGCCACCACCAGCAACATGATCAGGATCTCCCAGAACTTCGGATACTCTGGAAGATTCGTTGTCCAAATCTCACGCTTCGGAATATGGTCCATCACCTGTCGCCAGCCTCCACTCACAGTGCCCCCGGGCGGCCCCGCCGGAACACACTCCATGCATCGGGCGCACCCAGTACGCGCCCTTCAGTATATAACCTGCCGCGCATAGCGTCAAACGTTTTGTTCAACCCTTTTCCGGGAGGCTCCGGGCCGGAAATCCGTCCCGGGTGTCCCAAGCCCTTATTGAAGGCATTTAATGGGATTTGGTACCGTTGTTGCGTTATTACGATTACGCAAAAGGCCTTCCATGACCATGCCTCCGGGAACGATGCACTTTACCCTCCGGCCCCTGCGGGCCGGTGACGAAACGGCCTTGTCCCGCTTTTATGCCGGATTATCCGAACCAAGCCGATACGTTTATGAACCTTTCAAGGATACCTCTGCGGAAGCCTTCCGGGCGGTGGTTGCACGCGCCGTGGACGGAACGGACCTGAGCCTCATCGCACTGGACCCGGAAGGAAATATCTTCGCGCACTTTTTTATTGGCGCCGTGGCCCACGAAACCCCGCATCTCGGCATTGGCCTCTCGGACCGCTATCAGAATTCCGGCTTGGGACGGGTATTTCTCACCCACCTGATTTCCATGGCCCGGCACGTGTTGAAAAAACAAGCCATCGGTTTAACTGTTATGAAAGAGAATGGGCGGGCCTATAACCTGTACAGCAAACTTGGTTTCCGCGTGGTGGGCGAGGTGAGTTTCCGATCCGAGAATGACTCGTATGAAATGCGGCTGGAAATCAAGGGCCGTGACAACGATTCATCAATGGGGAAAAGGACCAGCAGATCCGGCATCTTGAAAAGGAATTCATCCATACGGGTGGCACAAGAGAACAAATGACCAGGGTGCGTGTGATGCAACGTGCCCGTTCCACCATTAAGAGGAGGTACGTTTGTTTGTGCGGTGTTACGCCGTGACGGCCTCTTTCTTCCGTGCGGCACGCATATCGTCCGCGAAGAAGGTGAGGCAGGCGGGGACGAGGATCATGTCGCCCACGAGGGCCACAATCACGGCAAAGGCGGAGAGAATCCCAAAATAGTGAATGGGGATGAAGGCGGACCACGCCAGCACGATAAATCCGATGCAGGAGGTGGAGGCGGCGGTGAGGCTGGCGGGGAGGACGATGCCCAGGGCTTCGGGGATGGCCTCCGGCGTGGATTTGCCCTGCTTGCGCAGCAGCAGGTACATGCCCATGAGGTGGATGGCATTGTTGCCGCCGACCCCGAGCGCGATGCTCGCGACCATCACGGTGGCGGGATCGAGGGCAAGGTTGAACGCCGCCATTACGCCGAACACGCTGAGAATCGGAAACAGGTTGGGGATGAACGCAATCAGGGAGTAGCGCCAGGAACGCAACCCCACGAGGATCACCAGGAACACGGTGATGAATGCTATCGCCAAGGTGCTCACCTGCATCCACACCAGATTGAGCTGTGTCTTGGCCATTTGCAGCACGATGCCCGTGGGATAGGCCGTGATCGAGGCGGGCAATTGGGCAATAAGCGCTTCAGCGTCTTTTTCGATTTCCATGAAACGGCTGGAATCCGTGTCGCGCACCATCACCGAAATACGGACCGTTTTCCCCTCATCCGCCACCAGCCGGGTTAACTCGCTTTGCCCCGTTTCATCCAATTCACCCACGAGCCGCCGGGCCGCTTCGCTGCTTTCCGGCAGGACATAATAAGCGGGGTCGAAATCGTGGTCCCATTGGTTGAGTTTCTTGAGGAGATCGAGGGGGGACACCACGCGCGCCACGCCCGCTTCGGCGTTCAGCTTCTCTGTGAGTTCTGAAATCGCGGGCCAGTTTTTCGCGTCGAGCCAGCCGGAAGGCATGGATGCCACAATTTCCAACGAAAAGAGTCCGGTCAATTTCTGTCCGACAAAGTTATAGGATTGCACGGTCTCCGAATCCTGCGGCAGGAACGACAAGGTGTTGGATTCCACCCGCATTTTCACAAGGCTGGCGGACATAATCACCACCAGGACCGCCGTCACAACAAAAATCGGGCGCGCGAAGCGCTGTGAAAAACGCCCCACAACGGCGGCGGTCCGCATGGGCGCGGCCTGCTTGCGGACGCGCGGCCCCACCCGCAGCCATTCGATCAAGAGCGGCCCCACGGTCAGATTCACCGATACGGACACCACCAGACCCACCGCCGCGAAAATGCCCAATTCCAGAATCGGAATCATGTCGGTGATGCACAACGACAGAAACCCGAACGCCTTCGTCATCGAGGAAAGAATACAGGCCAGCGCCTTTTGGCTCACGGCCCGGTTAATGGCCTCCTGGATGGAAGACGCTTCCGCGCGCCAATCCTGGTAGCGGCGGAGCAGATGGATCATGGTTTCCGTCGAGAGCACGCACAGCATCACCGGCAGAACGGAAGTGACCATGTTCAGCGGGCGCTGCACCACCACCATCAGCCCCACCACCAAAAGCACGGTCAGGCCCGTGCACAGGAGCGAGATGAGCATGGCTTTGGCGGACCGGAAGAGATACCCCATGATGGCAAGCGAGAAGACCAGCGCGATGGGGAAGGTGCGCCGTGACTCGCGCTGCGAAATGTCCTCCATGGTAATGTGCAAGGCGGGCGGGCCGACCAAATGCACCTGGAATCCATAGTCCCGCAACGGCTGGAGCGCGGCGGATACATTTTCAATTAGCGTCCGCCGGTCTTTGATGCCCTCGGGACGGTCCATTTCCATCAACAGCGAACCGACCGTGCCGTCCTTGGAAATCAGGAAACCATGATAAAACGGCGTGGTCAGGAAGTCTTTCTTCAATTCCTCGACGTCTTCGCCGCCAAACACCTCGCTGAACACTTGCGGCAGGCCGGAAACGCGTTTAACGAATTTTATTTTCCGCAAGCGTTCAAACGTCTCAACCTGAACATCCAGCGATTCCTGGGTAAAGAGGTCTTTGCCGGCGTATGCGGCCACCACAAATTCATCGGTGCCAAACGCTTTCCGGAATTGTTCATATTGCGCATTGGCCTTGGGATCCCGGCCCAGGAACAACTCCATCCGGTTGTCCACCGTGGTACGGAGGGCAAACGGGAACGCGCACACGCCCAATACGAGAAACAAGAGGGCTGCGGCGCGTGAAATCCGCTCCCAGCGATATGTCGTTCCATTGCCGCTCATGGCGCGTTTCAGATCCTTACAGGACTCATTCCCCAACCTGGTTCAACAAACCGGCGTATTGTACTTCATCCCCAGAGGCTTCACAAAAAACCTGTTCGTTGGGCTTGCGGGCCGCGAACGCTTCAGGATTTGAGAACCCGCAACTCTATGCGCAGGAAATGAAGCATGTCCCCGATTTTACTCAACAGCCGGACGGGACGGGGCATCCGGTACCCCTCGGCGCGCCAGGCAAACGGCCACCGCATGATCAACCAGCAGCCCTCATACGTCACCGATTCCGTGGTGAACCGCGCCGTCGAATAATAGGGCCGCTGCCGGCCATACTTGTGATTGGGGTCGAAAAATCCGAAGGTTTCCTCCGTGTATCCGCGCAGATGCTGCGGGTCCACCCAGGCCCAACGGCTGTTCCAATACGGCACGCGCACATGCACCACGGCGTTGTTCCGGGATACCCGCCAGATTTCCTCCATCGTCGGCACCAGGGCGGGCAGATGTTCCAGCAAATCAATGGCCCACACCTCATCGAACCGATCCGAAGGCAGGGGCCAGGGAAAGACCTGCAAATCATGGATGATATCCACGCCCGGCCGGGACGCCACATCGATATTGACGCACTCCGGACACGCCTCATCCCCGCATCCCAGATTCAACCCATGTTTCTCGTCCAACAAAGGAAAGATTCCTTATATAGCCGCGTTTCCGGCAGTATACGGGCGTGCAAAGACGGTTATCAAGAATGGGCATCAAAGGCGGGCGTGGTTTTCTCCACAAACCCTTCCCCTTCGGAATGCACGATAAAATAGGCGGCCAACCCCTGCCGGACCGCGAAATCATAGCCTTTTTCCGGCCCCATCACCATGAGGGCCGTGCCGTAGGCGTCCGCCCACGCGCATTCACGGTGCAGCACGCTGACCGAGGCCAGGGCATGTTCCACCGGACGGCCCGTGGCGGGATCAATGGTATGCGACCAGCGTTTCCCATTTTGAACGTGATACTCGCGGTAATCCCCCGAGGTGGAGACGGACAGGTTGTCCAGGGCAATAACCCGCTGAATTTCCGTTTCATGGGACACCGGACGTAAAATCCCGATTTTCCAGGGTTGCCCGGCGGCATTGGTTCCCATGCCCCGCACTTCTCCTCCCACCTCCGCCATACAACGGCGAACACCCTGGAGTTCCAGCGCGTGCACAATGCAATCCGAAGCATATCCGGGGGCCAAGGCTGAAAAATCACAATAGACCTCCGGGCGAAGTTTGCGGACACGATTGTCTTCGCCTATTTCAATATAGCGATACCCCGTGCTCTCTTTCGCCGCCTTCAATGTGTTTTCATCGGGCGGTCCCGCCAACGGATGCGGACCAAAGCCCCACGCCTCCACCAACGGCGTCACGGTCGCGTCAAACGCCCCGTCCGTTTGCCGGCTCACCTCCTGCGCAATGCGAAACACCTCCACCGTTTCCGGTGACAAGGCCATGGGTTCCGTCGAAGGAGACTGATTGAAGAGGGACACTTCGGAATCCGTCCGCCATGTGGACAGCTTCGTTTCCAGTGATTCCAGAAGCCCGCGAATCATGCCGCCCATCTGTTCCGCCTCCTGGGGTCCTATCGCCGCCACCACCTTTACCGTATACGTGGTGCCCATCGTAGGCCCGTGAAATTGATATTCCCTCGGCCCATCCGCGCCGCCGCACCCCAGTAAAACCAACGGCAGCATCCAGCGCCAATAGCTCATACCAAGGATCTCCGCGGGGGCTTTTTCAATTCCCGGATGTGCCGTTCCACCACCAGATCATCCAGCACAGGCGCCACGGCATTGCACAACAGGAGTACCAGGAAAAACGACTCCGGCGCGGCGGCAATCAGGGCCATCAGCACCCCTGCGGCGATTCCAAAAATCCATTGTGCCGTTTGTGTGAAAGGCGCCACGCAGGGGTCCGCCATCAGGAACAGGGCGCTAAAGCAAATCCCGCCCGCCACGGAACTCCACACCCCGAATCCCAGAAACAACGAGAGCGGAACCACGCCCCCGAACACCCCCATCAACACCGCCGCCGCCATCCGCCTGTTGCGGAGCCCCGTGAATAACAGCCACAGCGCGCCCAACACCGACGCCCCCGCATTGGCCCATCCCCACAGGACCGCGCCCTCCACAGGCGCTGAAAATACAACCGTCATCACCCCATAAGCCGTCAAGGCGGGATGCAGGTTATTCAACCGGGCGCCGCCGAGCCTTTTTTGCGAAACCACCGTTCCTATCGCCATGGCGGCCATTACCTGCCAAAGTACACACCCCGGCGGAAGCATCACCCCAAAAAGCAGGCCATAATACACAAACCGGGGTTCCACCCGGCGTTTTCCAACCACCGCGCAGACAGCCTCCATCAACCCCGCCACCGCCACCACCACTGCCCACAACATCACCCTATGCAGCGGCGGACCATACAGCAATGCCACCAACACGCACGGCGCGAGCGCCAGGCATTCCGCCATCACGACATGCGTCCGGCCCACCCCAAACCAAACATGCGGGGGATATAAGGAATCCTGCTTGATCATGGCGCCTCCTCCCCTTTCAAAACAGTTAATGCCTCACGCAGCAGACGGCCATAATCAATATGTTCCGGAGACAGATACGAGCACAACGCCAAATCCTCCTCCTCCAATTCCAGACCGCCCAATGCCTCCACGTGCGCATAATCCCGGCGCCGCAACGCGCTGAGCAGATGCATCACGGGCATATCGAACGGGAATACCCGTTCATATCCCGCGGCGGGAAACATCGTCAGTCCCTCCGGAGCACTCCCGGCGGACCATTCCCAGGACTTTCCCCGGCGCAGGGGTAAAAGCAGGGACATCCACCCACGTAAAAACGCGGACCGCCGCTCCGGAGGCTCCGGCAACGCGCACACCTGCTGATGATACCGGCCCAAATACGACCGGCCCTCGCCAGAAACCATCCGCCCGTTCAACGCCGAACCCGAAAGCACCCGCTGCGGCCCCGGATGCAATTCGCCTTCCGTAAGTTCATCGAGGGAAGCTCCCAGCCGTGTACGAATCAACTGCGGGCGCGCCACCCCCGGACCGCTCAGCGCGATCACGCGCGCAACATCCAGCCGGCCCGTGCGGAACAGCGCCCCGATGGCCAGAACGTCCTGCAAGCCTATATGCCAGATGGGCCGCCGCCGCCCGGCCGGCTCCAATTGATGCATGTGCAGCCCCGCCGTGCCAAACGGATGGGTTCCCTGAAACCCATGAATCATGATCCCCACATTCGGCGGCGGCACGGTTTTCGTCTGGTGCGAACGGCAATAAAACACGTACCCGTTGACAAGTTTCGACACCGCCAGCGCACCAACGGCTAAATTTTCATCCCGCTCTCCCGCCACCACATCCATGTTGGGGGCCAGCGGTTCCGTGTCCATGGCATTGATAAAGAGGGCGAACCCCTCGATGCGCGGATTCGCCACATGCCCAAAGGGGCGCGTGCGCAACGCGGTCCATAGCCCCGACTCCAGGAGCACGGATTTCACATACGCCCCGGTACATAGCGCGAGGTCACGGCCCGAAAACGGTTCAAATGCCTGAAAATCGTCTGTGTCGGGCGTGCCGTTCCGTTCGCGTTCATTCAACGCAACGGCCACGGAAACCAGCCGCCCGGAAGCATCGCAGTGCAATCCCGACACCACCCCCGCCCCCGGGGCGGTATACCGCACTCCGGTGGCTCCATCGTCAAAAAGCAACTGGCCCCGCTTTACGGAATCCCCCATTCCCACACGGAGCACCGGCCGCGCATAAGGATAATCCTCCAAAAGCACCGCCACCCGGCGCGGGTGTTTCTCCTCCCGCACCGCTTGTTCCGGCGCACCCGGCAGGGACAGATCAAGTCCCTCTATGTGATTGTGCAATGCCATGCCGGCTAGGAGTGTTGCAGCTTGCCGCCGGGCAGGTCAAGTTCCACAGAAAAAACATCCCCGCCTATTTGAAACAGAGCGCGTACAGGTCCGCATCTTTCATGACAAAGCGCAAACGGATGGGGTTTCCTGCAAGCGAGGCCAGGCGGCTCCCTTCTTTCCACACCGCGGCGAAGCAGTGAAACGCAGGCGGCGGTTTTCCTGGTCCGGCAGCGCCTCCACCGCCGGCCCCCAGGCAGGCTCGATATACCGGGAGGGAAACCCAATGAAAATGTGCGGGGCGCGGTATTCTCCACGGATCGTATCCCGGAACGCCAGATTCTGCGTGTCGAACTTGCCATCCGTGATAATGGGTGCCTCTTGCAGAAACAACCAGTGATTCCCATCGGAAGATTTGAAGGCATACGCCCCACACATGTCCCTGTTTTTTCGCGTGCCTTAATGCCACGCGCGAAGGAGGCGCTGTTCATGGCGGGCCCCACTTCCAAACCTTGGCTACGCCACGGGATGCGGCGCGCGCAACATGGACACTTTGCAGAGGGCGCGCAGGGTGGGGGAGAGGGCGGCGGCCTGGATGAGGCGGGAGGCAGCGGGGGTGTCATCGATTTCCATGGCGTGGCGCAGCCGTTTCAGGTAGAGGGAAGAAAAGGTTTCCATGTCTGCGTGTTCAAGGAGTTCCCGGGGGAAGACCGCGGACTGTTCGACGGCGAGGTCGAGGCAGCGGGAAAGCGCGGGGAGGTAATCGGCCTTGCCCTTGATCGAGGCGGTGTACCATTCGAGGGCGGCCGGGAGGTTCTGTTCGGCTTCGGCGAGCAAGCCAAGGTGATAGGCGCTACTGAAGCTGCCCGTGCCGCGCACGTCTTCATGGGCGGGGCCCAGGCGGATGGATTCCAGGTAGGCGGACTTGGAACGGGGGATGTCGCCGAGCATCAGATACACGTAGCCGAGGGCGTGGTGGAAGTCCGCCCAGTGTGTGCCGGGGTGGCGGAGGGCGGCGTGTTCTTCCAGGACGGCGGCGGCAGCGGCGGCTTGGCCGGTGTTGACCAGGGCGTAGGCCAGGGATACGGCGAGGCCGGTGAGCACTTCGCGGGAGACAGGGCCAAACCGGCCTTGGGGCGGGGCGTCCGCGGAAAAGCAGATCGCCCCGAGGGCGTTTTTGAAACCCGCGATGGCTTCGGCATATTCGGCTAGGGTGAAATGCGCCTTGCCGAGCTGGTACCAGGCATATTCGTCATCCGGATGCCGTTCCACTTCCCGGCGCAGGAGCGGCAGATTCCTTCGGGCCTTGTGGTTGGGGGCATTGGCGGCTTGGGCATAGCCGGTGTGGCGCAGCCGGAGGCCGGTGGGGGCGGACTGTTTGAGGCCGAGGCGCAGGGTTAACTGCTCGTGGATCGCCCCATCGAAGCGGAAGGAATCCCGGTGAAAAAAGCGTTCGAGATGGTCCACCACTTCCTGGGTTTCCAAACCTGTTCCGAGGGAACTGATGATTTCGACGGTACCCACAGTGTTCCGGGGGTGCTGTTGGATAAACGCGCGCAACAACACGGCGGCGGCTTCCCCGTTTTCGATCCATTCATCCGCATCAATACTAAGGACGTATTCGCCTTGGGCGAGTTCGAGGGCGGCGTTCCGGGCGGCGGCGAAATCGTCCACCCAGGCAAAATGGCCGATGCGCGCCCCGAAAGTTTCGGCCACGCGGACGGTAGCGTCCTGGGACCCGGTGTCCAGCACCAAAATCTCATCCACCACGCCAATGAGCGAAGGCAGCACCCGTTCCAGGTGCTTTTCCTCATTCCGGGCGATCAGCACGGCGCTGATCGCGGGGATGGTCCCATCTTGTTTATCCATGGGACAGCATGGTATCGGGCGGGACCAGCCGAGTCAAGAGCGCCCCCACTATCCCGCCAAGAACACACACGGCCAAACCAGCTTCGCCGGATTGACCGTGCCACGCGGCAGGGGAAGGATTTGTTCTCGATACACCCCTTTCTCCAGGTGGCACGGTCAAGCCCTCCCGGCTTGGCCGTGGCTTCCGCCGTTACACCGTCCTTTAGCTGACCGCTGATAGCTGACCGCTGATAGCTTCCTATTCCACCCCGGCACCCGCTAAACACGACGAGGGGGTCCCGCGTTGCCCAACCAGCACCTCCCTTGCCCCGTTATGGGTTAACAAGACCATTACACGGGGCCGCCGTTCCCAGTGTGCACAGGATGGCCCGGGGTTTTTGCAGGCACACACCACGGTACAGACCATGCCGTATTTATGGCCGGGATCATACTGAAAATCCGCCCCGGTGCACCCCTGGCACCCACTCTGAATCTTTTGTATCGCCTCCGGGAGCTCCCCGTTCCAATACTGCTCGCCCGAAGCGTCCAGCGTCCGGTAAAATATTTCCATGCACCCTCCCGGGTAACGGCGCTTAAGGTCTGTTTCGATGAGCCGCGCCGCCTGTTCAGGATTGGAACTATGCTGCCACATGGTTTTCACCTCCTTCACCGTTCTTTTGTCACAAACAATCGAGCAATGGTTCAAGAAAGCAAGGCGGATGCCAGAATCCCGAGCGGGGGGGCGAGTTTTTTATAAGACAGCATCGGGGAAGGGGTTATTGGTGTTTACCGGGCTTTGGCGGGTTTCCCCGGCGGGGTGTTCCCGGACTTGTTTCCAGAATCTGGACCCTCTTTTTCCACATTTCGGAAACAGTTCGCCCCGGCGGTCGCTCGAGAAACCGCCGGGGCGGCACTATGGGAGGGCCGTGTTTCAGACGCTTTCGTCAAACAAAAGCGCTTGCAACCGGCGCATTTTGGAGGCGATTTCCAGCGTTTCCTCGGGAGGAATCTGTTTAATCACCTGGTTGTCCTTGTCGAGGAGACGCACCACAATCCGGTTGTTTTCCTTATCCACCCGGATAGAGGAATGGGTCATGCCGGAGTTTAGGGACGCAACCTCTTGGCTCGCAGCATCCACACCCTGTTCAACGCGGCCAGCCGGTTCCGCTCGTTGAGCCGATATGAGTTCTGGAGCCGCATCCGTGCGGCGCAGCTCGGGAGCTGGGCGCTGATTCCGCGCGGAAAGGAACAGAGCTGCGAGATTCTGTCCATTCACGCTATTAATTCCCATGCTCCTTCTCCTTTCCCGCGCCCTTAACGCAACAGCGTCAACGCCGTTTGCGGAATGACGTTGGCTTGCGCCAGGATGGACGTGCCCGCGCTCACCAGGATTTGATTCCGGGTGAACCGGATGGTTTCCTGCGCGATGTCCGCGTCGCGGATGGCGCTTTGGGACGCTGAGGCGTTCTCTTCCTGAATCGCCAAGGTGTTCATGGTGAACTCCAGCCGGTTCTGGTAGGCGCCCAGCGTGCTCCGCAACGTGCTCACGCTCGCAATGGCGTTGTCAATCGTGCTGATCGCGGAAACCGCGCCCGCCATCGTGGACACCACCACGTTATTGACACCCAAATCATTGGACTTGGCGCCGGTCACGGCGATGGCCAGCGTCTGGCTGGTGTACGCGCCCGACTGCAACGTAACCGTCTGGGTGGCGCTCAGTACTTTGATGCCATTGAATTCGGTGCGCAGCGCGATGTCGTCAATTTGCCCGAGCAATTGGCTGACTTCGGTGTTAATCGCCACGCGGTTGTTCGTGGTTTGCGTGCCGTTGGCGGCCTGCACCGCCAATTCGCGGATGCGCTGCAGAATGCTGTGCGTTTCGCTCAGCGCGCCTTCCGCCGTCTGCACCAGGCTGACGCCATCCTGGCTGTTGCGCTGCGCCATCGAGGTGCCGTTCACCTGGGAACGGAACCCTTCGGCAATCGCAAGACCCGCAGCGTCATCCGCCGCGCGATTGATGCGCAACCCGCTCGAAAGCCGTTCCAGCGACGTGTTCAGATCGCCGGTCGAACTCCGCAACGTGCGCGAGGCGTTTAATGCCGCCGTATTGGTGTTAATGCGTAATCCCATATTCTATCCTCCTTGAGTTGCCCACGGGCATCCCGGCCCGTGGTTTCCCGCGGTCCCGCTTGGGGGGGAACTCCGCCGCGCATGAACCTTGCGGCCCATGTATTTTCCTGCTCCATGGGGAGGACGCGTATGTGTCTGTAAAACCTCCCCGGCGAACATTCCGTGCCCGCCGAGGCGTTGAAGGGGCCAGGTTTCGGTTGGCGTTCCACATCCCATGGGGCCAACACCACCGGCCTCGCGCACCACCTCCTTTCTCAATTATTGGAGCGCGTGGGAACGTGACGGAGGACGCGATCCCGCGCGCTGTGCGCTAACCCACATCAAAAGCGAAGGGCGTAATCACCCTCCGAGCAATTGCAAGGCGGTCTGCGGCACCACATTGGCCTGGGCCAGGATCGAGGTGCCGGCACTCACCAGGATTTGGTTCCGGGTGAACTTGATGGTTTCCTGCGCAATGTCCGCGTCGCGGATGGCGCTCTCGGACGAGGAGGCGTTCTCATTCTGAATCGCCAGGGTGTTTATGGTGAATTCGAGCCGGTTCTGATAGGCGCCCAGCGTGCTCCGCAGCGTGCTCACGCTCGCAATGGCGTTGTCAATCGTGCTGATCGCCGAAACCGCGCCCGCCATGGTGGACACCACGACCGCGTTCACGCCAAGATCATTGGACTTGGCGCCGGTCACCGCGATGGAAAGGGTCTGGCTCGTGTAGGCGCCGGCTTGCAGCGTCACGGTCTGGCTCGCGCTCAGCACCTTGATGCCGTTGAACTCGGTCCGCAACGCGATGTCGTCAATCTGGCCCAGAAGCTGGCTGACTTCATTGTTGATCGCCAGCCGGTTCGCCGTGCTCTGCGTGCCGTTGGCCGCCTGCACCGCCAATTCGCGAATGCGCTGCAAAATGCTGTGCGATTCGCTCAGCGCGCCTTCCGCCGTCTGCACCAGGCTCACGCCATCCTGGCTGTTGCGCTGCGCCATCGAGGTGCCGTTCACCTGGGAACGGAACCCTTCGGCGATCGCCAGCCCGGCGGCGTCGTCCGCCGCACGGTTGATGCGCAAACCGCTGGACAGGCGTTCCAGCGTTTTGTTCAATGCCAGGGTGGACCCCCGCAACGTGCGCGAGGCGTTCAATGCCGATACGTTTGTGTTGATTCTAAGTCCCATAGTCCTTTTCCTCCATGAGTGGCCTCGAGGATATCCCTTACCCTCGATTTTGTTTAACGAGCTTCTTCCACACGGCCGCCGATGACGCGAACACCCGCCGCCGCATTCTCATTTTCAATTGTTACCGGAAAAACGCTTCAGGTGACCGGCGGACTGCCGCCCGGCCGGTCACCCGGCGGTAAGTCCGTTATTGACCGAGCAACTGCAGGGCCGTCTGCGGCACCACATTGGCTTGCGCCAGGATCGAGGTGCCCGCGCTCACCAGGATTTGATTCCGGGTGAACTTGATGGTTTCCTGCGCGATGTCCGCGTCGCGAATGGCGCTCTCGGACGAAGCGGAGTTCTCTTGCTGGATGTTCAATGTGTTGATGGTGAATTCCAGGCGGTTTTGATAGGCGCCGAGCGTGCTCCGCAACGTGCTCACGCTCGCAATGGCATTGTCTATCGTGCTGATGGCCGCCACCGCCAGGGCCATGGTGGACACCGCCACGTTGTTGACGCCCAAATCGTTGGTTTTGGCGCCCGCCACGGATATGGCCAGCACTTGGCTGGTGAAGGCGCCCGATTGCAGGGTCACGGTCTGGCTGGAACTCAACACCCGAATCCCGTTGAATTCCGTGTCCAGCGCGATGTCATCGAGCTGATCCAGCAGTTGCCGAACTTCATTGTGAATCGCCGTGCGGTTGTTCGTGCTCTGCGTGCCGTTCGCCGATTGCACCGCCAATTCGCGGATGCGCTGCAAAATGCTGTGCGATTCGCTCAACGCGCCTTCCGCCGTCTGCACCAGGCTGATCCCGTCTTGGGAATTGCGCGAGGCCACCCCGGAACCCCGGACCACCGCGTTAAACCCTTCGGCAATCGCAAGGCCCGCCGCATCGTCCGCCGCCCGGTTGATGCGCAAACCGCTGGAAAGGCGTTCCAAGGTTTTGTTCAAGGCCAAGGTGGAGCCACGCAAGGTGCGTGAGGCGTTCAACGCCGCTACGTTCGTGTTGATTCTAAGTCCCATACTGTCATCCTCCGTGAGTGGTTGGGGCCGCGCGTCCTTGCGCCGCCCAGTCTTCTTCCCAGCGTTCCGGCGCGCTCAACGTCCCGGTTGCGCGCGTTTCCCGGAAATCCGGTTCCCATTGCTTCGCTATCGAGCCCAAACCGCCCGTCTCCTAGCCGATGCCGTACTGTGGGGAATCCCATTTCCCGCACAGGAGCACCAGTGGGGCAATCCCTGGCTCTTCTCTCACGATGGCCATGGCCGCTGGCCGCGTCCACCGCGTTCTTTCCTCCATTCAACTGTACCCCGGCGCCCATACCGCAATGCCGCCGAAGGTGGCCTTGTTAACGCCTCTGCCGTGTGACCCTCCCTGGTTCATCCGTCCGCTGTCCCTGCAGACCTTTATGCTTCAATTTTCCGTGCCCAGTTCCGGGCACCTTGTATATTTATCGGCAACTTTACCCAAAACTTTAGAAGTTTTTTTCGAGTTTTCGCCACCGGGTATTCCCGGTACTGAAGACCCGATTTCCAAGTATCCCCGTGTGCACCCTAAGTCATTACGTGACAATAAGATAGTATAAAAATAAACGGTGCCAGTCACCTATTATTTTCAGATACAGATAAATGGTGCCAGTCACAAATGGCACTTACTTAACAAAGAATATGAAAACAAAGCGAAAAAAAGGGACGGTCCCCAGCGAGCCCGCCCAGGGGCAAAACCTGTATCCTGAAAACCTTTTTAAGAATGGGCGGGCGAGACGGGAACGTCCCTTCTTTTCGCGTACTATAGTTCCCTGCGCTTAACTAAGTGCCATTCGTGCCAGTCACAAATGGCACTTAGTTAAACCGAATGGCCTTGTATTTATGGCGGTGCGGACACTCCTTGAGGAGATGTCGGGGCCAAGTTGGTTAATAGCTGATAAAAACATAAGGAACCACTGATGCACACTGATGCACACCGATAGGTCCCGCGCGGGGTTATCGGTGTTTATCAGTGTTCATCGGTGGTTGGTGCTCTGCCATGATTTTCCTTTCCGTCAACGCTGGAATACGAGCAGAAAGGCGATGCGCGAGCGCATAATTTTTTCAGAGATTTTGCTTAAAAATCTCTATCGCCTGTTCAATATCCGCATCGGAAATATCGCGATGGAAGACCACGCGGAGCCAGGGGGTGCGGGGAGGATTGACGAGGATGCCGTTTTCTAGGAGCCGTTTGGCCAGGCCTGCGGGGTCGGGCACTTCCATGTACACGATGTTGGTGGGGGAAGGAAGGGGGAATTTCACGCCGACGGCTTCGAGGGCCACACGGAATTTCCGGGCGCGGCGATGGTCGTTCTCAAGATCGTCGATGTGGTGTTCGAGGGCATAGAGGCCCGCGGCGGCGAGAATGCCCGCCTGACGCATGCCGCCGCCGAGCATCTTGCGGAAGCGGTGGGCCTGATGGAGGATTTCGCGGCTTCCGCAGAGCAGAGAACCCACAGGCGCGCCAAGTCCTTTGGAGAGACAGAAGCATACGGTATCGCAGGGCCGCGCAAGGTATTGCGCTTCGATATTGCTCGCGAGGGCGG
>CAYYRW010000059.1:0-32956 GCA_964474205.1 uncultured Nitrospirales bacterium | reverse complement strand
GAGTCGCCGATTGGACCCCCGGAAAACCAAAAGACACTTTTAAAACACGCTCTAAAGAAAAAATGGCATGGCCGTGCGATTGAGATTTCGCGGAAGAATCCGTAGTGCGGCATGGAAGGGATAAAGGGACTTACATGAGAGTGAATCAATTTGCAGAGTATATTTTGATTGTTGGAATGGCCTGCGGTGCTATTGCCTGCGGCGGCGCGTGGAGTGCTCCAACCACAATAGAGGAGTTGAACATCATTATGAAGACGAGTGATGCGACACAGCGCTGGCAGCCGTTGCCGGTGACCTTGGCGCCTGCGGCATGGGTGTGGCTGCCGTCCCAGCGCACGTTGCCGAACACGTTTGTGTTGTTCCGGAAGGACGTGAATCTCGTGGAGGCTCCGAAGAGCGCGTTGGGCTGGATCAGCGCGGACAGCCGCTACCGCCTCACGGTGAACGGTCGGCGGGTGCAATGGGGCACGGCGCCGTGCGATCCGCGGAACGTGGATGCGGATCCCGTCGATATCGCGCGGTATCTGCATGCCGGGAAGAACGTGATCGGCGTGGAGGTAATGTTTTACGGGCATGGCGACGGCACGTGGCCCGCGGGGAAACCCGGATTCATCTTTAACGCCGCGTTCGAGTATGCGAACGGTCAAAAAGAGACGGTGGTGTCCGATGCGTCTTGGCTGGTTTATCTGGATCGCGCGCACCGGCCCGGCCAATACAAGCGCTGGTTCCTGCGTTCGCTTCAGGAGGAATTCGACGCGCGCCTGCATCCGTTTGGGTGGGATACGCCGGAGTATACGCCGGATGCGCAGTGGGTTCCCGCGATGGGGATCGAGTGTCCGCCGGACAAGCCGCCCGCGTGCAGCCGCTATGAAGGCAACGACTTGATGGAACGCGCCCGGGACGGCAGTCTGCGGGCCCGGCAAATCCCCATGCTTAAAGAGATAGAAATTCCCGTGATGCGTCTGGCGGATTGCGGGCGCGTGACCTGGAAGCGCGATCCCAACGATTGGTTCGAGTTCCGCATTCCGGATTCCTTCGACATTGTCCGCGAGCCCGTCGTAAAGGAACAGGGCGCGAATGCGTGGACGATTCCTGCCACTGCTTCGAGAGAGGGCGTTTTCGCCACGTTCGAGTTCAAAGAACAAATCGTCGGCTGGCCGTATTTCACGATTGACGCGCCGGAGGGGACGATTGTGGAACTGATGATTCAGGAATCGCACGATCCCAACGGCCCGCTCTGGATGGACACGCATTTCCATTCGTGGTCCCGTTTTATTTGCCGCGAGGGAGAAAACCGTTTTGAACCGTTTGATTATGAGAGTTTCCGGTGGGTTCAATTGCATGTGCGTAATGCCTCCCGGCCTGTGGTGATTCGGGACGTGGGCGTGCGGCGGCGGATTTTCGATTGGCCGCAGCGTCCGCACATCGAGTGCGCGGAGCCCGCCCTGCAAACGCTGTTCAACGCCACGATGAATACAATCTATAACAGCGCCCTGGAAACGTTTGTGGACGGCATGGGGCGCGAACGGCAACAGTACAGCGGCGATTGCGGCCCGCAGTTGTTTGTGTCGCGGTATGCGCTGGGCGAGAACCGGCTCCCCGCGCGGTACCTGCGCACGTACAGTGAAGGCATGACCCCGCAAGGGTATTTCATGGACTGCTGGCCCGCGTTTGATCGCCTGGCGCGCGTGATGCAGAAACAGATGGGCGGCGCCTATTGGGGGCCGATCCTGGATCACGGCATCGGGTTCAATTTCGATTGCTGGTGGCACTATTTGGACACCGGCAATCTGGATGATCTTCGCGAGCCGTATCCCCGCCTGCTGCGCTTCGAGGAATACTTGGAATCCATCGTGGGCGAGGACGGCCTCCTGCCCGTCGAGAATCTCGGCATTCCCACGGTGTGGATCGACCACGACGCCTACAAACAACAAAAACACAAACAGTGCGCGTTTAATCTGTATGCGTCCGCTATGCTCGAGCATGCGCTGGCCCCGATATGCCGGGCATTCGGCGATGATGATCGCGCGGCGCACATGGAGGCGTTTGGCAAGGCGTTACTGAAATCGGCGCAGAAGAAATACTGGGACAAAAAGGAAAAAGTGTTCGTGGTGAATCGTCCGTGGCTCGACAAAGAAAACGGGCCGCGCTACTGCGACCGCTCCCTGGCCACCGCGATTCTTTATGATCAATGCCCGAAGGGCAGCACGGACGCCGCATTAAAGAAGCTGGTGGAATGCCCGCCCGAAATGGGCCTGTCGTATCCCGCGAATGCCTATTGGCGGTTCTGGGCCTTGTCGAAACTTGGCCGCACGGATGTTATCGTAAATGATTTCCGTAGCCGCTGGGCCACCATGCCATCCGTCACGCTGAACAACGCCTTGCAGGAAACCTGGAAGGTGCGCGTGGATGCCACCGACGAATGGAGCCATTGTCCGTTAGCCCCCGTGTATGTGCTGCTCATGGACATTGCCGGGATCCGCCCCTCCGAACCCGGTTTTGCCAAATGCACCATCCGGCCTCAACTTGCGGACCTGCCGCGCCTTGCGTTGACGATGCACACCGTCCGGGGTCCCATCCAGTTCACCGCCGAACCCGAAAACGGCGGACACCGCGTCTCGATCACCGTGCCCGCGGCCTGTGAAGCGGAACTCCTCCTGCCCGCCGCCGCCCAGCCCGGCCTGGAATCGCTGTCCCCCGGCCATCCCCTGGGCCTCAAACGCTATCGCCTCTTCCCCGGCGCTCCGAATACCTTTATCCTGCCCAAACCATAAAGCAGGCATCGCATACCCGCATTTGCCAGGAAGACGTGTCTGCCGCCAGATGCCGGAATAAGGCTATTTCGCAATTGCTTGTTTTAAGGTTTCATTTGGCGAGAAGACGGTGTATAATTTAAAAAGCGTTTGGAAATATGGTTGTGCAAACCAAAGGGCCGGCGGATTCCCGCAAGGCCAACGAGTGGCGGGCGCCGTTCGAAGAGGTGCTTATGTGTGACATGAAGATACGGCCTATCCTTTTGGCGGGCATTAGCTTTATTGCGTTCAACGCTGCTTTCGCAGGCCCCATCCATACGGCGGACAACGACGGGGATCGCGCCGTCAGTCTCTCCGAGTTACTGCGCGTTATCCAGTTTTACAACAGCCAAGGCTACCATTGCGATGGCCTGGGAGAGGATGGCTACGCCCCTGGAACCGGTGATGATTACACGTGTTTACCGCATGATTCGGATTATCAGGCGGCCGATTGGCGCATTACCCTTTCAGAACTCCTGCGGCTGATCCAGTTCTATAATTCCGCGGGCTATTTTCGCGCTGTGGGAACGGAGGATGGCTTCGCGCCTGATCCGGGACTTCGCGCAAAATCCAGCTTGGCGGCGCACTACACCCCTTTCAACAACACGGTCCTGCCGGACGCGCCCGGTTACACGCTGCCGTTGTCCGTGGGCAATGTGATGAATTATGAGGAACTGTCCACCTGGTTCGGGTTGCAGGAGGTTCAGAGTTTCATTGAAACCAACGGTTTCGCGGTAAGGGAATATGACGTGACACGGCTGTGCCCGGAGCCCGCGGTGAACGACGACATCATTTTGCCCTATCAATGCCTGAACAGGGCAAACCGTCCCATATTCATCACCTCGGACTCGCTCCTCCATCTGTACCATGTGCAATTCGATGAATCGCTTAAAGAGATCGAGGAACGCGAATTCATTCCGGATATCACCGCATTGACGGCTTCTTTGCTCGAGGCCACACTGACGCAGCATGGTGCCTATGCGGGCGATCTGCAAGAGGCGGCCCGGCGCAATCTGGCGTATCTCGCGGTCGCACAAAAACTGCTCGAGCCCGCGGCGGAGGCGCCGGCGCTCGTGGCCGATGCCGTTGCCGGGGAAATCGCCAATATAGAAGCGCACGCCGGCTTCGCCGAGAGCGATATTTTTATTTATGAGGAGGATTACTCCCAATATGTGCCGCGCGGCCACTACACCCGCGGCGAGCCGCTCGAACGCTACTTCAAGGCGATGATGTGGTATGGCCGGCTGGTGTTCCTGCTGAAAGGCGATGAGGATTGGGGGCCTGACGGCAATGCGCTGGTCAGCGTCCACGACGCCCGAATCCAGACCCTGCAGGCCGTCCTGCTGGCCGAGGCCATCGAGAACGTGGCGGTGGGAGCGCGCACGGGCCGCCAAGTATGGGACCGCATCTACGCGATCACGGCGTTCTATGTGGGCACGGCCGATGATCTCACGCCCTATGAATACCTGGATGTCATCAGCCGGCTTTTTGGCGAAGGCTTCACCGTGTCCCAACTCGAGGATGAAACCGCCTTCTTCGATCTCAAGGCCGAGTTGTCGTTCCTGCGCGCACCGCGGATCTACGGAGGCACGGGCAACATTGTTGTGAGCCCGCCCATCACGCCCGAAACGCTCAATGAAACGCTCGACAAGACCAAGGGCATGCGGTTTATGGGCCAGCGCTTCATCCCCGATTCCTATATGTTTCAGCATCTTGTGTTCTCGTCCGTTAAGGACTACACCGGAAGCATGTCCCCGCCGCCGTTCTCCTGCGGCTTCACCGGGGCGCGCTTTGCGCGCTGCTATCCGCGCGGTCTCGACATTATGGCCATTCTCGGTTCGGCGCTCGCGGATACAATTCTCGAGGAAGGCGGCGACACGGACTACATCGATTTCGACATCCGCTTCACCGAACTCAAGGAAATGTTCAACGCCTTCGATATCACAGACTGGAACCAAAACCTGTATTGGGGCTGGCTCTATGCGTTGAAAGCGCTGCTTGTTCCCGCGCCCGAAGGCGCCCCGAACTTCATGCGGACGGATGCATGGCGGAAAAAAGAACTCAATGCCGCCTTGGCGTCCTGGACGGAACTGCGCCACGACACCATCCTCTACGCCAAGCAGAGCTACGAGGAACCGGAATCCGAAGATCCGGAACCGCCGCCGGGCTATGTCGAGCCTGTTCCTGAGTTTTACGGGCGCCTGATGGCCCTGGCGCAAATGACCCGGAGAGGCCTTGATGCATACGATGCGCTTTCCGAAACCGCCAGGCTCCGCCTCGAACGGCTTGAAGCGCTGCTGCAACGGCTTATTGATATGGCGAACAAGGAATTGGTGAACGAATCACTCTCCGAAGAAGATGTCTTGTTTATCAAACACTTCGGCGACATCCTCGAAGGCGTGGTGCTGGGGGTCGAGGAAGAAGGCGTGAAAACAACGCTGGTGGCCGATGTGCATACGCACACCGCCGAAAGCAGCGTGCTGGAAGAGGGTGTCGGCAATGTGGATTTGATTTTCATGGCCTGCCCCACAACGGCCGGCGATATCTTCCTGGCCATCGGGCCCGTCCTTTCCTACTATGAATTCAAACATCCCATGAGCGATCGATTGACCGACGAGGCCTGGCGGGCGATGCTGGCCGGGCCGGACCGCCCTCCCCGCCCGGAATGGTATGCGCCGCTGGTTAATTGATGAACCCGCTTCCTTGGAGGGCCACAGGTCCTTTTCAGGCATATATTCAGGCACGCCGCCGGAAATGATGGTCCGTCAACAGGGCGTGAATACATCCGGAAAATGCCACAAGAACGCCCGCACAATATTTTCTCCGGACACGCGGGTTGCGGTATCCTCCAAGCAGAAAGAACCAGGAAAGCAGGAAAATCATGCGAAACAAACCAAGGTGGCTGGGCTGTGTATTGACGGGGGTGTGTTTGGGCCTGTTGACGGCGTGTCCTGATCTCTATGGACAGGAGGCCCCGCGTCAGGCACAAATCAACACCCCGCTTTTCACTATTTCCTGGGCCGCCGTATCGGTCGACTCATGGCAGTATGCCCTTCCCGCGGGGGGCGATACCGTGGATATGAGGCTTCCGGAGGTTGAATTGGACGGAACGCGGATTCCTCTCGTCCTGCACCGTCTGGAGGCCTCGGGCGCTCCGGTTCCATTACGCAATGGCGCTGAGGAATATGCCTTTGCCGGGGCTTTGGAAACCGATGCATCAATATGCCTGCGCGTGAAATTCAGGGTGGCGCCGGACAATCCGGTCGTGCGTTTCTGTTACACCCTGGAAACAGCCCATGGACAGCGCCTGACCAAGCGATCAGGAAGCGACGCCCTTGTCTATTTGTCGTATTCGTTGAAGGAATATCCTGTACGGAAAGAAATCCGCCTGTCGGTATTCAACGAAATGATTCATTCCTGCAACCTGTCGGAAGTCTCGTTGAATCCATCGGATTTTGAACATTCCATGTCGTTTGCCGGGCCGATTTTGGCGGGGACCAATGATCACGGCGCATTTCTGTGCGCGTATGAACATGATGCCCTGTATCCGGATCATTTCCTGGAATTCCGGCTTCAACCGGATGAACGCGTGACCGTGTGCGCCGTGAAAGGCAATTATTGCGCGGGGCAGCCTGTCCAGGGCTTTTCGAGCATTTGGTTCGAGGTGGCCGCGATGGCCGGCGGCGAGGATGCCCTTGCGGAGCACTACCGGACCTTTGCGCGGAAATATCTTTCGGAAAACAGCGCAAGCCGCAAACCATACCTTTATTACAACACGTGGGGACGCCAGGAACGGGTGAAATGGCAAGGAGGCCGATACCTCGACACCATGAACTTGGACTATACGCTCCGGGAGATTGACCGGGCGCATGAAATGGGTGTGGAGGTGTATGTGCTCGATGCGGGATGGTTTGACAAGACCGGCGACTGGGGCGTGAATCTCAAAAACTTCCCGGATGGCTTCTCCCAAGTCAGGGCGCGACTCGAACAGGCGGGGATGCAGCTTGGCGTCTGGATGAATCCGGCCAAGGCGGCCGTGTCCAGCCGCGCGCTGCGCGAAAATGAACCGTGCCTGAAAACCAGCCATGGAAAAGCGGGCGCGCCCGCGCCGGAATGGGAAACCGAAGACAGCACCGACATGTGCCTGGTCAGTCCCTATTGGGACTATTACGCGGATACGCTTATCCGGCTGTACAACGAACTGGGCATCCGTTACTTTTACCTGGATGGCGTGGGGCAAACGGGATGTGATGATCCCCGGCATTTTCACGGCGCGATGGAAAATTCCGCGGAAGAACGGCAGGAGTGCTATGGTTTTCTGCTGCCGGTGTACCTGGGGAAAATTATCGCAAAAGTGGGCGCGGCCTGCCCGGACGTCATCTTTGATTTTGACGTGACCGAATCGCGCCGGATAGGCGTGGGGCTCCAATTCCTGGCCTCCGGACGCTATTTCATCTTGAATAACGGCCCCTATTTCCACAACTTCGATCTCTGTTCACGCGGCGAAAGCATACTGCCCAACGGCTGCCACAATATTTTCATCCATCCGGGGCCGGCCCGGACGTGGTTCATGCGCTCCGTGCTCGATTATGACCGGTGGATTCCCTCCAACCTGTTCATGGCCAACTACATGACCGATGACCCCAAGAACTCGCAGATTATCAATCTGGCCTCGCTGGTCCTCGGGCAGAACGCGATTTGGGGCGATATTCTCCACACGTCGCCCGAAGGCGCCGCCCTGTTCCATGATATCCTCGCCAAATACAAACACGTGCGGGAAGACGTGGCGGCGGCCAGCCCCATCCGCATCGGGCATCCCGGCGACACCCCTGAAATGCATGAAAAAATAAACCCGGAAACGGGGAACGGCGTGTTAGTGATATTCGCCAATGCCAAGGGCGCTTTTTCATATACCACCCGCCATGCCGTGGCTGGAAAAGTCTGGCATAATGAAGGCGTGGAGGTGAACACGACGCTGGACAACCATGCCGCCATCCATGCGAAGTTTGACGCACCTTCCGCAAAAATAATCTTCTTTGGAGTGGAATAACACACGATGAATCCCTTGGATCACTCCCAGCGCTTTCTGCCGATGTGCCGCCAGGACATGGAACAGCGGGGCTGGGACACGCTGGATATTCTCCTGATCTCAGGCGATGCGTATGTGGATCATCCGTCGTTTGGCGTGGCGTTGCTGGGGCGATGGCTGGAGGCGCAGGGATACCGGGTGGGGATTGTGGCGCAGCCGCGCTGGACGTCGCCGGAGGATATTGCGCGGATGGGGCGTCCAAAACTCTTCGTGGGGGTGACGGCGGGAGCGCTGGATTCCATGCTCGCGCATTACACGGCGTTCCGGAAAAAACGCCATGACGATGCGTATACGCCCGGCGGGCGTCACGGTGCGCGTCCAAATCGCGCCTGCATAGTGTATACGGGTTTGGTGCGGCAGGCATTCCCCGGCCTGCCGGTGGTGCTGGGCGGGATTGAGGCGTCGTTGCGCCGCGCCACGCATTATGATTTCTGGTCGGACGGAATACGGCGCTCGATTCTGCTCGACAGCAAGGCGGACCTGCTGGTGTACGGCATGGCGGAGCGGCAGGTGGAGGAGATTGCGCGGCGCCTTCAGCAGGGCGAACTGCTGACCGGCATTCCCGGCACCGCGTATGTGCGTTCGGAACCGTTTGCAACCAATGAGCCGTGCATGGCGCTGCCATCGCATGAAGCCATTGAAGCGGACCCGAAACTGCTGATGGAGGCCACACTGCAATTAGAGGCGCAGGTGCACGACGGCATGACGTGGGCCGCGCAAGCCTGTGGCAAGCGCACGGTGGTGTTCGCGCCGCCCGCGGCCCCGCTCACCACGGAGGAGTTGGACCGCCTCTATACGCTGCCCTTCCAGCGGAGGTCTCACCCCAGCTATAAAAACGCCATCCCGGCGGCGGCCATGATCCAGTTCAGCATCACCACGCATCGCGGCTGTGGCGGCGGATGTTCCTTCTGTTCGCTGGCGCTGCATCAGGGGCGCCGGATTCAATCGCGGAGCGCGGATTCCATTGAAAGCGAAATCCTTCAACTCACGCGGCATCCCGATTGGGCGGGCAGCATCAGCGACGTGGGCGGGCCGACCGCAAACATGTGGGGGACGCGGTGCGCGTCCACGGTCTGTAAACGCCCGAGTTGTTTGACGCCGAAAATCTGTCCGCAGTTCAACGCGGATCAGAAGGCGCTTTTATCGCTGCTGCGCCGCCTGCGGAGTCTTCACGGCGTGAAGCATCTGCGCATTGCCAGCGGCATTCGTCATGATCTCGCGTTGACCGATGAAGCCTATGCGGGCGGACTGATTGCCGAATTCACCGGCGGTCAATTGAAACTCGCACCCGAACATTGCTGCGAATCCGTCCTGCGGCTCATGCGAAAACCCGCGTTTGAAACCTTTGAACGCTTCCTTACCGTATTCGAGCGGGAATCGCGCCGCGCCGGAAAAGAGCAATATGTGATTCCCTATCTCGTGAGCGCATTTCCCGGCTGCACCGATCAGGATATGCGCGCGCTCGCGGATTGGCTCCGCAAACGCGGCTGGAAACCCCAGCAGGTGCAATGTTTCATCCCCACCCCCGGCACGGTGGCCACCGCGATGTTCTACGCGGGCATCGATCCCAAGGGCAGCCCTATTTTCGTGCCGAGATCGGATGCAGAGCGGTTGCGGCAACACGGGATACTGATGGAAGAAAAAGGACCGCGATCTGAAAAGGAACGTTCTACCCGCAGACCTCTTTAATCGCGTTTAATCCCGTTTCATGCAGCCATCCGTTGGAGGCGAAGATGCCGGAGTTGTTGGTCAGGAGGCGTCCGGTGGTGAAATCGAGGGGCTTGCCCCAGATATCCGTGACACGTCCGCCGGCCTCTTCGAGAATCACCGCCCCCGCCGCATTGTCCCAAATCTTCTCCACGTACCCCGGACGATCTTTCGGAGGCAGACGGAACATCATTTCACCGCCGCCCGCCGCCAGCACGGCAAACTTCGCGAGACTGTCCATAAGCACCGGTTCGGCGGAAATGCCGAGGCGTTTCGCAATGGCCTCGGTGTCCTCCGCGTTGGTGTGACCCGATTCAAAGGAACGCAGAATGCGCGCCTGGGTTACGTCTTTGCAATCGGACACGCGCAGGGGCGTGAACGCCAGCGGGTCCGTATCCATCATGGCATACGCCGAACCTTCACCGCGCTGTCCCACCAGCATCGCGCCCGAACCCCACGCCACGGGCGCACAATTTTCACCGAGGTTGGGGCATCCCAGGACACCGAGTTTTACTTCGCCGTCTTCCAGCAAGGCGAGCGCCACAGCATATTGTCCGCCGCGCAAATAGCCTTTTGTGCCGTCCACGGGGTCCAGCGTCCAATAACGGTCCGTGGCTTCCGCGCCGCCGTGATCAATCCACGCCAGGACATCATGCGCGGTGGCGCCTTCAATCACTTTCCCCACGAATTGCGTCACCACTTCCAATACGGTTTTCCCGGACTCCTGGCGCAAGGCATCGGCGTTTTCCTCGCCCACCAGCACCGCTTTGGGATCGTAGGCCGCCAACGCATGCCCCACAAACGCCTGCACCGCGTAATCCGCCACGGTTACGGGAGAAAAATCGCTCTTGGTCAGGCCCAGCATGGCCATGCCGGCCTGCACCCGCTGGCACAAACGCGCGGCCTGTTGCACCGTATCCAGGGCAAAACGAACATTGGGTTGATCAAAATCCAACATGTCACTACACCTGTCATTGAGGGTTTACGGTTAAAAGACAGATAAAAGCATATCAAATATCCAGGTCTTTCGCTAATAGAATGCAGAAAATCTATCTGCGGGCTTCGATGTGTACGCTGAGGGTGTTCAACACGGTGACGGGCTGGCGCGCGGTAATGATCACACGTTTGGATTGGTTTTCAGGAATCGTGCGGTGGGTTATGCCGAGGGTCCCGTCGGCATCTTCACAATGCACCTGCACGGCACCTATGTGAATCGGCACGCACAGTTCAATGGTTTTCACAATCACGGGGCTGTCAAAGGAAAGGTGCAGTTGCTGGCGGTAGGTTCCGGAGACCTCTTCCGTGTATTGGAGCCATCCCAGGCAGGCGGGCGTGAACACCGGGGTGTTCAGCGTGTGCCATCCGGGGAAGAGATGCGGGGTCACCCGGAGGGACTGTTCCGGAATATTCAGTTCAAGACCTTGCACGGCGTACAACACATGCCACAAGGATAAGGCGCTGAGATGCCGCCCCAGGCTGTCTTGGGCCAAGGTGTTTTTTCCTGCATCCCATTTGTCGGGAAAATTGAAGGGCGAACATTGCTGGTAATTCAGCGCCTGCGAATACTGCTCGAGCAACCGCAGGGCCTCCTCCGTGCGGCCGCGGTATATCAACAGACAGGCCAGATGCGCGCTGTCAAACCCGGGCCAGACCATGCGGGATTCCGTATGCTCTTCCGTTGCAATTTCCGTGACGGGCGGTTTTTGCGCGGACTGCTGGAGCAGGCTGTCAAGGGCGCGCTGAATATGACTTGGCGGGAACAGGGTTCCAAAACCCAGAAAATCCGCATACCACTGACCGGCCAGTTGCGCGGTATGGCAATGGTGTTCCGAATCATTCCGGCCCAGCCGGTAATGGCCGCGCGGTTCATCCCAGAAGAGGCGTTCAAAACTTGCCGCCGCTTTTTTATAAATCTCCTCATACCGACCGGCCTCCTCGAGGGTTCCCTGGCTCCGCAAGAGTTTTGCAAAGGCGCAAAGCGCGGCCACCCAAAGGCCCGAGGCAGGACTATTGGCTCCCGCCACCTTGACTCCATCATAGGTATAGCTCTCGGCAAGGTCCGGGATGCCATCATGGTCGCGATCCAAGGCCAGGGTTGCCGTTATGGCGGCGCGTGCGGCGGGCAAGAGTTCTTGCAAGCGGGGCAGGCTGCCCGTGAACACATAATTACGGTAAATGGACAGCACGAAATGGGCGCATCGCTCCATCTGGCCGCCGCCGGCTTCATCAAAGACCGGTTCGAAATTACCGGCGCCGCCCAGTTCCTTGCATAAGCGTCCGGGGGCGGAGGAGGGCATGGCCCGGGCAAGTTGCGCCAATTCGTTTTCCTCGAAACGCGGGAAAAACAACAAGGTGCTCAGCGTGCTGTACAGCCGCAGATTGGTCCGGCGCAGGGAAGGTTCCTGTGGGCTCTCCATAAATCCTATGCGGCCATCTTTGGCGTACAGGGAATTGGTGCACAAAATCTGGGTGCTGTTGACCAGCAGGCGGTTGAGCCACGGCGGAAGCGATGACGTGCGGAGGCGTTTCTGCCAGTCCTCCACCGCCTTGAAAAAATACACGAGGTGCCGAAGACCCTTGCGGGCGATGTCCACGGCATTGATGAATTTATTCGTATAGCCATTTCCTATCGAGACGCCCTGCACCTCATTTCGGGGACAATACCATGTCAGTACGAAATCCGCCCGGTGCTCCTGTTTCGGGGGCAGATGAAACGAGCAACACACCGCGCCCGCATTTTTCCGCCTGCTCCGGGATACGCAACGCGCCAAATCACCCTGTTCCAGGAACCGCTCCCAAAGGCTTTCCCGATCCTCCGGCGATTCGGCATCCCATACAAAGGCCGTGACTTTACTATCTTTCTCGCGGCGCGCGGCCAGGCAATAGTGGCCAATCGCATTCAGGAAGGTTTCCCGGGGCGAACCGAATTCGACCGCATTGAACAGCAGCGTTCCATCCGGGGCGGAGAGCGGAGGTTTCAACGATTCCCCTTCTTCCTGATCCTCCACCAGGAGGGGCGTGATCCGTCCTGGATCCGCGGGAACCTGCACGCCGGTCCGGCCACAGAGCGTTTCCCAATTAAAAACCGCGGAGACCACAAGCGTTTCATCGGTTGGATTCATGAAGCGAACACTGAAAAAAAGGGCCGGCATCGTTGAGGCATCGTAATCAAAGGGAATCAGGGGCGCGAAAGCGGTCCACACCACCTGAACCGGGCACTCCGTATCCTTTACCTGAAAATGAACCGCGGGATAGGCGCCGCGCCACTGGAGCAGATCCCGGCTCAACCGGGGCGGCCCCCCATTTTGAACGGGGGAGGCATTTTCCGGCGCATGCTGCAAAATACGGGCATACACCGATTCCTTCGAGGCCACCCGGATGGCCATGAATGTGTGTTCGGCTTGGGGGATGTACGACTCCGGCAGGCGGTTATTGTTAATCGAGATAGTGCGGAACCGCCCGTCCGCGCACAATTCCATGGCGCCCGTGCCGATGCCGCCCAGCGGCACCCCATGGTGCTCTTTTCTCATGGTATCCATACTGTCTGAAATAAAGCCAATTATTTCTCCATACCCATCGACCGGCTCGTCAACGGGTCACTATTGTAACAAGAATCCTCGTTGCCGACTAGCCTTACAATATTCTCATGCAATTGCAAAATAGCCGTTGTTCTCAATACTATACAGGACAACGGGCCAATAACCGGTATTTCGCGGCCAAATCGTTGTCTTTTCCGTCGCCCGGATGAGAGAAACGGTTATTTCGCAGATGCCGCACTCTGCCTTGTTTTCTTTTATTTTTTGTCTATCCCTGCTACTATTGAAATCGCAAACAGGATACAATCTGTGGAGAGTGGAGGTGCGTACATGGCAGATTTAAATCTAACCCAGGCGGAAGCGGATATGTTGATCGCTATGGAAAAACACCGCGTCAACGATGAACAATATGATTTTCCCCTGAGCGGTGAATCTCAAGTTATACCCCTGCAATCACCTGATAAGCGTGAACAATTCCTCCTCGACCTGAGCCGGGGACGGATTGATCTGATAAAAATTAAAATGCAGAATCGAGCGCGCCAAGTAGTCGTGCTAGTCAGGCTGGATGTAAGTGGTTCTCCGCATCGAAATCCGGATGATACCGATGTGCCCTGTCCGCATTTGCATGTCTATCGTGAGGGTTACGGTGATAAGTGGGCCGTTTCTCTACCCGATCACCAATTCCCCAGAACTGATGATGTATGGGGAACCTTGGAGGATTTTCTGCGTTATTGCAATATTACACAACCACCCAACATTGAACGAGGGTTATTCACATGATTAAAGATATTCAGCGGTTGCTGGATGAGTATCTGACGTGGTTGCATGATAAAACAATGCTTCGCCAGATAAACCAATGGATCGAAATAACAACCCCTTACCTTGACCGGCACAACGACTATATTCAAATATACGCCAGACCGGAAAATGGCGGCTATGTTCTTACGGACGACGGGTACACAATAGACGATCTCGAACAAAACGGATGTAAACTACATAGTCCCAAACGTCAGGACCTTCTTAAAATGACGTTAAATGGGTTTGGGGTGCAATTGCATAATAATACTTTGGAAGTTCATGCCTCCAATGAAAACTTTGCGCTTCGTAAACACAACTTGGTCCAGGCAATGCTGGCGGTTAACGACATGTTTTATCTGGCGGCTCCAATGATATCCAGCTTGTTTTATGAAGATGTGGTGGCCTGGCTGGACTTGCACGAAATCCGGTATACGCCAAAAGTCAAATTCACGGGAAAAACCGGATACGATCATCTTTTTGATTTCGTAATTCCAAAGTCAAAACGGCACCCAGAACGAATTCTGCAAACAATTAACCGGCCCAGCCGGGACACAGCCCAATCACTAGCTTTCTCATGGATCGACACAAAAGAGGTGCGCTCACCTGATTCGAGAGTTTATGCGCTCTTAAATGATTTGGAACAACCACTTTCCACAACAGTCCTTGATGCCCTGCGTAATTATGATGTGCACCCAGTACCCTGGAGCAAACGGGAAAATACACGAGAGGAACTGGCTGCATGACAAATCATTATCCCGGAATACCCAGCGTTAAAAACACTTCCCCAGGATTAGAAAAGGGTTCCTCTCGTCCGACTTGCGTTGATGCGCATAGACCGATATTCTGTGGGTATGCCGACACGACGAACTATCACTATGCTGGACTGGGTCAACGCGATTGCGCTTTGGCTCGCGCTGGCCTTTAGCCTGGGCTGGTATTATACCTTCACGTATTATGGCCGGTCGGGCTGGCCCATGCCCTCGATGGAGGGGTGCGGCGGGATCATTTTCTACTATTTCTCCGTCCTCAATGTGCGCGCGGAAATTCAAGCCCTGCATTGGATGCTGGCCTTTCCTCTCGCGGGTATTCTGTGGGTGATGCTGCTGAGCTTCACCGCGCCGTATTTCAAGCAGCGGAATGAGAACCTTGCGTGGTCGTTGGTGCAGTTTGGGCTGGCCGCGCTTCCGTTAAGCCTGCCCGGCCCCTATATGGCCTATCTGGCGGGCAAGGCCAATGGCGTCTGGACATTCCACACCATGCTCGATGTGGCGTTCCGCCGGGTTGGCGGGCCGCCGTTTGATTGGCTAACGCCCCTGTACCTGGGATTGAGCGCCGCCGCGTTGCTCTGTCACGTGTACGTGTACAGCCAAGTGTTCCATCTGCGCGGGAAGGATGCCTGGAAGCATTTCCTGCTCACCGCCGCCCTTTTCTTTTGTGCCATCGCCGGTCTGGCCTGCATCCTTGCCGGCCCCCTGCGCTACTTTCTGGAGCAAGCCTAGCCCATGGCGATACGCGCCATTACATTCGATTTCTGGGGAACGTTGTTCCGCGACACGGGCGCCGAATTGCGCCAGGCGATGCGGCTCAAAACCTTTTGCGAGGCCACGGGCGTTTCGCCGGAACGGGCCATGAACGCGCTGGAAACCACCTTTGCCGAGTTTCAGCGAAGCCATATCGAGGATCAGCGCACGCTCACGCCGCTGGACGCGGTGCATATTGCCTGCGGGGTGGTGGGCGTGAAATTGAAAGCGCCCGCCGTGCGGCACGTGTCGCATGTATTCGCCACCGCCATCCTGAAATATCCGCCGGAACCCATCGAAGGGGCGCTGGACGCGGTCCGGGCCGCCGCACAGCGCTGGCCGGTGGGCCTGATCTCCGACACCGGGGTAAGCCCCGGCACGTCATTGCGGCAAATCCTCGGGCGCGAAGGTTTTTCCGGGTATATTTCCGCCTTCACCTTTTCCGACGAGGTGGGCGTGGCCAAACCCCAGGCCCCGATGTTCGAACGCACCGCACGGGTGCTGGGTGTGGAACCCAATGAGCTTTTCCATTTGGGCGATTTACAGCCCACCGATATTCGCGGCGTGCAGCGCGCCGGGGGAAAGGCCGGTCTCTTTGCCGGGGTGAATACACGCTTCATTGACGACACCACGGCCGATTACACCTTTACCTCCTGGCACGATTTTATCCGTGCCTTGCCGAAAATCTGTTAACCATGAAGAACGCGGCGCCCTTTTATGCGGCTGATTAATTACAGTTTTGATGATCCCGCCGAAAACCTGGCCCTCGAAGAGGTGTTGCTGGACCGTGTCGAAGCAGGAACCGCCGAAGATACCGTGCGCCTGTGGGAAAGCCCGGTGCGCTTCGCGGTCATCGGCACGGGGCAGGTGCTTGCACAGGAAGTTCGGTTGGATCGATGCCAGGAAGATGGCGTGCCTTTCCTCCGGCGGTGTACGGCGGGCGGGGCCGTACTCCAGGGGCCGGGCTGCCTGAATTATTCCCTGGCGGTGCGGTATGAATCCTGGCCCGAACTCAAATCGCTCCGCGGCTCCTATACGTACCTTCTGGAACGCATCGCGGAAAGCCTGGCGCGGCATGGCGTGGAGGCGCGGTTCGAAGGCATTTGCGATCTGGCCCTGGACGGCGGGAAAGTGTCCGGAAACGCGCAACGGCGGCGGCGCAACGCCCTGCTTCATCACGGGACCTTATTGTATCGTCCGGACTACGAGGGGATGGAGCGCTATTTGCACGAGCCGGAGGACCGTCCGGAATATCGCGGCGGGCGCACCCATCAGGAATTCGTGCGGGCGCTTCCCCTGGACCCGGATACATTGCGCGCGGCGGTCTGTGAGGCTTTCGACGCGGCACCAACCTCTATGGGAAGAAATGTGCCCGCGCCAAAGCCGGAAGAACTGGCCGAAGCACGGCGCTTGGCGGAAGAAAAATACCG
Organism: uncultured Nitrospirales bacterium; assembly: GCA_964474205.1. Taxonomy (GTDB): domain Bacteria; phylum Hydrogenedentota; class Hydrogenedentia; order Hydrogenedentales; family CAILVY01; genus CAILVY01. The sequence continues at coordinate 16,084 of CAYYRW010000059.1, read as the reverse complement.
CAGCGCGGCATGGACCCGCCGCCGCTGATTTTCACCCCGCGAAAAGCAGAAACGTGCCATTATTGTCCGTGCCGGTCCGTGCCGGTACGTGTCCCCTTCCCCCGCAAGCGTTTCCTTCCCGTTCTCTTTGCCTTGGCGGCATTCACCGCCCACATGTGATGGAGCGGGCCGTGGCCGGAACCAAGCGGAAGGGCATGTTGAATGGCGCCGGTGAGATAAGTTTTCGCATGCTGAACGGCATCGAGAACAGTTTCTCCTTTCGCCAAAAAACAGGCGATGGCCGAGGAGAAGGTGCAGCCGGTGCCGTGGGTGTTTTTCGTATCAATGCGCGGCGCGGAAAAGGTGTGGAGCGTGTTTCCGTCGAACAGGAAATCCACGGCGTCCTGTTGCTCGAGATGGCCGCCTTTCATCAGCACAAATTTCGGCCCCAGGCCATGTATGATTTCCGCCGCTTCCCGCAACGATGCTTCCGAATCAATCAACACGCCGGAAAGCACTTGGGCTTCGGGAACATTCGGCGTGAGCACATACGCGAGGGGAAGCAACCGTTCGATCAACATTTGTTGCGCGTCCCGGCGCAGGAGGGCATCGCCGCTCTTCGCCACCATTACCGGGTCCACCACCAGCTTTTCTATCGGATGCCGCATCAGGGCCTGCGCCACCGCCGCGATGATGTCCGCGCTGGACAGCATTCCCGTCTTGGCGGCATCCGCGCCAATATCGCTCAACACCATGTCGATCTGCCGGAACACGCCGTCGGGGTGTACATCATAAATGCCGGACACGCCCAGGGTGTTTTGTGCGGTGACCGACGTGATGGCCGCCATGCCGTAACAGCCCAGCGCGGCCATGGTTTTCAGATCGGCCTCGATGCCCGCGCCACCCCCGGAATCACTCCCGGCAATCGTCAGCACACGGGGAATCGAACACGAGGTCTCGTTGATATCCTGGGTCACGTACAGGCTCCCAATTTCCATATTTGATGAGCGTTTTCACACCACGGAAAACACGCACCGGTATTATGCGGAAGAGCGCCGTGCTTTTCCAGGGAGGGGGGCTCAGCCCTTCTTTTCGCCGGCCTTGGCGGGTTTGTTTTGCATCGGGAAGTTGTCCCAGCCGCCGCCCAGCACTTTGTATATCGCCACAAGATTGGTGAGGACGGTGGTGCGGCTTTGCATGAGTTGGTCTTCCGCTTCATAAAGCGAGCGCTGGCCGTCGAGCACGTTCAGGAAGTCCACCAATCCTTTGGTATACAACTCGTTGGCCATGCTCACGGCCCGGCGGCTGGCTTCGGTGGCGTTGTGCAGCGATTGATACCGCCGTTGCTCATTGGAATAGGCCACCAGCGAGTTTTCGGTCTCCTCCAGTGCGCCCAACACCACTTTTTGATACTGATGCAGGGCCTGTTCCTGGCGGGCGTTCTGAATCTTCACGTTGCTCCAGATGCGGGGCGCGTTGAGGATGCCCCAGTCCACCGTGGGCCCGAAGGACCACACGCGGTTCGCGCCGTGGGCCAGGGCATTGAACGTGCCGCTTTCCGCGCCCAGCGTGCCGGTCAGGGCAAATTTCGGGAACCAGTCGGAGGTGGCTTCACCGATGCGGGCGGTGGCCGCGGCCAGTTGGCGTTCGGCCACGCGGATGTCCGGGCGGCGCTGCAGCAATTCCGACGGCAGCCCGGCGGGGATTTCCGGCGGCGCGAGGGGCAGTTCCGCGGGCTTCAGCAGTTCCTCCGCGAGGGCGTTGGGTTCCTGGCCAAGCAAAATACTCAGGTGATGAACGGATTTCCGCAACGCGGTTTCCAGATTAGGCATTTGGGAATGCGTGGTTTCCAACTGGGCTTCCGCACGCTTTACATCGAGTTCACTCACCAGCCCGGCGTTATACCGGGTGCGGGTGAGCTGCAGGGTGTCTTCCTGGCCGCGCAGATTGGACTGGGCAATTTCCAGCCGGCCTTGCGCCCCGCGCAGTTCGAGGTAATCGCGGGCCACTTCCGCCAACAGCGATACCAACACATCATCGCGGCTTGTTTGCGCGGCTTCCAGGTCGGCTTTGGCGGCCTCCGCGGCGCGGCGCTTCCCGCCGAATACGTCAATCTCCCACGAAGCGTCAAAACCGGTCTGAAACAGATCAATCTGGCGTTTGACGTTGGGCTTGTTGCCCACAAAGACCGCGCCGATGAGCGTGCTGACGATGCCGCCGCTGGTGCCGGAGGTGGTGGGTTTCCGAATCTGCGTGTGGGCGTATTTCCCGGAGATGTCGGTCATGGGCAAAAAATCAGCAAGGGTCCAGCCGCGGGCGGCGCGTGCTTCCCGCACGCGCGCCTCAGCGATTTGAATGTCCAGATTGGCGTTCGCCGCGCGTTCAATCAAAGAATCCAGCACCGGGTCCTTCAAGGTGGTCCACCATTGGGTGAGATACGCGGTATCACCGTCTTGGGCGGACGCGCTCCATTTTTCGGGCACCGTGACGGCGGGCTTGTGATAATTGGGACCCACCGCGCATCCCGCCAACACCAGGAGCAGCGCGGTTGCCGCGCATCGTGTCAACTTCATAAGGCGGGACCCTTTTCGGCCACCACGGACGCCGTATCCAAAGGCAGCGGCAATGCCTTGATGAAGACGTCCATCTGTTGTCCGACGAAGAGGGGCAGGGTCTCGGGCTTGAAGCGGTAGATTACTTGCAGGACGCGGGTGTCCACCCGTTCCGCGCTGTCGCCGGTAAGGGAGTGTTTGGGGATCACATAAGGTTCAAACCGCACAAATTCCATGTTGGTCTGAATGTTGCGGTTCCCGCGCGCATAGGCCACGGCGGGCGCGCCCTGCTGCACGCGCCAGGCTTCGTTCTCATCAATGTCCACGCGCACGTGCAGTGTGGCCACGTTGCCGAGCAACATGAGCGGGGTGGCCAGCGGGCCGACCTGGGCATATTCCCCCGCGCGAATTTTGACTTGCAACACCTGGCCCGCGATCGGCGCGCGCACGGTGAGCCGTTCGATTTCCGCTTCGACCGCCTGCGCCTGTGCTTCCGCCGCCAGCACTTCCGCTTGCGACACTTCAATATCCTGTTTCCACGCGCCGGATTTCAGCCGGTTGAGTTCGGCGAGGGCTTCCTTGTACTTGGCTTCGCCCGCCGTGACGGCGTATCGCGCCTGTTGCAGTTCCTGTTCGCTGATGGCCCGGCGGTCGGTGACGCTTTCGCGCATGGCAAGCTGGTTTTTCAGATCGGCCAGCGAGGCATCCGCCTCTTTTACGCGCGCTTCGGCGGGCGGGACGTCTTCCGGCCGCGGCTGGCTTTGCAACCGCTCCAATTGCACCTGGGCCACCTGGAGGGCGGTCCGGCGCACGGCCAGTTCGGCCTGAAGCGAGCGATCATCCAGCTTGAACAGGGGATCCCCCGCGTTCACCTGGCTGCCCACGCTCACCAGCACTTCGCTCACCACGCCCGGCACCACGGCGCCGACCGAGATGTTTTCCGAGCTGGCCTCGATCAGGCCGCAGCCCGCGACGAACACGTCGTACGGGGCTTTGGTGGGCTCCGCGATGGGTTGGGCGGGAGTGATCTCCTTGGCTCCTTGCACGACGGTGTATACGCCGAAGCTTAGGCCCGCCACGGCGAGAACCGGCAGTAAGAACATTTTCACGCTGCAATCCTCCTACAACTCTTTCGGGGAAGTAACCACTTTTTCAATATGACCATCGTCCATTTGGGCGATACGGTCGGCAAACTCGAATATGCGCGCGTCATGCGTCACAATCACCAGCGCGCGGTCTTCCTGCACCGCCACCTCGCGCAACAGGTCCATTACCTTTTGCCCGGTGGCATGGTCCAGCGCGCTCGTGGGCTCGTCGCACACAATCAGCCTGGGCGAATGCACCAGCGCCCGCGCAATCGCCACGCGCTGCTGCTGTCCGCCGGACAATTGGGACGGGAGCGATTTGGTGCGCGCCGACAAGCCCACGCGGTCCAGGCACGCCCGGGCCTGTTCCACGGCCTGCTTGCGGCGAACGCCATTGAGCAGCAAGGGTATCGCCACGTTTTCGGCGGCGGTCAGCGGCGGCAACAGATTGAACGCCTGAAACACAAACCCGACATTTTTGCCGCGATACTGCACGCGCTTGTTTTCCGGCATGGCCGTGAAGTCCTGGCCGAACACCGCGCAGTCGCCGCCGTCGCGGTCCAGGATGCCCGCAATCACGGAGATCAGCGTGGTTTTGCCGCAGCCGGACGGCCCCACCAGCATCATCATTTCGCCCTGGCGCACGTCCAGGTCCACGCCGCGCAACGCCATGACGGCATTTTCGCCCGTGCCGTAGGTCTTGGTCAGGCCCTGGCAATGAATCGCTATGTTTTCCGTGGAGGTCATGGGATTAACTCTTGAACACAATGGCGGGTTCCAGCCGCATCACCTTGATGATGCTGATCGCCGCGGACAGAATGGATATCACCAACACCGTGGCCGCGCTGAGAATCAGCAACTGCCAGGGCATTAAAAAGGTCAGGTCGGTGTTTTTCGTCAGCGCGCCCATGAGCGATGCGGCGCCCACCCCGAGGCCGTAGCCGATCCCGGCGACCACCAGGGCCTGGAGCACAATCATCTTGAGCAGGGTGCCGTTGCCCGCGCCCATGGCTTTCAGCGCGCCGAAATAGCGGAGATTGTCCTGCGTGAAATTGTAGAAGGTCTGGCCCGCAATGGCCGCGCCGATCACGAACCCCATCAGCACCGCCAATCCGAAATTGATGGGCAGCCCCGTGTTCTTCAGGTAATACCACATGGTCAGCCACTTGAACTCCTCTTTGGGATACGCGGCAAGGCCCGTGGTCTCGCGAATCCGGCGGCACACTTCCTTGTGGTTCTCGCCGGGCTTCGCTTTCACCAAAACGAAATTCATCATGCGCCGCTCATACGGCGCGAAGGTCATCGCACGGGAAAACGTGGTGTAAATAATCGGCTGGATGATGAACGTACGGCTGGTTTTGCACAACCCCTGCACGATGGCCCGGTGATCATTGATTTCCAGCGAATCCCCCACTTTCAGGGGAATCAATTCGCCGTTGGGGCCGCGCGCCGCCAGGCGTTTCCGCGCGCCTTCCGTGTTCACGATAATCGCATCGTTCAGTTTCAAATCCGTGAGCTTGCCTTCCTTCATCTGGGGCGGCCCGCCGATCAGCGTGGCATCGTCCAGCCCCAGCACGAGGCATTCCTGAAGGATGCCGCTCTGCAACCGGACCCGCGTCATCCCGCGGTACAACGGCACGGCCCAATCCACGCCCGGAATCCCGCGCACCCGGTAAAGCTGACTGTTCATCAAGGGCTTGGAATCGTCCACGAACAGCACCTTCGGGTCCACCACCCAAATGTCCGGAAGCGCGATGTCGGTGATCATGCCGAAGGTCCAGGTCATGACCCCGATGAAGATCGCCGCCTGCTGGGTGATCAGGAGCGAGGCGAAGGTGAGGCCCGTGACGATCCCGATGTACTTCACCCGGTCGCCGACCAGCATCTTTATCGCCACAAAGTTCATTGACGGGAACCGCCTTTCTCGGAAAGAACCTGGCGGATTTTTTCGCTCACGTCACACCACATCCCGGCATACTCCGGGCCTATCCGGTCCAAAACCTCGACCATGGACTGAAGGGTCTGCTTTTCCGCCACATTCAAGCGTTCAAACATGGCCGGATTCACCGAAATCTGGACTTCACGGCGGTCCACCCGGCTCTGTTCGCGGGTCAACAGGCCCATGTCCACCAGGCGGTCCACCATCACCGACGCGGACGGCGGCGAAACCATCAGCAGTTCCGCCAGCGTTTTAATCGTGAGGGGTTCATTCTCTTTTATTACCGACAAGGCGGTGAGCTGCTGCGGGGAAAGGCCCTTCTCCGGGGCATCCGCCGGGCGGGCCCCATGCGGCTCCATATGCCGCCGAAGCAGTTGCACCGTGGCCTGGATGGCCCGCGCCTGCTCCCATACATTCACTTGTTCCGCTAACACCGCCACTCAATATTCCGTTCTGTTCGTTAACCGCTCTATCACTTAACCTGTTTACCGTTCGGGCACACGTTCCGCGCGCCAAGTCCAAGTAATCGTCAAGACCTGCGTTCGGCCTGTGCAGCGCCCGCTGCCGTCACCCGCGCTTCCGTCCCTCCTCGCACCCGGGGGTGTTTCACCCGCCATTCAAAATACAACCGAACCCGGAAAATATGACATGAACATAACACCTTGCCGTGCAACGAGTTACGGCCCTTCCAGAAAGATTGGAAAAGAGCGGGGGTGCAATTATTAGCCCCTATAATCAATTTCCCAAAACTATTGGTTTGTTGGGATAGTTCATGGGGCGGGTTCAGGATGGAAGGGCATGGCAAGGGCTTGAATGACGGAGGTGTCATGGCGCTCGCGGGAGAGAGTGCGGGGTTTCCCGGCCTCGTCGGGGCGGAACAGGGCAACGCGCTCGAAGGGCGCCTTCAATGGAATGAGCGCGGGAGGATTGCTTTTCAGGGTGCGGATGGCGCGTTCGGCGGCTTCCCGGATCATTTGGCGCGCGCGCACGGGCGGTGTATGCACCGCGCCTTCATTTCGTTTTTCATACTCGTCTTTGGTGCATTCCCCGCCGGACCCCGGCATGACCCCGCGTTTCACCGCGCAGGTCACAATCCCCGGCACGAGCGTTTCCGCTTCTTTGGTCATGGCGAGATCGCCGGAAGCAAAGAAGGCGGGCACCTTCAACTCGGAGGCGCACATGGCATACTGGCCGAGTTCTCCGATGGAGACGCCGTTGATGAACAAATCAATGTATTGGAAACTCTGGGTGTGGCAAAGGTGCGCGTATTCCGAGGATGCCTTGGCATGCTGCCCCACCCAGGCCACACCGTCATAGGTTTCATCGAGTCCGAAGGGCCACGACGGGTACCAGCCCCTGGCATACTCGACGCGGGGGTCCAGTTTTTCCACCAGGATGCCGCCCGCGCCGTGGCCGTCCGCCACCTGCACATAGGTTGCTCCGCCCGCGAAGAATCCGTCCACGGCCGCGTTCACTTCCTCGGTCAACAGTTCGCAGCCAAGGAGATAATACCGCGAGGCCGGTTCGCACCAGTCCTTGATGTTTTTAACCCCTGCGGCCCCTTCCATATCCGTCATCAACATAATCTTCATGGCGATCTCCCGTCCGGTTTCGGATTACTCCAAAGAAATTGTCCTCATGCATCCCAGAAATCGCTATAACGATAGGCATTATTTCATAATCGCGTCAAACCCGTCCGATACCGCTTGTTTTTTGAACGGGTGCCGGGTATCGGGTGCCGGGTGTCGAAGAGGGGAAACGAGGGGGGCGGATTGCGGATTGGCGATTGCGGATTGTGGAAGAAACGCCTTTTTGGAGAAGGACGCTGCGCCTTTGGGTGCGCGGGGAGTGGAACTTGCACCCAGGGGGACGGCTGGGGTTTACTAGTGGGAATAAACGGAATGGCTAAACGTGTTACAACAGGAAAAGGAGGTTATCATGGGATTTTCTTTGCCGCCGCTGCCGTTTGCGCCGAATGCCCTCGAGCCGGTTATCAGCGCCGAGACGCTTCAGTTCCACCATGGCAAGCATCACCAGACCTATGTGAATAACCTGAACAAGTTGATTGAAGGCACGCCGTTCGCGGACAAAACCCTCGAGGAAATTGCCGTGTCCGCGGAAGGGCCAATCTTCAACAACGCCGCCCAGGTGTGGAACCACACGTTTTACTGGCAGGGATTGAAGCCGGACGCGGGCGCGCCGCAGGGCGCCCTGCTCATGATGATCCAGCGTGATTTTGGCAGTCTCGACGCCTTGAAGGATGCGCTGGCCAACGCCGCCACCACGCAATTCGGGTCCGGATGGGCCTGGCTGGTGCTGGATCAGGGCAAACTGGCCGTCACCAAGACCGGCAACGCCGATCTGCCCCTGAAACATAATCAGACCCCGCTTTGGACCCTTGACGTGTGGGAACACGCCTACTATGTGGATTACCGCAATGATCGCCCCAAGTATGTGCAGCAGGTTCTCAATAATCTGGTGAATTGGGATTTTGTGGCGGAGAACCTGACCAAGGTGGCCTAAGATTTGCGCGTGATAGTCACCGAGCCGCGAATGTAGCGGATGCGGCCGGGCGCGGGGTTGACTTCAAGGTACAGGCTGCCTTGAAGCGAGTCCATTTTGCCGTCGTTCGATATATCCGCGCCGGAGCCGCTGATGTCCGTTTCATACTTCGCCTCCGCGCCGGAATAGTCCCCGCTGAGTTTAAGAGTGCCGCTGGGGAGCATATATCCGGAAATGGGGAGGGTTGTTTTGGCGGGCAGCCGGGAACCGAGAAAGGCTTCCTGGACCGAATCGCAGGCCCAATGGAATGTGGCGGTTCCTTCCACCTGATAATTCCGTGGAAACGAGGCGTCCGCCGGCTGCGCGAGCGTGATGTCCAGGGAACAACTCATGGCGGCGTTGGAATAGGAGTCGGTCCCTTCCCAGGTTCCAGCATAGGAACCCGTGGCATCGAAGGGCGGTGCGCTGATGGGCAGAAAGAGGCAGCCGGGCAAGGCTAATAGGCATGCCGCGCCCCAAAAAATGCGCCCCCGTTGGTGTATCCATCCGTGACCGCTCATAGCGTGCCTCCATTTCCTCGTGTTGTATCCGAAGCCATGAAAACGATAACGCCGCGGAACACAGCATGACGCGTTCCGCGGCGGAATTTCAACCTGCGGGGATCAGGACGGGTTTTTTGTGAACACGGTCAGCTTGGAGGCCTGCCAGGTGCCGTCCATTTCGTTCATGAGCCGAACTTCCCTTATGAGGGCCGCGACTTGGTCGCCAATGGGCTTTACCTCGGCGGGGAGGAAGGACATCAGGTTGTTGAGCGGGGCCACGATATCGGTCCAGATGCCGGTATTGAGCAAGAGGCTGCTGTAGCGGGGCGTGGCGGGGTCCAACGGCGGATTCAGGGCCGCGAAGAGGCCGGAGGTGCGGTTTTCGAGAATCATGTCGATCAAGGTTTTCATCTTGTCGACATTGTTCGAGAACAGGACCATGTCGCCGGGGAACGCGAAGGAGATCGGAACGGGGATTTCCGCCACCACGGGCTTGATTTCAATGTCTTTATATTTCTCGCCCTCGCCGGACGGGATGAGCAGTTTCATGAGGCTTTGGGTTTGGTCGGGCTTGGCCAAGCCGATCATCAGGAAGATCGAGGGGAAATCGTCTTTGGCGCCGGCGAGCCCGAGGGTGATTTCCTGGCCCAGCAGGTTCAACACCTGGTTCCCAATCGTGATCCCCTGGGCCACGCCCGGGTCTTTCGAGAACTTGGGCACTTCCTTGAGGTAGACGTCCATGATCTGCTTTTTCCATTCGGGCGTCAGGCACAGATTCACCAGGGCCAGGGTGCTTTCCGGCAGCATCTGGGCGTATTTCATGGGAACCGCCTGCCCGCTGAAACTGAGCAGGCCGGGATGCGAGTAGGTGTCCATCCGCGTATTGATCTCAAACTTGTCCGCCGTCCAGGCAAACGTGGTCACCACGGGGTCTTCGCCATTGGGGGCGGCCATCAGCGTTTCGAGGGCGGTGGCCTGCGCGGCGATGAAGGGCGCGAAATCGCCCCCCACATTCACCACGGGCAGGATTTTCTTCAGCAGGGGGAGCAGGCGTTCGGTGTAGAGCAACAGCGCGCCTTCGTCCGGCGCGGTGGCCGGGCAGTCGGACGACCCATAGGGCAGGGCGGCGGGTTTCGCGGCGCTTTCCGCGATGCTCGTGACCATATCGGTGGTGCCGATGGCCAGTTTATTGTCCGCGAGGAAGTAGCCGTAGTCGTCAATGGTGTTGATGGTGAGGTTCCCCACCGTGACCGGCTTGAAGTCCTTCCCGTAAAAATCAGGATTCAACGCGGTCAGTTCCTTGATCGTGGCTTCGACTTTGGCGGGATCGCTGACGCCCAGCACGAGGGCGGCGGACGGCGCGTCAACGTCTTTCAAATCAACGGGCGGCAGGATGGGTTCTTTGCCCTGCGGGGCGGCCGCCTTGGCTTTTTCCGCGGCCGCGATACCGCTTTCCACGGATTTCGAGAAATCGGCGAACAGGCCCCAGGGCGCATCCAAATTAAGCCCTTTGGCCGCGCCTATGTCACCCAGGGTTTTCGCGTTTTCCACGCCCACGGTCTTCGAGGCATTCAAAATGAATTCGTTCAATTTCGCTTCTATGTCGAAATCCGGCGGCGCCAAACGCTTGGCCAGGGGCATCGCTTTGTTCAGCGTGCCGTTCAACGGCGGCAACCCCAAGGCGATCTGGGCCTTGGCCGGCGTCATGTGCAGCACGTCGAGCACGACGGGTTTGAAGGCCGGCTCGGGCCGGGGCTCTTTTTTGATGACCGGCGCGGCCAGCGTCTCCGGCGCGGCGGGCTTGGCCGCCTCTTGCGGCTGCTCCTTTACGGGGGCGGGAGGTTTCGGGGCGGGCGCTTTGGGCGTGAATACCCCCGCGCTCCATAACCCCGCGGCCGCCACGGCAATGATCACCGCAACCGCCACAACAATGATACCGATTTTTCCCGATCCGGACATGATGTGTCTCCTTGATTATCGTCTGACATGCGTCCTGGCCCGCGGCCCATGACGGAAGCGGTAAGAATACCACATGTTCCGCCAAAAGAAAACCCGCCTTAGGCTCTTGTATGACCCGGACCCCCGCCCGGAAGTTTCGGCACCCCCCCTCTCCCCTCGGGAAATGCACGGGCCCGGGATAGCCGAAACCAAAAGAACGGGGTCCGGGGTCCGGGAAAGAGGGCGGGCTTCATAGGTGATAAGCCGGATATCTCAGTAAGCATTCACACATTTTCTACAAACTGTTGGGACAGGCGGGAATGGCACTTAGTTAAGCGCGGGGAACTTGTAGTATGCGAAAAGAAGGGACGTTCCCGTCTCGCCCGCCCATTCTTAAAAAGGTTTTCAGGATACAGGTTTTGCCCCTGGGCGGGCTCGCTGGGGACCGTCCCTTTTTTTCGCGTTGTTTTCATATTCTTTGCTAAGTAAGTGCCATTCGGGACAGGCGGCATTTATGGAGATGGATAGCTGTGACTAGGTACAACAGGGGGTATTCCCATCTATTTTTGGTGGCACGGTCAAATCCACGCATTTGCGTGGGGTTGGCCGTGGGGAACCCTGAACAACCACGGCCAAGCCCGGGGACGGCCTTGACCGTGCCACCCCTGCAAATGATACGGCAGCATGATGCCCGGTGATATATCCGGAAGAACCGGCCTTCGCCTAAAAGGGCTATTGCCCGGCAGGCGTGTTCTTGGCGGGTTTGCACGAGTGATAAATTTCCGAGGAGAGTTCCCCGAAGGGGAGCTGTTTGAATAGCCGTGGGTCGAGTCCCCGAGACCCACGGAAACGTTGCCCCTGCCCCCGGATCATCGAAAGGGTCTGTGTTTAGGACATCCCATTACGTGGGATTTACCCACGGCGTCCCTATTCGCCCCCTCTGCGGGCGATGGGTTCCAGCCTCTCCTTTACAACGTTCAAAACCTCACCGTGCGAAACGTTTTGTACTACTGCCTGTGAAATCCGGGGATAAACCATACGCCGAACCCCGCCGGCCCGTTGCCCTGAAAAAACAAACCTCCGGAGCCCTTCCCGCGGAAAGGCCCCGGAGGAAAACGGGTTCGGTTTATTTACGGTTCCGGCGGCGGCGCAACATAAGTATTCCGGAAAGAGGCACAACAATCAGGGCTGGCCAGAACAATACCGGAACTCCTTTTGCAATCTCGAGAGCAGAGTTATCCACGGCCTCACCCATGTTTCCGGCGAGGTCCGTGCCGAAAATCCGGATGGTGGCCATGCCTACGGGGTCTTCCGCCGACACGGTGTAGGTGTAGGTATAGGCATTCGCTTTTCCGGAGGTATAGGTGGCCTCGTGTTCATTCACCGTCACTTCCGGTTGTCCTGCCAAGGGTTCCGAAGCGTCGAAGGTAAGGGTTACCTTGTCATCTTTCACGGCTTTGTTCGGATTGGCGGCGATATTCGTGAAGCTTGGTTCGGTCCGGTCAACGGTCACGATGGGGCTGGGGCCTGCCGCCAAGGCCAAGTTGCCCGCAAGATCGGAGGCGGTATTCTGGGCAATCGAAAGGCTCAAGGTGCCATCGCCCGTAAGCCCGGAAAGGGTGACGGTGTAGATATTGCCTGAACTTGACAGTTCCATGGTACCGTCGGCGGTGCCGGTCTTGTTCACGGAAATGTCATCGCTCGCCAGCGTGATGTTGTCTGCGCCGGTGTAGGTTATCGTATAGATTACCGGCCCAATCTGGGTATATTCTTCGGAGGGGGGGCTGATCTCGATGGCGGGCGGTGTATTGTCCACCGTAAAGGTACCGCTCGGACCTGCGGCGGGAGCGTTGTTCCCGGCGTTGTCCGAGGCGGTCTTTTCAGCAATCGAGATGCCCAGCGTGCCGTCCCCCGTGATGCTGGAGAGGGTGATGGTACGGGTGTTGCCTGCGCCTTCCACAGTTATCGTGGCCTCCAGTGTGCCCGCCATATTCAAAGAAACATCCTCTTTCGCCAGGGTGATTGTGTCCGCGCCGCCATAGGTCACCGTGTAGGTTACCGGGCCGGATCGAGTGAGTGTGGCGGACGGCGGATCAATCGTGATCGTGGGGATAATATTATCCACATCGACGCCGCCGCTGGCACTGCTCTCCTCATTCGGATTGCCCGCAAGGTCCGTGGACGAGTTTGCCTTCACGAGGATGCTCAGGGTTCCATTGCCGGTAATGCCGGATAGCGTCACGGTGTATACCGCCGGGTCCGCCGTTGAAGCCACCGTGGCGGTGCCCGCCGCCGTGTCCGTGGCATTGATCTGGACGTCGTCTTCGCTATTGAAGCCTGTTACGGCTTCGTCGAACGTTACCGTATACGTTACCGGCCCGGTATTCGCCGGGTTCGGGGTGGGTGCGCTGATACTGGTCACTTTCGGGGCAATTTGGTCCAGGGTAATGGTATCGCTAATTTCCACGGCGCTCTCATTGCCCGCCGCGTCCAACAGTTGCGCGTAGACGGTTTTAATGCCTTGTGAAGACGTCAGTGCCCAGTCCACATAGGTGGCGGCAAAATCCGGGGACAGGGACCATGCGCCCCAGGACGCATTATCATTGCTGAATCGCATTTTGGCCACACCACTCAAGAGGCCGTCATCCACAATCAGCCCCAGGTCAACGAGGGTGTCGCGGGTGTAGGCCGCGCCGTCCTCAATGGTGAGCGTGCCTGTGGGGGGGGTCCGGTCCACGATTAGGCCATCGGGGTAAGTTTCCGAGACATTGTTGGTGGCGGCATCCACCGCGGTCACCAGAACGGTGTAGCGGCCTTCGGCGAAATTGCCCAAATCAACGGACCACTCGAAGGTGGAGCCGCCCGCCGAGGTTACGGTGGCCGGATAGTCCGTGCTGTTGATGGTCACCGTCACGGTGCCCATCCCGACGGCTTCCGACACGGTGCCTTCCACAAGCACGCTGCTGGACTTGTCCGCAATGGCCGCGTAGTTGATCACCGGGGCGGTCAGGTCCACCCATAGCGTATTGGTGCCGCTGCCCTGCAAATTGTTGGGGCTGCTGGTGGCTGTGGCGGTTACCTGGTAATTCCCTTCCGCGAGCGCGTCTCCGGAGGGCACAGTTATTGTCCATGTATAGTGAAGCGGAGAAACCAGCACAGGCGCATTGTCCCAGTAGGTCTTGCCATTCACCACCACTTTGACCGACGAGATGGTCAGACCCGAATAGCAGGTGGCGGTACCCGTGATAATCGGGGTGGTATCGTTGGTGATAATCGTGTCCACTGTTGCATCCGGCACGCGTGTATCCTTGGTCAAGGTAAACGAAGCCGAATCCATGTTTCCGGCCTGATCAAACCCGATCACCTCCACTGTGTAATCTCTAGGGTCCGCCCCGCTCAAAGGATTCGCCAACGGCACTGTGAAATCCCATGTGCAGTCCGTGCCATTCGCCGGTGTCACGAGTGCATCGAATACAAAGGCGTAGGCCCCGGGATCCAGAAAGTCGGTTATATGCACTTTCACCGAAGTGATCCCCGACAGGTTGTCGGTTACCGCGCCTTGCAGCCTGGGCGTTTCCGTTGATGTCGTATAATTGGCGGGCACCGTCACTTCGGGAATCGTATTGTCCACAAAGAACGTGGCGCTCGCATCACTGACCACATTGCCGTTCGAGGCCATATCCCTGGCCGCGTCCGCTATTACCGTAATTCCAACGGATCCATTGCCCGACAGGCCGGACAAGGTCACGGTATACTCCTGCAAGTCCACGGCCGATATGCTCACCGTGCCCAGGGTCACCCCCGGCGAGGCATTCACCTGGATGTCCGTGCTTCCATCCGTGAAGCCTGATACCGGTTCATCAAAGATCACGGTATACAGAACGGGACCGGTCTTGGTCGCCGCCACCGACGGCGCGCCGATGGCTTCCACCAACGGCTTCGTGTTGTCTACTGTAAACATCAGGCTGTCCCCGCTTGCGGGATTCTTATTCCCGGCGGCGTCCGCAGCGGCGTCCGCATTCACCTTGATCCCAAGACTGCCATTCCCCTGGATGTCGCTCATCGTCACCGTGTACACCTTTGCGTCCAACGGATCCGGCTGTGTTACCGTCACGGTCCCCACCGCCGCAGTCCCGCCCTGGTTGATAAAAATGTCCCCCGCGCTGTTAAACCCCGTCACATTCTCACTGAACGTCACCGTATACGATATGGGTCCCGCCGCCGTGATAAAGGCGCTCGGATTGCTTATCGAGACTACATAGGGTGCAATGGTGTCCAGAATGATTGAATCCGAGACAACATCCGAAGGATTACCAGAATAGTCGTTAAACTGCGCATAAACGGTGTGGGTGGTGTTGTCCGATGGCAATATCCATGCTCTGGAGGTCGCGTAGGTTTCCCAATCACCCCAAGTTATAGTGTCTTCGCTGAATCGCATCTGAGCGACCCCGCTGCCAACATCGGAACAACTGAGATTTAGAGTAACATTAGCAGAATTTGCATATGCCGCGTCACTGTTAATAACCATAGTGCCAACAGGCTTCTGTGTATCCGTCACGTAGATGGTGAATGTTTTTTCACACGTCGCGCCACGGGAATCCGTTGCAAGAATTGTGACACTATACGTTCCATAGGGCATTGTGGCATTAATTCGAAGATCCACCCCATTGAGATTGAAATACGAGCCGCCATCCGTTATAGAAAGAGATACCGTATCATTTACGTCCGGGTTGTATACCGAGAAGCTGCCCACCACCGTATTCGCTCCATCCACATCACGCACAGAATTATCGTCCAGTGTCAAATCAGGCGCTCGGTTGGGTTGATGTTGAATGGCAACAGCGGTCATGGCGCTGTAAAAAAGAGTGGCCGTGGAATTGTTATAAACTGAAAAACCGGGTTGGCCACTCTTGTCATAATATAAGCCGATACAGGCCGCATGCGCACGGGGGGATGAACCAAAGTTGCCGGAAAACGTGCCACCGCCAGTTGCATACGCGCCTCCATTTGATGGGTTGGTGGGTCCGCCATTAGCACCGATAACAAAAGTCCCTGCTGGACAATCAGCAGCATCTATCGAGCACGTACTGGTCCCACCAATAGAACAAACAGTCCCAAAGGTGCCTGATGAATAGGGCGCAGTTGCTTGCATTGCGTCATATAAAACAAAAGCATCTAATCGATTATATTGTGGCCGGGCATTGTAGAGTACAGAGAATGTTCCTGTTCCGACGATGGGATTTTTCACATACCAGATTTCACTTCGCCCCGCATCATAATCCGCCGTTCTCACAACACTCAGGTTTTGGCTTGGCTGTCCACTTACATTCCAAGTGACAGAAGAGACTGGTCTGTCGCTTGATGTGCCATCCGCGTCTTGAATGCAAACCACAAGAACAGGATTCAGATGTGAAGTTATTGAAAATGTGCCGCTGACCGGGTAGGTTACGGGCACCCCAAGTGCTGGGTCTGATGGGCCATCCCAATTGCTTAGAGCGTGTTTTAAAAGGTACCACAGCCTGACGTAGCGGCACAATTCCCCTTGGC
>CAYYRW010000058.1:0-34374 GCA_964474205.1 uncultured Nitrospirales bacterium | reverse complement strand
ACCGCGCCTTCTTCAACACCTTCGCCTTCGGGTTGGCCTTCCATCGCGCCTTCTTCAACACCTTCGCCTTCCACTTGGCCTTCCACCACGCCTTCTTCGACACCTTCGCCTTCTACCTGGCCTTCCACCACGCCTTCCGGTTCGCCTTCCTCGGAATACGGGGTCAACGCCCAGAGAACATAATCGGCCCGGCCGAGACTGGCCCCAATTACGGCGGTAAACTCGGTCAGATTGTCCAGACTGTCCCCGTCAGGATCGCCCTGTGCCGCGAACGGCTCTCCCAAGGCTTTCGCGGCGAGCATGGCCACTTCGTACTGGCCGGTCAGCCCAAGCGTTTTTATTGTGGTCTGCATTTCGGTGCTGATGGACAACAACGCCGCCACCACATGTTCATAACTTTGGAGCAAACCATAGCTGGCCTCGGTGCGCAACATATCCAGATTGGCGAGATAGGTGCATACCGTGGGGTCCGTGGGCGGCGCTTCCGCGCGGCATAATACGGCCTGGAACAGGGCCACTTCCCAACTGTCCGGGATGAGGGAAGTATCAATGTCCGAAGTGGTCCAGGCAATCTCCGCGCTATAAAGGGCCGCGAGGGCCGCATAGAAGCCGGTTCCTTCCGCGTCGAAATCCGGGCAGGCGCCCAGCACGCATCCTTCGCCTTCAGGTTCACCTTCCACGGCGCCTTCCACGGCGCCCTCCGCCGCGCCTTCTCCTTCCACGGCGCCTTCTTCAGCACCTTCACCTTCCACCGCGCCTTCTCCCACCGGATTCACCACCACGCTCACGCTGTTGGACGTGAGTTGTGTGGAGGCTCCACCCTGCACGCCTGTAATCACGCATTGGTAGTTGCCGCTATTGCCCGTGGTGGCGTTTGCAATCTCGATGCCCGGCGCATTAACGCCCAGGCTGACGAAACCGCCGCCGCCGAGATTGTCGAACTGCCAGTCATAACTTGGGACCGCCTCGCCGCCGGTTACGCCCACGCTCATTGTTATGGTGCCGCCTTCCACGTAGGTGCCGCCCGCCGGCTGCGACGTAATCTGGAAGGTCACGGCGTTCACCAACAGCAGCGCCAAGTCCGAACGCCGCGTCCACAAGCCGTCGCAAATCGTGGCGGTATAGGCCCCCGTATTGGCGGGCACCGCATACGGAATCGAAAACACGGGATCGTTGGAGACCTTGCTCAGCACGTCAAACGATTCGGCATCCGTCAGGTCCCAGAAGTAGGTGAGCGTACCGCCGTCCTGGCCGCCCGCATGCGCGATGTTCATGCTTATCGCACCGCCCGCATTCACGGTCTGCGATGCCGGCTGCACCGTAATCTCCAGCGGTGGATTGGTGATGCTCTCGTTCAGCATGAATCCCTGGCGATTACCGCCCGCCGCGACATACGACGCGCCGTTCGTGGCGGTGTCGCCATTGAGGTCCCCGGAGGCGCCCACAAGGCCGGATTGGCAGGAATAATTGGTGCAGTTGAAATTATTGATGAAATTGGCCACCCCGGTGTCAATATCCGAACCCGCAATTATAATCCGCACGTCAATGCCGCTGATGGTCACCGTAAAATCAAGGTTCGGCGCGCCTTTGACACTCTGGGCAAGGGGCTTCTCGAATCCCTCCCAATTGATCTCCTCATTCATCGCCAACGCGGAAATTTTCCCCGCGCTCTTCAAATCCGCCAGAATCTCCGGCAGCTTGTCCACGATAAACCGTTCTATAATTACGGATATCATGCTGCGCAGATGCTCCACGCTCGTCGTGTCGCCCAGCGTCATGTACCCCGCGATGAGGTCTAGCAGACCCTCCTTGAACACCACACTTTCGTCTTCCAGCAGGCTCCATAAACTCGGAATCTCCTGTTCTCCGACAAACGGCAGGCTTATGGTGGACCCCGTAGTCAGCGGCCCATCGTAGATTTTGATCCCGAACACTTTACCCTGAACCCGCGGCAAGGTAAACTCGATGGTGCTTGTAAACGCCCGGTTCGCGGCAAACGCGGCCCGCACCGTGTCGATATTCCCCTGCGGCACGCCCGCCAATGAGTCGGGGGTGCCATCCAGCACCGCCGCGAGAAAATCAAAATGATCGTCGTCCACAATCCCGTTCGCGTCATTGTCCAGATCAACAAAAAGCGGGCCCAGTTGATACAGGACATCATCCCACCGGTTGTCCGTATACCAGGTGGGCAGGAAATTCTGCATCACCACGGCGAACGAGCTCAGTGTAAAATCATAGTCTTTTTGACCGGTGATGCATTGGGCATGGACCCCGGCGGGGTTCAACAGTCCCAAGCTTAACGCCATCACCCCGAGAACACCGATGATTGGAGCACGATAACGATTACCCACAAGACAGTCCTCCACTCGTTGATGCCCCCTCTCCAGCCATTGATCAACCCATCACTTCCATATTTTATCATAATTGTGCAGTTATAACAAATTTCCCATTGGCAGCGCGGTTTTAAGGCGTGTCAGGAGTTCGGTTAGAGAAAAATACAAACTCGCTGTGGAAGTTGGATTGAATCAAGACGCTCTGGGCGGATGCGGGTTTTCTTCCCGGCGCTTTGAAATTGAAACGGAGGGGGGGATCATCGCATGCTATGGACGGAGAATAACCGATTGGAGGACCGCGAATGAACCGGGGACTATTGCTTGGATGCACAGTGGCGATGCTTGGGATGCTCACCGGATGCGGGCAGCCGCGTCCGGCGGCCGCCCCTGATGCTCAGAAGGGCCGTTTGTTCGGGGTGGTGTTTCAAACGATGAACAATCCTTTCTTCGTGGAATTGAACGCCGGGCTGAAGGAGGTGGTGGAGGCGCACGGCGACCAATTGGTCACGCTGGACTCCCAATTCAATAGTTTGAAGCAGAAAAACGACATCTCTGATCTCATCCTGAAGGGGGTCGCGGGGTTATTCATCAATCCGGTGAATTGGGAGGGCATCAAGGGCAGCCTGATCCAGGCGAAGCAAAAGGGTACGCCCAGCATCATCGTGGACGCGCCGGTGAAGGACGATGAACTGGTGTTGTGCCAAGTGGCGTCGGACAATGTGGAGGCGGGACGGCTCGCGGCGCGTGCCTTGGCCCAGGTGCGGCGTCCGGCCAAGGTGGTCATCCTCCACCATTCGATAAACAAGGCCTGCATAGACCGCGTGGACGGATTCAAGGAGGAACTCGCCAAGTATCCGGACATGCAGATTCTCGATACGCAGGAAGGCAAAGGCACCACAGAGGGGGGGCGGCCGGTGATGCGGGATTTGCTGGGCCGGTTTCCCGAAGTGAACGCCGTGTTTCCCATCAACGATCCGAGCGCGCTGGGAGCGATTTCCGCGCTGGAATCCGCCGGAAAGCTGAACGATGTCACGGTGGTGACGGTGGATGGTTCGGCCGAAGGCGTGGCCGCGATCAAGACCGGAAAATTGTATTCGTCGTCCGCCCAGTTCCCGCGTGAAATGGGCCGCGTGGCCGCGCAGAAAATCTATGATCACCTGGAAGGCAAGCCCGTGGAAAAGAACGTCAAAATCCGCGTGGAACTCATCTCGAAGGAAAACGCGGACGCCTTTTTGCAGGAGAAAAAATAGGCCGAAACCCACAGCGGATGTACGGGGTCTCTTGTTATCATCCGCCAAGATAACGTGAAAGGACCCTGCCGTGATCCACGCACTTTTTCTGACCGTGGTTCTGCTCGGCGCGGGGGGGGCGGCGGGCCAGGATATCCTGAAGGGTAAAGCCGTCCATCTGCACAACATCACCCCGCCCTTCATTCCCGGCGCGCCCGCGCGCAAATTGCCCGTGGTGGTGGAACCCTTCATAGAGCATGTTCGCTGCCCCGTCGACATTGCTGCGCCCGATAACGCCCTCGGGATTAGCGTGGATAAAGAAGGAAAACTCCTGTTTATGACGGGCCCCAAACCCGCGCTGGAAAACGGCCCCGCCATTAACGCGCAGGCACAACAGGGCGATTGCCGCTGGTTTGCCACCGATCATGGGCTGTATGTACAACATCCCGGCGATAAAAAGCCGGTGCGGCATGAAGCCTACGGTGTGGGAGGGCCGCTGGCCACCCGGATTACCGCACTGGCGGTGGATACGAAAGGCACCCTTTGGGCTGGCACTCCGCTCGGCTTGAGCCGGCGCTCGGCGGAGGGTGTCTGGACCCATCTCCAAGGGCGGGACGGCCTGCCGGTGGAAGATATTACGGCCCTGGCCACGGATGCGTCCGATCACCTCTGGATTGGAACCTCGCAGGGGGCCATTTTATACACCCCGTCCGCCCCCGGGCGGAAATGGTTTTACCGCGCCGGGAAACGTTACCTGCCGGACGATCATGTGCGGTCCATTGCGATTTCACCAAAAGAAGACGCGGTATTTTTCCTTACAGACGCCGGCGTGGGGCGCATCGACCTGGTGCGGCGCACCCTGCTCGAAAAAGCACGCCTTATCGAGGCCCGTGTCAATGAACGGCACCGGCGGTTGGGGATGGTGGCGGATTGCCTGCTCACCCCTGCGGAACCGCCCGCCCTGCACGCCATCCACGACAATGACAACGACGGCTTGTGGACGGCGTATCATGTGGCGGCCATGGCGCTCTGTTACGGGGCCACCAAGGACGAAGCCGCCCGCACGTCCGCGCGCGAAAGCATGCACGCGTTGTACATGCTGCAAAACGCCTCCGGCATTCCCGGCCTGGTGGCGCGCAGTGTCCTGCCTCCGGAAGAGGGACGCAAGAAAGGCCCGCAATGGCGGCCCACTCCGGATGGTAAAATGTATTGGAAAAGCGACACCTCCGCCGATGAAATAGACGGGCATTACCTCGCCTTCTATACGTATTACGAACATATCGCGCGCTTCGAGGATGCGGAAAAAACGCTGCTGATCAAACAACTGCGCGCCCTGACGGATTACCTGGTGGAAAACGAATATCAATTGATTGACTGGAATGGAAAACGCACCCGCTGGGGGTTCTGGGACCCGAAATCGCTCAACGAAAATCCCGCGCACTATGTGGAATGCGGATTGAACAGCCTCCAGATTCTGTCGTTCCTCAAGGTCTCCCATTACATCACCGGCGACACGAAATACCGGAAGCATTATCGAAAGCTGATTCTGGACCACGACTACCTCAACAATCTGCTCTTAACCAAGAAGGTGTTTCCGGACGAAGTGAATCATTCCGACGATCAGTTGGGTTTTGTGGCCTGGTATCCCATGTTGCAGTTGGAAAAGGACCCCGGGATTCGCAGGGCATTGTGCCAGGGCGTGCGGCGTCACTATGACGCCGTGCGCACGGAGCACTCCAGCTTCTACACCTTTGTGTACGCCACGGTGGACCCCAATCGTGCGGATATCGAGGGGGCGATCGAGAACCTTCGCCAAATCCCCACCGACCGCCGGCAATGGGGCATGATAAACAGCCGCCGCGCGGACGTTGCCTTTGCGGACCATGTCAACCGCTTTGGCGTCCGCATTCTCACGCGCGTATTGCCCGCCGATGAGCGCAATTTCGCCAAATGGAACGCCGACCCGTATGTGCCCGACTATAAAGGCAATCCCCGCCATGAAGACGACGGGGCCGCCTATCTGCTCCCCTATTGGATGGGCCGGCGCCATGGTTTTATTGTAGAATCAGAGGGTTCGGAGTAAAACATGCGGCGGCGAGGCCTCCTCTGATGAAACACATGCGGATAACGGAAATCTTTCGCAGCATCCAGGGCGAATCCACCTGGGCGGGGGCGCCGTGCGTGTTTGTACGGTTGACGGGATGCAATCTGCGGTGCGCATGGTGCGATACGGCGTATGCGTTTGACGGGGGACAGGCCATGACGGTGGAAGAGATTGTGTTGGCGGTGGCGCGGTACCGCCTCATGCTGGTGGAAATCACGGGCGGGGAGCCCCTGGCGCAGGCGGAATGCCCCGCACTGGCGCGGCGGTTACTGGAAGAGGGATATACCGTGCTGGTGGAAACAAATGGTTCGCTGCCGATAGAATCCCTCCCCGCGGGGGCGATCAAAATCATGGATTTGAAATGCCCGGACAGCGGCATGGCGGACCGGAACTATTGGCCGAACCTGGCGGCATTGAATCCCGAACAGGACGAAGTGAAGTTTGTCATGGCGAGCCGCCGGGATTACGAATGGGCCCGCGGCGTGGTGCTCGAAAAGGCCGTGCACGAACGGTGCCATGCCGTGTTGTTTTCGCCGGTGTTGGACCGCATTCCTCCAGAGCATATCGTGGACTGGATGGTGGAGGATGCGCTTCCCGTGCGGTTCCAACTGCCCTTGCACAAATATATCTGGCCGCCGGAAACGCGAGGCGTATAAGTGAAAGCGCATCTAGGGAAACTCTTGTGTTTTGAGGCCGCCCACCGCAATCCCGCGGGCGGCGCGGCACAACAGCGCCTGCACGGGCACAGCTACAAAGTCGAGATACTCGCCGCGGGCGCGGTGGATTCCGGTATCGGGTGGGTGGTGGATTTTGCCGAATTGAAGCGGCTCTTCGGCCCCTTGAACGACATTCTGGACCATGCGTGTTTGAATGACCTGCCGGGATTCGAATCGGACACCTCGCTGGCGGCGGTCCAGCACTGGATCGAAGAGCATGTGCGCCCGTGGCCGGCATGGTTCCAGGGAGTGTCCGTGAGCATTCTGGGCGATTTGGCGTACCGCCCGGTGTGTTTGGCCCCGGACCCGGTGCTGGGACTGCCCGAACGCATCCATTTCACCTTCGAGGCCGCGCAATCCCTGCCGCAATTGCCCGAGGGGCATCCCTGCCGCAATCTGCACGGCCACAGTTATCATGTTGAAGTGGCCGCGCAACAGATGCAACACCTGGAGACCCGTCTGCGCGCCCTGTATGAAACGCTCGATCATCAATTTCTGAACGAAATTCCCGGGCTCGGCTTCGCCACCAGCGAACGCATCTGCGCTTGGATTTGGGCCTGGCTGCTCAACACCGGCGAACAGCCCGCCGCCGTCGTGGTGCAGGAAACCCCCAGTGCCCGGTGCGTGTATTTCGGCGATTGACCCTGCCGCGTGATGTTCACGGAGCCTTCCGCATACCGCCAACTCCGCGGGCGGTTGCTGATTCCAAAAACTTGCCAAGGCCCTCCGAGAATATTATGCTTGGCATGAACAACATGCAAGGCAAATAATTTACGAGGTGTCAAACATGTCGAAAGTGGCCGTGGTAAAGACGAGTCCGGCGACCGTGATCGAGGATTACAAGCGGTTAATGGACCTGGCGGATTTTTGCGCGCATATTCCGAAAGACAAGCCGGTTATCCTGAAGGATAATATTTCCTGGCACTACATGTTTCCAGGCGCCAACACGACGCCGTGGCAATTGGAAGCCGTGATCCAGTATCTGCAAGACAACGGGTACAAGGACATTTCGGCGGTGCACAACAAGACCGTGGTCATCAGCGCGCCGAAGGGGCAGCGCCTGAACCGGCTGGACAAGGTGTACAAGAAATACGGCATTCACGAAGTGTTGAATTATGATCCGCGCGATGTGAAATGGGTGAAGTACGAACCCAAGGCGAAAATGCTGGCCTTGCCGAAGATTTTCCCGGAAGGCATCCGCATCCCGGATTATTTTTTCGGGAAGAGCATCGTGCATCTCCCCACCGTGAAATGCCACATCTACACGACCATGACCGGCGCGATGAAAAACGCGTTCGGCGGTTTGCTCAACACCAAACGCCATTACACGCATTCGTTCATCCATGAGACCTTGTGTGATCTGCTCGCCATCCAGCAGGAAATCCACGCGGGGATTTTCGCGGTGATGGACGGCACCACCTGCGGCAACGGCCCCGGCCCGCGCTGCATGGTTCCGGTGCAAAAGGATTATCTCCTGGCCAGCGCCGATTCGGTGGCGATTGACTGCGTTTCGACCCATCTGATGGGGCTCGATCCCCAGAAAGTGAAATGCGTGCGGTTGGGCCATGAACTCGGGCTGGGCACGGGTAAATTCGAGGAGATCGAACTGGCGGGCGAGGACATCCGCGATGTTTCCTTCGGCTTTGACGTGGGCGCGACCTTTGCCAGCCATGTGGGGCATATAACGTGGTTCGGGGCGCTGAAAAACTTCCAGAAACTGTTCTTCCACACGCCGCTGGTGAATGTGTTTATTCTGGGGTCGTACCTGTATCACGATTATTACTGGTTCCGCGTAATAGGCACAAAGCGGGTGAACGAATGGCTGCAAACCCCGTGGGGCCAGCTCTTTCAGAGGTACTAGCGCGGTGCCTCATGCGGATGCCCTCGGGCAAAGACCGCAAAAGGCCGGGGGGGCTGCCGCGAAACGCCGGCGCGGTTACCGTGTGAACCATTGGTGGCGGGGTTGTTCAGGCCAATCCGAGGGCAGGGTAAGCGTGAGCCACAAGGGGATGGAATCAGCATTCGTAACGCGAAAGACGCCGGCAATGCGATCTGCATCCCGTTGCGGCACGCGAATGCCGATAAACCGCGATTGCGGGCTGTAATACAGCGGGAAGTAGAGGCGGGTGGGTCCCCCATGCCGTCCCAGGCGCACGTTCACCGTGCGGGTGTAATCGAAGTGTTCCCGGTCTTCCGCCTCGTACACGAAGGTCACCGGCACATTTACAAAGGCGCCCTTCAACTCCACCATAAGGTACGCATACTGAACGGGCTTGGAGGCATCCGTGGCGGGAAGGCCCGGCAGGCGCAACAACATGGCATCGGCGGTTTCCGGTTGTTTTTCAACGGATACGGGCTGCGCGATCCGGGTCTCGACGCTGGAAATGAGGTGGCCCGCCGTGAAATGCTGCCAGGCGCAGGCGGCGGCCAGCAGCCCTGAAAGCCCGAGCGTGGCGAGCAGGGCAAACGCCCCGGCGCGGGATAGCGCCTTCGGTATGGAAATGTGCGAAAGATCATCATGGGTCTGATGCGGGGAGGCGGCGGTAACAACGCTCCAAAGTTGCTGCAACAGGAACCCCGCCGTCCACAGGCTGATGAATTCGAATTGAAACGCGTGCCGGAGGTTGAACTGGATGGCGGGGTATCCCGCGAAGTAGAGCAGGATAAACAGCGCCGCGAACGCCCAGCGCAGGTCCGCGCACGCCATCAGGAGCAACGCCGCCAGCGCGAAATAGCGTCCGCCGCCGGGGATATGATCAAGGGCCATGGACCGCCATTCGTAGAGCCTGCACAGGAATTGATTGGTGATCCCCATCGGATGCGGATGGCTGGGATCGGGATGCATTTCATCGAGCACCCGCAACACGGAAGCATAGGCGCGCACCACCAAATCACCGGGAAACGTTTTAATGTATTCCATGAAATAGCGCTGCGTGGCTTCGTGGTAGTCCGGCATCATGACATGCGTGGCCGGCATGGTGCCGTGGATGCGCTGCATGTAACTTTGCACCACATTGGCCATGTAAAAATCGCTGTACGGCCCGCCGAGGCTGTACAGCGCCGAACCCACGCCCAGGCGGTCGTCGCAATACCCGAGGAAACCCAGCAGGGCCACATGGCAGAAGTGTCCTGCTTCCTTGAACACCTCCAGCAAGATGGGATATCCCGCCCCCGCGAACGCCGCCGTGAACAAGGACGCCGCGAAGAATCGCGTGCTCCAGCGGGCCCGCACCAGCAGCAGGATGACGAAAAAGGCCGGGAAGGCAATGCCGAGATCCGTGCGGAAACCCATGCCCAGCCCCAGCACCGCACCGCACACCATGGACAGCCCCAGCACCTTCCACCAGCGCGGCGAATGCTTGACGAGGCACCCCATAATCAACAAAACCAGCAGCAGGAACGGCGCTTTGGCGTAATCGCGGATATGCGGGACCATCTGCAGGTGCAACGGCGACACCGCGATCAGCACCGCGCCCGCGGCCGCCAGCCCGCGCCGCATCCCCAGCCGGAACAAGCCATACACCGCGGCCACCGTTGTGCCGTAAAGCAGTGCGCACAAGGGCGTCAGCGCGGACCAGCACACGCCGAAAAGCCACCAGCACCCCAGCACCGCCCACACCAAATACAAATGATACCGCTGCCAGGCGAGAAATCCGGGGAATTGCGCCTGCGGATGATACGCGTCAATTTCATCGAAGGTCATCCCCGAGGTGTCGTGCGGCAGCACCCGCACATTGGGCGGAATCGCCGTGCAATCAAAACAATCCGTCGTGTTGTCGAGAAACGGTTCCAGGCCGGGAACATCCGGCACCATGGGGTTCTCAAACCCATGCCCGCACACCTGCATGATCGCCTGCATGAACGTCGTATTCTGCCAGAACTGCGGCATCCCGCCCCACGTGGCGTTGTAAAGCCCCCCCGCGAACGCGCCGAACAAAAACACCGCCGCCGCCAGCGCCCCCTCGGCGGCCCAATTTCTGCTTTGCGGTTGCGGCTTCATACGGTCTCCCTCGCGGGAAGTGAGTGTACCACAAGACGCCTCCCATTTCCCGCCCGGAGGAATCAATTGAACCCCATGCGGGTTCGCGCTATGCTGTAGGCGGATAAGGAGGATGACGCCATGGCCTTTGTGGTATGCGAACCCTGCATCAAGTGTAAATACACGGACTGCGTGGATGTGTGTCCGGTGGCATGTTTTCATGAAGGGGAGACCATGGTGGCGATTGATCCGGACGAGTGCATTGACTGCGGGGTCTGCGTGGACGAATGCCCGGTATCCGCCATTTATCCGGGGGACGAGGTGCCGGAAAAATGGTCGGACTTCATCGAACTCAACGCACGCTACGCAAAAGAGTGGCCCGTGCTGGAAGAAGGGCATGACCCGCTGCCCACCGCCGAGGAATTCAAACAGGTGGTGGAGAAGCGGGAGCATTTCAGTTCAAAGCCCGCGAGGGGCGTGGGTCATTAGCCCCTCGCCGGATATTAGAAAATGGATAGGGGGAACAACCAAGAGGGAATGGTTTCAGGGCACATCTTTATGTGATGGATTCGGTTACGGTCCTGTCTAGTTAAATCGTTAAAGAGATTATTCCACGGGGGTGCCTATTTTTTCCTAATGTGATAAATTTTTTGTTCTGCTCATGTATGAAGTTCGTCCCCCTTATGACGTACAATTTCGCCTTTGATCAGGTAAATCACATCCTCCGCGATATTGGTCGCATGGTCCGCTATACGTTCCAAGTGACGTGATGCGGCAAATACTTGAAGCAGCGCATCGAGTTTATCCGGATCCTTACGGATGGCAGCCTTCACTGCTGTCACAAAACTCCGTTTGAGCATGTTGACTTCTTCGTCCGCCGCGCATACCTCATAAGCTAGGGCATCGTCCATATTTACGAAGGCATCTAGACTATTCCTCAGCATAGTCCCTGCCTTCTCTGATATTTCAGAGAAATCGAATGAAATACTGGTTTCTCTATCCGCAGCCAAGTAGCGAGCCCGTTTAGCGACATTGACGGCAATATCGCCAATGCGCTCCAGTTCCCCGTTCACTTTTAATATGGTGATGATGTACCGGAGATCATTCGCCACAGGCTGATGCAGTGCAAGTACTTTCTGACATTCCTCTTCAATATCCACCTCCATCTGATCCACCAGGCCATCTTTGTAGATAATCCTTTCAGCAAGCCGAAGGTCCTGATCTTTTAAGGCCTTAACCGCCTGCTGCACGTTTTGCTCCACCAGCGCGCCCAAATTGAGTATCATCTGAGTAAGTTTGTTAACTTCTTTCCGGAATACCATTGTCATGGGAACTCTCCTTGCGATCAGCCAAACCGGCCCGTGATGTAGTCTTCTGTTTGTTTTTTCGATGGATTCGTGAAGATTGTAGTGGTTATGTCAAATTCCACCAAACGCCCCTCGTAGAGGAAAGCGGTGTAATCCGAAACACGGGATGCTTGTTGCATATTATGGGTGACAATAATAATCGTATATTCGGTTTCCAGTTCCGCAATAAGGTCTTCAATTCGAGCCGTGGATCGCGGATCCAGTGCGGAGCAAGGTTCATCCATGAGAATGATTTGGGGATCAATGGCAATGGCACGCGCGATGCACAAGCGCTGCATTTGACCGCCAGACAGGCCCATGGCCGAATCATGCAGACGGTCTTTAACTTCCTCCCACAGTCCCGCGCGCATAAGGCTGCGTTCCGTGATTTCATTCAAGGCTGCCTTGTTACTGACTCCTGCAATACGCAATCCATAGACCACATTTTCATAAATGGATTTTGGGAACGGATTGCTCTTTTGGAACACCATGCCCACGCGCCGCCGCAATTCAATTACATCAAGCGAAGAACGTGTAATCTCCTCACCTTCAATACATAAGCTGCCGGTAACGCGCACCCCCTCAATCAAATCATTCATTCGATTAAGACAGCGCAGGAAGGTGGATTTCCCACAGCCGGACGGACCGATGAGCGCCGTCACTTTTTGCCTGGGAATCGAGAGGGTAATGTCATGCAAGGCCTCGGCGTTCCCATAGAAAAGGCAGAGATTTTTTGCCTCCACAATGGGGTCGTCAACCTGCACGGTTTCGAATATGCCTTCGTCTGGTTTCTGTACCACTGCATTCATAAGCTCTTTACGGAATACCGTTTCCTCATTCGGTTGCGCAGGTGAATAGCGGCGCTGTTCATTAGCAATACGATTAAGAGCAGCAGCATGGTGGTGACAAACACCATGGGTTTTACCGCCTCAACGTTCGGAGATTGAAATCCAATGTCATAAATGTGAAACCCCAAGTGCATGAATTTCCGTTCCGCATGCACGTAGGGGAAGGTTCCATCCACGGGCAGGGCCGCCGCCAACTTGACCACACCAGTAATCATCAGCGGAGCCACTTCGCCTGCGGCACGGGCCATCGCAAGAATAAATCCCGTCATAATACCCGGCGAGGCCATAGGAACCAGCAGGCGCAGCAGCGTCTGGAATTTCGTGGCGCCCAGGGATAGCGACGCTTCACGAATCCCCTTGGGGATTGCCCCTAACGCTTCTTCAGTGGCGACAATCACCACCGGTACGGTCAACAGTCCCAGCGTCAGGCTTGCCCATAAGATTCCGCCTGTGCCGAAGGTGGGCGCAGGCAACCGCTCTGGAAAAAAGAAGCGATCAATCGCACCGCCAATCCCTAGCACAAAAAAACCCAGCCCGAAAATGCCATAGACAATGGACGGAATGCCCGCCAGATTGTTCACGGCAATCCGCACAATGCGCAACACCATGCCTTCTTGTGCGTATTCGCGGAGATACACTCCCGCGATAACGCCAAAAGGAAACGAGAATATGCTCATCAGAAATACCAATATAATGGTTCCAAAGATGGCGGGATACAGCCCCCCTTCCGTGTTTGATTCCCGGGGGTCCTCCCATAACAGTTCCCGGATTCCACGAAGGTAATGCACCCCCTTGGCCCACCAAGACATCGAGTTGGGCTGATAATAATCCATAATATCTACCATGGGGATGGTTATCTCCGTTCCGGCGATGTCCTCAAACGTGGCCACATGCTTTCGCAACTCGGAAACCTCCTGCTCCTGCTCTGCCACTTTTGCGGAGAATTGTTCTTTCAAGGCAGTCTGTTCAACATGCAAGTCGCGCGCTTCTGTAGAATTCTCCGGATAACCGTCATACGTCAAACGCAGCAACCGCAACCGGATTCGTTCCAAAGCATTGTTGATGGACGCAATGTCATTCCTAAGCCTTTCCTGTTTACCGGCTTGCCGATACACTTCCTTCCACGTGCGTTCAAAACCCGAAAAAGAATCTTGTGTTTGGGAAACAGGCGATTCGGCGGACGGCGCTGCTTTGAGAAATCCATAGAAATTCCCATATTCCCGCCGCTTTAATACCATGGCATCGACCGGGCACTCAATACGGGCGATATCCTTCGATTCAGTCCATCGGAAATCAAGTCCATAAAGATCTCTATTTCCTATCTTTAGTTGGATACGCTCAGGGGACATCGGGGTTACTTTCTCCCGCATCTTGATTTCCCCCATCAGGCGGCTTCCATCATTCAGCATTATTACCACAACATCCGAAGGCCAGAATACGCCCAAGCCATTTATCATCACAACAACCACCAGCGTCGCGGCAATAAGCAGCGTTATGGCCAGGGCCGCGCCAGACATCCATACAAAGTGCTCGCCTTCAAGCCAGGTGCGAAGTATCTTTTTTCTAATAATGTCCATATTTTTTGCGCAGCCTTTGCCGGACGAGTTCCGCCACGGTATTCAGTATGGAGGTCAGCAAAAACAATAACACCGCTGAAAGGAACAACACTCGATAGAGCGTTCCTCCAACAGGGGCCTCCGGAATTTCCACCGCAATATTTGCGGACAATGTCCGCATCCCATTGAACATGCTCCAGTCCATGATGGGGGTGTTTCCAGTAGCCATAAGAACGATCATAGTTTCGCCAATGGCGCGGCCCAGCCCAATTATGATGGCCGCCAGTACACCTGGGCTCGCAGAGGGAAGCACCACCCGCCAGGTGGTCTGCCAGCGGCTCGCGCCCAGTGCGAGCGATGCCGCTTTCAGGCTTTGGGGAATGTTGGTCAAGGCATCTTCCGCAATGGTGAAGATGATGGGTATAACGGCGAACCCAAGGCCAAAAGCAATGACAATGCAATTCCGCTGATCGTATTGTCTGCCGGCCGTGTCAAACAGCCATTGCTTGAATGTGCCGCCAAACAACATTTGTTCGCAAAACGGCCCGGCATAAAAGGCCAGCAAAGCGCCAGCCGCAATGACGGGGACGATTACCAGGAATTCATACCCTTGTTCCACCCTTTTTGCAAAGGCACTGCCACGCTGAAAATGCCATGCCAGAATGAACGCCAGAATCGCGGCCGGAATGAACACCAACGCGAGAAAGAACCCTGCAATGTTGTGTTCCAGCAGGGGCGCAAACCAAAGCGCGGCAAGAAACCCCACCACCACGGATGGAACGCTCGCCATGGTTTCAATCGCCGGCTTGATTATTTTGCGAAAGCGGTGGGTGGCGAACTGGCTCACATACATAGCGCCCAAAAGCGCCAGGGGAACCGCCAGCGCCATGGCATACACGCTCCCTTTAATGCTGCCGAAAAGCAATGGAACCAAACTGAATTTCGGCTCGAAATCATCGTTGGCGGAAGACGACTGCCATGCATAGACCGGCTCATCGTAACTTTCATACCAAACCTTCCCGAAAAGTGTGCGCCAACTGATTTCCGGATGCGGATTGGTTATTTGCCAGACGCTCAATTTGTTGTCGGCATCCACTCCCGCCATGCCGTTGCCTCGTGCGCTCAGGGTCACCCAGCGGAGGGGTGCATCCGGATGCAAGGCAAGAAGACGCCGCTCACTGGTCATGTGCCCCAGGACAGCTTCCCCGGAAATGTTCAAGGCGAGGAAACATTTATCCCGCATCGATGGCGCGATAGTTTGTATTGCATGCCCGCAGGGGGCAAACGCATGCGTTCGCCTAAGATGCCGAACTGTTTCGTCATGGCTATCACGAACAAGGGACCATGTGTTGATTGCCCCCTCCGCATCCCCCACCGCCACGGAAATTTCACCAAAAATCAGCGCCAATGCCTTAATCGGGCTGCTGGCCGCCTTAACGCGGGACTGCAGCACCGCTTTTCCGGCCTCACGCAGGTCCCAAAGCAGCAGTTCACCATTTTCGGTGCCCATATAGACTACATTGCCCGCATGGTCCATTACCGTTGAAGAGATCGCGCCAGTATCCTGCGCCTCGATTTTCTGCCGATAGACATTTCGTGTTTCTTTTCCCAGGATATTTTTTTGCACGCATTCCTGGTAGATATGAAGTTCTCCACTCTTGCGCCAGTCCACCCGTGTCGCCCGCCCATCCTCCGAGACACGCCCTATCGATCCATCGGGATTGGTAAAATCCTGCGGCGCAGCCAACGTAGCCATATTCTTTACGGTGAAAAAATTCTGATCCTTCAGATCAGCGGGATCAGACGCGGTCATGGAAACAACATTCACCATCCCGTCATTCCAAAGCAAACTGAAATATCCGGACCCCCACCGATCAACAAACCGCAACGTTTCTGAAGCCAGTGATGGACGCGGGATTTCAATGATCTGCTGCTCCATGGAAGGAACCAGCGGCATGGCTACGGAGTGGCCATTACTGTATATAAGGCATACTGACTTCAGGCGCTCATCCAACAGAAAGGCCGCCATTCCTGACTGCTGATCATTATTTGAGAGCGGTACTTGCGCCAGCAGTTCACTTTTAGTCGAACGGAACAAAGGAAGGGTGGTATTGATGATAAGAACAAAGATAGCCATGATGCAGCCTATCGTCATGATACCGCCGATAATAATTATCCACTTGGCGGCCCAATCAACGGCTTTAATGCGTTTGTTTCGCTTGTTATACCGTACTTGGAACACTTTGACCATCCGGTGAAAAAACAAAACCGAATTTATAGGCAAACGCCGCCGTTTCTACGGGAAAGCAGCACCGGCAGCGCATTCTAATATACTCCTCGAACCACGTGGGCACAGTAAAACGGTTAGCTCTGGATTATTTCTCAAATAGCGCCAGTTGTTCCGTGACCACATCTGCGGGCAACGGATAAAACCCGTCTTTCACAACAATTTCCTGCCCTTCTTTGGATAACACCAGTTTCAGGAATTCTTTTACCAGCGGGGACAAGGGTTTCTTGGGATCTTTGCAAATATAAATGTAGAGCATGCGGCTTAGCGGGTACTTTCCACCCAATACATTCTCATAGGTCGCTTCATAGGCCGTTTCTCCGTCTTTCGCGGACAACGGTACTGGCTTCACGCCGGAAGTCCGGTAGCCGACGCCGGAATACCCCACAGATGCCTTGTCATTCGTAACGCCCATTACGACGGATGCGGAGCCCGGTTGCTCCTTGACCGTGTCCTTGAAGTCACCCTTTTGCAGAACATGTTCTTTGAAAAAGCCATAGGTGCCGGAAGCGCTATTACGGCCATAGAGGCTGACGGGTAAATTGGCCCACGCCGCATCCTGGACACCCGCCTGTCCCCAGGTTACAATGTCTTTGGAGCCGCTTTTCCGGGTCTTGGAGAAAATGCCGTCCAACTGAGTCATGCTCAACGACTTCACCGGGTTGTCTTTATTTACAAAGACCGCCAAAGAATCGAGAGCGACCGCCACCTTCGTGGGGACGAATCCATATTTTCCCTCGAATTCTTCCGACTCCTCTTTTTTCATTTCCCGCGACATCGGGCCAAGCTGCGCTGTTCCGCTGATTAACGCCGGCGGGGCGGTGCTTGAACCTTTGCCTTCCACTTGCGTAATGACGTTGGGATAAAACTTCCGAAAACCCTCCGTCCAGAAGGTCATCAGATTGTTCAATGTATCCGAGCCTACACTGTTCAAGCTTCCGGCTACGCCTTCCGCTTTTGCATATGACGGCAACGCCGGATCCACTTGAACTTGTGCTTGCTCCTGAGCCATCACGGTGGGGAGGGAAAGGCAGGAAATGACAAGGATTGCCCCGATAACCTGCCACAGCCGGTTTCTTCTATAGGTATTCATGATGTTCTCCTTTGCTTTCGTAATAACAATACGATTCATTTGTTAAAATTCAGTTAGCGCCACATTGATAATTTGTACGGATAGTCTGGGTTTGCTGTTGGGTCAGAATTACTGTCGAAGATCAACGATTCCGTATCTTCCTGTTCTGTAATGATTTATGCGCCCCCGCCCGTGTCTTTAGCATCCCAGGAAACAACATGGTTCTCGACAAATCCCACAAGATTGTTCGCCGCAGTGCTGAAGGTCGTCAAAACGCCCGCCATCGTATTCACGGCCGCGCCCATGGCGCCCAATGCAACGCCTTTTTGCTGCCATTCCAGCATGCTTTCCGCCTTGGCGGGACATCTTTCGGCAGAAATTCTGGCCAAATGTTTCATGATTCTTTCTCCTTTCATCTGCGTTTGTTGTCGTGTTGTATCTAAAGCCGGAGACACGTATTCCCGGTCTTTTCCTCAAAAGTCCACCTGGAAGCGCGTTTGTAAAATGCCGACATGGCCGTCATACAAATCATGATCGATGTTTGCGAGCGTCCCGTTTATGGTCCAGCGCATGTTCGGGCTCAAATACCAATTCACACCGAGCGTGTAGTTGTTTTCCACACCGCCCCGCACCGCGCCATCATCCAGGTTCAAATTGGAGTAGCGGGCGGCAATTTCCCACGCCCCTAAATTCTTCCAGCCCTTGCCCAGTTGGAAGTTGTTGTTGGGCCGCACGCGATCAAAAATGCCGTTGGCATTCTTGTACAGCCGGTATTCCCCAGTAAGGAAGTAACTGCCTTGCACATAAAGGCCATCGAATTCGTGCATCCCGTCGAATGTCGTGTCCACAAAGGAATGCATGTATTCGCCCTGAAGTGAGAATGGCCCGTAAACGCCTGCCAATTCGGCACAAAGGAGATCCACGGTCTCCGCACGCGCGTCGCGCAGCCGGAAGGGTCCAAATCCCTCGGTGTTCACCCAGCGCACATTGGACAGCCGGGATTCAGGATTGGCGCCAACGGAATATGCATTGATGATGGCCCCATCGGGTTCGCGGTGACTGTAGGCGAAGCCCACATGGATCAACTGCTTGCCTTTGTACTTGTACCATGGCAACCCCGTAATACGGCCTGTGAAGGCGTAACCTTGGTCTTCATCGCTGTCATTGGCGCTCGGCCAATTATCCGTGGGTTTGAATACACCCAGCGCCCACGTCAGCCGTTCCATCTTAATTTCACCGAAATGGGCGTTATTAAGCATGACACCGAGGTTCCGTGCTGGCGAAAACGCATTCGGCAAGGCCCGCTCCATGAAGGTTATGTTGGTGTCACTCACCAGCTCTTCCAGGCTGATCGGTTCTTTGAAGTGCCCGATGGTGATCGTGCCCAGATAGGGAACGTTCTTTATGCCCAGATAGGTGTCTGTAAAACCGGACGGGCCATTGTTTCCCGCCAACTCATATTCAATCCGGTAGAAGAAATCTTTATAGATGTCTCCCTGGATATTGATTCGCCCCATTCGGATTTGAAACCCGTCCTGCTCATCCCCGGGAATCAACCCGCCGGGGGTTGTTGCCGGGCCAAATGCATTTTTCAACTCATCGGATTGACTGAACCAGGCGGCATCCACGAACAGCCTGCCCCCAACCTTCAGCTTGAAGTTGCCATCCAAGGTATCGAAGCTCAACCCGTCTTTCCAGTAAACCTTGAAGTTTTCCTTCTTGTCCTGTTCCAACTGGCTGATGCGTTCTTCGATGGCCTGTTCGCGGATGGCTTTGTCCTTCGGCGACTCATTTTCGGCGGGCTCAGGCGCAGCGGCCGGTGCTGCATTAGGCGCAGCCGGTCCATCTGACATTTTCTTTTCCAATTCATTCACGCGGTTGCGCAGTTCCTCCACGCTTTTGAGCAGTTCTTTTTCCCGCTCGGTCAACGGTGCATCGGCGCTCCACGCCTTGGCCCCAAAAACAAGAAATACCGCCAGAATACATACAACTATCTTCTTTTGTGTGCAATGCATAGGTTCTCTCCTTGTTACAAATTTCATTTCATAAAGACGGTATGAACCGGTTTTAACTGCAGCCAGCCCGAAAAGCATTTCCCTAAACCCAGACGCCGCTGTCCATTCCCTTTGTTAAAGAGAACTCACTCCAGAATAGATGTGACTTTATCCAACGAAGATGAGGATTGTTCGCAGGTTTATATTAAATTTTGGTTATGGCTCCCACCCGCGATTGAAAAAATGACCAGATCAACTCCGGAGATGCCGCGTCCGCAATAACCGAAATCAATACGGCCCGCCATCATCCTTTTGGGCAAATAAGAAATAACGAGTCGCTAATTCTCCCCTAACAATTTTACGGTATAGGTATACACGGATTACTTCCGGAATACTGTTGGAATGAGGAGGCCCCGCATAATGAACACGTCCATCGGATGCAATACAGATTTGGGAAAACCCTGTGTAGCGTTTTATATTAAGCAGGGATATACGGAACCGCAAAGTGAGATACTGGCCGAGCAATTGTGCAGTGGATGCGGGCGATGGGACCGCATCACCGCGGAACGTGATTACTCGGTGCGGAAATCAGGCATGAGTTTTCACGACCATAGTCTTTTTCAAGAGTCTTTATCTCTGAAAGACATCTTGAATGCAATCCCGGACGGACCTGATGATTCGCGAGCTCAGTTTGCCTCATTTTAATCCGTGCAATCAAAATGCCATACACGCTTGGGCAGTGAACTGTGCGTTAAGCTGCCTCATGCGCGCCCTAATAGACGGGTATTACCTTCTCCCAAAGGCACTGTCCTTCATGGTCTGTGCCCAATAAGCAGAAATCAATGTTCCCCCCAAAGGCAAGAAGATGCATTAGGGGGGGATTTCTTCGTATTATTAGGACCACTGCACTTTGTTTAGTAAGGAAACAAACCATGAAACTGACGAGTTTTTTGCTGATGGGCGCGGCCTGGTTGACCTGCGGCTGGGCCGCGGCGCAAGGCGATCTGTTGTTCCCGAACAGCGATTTTGAGATGGGCGATCTGACCAACTGGCGCGCGGAAGGCGAGGCGTTTGCTTCGCAGCCGACCCTGGGCGACAACGTGAGCGTGCGGCGCAAGGGGTGGTGCGCCTTGCCGCAGGGCAAATATTGGATTGGCACCTTTGAAAACTATCAAGGCAAAAACGGCCAGAAACCCGGGGCGATTCAAGGCGATAAAATGGACGGCGCCATCATCTCCACCGGCTTTATTATTACCCATCCGTACATCACCTTCCTCATCGGCGGATGGAACGTCAAGGGATGCCATGTGCAATTGATTGTGGAAGGCAATGTGGTCTTGACCGAGCAGGGCATTGTGGGTGAGATCATGCACCGCGTGTTTTGGGACGTATCGAAGTACATGAATCAAAAGGCCATGATTTATGTCGTGGACCATGTGAAGGAAGGCCTGGGCCATATCAATGTGGATGATTTCCGTTTCACGGATATCATTCCCGACATGCTGCCGTTTCCCAACAGCGACTTTGAAATGGGAGATTTAAGCAACTGGACGGCGGAAGGCGACGCCATGGCCAACCAGCCCACGAAGGGGGACAATGTGGCGGCACGCACCGAAAATAAGACCGCCGCGGGCGTTCAAGGCAATTATTGGGTGGGCTCCAGTGAAAAATATCAGGGAAAACCCGAGGAAAAGGCCGGAACCCTTTTGGGTGATCCGGCGAAAGGCACCCTGCGCTCGATCCTGTTCACCGTTCATGGAAAAGTGCTGAAGCTTGACGTGGGCGGCGGGAAAGACCCCAATGTGGGTGTCCGTCTGCTTGTCGAGGGGAAGGAAACGCGCAATACCCACAGCCGGGACAAGGAAACCATGATTACCCTGCTATGGGATACCTCGGAATTTATGGGAAAAGTCGCGGAATTGGAAATCTACGACAAGAGCGATGCAAAGTGGGGGCATATAAACGTGGATAATATCCGGTATGGCCGGATAGACTAACCTGGAATACGCTCTCCCGCAATTGTTATGCGCATAGGGGTAATGGGAATTCGTGTTCTCTGCAATTACCTTATCACCTGCCCGGGGGGGATTGATGCTGGTTTACAATATCGTTAACAACCAAAATAGGGCCAATTTAAGAAATGAGCGCGGATTCGCGATGATAGACATTCCTAAAACGCGCCCGGTTCTTGGAATCCAATTCAAGGTCTTGCACCGTCGTATATTATCCATTTGGACGTCAAATGAATGGCCTGTAGCGGATATTTTATTGCAATTGCATCCCCGAATCTGATACTTTACCCGAAACAGCCTATTTATTGGCCGTAATTGGCCATGGAATAGGAAAAATATCGCGGAAAGGGTCAAATATGGGTGACTTGCCACTTTATCTGCGCATTAAACAAGATCTTAAAACAGCCATTGACCGGGGGGAATATCCGGAAGGGACACGCGTCCCGTCGGAATTTGAATTGGCCAAGCAATACAATGTAAGCCGCAATCCCACCCGCCAAGCCCTGCGCGAATTGGAATTGGAGGGGTATTTGTCGCGTTCCCGCCGCCGGGGCTCGTTTGTGACCCCCGCCTCTTACCGGACCCGCCGGTTAAGCGTGGTGCAGGGGCGGGTGGTGGCCATTATTTGTCCGCATGGCAAGAGCGCGCACTCGCGGGGAATTGTGGAGGCGTTTGTGCACCGCATGGGCGAGCGGGGTTCGCACGTGATGGTGTATTTCATGGAATGCACCGACCGCACCCAAAGCGAACTGCTGGAGGAAATCCGGCAGAGCGGCATCGCGGGGGTGGCGTTGTGGTTGTCCGATGATTGCACACATGTGCTGGAGGTCCTGGGAAACTTCTACTCGGCGAACTACCCCTTTGTGCTGGTGGACCGGTATGTGAGGAACAAACCGTGGGATTATGTGGTGACGGACAATGAACAGATGGGGTACGTCATGACAAAAGTCCTCATTGCACGGGGGCACACCTCCATCGGGTTCATGAGCAATGTGTTCAAGAATACGGCGAATGACGAACGCTTTGCGGGTTATCGCCGCGCACTGGACGAAGCGGGCCTGCCCTTTAATGAAGGATTAATCGCCCAATTGCCGGAGGATAAAAGCGCCGCGCCCACGGAAATTCACAAGGTTATCGCCCAGAAAAACCGTCCCACCGCCTTTTTCTGCGCTCAGGACTGGATAGCGCTGAAGTCGGCCGAGGTCTTCAATTTCTTGGGTTATTCCGTGCCGAACGACATCGAGTTGGCCGCTGTGGATGACGGGGAACTGGCCAACATCACCGAACCTAAGGTCTTTTCCGCCTCTCAGTTGTCGGAAGAGATCGGGGTGAATACCGCCGAAGTCCTGATGAACCGGATTGAACTGCCGCAGTCCGGACCCACCCAACGTCTGATCGCCCCCTTGTTCAATTTCGACTTGCCCGCCTGAAGGCTTCTTCCTATCAGGGGATTAAGGGGGACAGGCATGGCCTGAATGCGATTGCTACTCCTTGACATTGCCGGTAAAGCGGTGTAAAATCCCATATAGGGAAGTACAGCGTGTTCTTAGATGCCATTTTAGTCTTTTTGTAATCCATATTGACGAGACTTGTGGTTCAAAGATAAGCGGCAGTCCACACATTGGCCGGTGCGGTAGTTGGACGCACAGGAAAAGAATAGGGTGAACTGTTGCCCAGGGAGACGCGGTCCATGTGCATCAGGTGGGATAAAACAAGGACAGGGCGCGGGCATCGTTGTTTTCGCGGGGCATGCACGGGCGCCTTGATCGTGTCCATGCTGTTGATTTCTTCCGCCGCCCGCGCGGTGCCGCCGTGTCCGGCGCTCGAGGGGATTGACGCGGAAGGGCGGGCGCTGTATTCCGGGGTGTGGCTTTCCTGGGATGTGAGCGATTTCGACGGCAACGGCATGGCGGACAGTTGCGAAGTTGGCGTGCTGGCCGAGGTGCTGTGCCGGCCCAGTCACCCGTGTTACAGTGAGCTTCTCGCGGGATTCGACTATACCATAAACACCCTGCACATGGACCCTGCGTTCGTGTTGCTGGGACTGCAACCGTATGAGAATGTTCTCGCTTCCCTGATTCTGTTGAGCACGGGGATGAAAAACAAGATTACGGACAGTCTTTATCTGGCGGGCGATTTTTATTCGCCGTATGTTCATTTTCTCTCCGGCACCCAGCCCTTTTCGGCCAGCGGGGACCCCGACGCGGACGGCGTGAGCAATTATGAGGAGTATCAAATTGTGGTGCGCCTCTTCGGTTCGCGGGCCGATTATATCCACGCGGCCCTCACGCCCAAGGGCCTGGACAGCGCGTTTGCCCCGTCGTTGAAATATCTGTATGAACTCGACATTCCCATCGTGGGCTGTTTGCTGTGTGCGAATCCGTTGACCAAAGACCTGGATCAAAACGGCATGGTGGACTACGCCCAGGCGTTCATGGTGGATTGTTTTCTTGCGTCTTCGGAACGCGCGCATTACGGGGAAGTGGCGGCGGCCTGGCTCTATAATTACAACGTGGTGGGGTATTACGTCGGAAAGCTGCCGGACCTATATTGGTACGTGGTGGACAAGGACAAGATAAAGAAAGCGCTGACCGGCCTGGTGACCCTGGGGGATGCCAATGATCTGGCCGCCTTCCAGACCATATTCCAGAACAAGACGCTGACCGGCGGCGACCCCATTGCGGTGGATTTGAGTCTATTCAACACCTCCGCCGCCCAATATATTGGTGTGCGGGGCGACGCGGACGGCGATCAGGTATGCAACCTCTCTGAATACAACGCCGTGAGTCATGATCTGGCGGGTTTCATGGCCTTTGCGGGGAATGCCCTGGACCCGGCGGTGACCCTGGATGGCGGGGGATGCGAAGGCATCGAGCAAAACGGCGGGGAACTCCCCGAAACCTGTCCGGCACTCGAGGTGCTGGACGCGGAAGGCGCGGCCCTGTACGCGGTGCTGGGCCATGATTGGGCCACGGCGGACGTGGATGAAAATGGCCTGGTGGACAGTTGGGAGGCGGCCCTGCTGGCGGACGTGCTCTGCGATCCGGAATTTACACCCTATTACCTGAATGCGCGGAAGAAATTCACCGGGAATTACCAGCGCCTGCAATCCGACGGGAAAATCAGTATTTTGGCCCCTTACGCCACCGTGCTGGCCGCGCTTATGACGATTAGCGGAAATTTCTGCGACAAATTCACGGATGATTTCAATCTCACCGGGTTTTACTACCCGTATAAAGAACCGGCGATCACCGGCCCGCAGGCGCTGTCGGGCGGCGGCGATCCGGACGAAGACACCCTGTCCAACAAGGTGGAATACAACCAGGTGGTGGGCAGGAACGGGACCCGTGAAGACTATGTGTATGCGGCGAAGCATCCGTATGGCGGCGGGGAAATAGACCGTTGCGTGGACCTATGCGGCGCGGCGGGCGGCCCCTGTGCGGCCCAGGATTTCAATGCGCACATGGCCGCCGTGGATTCCGCGCTCGCAATGTTCCGGGATCAACTCGGCGGCTACAGTTTTGACCCATGGGTGGCGGATATCAACGGCGGTGTGGAGGGCGGCGGCCGTGTCCACCCGAATGGCATTCTGGACAGCGATGAATTTGCCCTGATCAATTTCATGTTGACGCGCACCGTGGATTTGAGCGCGGCGGGCGGCCCAACGTCCGCGCAGGTGTGCGATGCATGGAACCGCAACGTGAATCAGATGCTGGCGGATCTCGGGGGCGGCGGCGGATTGGTGAATTTGATGTCCCCCACGTTGCGGTACGTGCTCGCGGCCTACATCCTGCTCGGCGATGACGGTTCGGTGGCAATCCCCGTGACGGCGATGACGGCCGCCGCCGGGTATACCCAGATTCGATTGGGGGTGGTGGTGCCCAATTTGGCGAACTATACCCGCATGCCGGAGGTGTTCGGTCCCGGCGCGGACCCGGATGGCGACGGCTACACCAATCTTCAGGAACATGCGTGCTTCCGTGCGCGAAGCCGCTGCTGTTATCTGCTGGCGGCGCTCGATCCCACTATCGTTCCCGGCCCCGGCCAATGCCTCGAAATGGGCGAGGGGGAAGCCGTGGAAGGGGAAGGGGCGCTTGAAGGCGAAGAAGTAATCGAAGGGGATATCGAAGGAGGCATGGAAGGCGCGCCGGAAGGCGAAGGAGAAGGAGCGGACGAAGGAGAAGGGGAGGAAGAATGGGAAACCGCCTTCGACGGCTGCCGCGTTGTGCCGTGTCCGCTCGATTGTGTGTTTGACCAAGGGCTCGACGCGGGATTTCAAAATGCCTTGAGCGCCATCTATGCCAATCCGTTGCTCGATAAAGACCCCGCCACGGCGGACCTGGACCATAATGGGATCGTGGATTCCGCGCATGCCCGCTTGGTGGACGCCGTGCTGGCGGACCCGGCGGACCCGGAGTACTGCTGCATTCGATTGACCTATGAACATAATCTGCTGAAAGCAAATGAGTACGCGGATCAGGTCCAGGCGGCGCAACCCGTGCTCTTCCTGCTCATCCCGCGCGATACGATTGTGAAAGCCATCGCCGGGCTGATGACCCTTGGAGAATCCTCGTCCATCGCGATCATCGCCGACGCCTTGAATGACGCCCCCATTGAACTGCCGCTGCTGAATCCCGGCCTCTTCAACCGCGCCGCGGAACAGTACTTTGCGTCCGCGGGCGATGCCGATCTGGATGGCGTGTGCAATCTCGGCGAATACCGGGCCGCCGTGTCCACCCCGGATGATTTTATGGCATTTGTGGCGGCGGCGCGAAATCCCTGGGCACAGACAGACGGCGGCGGCTGCCCGAATTGTGACGGCGAAGGGGGCGTGGAAGGCGAAAACGAAGGCGCGATTGAAGGGGAAGGCGCTCCGGAGGGTGAAGGCGCGGACGAAGGCGAAACCGGTTGCCTGCTGTATGAAAGCGCGGAGGTTCCCCAAACAATTTCCGATTACCAGCAACCGGCATCCGGCATTGACATTGGTTCCTCCATTACAATCACCGACGTCAATGTTTCCGTGAACATTGCCCATGCCTCCGCCGGAGACCTGACCCTATGGCTGCGTTCTCCATCGGGCGCCACCGTGTTTCTGGCCACCCAGGGCGCGGCCGCGGGTGCGAATTTCACGAACACCGTGTTTGACGACGAATCCCCGTACTCCATCCTGCTTGGAACACCCCCCTACCACGGAGTCTTTGCGCCCGTGGATTCCCTGGCCGCCTTTATAGGTGAAAACGCCCGCGGCGAGTGGAAACTTTTTGTGTTCGACGGGCGCGCGCAAAACACGGGCACGCTCGACGGGTGGAGCCTGACGTTGAACAATTCCTGCGGGGGGGAAGGCGTATTCGAGGGAATCGCGGAAGGCGCTTCTGAAGGCAGTGTTGAAGGCGGCGGCATGGAAGGAACCCCGGATGAGGGCGAACCGGCGGAGGGAGAAATGGCGCGGGAGGGTCAAACCGAGGGGGAGACGCCCGGTATTCATTCCGCCGATCTCAATGGTGATTTACGGATCAATGTATCGGAACTGCTCCGCGTGATCCAGTTTTACAACAGCCGCGCCTTCTCCTGCGACACGGAGGAGAGTCCCTCCGAGGACGGCTATGTGCCCGGCGCGGGCGAACAAACCTGCCGTCCGCATTCCAGCGATTATTTCGGCGGCCCCAATTGGAAAATTGATTTGTACGAATTGCTGCGTTTGATTCAGTTGTATAATTCATCCGGTTACCACGTCTGCACCGGAAGCGAAGACGGTTTTTGCCCGGGCGTGGTGTAATACAAATCAAAGCGAAGATTAAAGACAAGTGCGTTCCCAAGTTCAACTTGGGAACGAGAAGAAGACACGTGCGTTCCAAGTACAACTTGGGAACGAGAAGAAAATAAGGGAATGTGCTTTATGAAGTCACGGTGGTTATGGTTGGTGTGGGGTGTGGTGATGTGTTCCGGGAGTGCCGTGGCCGAACCGCGAATTCTCATTGTTGGGGACAGTTGGTCCGCCACGGTGTGGTATGGCGGGGCCATAGACCAGGTCTTTCAGGAATATGGCCGCCCGTACGTGCAGGCCGAGGGCTCCCTGACGGCGGTCGGCGGCACAAAGGCGTCGGATTGGGCGAAACAGGACCATTTGAACATCATCACCCAGCAGTTGTTGCTGCATCCCACCATAGATTCCGTGCATTTGATGATCGGGGGCAATGACGTGCTGGGCAAGATTCGGGATACGAACGTATTTACCGGCATCTATCCCCTGCTCCGTCCGGGGTGGTGGCAGGAAATCCAGAACAATATTCAAACCGTGGTGAATCACTGCCTGCTGCATCCGCAGATAAAGCATGTCGTGATCGCGGACTACGACTACATCAACCGGCTGACCATCCAGGTGTTTTTCGCGCTGATCGGGCAGACCTATGACTTTGGCGGCATGACGCAGGAAATGGTGAACACCTGCTTCATCGAGGTGGGTCAGCTCAAACTGGCGGTGGCCCAGCGCACGCCCAACTGCCACTACGTTCAGAATTTTGGATTGTTGCAGAACCACTACAATTCCCCCGCCGGCGCGCCGCATCCCGGCGTGTATCCGAACTATCAGCCTTACCCAGGCGGATTTTCCGCCTACGCCATGCCCGACGCCGCCTTTGACACCATCATGATAGGAACCTTTCCCTTCCCCGGCGACGGGCTTCACCCCAGTGTTGAAACCCACAAGATCATGATTCGCAATGCCGCGGAACAGTTCTACCTGAACTGGTATCCACCGGAAGCGGAGGGCGAAGGGGTGCCGGAGGGCGAAGGCTCCGAGGAAGGGACACCATCCGAAGGCGCCCCGGACGAGGGTCAAGTGGAAGGCATGCTTGAAGGAGAGGTCCTTGAAGGAGAAGGAAGCATCGAGGGGGAAGGCGAAGTGAATGAAGGCGGAGAGGAAGGAGAGTTCCCCGAAGGCGAGGAAGGTGAAGGAGAAATAAACGAGGGAATAGTGGAAGGCGAAACACCGGAAGGCGAAGGGGAAATAATCGAAGGGATAGTGGAAGGGGAAGTAATGGAAGGAGAAACACCAGAAGGGGAAGGCGTGCCGAGTGAAGGGGAAGAAAATGAAGGCGCGCCGGAGGAGGGCGAAGGCACAGCGTTGGAAGGCGATACCGAAGGCGCAATGGAAGGCGCGATGGAAGGCGAATGGGAGGGATGTTTGGAATTCCTGTCCACGGCGGCGCCCCTGCCCATCAATGATTTACAGCAGGCCGTGTCCCGCCTGGAAGTCCCCATTTCCCTGCCGGTTACCGATGTGAACATCACGGTGGAA
This sequence comes from uncultured Nitrospirales bacterium, assembly GCA_964474205.1. GTDB lineage: Bacteria > Hydrogenedentota > Hydrogenedentia > Hydrogenedentales > CAILVY01 > CAILVY01. Next base: position 5,601 of record CAYYRW010000058.1, on the reverse strand, counting down.
ATCACGCATGAGAACGCCGATCACCTGGTGGTTTGGGTGGAATCCCCGTCGGCCACCGTGGTGTTTTTGGCCACCCAACTCGCCACCCGGGCGCCGGGATTTCCAAACACCACCTTTGACGATGAGGCCTCCACCCTGATTCTTCTGGCGGCGGCGCCCTATACGGGCTCCTATGCGCCCGTGGAATCGCTCTCGGCCTTTGATAGCGAAAATGCACAGGGCACATGGTCCTTGATGGTCTATGACCGGGAAAGCGGCGCCACGGGAAGCCTGCTTTCATGGCGCATTTCCTTTAATGAAAGCTGCACCCCGCCCGCCGAGGGCGAAGAAGGCGAGCGCGAAGGAACTCCGGCTGAAGGCGAAGGCGGTGAAGGCGGCGAAGGCGCGCGCGAGGGCGAATCGCCCTCCGCCCGGCATTCCGGCGATATCAATGGCGACAACACCATTAACCTCTATGAATTGCTGCGCATCATCCAGTTTTACAATTCAAACGGATTCCACTGCGACAGCGCGGGCGAAGACGGATACAGTCCCGGCCCAGGCCCGCAGGAGTGCGCCCCGCATTCCAGCGATTACGCCCCCCGCGATTGGCGCCTCGGCCTTTCGGAACTGTTGCGCCTCATCCAATTCTACAACTACGGCGGCTATGTTTCCTGCGATACCGGCGAAGACGGATTCTGCCCCGGGAATCGGTAAACAGTTCGCCCCATTTACCGCAACTCCTCCAGGACTCCTTTGGCATCCAGGAGTGGAAGTTGCAGTATTGTTTCCACAAAACCCGCGGAAACAACCGATTGCCGTACATGCTTTTGCAGTGCATCGAAAAATGGACTCTGAAATTCACCGCGCGCCATGGTGATATAGTCTTTGGGAGTGGGGGGAATCACAGGAAATAGTGTTTCGCTTACTGTGGGGAATTTTTTATTGAAGTTTGTCGAGGCCGCATGAATAGCCTGGCCCACATCCACACGGTCCGTTCCATGTTCGCGGGCGAACGCATGTAATGAAAGGTTGACCGTTGTGGGGGAAATCCCAAACTCGCGGGCGATATCTTTAATGCGATTAATCCGGGCTCCTTCGCTCCGCGCAAGACGAACCGAAGCATGCGCCTTGGCCGCGCTTTCTTCAGGAAAGAGCAAGGCCTGTGCAAAAGCGTCCGCAAAATCTTCCGCTTCATCGTCCCGCAGATCCGGGGCATGCACATGGCCCAGTTCATGGGCCATCCAGAACTTAAAATCGTGGATATTGCTGTCCAGATTAAGATACACCCACGTGGACATGGATTCGGGAAGATAAATATGCAGGGCATTCTCATGGTGGTCCTTGGCGCCCCAGAGCACGGGGATAAGGACGGTACGCAGGTCGGTGAACCGTCCCACAAGATCCCGGAATTTCACCGGAACGTCCTGCGCCACCCCAATCTCCTGGCGGATTTTGCGTGCCACCCGCTGCAGGTATGCATATTCATTAACGGGGTGAAGGAGCGTTGCCGGGCGTACAAGATTGTCGAACGGAAGCAAGGGAACCAGGGCACTGAGCAAGGCCCCCATATGTTTCGCCCATTCCACGTGTTTCTCCGTGGTTTTGTGTCCACCCTTGCGCCGGAAGGCAATCACAGGTTCAGATGGGTCCGCTTCCTCAATGACCAGCCGCTTGAAGTCCAGCCCCAGAACCATGCCCATCTTGAGCAGCTTATCCGGACGTGGAAAATCCTCGCCATTGAACCATTTCGTCACAGCAGTCCGGCTTACATCAATCTTGCCCGAAAGCTGTGCCTGATTCAGGCCCTGCTTTTGCATGGCCTCCCGGACCGATTGAAGATTAAGTAATTTTCCCATGACGGAAGCCTATCATGGTTGTTAAGTTTTGTCAAGTTTACTTCTTCCACAAAGCACAACCATTTTTTCATTTCTTCTCTATGTGAATATCGCCTTGTTGACATAGGGTGGACCAACATACGATTATTAAGGCGAGAAAATCAGTTAGGAGGTAGGTGAGTATGAGTTCAAGATTTAATGATGAACCGACGTTGATAGATGAATTAGACCGGGTGAAGATGGTCCAAGCGGTTGCGCGGGACATTATAGAGTGTAATCCACCTCAGGTCTTCGGAATTCATGGCAAATGGGGTCAAGGTAAAACAAGTTTTCTTCAGCAGCTTCATTGGCATCTTGATGGAAGGTGTCCCGAACAAACTGAAACAGAAAGGAAAAAAGCGATAGCCAAGAATGCTATTACTGCAGGCGCACATAAAAACCATGTAATTGTAATATGGTTTGAGGCGTGGCGGTATGCCAACGAACCTGTCCCAATAGTCGCGCTTATGCAAGAAATGCGGCTGCAATTAGAATGGTATTGGAAGTGGTTGAAGGAAGGCCAGAAACTGACAGAGGTAACAATACGGGGCGCTTTATTGGCGTTTGAAGATATTACGCGCATTATCGGAATACAGGGTTTGAAAGGAGTAAAGGCATCTTCTGTCCAACAAATTGGCGAGCAATGGGAAAAAGATCATTTTGCCACAAAGCTCTCCACCCACCATATTCGGGAACAATTGAATGAAGCGATAGGCAAACTCTTAGGTAAAAAATCACAAAATGGACCTGAGTGGCGGTTGGTGGTTCTTATTGATGATCTTGATCGTTGTCAGGATGATGTAGCCTATCGGTTGTTGGAAGGGATCAAGATTTATCTGAACTTACAACGGTGTGTCTTTGTTTTGGGAATGAATCAAGACATTATTGAGGATGCAATACATCGATGTTTTCAGCAACCGGGATCAAACCAAGGCAACTCTAAGTTGCGCGCGCGTGAGTACTTGGATAAGATCTGCCAAGATATTTACCATTTACCTGCTCTTCCCAATAGGGGAGAATTTCTCAAGAAATTCATAGATCCAGGGGATACTCTTCAAATTGAGCTTTGTGATATTGCACAAGAGTATAAATGTTTACCGGCCAATCCCAGAAAAATCAAAGGCTTTGCTGGAATACTTCAACGTTTTGCAGAACAGAAAACAGGATGGGCCACATATCAGGGAAGATTAGAACCGCAAAGGTGCATGGTGCTGCTTTTTATTGCATATTTGTATCATTTCCATTATCCGATATACCGGCAAATGGAACATGAACCCCGCTTTTATATCAAATTATACGATTGGGCTAAAGCGACTGAAGGATCTTCAGACCTTACTGGCGATAAACTTCATCCACTGTTAAGGTCTCCCCTTCAACGCACTTTGGACCCAATCCTTGTTGATAATACTCCGGTTCCAAGCGCTACAGACGGAAATCCTTTGTATTCCGATCCGGATGACGCGGCTGTTTTTTATGCGCAGCGACTTATTTTGAATCTCGGGCCGGATGTAACAGAAGATGCCATCAATGCTTGTTTATTGAGGTAAATGAATGCCAACAAAGAAAAGAAAAATAGTTGCACAGGGTGCAACAAAATTACCGGCCATGAAAACCCAGGTGAAAGAACATGAAATTCCTTTAATTTTGTCTACGGGGCCGGGAGCATTCCAAGAGCCGCAGAAGGATACTTTTATCAATCCATGGAATGATCAGGTTCTGTTGAAGTATTTTCATGAAATTTCACAATGGCATGGGTATATACGGTTTTTGGGATTGCCAAACCTTAAAGAAAACCCTGATGTGAGAATTCAGCATCTCTATGTGGAGCCTTATCTAGCCAAGGACTACATTCCACCGGATCGGGCTCTTGAAGAATGGACGGGTTTGCAGAATCCCTTGGATGTGCTCTGTGAACACCCGCGCGTAATGCTCTTAGGCGATCCGGGTTGCGGAAAATCCACTTTGATCAACTGGGTTGCCTGGCAATTCATACGGCCAGAACAAAATGTTTATGTGGAACGCCTCGGCCCTTTGGTTCCAATTCCAATAGTATTGCGAGAATTGGACCTTAAATCGGATATGGATTGGGAGTATTTGCTCAACTCATTTTTAGCCCATCCCGTTGCCAATCCTTTTAAAGGGCATGAAGATAAATTGCGATCCTTACTAAATAATGGTCAAGTGATATTTTTATTGGATGGGTTGGATGAAGTGGGAAGGCTGGATGTTCGACAAGCCTTACGCATGGCCGTTATGTATGGTATGTCGCAAAATCCCGCTTGCCGGTGGCTTCTTACCTCGCGGATTGTTGGTTATAAAGATGTTCAATTCCATCAATCGGATTTGCAAACGGTTATTCCATGGATAGAAAAAAAGTTTATTTTCGATAACGAGCAAATGTATCCGTTTGCGAATAAACTTCTTGATGATGCGTCATTTTTTATTCCCTTGGAAAAAGCAGATATATTGGACGATCAATATATTCGTCTTGGACAAATGCGAGCCATATCAAGTCCACATTCAGTTCCTATAGTATCAAGCATATTTGAAACATCTGACATCTTCTCCAATCCAGACCAATATCCTGATATTTTCCATGTCGCACCCTTCAACGATGACCAGATCGAACGCTTTGCTTACAATTGGTATGCGCTGAGGGAAACAGTACAAGCGAAATACGCTCCACAGGCACGAGACTTAGTGGAACGCATTCGGCAAGGCACAGGCATTCTAAGGCTTGCGCGGGTGCCCAATCTGCTTACCATGATGGCGTTGATTCACCGCGTTCGCGCGCGCCTGCCGCATGGGCGGGTATTATTGTATGACGAAATTGCACGGGCCTATCTGGAATCCATCGATGAATTCCGGGGAATTCGCGAAGATGCCTACACCTATAAACAGAAAATGAAGTGGTTAGCCCGTGTGGGGTTCGAGATGCAATGCCGAAGGGGAAAAGATAATGAAAGTCAGGAATCGCGCGAAATCCTGGTACCGCAAAGCGAGGTAATCAATTGGATTGCCGAGGCGATGGAACACTCCGGGTATCCTTGTTCCGATTATCAAAAAGAAGCGGTGGAGTTTGTTCATTTTCTTGGGCGTCGCAGCGGATTATTGCTTCCCCGGGGTCAGAAAGACGGGGAAGAACACTTTGCCTTTATGCATCTCAGTTTTCAAGAATTCTTTGCCGCGTATTATCTTCGTGAACGGATACTATCGCCATCATGGGGGAAAAAGACCACCCAAGACAAACCCGATGGCAAAACGGCTCTTCGCAACTATACGCAAGATAAAATATGGCACGAAACAATATTACTCTTGTTTGAACTTTTATCCGACATGTCCGAATGGGCGGAAACACTGCTCAACGATCTATTTCTCAAGAAAGTGGATCAGCCAATAAAAACGCAAAGAATATATTTTGAATTATTATCCTCGTTGGTTGTGGACCCATTTACCGGGCTCTCCACGAAATTACGCCGGGAAACCCTAGAGACCCTTTGGAACTGGGAATTGAAATTAAACCTCCCAAACAACTGGCAAAATCAAGAATTTTCAATTGCGAATAGTTTATTCGCCGGTGAGGGGGAGTTGTTGAAACATAGTTGGCAAGCGTTGGGATTGCTTCTTAAAAAGAAAAAACAGACTACTTTGTACTTGCATAACTGTAGCCAACTCACCGACCTCGCGCCGCTAAAGGAATTGGCCAACCTTAACTCGCTGGATTTACGCGGTTGCACGGGGGTCA
>CAYYRW010000057.1:0-39947 GCA_964474205.1 uncultured Nitrospirales bacterium | reverse complement strand
GGCAAACCCAATATCACTGGAACAAGTCAGGGGAGTCATCAGGCGGTCTATAATTGCCGGTTCGGGGATAAGCTGAAGGACGTGACGTCGAACTTCCCCGGTGAAGCGGCCGCGGTCTATTATCAGTATGACGGCCTCGGCAAGCGGCGCAGTAAAACACTGGATTCGGTAAACACCACGTGGTGGCGGTGGGAAAGAAATCGCTCTCGCCACGTTTGTCCGCCTGCGGCGTCCAAGCCGTGGCTGGCGCGTGCGGCACGTTTGCACGGCAAACGTGCGGATTGGGACCTCGAGAATCTCTCCCTGACCTATATCCCCGGCCTGGCGGAAGTTACAGGGACGAATCCCTCGACCGGCAGCTACCGGTATTACATGGGCGACCACCTCGGCAGCGTGCGGGGGATACGCGCGCAGGATAAGTCATCCCTCGCAAGTTATGAATACATGCCCTACGGGGAGGTGTACAACCAAACCGGTCTCGCCCTCAATCGAGGCTTTACAGGCCATGCGTGGGATAAGGATGATGGGCTGTATTATGCCCCGTATCGATACTATAGCCCTGTCGCTTCACGATGGCTGACGAGAGATCCGGCTGGCATAATCGATGGGCCGAATTTATATTCTTATGTCAATGATAATCCGACAATGTTCACAGATTATTTAGGTCTTTCAGCTCGTCCTAACTATATATGTAAGCCGAGTATAAGTGACACTTGGTGTGCATTGATGCTAGGTATTCCATGGCAAGATGGATGCGAAAAAAAATGCTGTTTCAAAATAAGAAAAGATTGTGTCGATAAAGCCGAAGCACAATATGCAAAAGATGTTGCGAAGTGTGCGATAAACAAGAATCCCCCACAATGCCTCCACAAAGCCTATCAAAAACACAGGGCACGCATGGTAGATTGTGGCGTAGTCCTACCAGAAGAACCACCACAATAACCAAAGGAGAAGGACGCTACATGAGAAAAGTGCCTGTTTTTAGTATATTGTTATTTCTTTATATAATCCCGCCACAATATTGTGTCGGACACCATACCACAAAGCAGGAAACAGCGAAATCTTGCATTGAAGCTACTAATGCTCTTGAAAAATATCTTGCTACAGAAACATGCAGAACATCTGGTTGGGCAAAATTTCTACTTGATCTATTTGATGAACAAGTCCTCCCAGAAAAATTGCAGCAGCAAAATATGAACCATCTGTACATTATTATGACCTGGACAACGGGATATCGCTTCAAATTAGAAGTATATACGGACTCCGGACCTATCGTTACTATTCAAAGTGATGGCGAATTTATTGACTTCGGAGATAACGAATTGTGGCCAATTGCATTTCGTCGTGAACTGAATCTGTCTAATAATGCGTTAATAGAAAAGTTTGATAATAATATGTTTATTATATACAATATTATTTTAGTACATATATTTCCTCTGTCCATGGGTGACCCGGTTACAGTGACCGAGCTTAGAAGAAATTATGACATTTCATTTCAAGAGCAGAGCTTTGAAAGTTTGGGTAGTCATAGTCAAACGAATAATTTGTTATGTTCCATCTTTGGTCATTATTTGTCATCTTCAGATTTGGCGTTTAGATTAGACACTAGTCCGTCAGGTAAAATCTCTCAAATAATTGTTAACGGGCATTTCAAATCGATTCTTTCAGATCCGTTTGAAGATATATCAGGAAAGTCATATTTCAAGACTTGTGAGTTTTATGAGAAATCAAAACAGAAAAGAGTACTAAAAAGCACTATTCTTGGCGTAAAATTTCCTTCAAAGCAAACGAGTAAAGAAATAGATACAACCAAATCACATACACATGCCTTCGAGACTATTCGTGAAATAGAAGACCTGGAAAAGTCGAGGATTGTTTTTTCAAACGGACGTAGGATAATGGTCTTCCCTTGGTGTGATGCATATGGCTTCAGTTTACGGCAGTGTTTTGATTATCATGTTCTTAAGTTTTGGTCATCTGTCATTTCAATTCCACTAGAATCAATAGCAGCTACAGATGAAGATATTGCAAAACGAATAGATAGCGATTATGGAATTTTATGGACAGCGTATTTTTTAACATTGTCATTAGCCGCTCTATTTTTGTTGATGACTTTATTGTTTTTTAGGATCGTTTATCGCACTATAAGAAAAAGACGGTGATATATCAGTACAAAATGAGATATTAATGTTAAGGATTTGTCAAGCGAAAAGCGCAAATAACGATGACCATGGGCGTGTGAACACGACGTTCGTATATGATGCCTGGGGGCGGCTGGTCACGAAGAATCAGGGGAGTTATCAGGCGCGGTATAATTACCGGTTCGGGGATAAGCTGAAGGACGTGACGTCGAACTTCCCCGGTGAGGCGGCCGCGGTCTATTATCAGTATGACGGATTCGGCAAGCGGCGCAATCGAACGCTGGATTCGGTCAACAACACGTGGTGGCGGTGGGATGTGGGCTGGAATACGCTGCAGGAGTATACGGACGCGGATAGCGATTGGGACATCGAAGGCCTGTCCATGACGTATATCCCCGGCCTGGCGGAGGTGACCGGGACGAATCCCTCGACCGGCAGCTACCGGTATTACATGGGCGACCACCTCGGCAGCGTGCGGGGGATACGCGCGCAGGATAAGTCATCCCTCGCAAGTTATGAATACATGCCCTACGGCGAGGCGTACAATCAGACCGGCCTTGTGCTCAATCGAGGTTTCACGGGGCATACGTGGGATAAGGATGATGGGCTCTATTACGCCCCCTTCCGGTATTACAGCCCAACGATGAACAGGTGGACGACCAGAGACCCGTTGGGGATGGTCGATGGGCCGAACACATATATTTATGTCAAAGACAATCCCCTTAACGAAATAGACATTCTTGGCCTGTTTTCATGGGAGTGCTTTAAGAAGGAAAAAAAACTTTGCCCTATGGGCTGGACAACTCGGGGAAGTGGTTGTGAGGCTATGTGTTGTAGAGCCTTAAAGGAAGATCCCTGCGACAAATGCTGGGCAACATACAAGAAGGATATCGCCAAGTGTATTATTAAAAAGGATCCCCTTTGTCCTAAGAAAGCAGAATCAAAACTTACTGCGTGTCTCATAAGGAATGACTGTCCAGGTATGCCCTAAATCGAAAAGTCATTGTTCGATGACTACGTGGTATGCAAATGCTGTTTGGAGGAAAAATCGTGGTCGTAAATGCACCGTATTTCGTCAAAATAACTAGCATTGTTCTTCTTATTGTATCCATCTGGTCGCTGACTGGATGCGTAGAGGAGAAGCGAGTTGACCCTGCTTTATTGGAACTTCTGATGTCAGTTCAGCAGTCAGAATATCATGCGGGCGAAATACAAGGATCTATTAGGATCGATAAGCAAACTGTAATACCAAGATTTATCGCAGAGCAGATTTCCGCGCAAGGTGACAACAAAGGTGACTTGACAGTGGACTTTATCCTTGACAAAAAACAAAATATCGATTTATCTATACATTACGGGTCTGTACTTGTTCGGCATGCTGTTTGTGGCAGCGTGAGTATGCAACTTGACAACGGAAGTGTAATTCCCCTAGTGCATGAGTTTGAATCTGAACATGAAGGTACGGGTGGAACAACTCTTGGACAAACAAATGAAGAAAACACTATTCTTTGGGCGTATTTCATTGTACTAGATCATTTATTTCCCTTATCCAACAATCCCTTGCCCAACGCTTCTCTTTTGCGTTATAAACTTATCCATGGAAGCCTTAACCGATGTGTTGAACAGTCCCAAGCGGTACAATCGACATTATGTCATGATTCTTTGAAGGAACGAGGTGCCGAGATTATATGTGCGGAGTGTAATCCAACCAGCAGTGTATACTGGAGGTGGTGTATTGCTAAAACGGATGTTCCTTTCCTGCTTCGCAAACAAACTTCTGTTGATGGGAATATTATTGAAGATCGAATATACTCATCTCCCAAAAGGGTATTACTAAAAGGGAGAGTCTATATCATTATGGGCGAACTTATCCAAATCGTTCCATCTGGTGAACTTAAAACAGTACTCACACAATTTAATGTGAGTGAATCTGATTAAAATGGTGAAACGCATGGGACAGGTGTCTTGACTAGTCAAAAACCGGGGCAGGCACCTATATTGGTCTTTTTTCGCATTTACGGTTAAGTATGCGGCTTGATGTAAAGGCAGAATCAGCGTTAAGAAGAATATTCAACGCAGAGATAAGATGAGAAGGCCGGTAATCCCAGCGCAGTGCGTATAATCGCCTGCAAAGCCAACCGCACTGTTAAGTGCAGCAGAAAGGAAACCGGCCCATGAAGAAGTATAGCAGATTTATTGGAATGGACCTCGGGGATCGTACCAGCCAGGTATGCGTTCTGAATGAACGAGGGCAGATTGTGGAGGAGCACGAAGTGGCCACGGAGACGAAAGCGCTGGAGCAATTGTTTTCCCCATATAAGGATGCGCGGTTAGCCATGGAAACAGGAACGCATTCGCCGTGGATAAGCCGATTGTTGGAGCCATTGGTGCATCGGGTATATGTGGCGAATGCGCGCAAAGTGCAGTTAATTTACAAGGGTCCGAAAAAGAACGACAAATTGGATGCGCGCACACTGGCGCGATTGGTGCGATTTGATCCGGAGTTATTGAGTCCGGTGCGGCATCGTTCGGAGGCGGCGCAAGCGGATATGGCGGTATTGCAGGCGCGTGACAGTTTAGTGCAGGCACGGTCGGGGTTGATTAATACGGTTCGGGGGTTGTTTAAGTCGAGTGGGCTCCGGGTGGCGTCGTGTTCGGCGGAGAGTTTTGGCAAGCGGGCCATGGAAGTGATGACGGATCGGTTGCGTCCCGCACTGGAGCCCTTAGTGGTGACCATTACAGAATTGACGGGGCGCATCAAGGAGTATGATGCATTGGTAGAGCGGCTGTGTGAACGGTATCCGGTAACAGAACAATTCCGGGAGATATCGGGGGTGGGTCCAATCACGGCGCTGGCGTTTACGTTGGTGATTGATGATCCACACCGGTTTATGAAGAGCCGCCAGGTGGGTTCGTATGTGGGGTTGACGCCACGGCAATCGCAGTCGGGAGAAAGTGACCCGCAATTACGGATCAGCAAAGCGGGCAATGGATTTCTGCGGCAGTTGCTGGTGAGCGCGGCGCATTATATTTTAGGTCCGTTTGGCCCGGACTGTGCGTTGCGGCAATGGGGATTGGCCAAGGCGGGCACGGGCAATAAAAGGGCGAAGAAAAAGGCGGTAGTGGGGGTGGCGCGCAAGTTGGCGGTACTACTGCATAGGATGTGGATTACGGGAGAATGTTATGAACGCTTCCCGGGGAAGGAGATGGAAGATGCAGTTGCCTAATGAGTTTATCGCTTTATGGGGTGCCAGTTGGGCAAAAAAAAGAGGGCAGGAAATGCCCTGCCCAACCGTATACCCATCCGCGCCGGCGCTCGGGTCGCTCTCCAGCGTTGCCCTATCCTCCGTGCTTACAGCACCAGTGTAGCATGGCATAAGGGTCTATCGTAACGTTGTCCTCTAACGCGTCTTTCATAATTGAATCGATTTTAGCTCGGCTAAGTGGCCGACACTGGATGAGTTTCCATGCCGAGTCCGGTGACTGCGGTCTGCGTCTTGGTCCAACGTCTACCAGACGTAAGTCCGCCGCAGAGATTGCAGCACCCTCGGCAGGACATTATCATGCACAAAGCCTATCAATCTAAGGCCTTATAAGTGCGTATGGAAGCAAGGCAGGCTCGTCCAAGATCAGCCGCCACGTCGGCAAAAATTTTTTCCTTGATTTGGCCTTCTCATGGAAGCACGCGGAGGTCGCGGAGATTCGCAGGGGTGGGAACAGCGTCTCAGTGCCCTCCGTGAATTTCCGTGGTTCATTCATAAAAATCTCAAGATGACAAGTATTGAAACCACGGAGAGCACGGGGGCCACGGAGAAATGAATTCGATTCATCGCCGTGGATGGTTGAAATGATGTGTGGTATTTCTTTTCGTTTATTTCGGGTTTTTCGTGGTGAATAGTTCCGGATAGTCTTACCGCGAAATGCGCGAAACATCTGGCGCGGCATGGCCGCAACCAAAGGAAATCGGGGTCCGGGATCCGGGGTTCGGAAGCAAGAATATATGGGACTCATAGGATTAATGGGATCGATGGGACTAATTGCGGGATGAATTTTTTCGAAAAGATGATAGAGGTTGGTGGATAGTAGTACGAAACATAAACACGAACGACTTCCCTTCTTTGGTGAAGGCTATGCCGCAGTCGTCAGTCCCTGGCGTTTCGCGAGACTTGTCACGGTTGAGAACCACCGCCGGTATCTTGCTGGCCGGACATCCTCCCGGCGGCCGCGCGGTTCATGTCTTCCTGTTGCTGGACAAACCGCTCCACCAGGGCGAACTGTTCCGGAGCCATCGCGGGGGCCAGGCGATCCAGGGCGCGCCGATACGCCTCGCTTTGGGTATTGCCCATGGGCCTGTTTCCGGGGGCCGCGGGGTCTGGCTGGATCGCCAGCATTTCGTCCACCAGCACCTCTTTTACCATCTGCTGGTTCTCCGGGATCAATCCAGGGGCATAGAGGTTTAGTTGCATCTCATACGCCATATTCAGCATGCGCCCTGGAAGGGTCTCTTCATATTCCTCGACGAGGGCCAGTTCTTCCGGGGCGAGCACATTGCGCAGTTCCGCCAATAAGCGGGCTTTGTCTTCGGCGGTATGTCTTCCAAAACCGTCGTTCACGGCCACCATGCGGCCGCCTTTCGTCCCGGCGTTCCGCGAAAACACGTCCATTGTCCCGAGAATAAAATTTTTCAAAATCACGCGGACCTGGTTCTCCGTCTCGGGCGGCAAATCAAGCTGGTGGAGCAGGTCCCCATAGGCAATCGGGAGCAACATTTCCGCGCCCTGTTCATGCGCTTCGGGATTCACGAGTACCCGTTCCACCGGAACGTCCGCATTCGGTTGGCCGCCTGATTCATCCGTGGTCTGTGCGGAGTTGCCGGAGCGTCCGGTTTCTCCGGTGGAGGACGTATCGGAAGCCGCGGTGTTTGCTTTCGAGCGCGTTCCCGACACTGGAGATGGATTCATCGCCAGGGGCCGTTCGCTGCGTTCTTTTCGCAAGGTGGCATTCTCTTCACGCAGTTGCTCGCAGTCTCCGTGAAGGCCGGCGATTTCCTGGTTTTTGTCATGCAGGGAGAACAATAATGCGCCCACGGCCAGCGCCAGCAGCGCCGCCAGGCACCAGCCCCCGTACCGAATACACATTTCCATGCCTTATTCCTCACGCCGCCAAAAAACCACGGGCATTTTTGCATACGGCTGTTTTCAAGACTACATTCTTTGGGCGGAAATTATTCGCCAGACTGCGAATGCAGGGCGCGAATCGTATCGAGTTCCCGCCAATACTCCAATAAGGCGGCCTTGCCTTGCGCGGTGATGGAAAATTCCGTGTGGGGAATGCGCCCGTTGAAGCTTTTTTTCACGTCCACGTAGCCGGCTTTTTCCAGCTTGTCCATGTGCGAGGAGAGATTGCCTTTGGTGAGGCCCAGGGTATTCAACAGGAAACTGAAATCCGACTCATCCACCCCGGAGAGGATGGTGAGAATGCGCAGCCGGGCCGGCTCGTGGATGGTGCGGTCGAGTTCGCTCATGGCGAATCGTCCCCCGGGTCGGAATCGGTGCTGGCGGGGAGTCCGGATTGCACCAGGCGCTTCAATTTCCACAGCGCAAACCGGCTGTAAATATGGCCGGTGAGAATGGCCACGAGGCCGCATCCGAATACGGACACCACCATGTCCATCAATTTCCATTGGCCGGGAAAGCTGAGGGGATAGCCCTTCAGCAGCAGGACGGCGTGCAGGCCATAGAGGATGGGCCAGAACCACGCCCAGAATCCGAGCCGTTGGTACCCGATCATAATGGCCAGAAAGGGCACCATATAGGCGGCGGAGAAAGGCTGCATATACTGCAGATGAAGATATCCGAAACTGATGAGCAGGGCGCCAAACAGGTGATAGACCACCAATCCCCCGCCCAACGCGGTGAGCCATAAGGGAAGGCCCTGGTCTCCATGGTCCTCGGTGTAGGAGACATACCCTTCCTCCCCATACAGCCACTGGGTGATGCTCCAGATTAAATCACTGCCCCACTTGGAGATGGAAAACCAGGTAAGCACGAGAATGGCCACCACCATGATCACGACCGCGCCGCTGAACAGGCCCATGTTGCCGGCGCGGTAGGCGATATTGGTGAGGCTTCCGGCCACGCCGATGCTCAGCACCATCACCACGATAAAGACCCATTGGACCAAAAAGGAGATGGTGCGGCTTTTCGCGTATTGCCGTGCCCACCGCACCATCAGGCGCGGATCGCCTGCTTGGAAAGTATCCAGATTGGTTGGCGCGTCCATAGTGTGTCTCCTGACCGGTTCTACCTTTGGGTTCTAGCACACCAAGCCCATGAAATCAACTCTTTTGAACGCCGTCACCGCGGCGGGCCGAGATGTTCCTCGGCAATCCAGAAGGAGGGATCGGGGGCGGGCCGTTGATGGAGCCGCCATTCGGCCAGCAGGCCGATTCCCCAGAGGAGCCCGCCGCCCATGAGGAGCATGATGCCGGTGAGCCATAGCGCCAGGGCGAGCAGCGGCGCGCCGCCCCGCACGGCCAGCACCACGCCGGCGAGGGCAAAGCATGCGCCCAAGCCGCGCACCAAGGCTCCGACGACGCCAAAAAAGTGCCCGGGGCGTTCCCCATACAGGGAAAGAAACAGCACGGTGATGGCGTCTATCGCCCCGCGGTGGAATCGTTTGACGCCGAACTTGGAGCGTCCGTGGCGGCGCGGATGGTGTTCCACCGGAATTTCCGTCACGCGGTAACCCATTTGCACGGCAAACACCGCAATCATCCGGTGCATTTCGCCATAGAGCGGCAGCCGCCGCGCCACCTCCATCCGCATGACCTTGAACCCGGTGTTGATGTCGTGCAGGGAAAGATGGAACGTTTTGGCCACCGCGAAATTGAACACGCGGGACGGGAGGATTTTGTGCCAGGGGTCGTGGCGGTGTTTTTTCCAACCGCAGACCATGTCGTAGCCTTCTTCCAACTTGGCCAGCATCGCCGGAATTTCCTTGGGGTCGTCCTGGAGGTCGGCATCCATGATAATCGCGATATCCCCCTGCGCCCGCGCGAATCCCGCCGCCAGCGCGGCCGGTTTCCCGAAATTCCTCCGGAACCGGATCACGTCCACCGTTTCATACCGATCCCGCAAGGCGGACAGCACCTCGAAGGAGCCGTCCGTGCTGCCGTCGTCCACGAAAATGATGCGGTGCCCGTACGCGCCGAGGTGCTTGGAAATCCCTTCCGCCAGCGCTTCGAGCGTCTCGCATTCATTGTATACCGGAATCACTACGGATATTTGCATGGGCGTATCTTAGTACATTCGCCGGGGCGGATGCCAAACCACGCGGTTCAGTGCTTTTTTGCGCCGTTGCCATTCCCATGGCCATTGCCGTTTCTGCGTCCGTTTCCATTCCCATGACCGTTGCCGGATTTTTGGGGCACGATGCGTTCCTGGGCGGCTTCTATGATCATGCGCAGCAGGTCCGCATACCGCAGCCCGCCGAACCCCGCCATGATGTTCATTTTGCCATCCCAGCACCACCCGGGATTGGGATTCACCTCCATAAGCTTGATCTCGCCCAGGGCGTCCGCCCGGAAATCGAACCGCGCATAATCCCGGCAGCCCAGGCGCACAAACAACTGCGAGGAGTAATCCTGGAGTTTGCGCAAGGCGTCTTCGTCCAATTGGGCTTCCTGATAGGTGATCTGGGACCAGTAGGGCGAATCCGGCAGCCATTTGGATTCGTACCCGAGAATGCGGGGGAGTCCGGGCTGCAATCCGCTGTAATCCACCTCCAGCGCGGGCAGGAAGGTGAAGGTCAATCCCGGATTGCCGACAATCCCGATGCTGTACTCCGGCCCGCCCAGAAACTCTTGAATCAGCAAGGGCCGCCCCGGCAGCGATTCCTGGAGCTTGCGCACGCTCGTGAGCAGTTCCTGCGCGTCCCGAACGAAGGAATCCACGGTGATTCCGATGCTGCTGTCGCCGTAATTGGGCTTGATCAGCGCGGGGAAGGTCGCCGGCAGCATGGCGGATTGATCGTCGGGGTCAAAGTAGGTTTCCAGCGGCACGGGAATATCCAGCGATGCGGCAATTGCGCGCACCAGCGATTTGTTGTAGCACAACCCCAAGCAGGAGGGGCCCGCGCCGGTATAGGGGATGCCGAGCATTTCGAGATAGGCCGGAACATGCAATTCCTTGAAGGCGTCGTTGTTGTAGCCTTCATCGCAGAAATTCAGCACGAATGCCGGCAGTTCATTTTTCAGCCGCGTGATGAGGGGGCCGTGTTGATCCACATAATCAAAGGTGTAATCGTCCAATTCCTCAAGTGCCCGTTTCAGGCGGTTGACGGTATCCATGTCCTCTTCATTGAACTGGCCGTCCCGCTTGACCTGGTCCGGCAGCGTGGGGTCTCCCAGCAGAACCGTCACCTTGGGAAACAACACCTTGCCCCGTTTTATCGCGGGGGGCCGCTTCAGCATGCGGGCGGTCACAAACACCCGCGACGCCATCATGCCGAGGTCCTGGTTTCGTCCGGATTCCGTTTCCATCGCCCCGTGCAGCCGGATTTCCTCAAACCCCGCTTTCTCCAGCAATTGCACCAGCATGCCGGGGGCATACAGCCGCTCGGCGTAGAATTGGTCCACAATCACGCCCCGCTCCGCGTGCACCACCACTTCGCGCGAGATGAGGCGTTGACCGTCTCCGGACAGCGAACGTTCCCGGCACACAAACTGATCCTGGTCGATCCATTCCCAGGACCGGCGGTCGAAATGCTTGCGAATCCAATCGCCATTCGCGATATCCAGCACCAGCACCCCGCCCGAGCGCAGCACCCGCTTGACGGATTCGAGCACCGCAAGATCGTCTTCCATGCGGTCGAAATACCCGAAGGAATTGCCCATGATGGTCACGCATTGGTAGGTGCTCTCCGGCAGGCGGAACCGCCGCGCATCGCCTTCATGAAAAGAAGCCCGGAGGCCCGTATCCGCCGCGCGTTTGCGCGCCAGGCGAATCAGGTAGCGCGAGCGGTCAATACCCGTCACGTGTTTGAACCCGCGCCGGGCCAGTTCGAGGCAGTGGCGCCCCTGGCCGCAGCAGAGGTCCAGAATGCGGTCGTTGGGTTCCAGGCCGACCGTGGAAATGATCATGTCCACTTCCTTGGCCGTGTTGCGTTCGTTTTCCACCACATCGCCGTCGGTTTTCAAATACACCGACGTAAACAATGTGCGCCACCAATCCGAGGGAAGGTGGCGCTCCAAATCCGGGACCGGGCCCAAAGTTCGGGGAAGAGGGGAGGGAGGCTCCGTTCGTTTAGCCATGTGAGACAGAAATCCTTCTGTAATTCGGCGTGCCATGCGTTTGCATGGAGGTTTTACGCGGCCAGCGGCAATTTACACATCCACCCGAGGCGGACAAGCCCCGTCACGCGCCGTTTATGCCCCGCGCAGCAAGTACTATGTAACAGAAAAACATTTTTTCTGCAATAAAAAAATACGCGCGGGAAAAAAATAGTTCCCGGAAGAAACCTAGGGAAGGAAAAGGGCCTTCGGCGCCCGGTGGGCTATTCCGCCGGGCCGAGCATATTTCGCGGGTCCACCAACCGGTCAAATTCCTCCGCGGACAACAGCCCCAGCCGCACCGCTTCCTCGCGAAGCGTGGTTCCACGGGTGTGGGCGGCTTTGGCGATCTTCGCCGCGTTGTCGTACCCGAGGAAGCGGTTCAGCGCCGTCACCAGCATCAGGGAATGGCTTACATGGGCGGCGATCCGCTCCGGATTGGGCTGAAGCCCTTCAATGCAATGCTCCCGGAACGATTCCGCCGCATCCGCCAGCAAACGGATGGACTGGAGGACGTTATAGATAATCACCGGCTTGTAGACGTTCAACTCGAAATTGCCCGACGCCCCGGCGATGTTCACCGTAACGTCGTTGCCCAACACCTGCGCCGCCACCATGGTCACCGCCTCGCACTGGGTCGGATTCACCTTCCCCGGCATGATCGACGAACCGGGTTCATTTTCCGGAAGGCTGAGTTCGCCCAGGCCGCACCGCGGGCCGCTCGCCAGCCAGCGGAGGTCATTCGCAATCTTCATCAGGCCGCACGCCAAGGTCTTGAGCGCGCCATGCGCCATGACCAGCGCATCGTGCGCCGCCAGCGCCTCGAACTTATTGGGCGCCGAGACAAAGGGCAGCCCCGTGATATCCGCGATTGCCGCCGCCGCCTGTTCCGCAAATCCTTTCTTCGTGTTCAGGCCCGTGCCCACTGCCGTGCCACCCAACGCCAATTCGTATAGCCCCGGAAGGGTTTCTTGAATTCGTTGTATCCCCTGAGCCACCTGCTGGGCGTACCCGGAAAATTCCTGCCCCAGCGTCAGCGGCGTGGCGTCCATCAAATGCGTGCGGCCAATCTTGACAATGTCCTGATACGTTTCCGCCTTGGTGGCCAGCGCCTGATGCAAAGCCTCCAGCACAGGGATCAGGCGGCGCGCCACCTGCTCCGCCGCCGCGATATTCATCGCCGTGGGAAAAACGTCATTCGACGATTGCGACATGTTGACATGATCATTCGGGTGCACGGGGTCCTTGCTGCCCAGTGTGCCGCCCATTAACTCAATGGCGCGGTTCGCAATCACCTCGTTCGCGTTCATGTTGGTTTGCGTGCCGCTGCCCGTTTGCCAGACCACCAGCGGAAAATGATCATCCAGCGTGCCCGCCATCACTTCCTCCGCCGCCTGCCCAATGGCTTCACAAAGCGGCAAGGGCAACAGCCCCAATCCATGATTCACCCGCGCGGAGGCCTTCTTCACCACCCCCAGCGCCCGGATCAACTCCCGCGGCATCCGTTCGCCCCCAATCCGGAAATTCACCAGCGACCGCGCGGTCTGGCAGCCATAATACCTGTCCGCCGGCACCGCCATTTCACCCATCGTATCGCGTTCCATTCGGCAATCCATGAGGTTCCTTTCCCGAACAACACCCGTTCATGCATATCGAACCTATCATACCGCAGGAGCGGGTGGCAGTCCAGCATGCCGGAGAGTGTATAATAACTTCATTATCGGAAAGATATGCGCCATGACCATAGCCTATAAAACGATTGACAGGATTTTTGGCCCTGAGACGGCGGATAGGAATGAATTGCTTGCCTTTCGTGAACGCCAGGCCGATTTGGGTCAATTTTTGACACCTGCGCATGTGGCGGATTTTATGGCAAGTCTATTTAGTAAACGTTGGTCAAAAATCGAATTGCTCGATGCCGGTGCGGGTAAAGGTGCATTAACCAGGGCATTTGTTCATTCTCTCTGTTCAGCGAATCACAAACCACAAAAGATTCACGTTACCGCTTACGAGATTGACACCACTCTCTTATCCTCATTGCACAAGACTTTTGAAGAATGTGAAGCCTGCTGTGCCCAAGCAGGCATTTCTTTCTCCTCGACTGTTTTTGAAGACGATTTCATTAAAACCTCGGTTCCCATGGTTCGGGATGATCTTTTTCCGGCGGATGCCCCCCGATTTAACATGGCCATTGTAAATCCTCCCTATCGCAAGATTAGGAGCGACTCGATGGCGCGTTTTCTTTTACATTCTGTGGGAATTGAAGCCAGCAATCTTTATCCAGCGTTCATTGCGTTAATTGCCCGGCTGCTTGTCGATGGAGGCGAGTTGGTCGCCATCACACCCCGCAGTTTCTGTAACGGCCCTTATTTCAAGCCGTTTCGAAAAGAATTCCTGGAAACCATGTCTTTGCGGCGTATTCATGCCTTTGAATCACGCACCGAGGCATTTAAACGGGATAATGTGCTTCAGGAAACAATCATTGTTCACGCCGTTAAGGACGCAGCAAAACCATCCCATGTGCTCATTTCCAGCAGTAATGGACATCCGGGTAACGCCGTTGCTGAGCGGAAGGCCGCCTATGCGGATGTCGTACGGCCGGACGATCCCAATCAATTCATTCACCTGATCACCAGTGAAGAACAAACATACGCCAAGTCCGTTATTGGCAAACTTCCCGCAACCCTGGACGAGCTTGGGTTAAGTGTTTCAACAGGCCGTGTTGTGGACTTTAGGGCCAAGTCCTATCTGCGAAAAGAACCTGGCAATGGCATGGCCCCGCTTATCTACCCATGTCATTTTAATGACGGTTTCGTGCATTGGCCAAGAGCCCATTCGCGCAAACCGAACGCCATCGTATGCAATGAACACACGCTTGATTTGCTTGTGCCATCGGGGGTTTATGTTCTTGTCAAGCGATTTTCTTCAAAGGAAGAACGGCGGCGGATAGTGGCCTGCATATATGATCCACAAAGCATCCCTTCATCTGTTGTGGGATTTGAAAACCATCTCAATTATTACCATGTTCAAGGGCATGGTATGTCCATGGGTTTGGCAAAAGGATTGGCTGCATTTTTAAATTCCACCCTGGCCGATGTCTATTTCCGGCAATTTAGCGGGCACACTCAGGTGAACGCATCGGATTTGCGGACGTTCCGCTATCCCAGCGCATCTGCATTAGAGAAAATCGGGAATGAGTATCCACGGCCGGGTATTTCTCAGAAACAATTGGACCAATTGGCAGAGGAGCTTCTTTTCTGATGGCGAAAACACGACGAAGCAAACGCGCAGTTGAGCAGAAAAAGAAGATCGAAGAAGCCATAACCATCTTAAAGGCACTTGGCTTTGCGCCGAAACAATGTAATGACACAGCGGGGTATACGTTGCTTGCCTTACTTGATATCAAACCACAACAATCCTGGCAAGATGCAAGCACGCCACTTCGTGGAATTACTCCAATTATTCAATTTATTTCACGAGAATACAATGTTCATTACGCTCCAAACACTCGGGAAACCGTTCGTGATGAAGCGGTTAAGTTTTTTGTTGAGGCCGGCATGCTTCTTCGAAATCCCGACGACCCGGGACGGCCCACAAATAGCGGGAAAACGGTTTATCAGGTAGAGCCGCATGCCTTTGAATTATTCCAGAGTTTCAAAAGCCCCGCTTGGGAGGCGAATCTCAGCGTTTACCTTCAGAGCCGAGAATCAATTCGTAATGAACTATTAAGGGCGCGAAACGTAGCCAGGATTCCTGTACAACTTCCAACAGGTCAATC
The DNA here is from genome assembly GCA_964474205.1 of uncultured Nitrospirales bacterium. Classification (GTDB taxonomy): domain Bacteria; phylum Hydrogenedentota; class Hydrogenedentia; order Hydrogenedentales; family CAILVY01; genus CAILVY01. The sequence goes on along the minus strand of CAYYRW010000057.1, from coordinate 24,697 downwards.
GGTTACTATTTCCCCTGGTGGTCAAAATCCTTTGATTAAAGCCATTATTGAAGAGTTTTGCCCGCGGTTTATTCAGGGGGGCACAGTTGTCTACATTGGGGATGCTGAGAATAAATTCTTACACTATGAACAGGAATATCTCCTCAGACTTGGCGTAATCCTTCCAGCATCGGCCAAAATGCCGGATGTCGTTATCCATGATACAGTCCGCAAATGGCTTGTTTTAGTTGAAGCTGTCACAAGCGCCGGCCCTGTGGATGGAAAACGAAGAAAAGAGTTGAAACGGCTTTTTTCCGGGTTTAAAACAGGCCTTGTTTTTGAAACGGCCTTTCCTTGCCGTGAATCAATGCGTAGTTTTCTCACCACAATTTCTTGGGAAAGTGAAGTCTGGACGGCAGAATCCCCAGATCATTTGATTCATTTTGATGGTGAGCGTTTCTTGGGACCTTACCCAGATAGCATGAATTAAAGTTCACTGCACAGGACTACCACCATGGCCGTCAAATACCAACGCGATGACATAGAAACGCCTTTTCGGAAGTGGGTGGCGGATAAGTATCCGGCACCCAGGAAGCGGACGGGGGTGTTGGCGTTTGTGATCATTGCCGCAGTGATTCTTTTCTGGGGCTCCACGGTGCTGCGGGGCGCCGATCCGTTTGAACGGCAGCCCGTTCTGGAAGGCATGGGGCTGGTGCAAGCAAAGGAACTCTGGAAGGCCAAGGACGGCTCGCCCGTCCACGTGCTTCGATTGCAGGTGTCCCTGAGCGATGGGCGCACCGCCGAGAGCAATCTGGACGTCGAGGAAGCCCAATGGCTGGCGGTGAACACCGGGGAGCGCGTTCCCCTCAGGTATAAACTCAGCCCGGATGGCACGCGGGTGCGGTTGATGGGGCTGCGCGAAGTTGCTCCCGAAGCGCCGGTGCGGTAGACTGACTTCAATGAAACAGTGGAGTTGGATATGCCGTTGAATTCCGAAGACATGCGCGAGATTTACCAGGGCACGGTGATTGTGCGCAAGCCCACGTATGGCATCGTCAAGGGTTATCATGAATTGCCGTATATCTGCCTGGGCGAGGCGTTGGAATCCGGTTATGGCGCGACCCGCGTCAAGGGGAAAATCCAGGTGTCGCCGCAGTTTGTGATTCGCCCCAAGCATTACTGGCCCAATTACGAGGATATTTTCGGCGAGGACAATGTGGATGCCGCCCTGACCGGACGGGTGTTCGGATTCCTGGGCTTTAACCGCAAGCCGGTGGAATGCAAGTCGGATTTTCTTGAGGTGGCGCATCTGCGGGAAAATGTGGACCAGGCCCTCTCCGACAGTATGGACGAACTGGAACGCCGGGAGGACATCACCACCGGCATCATCATCACCCCCAACAGCCGGTATTACCCTATTTCCATCGAGCGTTTCATCGCCACCGTGCTGGACGATGAGTTCTCGCTCTAGGAGGTCCTATGAAAAGCGCGTACGAAATTGCATTGGAGCGGCTGGCGAAGGAGCGCGGACCGTCCAAATCGCTCAGTGATGCGCAAAAAACACGGATTGCGGAAATCGAAAACAAATATGCCGCCAAGCTGGCCGAAGCGCGGTTGCGCTATGAAGGCAAATTATCCGCGTGCGCGGCCTGGGAAGAAGCCGAGCGGCTTAAGCGGGAAATGGCGGGCGAGGTTCAGTCCCTTGAAGAGAAACGTGACCGGGAGAAGGATGCGGTCTGGGAAGAAGCATGACCGAATTAACACGCGGAAAAACACCACGTTCTTTTTGAATACTTATTTACATGACGCATTTCTTGACTAAAAAGATTTCCAGGGGGTGGTCCGCGTTTGCGATCGGGCTGGCCCTCTGTTTTCTCATAACAGCGGTTGATCACGTACTGAAAAGTGTGTCCAATATGGGGTATTGCCCGGAAGACACGGATTGGACGGCTTTTGCGGAAGACCTGCCGTTTGCATGGGAGACCGCCGCACAATCGTCCGCCGCCGCAGTTCTCGCGGAGGAAGTGCCCCTCTGGATGCATCCGGTCGAATTGACCCTTCGAAATGCCGCTGGAATTCGGCCCAATCCTTCCCGGTGGCGGGTCTGGATGGGGCCGAAAATGTTGGCTGGGGGAAAATCGGGCCAATGGGGATTCTGCGTATGTCCGGGTCTTTTGATGCGTCTGGTCCATGGTGTGAACTGTGTGGTCCATCCGGCGGAAGACGGCCTATGCCGCTATGGCGAATTCTATTATGCATGGCGCGGGCGGTTTCTTATCATCTCCCGTTGGCCGGAGTATGTCCGTGCCTCCCTTGACGCGGAGAAAGAAGCTGAACCCCCAAAGAGTGTATCCAGGGACGGTATTCATCTGGCATGGAATGGCCCCATCAAGGGGGAGATGTGTGTGCGCGCCAAGGCCCCGCACCTCCAAGGGCGGCTTGATCTTGCGCTGCCGCCCGCGCCTGATGGCCTGCAGCTTCCGGAGGCGTGGCCCGAACCGCCCATGGTAAGTGTGACGGCAAGTTCCCTGAAGCCAATCGTGGCGAATCTCTATCCGTTGCTTGAAAAAACGCCGGCGTATCAGTCCCTTCTGCCCTATGTCCTGCCTGTTTGGAAACGGTGGAATGTTCCGCCCCTGCCGGATGCTTGGGACCAGAATGTCCTGGAATATTCCTGGACGTTGCTTTCTGTGGACACCGCCGCCACGCTCCCTGTCCCACGGATGGCACTAGCGTTCAGAATGCCGCTTTCTTCCGCCAACCCGCATCCGCTTATGCCGTTAATCGCCAGCGAAGATGCCCTCCCTTCTTCCTGGGGCGGCCATCCCGGATGGATTCTTCCCTGGCTGGGGGAGAAACTTTCTTTGTGCCTGACGCAAACAGACGGCTATGCGCTCGTCACCAGCCAGGAACCGCTTATGGCGCGGCTGGCCGGCCGGATGACCCCGCATCCGGTGGGGGCCAATGCCCTGGCGATTCAGGTGGATTGGGCCAAGACGGGAGAATGTGTGGCCGCCCTCTTGCGGCAAGCCGCCCAACTCGAACTGATCCCCGGCAAGGACAGCCGGGACGTGGAACAGGACTATATTCCCGCCACCCGTGCGCTGTCGCGTCTAGGCGCGTTGTGTGTAGAGGCTTCGAGCGACGGAACCACACTGAATTTTTCTGGAACCCTTTTCTCTGAAGAAGGAACCGCGCCATGACGGTTCAGAGAAACAAGTACGCGTGGTGGTTGCCCCGGTTGTTTTTATTACTGGGGTGGACCGTTTCCTTCTTTCCCCAATCTGTTTTGGCGGAAACCCCGGATTTCTGGGAACAACTCTTTGGCCCCGCCGATGTCACTGCCATCAGCGGCAACGGCGGCCTGACGGTGGGCGTCAACGCCTTCGGGCGTTTGAGCAGTTGCCAGTGGCCCAGTCCCGGCGGGAATGATCAGCTCAGTTACCGCACCGTATCGCGCGATCTGCCGAATTTCGGCGTAAAACCGGAACACGGCGCCCAGTGGGCGATTCGGACCGATCAGGGGGTGTTCTGGCTTGCCGGGGCGCCGTGGCAAACGGAACAACACTATGCCTCCGATGCCTCCACCGAAATTGTGACCATAAGCCGCTTGCCGGATTCTCCCCTCACCGCCACGCAGCATTTGTTTGTCTGCGCTAAACGCGATGTATTGGTCTGGCGGCTGCACATCGCCGGGGTGAAAGACGCGCCCAAAATGTATTGGTACGCCAACTTTACCCCCTGTACCCGGCAGCTCCCTGAAATTCCCATTGCCGACTGGATGCTCGATGGACTAAACGATTTTGCGGTGTTCGCCGCGCCGGATACAAAGACCATTTACCATTTCCGCCCTGAAAAGCCCAGTGCCGCGGATTGGGAGCGCGCCGGGCGACTTGCCGCCCGGAAAGCCCCCGCGCCGGAATGGGATGCCTTTGCTGAGGGCGTGTGGATAGGTTACGCCGGTTCCAGTCCGTTCCGCACTTTTCAATGCGGGGAAGAGTATTCCGAAACCGGCGTGTTGCCCCAAATCGAAACAGGACACCTGAAAGAAGATTCCTGCGCCACCGGACAATGCCATTCCGCCATTGAATTGATCCCTCAGCCGGAAAAGGAGGGATTCACAGCGGAGCTGTTCGTGGCCTTTGGGCACAACCGTGATCAGGTGGATGCCGGACTCCGTCACGCACGGAAGCAGGGGTGCCGCCAATTGGAACAAGATACACAGAACCACTGGATGCAGTGGCTTGCGGAAGGAGGTATTACCGGCAATCCGCCGGAAGGGGATGCGCGGACGCGCGCCTTGCTCACCATTATTCAATGCATGGACCGGGAGACCGGCGGCATTGTGCGGTCGCCCATCACCCAGCCTCCATGGGCCATGGATTCCGCGCGGTATGGCGCCTGGGTTACTCTGGCCCTCGATTGCGCGGGCTACCATGGCCTGGCGGAAAAACACACCCGTTTTTATCTCGATACGCTCCGTTCTTCTTCCAAGCCGGGACTTCCAAAAGGGTCCATGCCCGCCGCCGTTTCCACCAATCAGGCAGAGTTCCTGCCGCACATCATTCTGGAAACGGACAGCCCCGCCTGGCTCCTGGGCAGTGTCTGGCATCATGTGCAAAGTCTTGACATCGCCGAGCGTCCGCGGTATTTGAAGTCCATCTGGCAGGACCTCGTGTCCGTCACACGTTTTCTTTCTGATTGGTCTCAAGTACGGGTGAATGCCCCGCTTCCCGTCTTCCAGCCGGCGCTCTGCCGTGATGGGCGCGGTCTCCTCTCCGTGCTTCATGCATACATGGGAATGACGGCCGCCGCCCGCATGGCGGAACTGCTCCATAATGATGAAGCGTCTGAATGGGCCGCCCGCGCACAGGAACTTGAAGCACAAGTGCAGTTTCATTGCTTGAACAATCCCGGTCCCCTGCCCCTCCCGCCGTATTATGCCTATTGGCTCGAAGGCATCGTTCCACGCGATGACCAAACCTCGTGGCAACTCTGGGACGCCGAGGTGCAATCGGGCGAGTTATGTGTCCCCCTGAAAGATATCCGCCATGCCACGGAACATTTTCTCACGGGATACGGGGAACCGTCCTATCCGGATTCCTGGCGCGCCGCCCTTCAACTGATTGCCGCCGCAGCACACTGATGCGATGACGGAGGGTCAAGTCTTATTGGATTGGGCACCATGGGATTGGGCGAGGCGGCTGGATACGGCCACCAGCGGCGCGACATGTTCGCCGGTTTGAAACTGCCCTCGAATCTCGCAAAAACGCTCTTCCCGGGCGAGAAAAGCATCCACCACCATGGGGTCAAAGTGCTTCCCCCGGCCCTCCAGTATAATCGCTTTTGACGTGGCGTGGTCCATGGGCTCTTTGTAGGGGCGGCGCGTGGCAAGGGCGTCATACACGTCCGCCAGCGCCACGATGCGCGCGGCCAAAGGGATGCCATCCCCGGTAAGCCCGTAGGGATAACCGCTGCCATCCCACTTCTCATGATGGTAATAGGCGATGTCGCGGCCCATGGCGAGAAAGGAGTCCTGCCCCGCCTCCAAATCCGCCGCCCGCAGCGTGTCCCCGCCGATCAACGTATGGGTTTTCATCAAATCAAATTCATCCGGGGTGAGTTTTCCGGGTTTCAAGAGAATTTGATCCGGTATGCCCACTTTCCCAATGTCGTGCAAAGGGCTTGATTGATAAATCTGCCGGATAAAGGCCGCATCCACAAAGAGCCTGTACTCCGGGAGCGAACTCACTTCCAGGCACAGTTCCCGGGTATATTCCCGGATGCGGTCCAGGTGATCCCCCGTATCGGTATCGCGCGATTCCGCCAGTTTCGCGAGGCTGAACACGGCCACTTGCTGTGTGCGCTCGACTTGTTGCGTGCGCTGCTGGACCCGCTCTTCCAATTCACGCTGATATTCCAGCAATTGATCCTGAAGGATTTTTGTTTTGAGAGAGTTTTTGATGCGCGCTTCCAAGAGCACCCGGTCAAACGGCTTGATGAGAAAATCGTCCGCCCCGGCTTCGATGGCGTGAATATTCGCTTCCCGATCCGTCAGGCCGGTGATGATAATGATGGGGATGTGCCGGGTGTCCGGGGATTGTTTCAGATGCTGGCACACCTCGAACCCATCCATGCCCGGCATCGCCAAGTCCAACAAGATAATATCCGGCGGATGTTTGTTGACAAACACGAGGGCTGTTTCCCCGTCGTTCACCGCTTCCACGTTATATCCCAGCGGTGACAAGAAACGGGTCAACACCGCCGCATTTTCGGGCATATCGTCCACCACAAGGATGGTTATCATCGCCAATGTATCGGTATGCATCGCCTAACCCAGCGCCTCCCCAAGTTAAATGCTGCAACTTTCCTGACCCACAAGCATACTGTAAATCCACGCGCTTTGCAAAGATTTATTCACGATTCCAATCACTATTTGCTTTCTTCGGGCGGGATTCAGGAAAATCAGCCGGGGGAATACGGAATGCACGCTGCGGGTTCATGCCAGTGAAGGCATGGCAACACAAGGTTCCGAATGGGATGGAGCATTTTCTAACGCTGATGCACCAAGCGCAGGCCGGGGAGCCGGGCTTTGCCCGGGTATCCCGGGAAACCTGTGTGGAGGCCGCGCGCGCGTATGTGCATGAGCAATGGCAGGACATTCGGGAATCCCACGCGGCGGGAGAATCCGGGAGCAACGTGTTGCGGCGTCTGACACAGGCCGCCGACACGGTGCTTCGCGGGGTGCTGGAATTTGGCCTGTATCATAGCGGGCGCCGGGAACAATTGTTGTCGCAGACCGCCATTTGTGCACTGGGGGGCTATGGCCGGCGCGAATTAAGCCCCCGGTCGGATTTGGATGTCTGCCTGCTTTATGATCGGCGAATGAACCGGCATATTGAATCGCTCAACCAATATCTGGTTCCCTTTCTCTGGGATATGGGTTTTCAGGCCGGCTATGCCATCCACCGGGTTTCGGAAGCGGTTAGCCTTTCCCGGCAGGACCCCGAAGTGTATACCGCGTATGCCCAAGCCCGCCTTATCCACGGCGACCCCCGGACCTTTGCCCGCCTGAAACTGCTGCTCAGCGAACTCAAGGACCGCGACCGGCAGCGGATTCTCGCCCATGTGCGGCGGCGCGAACAGCCGGAGGAACTTCCGGAACACCACCAGGACATCTATAACCTCGAACCCGACCTGAAGGAAAATGTGGGCGGGCTCCGCGATTTTCACGCCGCGCAATGGATGATCATGATTACCCACGGCTTTTTGAGCCTGGATGATCTTCAGCGGCTGGGGCACCTTGCCTATGACGAATACCTGGGTCTTGTGGAAGCCCTCGATTTTCTCTGGCGCATCCGAAACGAACTCCATTTTCATACCGGAAAACCGGAGAACCAGCTCACCTTCGGCATGCAGCAACACCTGGCGCGGGTATTCGGATATGGCGGCGACGCCCAGGAAAGCATGAACCATTTCATGCAAGAGTACTACAGCGCGGCCCAGCGGATTCGGCAATTTCTCCATCTGGCGGCCCGGCTATGCGATCAGCAGGCCGCAGGCATCGTGGAAGAAGGCCCCGGCCCAAGCCGCTCCAGGCTGACCGTGTACCGGGGGCAGCTTTCCGCCGGAACCCTGGAGCGAAACTGGTTCGCGGAAAACCCCGCGCGCCTGATGCAAGTGCTGTGGGAATGCACCCGCCGCCGTGTTTCGCTGAGTTACGACATGCACTCCTGGATAACCGACAATTTGTCCCTGGTAAATGACGCCTTCCGCGCCAGCGATGTGGTCCGCCGCTATTTTGTGGCCATTTGCAGCCGCATGCTGCAGGCCGGGGAAGTCCTGCGGCAGGCCTCCTCCACCGGCCTGCTGGGCGCTTATCTCCCCGAATTCGAGGCGGTGCGGGGCATCATTCGCTACGAGGATTTCCACAGTTATCCGGTGGACGAACACATCCTCCGCGCCCTGGAAGCCCTTGCCGGCATCCCCAAAATGGAAGGCTTTGTCGGCGGGGTTCTGAGAAAGGCCCTTGAACACATCCGCGACCCCCACATCCTCGTCATGGCCATCCTGTTCCATGATCTGGGCAAGGCGTCCGGGGAAATCCATGTGGAAGCGGGGGTGAGCGCGGTTCGGGCCATTTGCGCGCGCATCGGCATGCCGAAGGATGAAACGGAGCGTATCGCGTTTTTGGTGCAACACCATCTCTTGATGACCAATATCGCTTTTTACCGCGACACGGATAATGCGGAAACCGTGAGCAAATTCGCCCATCAAATGAACTCGGACGAACGGCTGCGCGAATTGCTGCTCCTCACCTATGCCGATCTCGCCTCGGTGGGCCCCAATGTTTGGAATGATTGGAAGGGCGCCTTGCTCTTGAAACTATTCCTGAAGGCGGAGCGCATTCTGCTTGGACGCTCCCAAGTTTTGGAAGAGGAGTTTTGGACCCTGCCCAAGGCCCAGGCGGTGCATGGCTACGTGAGCAACCGCCTCTCGGCAAAGGTGGAAGAGTATTTGAAAGCCATGGGGGAGCGGTATTTTATTGCCTTCTCTCCCGAGTACATTGCCCGTCATATGGAATGCCTGGAAGAAGCCCGCCAAACCGGCCTTGCGCTCCGCTGCTGGACGCATGAGGACACCGCCATGAGCGAGGTGGTCATATGCACCCGGGACCGCCATGGGCTTTTTTCCGAAATCGCGGGCAGCTTCGCCTCCCAACTCGTCAACGTTGAAGGCGCGGCCCTGTTTACGCTCCCGGAGGGATGGGTGGTGGATTGCTTTACGGTCAAGGACGCCGCCAATGACCGCCCCATGACCCATGCCCAGTTTCAGGGCGTCAAACAGGTGCTGACCGACGTCCTCGTGGGCGGAAAGGAGATTCAGGCCTGCGTGGAACAGTCCCGGCGGCGGTTGTTCGCGCTGTTGCAGCCCCGGGTTCCCATGCGCACCCGCGTGAGTTTCGACAATAGCGCCTCCGCCACCGAAACGGTGATAGACATAGAAACGGGCGACCGCACGGGATTGTTGTATGATATAGCGCGTGCCTTGTCGCTGATGGGCGCCGACATCCTGTCGGCGCGGATTATGACGGATGCGCGCCGGGTGCGCGATGCGTTTTATATTCAGATGAACAACGGACGGATCGAGGATTCCGCCGTGCTTTCGGTTCTGCGCACGGGCGTGGAACAGGCCATTCATGGCGCCCCCGCCGTGGAAAACAAAGGAGTTTGACGATGTATGTTCTCTTGCTTGCGGTAGTGGGCGCGGTAATGGCGCAAGGGCCCTTGTTGAAAGACATTGAGGCCGGTTTTGTCCAATTGCATGAACAGATGGGGCCGTGTGTCGTCAATATTGACACGGAAGGCTCCTCGTTCGGCGGCGGCGAGATGGAATTCTTCCGGCAGTTTTTTAACACCCCGGGCGCGCCGGAGGAAAAACCGGAATCCCCCGCCCCGCACCCCCTGTTCAAACCCCGGGGCCAGGGATCGGGGTTCATTTTCGACAAACACGGGCACATCGTCACCAATAATCACGTGGTGGAAAACGCGGAGTCCATCACCGTGAAGCTCTGGAATGGAAAAGAATATCCGGCCACGGTGGCGGGGGCGGATCCGGAGTCGGACCTTGCCGTGATAAAAATAGAGCCGGAGGAGGAATTGGCGGTGGCGCGGCTGGGGGATTCCGACACCCTGAAGGTGGGGCAGTTCGCCATGGCCATTGGCAGCGCGCGCGGCTTCGAAGGCTCCACGTCGTTCGGCCACATCAGCGCGGTGGGCCGCGAAGGCCTGCGGGGGCTTTCCATGCAGGGTCTTACCTTCCAAAACCTGATCCAGACCGACGCCGCCATCAACCTCGGCAACAGCGGCGGCCCCCTGTGCAACATTGCAGGCGAAGTCATCGGGGTCAACACCGCCATCGTATGGAACGCCAACTCCATCGGCTTCGCCATCCCGATTAACACGGTCAAGAACACCGTGCCCCAGCTCATCTCCGGAGGGAAAGTGACGCGCGGGTATCTGGGCGTGGCCATTGACGACGCCAAGGACTTCGCCGATGCGGTGGGGTTGCCCGACAAGACCGGCGCGATTGTCAAGCGGGTGCAGCCCGGCACGCCCGCCGAGCGCGCCAACCTCCAGGTCTATGATGTACTGCGAAAGATTGACGGGGAAACCGTGCAGGGCGCGGAGGATTTGGTGCGCCGGATTTCGTCGTTCGCCCCCGGCGCCTCCATTACCCTCGAAGTGTGGCGGGATGAAAAGGCCCTCGAAGTGCCCGTACAGCTTCGCGAACGCGAGCTGTACGCCGTGCAGCCGGACCGCGAGCAGTATATTCTCGGCATGCGCCTGCGGCCCGTGACAAAAGAGCTTCTGGAAAAACTGGGGCTTCCTCCGGAAACGGAAGGCATTCTCGTCACCGGCATCAAACCGGACAGCCCCGCGGTGGACGCCAAACTGATGGACGGCGACATTCTCCTGGAAGTGGCGCGGCAGCGCGTCAAAAATCCTGGCGATCTCCTCGAAGTCCTCAAAAGCCAGGGTGCGCCCGGAAAAGCGCTGCTCGTACAGTTTGTCCGCGGAAAAAATGAGCCGGATATCACCACCTTGCGAATCCCCAAAGAATAGGATGGCCAAGTCATGCTCGAACGGCGCGCGGAAGTTCTGGTGGTGGACCGCGATCCCGCAGTGGGCCGCCGCCTGCTCAGCCACCTGCACGGCCACGGCTACGCTGCCGAATGGGTGGATGAGGATGAGAAAGCCTTCAACCGGCTTGACAGCCATCTCTTCGACGTTCTCGTCACCGAACTGAATGTGCCGCGCGTGGACGGCATGCGGCTGATGTTGGTCGCGAAAGAACGCAATCCCGAAGTGTGCGTGGTGTTTATCACCCGTGAGCCCGACATCGCCCTCGCCACCGAAGCCATGCGCCAGGGCGCGTATGATTTCCAAACCAAACCGATCAATCTGGCGAAACTGGAGGCCGTTATCCAGCGCGGCCTCGCCCACCAACGCCTTGTGTACGAACAAGTGGAACTCAAGCGGCGCCTTGACGAGCGCTTCGGACTCGGCAGCCTGACCGGGCAATCCCGCCAAATGGTGCAAGTCTACAATGCCGTCCGCCAGATTGGGCCCACCCAGGAAACGGTGTTAGTCTTTGGCGAGCCCGGCACGGGAAAAGACCTCATTGCCCAGGCGCTCCATAATCTCAGCCCCCGCCGCGACGAACCGTTTGTCCGCTTCAACAGCGCCCACCTCTCTGAAACCGTGATAGAACAGGAACTGTTCGGAGGTCTGGAGCGCGGCGCGGTCCGGCAGGGGCGCTTTGAACTGGCGGACGGCGGAACCCTGTTCTTGGAGAGCGTGGACGGCCTGACACCGCGCGTGCAGGAAACGTTGTTGGAGGTATTGGTGCAACGGCGCATCGAGCGGACGGGAGACGCCAAGCGGATTCCCGTGGATGTCCGGGTCATTGCCGCGACCAACCAGCGGCTGGACCGTCTTGCCGAAGCGGGCGCTTTTCATTCCGGCCTGTATCACCATCTGGCAAAGGTCTCCATTGAAGCGCCCGCGTTGCGCGCCCGCCGCGATGACATTCCCCTGTTGGTACATCAAGCCTTGCGTGCTGCGGCCGAAAAACAGGCACGCCCCGTGATGGGCATCACCCGCCATGCCATGAACCTGCTGCTCAACTACGACTGGCCCGGCAATGTCCGCGAACTCCAAAACGTGGTCGAGGGCATGGTGGCCACCGCGCATGGCCAGGAACCGCTCAGCCCCGGCGATATCCCCGAATACCTCCGCCGCACGGTGGCCCCGGAAGCCGGCGAAATCCGCATCCCCGCCGGGGCTTCGATGCGCGACATCGAGCGGATCACCATCGAGGAGACCATGAAACTTTGCGGGCACAACAAAGAAAAGTGTGCGAAGACGCTCGGGATCGGCCTTCGCACACTTTATCGCAAACTCAACGAATACAGCCTGCGCTGACGGGGACTATTCCTGCGGTTTCTCCGAAGGCGCGGATTCGTCCTTTTTCACTTCGTCCTCGCCCTTCACCGCCGACTTAAATTCAGAAATCGCCGTGCCGAGCGATTTGCCCACGCCCGCCAGCTTCCCGCCGCCAAAGACCACCAATACGATCACCAATATGATGATCCACTCTGTCATGCCTGGCATCGAAATCATGTTGATACTCTCCTCATAAAACGCGCCCTATCGCGCGCATGCTGCCGAACCTGGCATTATACTCCGTGTTCGACCCCTTTACAAACCCATTTGTTTCATCCAGGAGGGCTTACACACGCGCACAAGCCTCCAGGGGCCGGAAACGGCTTAGCGCAGGGCGGCGGACAGGCAAAGCAGGAGGAGAAGGAGAGAAATGTGGAACGCGGATGACGCGGATAAGAAAGGGGATCCACAGATTACACAGATTGGCACAGATTTTTTTAGAAGTATCTCGCGCGGAGCAGCGAAAGAGCCGTATCAGATTGATGCTGCGCTGTTTCCAGGCCCGGAACGTAAGAGAATGTTTATTGGATGCGCAGAATAACTTCATAGCGGAACTTCCTCCTTCGCTCTCCAAGCTGTGGAGGTCATGACGCCGTGACGCGCCGGGGGCGCGGCCGTCTTCCTTTTGGTGGTGTGTTTGGGTGGTTGAAGCAGGAGGGGGGCAGGCTCTACAATGAGGTGTTCATTTTGAACCCGAGTGTGGACCATGGGTATTAAGAACGTATATCAAATACGCGAGATATCGACGCTGTCCTTTAATGAGCGGGTGCTTCAGGAAGCGGAGGATCCGCGCAATCCGTTGTTGGAGCGGCTGAAGTTTTTGGGGATATTTTCGTCGAACATGGACGAGTTCTTCAAGGTGCGGGTGGCGAGCATGCACCGGATGATCGAGTTGGGGAAGAAGCGCATGGCGGATGTGCTGGAGGTGGTGAGCGAAGAGGCGAAGGATTTGGACGAGCGGTTTCAGGCCGCCTATGCGGAGATCATCGCCGCGCTGGCCAAACAGGGGGTGAAAATCCTGACCCAGAGCGACATGGAGGCGCATGACCCGGAGACCCATCAATGGCTTCAGGAATATTTCAGCGAACATGTGCTGCCCAGCCTTGTCCCGGTGATTCTTCGCGAAGACCGGCCCATGCCGCAGCTTACGGATGGCGCGCTGTATTTCGGGGTGAAGATGTGGGGCGCGAAACTGCGGTACGCCATTCTGGAAGTATCTTCGACCTTGCCGCGTTTTGTCGTGCTGCCCGATCAAAACATCATGTACATAGACGATGTGATCCGGCATTCGCTGGACGAGATTTTTTACATATTCCCCTATACGCGGATCGAGGCGTTCGAGTTCAAGATATCGCGGGACGCGGAGCTGGACATAGACAATGACTTCACCGAGGGGTATATCCGGAAGATGCAGAAGGTGTTGCGGCAGCGCAAGGGGGGGCGTCCGACGCGGCTGGTGTACGACGAGGAAATGCCGGATGGTTTGTTCAAGCGGCTTCGGGAGGAATTGGAGGTGGGGCCGGACGACACGGTGATCGCCGGGGCGCGATACCACAATATGAAGGACTTGATGCGGTTCCCGGTGCGGCGGCCGGATCTCAGTTTCGAGGAAATGGAGGTGGCGCCGCATCCGGTCATTGACGGGAACCGCACGCCGATGCTGGACATTATCCGGCGGCAGGACCTGTTGATTACCTATCCTTACCAGTCTTTTGACAACCTCATCCGCCTGTTGCGCGAGGCGGCCATTGACCCGAAGGTCGAGGCGATCAAAATGACCCTGTACCGGGTGGCGAATCCCTCGCGGGTGGTGAACGCCCTGATCAATGCCGCGCGCAATGGCAAGCGGGTGCTGGTGTCGGTCGAATTACAGGCGCGGTTTGACGAAGAAAACAACATCCGCGTTTCCGAGCGGCTGATGGAGGAAGGGGCCAAGGTGGTCTATGGCGTTCCGCCGCTCAAGGTGCATGGCAAGCTGCTGCTGATTGACCGGGGCGATATGCTGTTCGCCGGGCTGTCCACCGGAAACTACAATGAAGTCACGGGCAAGTTGTATGTGGACAGCCTGTTGTTGACAGCGGACAAGCGGTTGACCGCCGAAGTGGCGGACACCTTTGATTTCTTTGATCAGACCACGGGGATTCGCGCCCTGACCCCGCCCAAGTTCAAGCATCTGATCGTCTCGCCGTTCAACACGCGCAAGATGCTGGCCAAGTATATCGCGCGCGAAACGGCCAAAGGCCGGAACGGCTACATTTTCTTCAAGGTGAATCATCTTACGGATAAAAAGGTGATAGACAAGCTGCGCGAGGCGGCGGATGCCGGGGTGCAGATTGATCTGGTGGTGCGCACCACCTATGCCATGCTGCCGCACGAAAACATCCGGGCCATTTCCATCCTGGACCGTTTTCTGGAGCACCAGCGCATCTATATGTTCGGCAAAGGCGCGGACCGTGCGCTGTACATGAGTTCCGCCGACATGATGGAACGCAACATTGATTGGCGGATTGAAGTGGCTTTTCCCATTTATGATCCGGTGTTGCAGCAACAGGTCGCGGACATGATGACCATTCAGGCGTCCGACAATGTAAAGGCGCGCATTCTGGACCAGATGCAGACGAATCAGTACGTGAAACGGGAAGGGGAACCATGCCAAGCGCAGCAGGAAACGTTCAAGTACCTGGTGCGGCTGGCGTCCCATCAAAAGGCGGGGTGAAAAAACTTCACCACGTCGAAGCACAGGGCGGCGATAAACGCGGCGCAGGGGATGGTGAATATCCAGGCCCAGACAATGCGCGTGGCCACGCCCCATTTGATTCCCGAAAGTTTGTTCACCGCGCCCACGCCCACAATGGCGCCGGTGATGGTGTGCGTGGTGGACACGGGGATGCCCATGTTGGTGGCCATGAACAACGTGGCCGCGCCCGCTGTTTCCGCGCAAAAGCCGCCCACTGGTTTTAACTTGGTGATCCGCATGCCCATGGTCTTCACAATGCGCCATCCGCCGAAGGCGGTGCCGATCGCCATGGCCACGTGACAGGCGAGAATAATCCACAGGGTGTTCCAATGGGTCAGGGAAAGCTCCACGTCCGCGTTCATATACCCGCCGGCCACGAGCAACGCGATGATCACGCCCATGGTTTTCTGTGCATCATTGCCGCCGTGCCCCAGGGAATACATGGCGGCGGAGAAAAACTGGGCTTTTCGGAACAGGCGGTCAATCGAATTGGGCCGCCACCGCCGGAACAGCCAATACACCGCCACCATAATCACAAACGCGAACGCCAAGCCGATGAGGGGGGCCATCGGGATGAATTTGACCGTGGCCCATACCTTGTCCCAGGCAATGATGTTGACGCCCTTGTGGGCGATTCCCGCACCGGCCAATCCGCCGATGAGGGCATGCGAAGAACTGGTGGGCAGCCCCCACCACCAGGTGATTAAATCCCACACGATGGCGCCAAGCAACGCGGCCAGCACCACGAAGACGAATCCGGGGTCCTGCGGATCGATGTGCACGATCTTTTTGATGGTGTTGGCCACTTCCGGCTTGAACACGAACATCGCCGCGAAATTGAAAAAGGCCGCCCATAACACCGCGGCCCGTGGCGAAAGGACACGGGTGGACACAATGGTGGCGATGGAATTGGCGGCGTCATGAAACCCGTTGATGACGTCAAACAACAGGGCGATGACGATGGTGGCGAGGATGATAATGAACACAGGATCCATAGGTTATGCCGCCTCGATGACAATGCCCATCAGAATATCCCCCACCGCCTCACAACGGTCCGTGGCTTTTTCCAGGCGTTCGAAAATTTCCTTCCATTTAATGATGGTGATGGGATTGGTTTCTTCTTTGAGCAATTTACTCAGGGCGGAGCGCATCAATTCGTCGCCCTGGTTCTCCAGATCGAACAGCACGATGCAATTTTGCTTGAGGTCCTCGGTGTTGCTGAGGCGGGTGAGTCCCGCCAACGCCTGGAGGATGGCCTGACTGGCCTTTACGAGTATTTCCGCCAACGCCTGCGCCTCGGGGCGCTTGTCCGTGATTTCATACAACACAATACGGGACGCGATGGATTCAATGGCGTCCACCACGTCATCCAGTTTTTGAATCAGGGTCAGGATATCGCCGCGGTCAAACGGCGTGATGAACGTCCGGTGGAGCACCTCCGTGCAGGTATGGGTGATGGCGTCGGCTTCCCGCTCGATCTCCTTGATGCGCGCGGCCCGAACCACCAAATCCCCCGTCCCGGAGAACATGGCGAGTAATTCCTGGCAGGCCTCGGCGCCCAACCGGCCATGTTGTTCAAAATAATCGAAAAAATCCGTTGTTTTGGGCAATAAACTCCTGAACATGGTCTAGGTCCTCCTTTTACATCCTTTGCCTGCGGACGGGGTGGCCTGTACCGCGGCCTCATACTCCACCTCTACCTTACCTGTTGATTGTTAGCGTTTGGTTAGCTTCCGTTTAGAAATTCACCCGTTCTTTACCTCTACAACAAATGAGGGTACAATGAATATTCCATTGGGTGTGTAAGTCGTTTGTTTACAATGCCTAAAAGGAGGATAGAACCATTACTTCCAGAGAACGAGTAGAAGCCGCCCTGCACCGCCGTCCGGCGGACCGGACGCCTGTATTCATGTGGTTTCACCCGGAAACCGCCCAGCGGCTCGGGGCGTTGTTGGAAATTCCGCCGGAGATGGTGCCGGACGCTCTGGGCAACGACATCCGGCAAACCTGGGTGAATAATAATTACGCCATGGAGGGGATCGTTCATGAACACGAGGGGGAAGGGCATACCGACCTCTGGGGCATCCAATGGATTAAGCGGGGCGCATTTAACCAGATTGAAAAATTCCCGTTGGCGGGGGCGGACCCGGAAACCGTAGTGCGGTATCCATTCCCCGAAGAACATCTCGAAACGTTGCTGGCGCGGATGTTGCCGGTGTTGGAACACCGGGGCGATGCGTTTATCGGGGTGGATGTCTCCCCGTGCGTGTTTGAAATGTACTGGCGGCTGCGGGGCATGGAAGACGCCCTCCTGGATTTTGCGCTGTATCCGGAAATGATGGACACCCTGCTGGCGCGGTGCGCGGATTTTTCCGTGTGGTTGTCGGAGGCGGCCTGTGAGCGTTTCGCGGTGGATTGGTTGTGGACCGGGGACGACGTGGCGGGGCAGCAGGCGCTCATCATGCGCCCGAATCAATGGCGCGCGAAGATCAAGCCGCATCTCAAACGCGTGGTGGAGGCGGGCACGTCCCGAAAGCTTCCCGTGGCGTATCATTGTTGCGGCGCGTTGCGCGATATCATTCCGGACGTGATCGAGATCGGCATCGGGGTGCTGAATCCGATCCAATGCAACTGTCCGGGCATGGACCCGCTCGAGCTGAAAAAGGAATTCGGAGAGGAACTGACGTTCATGGGCGGTGTGGACACCCAGGGTGTTTTGCCCAATGGAACCGCGGCGGAGGTGCGCCGGGCCACGGAACGGTTGATTCAGGGCATGACCTCGGACGGCGGAGGGTATATTCTCGCGGCCTCGCACACTATTCCGCCCGAGACGCCGGACGAGAACATTTTTGCCCTGTACGACGTGGCGGGCATCACCCGGGAAATGATTTTTGATCGTGCGGCGGCTATTCGGACCGCCTGCGGCGGATAGTCCGGCGCGCGCCGAACACCGCAAGGGCGCCCGCCGGCAGGGCGGCGCCCAGCCAGGGCATGCGGCTGATGAGCACCACCGGCCACAGCAAAAGGCGCACGAAGGCGGCCAGCATGGGGTGGGCCGCCACCAGGTCCGAGATCGGCGGACTGACCCGGTAGTACACCTCCGTGAACGCGATGCCCAGCGGATTGCTCAGGAGCAGGCGGTCGCGATCCTCGCGCAGCACCTGAACACTAGAGGCAAGGGATGTTCCATAAGCGGCCGTGGCGATGAAACACGGCCCGCCGGTGGTGGGGCCGGTAATGGCAAAGGTGCCCAAATGCGACGCATCGAACGAGAGCAGGCCCTCCTCCACGCGGATATGGCTGAAACCGCCATCGAACCACACCTGCGAGCCCGCCTGCCAGTACCAGATTTTGAATTCGCTGGCCTGGGTGTCGTTGGCCACCGGAGTTTCCACTGTGATGGGATGGCATAAAAGCAGATTCGCGGGCGCGACATCGAACATCCGCACCAGATTGCCCTCGGGCATGATGGGGATGGCCCCCTCGGGAACCTTGCTCAACGCGAAGGTCACTTTTTCGCTCAGCGCGTCCGCCGGGATAAGAAGCCGGGTGCCCGCCAAAGCGTCCGCGGCGTCCGTTATGCTGATTTGCCCGCCCTCGCCCGGTTTGACTTCCACCGAGGCGGTGACCGGATAGGCCGTAAGGGTGATGTTGGATATGAACTGCGTGGAAACCTGATCCTCGTCCATCACCAGCAAGGCGGCGCGCTTCAATCCGGGCGCGGTGTCTTCCGGATACGTGAACACCGGATTTTGCTCCGTGCTGTCGATCACACTGTCCCCGTTGAACTCCCAACCGTATACCAAGGCGCCGCCGCTGAGCGAAACCGCTTCCAGGGTGAAGGCGACCGTCAAGGGCGCGGGCCCGGCACCGGGTTGCGGCGTCATGCGCAGCACTTGCGGCGGGGCGCCCACCCGGATGTTGAACATGGACACGGCGCTCAGGCCGGCGTTGTCGGTGACGCGCAAGGAAATCAGATAGCCGCCCGGTTCGGTGAACAACACCGGCACGGTGGCGCCGCTGCCGTCCGCGTAATCCACGCCATCCAAGGCGTTGAAATCCCAATCCCAGGACGCCACGCCCCAATCATCCTGACTGGCCGAGGCATCCAGGAAGCAGGCCAGCGGCGGCACGCCTTGCGGCGGCGCGGGCGTGGTGTCCACGGAAATACCGGGGGCCAGCATATCCATGACGCCATACGGCCCGCCATCGGCGCCCACATCGTTTTGCGTGCCGTCAACATCCTGGTATTGCGGCGAGGGATCGCCGGTATTCCGCAAATTGGAGGTTTGTGACAGATGAAAATTATTGCGGTCCGGATCAACAAATTGCGGGTTGCTGACGAAGTCCGTGTCGCCGGGCACATACGGTCCGTCATAGGCGAGCGTATTTTTGAAAAACGCACAGTACCCGCTGGCCACCGAGCCGCCGTCCCCCACGGAAACGCCCAGGCCGTTATCCGCCAGAACGCAATTCCGCAAGGGATTGATTGTCCCGGCGGGTTCCACACGGAGGGCCTGGGTGTTTTGATAAAACGTGTTGTTGAAACACTGAAGCTGGGCGCCCCCGCCGGCTTTGAGCGCCGTTTTGTTTTTGTAAAAAATGCAGTTGCTGACGGACGCAGCGGCCTCCGCCGCCACGAATAAACCCGTGCCGGACGTGTTCTCGAAGGTGAACCCGCGGATAGCGGCCCCGTTGGCCAGGGTCACGGAGGGCGCGGCGGCATTGGCGGCGGGTTGAATAAGGGTGTGCGCGGCGCCGTCTTCCGAGAGCAGGGTGGTGGTAACGGTGACCTCGATGGGGCCTTTGTATGTTCCACGGCGCACAATGATCTGATCGAAACGCCCCGCCACGGTTTGGGCCAGCGCCTCGCCAATGGTATTGAACGGGCGGTTGCTGCTGCCCGTTTCCCGTCCGTCATAGGAAGCATCCACATAGTACGTCTGGGGCAGTTCGCTCTGCCCATGCCCCCAAAAACAGACCCCGGTTATTGCCAGCAGTGCAATAGCCGCCACCCGGTTCTGTTTGTTCCGCATTATTGGCCTCATGGATAGTTCCTCCTGCGCGTTACGCAAAAATCGGCTCACCACCATTCCACAGCATATCCTTGCTACCGCTATGAGCATAGTCCCGGTGCTCCCGGAAGTCAATATGAACCCAACGAATCCAGAAAAGGCTTGACATCTAACTGTGTATATGGTATATACACAGTATATGAAGCACGAACCCGCCCATACCTTGCTGCTGCCGCACCTGTCGCCCGCGGCGCCGCTCCCGCTGTATCAACAGATCATTGACGGGATCAAACGGGAGATCAGCGAGGGGCGGTTGATGGCGGGTGCGCCGCTGCCGTCGTTTCGCGTGCTGGCGGAGCAACTGCTGGTCAGCGTAATTACCGTGAAGCGCGCGTATGAAGAGCTTGAACGGGATGGGATCATTTTTCGCAAGCAGGGGTTGGGCACCTTTGTGTCTGAAGACGGCATCGCGCGGAGCCGTGAAGTCAAGCGTGAACACACGGAACAATTGCTCCGCGCGGCGTTGCGTGAGGGGCGGGAAGCGGGATTGAGTGATCGGGAATTACTGGAAATGACCCGGGAAGCGCTCCGGGAGAAGGAGATAGTGTCATGAACGACACCGCGGTATGCATTCAAAGGTTGGTGAAACGTTTTAAGACATTCACGCTGGGGCCATTGAACGTAGACGTGCCCCTGGGCGCCATCTATGGTTTTATTGGACCGAATGGGGCCGGGAAAACCACCACCATCGATCTCATCATGGGCATGGGCCATGAAGACTCTGGGAGCATCACGGTGTTGGGGTTGGATCACCGGAAAGACGAAGCCGCCATGAAAGCCCGGATCGGGTATGTAAGCCCGGAGGTGAGTTTTAATGCCTGGGGCAAGGTGAAACGGGTCGTCGGGTTTTATCGGAGCTTTTATCCCACCTGGGACGATGCCTATTGCGAGGAACTCATGCACCGGCTGAAATTGAACTGGCAGGACCGCATTGCAACCCTGTCGTTTGGATCCCGCACCAAGCTGAATCTCGTAATTGCTTTATCCCATCGCCCGAAGCTGCTGTTGTTGGACGAACCCTTGTCGGGACTCGATGCGCTCGCCAAGCAGGAAGTATTTTCCGAATTGCTCGCCGCCGTACAGGACGAGGAGCGCACGGTATTTATTTCTTCCCATAACCTTGACGACATTGAACGCTTCACCGATCACCTCGGCATGATTCAGGAGGGAAAAATGCTCTTGGAAGGCCCCACCGCCGAGCTGGTGGAACGGTTCCGCATGGTGGACCTGATTAAAACAAACGGATCGAGCATGGCGTCGCTGGCAGGGGTACGTGTTCAGTCCCGTGACGGGGAGCGATGCCGCATTCTGCTGGACACGCTAAGAACACCGTTACAGGACCTCTCGGAAAGCGGCGCGCAAATCCTCGCGGACAGCCCGGTGTCGCTTGAAGAACTTTTTGTCGGCATCATGAAGGAGCAGTGAGTCATGGTGAAATTGATTGAAGATTTCATTCGAAGACGCTGGTGGCTATTTTTAGCGCCGGTGATTATGGGCATGGTCCTCTCCGCTGAAGACAATCCCATAAGTGCCATACTACTCTTTAGTTTTGCCTTTATGTTTGCCTCGGGCACAAATCTGGAGGTGGCGCGCAATCATCAGCGAGCCCTGCACATGTTGCCGGTTTCAGGGATCCTACAGGGGTTTTCACTTTGGTTTGAAAGCGTGCTGCTTTTTCCACTGGTCTTTTTGGCTGTGGGCTATGGATCAACCTTTTTTCAAGTGATCTTTTTTCACGGATCGTTAACGCCCAATACGCTGTTCCTCTGCGCCACCGCATTTATTATCGGGATGTCGGCGCTTTTTTTTATCACGCAACAAACACAGCCCGCCAATTCCCGGACCATGGCACGTTTTACGCCACGATGGCTTGTTGAGGTTGGGGGCTTTTCAGTGGCATTTGTATTGTTAACAGGACTATGTCTGTTTAGTGCCCGGAATCCAAACCTGCTTTCCACCCAACTACCATTTCTACTTGCATTATTACTCGCCGCGGTTTCCCTGGCACGGGCGCCGAAAGGAATACAGATGATGCCCACGGTTTCCGCGCGGCAACAACAACGGAAACAAGTCCTGCAAGCCCCCGTGACGTTTGGACGAAGTTCATTTTGGGCGCCCTGGGGCATGGAACTGCTCATTGGCTTCCTGTTTCTTGCCGCGGCAACAGCGGGGACAGCACTCTTTTCGGGACTCAAATATTTCAATCTGGCCGGCGAACGGTTCTGGACGTATTTGAGCATTGCTCTTATACCGGGTTGGATCATCGTGGTCACACTTCGGGTGCCGGTGTGGTGCGTATCCATGCGCAGTCTCCGCATGCTGCCACGCCGATCCTCTTGGCTGATGGGATACTTGCTATCGTTGGTTATCATGCCCTTGCTCTTTGTGTTGCTTGGCTTGGCGATCTTCCTGCTGATAACGTCACAGCCGGTATCCGGCCTGATAATGCTGTATGTGCCCCTTCTCCTGCTCGATTATCTGGTCCTGGCGGTAGTGCTGTTCCTCATAGGCGGACCGGTGGCCATGAGCCTGAGTATTATGTTTTTGTTGTTTTCTTTCTTCATGTCCATCGCCGGACGAAGTGCTGCATCAATCAATGCCCATGGCATCTCGCTGCTCGTTCTTCCCCTGTTGATTATGGCGGTGTTGCTTGGGGGCTTGTATCTTTTGATCACCCATAATAGTGCTCTTTACCGGCGAAAGCCGTATGATCCCAACGAAGCGATCCACTGGCGCTGATTCAACGCCTCCCTCCTTTAGCGCGGGAATCCTGATGCAATGCGCGATGGGTGGAAACGCCGCATAATCCCGCGACATCTATCGGATAGATGTTTTGACAGTACTGCCGTTGACGCTTAAAAGACGTTTCCCATAAAGCCTTTTCAACAACTCCGCCACGTTGTTTTCATAGTGTCGCGGCCATTCCGGGGCCGGGAGATGGAAAAAAGGTTTTCAAGTTGCGGCTGGCGCACTTGAGGGATTGCAGTAATCTCGACCTTCGCGGCACCTGCCGTAAGTGACGCGGCATGCGCGGCGCGCATGATCATAAATGCAATAAACGCATTTATCTCTTTTCGGGTCCCTATTGGGTGTAAGGCACTGTCATAATTTCCGCGGCCTGGTCATTTTTTGCGAAAGGCAAACGTAAACAACTCGGCGCTCTTCATCCTGAAACGAAGACATACCGGTTTTCCGGCGAGGGCGGAGAGGTCCGGTGCATCTTTCCAATGCACTGCCTGCCGTAGATCATCGCCCAAAAACGGCTCGGACGTTTCATAACCCGGAAGAGAATTTCCGGCGGCATCCAGCAACGCCACAGTGATGGAACCTTCTGGTTTTGTGCGCGCGTTCAATTCCAGGCGGTTTCCGGTGAAGGTAATGGGCACGGTGGTGATCACGCCCCCTTCCGCCGGGGCATCGGCGCTGACAAACCGGTCCAATGGCCAGACGGCCAGCCCGATGGAGCTGGTGTGCTTTGTGCCACGGCCGGTGTTCTCTTCGCGATACAGGCAGGGCGTTCCATGCGTGTAGGTGGAGGCGCCGTAATAGAGCCAGACTTCATCGCCCACCCGCAGCGCGCGCGACTGGCATTCAAAAAAACCGCCATCCCATTCTCCGGGTTTGCCGCGCGGGACACATGGGGTCCGGAAGGGACGTTCCCAATTGCGAAGATCGCGCGAGGAAGCCAATTGCAGTTCTCCCGGGCCTTCATGATTCCCGTACCGGGCGTCATTGTTGATGGTGAGCATCCACAGAAACGCCAGCGTGCAGGATTCGGCCGGATACACGCCCAGGCCGTAAAATTCGGTGCGCATCAGCGCGGGATTGTCCGGCACATCCAGCAGGGGGCGGCTTTCTTCTATGCGGGCGAGCGAGGAGGCGTCGTCGCGCAAATCCGGCGTGATGATCAATTCGGGTTCACTCCAGGTCTTGAAATCCGGACTGGTGATCAGCCAGAACACGCGCCGGTCATGCCCGCGCACCGTGGCGCCGATTTTGGGAAAGGCAACGTATAAAGCACGCTGTTCATCGTAGTACCCGGTAATCACGTCCCCGCCCCGGCACAGGGGCGTTTCACTGAACGGTGTCCAATGGAGTCCGTCCGGCGAAATCCAGGTGTGATATCCGGCCCGTTTCTGATCCCATCCGATGAGTTTGTAGCGTTTTGCGGGATCGGGGTCCGCGGTATCCTTAATCACCGACGGCAAAATAACATCGGGAATCACCACATTGTGTTGGGGATACTTCGGCGTGTTCATCGTGCCCGCCAGCGGTTTCTCCCAATGTACGCCGTCGGTGCTGGTGGCGTAATAGACGGCATAGTTTGGAAAAGCGGTCAATTCCTCCCCCAGATACCACATCTTGAACAGCTTTTCTTCTTCATCCCGGATCGCATTGCCATACAGTTCAACGCGCCAGCCTTCCCACGGCTTATCCGCTTTCATAACGGGATTTGCCGGATGCTTTTGACCGGGATGCATCGTAAAACAGACCCCCTGCGATTCACGGACCAGTACCTGGTCCACAAACATCTGCGCCTTGTCCTCGACCGGAAACGGCGATACTGAAGGCTCCCCACCGGCGGACCACACAAATGCCATGCCTAATAAGAGTCGCGGAATGTTTGTTTTTATCATACATCTGCCTCCTGTGTATCACATTTCCATGATCCTTTGTTTCTGCACATGATTGAATGCCTTTTCATTCCATCATTCTTCAGAGTGCACTTAAACCCAAAAAAAGTTCTTATTAAAAAGATAAATGTAGACTACAATAACCCAAAAACAATTGTCCAATGAGGATTGTGTTTAGTATCATTATCGATTATTTCACTATTTCATTATTTGCCTCTTCGTTAGAATTTATGGGTCACCTCCGGCTCCGGGAGATGTCCAAGT
>CAYYRW010000056.1:0-42689 GCA_964474205.1 uncultured Nitrospirales bacterium | reverse complement strand
ACCCCGCTCTCCGTGCCCCCCCTACCCCCCCCGCCCCCCGCCCCTGCCCCCCCTATTTCCCCCCCCGCCAACGCGCGCTTTCCCCCTTCCCCTTTCGCTTTTTCCCTTTCGCCTTCCCCCCCCCCTTTCCCCGACCCCCCTTTCCCACCCCTTGTTCCCCGTTCCCCGTTTCCCCTTCCGCAACCCCCCATCCTCCCCCCCCCCGTTTCTCAAGTCTTCCCTACAGCCTCCAGCCTGTTCTCCCCCCCCCCGTTTCCCATGTCTATCTTGCACTACAGCCTCCAGCCTAAAGTCTCCAGCCTGTTCTTCCCCCCCCCTCGTTTCCCGGAATCCAATACTGCATGGATCTGACCACCCTGCGGCTCGACACCAACGCCATCAGCAACCTCACCCCGCTCGCCAAGCTGATCCATTTGGAATACCTCGACCTCGGCTTTGGCGATCCGATGGAAGAAAACAGTAACGTGGACATGATGGCCGACGACGCCAACGCCATCACCAGCCTGTCGCCCTTGAGCACCCTGGTTAACCTGGAGTACCTTAATGTCGCCGGGAACGCCGGGATCACCGATATCTCCGTCATATCCAGCCTGCCCAATCTGGAAGAACTCTGGCTCGGCCACAGCGCCCTCGCCGGAAAATTCTCCCCCCTGGCCTCACGCGCGGATAGGGTCACTACCTAAGCTTGAGCTAGATTGCATTGATTGGGTGATTGTTGGAGGTGAATCAGGCCCAGGCGCGCGCCCCATGAAGATCGAATGGGTATACAACCACACGCCCTATGGCTATCAGCGCCAGGGGGAAAGGATGGTGGAAGTCCCTGAAGAACAGACTGTCATCAAGGCCATCAAGCGCCGGCGTCAACAGGGGGAATCATTCCAAAGAATTGCTGACCGGTTGAATGGTGATAATATACCCACCAAACAAGGGGGATATTGGCACCCATCAACTATTCGTCAAATATTAGGGAATGATCTGCACAAGGGATCCCATTAAGGGTTCCGGGTTTAGATCCTGTCTTTCCCCCCTGGAATATCCCTCAACAATCACCTCAAAGAAGTACCCCCAACAATTACCCCCAGAAAGGAGGGTGGACCAGGGGCGCAAACTTTTATTGGGCACGAAGTCAGAACGCATTAATTTCCGGATCATAGGATTGAAGACCTGCGTAATGTTTTTCGGTTACTACAACTGTCGAATGCCCCATCCATTTACTGATTTTGAAAACACTGACACCCTTTTGAGCAAGGATTGAACCGAAGGAATGTCGCAGACGTTGATATGGCTTTTTTGTTGGAAGCCCCGCTTTTTTAAGTGCCACCATTAATGATTCACTAAGATCCACTCTATATCGTAGGTGTGGTCCTTTCCGAATCTCCGGAAACACATATCCTTCAGCCTGACGAAAAGGAAATAGTTCGTCATATATGCGACGATTCATTGGGATGCTACGATCATCGTAATCCTTGATTTCGAATCCGTGCGACCCTGTGACATGGATTGTCGGTTGCTTCTTATTGAAATCGAACCATTCCCATCGGCAACAAGCAATTTCAGCTTTTCGTAACCCGGCCCAGCCACCAAGTAACACAGTCCATTTCAACTCACGGCTTTGTTTTGTTGCGGTTTGAAGCAATCGCTCTAATTCCTTTTTGTTGTGAAAGTCGGGTTGCTTTTGGGAAATTGGGTACGGCTCAACACCATCAACAGGGCTTTTACCGGTAAAGATGCCAAGTTTTTTTCCCCGGTTGAAAACGGATTTCAATTCACGCAGACCGTTGTTAATTGTTTGTTCGGAGTTCCCAAGTTCTTTTCGCCACCGTTTGAAACCTTCTATATCGTCAGGCTTCAAATCGCCCACCCGTTTTGCCCGGGAAAACTCAACCAGTTGATTCCAGAAAATGGTGGTTCGTTCTATCGACCCTGACCGCTTATGATCATTTGCCCACACGAGATATTCTTGCCAGAACTCATCGATCAATTGATTTCGTCGTCTAGGGGCTTCGAAATGTGGGTCAAGTAGCTTCGCTTCAATCGCCTGTTGCTCGCGTTCGGCTAACCGTTTATTACTCGTTTTTAGTGAGCGGCGCACTTGCTTGCCGTGCACGTAATAGCAGATCCACCACGTATCACCACGTTTAAAAATACTAGCCATTGGAAGTCCTCCTTGGAAATTATCATGCACAATTTATGCACAATTGTTCAAGAGAGAAAATGAGGGCTAAGGGACGTATTTTGTAAAGCCTTGAATTATAAGGATTTAAGAATGGCGGAGGGTAAGCGACTCGAACGCTTAAGCCCGAAGGCGCCGGTTTTCAAGACCGGTGGATTACCAATTATCCTAACCCTCCGCAGGGGGGATTGTCAGACGGAAATTGTTTCTTTGCCCTATTTTACCGCAGCCGGACCGGTTTTTTCATCCAAAAGGGCGCGGGAGTGAAACCGTGGGGGTAGTCCCCCAAAAGGGGGCGGTGCTTTCGGAAAGTGTTTTCATGATACAATTAAGGGAATGGATCGTGTAAGACGCAGAGGAGAACAGGAGCGTGTTTTGGGAAGATTCATTTTTTTGCCGGCATAAAATTATTGCCGCCCTCTTGATATTCCTGGTCCTTTTGGCCGCCGCGCCGGCGGTGTTCCTTTGGCATCTTGCCCAAGGGCCCTATCACGACTATTCTCTGGACATCATGCTCCCGGCGCCGGGCGACAAAACCCCCGCCGACGTTCTCCAAGTGGGCGTGGCCATCCGGGATATCACTCCGAATCTGGACCTTAAGGACAGTTGGAAGGATGTCAACAGCAACAACAAATATGATGAAGGCGTGGATACGTTCGAGGACAAAAATGGAAACGGCAAATTCGACGGGGTGTGGATCGCGGGCTTCGGCACGAACCGTCCGGCGAAGAAAGTGCATGATCCCATTTGGTGCCGGGCGCTGGCCTTGCGTAACAACGGCGTTACGCTGGTCATGGTGACCTTCGACAGCATCGGCATCTTTCACAACTATTTCGTGAAAATTCGCAGTATGCTGAACCCCGCCCTCGACATCAGCCATGTCATGTTCTCCTCGACCCACTGCCATGAAGTCCCCGATACGATGGGGAACTGGAGTTACGCGTTCCGGGTTCATATCCGCGGCGAAGAGATTGATGTGCCCATTTTCGGCTTTGATGAAGAATACATGGAGTTGGTGTGCCGTTCCGCCAAGGAAGCCATCGAGGAAGCGGTACACCGCATGCAGCCGGCGGATATGTACTGCGCCCAGGTTCAGGCGGGGCCGGAGGGCTTTGTCCGGGATTCCCGGAAGCCCGAGGTGCTCGACCCCAACCTGTATCTGCTCCGTTTTACGGAACAGGGCAGCGACCGGACCATCGCCACCTTTGTGAACTGGGGGAATCATCCCGAAGCGCTGGGCGGCAACAATTCTTTGATCACCTCCGATTTCTGCCATTACCTGCGCGAGGGCATCGAGCGGGGTGTGCCCGCCCCCAACGGGGTGCGGGGGTTCGGCGGCATCTGCCTGTATTTTCAGGGCATGATTGGCGGGCTGATGACGCAACTGGGCGTGACCGTGCCCGACCGCGACGGAAAGAATGCCTATAAAGACAGTTCGTTCGACAAGGCGGCCGCGCTGGGCCTGAATACGGCGATAGTGGCGTGTAAAACTCTGCGCGGGCCGAATGTGTGGAAAAATGAAAATCCGCGTCTTGCGGTGGCCGCTAAAACGTATCTCGCCCCCATGGAAGGCATGTTCAAGTGGGCCGTGCGCCTTGGGCTCCTCCATGAGGGCTACTATGGCCAGGGCCGCGCCAAAACCGAAGTGAATGTGATCCGCATCGGCGACGTCTGCATCCTCACTGCTCCCGGCGAACTCTACCCGGAGATCGTTCAAGGGGGTGTCGAGGCCCGCGCCGGACGCGATTTCGATATTCTCCCGCAGGAAGTGCCGCCCCTTCGTGAAGAAATGGAGAAAAAAGCCTCCATGGCCTTCGTGATTGGCTTGGCCAACGACGAAATCGGCTACATGATTCCCAAGAGCCAATGGGATGCCGTGCCCCCATGGACCTATGGAGATGAAGACCAATATGGCGAAGAAAACAGCGGCGGCCCGGATATCGCCGCCACCTACCATCACGAGGCCCTGGCCTTGCTGAAAAAGATGAACGCATCCCTTCCTTAACCCTGCAAGAAAATTCTATACGTGGCACGGTCCAGTCTCCCGGATGCTCTGTGGCACGGTCCAGTCTCCCGGATGCTCTGTGGCACGGTCCAGTCTCCCGGATGCTCTGTGGCACGGTCCAGTCTCCCGGATACTCTGTGGCACGGTCAAGTCCGTCCCCGGACTTGGCCGTGTCGATATGCGCAGCCTCATACACGCCATTCACTCGATTGCCGCAGCCCTACACCACGTTTACGGCTTAATAAGGAAAGGTACCGGCATCAATAGGAATAGGGCCTGTCTTGGGGGATAACCATTCTCCGGCGCTTGACCAATACCATTCTTCGGGCTTTTGCACAAATCCACGACGCACAGGGTTACCGTGAATATACTCGAGCATGTTTTGGATAGCAGCAACACAACAAATATTTTTATCGTATCCGCCGCCTTCTTGCCAGAAATGATACATTCGCTTCTTTTGTCCGGTGGCAAAGCCCGTTAGTTTTTCAGGATGATGGATTCGGAATTGATGTATTGTTTTTCGGGCTACAGGCTGTTTGATTGCCTGTAAGATTTCCTCCATTTTATATTCGGAATCATACGGCCATAGAAGCAGATGCACATGCTCCGGCATGAATACATATCCCCAAAGATGGAAGTGAAATCGTTCCCGAGCCTCCGCGATGGTTTCCGCCAATACCTGACAAGCATACGCATCTTGCAGGAATGCCCTGCGTCTATAACAGGAAAAGGTAAGTTCATGCGCCTCGCCGGGGGTGTTAAAGGTTTTGCGTTTTTTCCGAGGGCCTAAAGGTGTTTCCATGAGTCTCTCCCTGTTCTAGCTGTATGATCCTACTCTATGTGCATGGGCATTACTATGTCAAACCTGCACGGCCAAGCCCGGGGACGGGCTTGACCGTGCCACAGAACAACAGTGGGGTGTAAGGACTCGAATCCACGGCCAAGCCCGGGGACGGGCTTGACCGTGCCACAGAACAACAGTGGGGTGTAAGGACTCGAATCCACGGCCAAGCCCGGGGACGGGCTTGACCGTGCCACAGAGCGTCCAGGGGACTTGACCGTGCCACCCAAAGAAATGCAGAGTAGTGGGGTTTGAAGGGAGAGCACATGATTCGGATGGCGTTCATCGGGTTCCGGCATGCCCATGGCCTTGGGTTGTATACACTTGCCGGTCAAAATAATGCTATTGAAGTCGTGGCGGCGTGTGAGGAAGACGCCGCCACGCGTGCACAGTTGGCTGAGCGCGGCATAAAAATCACCCACGATTCCTATGCCCGCATGCTGGAGGAAGTGGACTGTGATGTGATTGCCTGCACGGAGTATTACCGCCTCCGGGGGGGGCGAATTATTCAGGCCCTGGAACGCGGCAAGCATGTCATCGCCGACAAACCGCTGTGCATCACGCTCGGCGAATTGGACCGTATCGCCGAATTATCCGCGCAACGCAATTTGTGCGTTGGTTGCATGCTCGATTTGCCTGATCTTGGGCCGTACATCACCTTGCGCCGCCTTATCCAAGAGGGCCGGATCGGCGAAGTGCATGCCATCACGTTTCTTGGGCAGCATCCCCTGCTGTATGGCACGCGTCCCATGTGGATGCTCGAGGAGGGGAAACACGGCGGCTCGATCAACGACATTGCCATCCACGCCATGGACATCATTCCCTGGCTGACCGGACGCCGCATCCTCGAGATCACCGCCGCCCGTGCGTGGAACGCCAAATTGAAAACGCATCCCTGGTTTCAGGATGGCGCCATGCTCATGTTAAAACTCGATAATGGCGGCGGTGTGCTCGGCGACGTCTCCTACCTGAGTTCCGACAAGCACGGCTACACAATGCCGCCCTACTGGCGCTTCACTATCGCCGGGTCGGACGGGGTGGCGGAAACGTCCTGCAATGATTCCTGCGTATCGCTTTGGCGGCACGATGCCGAAGAGGTGATAAAAGAACCCGTTTCGGAAAACAATTCCGGCGGCTACTTCAACGATTTTCTCGCCGATCTCGCCGGAGCCCCCAATGCAACCGGACTGCACACGCAACGCGTATTGGAGAGTTCCCGCGCGGCGCTATTGGCGCAACAGGCGGCGGACACGGCAACCTTTCCCATCAACCTTTGAGGAGTACGGAAAATGATTCGAGTCGGTTTTATCGGGTGCGGCCGCATTTCGGATTTGCACTACGCGGCCTATGCGGAGTGTCCCGAGGCCAGGGTAACGGCGGTCTGCGATGCCAATCCGGAGACCGTGGCAACGCGGCAACAAGACTGGAATGTGTCCAAGGCCTATGCCGATTATCGTGAACTCCTCGCGGATCCCGATGTCGATGCCGTGGAAATCATCACCCCGCAGCCCCTCCATGAATCCATGGTCATTGAAGCGGCGCGCGCGGGAAAACACATCGCCGTGCAAAAGCCCATGACCATCAGCATGGAGAGCGCGGACCGAATGCTGGCCGCCGTGCGGGAAGTGAAAACCGTTTTCAAGGTTACCGACAACTATGTATTCTACCCCCCCATCGCGTATGCGCGAAGGCTCATGGATGACGGCGTAATCGGCGAGCCCATCATGCTGCGCATGAAATTCCTGGGCGGCCTGTGGCAGGGCGGATGGGAAGTCCCCCTCGAGACGTGGGGCTGGCGTATGGAAGAGGCCGCCGCCGGACGTTACCTCCAAACCTTCGACCACGGGCACCACATGTGGGCCACCGCCTGGTACTTGATGGGTGAAGTTGAAAAAGTTTTCGCCTGGATCGACAAAATAAATGATTTTATTGACTGCCCCGCCGTGCTTATGTGGAAATACAGGGCGGACAAGCGCTACGGCGTCTGTGATTATACCCAGGCCCTTGAATTGCCCATTCCCTCGAAGTATTACTCCTGCGACGAATGGTTCGAGATCACCGGAAGCAAAGGCATGATACTGGTGCGCCGTTGCACCGGCAACCTGCTTGAAGGCCCCGCCGTCAGCACCTTTACCGAAAAGGGCTGGCAACACCATGAGGTGGAATCCGATTGGGCCTCGGGATTCAAATACGCCCAGCGGAATTTTGTTGCGGCGATCCAGGGCCGGGAAAAGCCCCTGCTTGCCGGAAATGAAGCCCGCGAAATCCTGCGCTTCGCCTTCGCACTGCGCAAATCCTCCGACGAACACCGTGAAGTCTGCCTGGACGAAATTGGTTGATGCGGATTTCCCGCCAGCCATCATGCTTGTTTGCCATTACGAATCGCATCGCAAATCACAACCGGCGGCATGCGGGCTTTGTCCTTCAACAAAGAGGTTAAGACTATGCCTCAATGCCCAGCGCGTGTTCGCGGGCATGCACCAGCCGCGTCAGCATGGTATTTACCGGACAAGGCACCCCGTATTCTTTCCCATAGCGGGCGATGGCGCCGTTCAAGGCTTCAATCTCCGTGCGGCGGCGGCGCTGAAAATCTTCGCGCATGCTGGCGTAATGCGCGGCGGTCGGCGGCAGCAGCTTTCCATAGAACAGTTCCATATACCCCGCCGCCGTGCCGGGTTCCAAGGCAATGCCCTTCGCCGCCGCCACCGCGTACAGTTCCTGCACCGCCTCTTCCATAATGGCGCGGGTGTCTTCCGTTTCCGCGAGCGCGCCATAGGGCACGTCAAGCAGCGCGCTGAGCGGATTCAACGCGCAATTGTACGCGACCTTCCCCCAAAGCATGGTGGCAATGGCTTCGGTATAAACGGTGGGCACGAGCGCGGTGTCCATGGCTTCGGCCAGCGTGCGCACGCGGTCCGCCGGGGCGCCGGGATGATACACGCCGAGCGCGGTGGGATTCGCGATCACCGTCACCTCCGCCACGCCCGGCTGCGGGATGCGCGCGCCGTAGATGACCCGCGCGCCCACGGTGCGCTCCCAGCCCGCCAGCGCGGCGATAGTCTCGGCGTTGCCCAAACCGTTTTGATAGGAACACACCAGCGTATGCTCATCCAAAAGCGGAAGAACCGCCCTTGTGGCTTCGAGCGTGTCATAGGACTTCACCGCGATGAGCACCACATCAAACCCGCCGGGGGGCAGGGTTGCCACGCGGGTATGGGTGGCAAGGGTGGTAACCGTATGCTCCCCCCAGATGCCGGTGATCCGCAATCCGGAGGCCGCAATGGCGTCCATATGGGCCGGGCGGCCCACCAGCGTCACCGCGTGGCCCGCGTTCGCCATCAACCCGCCGGTCACGGAGCCTATGGCGCCCGCGCCCATCACCAAAACCCGTATGCGCTCCACGGCATTCACTCCACTTCCAACGCTTTGCGCAACGTATCCACAAGATTCAGCGTGGGGTAGGGTTTTTGGAGAAAGCAGGTCACGCCTTCGCCCTTGAACCGCTCCTCCAATTCTTCCACGGTATAGCCGCTCGTGATGATGACCCGCACCGACGGGCTTAACTGGCGGATCGCGCGCAACACGTCCTCCCCGGACATGCGCGGCATGGTGAGGTCCAGCACCACCGCCACGATCTCCTCTTTGCGCGCCGTGAACCGTTCCAGCCCTTCTTCGCCATCCGCCGCCGTGATTACGGTGAACCCGAACCGTTCCAGCACGCGCTGGCCAATCGTGCACAAGGCTTCCTCATCATCCACGATGAGCACCGTGCCCGCGCCCCGCCATGGTTGCGGCGCGCGCGGTGCTGCCTGTTCCTCTTCGTGCGGGGAAAGTTTGGCGGGAAACAACACCGTGAATGCACTGCCCTGGCCCGGAGTGCTCGCTACCTGAATCGCGCCGCTGTGTCCCCGCATGATGCCCAGCACCGCCGCCAGCCCCAAACCGCGCCCCATGAACTTGGTGGTGAAAAACGGGTCAAAAATCTTCGGCAGCATTTCCGGAGCCATGCCGCATCCTTCGTCACACACCTCCAGGAAGACATACGTCCCGCCGGGAAGCGTCTGGCTCGAAAAGGCCTTGGCCAGTTCCTCCTTTGTCATCATCCGTGTCCCGGTGCTTATCCGGACCGTCCCTTTTCTGTTTGTCATCGCCTCGACGGCGTTAGTCAACACGTTGCGCGTCACCTGACGGATTTGAATGGGATCGCCTTCCATGAACGGCAATTCGGCGGCCCAGTGACACTCCAGCGCAATGCCCGCCGGCAGCGTTGGGACAAACGACTGCGCTATTTCCTCGGCCACGCGGCTGAGGTTCACCCGCTCGATAATAAACCGCCCGCGCCCGGAATACGCCAGCATTTGCTGGCACAAATCGGCCGCCCGCCGCGAGGCTTTTTCTATTTCCTGCAAGTGATGGGTTCCGGGCGATCCTTCCGGAGCACAACACTTGGCCAGTTCCGCGTTGCCCATGATGCTCATGAGCAGATTGTTGAAATCATGCGCAATGCCGCCCGCCAGCACGCCCAGGCTTTCATACTTCTGGGCCTGCCGCACCTGCGCCTCCAATTCCCGCCGTTGCTCTTCCGCGCGGACGCGCTTGGTGATGTCCCGCGCCTGGGAAAGAAACATCCGGCGCGTTCCCGACTCGAATTCGGTCACCCGGACCTCGACCGGGAATTCGGACCCGTCCTTGCGCCGGTAGACGCTCTCCATCGTGATGGGATGCCCGGGTTCCGCTTCCGCCCAGTGCTGTTGAAGGGCTTCGAGATCATGTCCGGTGTCAATGTGGGTAATCGGAAGCTTCAGCAGTTCATCCCGGGAATACCCAAGAACGTTGCACGCCTGTTGATTGGTGTCCGAAAGAATGCCGGCGCCGTCATGCAGGAACAGCGTGTCGCCCGCGTGTTCCACCAGCAGCCGGAAGCGCTGTTCGTTGGCCCGCAGCGCCTCCTCTTCATGTTTGCGTTCCGTGATGTCATGCACCAGCCCATCATAGGAGGTGATGTGGCCCTGGGCGTCATGATGCGCCACCGACGTGTTGCGCACCCACCGCAAGGCCCCGTCCTTGCGCACAATGCGATGCTCAACCGGGGGCGTTTCCTTCCCGCTGAGAATGGCCGCGGCCTGGTTGCGCACCAAATCCTGATCTTCGACCGGCACCATCCGTATCCACAAATACGGGTCCTGCTTAAGCTCCTCCGCCGTGTACCCGGTCACATTGACGCAGGTCGCGCCGTGGATGGTCTCCACCGGGCTCCCGTTTTCCACGCGCACCGTGAACACATAATCCGTCATGGCCTCGGTAAGATGCCGGTACCGCATCTGGCTCTCGCGAAGGGCCTCTTCCTCATGCTTGGATTCGGTAATATCGCGCCCGATCATCTGAATGATCGTCTCGCCCGTGTCCGCGTCTTTGGCGCGTTGCGCGTCAATGGCCATCCACTTTTCCCGTCCCGCAAGCGTTTTGAAGTGGTATTCCACGCTGCGCAAGGCCCCCTCGGACTCAAGAACGCCCCGCAACGTTCCGTCCCGCTCGCTAAGTTCCACCAGCGTGCGGATGTCGCGTCCCACCAATTCCCTCGGATGATTGACGGACTCCTCCAGGTCCAGCAGATTCAACATGCCGCGGTCCATGTACATGATGGTGCCGTCCAGGCGAAACTGGCACATGGCGATGCCCGCGAACACCATCATTTGCTCGCGCATCGCCGCCAAGGCCGCTTTCGACAGTTGTTTGCCGTGTTCCTTCGCCATGCTTGGGCTCCCGTTCCATCCACCGGCTGGATTATACCCGCAATGAACCCGGTTTGAACAGTTTTGTCCGGCATGAGGCAGATAACGGCGGGTCTTTCAGGCCTTTTCAACATTGCCAAACCCGTTTCCTCCCTTCTATACTGTGGAATGTGAACACTGCTTTTGAAAACAACCACAGGTCATGAAACGCCCATGAACGCCTATCAACGCTACCACGCCCTCCTGGAAACCGGGGAATCCGATGTGCTTCCGCGCCTCCCCATCCTGATGGCCTTCGCCGCGAAATTCATTGGCGCCAACTATGCCCAATTCGCTTCCGATTACCGGGTTCTCGTCGAGGCCAACCTGCGGTGCGCGGACTATTTTGGCTTCGATCAGGTCAGCGCCATTTCCGATCCCTACCGCGAAACCGAAGGCTTTGGCGCAACGATTGAATACGTGGAAGACGGCGTGCCCCGGTGCGTCGCGCCGCCCTTGGCCAACAACCCGGATATGGCGGGCCTCAAAGACGCCGATCCCTTGCACTCCATTCGCATGTTGGACCGTCTTAACGCCATTGATGCCTGCCAAAACGCGGTGGGCGGCAAGTATTCCATCCTCGGATGGATTGAAGGCCCCGCCGCGGAAGCCGCCGATCTGCGCGGCGTTTCCACCTTCCTCATGGACCTCATGATGGACCCGGACTATGCCTGCCGGTTGATGGACCGCTGCGTCGAAACGGGCATCGCCTTTGCCCGCGCGCAACTCGAACGCGGCGCGGACACCATCGGCATTGGCGACGCCATTGCCAGCCAGGTCGCCCCCCAAACCTATGCCGAGTTCATCTTCCCCCGGGAAAAACAGATGGTGGACGCGGTCCACGCGGAGGGCGGGCGGGTCCGGCTCCACATTTGCGGAAACACCACCCACCTCCTGCCGCATTTCGCACAACTCGGCTGCGACATCATAGACCTCGATTGGCAGGTGGACCTGGTCCACGCCCGTGACCTCCTCGGCCCCCGCCAGACCATCGTGACCAACCTCGACCCTGTCAATGCCGTGATGGACTCCACCCCCGAAAAAATCCAACAGGCCCTTCATGAACTCTACGCGCGCGCGGGAAACCGCCTCATGATCGGCGCGGGCTGCGAAATCCCCCGCGATACCCCCTGCGAAAACCTCCTCGCCCTCTGCCACCCCATCCCCTGGAAACCCGGAAAATAGCCCGAGGTCCAAGACTCCAAAACCCATAAATTGACTTGTTCCGCCTTTACTTTCTATAATTCCTCTTCCCCGGAGAGATGTCCGAGTGGTTTAAGGAGCACGCTTGGAAAGCGTGTGTACGTGGTAAGCGTACCGAGGGTTCGAATCCCTCTCTCTCCGCCAGTTTTTACCCCGTAGAAGACGGATCACGCGATGATCAACGGCATACCTCGAATCCTTATCATCCGTTTGAGCGCCATAGGGGACGTGGTACGTGTTCTGCCGGCCCTTCAAGCGCTCCGTGACCGCTATCCGAACGCCCAATTGGACTGGGCCATCGAGCGCAAATCGGCGGAAGTGATTCTCGAACATCCCGCCCTCGATCAGTGCCTTGTATTCCAGCGTCCCGCCGGGTGGCTGAACGGCGCCAGGGAATTCCGGGCGTTTTGCAAAAAAATCCGCGAGGGCCGGTATGACGTGGTGCTGGATTTTCACGGCATCCTGAAGAGCGGACTTATCACCCGCGCCTCGCGCGCCCCCAAACGCTACGGCTTTACCCGTCCGCGCGCCCAGGAACTCAGCTATTGTTTCACCAACCACCGGGTGCCCCTCCCCTTTGACCGGATGAACCGGATGGAAGAAAATCTGGAACTGTGCAAAGTGCTCGATGCCATGAACCCGCGCCTCGACGCCACGATTTTCATTCCGGAGGAGGTGCAGGACGATGTGGATGATTACCTGAATCAGACCTTTGACAGCGGCAAGAAACTGGTGGCGCTCCACGCGCCTGTGGACCGCCCGGAAAAGCAGTGGCCGGTGGAATCGTATGCCGCCCTGGCCGACTTGCTGCTGGCGGATGGCCGGTTTGAAGTGGTATTGACCTGGGGTCCGGGACAGCGTCCGATGGCGGAACAGATCCAGGAATTGTCCCGGCGCAAGCCCGTAATCGCGCCCGAACTGCCCAGTCTGAAACATTATGCGGGCCTGGTGTACCGCGCGGAGTTATATGTCGGGGGCGATACCGGGCCCATGCATATCGCGTCCATCATGGGTACGCCGGTGGTGGCCATTTTTGGCGGTACCGACCCCGCGCGTCATGCCCCGTTGCGCCGTCCGTCGGAAGCCCTGTATGCCGGGCCGGACCCATTTCCCAAAACCATGGATTTGGCTACCGCGCAACAATGTCTCGCGGCCATCTCCCCCGACATGGCGTACGACGCCTGCATCCGCGTCTCCAGCAGTTAACCCGCTATTGCGCCACCCCCGGGGGCGCTAAAATGTTCGCGGGGGGATGTTGGGCCGCGGAATTCCGATGGAGTTCCCAAACCCGCCGGTTAACCGCCTTAAAGCGGTCCACCAGTTCGGTATACGGTTCATCCTCGATGTTGACGAGTCCATAGTTGCCGTTCTCCCCGTCGAAGCGCCCGCCCTTCGGCTCGTCCATGTATTCGAACCAATGATACCCGAGAAAGTAGGGCTGGGCCATCCAGACGGTGGCGCATTCCTCGAATTTGTCGGCGCGGTCCCGCTGCGTGGAGACGGTGGGCTGAAGAACGATGGGGGGCGGATAGGTGTTTGGCATGCCGCTGTCCATTCCGCGGAATCCAAACTCGGTGATGAGCAGCGGTTTTTGGGTCATGGCATGAAAGGCGCGGAAGGTCAAATCGGGCGGAATGCGCATGGACCCGGTCTTGCTCAGCCAAAGGAGCATGTTTCCCGCCAGTCCCGCCTCATAATAGTTGATGGACACCACATCGCAAAATTCGCCGCAGGCCCGCACCACCGGCTTGGGGGCCAACACCCATACGAACCGGCATCCGAGGAGTAGATGATTCTTGTCCTTTTCACGGACCGCCTCCGTGGTCAGTTTGAAGTATTGACGCGCAATCAAGAGCACAAACGCTTCACGGTCTTGTTGTGCTTTGATCAAATCCACCGGAACGAGGTCTTTCAGCTTCTCGATTTCGCTCCAGTCTTTTAATCCGCACGACCATACCGCCGCGAAATTATCCGGGGTCTGATACCGCTCCTTAAAGAACGCCAACAGTTTTTGCTTGCCGGGCGCTTCGGGAGGCAGGGCCACATAGCCGGGGAAAAGATTCGGAAACCGCCGCCAATCGAACGACCACGGAAGCTCGTTGTCCAGGTAATACCCGATCAGGTACGGATCATCCACATAGGCGTCAATGTCCGCCACGCCGCGCCGGATGTGTTCCTCCGCTTCCGGGCTGAAAAAATCCGGAACGCGTTTATTGCCCCAAAGCCCGTACCCCAGCGACAATTCAATGGTGTAGGGCACACGGCCGCGCAATTCCCCGCTGTTCCAAGCCCCCAGTGTGTTCAGGCCCCATTCCTGAAGCCGCGCGCGCGTGACCGCAGCCCAGTTTTCCACCGAGCCATGTTTTGCCAATACATTCTCGCGGTACGGTTGGCGATTGGTGCCGCGTTCCGTATCCCCCACGGAATTCACCACGCACACCCCCAGCGATAGGAAGGCATTCCCCTCCGGCGTCACCAGCCACCAGCGGTCTCCATCGAAATGCGTCCGGAAAAACGGCCCCGGCGCGAAGTGAATGGTTGTAAGGCCGCCGTAGGTGTCCAGCGGGAGCGCTTCTTCCGCCCCGCTGGCCCATCCCATGGCCAAACACACCGCGGTGATTCCAAAACGAATAAAAATCAGCTCGTGTTTCATCTTCATATCCTTTTCCGCCAACTATCTGACGGCCCATAACGCGTTTTGGTTTTCGTCTACCAGCGCGCCTGTCGTATGGTTTTCCCAGAAAGGCAACGTTTGCCAGCGGCGGCATGAGACGGCGGGCGCATACTGAAATCCGCGCGCCAAGAAATAAATGAAACATGCGTGAGGCGGAGTAAACCGGTTAAATTCTCAGGCGGGTATATACCTTGTCCAGGATTTCGGCGCTTTTCATGAAGGCTTCTTGTTCCCCGGACGACAATTCAATCTCAAAATGCGTATGCGCCCCGGCCCGGTTCACCAGCGTTGGCACCGACAGGCAAACGTCCTGCAATCCGAACAATCCCTCACAGCGGCGGCTTACCGTATAAATGGAATCCTGAAGTTGCGTTAATCCTTCCGCAAGGCTCACCACCGCCAGCCCGATGGCAAAATGTGTGGAGCCCTTGCGCTCGATAATCCGGGCCGCCGCCGAACGCACCTCCTGGGTTATCCGTTCCTTGTCTTCCGGAAGAATGGGGACGTTGTGATGCTCGCCAAATTCCGCCACATGGAACGGCCCCACACTGGCCCGGCTCCATGCCAGCACCTCGCTGTCGCCATGTTCGCCCACCACATATGCATGGACATGCTTGGTTTGAACGCGGCAATGCTGACTGAGCAGTGCGCGAAACCGCGCCGTATCCAGCACCGTTCCCGAGCCAAACACCCGTTGCGCCGGAAATCCGGTAAGTTTGAGGGCCACCCGGGTCATGACATCCACCGGATTCGTTACAATCAGGAAAATCGCCTGCGGGTTGTTTTTCGCCAGCGCGGGGATCAAGCCAGAAAAAACGTCCGCGTTTCGTTGCGCGATATCCAACCGCGACTCCCCGGGCTTCTGCGCCACCCCGGCCGTCACAATAATCAGTCCGCAATCCTTCACCCCCGCACTGTCCGAAAAAGATAGTGCCGCGGGCCGTGTAAAGGGAACACAATGCTGAAGATCCATCAGTTCCCCTTCTGCACGCCGGAGATTGGTATCCACCAGCACAAGATCGTGCGTCAGCCCCGCCTGCAACAGTGCATAGGCCATGGTGGACCCCACCGCGCCCACACCCACAATGGCCACCCTCTCCAAGGGATTGCGAGCATCATTTTCTGTCATGATGTTTTCTTCCTTCCATAGAAACCAGGCGTTACGACGGTCCTCCTTACAACAACCAATCCAGACCGCACTCTGCCCGGCGTTTCGACGCAACACGTACGCGACTATCATGGGCGGGAAGCAATCTGGAGTCAAGCCGCCCGTGTTTTGGTGGACAGTTGTTACCGCCTCTCTTTTTTGCTTGACTTCTAACTGTTAGATATGATACAATTAGAATATGAACAGTAGAATCCGGGTGTGGTCCGGACCCGATAGACAATCAGCCATGAATCACAAAACCGATTGCAGGCAGGGCGAGAAAAACCGATTGGAATTGGGGCGAACGTGATATAGTAGCTCCATGGGAGGGTCGCGCGTATGGAATCGAACGATGAAGTGCGGCGGTTACGTACCGATCTCGATGAGGTCATAACCCGAACCGCGGCCCTTTCGTGCCGCCTGGAGGTTCTGGAGCAAGGGGACACCGGCCCTGTTCGAGCGATGGAACCGCCTGTTATCCCCATCCCTCCGGCGCCGGTGCAGCCTCCACCCCTGCCGCCTGTTTCCATTTCTCCGGCTTCGCCGAGTGCGCCAGAACCGGCAGACCCCATTGCCGTGCGTCCCTTGAAGCCTCCCGTCAGCGGACCGGCGTTCACACCGGGTTTTCTCTCCCTGTTCACGGATGGCGCTATTGCACAGTATTGCCGCAAACGCATCGAGGAGTTTCGGGCGAATACACGCGATCTTGGCTGGGAAGTGTTGTTGGGAACGTACTGGCTGCCGCGTGTGGCGGTGTTGTGCATCACACTTGCCGTGGTGTTCTTTTTGTCGCTGGCGATAGAGCGGTGGGGCGCTGCGTGGATGCCGCATCTGCGGGTGGGCATCGGGTATGCGGTGTCGGCGGGCTTGCTCGTTCTGGCCTGGCGCTCGGAAACCAAGTATGGCGGGTTGGCCCGCGTTCTCTATGGCGGTGGCTTTGCCGTGATGTATTTCGTTACGTTCGCCACCCATTACATTCATTTTGCGCGCGTATTCGATTCTCCCGCGCCCACCTTGTTGCTGTTAACGGTGATGGTGGCGGCCTGGGCTATCGTGGCGCAAGTCCGGCAATCGAAAATTATTGCGGTCCTGGTTACGGTGCTGGGCCATCTCACGGTGCTGCTCTCTACCTTCACTTTGGAAAAACCAAGCCTGTATTCCATGACTGGCCTGCTGGTCCTCAGTGCGGGCAGCGCGTTCTTCCTTCTGCAAAACCGCTGGTATTATGTGGCCGCGTTGGGCATGCTGGGCGGCTATCTCAATTGTTTCGTGGTGCTGGCGCGCGGGGAAGGGGTCAATCCGGTGGCCGATTTTTCGGGTTCCATGGGGGTGCTTTCGGCCCTGCTGCTCATCTTTGCACTGGCGGAGTTATTTGCCCCAGAGGAACTGCGCCGTAAAGTGCCTGTCTGGTTCCGCAGTGTGTTCGTGACCGTGAACACGGTGCTATTCCTGGCATTGGGCACGATGCTGGTGCAACATTACGACTTTACCCGGCCTCATGAGGATCTTTTCCGGATTAGCGTGGCGGGCCTCATGGCGCTGATAGGGATCGCCTACCTGCATGTGCGCGCCGCCGATTCCCTTTACAATGTCTACTTCACCAAGGCAACGGCTTTGCTGACGTTGGCGCTTGCCGCCCGGTACGGAGGAAGTGCGCTGTCGGCATGGCTGGCCGTGGAGACGGTGCTGCTGCTGGTGTCCGCACGGCGTTCCGGGCTGGTGGTGATGCGGCTGCTGGCGTTTACGGTGGGCGGCATCGCGGCGGTCCATTCGATTGCCACGGGAATTCAAATTGCCCCTATCGCCTATACAGCGCCGGAGTATTCAACGCATCTGTTGCAGGCGCTGTTGAGCGTGGCGGCCTTCCTCGTGTCCTCACTGTTGTACCAGCGGACGAATTGGGCAATTCGCTCCCCTAAAACAATCCCGTTTTCGCCGGACACGGCTCCGGAAATGGCGGCATTCTGCTGGAATCTGGATTTGATTTCGGAACCCCCCATGCCGCACAAAAACACACCAAAACCGCTGGGGGGCCTTCTGTTCCCTTATCTCTATGCACTGGCGGGAACGGCGCTATTTCTGGTCAACCTCGGAGCCTTGACACGGGATGGACATCAGTTTGTGGTCATTGCCGTTGCCGCCCTGGCACTTTCGGCGGCGGCGGCATTTCTTGATTCCAAGCCCTTTGGTCTTGCTGGAATAGGCATGTTTCTTTTGGCGGGAGTGACCATGGGCAGCCAAGAGATTCCAAGGATGGCGGGGAATCCGCACCTCGGCATAATAGGTCTGGTGGCGGCGGGTGCTGCGGCGCTGTTGTCGGAAAAGCGCTATTTCGGGCGGTGTATTGGTCTGGCGTTTCATCAAAAGGTGTTTTCCCCTTATTTATTGTATGGCGCGGGTGCATGGTTGACGGCCCTGTTGTTGGTGAAGGAATTTCCAGGGGTAAATGGCGCATTCGCGCTGGCCGCGGGTGCGGCGGCGGCGGCCGGACTGTTTTTAGTGCTGCATCCCAATGCGTGGGCTATCATTTCCGGCGGCTATATCATCGGCGCCAGTCTTGTATTCATATCCGAGGTCTTCGGGCATCTACAGAATGATCCTGTCCGGTTTGGCGTGGCGGCGGGTGTGCTGGCAGGTTTGTCTTTGTTGGCGGACCGCTATTTTGTCTTGTTCCGGCAACGCACCAAGGTGAGTTCGTATCTGTGCGCGGTTCTCATCGTAAGTGCGGCCCTGGTGCTCCTGAGCTATTTCGAGGTCTGGGTCGAATCCGCCTGGTTAATGACCTTGACCGCCCTGGCAGGGTATGGATTTCTGGTTTACTGGGCACTGTTCCGTTCTCCGGCGGCGGCGGGTGTTTCCCTAACCATTATGCTCTACGCATCTTTCCGTCATGCGTTTCTGATATTTGATGAAACGGCCCTTCAAACCGGACTTGTCGCCGCCTTTATGCTGCTCGCAATCTTTTGGATACTGTTTGAGCGTCTGTATGTGCGGCTGGTTCCGCGATACGAAGAGACATTGGCCCGGATAGCGGGCAAAATCGCCTGCGATCCGAGACGGCCGGAATCCGCCCTCGTGCCTATTGCTTTGGCCACCGGATTGTTGTTGGTGTTGTTGGATCGGATTCCCCATCTCGCCAACACGTTTCTGGCGCTTATCACCATCGGCTGGTTCGCGCTTGCCGCCGTGCTTTTTCTTTTGTCCTTGGCTTTCCATCAACGCTTCTACCGCTATGCCGGGCTTGCGGTCATTCTGCTCTCCCTGGGCCGCCTCTTTCTGATTGACATGAAAGAACAGGACCCCATGCTGCGCGTGGCGGCGTTTGCCGTGGTGGGCGCGGGGTTGTTGGTCATCAGTGTCGGCTATTTCAAATGGATGGCGCGCATGCGGGGCGGAGAGCAAAAGAAACCGGATTAAGGAGATTTGCGACGGCGTGAGGCCGTACTTTGGGGGTATTCCGGAAACACTATATTTAATTCGGCTTCCTTGGCTCCTTGGGACCCGGTTTCTTTGGACGTACCATGAGCCCAGTTTGTGCTTCCACAGCCGCAGGGAGGCAGCGCCTATGATTAGGCATTAAACACCACACCCAGATGTCCATGTGGCGGCGCCCACACTACTCCGCCAACAAAGAAAAGTGGGTGCCATAATC
The DNA here is from genome assembly GCA_964474205.1 of uncultured Nitrospirales bacterium. Taxonomy (GTDB): domain Bacteria; phylum Hydrogenedentota; class Hydrogenedentia; order Hydrogenedentales; family CAILVY01; genus CAILVY01. The sequence goes on along the minus strand of CAYYRW010000056.1, from coordinate 23,223 downwards.
GTCACCACAGAAAAAAGTGGGCAACCGCCGGTTGCCCCGTTGGGGGATAGGATGCGCCATCCCCGGCGCAACGACGCGCGCTATACGTGCCATGCCCGAAGGATACATAAAAGTACATAGAAAACTATATTCCTGTAGGGTGTCCCCGGATTTTAAGTCAAGTAGACTTGACATCATGGAGCCAAAATGGTACCATTCTGGCAGCAAAATAACTCCAAAATGGAGAAGGAATGGCACCATGAGGACCTTGAGCATAAAAAATGTGCCCGATGAACTGTACCTGGAACTCCAAGCCCAAGCCCAGCGGAATCATCGAAGCATGAACAGAGAAGTGGTGGCATTGCTAGACAACGGGCTAAATGGAAAGAAAATTTACGAGGATAATAAATCTGTATTGGAGGAAATGCGCAGACTCCGTGCAAGAGTCGCCGGGCCACCCTTTACTCTGGAAGAGATACAACAGGCCATTGAAGAGGGCCGGCCATGATTATTGCCGATACCAATCTCCTTTGGCCGCTTTGTTTTCCCTGTGATCTGACGTCTGTTGTGGAAGCGGTTTGGGAAAAGGATTCCGTATGGCATGCACCCTATTTATGGATATCCGAATATCGGTGTGTCACGCTGAAATACTTTCGGTCTGGCAAAATTGATGGCGAACTTGTACGGGATTTGCTTGTTGCCGCGCGCAAACGTATTCCTCCTGAGCAAACTCATGAAACAGATGATGAATCCGTCATGGAACTGTGTATGATGTCTCCCTGCACGGCCTATGACTGCGAATATGTGGCCGTGGCCATGATGCTGGGGGCGCCGCTGGTGACGTGGGACCAGGCGATACTCCGGGCGTTTCCCGCCATCGCCATGGCGCCCGAGAGATTTTTGTCCGTTTGAAAGGCAGAGGCGGGGGCCGGGTTGGGGAAATTGTTGCGCCGGGGGGGCTTCAGGTGTTCATATAGTGGTTCACCGGCAGTGTGTTCACAATGTCCTTGTGGAAGAAAGGGAGAACCGCAATGAGTGCACAGGGTCAGGCGGATCCACGGAAGGCGCGGCTGTCTCCGCAGGAAAAGAAGCGGATCGAATCGCTGTTCGGGCGCTATATTAACAAGGGCCAGATGAAATATCTCCGCGCGGGGCATCTGGACGTCCTCGAAACGCAGCGGCAGGGCGTGGGCTTCATTGATCCGTACACCGGCAAGCGGATGTATGATTGTTTCACGTCGGCGGGCAGCTTTAATGTTTCCCGGCACAATGCCGCCGTGATGCAGGCGCTGGAGGCGGCGCTGGACGAACTCGATATGGGGTCGTTCGGCCTGATGTCGGAATCCAAGCTGGCCCTCGCGCAGAAGCTGGTGTCGCTCGCGCCGGGGGATTTGAAACACCTGATGTTCGCCTCGGGCGGCGGCGATGCCATCGAGTGCGCGCTCAAGCTGGCGCGCGGCGCCACGGGCCGCCCCGGCATTATCGCCACCATCAAGGCCTATCACGGCCACACAGGGTTCGCGCTCTCCGCGAATGGCAAGGAACACTACCGGCATTATTTTGAACCGTTGATGCCCGGGTTTTCCTTTGTGCCGTTTAATGATCTCGAGGCGGTGCGAAAAATCATTTCGAAGGACACCGCGGCGGTGCTGTTGGAACCGGTGCAAGGCGAGGCGGGCATTTTCCCCGCGCGCGAAGACTACTTGAAGGGCCTGCGCGCCTTGTGTGATGAGCAGGGCGCCTTGTTGATCTTTGACGAGATTCAGACCGGTTTTGGCCGCACCGGGCGCATGTTTGCCTGTGAACACAGCGGCGTGATTCCCGACATTATGACGGTGGCGAAATCATTGAGCGGGGCGTTGTACCCGAATGCGGCGATGTTTTACCGGGACATCCCCCGGCTTGTGGAATTCGTGGAGCGCCACCCCGGTTTCCATGTGTGTTACGGGGGCGGCTCGGACCTCGGCTGCCGGGTGTCATCAAAAGCAGTGGAATTCCTGGTGGAGAACAAGGTATGGGAAAACGCGGAGCGCATGGGGGCGCGGCTTAAGAACGCGCTGCTGGAATTACAGCGGGAGAACCCGAAGGTCATCAAGGAAGTGCGGGGCATCGGACTGATGGTGGGCATTGAATACGGCTATGAGTTCATGGGGCCGCTGATGTCGGATTCTCTGGCGAAACGCCAGGTATTCGCGGCCTATTCCGGCAATGCGCCGCAGGTAATGCGTTTCATGCCGCCCATCACCATCAATGAAACGGAAATGGACGAGGTGATTGCCGCCATCCGCGCGGCGATTGCCGAGATGAAGCGGTTGCTGCCCATCGCCTCCATCGCCGCGAAAGTGCCGGGCGTGGTGAAGCTGTTGAATAGCGAACGGGTGCAAACAAGCGTGTTCAGTTTTCTGCGGTATTTTGAACGTTCAGGAGGCAAGGCATGAGTACCATGATCACCGGGAGCATTCCGAAGGCGCGCATGGAACGGTTGAACGCACTGGGCCTTGGGATTATGGAAGGCAGGCGCGAAGGCGCCTATGTCTATGACACGGAAGGCAAGCGTTACCTGGACGGTTATGGTTCCGCAGGCACCTTCAACCTGGGGCGGCGTCCGCCGGAACTGACCGCGGAATTGAAACAGGCGTTGCGTGAAACGGATATCGGGAACTTCCCCATTGTTTCACTCGAAAAGGCGCAACTGGGGCAGGCGCTCGCGGAATTCGTGCCGGGCGAACTGGAGTGTTCGCTGTTCGGCGTCATGCGCGGCGAGGCGATAGACGCCGCGTGCAAAGTGGCGCGCGGGTTCACCGGGCGTCCGCGCCTGCTAAGCCTGGAAGGAGGCTGGCATGGCCAAAGTGGGTTTGCATTGAGTCTGTCGCAGCGGGAGGATGCCGCGCTTTTCGGACCGCTCATGCCGGAAACCGGGATTCTGCCGTGGGGTGATCTTGAGGCGGCGCGCGCTCGAATTGACCATCAGGCGGCGGCGGTGATTCTGGAACCGATTCAAGCGGAAAACCATTGCCGGGAAGCGTCCCTCGAGTATGTGCGCGGACTGGCGGAGGTGTGCAAAACAAACGGCGCGCTGCTGGTGTTTGATGAAACCCAGACCAATTTCGGGCGCACTGGCGCGAAGTTTGCTTTTGAGGCCTATGGGGTATCGCCGGACATTCTGGTGTTGGGCGAAGCGCTGGGCGGCGGCATATTCCCGATTACGGTGACACTGATGACCCAGCGCGTCAATTCCTTCCTGAACAAGCACCCGTTGATTCATCTCTCGACCTTCGGCGGCGCGGATGTCGGATGCCGGGTGGCGTTGAAGGCGCTGGAACTCTATGCGCGATTGGAACCTTGGAAGAATGCCAAGGAAAAGGGCGCGGCGCTAATGAAGGGCATTGCGGAACTGGCCGGGAAGGATAATTCGCCCATACGCGGCGTGGCCGGTAAAGGCCTGTTGGTCTCACTGGATTTGGGAACCCCGGAAGCGGCCACGGAATTCTGCCGTAACGCGGCTGCCAACGGCCTAATCCTGATGCCCGGCGAAGTCGCCCGGCATACTGTGATGCTGCGTCCCAGTTTGCTGATTAACGAAGCGGAAACACGGGAAATTCTGGACGCCCTTGCCAAATCGGCACAGTAAGACTATAAACACGGATTGCACTGATTTACACAGATTTTCTCTGTGAAAATCTGTGCACTCTACTGGATCAAAAAAGATTGAGAATGAAAGCCCTGTATTTTGAGAATCGGCTGAGCAAGGTGATGCTGCTCAAGGTGGCGGAGCGGTTTTCGCGGTATGCCGCGCTGGGGCCGTTTTCTCCGTTGCGGTATGCGGAGGTTCCCGAACCAACGCTTCCCAATGCGCGCTGGCTGAAGGTCCGCAATCTGTGTTGCGGGTTGTGCGGCACCGATATTCATTTCATGTTCATGGAAATGGATCCCAAGTGTTTTACCGCTGCTATTCCAGGGGTGAAGCGGAAATTTCTCGGGCATGAAGTGGTGAGTGAGGTAGTGGACGTGGGCGCGGACGTGCAAGGTTTTACCGTGGGGGATCGGGTGGCGATGCGGATCGACTGGCCGTCCTGTTTCCAATTGGAAATCGAGCCGCCCTGTTCCCAGTGCGCCCAAGGCAACTATATGCTGTGTGAAAACCTGGGATTGAAGGAATTGCCCGTGGAAAATCCCGGCGGGGGATTTTCCCCGTTCATGGTGATGCATCGTTCCCAGCCCTTTAAGATTCCCCAAGCATTAAGCAATGATGCGGCCGTATTGATGGAACCGCTGGCGAGCGCGGTGCATGGCGTGCTCAAGGCCAAGCCGCGATCCGGTGACCGCGTGCTGGTGGTGGGCGGCGGAACACTCGGCCTGTTGACCGTGGCGGCGTTGCGCGGACTAGTGCCGGAGGCGAAAATGCATTGTTTGACGCGCTATCCCTTTCAGGCGCGCGTGGCGGAGAAACTGGGGTCTGTTGTGATTCCTGAAGGCCCGGAGGTATATGCCCGCATGGCGGCGGCCTCCGGCGGGCGGAATATCACGGGATATTTTAAGAATGAGATTCTTTTGGGCGGATTTGACGTGGTGTATGACACCGTGGGGAATGATCAAAGCCTGCATCATGCGTTGCGCTGGGCGAAAGGCGGCGGGACCGTTGTACTGGCGGGCATCAACTGGAAGCCTGGTACCATTGATTATTCGCCGGTATGGTCGCAAGAGGTGAAACTCGTGGGAATCAATTGCCACGCCACCGAGGAAGACGGACAAACCTCTTTCGACATTGCCGCGCAATTGCTGCTGGCAGGTTGTGTGGCCCCGGAAGATATTATCACCCACCGTTTTCCCATCGCGCGCTATAAAGAGGCTGTGAGAACTTTTTTCGACAAACGCAACCGCCAGGCCATCAAAATTGTCCTGGACCTCTCCTCATAATTCGGCCGGGCGGAGACTTCCGGGACAGGAAGAAGCGGTGCGCGGCCATCCCGAAGAGGAATCCGCCGATATGCGCCCACCACGCAATGCCGCCGCCATGATCGGGGTCTGTCAAGGCGAGTGTGCCGCTGAAAAACTGCATGACAAACCAAATGAACATGTAGAAGAAGCCGCGGACTTCAATGAAGAGCGGGTAAAAGAAAATGGGGACGACGCAAACGATGCGCGCCATCGGAAAAAGAAAGGCATAGGCGGCCAGCACGCCCGCAATGGCGCCGGAGGCGCCGATAACCGGCACGCGCGAGTCGCCGTTGGTCAACAGGTGCACCACGCCCGCCACTATTCCGCACAGCAGATAGAACGCCACAAACCGCACCCGGCCCATGCGGTCCTCCACATTGTCGCCGAATATCCAGAGAATCCACAGGTTACTGATGATATGGAGCCACCCGCCATGCAGAAACATGCTGGTGAGGAAGGGCCAATAGTCGTCGGGATATCCCACCCACGAGGCCCACAACGGATGCGTGAAGCGCCGGGGTACAATGCCAAAGAGATAGATCAGATTCTCGAGTTGCCGCTCTGGAAGCGATAGCTGAAAAATAAACACGGCAACGTTCATCAAGATGATGACCGTCGTGGCAACGGGAACGGGCCGCCGTCCCGGAACAGTGTCGCGAATCGGAAACATGCCCCCCATCTTCCAGAAATGGCCGTGTGATTTCCAGCAGGGGAGTTGCAGGGCCTTGACAGGGCGTTGTGTTGCCGGTATGATGAGGCGTAATTCATCCACTGAGTACATGCTCATGAAACGGTGAAAAAATGCCGAATACGGTCACTTCCTATGCCCAAGCGCGGTGGGACCGGGACCGCCACCGCAAGGTCAACGATATCCTGGATGCCGCGGAACGCTTGTTTCGCGCGAAGGGGTACCGCGTGGCGACCACGGACGAGATTGCGCGGGATTCGGGGTATTCAGTGGGGACTATCTACAATATTTTCCAGAACAAGGAAGAGTTGTATGCGCAGGTGATCGAGCGCATTGGGCAGGAACTGCTGACACGTTTCGATTATGCGGTGGCGAGCAAGCGGAACCCCAGCGAAGCGATAGAAGCCTTGATAATCCTGCGGCTGTCGAATTTCTCGAAAGACCGCCTTTTCTTTCAGCCGTTTTCCTGTGACGGGGACTTGAGCATCCCTCCGGATTCGTCGCAACTTCCGAAGCGGGTGATTGCGTTATATGAAAAATACATTCATTCGGTGAGCGCGCTGTTCCGCCGGGCGATGGACCGGGACGGCGTGAAGGGGATCGAGCCGCTGCATCTCACGCTGGCGCTGGAAGGGATGATCAATGCGTTTATCGGGTATTGGTCCAAACCGGAACAACCCGATGCGCTGGCGCATACGGCGCGGCAGATCAAGGATATTTTGTTGAGTCCGATTGGCTACCGCCGCTTGAGCGCGCAGCACGAATCGGTTTCCCCCGTCCGCGAGGAAGAACGCGGGATTTACATCAGCAAATTTGATCTGGACCGGTTGAAGGAATTGATAGAAGTGGCGCGCTGTTTTGGGCGTCCGGAGGCACGCACGCATCTGGATGCGTTGGACGCCGAATTGTCGCGTGCGCATGTGGTGAAGCCGAAGGAGGTGCCGCCGGACCTGGTAACCATGAATTCGCGGGTCAGTCTGCTGGACCTGAATACGGGCCGCAACCTGGTGACGACACTGGCCTTTCCGAAGGACGCGGACGTGCGCCGCGACAGCGTGTCCATTCTGGACACCTTGGGAACGGCCCTGCTGGGCAAACGCTTGGGGGATGTATTTGAGGTACACGGCGTCAAATCCCCCGCCCGCTATAAAATCGAAGCCATTCTCTATCAGCCGGAATTTGCAGGCGACTATCATCTCTAGTGCCTGCGTGCGGCCAAGGCTTTTACCGTGTGCTCTGTCTTAATCGCCGATGAGGCCGTCCAGCAATTGCTTTTTCTGATCGGGAGCGTCGCCTTGGGGGGGCAGAAGAGCCGTCTCTTCTCCTTCATTTGCCACTTCGCCTTCTTTTTCCTTCGGCTGGTTCCGTCCGAGGATTTCATCCAGCATGGCCTGATCGGTGGTGAAGCTGGTCTGAGGCAGCATCCGTTCCCGAAGATCTGCCAGATAATCTTCCAGAACCTGGTTCTTGGCCTGCGTATAGGCGGTATCGCGCATCTTCTTGGCGTCCTCGTTCCACTTCGCCTTGTCTTCCTCGGTGGGCGGGGTGCGCTTGATGAGTTCCACAAAGAACGTGGTGCCCTGGTAATCGGACAACGGTCCGCCGAACGCACCCGGTTCGCCATGCCCGACCGCATCGAAAATTTCCGTGGGCGGGACAAACATTTGTTCTTTGAACAGATAATCCTTGGCCGTGAATTCACTCGATTCCTTGATTTCCACGGCGAGTTCCGGAAACAGTTCATTGATCTGCGCGAGGTTCTTCGCCTGTTTTTCTATCTTTTCCGCGTAGTCCTTGACCCTCGCCTTGTATTCGTCTTTTTGTTTGAGGGCCGTGATGGTGTCTTCGCGCACTTTGTCCTTGATGGCCTCCAGTTCGGGAATTGTGCCTGGGGATAAAACGGTCATGTGCGCGACATAGATATTGGACCGCGCGGTGACCACTTCATACGGATTGTCATCGGTCTGTTCCTCAAACGCGGTGCGGAACTGGCGCACGTCCGCCTTGGGGAAATTCTCGATCTCTTCGCTTTCCTTGGTGAAGGGGCCGGTGCGTTTGATTTCCAGGGAGTACTCCTTGGCCACCGCGGGAAAATCCTTGGCCTCTTTGGCCTTGCTGGAAATGGCCCGCGCCTGGTCTTCGCGGCGGGTGCGCTCTTCCGCGGGCAGTTCCGCCTTGATCATGATTTGACGGCCATGCACTTCCTGTTTTTGGGTGTCGGGGTTGGTGCGTTCCTCGTCCACTTTGTAAATATAATAGCTGTTGAACCCAAAAATGGGATCACTGACTTCCCCCGGCTTGAGGGCGAACAGGGGCTTGCGGAAATCCGGTTCGGTGTCCCGCATGGATTGCCAGCCCATGTCGCCGCCGTTCTTTTGCGTGAGATCGGAATTCTCGTCGGCCAGTTTGGCGAAATCCGCCCCTTCCCGGGCTTGCTTGACAAGATCAAGGGCCTTTTCGGGCACGGGCGGTTCGAGCGATATGGCCACATATTCCACCACGCGGGTATCGGGCGTTTTATACGTCTCTTTGTTCTCGTCGTATTGCTTCTGGATATCGGCATCCGCGGGTTCGACCTTGGGATCAATCTTGGCGAATTTTATTTGTATCTTTGTGTAATTGTCTTCAACTTTTTTCTGGATATCCTTGTCCAGAATGCGTCCGGCCGGCGCCATGAGGGTGTCCAGATAGGTTCGGCGGGAAATGCCCTTTTTCTGGTCCGCGTACAGGGCTTTCCAATCCTGGGAACTCTTGCTTTGCTTGACCCATTCATTCCAGGATTCGGGATTGAATTTTCCGTTCTCATCCTGGAACATCGTCCACTTCTTCATTTGCTCCCAGGCCAGACTGTCCGCCACGTCAAATTCGCGTTTCTGTTCCGCCAGCGTGATGAGCGCGGAATCCACCATCTGCTTCAGCACCTTGTCCGCTTCCCCGCTTTTGTCGAGTTCCTGGTAGGATGGGCGTTCCTCGCCGCGCCGGCCCTGGCTCTCGGCCACCCGGTCCAGATAGCCGCGGAACTCCTGGGCATACAACGGCACCCCGCCCACCTTGGCGATAACGGCTTTTTCGCCATATTGGTCGCTATTTCCAAAGTACCCGGAGCTGGGAAGGCCGAAAAAGAACACGAACGGCACGATCATGAACAACAACATGAACACCAGAATCGCCCGTTTATGTTTTCGCATTAAATCTTGCATCTTGGGGAAAATCCTTTTATATGCGGATATAGCCCGCCTGCCATAGAAGGACAAATACAGCGGGGTACTTTACCATACGAATGCCGGGGGGCGCAAACCGCCCCGCTGTCCCAGTGTCCCAGCAAATGCCGCCCTCGGTCAGCCAGTTTTAAACCGATAACGAAAATGCCGCAAACCGCGAAAAACCGCCGCACCCCCCATGGGGAGAATCAGCCCATGTTAATTACCCCGGCTTAACGTTTCCAAACGCGTCAGCCATTCGTTGAAATGGCTGCATTTGCCGCGTATCGCCTCAAGACCGACTTCCAGCGCCAGCAGAGTCCCCACGGCTGCTTTGTCGTACTGAGGAATAGCCTGCAGGATGCGTTTAGACGGCGCGGTAGCCGCTCCATCATCAATCAATTCGACGTTGTTGAAATTACTGACAGACTCCATCAGATTCTGAATACTCTGGTGGCTCTCAATCAATAAGTTGCTCCACTTTGATATATCGGCATACAAGAGTGTCTCAAATTCATGAAGCTGGATATACGGCACAAAACGCTTCGACCCGATATCCGCCGCAAGAGCCTGTTCCAGGCCTGAAACACGCGCATAAGGGTCGGAAGATTTTTGGGCATGATATCCGGGGGCATTTTCCGGATATGCGTACAAATCAACCATGGTACTGAAACGCGCATCGGGATTCGGATCGTGTTTGATCCAGCGGTCCAGGTCTCTTTTCAAATGCCCATAATCACGAAAACCGCCTTTGCCGGATCGTGCATTCGTCTTGCCTGTCTGAATCAATTTTGGAACGGCAAGCACATTGAAGCGTGTCAGATGACTTGCCAGCATTTCCTTGACAAACGTTTCTTCTGTATACCCTTCCACGATAATATAGAGACGTATCCAGTTCATGGACGGCCTCCCAGCACATTCTTTTCCCACAACTCGGAAAGGGAGTATTCATCCAACCAGTCTTGCAGAGAGGCACGGTCAAGCCGTTTGAGCCTTGAGTAACGTCCCATGCGCATGGCACTCCATCCGTCATAACCGCGATCCACAATGACGATGTCTTCGGGCTCAAAACAATCCACTAGTGGCAATGATTGTGTGGCCAATATGACTTGAATCTGTGCGGAAACACTGCGAATCAAACCGCCGACAATGCCTATGGCCGCCGGGTGCAACCCGAGTTCAGGTTCATCAAGCACCAGGACATCCGGCAAGTCATTTTCCGGGAGCAGCAGCAATGTTACCAAGGCCATGATGCGCAACATGCCATCCGCCGCTTGCGACGCATTGAAAATGCGGTCGCTGAACTTCTCTCTCCAGCGCAGCAGCAGGGCGCCGTACTCCGGCTCCAACTCGAAGTCTTCAAAAAAGGGCAGAATCAGCCGGATTGTTTTCACTATGCGGGTATAGTAAAGAGGTTCATGGTTCTTGAGCCGGTACAGCACGGGCGCCAAGTTCGCACCATCCTCTTTCAGGTAACGGCCATCCTCCTTGTTCCACTTTCCCCGAATCCGCGCCGTCTCTGAAGTGTTGTGAAATTGGTACACAATGACCCGGCGCAGCAGGTTGTGAATCACCCGTGCGGTTTGGTTGCCCGCTTCGGATTCCCGCACGAGCTGCGCTTCACGCTGCCCGGCGGCCATGACGTGCCATTGTGTTTCCGACGTACTGTCTTGACGCGTAAACCGAAATTTTTCCTCGGCAAAAATGAGGGTGTCATCCGCCGCGAACGTTAGGCGGAAGGCATATTCATTTTCGCCGGAATCCGTCGCCAATTCGAGATGCGCGGTAATCTCCCGTGTATTTTCTGGTCCGTCGGACAAGATACTCGATGCGCCACCATGGCGAGCCACATGCTCCTGGAGTTTTCCGGGGGGGGTTAACGCCCAACCAAGCAGGCGAAAAAAGGAAATAAAGTTCGATTTTCCGGCTCCATTGGGGCCTATTAGCACGTTTAGCCGGTTAACGAAAAAGGCATGGTCGTTCGCCAAATCCGCGAAGGTCTTAAACCCACACAGGGCGATACGCGTCAGGACAGTCCTCATAGTTCGCTCCTTGTCTTTGTGGACAATAACCGGCGGCTGGCAGCCGTTACAATCCACGGCAATAGAATAGCATATTGCGCGGTTCTTTTTGATTTCTTGGCTCAGGATAATGCGGCTGTGTTATACGGTCCGTATGCTGCAGAGAGCGTTTTCGGAACCGGGAAAGGCCCCTGTGTCGCCGTGGCGGCCTGCCACGGCAACGGTGACTATGTTACATGTCCTCGGGCTGGACTAGAGGGGAACGCCCGGAATTATCCCTGATACTCTTCGCCCGCGCCACAGTTCCGGACGATTTGGGCGATATCCCGCTTGGCTTGAGCGGCGAGGTCCTTGTTGGCCGCCACGGCTTCCCATCGGGCGAGGCCGTTTTCACTTTGGGAAATGCGCTGGCACACCTGGAGCCAATCCGGGGCAAGCGGCGTATCGGGCGTAATGTCGAAGGGGAGTCCCCGGCGCATCAGGGTGGCTTCGAGGTCGTAGCCGTTGGGCATGCGGCTGAGGGCCTTGGCGCCCAACGACTCGAAATGCGCCTGGACGGCCTCGAGCGCTTCCGCGCGGTGTTGTTCGGAAGGGAATTTATACCCCCATTCGCGTTCCCGGCTGGTGCGCTGCTGGAGTTCAAAGAGGGCCTCGAAACGTTCCGGGGATTCATGCCATGTGCGGGCCGCCAGCAGGGCGAGGTACAAGGTATTCTCCGTGCAATAACGGTGTCCGTTGAGGGTGAACGCTTCATAGAAATGGGCGGATTCCTCCACCGTGCCGAACATGGCGGCATTGTCGAACAGGGCGTTTTTGATCTGGGAATGGCCGTTGCGGATGACATTCACGGTCACCCCGGATTTGGCCATCTCGATTACGGCGAGGGGATTGGACTTAAGGTCGGCATACACCCCAAGGCCCGGCGCGTTGAATCGTTTGCGGATTTCCGGAAGGAGGGCGGCATAGACAAAACTGGAAGACAAGTAGGCGCCGTCCCCGCGATAGAAATCAATGCGGTCACCGTCCCCATCGAAAAAGGCGCCCAATAGAAATCCGCCGTGCCGCAGGGTATCCAAACCTTCGCGGATGACGTTCTGCTTGACGGGATTGGGATCGCCCAGCGGGAAGGCGCCGTCCGCCGTGAAATGAAGGGGAACCAGATCGGCCCCGGCCCGCGTGAAGGCCAGCATCATCTCGCGGCCCGCCGCGCCGTTGAGATAATCCTGGCACAACCGCACGCCGTGTAAGCCGCCCGGTTCCACGCCCGCCCGCTCCATGCTGTAGGCGAGGTAGTCTTCCATCGGATCATGGGCCGTGATTCGGCCCGCGCCCGCCGGCGCTTCCGCGCCTTGAAGATAGAGTTCCTTAATGCGATCCAGCCCCCCTTCCGGGCCGATATGTTCCGCGATAGGCCGGACGCCCGGCCCCAGAATTTTCTGGCCGGTGTCGTCCGCGGGATTGTGGGAAGCCCCGTACATCACGGCCGCATATTCCGGGAACTGCATGGCCGCGAAGTAGAATTCCGACGTGGAACACACCCCGGGAATGACCACCACCTGGAATCCCGCCCCGGCAAAGGTTTGCGCGGCCAGTTGCAGATAGTGCGGCCCGCTGCGCCGCGCGTCATGCGCCACGGTCACGCCGGACACACCTAGCGTGTCACGGAAATACACGGCTTCCGCCCGGGCCAGACGAAGCGCCCGTTCATCCGTTAATAAGGGTGAATTTGTCCGGATATCATAGGCCCGGAACATGGAAACATTAAGATCATCGGTTGCCATTTTTATTCCCTTGGGTACGGGGCGCGCGGCGCACATTTGTCCGCGCGCACAAACGGGATAAGTATCGGAATACTCCTTAACGGTTGCAAGAATTTTCCGCTATATTCGTCAGTATCGTTGAATCAATCACAAAAGGTTCCAACACGGCCGCCAGCCGGTCCCCCTTTCGTGTAAAGGCATGCGCTGTCCCGGGTTCAGGGTAAATGGGGCGTTGATCCCATTGTGCCGGCGCCCACTGCCAGACCAATCGCGCCAATTCCCCATTGTTCGAGGGGAAACGGTTTCCGGAATCAAGACTGACAAGGAAACCATCGGGCGTGGTCTTTCCGGTGACCGCGCGTTGGGCTACGGAGGCCGTCAGGCCGGGGCGCGCCTCTAGCCAGGAAAACCCCTGCCGCGGAACAGCGTGCAACAGCAGGGCGGCCCGGCCGAGCGAAACGCCATTCGGCGCTTCGTAGCGCAGGGCCACTTCACCGGTAAGAACCTTGTCTTTGCGGCGAAGCGCTTCGATGGGGCCGAAGGTGAAGTGGACCTGGCTTCTGGGCAGGTACTGATAGCCGCCGGGAAGGGAACCTTCCAGCATGCCGCCGCCGCATTTTATCTTCACGGGTACAATCCCGCCTTCGTCGTCGCCTGAATCGGGTACAATAACCCATGCCTGTTCGCCCCCCACGGTACGCGACCACGGGGCTTTTCGTTCGCCAAACCAGAATTCGCTGTCCGCCGTGAAATTGGCGCCCGTGATCACCAATAAGCGGCCTCCCTCGGCGGGAACAGTGGGCGTCACGCTGAAAAGCACGGGGGAGCCGAAAATGGGACACGGTTTCGAGTCGGCGCCGTCGAGCACGCCATCGCCGTCGGAATCCGGATTTCGAGGATCGGTCTCGCCATCGTCCACGCTTCCATTGCGGTTGGCGTCTTCCACGCCGTCCGGCAGCCCGTCGGAATCTGTATCAGCATTTTGATAATCGGTCTCGCCGGGGTCGGCGGTTCCGTTGTCGTTGGCATCTTCCGTGCCATCGGGCAAGCCGTCATCATCGCTGTCCGTGTATTCCCGCCGGGCGCCGGCCAGCCACGAAAACAACTTGCCGGCAAAGGCCCGCTCCGCTTCGCGCGACAGGGCATCGCTCTCGAGGGGCGTGGGCGCGGCAATGAGCGCGATCCGGCCCAAGCCGTATTGGCGGGCCACGAATACCGCGCCCACACCGGTGACACCGCCGCGTTCCAAGGCATACCCCTTCTCGGCGCCGATGGCGCATCCGCCGCTGATGAGGAAATCGCGCCAATAGCGGACCAGCCGCTTGTCGCCCGCCACTTCAAAACGTCCGTCAACCCGCACGTGGGTGTAAATGTGAATGGCGAGCGGACTCAGCCATTGGGCCAGTCCCCGCGAGTTCTCCTGTTCCAGGTATTGCCCCAGAAAGAGGAGGGAGCCGCCTTGGGCCACATAATCCAAAACGGCTTGGCGCGTAAGGGCGCCTTGGGCGGCGGCTTCGGCGCTCAACACCACCACGCTATAAGGGTCGAGGGATTCATGATAGGGGCTGGCGGCCTCGCGATGGGCAAAATAATACGGCGGGCCCGCCAGCATGTCCGCCAAAACGCCGAGCTTGTGCGGATCAGACGGATCGCGCAACGAGGCCTTCTGGTCTCCTGGCCATATCCAGAGGATGGTTTCCGGAGCCGGCCGGCCCAGGCTTACACTCGCTTGAACAAAGGCGGTATTCCAGGCGGTATGTTCTTCGTTAGGGTTTAACTCCAATCGAAGTTCCCCGCCCGGCGCCAGCGCGGGGGTATACCGGGCCGGGTCCACCGCCATATAGACATATCCGGGGCCCTGTCCGGCGAAGGGATGAATGCGAAGCCATGGCAGGTGGCGTTCATCAAAAGAAAGCTGCCATGGAACGGATTCGCCATTGTGAATTTGAATGCGCAGGGTTTGGATTTCACACCCTGCGGCCTCCTCCCGGAATTCCACAAAAGGCCGCGTCTCCAACCATGGGGTTAACGCCAGGGGGTCCGGGTCCGAACCGTCGGGAATGCCGTCCCCATCGCTGTCGGGGGAATACGGAGACGTTCCCAAGCGTAATTCATCCGTGCCGGACAATCCGTCCGAATCGGTGTCATCCGAAGGCAGGACGCCGTCGGGCACTGCCGCAACATCCGCCACCCAGCCGCTTTGCAGCATTACGGTGCGGGTGGATGTTCCCTGGAGGGCATCCACGGCGTGAAGCCGGTTTCCTTCCCCCACAAACAATCCTTCCTCCGTCCAGCGCACCACGCGAATGGCGTCTTCAAATTCCACGGCAATGTCCCCGCGCACCCCTTGAGGCCAAAGTTCCAGCCGGTTGTCGAGCGCGGCGGCAACATGCTTACCCTCCGGGGAGATCGCCAGATGGAACTGGTGCGAAACCCCCGCAAGGGGATATTCCGCCAACCGGACGCACCCTTGGTTTTCCACCTTTACACATGTGGCCTGGGCAAAGCCCGTGCCGCGCATGCGTGTGGCGATCCAAACGCGGGAATCGCCCGCCGGATACAGCGCCGGTTCTCCGGATTGTCCGGCGCCCGGAATCTCGATAGGGCTTCCCAAGGGTTGAAAATGAGCCGTATCGAAAACATGCAGCCAGGAAACGGATTCTCCTTCCCGTGTTTTCAATGAGAAGCCGGTGAGCAGCATAAATAGCCATGCCCCATCCCCGCTCAATGCCAATCCCGCCGGTTGGGCATCCGCCAATATCTCCTCCCCCTTCGCCAGGATTTCGTCTTGGTGTATCCGGCCCATGAAGGCATTCCCGACCATCAATGCGGGGAGTCCCCGTTCTCCTTTGGCGTAGAGTACCGCCACCCGCCCAGTGCCCCCTGGACAGGCCGCGCCGATGGGTTTTCCGTCAACCTCCCAGCGAAGGACGGGCCGCGAGAAGGGCCGGCCTTTTTCTGGAGGCCACGGCCACACCTCCACCTTGCCCTGGGGTGCTCCTGCCGGGGTTGTGCGCGCACCCAGCAGAACAAGCCGTGATTCCGTTTTTTCCCGGCCATCGAGAAAGCCTGCGGGCCATTCCCGCCACGAAGCTTCCGAAACAAGCCGCGCATTCAACAGGCGTTCAAACGGCGTCACCGTGAACGCGGAACATGTGGTGGACGTGTTTTGCCCCGTGGGAAGCGAGGGCGCGGCCGTGCGGGTGGTGCAGACCACCACACCGCGATAATCCGGGGTGAACAGGAGGGGCGCGGCGAGTTCCACCCCCTCAAGCGATTGAACACCGGGAAGCGGTCCGCCCTGCGGCATCGCCACGCTGTTCATATAAATACGGGCCGCTTCACGCGCGGCGGAAAGCCCCTGGCTCACCACCATCAATTGCTGCGCTCCCGCGTGTTCCAGGCACAGCGGCACAACCGCCGCCAGGAACAGGGTTAAGCGATATCGGGCAATTCCTCGTGGCATGAAGCCGCTTTCTAGTATCGTGCCGGGGTTTTCTTCCGTAAACGAGTGTACGGGAGCGCAATGGGCGGATGCAATGCCTGTCAGCAATATACAATGGCGGCACCCGGCGGGCACAGCCCGCGCTGAATGGCGAGATGGGTGAGGTGGCGCAGGCTGTCGGCTTCCTGGCTGCCCAGGCGGTAGTATACATGCGCGGGCGGGGAAGCAAGTGCATTCACGCCTTCCTGCAGCGCCCGCGCAACGATTCGCCGCAATTCCGCATGGGGAGCGCGCGGACGGCACACCCAAACAAAGAGCACTATGGGCAATTCCGTGCGCGCGCGCCAAACTTCTCCCAGATGATACTGATACGGGCGCGCTTCCGGTGTGGATGCGGCATCCATGGACGCTAGAGTGGCCTCCTGCGAATCGCCGGTGGAAACGGAAGGAAGATCAAGAACCGTCAGCCAGTCGCGCAGATACTCCTCGCCGGGGGCGATACTGGTGGACGAAATCTCTTCCAAGGGTACTCGGGAATGGAGAACCGCACAGCCCGTCTCCTGTTCCGCGGCCAACCCAATGCCGGGAATCACTCGGCAGGACGGCTGTGCAAGGGCCGCGAACGGCGGCAGCAGCGCCGCATCCAACAGTCCTTCTTCAAACCGCTTGCGCAACGCCTGGACCGGCAATGCAATAAACTCCACCGGCGGCAATTCCGCCAGCCCCGCCATCAACGGTTGAAGACAGGCCAAGGGCGGAGCCCCAATGCAGACTCGATATCCATCCATCCCATTCATGCCGGTTATTCTTACCACTGTACAAACAGAAATCAATTTATGGGAACTCCGGTGGGAAATCGGGGCGCGGAACCGTTACCATAGAGGCAGGATATCAAAATTTAATCATTACCCAGGATGGAGATACGGAATGCTAATCCTTTTGTTGCATATCGCATTACTCACCGCGGAAGAACCTCCGGAAAAAGAAGTCCCCCTCAACGAAATCCACTTGCGCGATCCTTTCATACTCCCCGTGCCCGAGGAAAAGAAATACTACCTTTTCGGCACCGGCTTTCAAGGGCTGCCGGGCAAACCGGGCTTCGCCGCCTACTGGAGTTCCGATCTCATAACGTGGCACGGTCCCCGCGCGGTGTTCCGGCGTCCGGAAGGATTCTGGGGCGACCGCGATTATTGGGCTCCGGAAGTACACCGCTATCAGGGCAAATACTACATGTTTGCCTCATTCTGCGCGGAGAAGGCCTGCCGGGCCACGCAGATTCTCGTGGCGGACACCCCGGTGGGCCCTTACCGCTTGCACAGCGACGGTCCGGTTACCCCGAAGGATTGGTTCTGTCTCGATGGCACGCTCTACCTGGACCCCGAGGGAAAACCCTGGATCGTGTTTTGTCATGAATGGGTGCAAATCCACGATGGCGAAATCTGCGCCCAGCGGCTCAGCGAAGACTTGCGCCATGCCGAAGGCGAACCCAAAACCCTGTTCAAAGCGACCGATGCACCCTGGATGGGGGAAATGGGCTTCGGCACGGAACGCGCCGGTTTCATCACCGACGGCCCCTTTCTCTTCACGGGCAAAGACGGCGCATTGCTGATGCTCTGGTCCAGTTTTGGCAAAGACCACAACTATAAACTCGCCCTCGCCCGAAGCGCTTCCGGAAAACTCGACGGCCCTTGGACACATCCCCCAGCGCCAATCTTCGACGATGACGGCGGCCACGGCATGATCTTCAAAACCTTCGACGGGCAATGGCTCTTGAGCCTCCACCAGCCCAATAAGAAAAACAAAGAACGGCCCCGGCTCTTCATAGTGGAGGAAGAGCACGGCAGCCTCCGGCTAACGCCAAAATAATATTCCCGGAAATGGGGGAGATGATCCATGAGATTAGGTGTGTGTTGTGTGAACCGGAGCTGGTGCGCCGATCCCGCTCAGATGATACCATGCGGTTATTCTATGCGTTTTATTATGTTCTAATTAATCAACATTTTGAATACAATGAATAGTATTGAGATATTTGCAGGAATCCGAAAGGGACAGAATGGTTGGGTTGCTACCGTGGATAATTGGCGCCATAATTACCTTATGCGCTGCTGACAACGTGCAGGAAACCGTCATTCGCGCGCCGGAGGATTTTCCGGTGTTGAAGGCGTTGCCGGACCCGCTGGTGATGAATAATGGGGAGCGCGTGAGCAAGAAGGAGGATTGGCCGGGCCGCAGGAGGGAGATGGCTGACCTGTTGATGAAGTATGAATATGGCCACATGCCCCCGCCGCCGGGGAATGTGCAGGCGGAATCCATCGAAACGAAACCGGCGTTGGACGGCAAAGCCATCGCAACCACCTTTGTGCTTTCCATGTGGCCGGAGCCCCGGTTCCGCATGCATTGTGGATTGCTTGTGCCCGCAACAGGCGGCCCGAAATTCCCGGTGATTATTGCGATTGATCCCGTATGGCAGGAGCATGTGATTCCCACGGCGGCGCGGGTGATCGCGCGCGGCTATGCGTTTGCGGGGTTCCTCTATCACGACGTGGACAACGATAACGCGGACCGCTCGGACGGCGTGTATCCGTTTTATCCGGGATACGATTGGGCCACGCTTGCGGCATGGGCGTGGGGATGCATGCGGCTCACGGATTATTTGTGCACGCTCGATATCATCGACCGGGACCATATGGCGGTGACGGGGCATTCGCGGACGGGGAAGGCGGCGCTGCTGGCCGGGGCCTTGGATGAACGCATCGCCCTGACGGCCCCGCATGGTTCCGGCGCGGGCGGCTCGGGTTCGTTCCGCATTCAACCGAAAGGCGTGGAGACCCTGGCGCTCATCACGGATCCCGCACGGTTCCACTATTGGTTTCATCCCCGGCTGGCCGGATTCGCGGGCAAGGAAGACCAGCTCCCCTTCGATCAGCATTTTCTCAAAGCGCTGGTGGCGCCGCGCGCGCTGCTCTCCCTGGATGCAAAAGGCGACATCTGGTCAAATCCTTTCGGCACGCAACAAACAAACCTGGCGGCCGCGCCGGTGTTTGAATTTTTGGGTGCAAAGGAAAAGATCGCGCTCTTCTGCCGGGAGGGTGGACACGATATGCTCCCGGAAGACTGGGACGCCTTACTGGACTTTTCGGACTATGTATTCAAAGGCGCGCCGCGTCCGGCATGGGCGGATCAACGGCCCTTTGTAAAATGATGCGAAAAACCAGGGGCTGACACACCCGCGTCCGCCCATGCGCAAACCCCGTATTTTACACCCCGGCCTCCAAAGGGGCAGGCGAGAGCTGCCGGGCTTTTCGCGTTCTTCACAAGCGGCCAACAGGTTGACCCGCTACGCTGACGCCGGTTGATTATCTTCCCAAAGGGAAGAGGTTGAGGGCATTTTCGGTGGTTTGGCGGGCAATATTCTCTTCGGGAAGGGTGAGATATTCCGCCACCCCGCGCAGGTTGTACACGATATTGGCGGGGGTGTTGGGTTGGCCGAGGGCCTGGACGGGCGGAATGTCCGGGCTGTCGGTTTCGAGGAGGAAGTGATCGGGGTAGATACGGGCGAGGGTTTTGGCGCGCTTGTTGCTCTTCTTATAGGTCAGCGCGCCACCCATCGAAAAGCTGAGTCCGTACCGGATAAATGCGTCGGCGATTTCCGCACTCCCGGAGAAGGCGTGGATGACACCGCCGCAGACAGGCGGTCCGTGGCGTTTGAAGGTTTCGAGCATTTCGTTGAAGGCGCCGCGGCAATGCAGGATGACCGGGAGCCGCAGTTCGTTGGCGATACGGAGTTGCGCCTCGAAGAGTGGGCGTTGGAGTTCAAGAGCAGGTTCGGCGATCTTCCCGTCGAGCCCGATCTCGCCGATGGCGCAGGCCCCGGCATCCCGCGCGGCGCGGAGACCCTCGGCGGCTTCGAGATGTCCGGGCTGGATATACCAGGGGTGGATGCCCCAGGCGAAGGCCACTTCGGGGTATTGGCGGGCTATGGCTCGGGAGACGGGCCATTGTTCCGGCACGATGGACGCCGTGATCATTTTGATGATGCCGGCGTCACGGGCGTCTTGCACGATGGCGTCGAGGCGTCCGTTGAATTCTTCGGCTTCAAGATGGCAATGGACATCAATGAGTTGCATGGGCCGTGTTGCGGAATCCGTTTTTTATGTCAGTATGAAGGTTATTCAGGGGAGGCCATTCCCTGGGCGAGTTCGTCCAGGATGGTCTCCATGTCGCTTTCTTGAACCCCGCTATACCAGGTATTGTCCGGGAACACCATGATATTGGGGCCATCGTTGCACCGGCCCTGGCATCCGGATTTGCTGACGCGCACCTGCCCGCTCAGGCCCCGCGCCGCGGCCATTTCCTTCAATTTAGCCTGTAACTCGACGCTCCCGCCGCCGGCACAGCACTTTTTCCCGGCTTCTTTCTGGTTGGTGCACATAAATGCAATGCGCGTGTAAGGGACCTTGGCCTTGTTCATGTTCAATCCTCCCGAAACATTGTGGTGGCGAAACCTATTGTATCCAAAACCCGCGGTTAAACCCACCTGGTATAATCGTTCGCCCGCCTTAAAGGGTTTGTGCCATAATCAAAGGAGGGTTGGCGAAAAAGGCCGGCCGCCATGGAGAATGATGATCCCATGAATGTGGACGAGTTTCTTTCCGGGAAAGCCCAAAAGACCGAAGAAGCGCTAAAGGCGTGTATCGCGCGGTGGAAAAATGCGCCGCCCACGCTTCTGGAGGCGATGCACTACAGCCTGTTCGCGGGCGGCAAACGATTGCGGCCCGCCTTGGTGTTGGGTGCGGCGGATATCATCGCAGGGGACGATGCCCAAGCGCTGCCCGCGGCGTGCGCGCTCGAAATGATCCACACCTATTCGCTTATCCATGATGATTTGCCCGCCATGGACAACGATGATCTCCGGCGGGGACGCCCCACCTCGCACAAGGTGTTTGGGGAAGCCACGGCGATTTTGGCGGGGGATGCACTGCTCACAATGGCGTTTGATGTGGCGGCGGAATCCGGAAACCTCCGGGTTGTCCGCGAAATCGCCCAAGCGGCCGGGGTGGAAGGCATGGCGGGAGGCCAGCAACTCGATTTGGAGGCGGAGGGAAAAGCATTGCCGCTCGAGGCGATGCGGCGGGTGCATGCGTTCAAGACGGGGGCGCTCATCCGCGCATCGGTGCGCGCGGGGGCGCTGCTGGCGGGCGCGAATGAACAACAACTGGACGCCTTGACCCGCTACGGCGAAAACCTGGGGCTGGCGTTTCAGATTGCGGACGATATCCTGGACGTCACCAGCGACACGGAAACCCTCGGGAAGCCGGTGGGAAGCGATGTCGCGAACGCCAAATCCACTTATCCCGCGTTGCTGGGTTTGGACCGGTCGCGGGAACTGGCGCAGGAAGCAGCGGTGGAGGCGGTAGCGGCTTTGGAAGACTTTGGGCCGGAAGCGGATATGTTCCGGGCGCTGGCGCGGTTTGTGGTGGAGCGGGAAAAGTAAACGCTAACCAACACTGTGTAAACCGTTTGGGCAAGCGCTATAAAACAAGAATCAGTTTTTCAATGGTTTAAGCAGGGAGAAATTATGAAGTCATCAAACGGGTCTGCACACCAACCCATTCCCGAAGATGAGCCAGAAATTCTTCCATCTCAGGTGAATTACAGTCCAGATTGGTCAGCTCCAATATAGGATATGAATTCCACCATCGATCAAAAATACCGTCACTACAGAGATCTTTTTGGCACACGACAAAAATATCCATGTTGAGTGCATTCGCCATGCCTGCTTCCAGATGAAGCCATCCGGAAGTGTATTTGCGATGGATTTCTTCCGTTTGCTTTTCTGTGCCTTCCTTGTCGCGCGAAAAATACACATGGGTTCGTTCGAGACCCACCACAATCACGCCACGGCATGCTTCGAGTTGCTTGCGCACGGCCCCAAAAGGATCCCGGCGGTCGAATTGGGTCGGTTTGAAATGAACTGGATTGATGCCAATTTTTTCGAGACAGCGGAACAGGTCATCGAGAAACTTTGTCTGACGTTCCTCATGGGGTGAAATGGTGCTGATGAACATTGGAATTTTCATCGCTGGCGCGGGTGGGGAAATAACGGTTGCACGGTTATCTCCAGCTTCCCCCATAAAAAAGCGGGAAGCCTCCAAAAACTCAGCATGCATATCAGCGGCGTTTCGAGGCCGATCATCCGGCAGCAGGGCCATGGCCCGCATGATCAAGGCGGACATTCTGGCGGGGACATCGTGATTGTAGTGATCGGGGGGCATCAATGGGTCAGGTTCTCCCGCCGACCGCTTGTTTAAGCGGCTGATTGCGTCAACGGGACTGTGGCCGGTTATCAAGTGATACAATGTGGCGCCCAATGAATAGAGATCGCTTCGCCCGTCAGTTCCTTTTCCTGAGATTTGTTCCTGGGGCGCATAATTAAGGGTGTACCCCTGAATGCTTTTAACCGGGACACTTGTTTCGCCCTTTAATGCAATTCCTTTGGCGAGGCCAAAATCAAGCAGTACAATATCGTTTCTTTCGGAAAGCTTGATGTTACGCGGCTTGATATCTCGATGCACAATGGGTGTTGGCTGTGAATGCAGGTATTTGAGTGCATCAAGAAGTTGATGCGTCCACAGGCAAATATCATGGATTGAAAAAGGTTGAGTTCGTTTCTCCAAAAGTATTCCAAGATCATCACCGGGAATGTACTGCATCACGAGAAACTGACTCTCATGCTCGTCAAAATGGTCTGTCACCACCACCAAGGCAGGATGCCGAAGGTTGGCTAAAAAACATGCTTCCCGTGCAAATTGTTGCCGTAATTCCGCATCCTTAAAAAAGGTTTCCTTTAAGGCCACCCGGTGGTTCAGGCGTTTGTCCTCTGCCAGGTACACCGCACCCATCCCGCCTTCGGCAATCTTGTGTATGATTTCATAGCGGTTCTGCAGGACAGTTCCAGGGTTCATGTCTGTACTCTCCCATGCCTATCGTACGATTCTTCAGTATAGGAACGTGGAATAGGAAAATCCAACCTTTGGGATTGGTATCTTTTTGGCCTTGCTACGGTTCGATCTGCCACGACGGGTACAGTCATTGCGTCGCGGAATGGTTAAGCCGTAGAATTGATTAAATAAACCGAATCACTGTTGTCCCAACGTTTTGACCGAGCAAGGCTGAAAGACATTGGAAGCGC
>CAYYRW010000055.1:11229-43916 GCA_964474205.1 uncultured Nitrospirales bacterium | reverse complement strand
CGAAGGGCACATTGTCGAGCAAAATCCCGTGTATGGCTTGGTGATACTGTGCGATGCGCCGGTGGATATTGTTGTTTCCTTGGGCGGCTGTTATGCGTCCGTGCCCCATTTGGAAGGCCTTACCCAGGAAGAAGCCACAACCGCTTTGGAAAGCATAACCTTGACTTTGGGCATGATAACCCAGGAATACAGTGATAGCGTGCCGGAAGGACACGTTATCCGGCAAAACCCATTGGCGGATTCCCGGATACCCTGTCACACGTCCGTAAATATCGTCCTTTCCCTGGGGCCTCCTCCTGAAGGCGAGGGCGGCGAAGAAGGCGAGGGGGGGATGGAAGGAATCGTGGAAGGTCAACCGGAAGGGGGTATCGAAGGCGGGCTGGAAGGTGGTATCGAAGGCCAGCCGGAAGGGGGTATCGAGGGTGAAGGCGAACCGGAAGGAATAATCGAGGGAACGGAAGAAGGGGATGAAGAGGGAATCGTGGAAGGCGGGCCGGAAGGTGGACTGGAAGGCCAACCGGAGGGCGTGCTTGAAGGGGAAGGTGCGCTTCCTGAAGGCGAGGGCGGTGAAGAAGGCGAAGGAACTCCCGCCGAAGGGGAAGGGGGAACGGAGGACAGACTCCTTACGGTGGACCAGAACGGCGATCATTTGATCAGCCTTTCCGAGTTGCTGCGCATCATCCAATTCTTCAATTCAGACGGACTGCATTGCGCGGAAGGCACGGAAGACGGTTATGCACCGGGACCGGGCGATCAAAGCTGTACGCCCTATGACAGCGACTATATCATTCAGGACTGGCACATCAGCCTCTCCGAATTCTTGCGGGTTGTTCAGTTTTTCAATTCCCGCGGCTACCATTACTGCCCCGGCGAAGGTACCGAAGACGGGTTTTGTCCCGGCGCTGGCGCAAATTGATTTTGCGCTGTAGTGCCGGAAATATTTTTGGGGCGCAGAATAATTCTATGCCAACGAAAGAGAAACGGCTTTCGCACAGGCCTCTTAAAGGTTTGAGCCTTTTCAGGAGAGGTGGTATAGTCAATCTCATTAGGTGGGTAAAAAAGAAGTAGACGAATTGTTCAAATGGGAAGGACATCGAATATGTTAAAGGTTGCCCAACATGGAGTCGTTCTGTTTCTGTTTATAGTAACATGGTCTTCTTTTGTGTGGCCGAGTCCGGTAACATTTAACGACGAGGCGTTATTGGGAGCGGTGAAAACGCAATGGGAAACGGCCACGGGGTTGACGTTAAGCGATCCCCCGCAGGACACGGAACTCGCGGATGCCCGGTTTACCACCTTGGATGCCCATGATCTGGGGATTTCCGATCTCACGGGCCTGGAGGCATGCATATCGTTAACCGACCTGAATTTGGGAATGAATCAGATCACGGATATTACCTCCCTGAGTGGTCTGACCAGCCTGGTCACCCTGGATATTGGCGTGGGCGTCAACCCGTTCGAAATGGATGTGGCTATTCTTTTTTTCTATAACGATGGCAATTTCATTACGGACCTGTCGCCGCTGGCCGGATTGGTGAATCTGGAGATGCTCTTCCTTATTGGCAACAAAAGCCTCACCAATATTGCGGCCCTAAACACGCTGGATAGATTGAATACACTTTTTCTGGGTTCCAATCCTATTGTTGATTATTCGCCCTTGTCGGACGTTGCTGATACCCTATCGGGAATATGCTTTATCAACTGTGGGATAAAGAACATCGATATTCCCAATATTAATGTTCTTGCGCATCTCACAATGATAGGCATTTTGGATGCCCCCGCTCTGACCGACATCAGCGGATTGACCGGCATTAATCCCAGCGTGGTCTTTGCCCTTCAAGGAACCGGCGTCACGGACATCAGCGTGGTGAACAATTACTCAAATATCCAATGGATATTTCTTGAAGGAAACAGCATAGCCACTATTCCTGATCTTTCCGCGCTCACCCACCTGCGCACGTTTGAAGCCCCCAGGAATTCCGTTATCGATATTACGGGCTTGAGCGGCCTGACCGGCCTTCAAACGCTCGACCTGAAAGAAAACGCTATTTCGGATATCAGCGCCTTGGAGACCTGCACGTCCCTGCAAGAAGTGGATTTGCAGAGCAATCAGCTTACGGATATTCAACCGCTGCTCGATAACGACGGCATTGCCGGCCTGCAAGAACTGAACATCATGGGAAACCCCTTTTATAGTGGCACGCCTTTCTGCGAGGAAAATCAACTGGCCCAATTCATCGCCCTGGCCCCCTCCGCCCAGATCGAACAGAATGCCCCTTGCACGGTTCCCGTCACTCTGACCATTTCCGTCACGGGCACCGGCGCCGTTTTGCCGGAAGCAGGAACACATACGGTCAGTGTGGGGGAATTGGTCTATATCATGGCGATGCCGGTCAGCGGCAGCGGCTGGGCGTTTGACCATTGGGCCGGAGATGCCAGCGGAACCAATGAAAACATATCCGTTACCATGGATGGGGACAAAACGGTGGAAGCCGTGTTTGTCACACCGGGCGATCATACCCTGACCGTGACCCATTCCGGGGCGGGTTCCGGCAGGACCAGTTTCGATCCGGGAGTGTACTCCTTTCTGGATGGACATGAAGCGTGGTTACAAGTGGAACTGGATTCCGGGAATTATTTCGGCGGCTGGCAAGGGGATTTGTCCGGATATATGCCAACCCAAACAATCATCATGGACCGTGATAAGACCGTTACGGCGATCTTTGAAACCAGCGGTTATGATTTGACGTTGAACGTCTCCGGAAATGGTGAAATCAGCTATTTATATACCGGCACTCGTGGCTTTGTGGCGGGCGCGGTGCTGGACCTTCATGCCACCCCACAATCCGGCAATGCGTTTGATCACTGGGAAGGCGATATCGGCGGTGCGGACCCTCAACAGGAAAATATTCAAATCACGATGGATCAATCCCGGAGCATCACGGCGGTTTTTACCTCGGTGCCGCAGGCACTGCTTACGGTCAATGTCAGCGGCATGGGTTCGGGAACAACGAGCCTGGCGCCCGGGGTACATAGTATTGATTTGGGTTCCTCCACTTGGATTCAGGCCATCCCCAATGAGGGTTCGGCCTTTGACCACTGGGAAGGCGACATTGGAGGTGCCAATCCCTATCAAGACACTATTTTCTTGCCGATGGATCAGGATAGGAGCATTACCGCGGTCTTTGTGCCCGCCGCCTGGACATTGACGGTCCAAAAGACAGGCAATGGCGCGACCAGCCCCGCACCGGGCAATTATGGATTCGTGAATGGCGCCCAGAAATTTGTCTATGCCAATTTGATGGACGGCGGGGATGCCTTTGATCGCTGGACCGGCGATTTGATGCCGGGTATGCCGGTGATTAGCTCTGTTCAAGAACTGACCATGAATCAAAACCGCACGGTCACGGCGGAATTCGTTCCGGGGGATTGGACCCTTACCATCGCCACGGAAGGTCCGGAAGGAGGTTCTTGCTTTCCGTTCAATCCGGGCGTGGGAACCTACGCCTATCTTAATGGGCGGACCGCGGAGATAGGCGCTTCGTCCTGTCCGGGGCAATTCTTTGCCGGATGGACCGGGGATGCCAATGGTCTTTATCCCAATCTCTCTATCCCGATGAACAGCAACAAATCCATCACGGCACATTTTACTGATACGGGGTTCTCCTTGACCACGGCGATTTCCGGCCAGGGAGGGATGAATCCCTCGCCCGGAATCTTCTACTATGCCTCCGGCGCCGCATTCACCCTGATCGCCACGCCCTGGCCCGGCTGGGTATTTGACCATTGGGAGGGCGATGTTCCCGTGGGCGAAGACCCCAATGCCGTATCCATTGATGTCACCATGGACCAGGACCGGACCCTGACCGCCATTATGACCCAACTGCCCGCGCATACCTTGACCATTACCGTTCTTGGACCAGGGATCACCTCGCCTGCCGCAGGGATCCATGAAATTGAGGCCGGGACTACCCAATATATTACCGCACTGCCCAATACCGGTGCGGCACTCGATCATTGGGAAGGCGACATCGGGGACGCTGACCCCACCCAGAACAGAATCGGTGTGCTGATGGACCAGGATCGCAGCATCACGGCGGTCTTTACCACGGCGGATTGGACCCTCACTATAAATACTTCGGGCAATGGCTCGACCTACCCCTATCCGGGGGTCTATGGGTTCTTGGATGGCGTACAGACCTGTGTAAGTAAAGGGTTGGTGGCGGGTGGCGGGGCTTTTTCAAATTGGGCCGGGGATCTCAGCCTTGGCGCGAACCCAAGCAGCGAATCGCAATGTGTTACCATGGATCAAAACCGCACCCTGACGGCGGAATTTGTTCCCGGTGACTGGACCCTGACCCTGGCCATGGCAGGGGCGGGTTCAGGTAATTTGAACCCAGGCACGGGCGTTTTTTCGTTTTTGGATGGGCAGCGGGTGGATGTGATTGCCGGCGAGAATTCAGGCGCCTATTTTGCCGGATGGAGCGGCGACTATACCGGCACGGAGTCCCATATCCAATTGGTTATGGACAGCAATAAATCGCTCACGGCCACCTTTGACACCTCGGGCTATACCCTGACTGTGGGAATGGAAGGCCAAGGCTGGCTGAACATTCCTCCAGGCGCCTATCTATATGCTGCCGGGACGGAAGTTGCGCTCCATCCCATTGGCGAGTTGGGGAACTGGATGTTCGACCATTGGAGCGGGGATCTGCCAGCAGGAGCCGACCCGGAAAATCAGGAACTGGCCGTCGCCATGGACCAGGACCGGAGCATAATAGCGCACTTTGTGGAGGACGTGCGTACCCTGACTATCATCATCGAAGGCGAAGGGGTCACCAATCCCTCAGGAAGCCCGGCCCCGGGAACCGTGTATTCCTATTCCGTGGGGCAATATGTATTTGTGGGCGCGGAACTGGGCACGGGTGACTGGGCCTTCAGTTACTGGAGCGGTGATACCGGCAGCGGCGATCCCGCCAAATGGTTCCTAGAACTTACCATGGACCAAAACCGTACTGTTACCGCCCATTTTGTGCCCGCCGTGTGGCACTTGACCGTTAATTACACCGGGACAGGTTCCATCTATCCCCCTGCGGGAACCTATGCCTTTGCAAGTGGAGCCATATTTGAGGTGGTGGCCAATATAGTGAGCGGCGGTGACGCTTTCTACGAATGGACCGGGGATGTTCCCGAGGGTATGGATGCCCACCAGTTCGATTTGCATCTCACGATGGATCAGGACCGCGCCCTCACCGCCGTGTTTGCCCCAGGGGACTTCACCATGACCCTGAATCCAATTGTGGGGGGCGGCACGGCGGAAATATTGCCTGCACCCGGCGTCTATTCGTATTTTGCCGGGCAAACCGCCTGGATCGAAGCTCGAATGACCACGGGGCACTATTGGGGCGGTTGGAGTGGGGATGTGAATACCTTCGACAAGAATTATCATTTTGTGATGGATGGCAATAAAGTGATTACACCGCATGTGACCACCACCGGCTACACACTGAGCCTCGCCACGGCGGGCGCGCCCGGGGCAACCGCTCCGGAAGGCTCCATCAAATATTCCGCGGGAGCCACCCCTCTGATTCATGCGATTGAAACCGGCGCGGGCTTTTTTGATCACTGGTCCGGCAATCTTCCCACAGGCATGGACCCCCTTGATCCGGACCCGGTGGTGCTCATGGATCAAAACCGCAGTCTGATTGCCAATTTTGTGCAGGCCGACTGGTACTTGTATATTCAGGCACAAGGTAATGGCACGACGGATCCCGCACCGGACCTGTATTGGTATCGCGATGGGGAGCCTTTCTCCATCACCGCCACCCCCGGTGCGGACACCGTCTTCCTTCACTGGATGGGCAATATACCCGAGGGACAGAATCCTTCGTCCACGGCCATCTCCGGAACCATGACCCAGAACCGGGAAATCATCGCCGTGTTCGTTCCGGTCACGGTTACGGTGCCGGATTTATCCGGAAAAACCCAGGCGGAGGCGGAAACGGCCCTGATGAGTGCGGGCTTGACCATGGGCGCGGTGACCCAGGAGTACAGTTCCACGGTGCCCGCCGGCCAAGTCATCAGTCAGGCTCCCGCCGCGCAAACCTCCGTGGCGTATGGCAGTGTGGTCTCCATCGTGATTTCGCTGGGTTCGTGCTACACCTCGATCCCGAATGTGGAGGGCCTTGGAACAGCCGAAGCCCAGGCCGCGCTCACCACGGCGAACCTGACCACGGGCGCGATTACGTATGAACTGAGCGAAACGGTTCCGGAAGGCCGGGTGATCAGTCAGAATCCCGTATCGGGCCTGGTGGTCGAGTGTGGCACCGCCGTAGACTTGGTGGTTTCCGGCACGAGTCCCGAAGGCGGCGAAGAAGGCGAAGGCGAGGGTAGCGGCGAAGGTGAATCGGATTGTCATACCGCGGATCAGGACTGCAACAATCTGGTGAATCTATCGGAACTCCTGCGCGTGATCCAGTTCTTCAACTCCGGCGGCTATCACTGCGAATCCGGCACCGAAGACGGCTATGCCCCGGGACCCGGCGATCACGGCTGCCCCCCGCATGCCAGCGATTACAACCCCCAGGACGGGTTGATCAACCTCTCCGAACTGTTGCGTATCATCCAATTCTTCAATTCGGGCGGGTATCACTATTGTCCTGCTGAAAGTACCGAAGACGGGTTTTGTCCGGGACCGTAATCTTTCCCGGAAAAACAAAACGGAGGCTGAGGCTCGAAGCTTTTTCGAGCCTTTTATCTTTGGGGGCACAGGGCCGGGGAGTACCCTCCTGTATTTTCAGAAAGCCCACGATTGCCGGGCGTCTATCTGAGAATAGATCGAAAGATCGGGAATAAGAAGAACAAGAAGAGGTGTTTCGGCGTATATCTATTCCGAAAGAGGATTTGTACAGTGGATATGGGCCGCCTTGGCATTTCAAGTGTTTTTCCCCTCCCCGCCACTCCGGGCGTGACGGCCCCCGCAGCGTCCGTGCTCCCCATTGGCCCGGCAAGCACAAGTACCGGGAACCACGGGGAAAACTTTCAACCAGGAGACAACACCATGCAAATAACCAGCGAGAAATTTACCGGGAACATGTTTGGCCTTTCCAGGAAATCCCTGTACATTCAGCGGACCCTGGTGGTGCTGCTGAGCACTGGATTTTTCCTGGGGCTCCCAATCCAGGCCTTTGCGCAGGACAAAATACCACCGGCGCTGATGCTCGAAGGCGCCGATATAGAGGCCATTCCTGTTGGAACCCCTTATAGTGATCCGGGCACAAGGGCTGTCGATGGGCTTAACAAAGACATCACAAACCAGGTTGCGCGAAGCGGCTATGTCGATCCGGCAACTCCCGGCATTTATTTGCTGCGGTATGATGTCACGGACAGCGCGGGCAACACCGCCACACCTGTTTACCGGCAGATCATTGTTGAGGGCGCGGAGATTAAAGCATGCATACCCGTGGTGGACTGTCCTCCCAATCCGGTTGGGTTGGGAAGCAATGTAATGATTACCGTGACGGATCCCTGTTTGCAGGGAACGCTGGTGTATCAACTGTTTTTTAACGGGCAAGTCCTGGGAGCCAATGAAACAGGCGGTTTTTTTATTGATCATGTGACCTGTGAACAGGCGGGCGTCTATTCGGTTGCCATATCGAACGG
Organism: uncultured Nitrospirales bacterium; assembly: GCA_964474205.1. Lineage (GTDB taxonomy): Bacteria > Hydrogenedentota > Hydrogenedentia > Hydrogenedentales > CAILVY01 > CAILVY01. Next base: position 36,254 of record CAYYRW010000055.1, on the reverse strand, counting down.
CACGGATACTGTTTTTGCGCAGTGCGATATCATTATTGAACCCTGTGGCGAAGGCGAAGGTACGGTAGAGGGCGCGCGGGAAGGGGAAGGTTCCGCCGAAGGTGTTCAAGAAGGCGAAGGCCAGACGGAAGGCGTGGCGGAAGGCGAAGGATCGCTCGAGGGCGAAGGCGGCGGTGAAGGCGAGACGGGCCCCTGCAAAACGTGGACGGATGCCGTTGACTTCGAAGAGGGATATAGTTACAACCTTGAGCCTGTGCAGGACGGCGATGATTTGTGTCTGGAGCTTGTTGACGACACAAAGGCATGGCCCTATATTGCGATTGCCAATTCCGCCCGCGACACGATCACACGCGCGGAAGTGAATACCGGCAACGTGGTGGGTGAATACAAGAGCCGCCCGGACGGTATGTCCGGCAATCCGTCGCGCACCACCGTGGACGGGTTTGGAAATGTGTGGGTGGGCAATCGAAATGAATCCTTGAACTCGCTGGGATCCGTGACCCGCATCGGGCTGGCCGTGGGGGGCACGCGCGTGGATGCCTCCGGCACCCCGGATCCGAATGGGGATTACATTCAAAATCCTTCGTATTGCACCTGCGAAGACCGGGATTCAGACGGTCTCATCAAGACGTCGCGCGGGTATCCGTGGGCGAACGGCGTAACGGACTATACGGCTTCCTACTTGCAGTGGCAAAACATTGGAAACCCGGACGGTAACGGCGGCGTGAGCACGGCGGAAGACGAGTGCATCACGGCGTATGTGCGGGTTGCAGGGACGAATGTGCGGTTTGTCGCGGTCGATCCCTTCGGCGATATTTGGACCGGCGGCCTCACCAACCGCCTGTTCCAGAAAATCAAGAGCAGCACGGCGGCCGTTGTGCCCAGTTCGATATTCAACAGCAATTGCGGCGGGTACGGCGGGCTTGTCGGCCCGGACAATGTCCTCTGGTCCGCCTACTGGTCAGGCTACGGCGACGGATTCATGCGATATGATGTTAATTTTCCATCCTCCCCATTGACATGCGTGAGCGGAATATTGAATTACGGTGTTGGCATTGACCCGGACACCTGCCATATCTGGACCACCTCCGCCTATTACGACAACAACCTCCGGGAAGTGGATCCCTCGGGTGTCCTGCTGAATACCTACGACCATTTCGGCGGTCCCAGCCCGGTGGATCTGACGCGCGGCGTTGTGATCAGCAATGGAAATGTCTGGGTGGCGCATTGCAATTCAAACACGGTTGGCCGCGTGACCACGGCCGGCGTCTTCCTGGGCAATGTGCCCGTGGGCGTGACTCCCACTGGGGTGGCGGTGGACACCAACGGGAAAATCTGGTCCACCAACCTTAGCAGCAACAACGCTTCCCGCATAGATCCTTCGACCATCCCTGGCACGGTGGACCTTACCGTGGACCTCGGTCCGAATTCAGGCCCGTACAATTACAGCGACATGACCGGCACGGTGCTGCAGCAGGCGGTGGCCCCGCAGGGAAGTTGGACCACCACGTATGACAGCGGCATTCTTGGATGCGACTGGAGCCCCATTTCCTGGACAGCCTACCAGGATCCTGGCACCACCATCATTGTTCAGGCGCGGGCCAGTGATTCTCCGAATCCCTCCGGGCCCTGGACCGTGGTTTCGAACAACGTCCCGTTCACCGGCGTGCTGGGACGATACATCCAGATTCAGGTGATCCTGATTCGCCCGCCGTATTGCAGCGGTGGCGGCCATGTCAAGCTGTGCGACCTGACCGTGTGCAAACGGCAGGGCTGCATGGAACTCGAACTGCTGAATCAACAGTGTGATCCAAAAACGGGCGATATCCAGGCGCAGTTCCAGGTGACCAACCTGACATCGTCCGCGGTGAACAACGTGCTCATCACGCCACAGACGCCGAATATTATCATGTCTCCAAACGTAATCAACGGACCCATTGCCAGCGGCGCTTCCGTTATCTTCAACACCACCATCAGCGGCGCCATCCCGGGCCAGGTCACGTGTTTCACCGTGACATTGGTTCACCGCGACGAGAAAAACTGCTGCTGTTCCACGACGGTCTGCCTGCGTTTTGATTGTTCCGGCTGCCTTGAATTCCTCAATGAAAAGATTGAATGCGATCCGGACAATCCCGGAACGTTCCTCTACACATTCCAGGTTAAAAACCGGACCTCGGCGGAATTGCATCATCTCTACTTCTATCCGCCTGCGGGAACCACGATGCCGAACTATGTGCATCTCGTTCCGGCGCTCGCGCCGTCTGCCACTTCGAATTCCATAACCCTGCCCATTTCGACGACCCAACCGCCAGGCTCTACCCTGTGCTTCGGGTACAGCGCGCATGATCGGCAACTCAATGAGTGCTGCGATGGCCAGCACTGCATCACCGTGCCCGACTGTCTGGGCTTGGGCGAAGGCGAAGGCATGATGGAAGGCGAACGTGAAGGCGAAGGCAGCGGGCCCTGCCTGACCGATTTCGACTGCGATGATGGCGATCCATGCACCAACGACATCTGCGACCCCGCCACGGGCGGATGCGTCAACATTCCCATCCAGGGATGTGAAGGCGAACCTGAAGGCACGGTCGAAGGCCAGACAGAAGGCGAATTCTGCGCCACCAATTTGGATTGCGACGATGGCAATCCCTGCACGGAGGATGTCTGCGATCCCATTCTCCGTATTTGCACCCATACGTTCATTCAGGGATGTGAAGGGCAGTCGGAAGGTTCTGTGGAAGGAGAAGGTGTGGCGGAAGGCCAGTCCGAAGGAGAGGGATGTTTAACCGCCGCTGAATGCGATGACGGCAATCCCTGCACAGAAGATATCTGTGAAGCCATGAAATGCATCCACATTGCCATTCCAGGCTGTGAAGGCGAATCCGAAGGCGCGCTGGAAGGCGAAGGCGGGGAAGGCCCCTGCCTGACCGACCTCGGTTGTGACGATGGCAATCCGTGCACCAACGATGTCTGTGATCCTGCCACGGGATTATGCAGCCACTTCCCCATTCAAGGCTGTGAAGGCGAACACGAAGGCGGAATAGAAGGTGTTATTGAGGGTGAACGGGAAGGCGCGCCGGAAGGTGTTGCCGAGGGCTCAAGAGAAGGCGCACTGGAAGGCGAGGGCGGTACGGAAGGCCTGTCCACCACGTGCGATGTGGTCATTATCTGTCCGCTCACGCCATGGGTTAAGGGCACATCGGTGCAACTCTGCGTGTCTGGCAATTATGATTGTGTGGGGACGGACATAACCTTCAATTGGTACAACAACAATATCTTTGTTACTTCCACCACCGGACCGTGTTTCACCATTCCGTCCGTTTCGTGTAACCATGCCGGGGTTTACACAGTGACGATTACAGGTTCCAGCGGCACCTATACCACGGCGCCATGCAAAATTAAAGTGGTTCCGTGCGCGCATACCGGCGACCCGAATAACGACAGTGAGATCAGCCTGAGCGAAATATTGCGGTTCATCCAGTTCTATAACTCCAATGGCCTGCATTGCGATCCGGAAAGCGAAGACGGCTTCGCACCAGGTCCTGGGAACACGGACTGCCTGCCGCACTCGGGCGATTATAGTCCGCAGGACTGGAACATCAACCTGACCGAAATGTTGCGCATGATCCAGTTTTACAATTCGGGCGGTTATCATCCCTGCCCGGATGAAGGCACGGAGGATGGCTTCTGTCCGGGAATTGTATAAACGTCCGAAAACACATTAAAAACGCGGCCAAGTTTCAAGCTTGGCCGCGTTTACCTAATTTCAGGGCCATTAATCGAGAATGGCCTTTATGTAGCCGCGGCCATAGACGGCGAAGGCCGAAAGCGCCTTGGCTTCCAACTGTTCAAGCGCCGCGACGGCGGCGGCGCCGTGTTGCGCTTTGATCCGGTCCACAATTTCGTAGCGTTCATCGAGGTCCATCAGTTCGACGGAAGGATCCGACACGAATTCTTCGGGCATATAGCGCACAATGGTTTTGTCGGTCTTGCCCGACCAGAAATGCGAAGTATAGGACAACCGGTGACGCGGCAGGTCATCGGCGTATTCCGGGATGTCCCGATCCTTCAACAGGGCGGCCATCACGATATCCTGCGTATTATTCGCGCGCGTGGCCTCTTCCAGGAGAATCCCCTCGAAGATTTCCAGAGCCATGTGGCGGTTGGACGACAACTGGACCGCGTTTTCCTGGGGCGTGGTCCACCCGAGCATGTTCAATACGTTGATAAGGAGCATCCGGAACGTGCTGACGCCGGGGAGCACGGTGGTGTGATACGGCATCGAGAGATCGGCCAGATAATGGAGGCCCCAGCCCATAAAACGCCAGCCCCAATAGGTTTCACCCTGCTCAAAAGCGTATTTTGAAAGGGATTTGAACAAATGAATGCGGTATTCGGGATAGGACTGTTTGAGGAAAGAGGCGAAGAAGAAAATGATGGGCGATTCATGATAGAAGCCCATGTGGAAGGGCGCCTGAGAGCCAAAGTCGAGATTGGGATTGCCGAACGGCTGCATCCCAAAGCCGTATTCCAGTCCGAACGCGGTGTCATTGTCTTCAAACAGGCCCACATCCATTCCATAATCCGGCTCATTGCTCGCGGTGGCGACGATGTCCGCAGGAGTGAGCAGGTCCCCGGCGGTCACCGCCACAAAATCAAAAAGGGCGAGATTTCCGGTGTCCTCAAGAATGGATACATCACTGGGGTCCAGCAACCGTTTGGCATTCGCGGCATGAGACAGCGGACTGAGATACAGCGGCGTTTTGATCGTGGGATTGACGCGAATCGCCTTGAAAAAACGCTCGCGGATGGTGTCGCCATTGCCATCCGCCTCAAACATCAAGGGGGCCGGGCACGGCGCATACCAGGGCAGGTTGGCCTTGGCCCACGCCTCCTCCGCCGCCAAGAGCGCCGCCAAACCTTCTTCCTCCGCCAACAGAAAATCTTCCAGCGTCCGCGCCGGGGCCTGTAACGCCAGCGCGACCCGCGGCATGGTCGAAACTACGGGTTTGGTGATTAACGGGTGATGTTCCCAGGCCATGGCGGCAGGCATCCCGGCCAGCATCAGCCCCACAGCCACAAGAATCAGGGGAAAAGAATATTTACGCATATCAGGACTCCTTCCACCACATGTTTGTTCCACGAAAAGACGCTGAGCACGATGAGCCAATATTCGCACCACCGGCGCCGCGCATTTCCTAAATAGTAGCTTCCCGCGCAAATCCTGTCAACCATAGGAAAACAGGTTTGGCACGCATAAACCCTGAACCCTATACCCCATACCCTATTTACTTGCCCATGGTATGGCCCAATGGGTAGAGTAAGGGTTTCTGGGCGCGGGTGAAGCGCCGTTCCGCAATGGAGCACCGGATACGATGGAAACGCTGACATGGCGAGGCGTAGTGCGCGCGGTGCTGCTGGGACTTGTGCTGGCGGCATCCGTGTGGGCCTTATGGCCGGAACCGGAAAGCCGGGAAGGGAAGGGGGATGCCCCGCAATTAAATGCGTCATCGCATGGGCGTGCGGGGGTGAAGTATGTATTGAAGATCAGCCCCGGCCAACAATACATTCCCGGTTCATCGCCCATGGGGATTGGGAAGCCGATCCACGGGCTGGCGGATGTCCTGCATGATTTCGAGGCGCGGTTCCCGGACACGCGGGTCGAGGTGGTGGTGACACCGCTGTTGCGTGAATACCTGGTGACGCAACTCGGCAGCGGGAATGCGCCGGATATTGTCACGGTGAATGTCGAGGACGTCTGGGTGGACGTTCAAAAGCATTGGTATATCCCGCTGGACCCGTTTCTGGAGTCGCCCAATGAATTTGTCCGGGAGAAGGGGGATGCCGCCGCGCCGGGGTATCACCAGTGGTGGGACATGTTCACCTATCAGGCGATTAGCCGGGGCAAGGCGGCCCCGGACCGCCTGACGTATTGCCTGAGTTATGACATGGTGGAAACGGGGATTTATTACAACAAGGACGCGTTTCGCAAAGCGGGGGCGGAGGTGCCGCAAACGTGGGAACAATTCATGGAGGCCATGGCCAAACTGAAGGCGGCGGGATACATCCCGCTGAGCATGCTTTCCGAGCAGTTCAATGATTGGGGAACGGACCTGTTTTTTGATCAGGTGTACGCGAACATCCTTCCCGGCATTGATCTTTACAAGGATCCGATTCGCGAACCGTACTTGCAAGGCTACCTGGATGACATTGAATTGTATTTCCTGTTCCAAAAGGGATTTTTCACGAAAGAAGACAAGCGTTACCGGGATGTCTGGCGGATCATGCACGACATGCATCAATACACCAGCCGCAACATGATCAACGCGGATATCCTGCGCGATTTCGTCTCCCAAAAGGCCGCCATGATATGGCATGGTTCCTGGATCGTATACCGGCTCAAAGCGGACCGGAAACTCGGTTTTGAGTGGGGGGTGTTTTATCCCCCGCCGTTCACAAAACAGACCACGCCCTACGCTTCGGAAAAGCCCATGTGCGTCATTGGGGGGGCGGCGAGCCAGTTCGAGGTCACCAACACCTCCATCCGGGACACACCGGCGCACCTGCCGTTCGAGGAACGGATGCGGCAATCGGAGCGGCTGAAGCGGGTGATGCAACTGCTGCAGTTCTTGTGCCTGCCGGAGCACTATGCGCGGATTGTAAATGAGTACGAATGCTTTGTGCCGAATATCGCGGGCGTTCCCGCGCTTCCGGCGCTGAAACCGTTCGAGGAATTCCTGGAACGCGATTACACCACCACAAAGTGGGTGTTTTCCTTCGATCTCAAGTTCACGGAAATCCAGCGGCGAAGCATCGAGATGTATCTGAATGACGGCATTTCTCTTGACGGGTTCTTGGACTGGCAGACCGCCAATATCAAGTACGCCACCGAGAATATGGTGCAGCGCAAAGGGATTGATTTGCCGCCCTTGCAAAAAGCCTGGGACGAATTGCGTCCGTTGCGCATAACGATGAAAGATTTGCCCTGTGCTGACTAAACATTCACCCCTGCTGGGCCACCGGCTGCGTTTCACGCTGGGCTGCTATGCGCTGCTGGCCCCCGCCATGCTGCTGGTGGCGGTGTTTGTGTATTGGCCGGTGGTCTGGGCCTTCAGCAAATCGCTGTATCAGTTCGAGGTTGGCGGGGAATCGCGCTTTATAGGACTCGGCAATTACCGGGAAATCTTCACCGGCGATCCCGTGATGGGACCCGCCTTTATCAACATGATGTTGTTTACCTTCATCGCCGTTGCGGTCCGGCTTACCATCCCCGTACTCGTCGCCAAGCTCATCTTCTCGTTGTCCAGCGAGCGCGGCCGGTATTTTTACCGCATTGTGTTCTTGATCCCGATTGTGGCGCCCGCCGTGGCCGTCCAACTCATCTGGGGCGGTCTTATCTATTCCAGCCAAGGGTTGTTAAATGAGTTCCTGGGAAAACTCGGCTTGGCGGCGTGGGCGCACGAATGGCTCAGCGAGCCGCAAACCGCCCTTATCGCAATGGCCATGATTGGATTCCCCTTCGCGGGGGGCTTCGAAATCCTCATTTACTATGCGGGGCTGGCCAATATCCCGCAGAGCGTTCATGAAGCGGCCCTGCTGGAAGGCTGTACCGGGTTGCGGAAATTTTTCATGATCGATCTGCCGATGCTTATGAGTCAACTCAAGCTGATTCTGATTCTCACCCTCATAGGCGGCATTCAGGGCTTCTGGGGATTGTTCGTGCTCACCAAAGGCGGCCCCGGTTTCACCACCATGGTGCCCGGCCTCTGGCTCTACTTCAACGCGTTCAGTTTCCAGCGCATGGGTTATGCCTGCGCCATCGGCGTGTGCCTGTTCGTGCTGATTTTCACGCTTACCGTTATCAATCTGCGCTTCTTCAAATCAACCGAGGAACTGGAGGGCGTGCAATGAAACGCTCCGCCTTCTTCCGCGGCATCCTGTTACACACGGCGATCCTCTTTTTCGCGGTCCTGACGATAGTTCCTTTCGCCTTTGTTTTCAACAGTTCGCTGCGCACCAACGCCGAGGTCTATCACGGCTATTTCGCCATTCCTGAAACCCTGAAAGGCATGGCCCAGGCGGCATCGCAAATAGTGCGCGGCGGCACCCAGCCAATCACGGTTGTTGACACCGAAGGAACCGCCCGGCAATTGCCGCCCCCAACGGCGCTGGCATTCAACCTGCACATGACCACCCTCAACTACCAGCGGGCCTGGAAAATCATCCGGCCTTACATCATCAACTCCCTCGTTGTTTCCGGAAGCACGGCGGCAGCCGTTTTGCTCTTGGCGTCGGTAACCGCGTTTGTGCTGTCCCGTTACCGCTTTTTCGGTTCGCGTTTCTGCTATTTGTTCATCATCAGCGTCATGATGTTTCCCGCCGTGCTCACGCTGGTGCCCAGTTATCTGCTCCTGCGGACCTTCGGCATGCTCAACACCTACTGGGCCATGATTGTCCCGTACACGGCCGGCGGGCTCGCGTTCGCCATTTTTATTCTCAAAGGCTTTTTCGACGCGCTCCCGGAGGAACTCTTCGAGGCGGCCCGCATCGACGGCGCGGGGCATTTTCAATCGTACCGGCACATCGTGCTGCCCCTCTCCAAACCCATCTTGTCCGTGGTCCTCATCATGAATCTCCTCGCCACCTGGAATGAATTCATGTGGCCCTTCATCGTCAACTCCGAAGGAAAATACCACGTCATTGCCTCCGCGCTTTACGTGTTGTTCATGTCCACGTTCAATACCGATTTCGTGGCGCTTTTCGCCGCGTACATGCTCGCCAGCCTGCCGCTCCTCATCCTGTTTGTTTTCGCCACACGCCCCTTCATCCAAGGGGTCACCTCCGGGGCGTTCAAGGCGTGAAACCCTCCCCGAAGTTTTGTCATAATTGATCTTGACATAGTGTCAAAATGACACTATACTATGATCAATTATGACACACTATCTGCCCAGAGAAATTACGCCCCGGCTCGTCCGGGCCTTGCGCCAGTTGCCTGTGGTGGTGCTTTCCGGGCTTCGGCAAACCGGCAAGAGCACGTTGCTCCAACGCGAGCGATCACTTGCGGGCGGCAGGACCTACCGCACCTTGGACGACTTTGCCACGCAGGCGGCCGCACGCACAAACCCCGAGTCATTGCTGGAAAACGCCGTGATTCTCGACGAAGTGCAGCGCTGTCCGGAACTGCTGCTGAGCATAAAGAAAAATGTGGATGAACAGCGCGTTCCCGGACGCTTTGTCCTCTCGGGCTCGTCAAATCTATCGCTGCTCAGTCACGTGTCGGAAACATTGGCGGGCCGTGCCGTGTATTTTACGCTGCATCCCATGACGCGCCGCGAGGTGCACGGCAAAACGGAACCGCCGCCGTTTTTGATCGAGTTCCTGAAAACACTGGCCCTGCCGCAGGGCAAGGCCCGTCCGGTGTTGAATCGCGAAGTGCTGACGGGCGGATTGCCCCCGGCGTGCCTGGGTCCCCCGGACGCGATATCCGAGTGGTTTCGAGGCTATGTGCAGACCTATGTGGAACGCGATGTGCGGCAGTTGTCGCAGATCACGGACCTGATTGGTTTCCGAACCTTGACCCAACTGGCGGCGTTGCGCACCGGCCAAATGCTCGTGGTCAGTTCCCTTGCCCGTGACGCCAAACTGAAGACGGCCACGGCGGGCCGCTATCTCGATTTGCTGGAGGCGTCTTTCCTGATTCGCCGCCTGCCGCCCTTTCTCAAGAATCGCAGCTCACGGCTGGTAAAATCCCCGAAATTGTATTTCACCGACAGCGGGTTGGCCGCCTATCTCGGGGGGATTGACCAGTTGACGCCGGGCCAGGATGATTTGTTGCGCGGTGCGTTGTTTGAGACATACGTGGCACAAAATCTTGCCGGATTGTTGGAAGCCCATCTTCCGGAGGCACATCTTTCCTTTTGGTATGAGCAGGGCCGTCATGAGGTTGATTTCGTGATAGAAACCGGACGGAAAATATTCGCCATCGAGGTGAAGGCGGCCTCGCGCTGGAACGAGGGTGATCTCTCGGGGTTGCGCGCATTTGTGGACCGGACCCCTGCCTGCACGGCGGCCGTGCTGGCCTATAACGGACGCGAGGCCGCACATCTTGGCGGAAAATTCTACGCCATCCCCTTGGGGCGTCTGCTGGCCTAGCGGGTTCCGGATTGTTTGGCCATGCCGGCGGGAAACATGCCGGGCGAACCAAGTTTCCCGACGGAATGCTGTGTCATAATTGATCATGCCATAGTGTCAAAAAGACACTATGGCATGATCAATTATGACAAGGCAAAATAATAGTAATAGACAACTAGAAAGAAACAATTATTGTATATAAACTTCAAGTGATTCCAGTGGCGCGTTTCCGGGCCGCACGGGGGGCGCTTGGTCCAGTAGCCGGAGCGGGGACAGCCCTACCCACTTCATTTCACGGCAGCCGCATGGTTCGCTTTGGCGTTTGGAATGCTAAACGTATTAGTATACCGGCATGATGCAGGTCCGATTGGAAGAAGGAATGCGGATACTTTTCCTGACAGTATATCCAGACGCCGCGGCGAGTCCGCGGTACCGGGCGGGGCAGTTTCTGTCGTATTTGCAGAGCCGGGGCGTGGAGTGCGCCGTGGCGGCCCCCATGGAAGAGGCTGATTGGCGGCGGTTCACGGGTCCGGACCGTCATGGCAGGCCCTTTTGGTATCACCTGCACGAGACCCCCAAGCGGATAGCGCAAATTCTGTCCGCGCGCCGCCACGACGCCGTTTTCGTGCAGAAGGCATTGATGAGCGCCTATCTGCGGGGCCTTCCGTCCCTGTTGAAGCATTGCTCAAAACGGATAATTTACGATATAGACGACGCGGTGCATCTTGTGCCGCCGCACCCGTTGCGCGGAATCTGGCGTTCGCTGGAAGACCGCGGGCAAATAACCAAGGTAATGGGATTGGCGGATGTGGTTCTCGCGGGGAATGCATGGCTGGCGGAAGAAAGCCGGAAGCACAATAACCGCGTGGAGGTCTTTCCCACGGTGGTGGATACGGATCGCTTTGTTCCCCCGTCAACGGCTCCGGAAACTTTCTGTGTGGGATGGATAGGCTCGCCCAGCACCACGCCCACGCTGTCCCCCCTCCGTGAAACGTTGGTGCGGCTGCCGGACGCTCAAGTGGTTTTAGTGGGGGCGGAAGTGCCCAAAGAGGATTGGGGCGGCGCGGTGATCAGACCCTGGCGGCATGAAACGGAAGTGAACGACGTGCAACGGTTTTCCGTGGGGCTGCTGCCTCAAGCAAAGGATGAATGGACGCGGGGGAAATGCGCATTAAAAGCGTTGCTCTATATGGCATGCGGGGTTCCGTGCATCGCCACCCCTTATGGGGCGGTGCTGGATATTATTCAACACGGGCAAAACGGCCTGTTCGCGGAGCGGCCGGAGGAATGGCGGGATGCGATAGGGCGGCTTCGTGATCCAGCTTATCGTAGAATCCTGGGGCAAGCGGCCCGGGCAACGGTGGAAGAACGGTACTCATTACGGGTCGCCGCGCCGCGCCTGCTGGATATTTTCCGGAGTCTACAATAGTCATGCGGATGCGGATTACCTATATTATTCCGAGCATGCGGGTGGGCGGCACAGAACGTCAGTTGCTGTATTTGATGGAAGGCCTGGCGGCGGAAAACGAGGTGAACCTGGTGTGTACAAGCGCGGGCGGCGCATGGATCGGGGAAGCGCGCCGAATTGCCGCGCGGGTGCATATATTGAAGGCCCGGGGCGGCTGGGATTTCACCCAGCAATGGACCATCGGAGAAATCCTTCGGGCGCATCCGCCCCACATTATGCACACGTTTCTTTTTGGGTTTGATCTCTATGCCAATACGGCGGCGCAACGCGCGGGGGTGCCGGTTATTGTGTCGAGCCGCCGGGAATTGGCGCATTGGCAGAAACGCCGCCATCTTTTCATGCAACGGCGTGCGAACCGGTATGTACAGGCGATTGTGGCAAACAGCAAAGCCGTGGCCGAAGATGTCCGGAGCCGGGAACAGGCCGAGCCCTCCCTGGTGCGCGTAATTCCAAATGGCCTTCATGCGGACGATTATCTGTGCACGGCGTCAAACACCGCCTTGCGGGAGCGCTTTGGCCTCCCCAAGGGAAAACACATTGTCGGCATGGTGGCCAATTTCAGCCCGGTGAAGGACCATCGCCTGTTCATGGATATGGCCGGTATACTGCTTCAACGCCGTCAGGATGTGCATTTCGTGCTGGTGGGCACGGGGCCCCTGTTGGACGCGATGGGGCGCTTGGTGATCCGGCGGGGTCAGGCCGGGCATTTCAACCGGTTCGCAACCATCAATGAAATCGCGGAACTTCAAGCAGTCATGGATGTCTCTGTGCTCTGCTCAAAACGGGAAGGGTTTCCAAACGCCATAATGGAATCCATGGCGGCAGGCAAGCCGGTGGTGGCGGCGGCAGTGGGGGGCGTTACGGAACTGGTGCGCGAGGGTGAAACAGGACGCTTGGTGCATTCGCGTGAACCCAAGGAATTCGCGGACGCTGTGGAATCGTGCCTGAACCACCCGGCGGAGGCGCGCCGCATGGGCGAGGCGGCGGCACGGTGGGTGCGCGCGCATTTGACCGTGGAACAGATGGTGGCGCGGCACCGCGCCCTGTATCATGAATTGCTCGAACGTCATGCAAAAAGGAAAAGCTAAGCTGTGTGTGGCATTTGCGGGATAATGAATGACGATCCGGACCGGACCATGAACCTGGAGCGATTGGAGCGCATGAGTACCGCGCTGGCGCATCGCGGGCCGGATGATGCGGGCCTTTGGCATGAACCAGGGGCGGGATTGGCCCATCGGCGGCTCAGCATCCTGGACACCACCTCGGCCGGGCATCAGCCCATGATCAGCGCGGACGGCAACCTCGTGATGGTGTTCAACGGGGAAATTTACAATTTTCAGGAACTGCGGAAGGAATTGGAGGGGCGGGGCGCTTCTTTCCACACCCAATGCGACACGGAAGTGCTGCTGGAAGCGCACCGCGTTTGGGGGGATGATGCCGTGCACCGGCTAAACGGCATGTTTGCTTATGCATGCTACGATAGGCGCCGCCACCGGCTCCTGCTGGTCCGGGACCGCCTTGGCATCAAGCCCTTGTTCTATACCCGGCAAAACGGCGCCTTGGCGTTCGCGTCGGAACTGGATGCCCTGGTACAGGGCGGATTCGCCGAACAGGGGCTGAATCCCGGGGCTATCGACGCCTATTTCACCTATCTGTACATTCCGGCACCCGACACGATCTATAAAAATGTCTTCAAATTGCTTCCGGGAGAACGGCTGATTCTGGAACAGGGCCGCATCACGCACGAGCACTATTGGCGGCTGGAATTAAAAGAAGATGCCGCGTGGACGCTTGACAGCGCGGCGGAGGCGTTTCTGGCGCTGTTCAAAGACGCCGTGCGGTTGCAGCGGATCAGTGATGTGCCCTTGGGGGCGTTTTTAAGCGGGGGCATGGACTCGAGCGCGGTGGTGGCCGTATTGAGCCGGTATGCGGAGCAGCCCGTTAAAACGTTTACCATCGGATTTGAGGATGCGCATCGGGATGAGACCCGCTTTGCCCGGATCGCCGCAACGCACTTTGGCACGGACCATACCGAAGAAATTCTGCGGCCGGACATGGTGGAGACCGCCGAACGGTTCGCACGGCATTTCGGCGAGCCGTTCGCCGATTCCTCAGCGCTCCCCATGTGGCTCGTATCAAAAATCGCCCGGCGCTCAGTGACTGTCGCCCTGTCCGGCGACGGCGGCGATGAGTTGTTCGGGGGGTATGCCTGGATGCACCGGAACCGGCAGGTGGCGCGCTTCCGGAAAATCCCTGCCTTGGCGCGCCGAGGCGCACGCGCCGTGTTGTCGGCATTGCCGGAATCTCCGTCCGTGAATCAAGTGCGGCGGTTTGCCTGGGATACTTTTCTGACGGCGGATGAGAGTTTCCGGCGCCGCCTCACCTGTTTCACACTCGAAATGCGCCAAGGGTTATTTTCACCGGAATTTGCACGGGAACTCCAAAAGCATACGGTGGACCGCTATGCGGAACATTGCGCGGAGGCACGGACCCTGTCCGATGATGACCGAATGCTCTTCCTGGACACAGCAATGTATCTGCCGGACGACATTTTGACCAAGGTGGACCGTATGAGCATGGCGCACGGGCTCGAAGCCCGCGTTCCGCTGCTGGACCACCGGCTGGTGGAGTTCGCGGCCACCCTGCCCTTCCCGTTGAAATATGCACGGGGTGTATCGAAGCGCGTGATGAAACACGCCTTGCGCGAAACGCTTCCGCCTGAATTGCTGGCACAACGCAAGCAGGGCTTCGCCATTCCCATTCACCGGTGGTTCCGCGAGGACTTGCAGGACCATTTCCGGGAACTGGCGCTTGAAAACGGCCGCCGGTGCGGCCAGTTTCTCTCCCCGGCCTATATTCGGCGTCTTTTTAATCAACACCTTTCCGGGAACGAAAATCACGGTCATCCTCTTTGGGCCATACTCGTGTTTGAGCTGTGGCTGCGCCATGTGGAAACCAAACCGGCGCTTCGCGTATAAACAAGGGGTGGAGCAACGGAATGTTTGACGCGGACCTGAGGGAAAAATACGAACGCGCCCGGATCATGTTCCAGAAGCATCATTACGCCCAGGCGGATGCCTTGCTGGAAGAGATCGGCCACACCTACCCGAACCATCCCGACATTCTCTACGCGCGGGCACGGTGCCTCGGGCAACTGGGGCGCATTCGGGAAGCCCGCGTCCTCGCCAACAAGCTTCAGAGCATGCATAATGACAAACGTGCCGTGGGGCTCCACGCTTGGCTGAAAAAGATTGATTGAGGGCGGTTATTTGAGAATCTTGCGGCCTTCGGAGGACTTGATGCCGGAGATAATGCGCTCGAAGCCTTCCTCGTTGGCGCAGGCGGAAATGGCTTCGGGCTTGGTGACCAATCCCTTCTGATACAACTCCACCGCGTACTGATCGAAACTGCGCATGTCGCCATCCACTTCGATGATCCCGTACAATTTGGTCAGGTCGCCTTCCAAAATGGCGTCACGGACAATCGGCCGTCCGCCGAGAAGAATCTCGACACACGGGATGCGCCCGCCGCCAACGCGCTTGAGCAGGCGCTGGCATACCACCCCCTGCAAGGTATAGGCGATTTCCTGCCGGATCAGGTCGCGTTCCGCCTGCGGGAAATAACTGATCATGCGGTTGATGGTATCGACCGCGGTGGTGGTATGGAGGGTGCTAAAAACCAAGTGGCCCGTTTCGGCGGCGCTCAAACCCGCACGGATGGTGTCCATGTCGCGCATTTCACCCACGAGAATGACGTCGGGGTCTTCGCGCAAACAGCCGCGCAAGGCGTTGGCGAAGGACAACGTATCACGCCCCACTTGGCGTTGCGAGATGATGCACTGCTTATCGGTATACACATACTCGACGGGGTCTTCGATGGTAATGACGTGTGCTTTGCGGCTCCCATTAATGTAATCGATCATGGCCGCCAGGGTGGTGGACTTGCCGGAGCCTGTAACGCCGCAGACCAGAAACAGGCCGCGGTGCTTGTTGCAGACCTGGCGCACCACGTCTGGGATATTAAGCTTTTCAAACGGAAGCGGGCTTTCCGGGATTAACCGGATGGCGAGGGCGCTGGCGCCCGCCTTGATATAACCGCTGCACCGCAAATAACCGACGCCTGCCGCATGGAATTGGAAACTGGATTCCCGTTCGGTTTCCAGAATGTTCAATTCATTCTCCCCCCCCAACTGGATCATGATCTCCCGCATGTCCTCCGAGGTGATCAGCGGCATGTCCAGCGGCTCCAGATCATTGTCTATGCGGATATAGGGACGGTTTCCCGCGCGGAGGTGCAAGTCGGATGCGCCTCTCTTGCGCATTAACTCGATCAGGACGTTGATATTGAAGCCCGTGGACACATATTCCATGATATCCAGGGTCCAGGTTTGCGACCGTAACGAATTCTTGGCATACGTCTCCACCATCTTGTCCAACGGCAGCAATTGATTCAGTTGCCGCCACTCGAAGGGAGGGACAATCAGCTTGCACGAACCGTCTTCCACCCGCACCCGCCCATTGATTTGGGAGGATTGCATGGCGTGATTGATCTGCTCCGGATCCGTCCCTTCCTTCACCGGGAAGGAAACCTGCATAAAGTCCACCCGTTTGGTCAAGTCGGGCGCTTTGGCGGTGATGACACAGCCCTTGGTTTTGAATTTGACTTCGGCGGGGGCGCCGCATTGCCGGATGACTTCCGTTAGTCCGATGCGAAATACATCCAAAATGGTACTGGTTGATTGACTGCCAATGAACATAAGGACACCTTATTTGCGAGAATAGTATATGTAAAGAAGTCCGTATCTTGAGCGGGCAACTCAGAAAAACCAAGATACCACGAAAAGCCCGATCATGTCAAAAAAACTCCCAAACCGCGATAGAGACTTTTGGGGGCCCGATGCGGTAGAGTGATGGGCGGGAACGTAATCCTTGGCGAGGCCGCATGGGTAAGGAAATCGAACGAAAATTTATAGTGCGTGATGAATCCTGGCGCACAGGAGCGCGCGGGATGCAGTGTGAACAGGGCTATCTGACCGTGGGGCCACCGGTGACGGTGCGGGTGCGCATAATGGATGGCGCGGCGATGCTGAACATCAAGAAAGCAGGCGCCGGGATCACGCGGGATGAGTTCGAGTATCCGATTCCACTGGAAGACGCGCGCGCGATGCTGGGGGGGCTGTGTGAAAGTTGCCCCATTGAAAAGACAAGGTATAATATCGTGTATGAGGGGAAAAAGTGGGAGATTGATGTGTTTCACGGGCCGAATGAAGGCTTGATGGTCGCAGAAATAGAACTCGGGCAGGAAGAGGAAGAGTTTGCACGGCCGCCGTGGCTGGGCGAGGAGGTTTCGGGCGATCCGAAGTATCTCAACAGTCATTTGACGAAGCATCCGTTCCGGATGTGGCGGGAGGCGGGATCTCCTGTAGACGAGGAATAAACGGTGGTGCAGGACCTTGTTGATGCACGCCGATGGAGTGGTGTTGTGGCGGAAATAGTGTGTCCACTGCAGGAAATGGCGCGCCGCATGCCGGAAGCGCCGGCGATTCTTGCGCCGCACCGCAGCTATACGTACCGCGACTACCATGAATACGTTTCGGGCGCGGTGGCGAATCTGCGGAAGGCGGGGCTGGGCGAGGGCGATCTAATCGCGATTGCCCTGCCGCCGGGCACGCCGTATCCCATCTTGTTGATGGCGCTTTTCCGCTTGGGCGCGGTGGCCTGCCCCATGAACACGCGCTTTCCCGCGCAATATCTTTTGGAAACGCTGGAACGCATCCGGTGCCGGAACATGGTGGTCCCCTACGGGGCATCCGTGACAACCGTTTATGGGCGGCTGTATGCCCTGGCCCCGCGGGATTTGGTGGATGACCGGCTGGAAACCTCCGCCGGCGAAGCCCTCCTTGATCCGGACCGTCCCGCAGCCATTGTTCTAACGTCCGGTAGCGCGGGCCCGCCCAAAGCCGCCCTGCTCAGCTATGGGAATTTCTACCATAGCGCGAAATGGTCCAATACCAACATCCCGCTGGCGCGGGGTGATCGCTGGCTCATGTCCCTTCCGCTTTATCATGTGGCCGGCCTGGGCATTTTGTTCCGCTGTCTGCTGGGGGGGGCTTCGATTGTTTTTCCCGCGTCCAATGAGAACCTCGAGACGGCGATACGCAAATACGAAATCACCCATGTGTCCATGGTGTCCACCCAATTATACCGCCTCCTGCAAACCCCGGAAGGCACCTCGGCCCTCAAACCGCTCAAAGCCATTCTCCTCGGAGGCGGGCCGTTGCCGGAATCCTTGATTCGCAAGGCGCATCTGGAAGGATTGAACATTTTTTGTTCCTATGGGCTTACCGAAATGGCCACGCAAGCCACCACCACGCGCCCGGGGGACCCGCTCAGCAAACTGCTCACGGTGGGGAAGCCGCAAAGCCCGGGCACCGTCCGGCTGTCGCCCGAAGGCGAGATTCAGGTTCGGGGGGAGACACTGTTTCTGGGCTATGTGGAGGGGAATGAAATTTCGCGGACGTTGACGGACGACGGCTGGTTCTCCACACGCGATTTGGGCGCGTGGGAATTTGACGGGTACTTGAAGGTCTTGGGCCGTAAAGACAATATGTTTATCGCGGGAGGGGAAAACATCCAGCCGGAAGAGATCGAGGCCTGCCTGTGCCGCGTGGAGGGGGTGTTGCAGGCGGTCGTGGTGCCGGTTGAGCACGAAGAATTCGGCGCCACGCCGGTGGCCTTTGTGCGGTTCGAAGAAGGCCGCAAACTGCTGCCCGAAGAACTGCAACAAGCCTTGGCGCCCCTGCTGCCACCGTATAAAGTCCCCCGCTATTTTCTTCCGCTTCCGGAAAATGACCCCTTAACGGACGCCAAAGTCTCCCGCAAGGAACTGATTACCCACGCGTATCATCTGCTGCGGGAACCCAAATAAGCCGCGCTCATTTCTCCGGAAACATCCCCATCAAGACATCCGCGAAGAGCATATGCCCGCGCACGTCGGGGTGATTGATGGAATTGGCTTCCAGTGTCGTGTAGGGGATGCCTTTGCGCCACAACCGGCACCACTCCTTTGACGCGTCCGCCAACGCCACACGATTTTCCAAGGCGAATTGCCGCAATCCTTTTACATAGGGACGTGGATCTTCATCAAATTTGAGGGTGTCGGTTTTCAGCCAGTCCGGGCGCACAAGATGCGGCGTAATGAGCGCCACCTCCGCCCCCACACCCCGCAGATCCGATAAAATCCTGGTATAGTGTTCTTTTACTCCCGCCTCATCCATGTAGGCGTCATTCACAAACTCGATGCTCACCAGATCAGGCTTGGGATCAAGCACATCCCGCTGGTAATCATACGTGCCGCCCTTGGGCGCGTTCATGTATCCGGCACTGTTGCCGCCGGGCCACGCCGCTGTTTTCAGGGTTATGTTCGCCTTCGGGAACCGGTGCTTCAGCCGGTCCACAAACAACTGTTGATACCATTGCCCGCCTTGGCCGTCCACACCGCCGCCATGCGTGACGCTGTCGCCCCACGCCACATACACGAGCGGCTCACCCGAACGCAGTTTAGCCAGCGTTTTCGGCAGCAGGTGTTCCGCCATATCCGAGGCGGCGGCCATTTGGCTTGCCGTGCCAAATTCGATGGGGAAAAGATGTTCCTCGGTCAACCGCTCCGTTTTGCCAGGCACCCAGATATTCGCCACCGCCACCTGTTTCTCGCGTAATGCGGGGGGAAGCTGTGATCCAACCCCGGGGATTCCGGGCACGAGAGAGAGGTTTCCGTGTTCATCGCTCACAATACTGTCCAAGCGGTTCGGGGCGTATTCATAATCGAGATAGACCGGCTGGTCCGCGGGAATGGCGCCGCCTTCAACTCTCCCCACCGTGCCCCAAAACGGCTCCACACGGTAGTCCTTGTCCAGAATGAACGGCCGCCCATCGCCCGCAGCGGATTTCACCCGAAGGGTTTGCGCATATAATGCCCCTGCCGCCGTGCATTCCATGGTGATAATCTGACGGGGCCGCGCCCCTTTCACCCAGCCCCCGGCAGTATCATTAAACACTGGGAGCGTATCGTGCTTCTCGTCCTTGATGGAGACACGCTCCGGCGTCCGGATCGTAAACGATGCCGGTTTGGAGACTGTGATCGTTCCTGTGTCCAGTGACAGCTTTCCAGGCCCAATTTCAACGGTCCAAGGGCCTGTAATTTGCATGGGCAGGGCATTTTCCAAGGCGGGCGCAGACATGCTGGAGCAGAGAATCAACGAAAGAAGAACCATGGCACAATTCCTTTACAGGGTCAAAGAAATGCGCCCGGAAATCATTACAGACCGCCGGGCGCAGGAAATGCATTACGCTTTAATATCGGGCAGGCAGGTAAGTCCTTGCTTGAGAATATCGTCGCTCAGCTCATAGTCTTCCAATTTTCCGTTCAGATAAGCGTCATACGCGGTCATGTCGAAATGCCCGTGCCCGCTCAAATTGAACAGGATGGTCTTTTCCTGGCCCGCTTCCCGGCACTTGATGGCTTCGTCAATGGCCACGCGTATGGCATGGCCGGATTCGGGCGCGGGGATGATGCCCTCGCACTTGGCAAAGAGCAGGTTGGCCTCGAATACGGGATTCTGAAGCACCGCCACGGAACGAATCACATTATGCTTCAACAAGTGCGCCACTTGCGCGGCCAGGCCGTGATACCGCAGGCCGCCCGCATGGATGCCGGGCGGCACGAAGCTGTGGCCAAGGGTGTATTGCAACAGCAGCGGGGTCATGCCGGCCGTATCGCCGAAATCGTAGGCATAGGCGCCGCGCGTCATGGTCGGGCAGGCCGTCGGCTCCACGCCGATGACGTCAATGTTTTTGCCCTTCTTGAGTTTGTCGTGGACAAAGGGAAACGAAATCCCGGCGAAATTCGAGCCGCCGCCCACACAGCCAATCACCACATCGGGGTATTCCCCCACGCTTTCGAGCTGGAGCTTGGCCTCTTCGCCGATAATCGTCTGGTGCAGCAACACATGATTCAGTACACTGCCCAAGCTGTACTTGATGGAACCGCCGCTCTTGGCCGCCACTTCAATCGCTTCGGAGATGGCGATACCCAGACTGCCGGTGGTGTCCGGTATTTCCGCAAGGATTTTCTTGCCGAAATCGGTGGTGTTGCTTGGGCTGGAAATTACCTTGCCCCCATAGGTCTGCATCAGGCCGCGGCGGTAGGGTTTTTGATCAAAGCTCACGCGCACCATGTATACCGTGCATTTCATGTTGTACATGCTGCACGCGATGGACAGCGCCGTGCCCCATTGGCCCGCGCCGGTTTCCGTGGTGAGTTCGTTGATCCCCGAAATCTTGTTGTAATACGCCTGCGCCACGGACGTGTTGATTTTGTGGCTGCCCGACGGGCTCACACTTTCGTTTTTGTAAAAAATCTTCGCGGGGGTGTTCAGGGCCTTTTCCAGGCGGTAAGCGCGCCGCAAGGGGGTGGGACGCCACAAGCGGTACGCGTCCATGATGTCCCCCGGGATGGAGATGAACTGCTGAATCGAGGCTTCTTGCTCGATCAGGCCTGGGGGGAATAGCACCGCCAGATCATCCGGAGATACCGGCTTATGTGTGGCTGGGTGCAACGGCGGCGGCATGGGCACCGGCATATCAGGCATGATGTTATACCACATGTCCGGCATCTTGTCCGCTTCGAGAAGGATGTTGTAATTGTGCATGGTCCGCTTGTCCTTGTGTTGTGAAATCCTTGACTCTCCCGACAAAATAGAAAAAAGCAAAACCGATTGTACCGAAATAACGCGCCCCGCGTCTACTTTTTTATGCGATTTCATTCAGGGGGACTTTACGGCCTCCCTGCTCCCGGCTCCAGATGCCGGCGATGACCATTTTCATCAATTCTTCGGTCTCACTGAAGGGGAACGGCGGAACACCGGTGCGCAGATACTTCACAAAATCCACTAATTGCGCCTTAAAGGCGTAAAAGGTGTCCCGGAACACCGCCGAGGCCGAACCTTTCGTGCCGCAAAGTTGCAGGCAGCCAAAGCTTCCGTACATGTCGTCAACGGCCGCCACCACGGCCTCCGCACCCCGCGCATGCACGAAATGCACCACATTATGGGTACGGGTTCCCGTGTTTTGCGCGGAAAGGAAACCCGGGCCGAGAATGGGGTAAATGCCGGAGAGGGCGTGAATCCCATAACGTTCCCAGGACTTCGGGGTGGTGATGGAGAGGAACCGCAACGCGCCCAGTTCGTGACTGGAACCATGATAGGGCTGATATTCGCGGGCATAAGCGAGGGCGCTGCCGCTGAGAATGGGATGCCCCTCCGCAACCCATGCGCGGAAGGTGTTCAGGTCCTCCGCGTTGTCCACCAGCGGCTTATCCACAAAAACAGGCAGGCCCGCCTCCACAAAGGGCCGGTACCGGTCCACATGTTCGCTGCCAATATCGGTGGCGATGATGACGGCATCCACGTGGCCGATGACCTCCTCGGGCTGCTTCACGACGTTGGGAATCAATGAGGCTTTTGCGACCTTGGGGGCGTCCTGGGGCTCATCGGTCCAGATATGGGTTACCCGCGCCCGGGGAATGCCCAACGCCTCTTTGGGCTGTTCTCCCAGATAGACCGGAATCACGGGATAGGGGCACTCTTTCATGGCTTCCGGGTCGTAACCATTAAAGATGGCGCTCCAGGAATAGGGATGACCATTGCCTTCCACCATTCCCAGCATTGCAATCGAAAGCTCCTTTTCACCCAATCCGTTAAAATGCATGGTTATTGTCCCCGTTTCTGAAGTGCACCAAGGTCATACTTTGGGCGCTCGGTCATTTCAAGCGCCGCGTGTGTGTAGAATGGATACACGCTCCACTCCACACAGGCCAGCAGGTCCGGTTTTCCGTCTCCGTCCATATCACCGGCCCATGCGCTGGGGCCGTGATCGGTTATTTTAATGGGCGTTCCAAAACAGCAGAAGGTGCGCGGTGCGTCAAATACGGGCGCGGTTTTGCCGCCCACATTACGCAGCAGGTACATGCTGCCATTGGCGGGTTCCGTGCCCGCGCAGCTATACACCAGGTCCATGAGTCCGTCACCATCCCAATCCACCGGACGGAAGGACTCGGTCCAATGCGCGCCGCGGTCCACAATCCGATCATCGATAAACCGTCCATCGTTCAGGCGGAGAAACCCGTCTTTTTTCAAAATGCGCGCATTTGTCACACTGTTGTTTTGAACGAACAGGGTGAGACGGCGGGTGTAGCCGTCCAGGGTCGCGAGGTCCATCATCCCATCACCATTCCAATCGGCAAACGCCGCGCCGGTTCTCCAGAAAAAGGGCTGTTCCGGTTCTTTGGGATACGTGGAATTTACCGCGCGCTCGGCGGAGAGTTTGCGTTGTTCTTTCGAGTCCGGGCATCCGTCCACCAAGAGTTGCTGTTGCGGACCGAATTTCGGGGTGGCGGGCGAACCGATATTTTTGTACCAGAAAATTCGGTTGGTTTCATTCGGCAGCATCAAGTCGTGGAGACCATCGCCATCCCAGTCCACATACACCGGATAGGAGTAGCCCATGTTGTGTTCATGGAAAGGTTCTCCGAGAATTTCATTCCGCAGCAGCCGGATGGGCATGCCCTGCGACAGAATGGGCTGTGGCTCGGCATAGGCGGGCTTGTCTTTCGTGCCTTCATTGATGACAATGCGCGGCCAGCCATATCCGCCGCCAATCAGCAAATCCTGATCGCCGTCATTGTCCCAGTCGCACACCCAAGGCCACGCCTGATCGCTCAGGGACATTACGGCGGACAGCGATTGCGCCCTCGCGTAGCGGTTAAACGTGGCCTTGTTCTCCGCCATTGGGGCGTGTTCGTAGAATGTGACGTTTTGATAGACATTGTCCGTGATAAGTAATCCCTTGTGCAGGCCGTCCGTGACGGCGGTAAGATTATCGGGATACACGGGCTGGATGCCCGCGATGGGTTGCGGCTCGCCGAATGCGGGAGGATCGCCGCCCACGTTCTTCTGCCATACGATGACGGCTTCCGAGGGGCCGCCATGGGGAATATCCACGAGGGAGAGGGCGTCGAGCGCGCCATCCTCATCCACATCGAAAAAGCACGGGCCGCGTCCCAGCGTCAACGGTTTCGGTTCTTCCAGTTTAATGGGCCATCCCTTTTTGTTCTTGTTTTTGAGATAAAACGTATGAAGGGGGTTGCCGCGGTACACACTGCCCATCACGATGTCCAGGGAGCCATCCCGATTGAGGTCCACCACGTGACAGGGCAGCCAGGTGCTGGGCGGACGCGGCAGTTCGCCCGCCGGGGTGAATACGGGCATCCCCCCCGCGTCCCGCGCGCCTGTATTCAGGTAGAGGTATAGCGAATTGCCAATGCGCGGCGAGAACACATAATCCACCAATCCGTCCTTATTGAGGTCCGCAAAGGCGGCGGTCATGTATACCGTGCTCAAGACCTTATAGTCCGTGGACCCCGGCTTCTCCACATATTGCAGGTGGACAAGATCGCCAAATTCAAAAGACTCCGGATTCCCCACGCGCGGATAACAGATTATGCTGTCCCAGGGAGAGCCTGGGCGATATGCGTAATTCCAACAACCCGCCAGGTCCAGTTTGCCATCACCGTTGAGATCCACAAGTCCTGCGGGATAGGAGACCATGATGGGCCGGGACGTCCCGGCATTGTACCGGAGCAAATCCCCCGTGCCTATGAGAGGGGTATACGCTCTGGGCAGGAGCAAGGGGCGGGAGACCGCCGTGGAAAACCGGATTTCATACTGTTTGTGTTCCGGTTGGGTGATTACCCATTCCACGCGGCCCCGATCTCCATAAGCAAAGTCTTCCGAAGGGGCACAGGGGATTTTTTCGCCCGAGACGGCATCCAACACCTCGATGGAATTCGGGTCCAATACACCCGTATCATTTACCCCGCGTATCAACGCGCCGAAATCAATCCCGGGGTCCATGGGCACCCGGGGAAAGGATAGATCAGACGTCACCGTCACCGGCAGCGAATAATCCTCCGCCACCGCTGAAGACGACAACACCATGAAAATAACCATGAGTAAAACACATACCATTCCATTCACTTGAGAACACAACAATGACAAAGCCCGCCACCTGCTAAACGACGGTGTTCCGATTTTTTCCCCAAAGGGAAGTGTGCCAAAGAACCGTTGTATCGCGGTGGTACGACTTCGTCTTTGCTCCCCGAAAGGGCGTTTGTCAAAGGACCATTGTTTCCTGGATGTCCATGTGCAGTGTTGCTCTCCAAAGGGGAGCCATTTGAATAGCCGTGGGTCGAGTCCCCGAGATTTTCGGAGCACCCCCACAGATTTATTCGGCCGGCCTTGCTCCCCGAAGGGGAGTGATTTGAATAGCCGTGGGTCGAGTCCCCGAGATTTTCGGAGCACCCCCACAGATTT
>CAYYRW010000055.1:10285-11129 GCA_964474205.1 uncultured Nitrospirales bacterium | reverse complement strand
ATTCGTCTGGCCTTGCTCCCCGAAGGGGAGTGATTTGAATAGCCGTGGGTCGAGTCTTCGAGACCCACGGAACCGTTGCCTCTCCCTTAGATCATCGACCCTGAAGGGGTCGAACGTGAACAACCTATTGTAAATACTTTTCATCAAATGACACTCCCGCATCCAGTAATAATTTCCGAAGTTCGTCTTTAAAGGAAACCTGCTTATGATGTTCTTCTTGTCCCTTAATATATTCAATAAGGGCGTCTTTCTCTTTCATGGAATGGGTAAACGCCCCGTATCCGTCCTGCCATCCGGAAAATCGGGAAATAAGCCCCCCTTCGTCTATCCAGGTGTGCGTGCTTACCTTAATATCTTTAATAAAACCCGACAGGGTTAATGACGGATGGAGGCTGGTCAAAATATGCACATGGTCTTCCACCCCGCCAATGCGGTACAGGTGGCAATCATTATTTTTTAGAATCCCCCAGATATACCGGTAGATTTCGGGGCGTTTTTCCGGATCAAGTTCCGGAACACGGCCTTTTGTTGAGAAGATGATGTGGTAGATTATCTGTGTAAAAGTTGACATAACATTGTTTTATTCAACCCCTTCGGGGTTGAGTTTCGTAGTGGCATCCTTTCCACGGGTTTCACCCATGGCTACTCAAATCGCTCCCCTTCGGGGAGCCAATGTTCACGGCGTCAAGGTTCCACCCACGGCTATTCAAATCGCTCCCCTTCGGGGAGCAAATCCAACGACTTCCATTTGCCATCTCGCATTTGCCATTTCACGCCTCACGGTCTCTAGTCTCTAGTCTCTAGTCTCTAGTCTCTAGTCTCTAGTCTCTAGTCTCTAGTCTCT
>CAYYRW010000055.1:0-10185 GCA_964474205.1 uncultured Nitrospirales bacterium | reverse complement strand
AGCCTCTAGCCTCTAGCCTCTAGCCTCTAGCCTCTAGCCTCTAGCCTCTAGCCTCTAGCCTCATTGTCCGCCCAATACGGGGAATTCTGTAATTCGAAGTTTGGCCGCTCCGTAGGGGATAAAGGTAATGTCTTCCACAGGCTGTTCGGACTTCACCGGACTTTGCGGCGGCGGGGCGGCGGCATTACGCTCCAATTTCCACTCCGGCACTTGCCGTGCCTTGGCTTTCAGACACACGGGCGCGCCCTCCGGCGAGAAGGGATTGAGGCCCACCGCACTTTGCTCAAAGGTAAATGATTCGGATGGATTTCCTTCGCTAATGCTCAAGGCGTAATTCCAGGGCGTTGTGGGATGGACTTCCCAATCCGCGTGCGGTTTCTCACCGCGCAGGTATTTCCAGCCCTCCCCGATCTTCAAACTGTATACGAGGGGGCCGCGCTCGACCGCCGCCGCATTATTGAAACGGCGCTCGACGCGCACCTGCATCGGGAACCGCAAGGCAAGCGTGGTGCGGCCTTCCCACGTCCGTTGCACGGTGTGGAAGCTTCCCGCCGCGAGGGGTTGCGGGGTTTCTTGATTCATCTGCAATGAAGCATCCTTCGTCCACCCCGGCACATGCAGACGCAGTGGGAACACGGCCACTTTATCCGTGGTCACAGTGCACAGGATGTTCTCGTTGAACGGATAATCGGTTTTCACGGAGACGGTCACGTTCACGTCATTTACTGTTGTCTTCACCGTGCAAGGCGCATACGCCACGGCCGCGAGGCCGTTATCCGGCGTTTTCATCCACAAATGCGCGGCAAATTTCGGCCAGCCCTGATGCAGATTGGCGGTGCAGCAGCCATAATTGGGTTCCAATCCGAAAAGATTGGCCTCGGGGCCGTTGGTCGCGTAAACACGCTCTTCGCTCACCTTGCATACGGCCTGATTCGCCTGTTGTACATATTGATGCGCCCACATGTCGGGACTGAAGGGCGCGGGCAGGGCGTTATAGGCAATGCGCTCGAGGCGGTCCGCAAACGCCGGTTCGCCCAGCGCGGCCAGCAGCATTTCCAGGGAAAACAGATATTCCACCACGGCGCAAAGCTCCGTGCCCTGCGAGGGCATTTTCCCCGCGAAGCATTCATCGCCGGTGAAGATGCCGGTGAACTGACCATGATACCGGTCCAACTGCTGTATGCCCTTCAGCGCGGTTTCACGGTCCGCCTCACGCTGACTCTGCCGGTACCACACCCCCGGGGTTTTCACCGCCATCGCGTTATTCACCACATGGCTCTCGAACATCCATTTCGGCACTCGCTCCTTATAGGGCAACTCCTGAAGATGCTGAATCCAATCATAGCCTTGCGCGTGGGCCTTGGCCGCCAGGTCCAGCAGCCAGGATTCCTGGGTGCGGTCATACAACCAGTAAATGCACAGCGCCAGGTCCTGCCAGCGGAACTTGTTCCACTCGAACAGCGGGCGTTCACTCATTTGCTTGTCGAGTGCCCGGAGAAATTTCTGCATGGCGGGGATCACCCGGGGATCGTGCGTGGCCTCCTCATATTGCGTGAACACCTTCAACATGACAAAGACCGGCCATGGATCGCGCGGTTTGTAGGTGCCGGAAGCGGAGGTGCTTTGGTTCGGGCCCAGCCAGCCGTCTTCCTGCTGATGGCGGAGCGCATAGTCAATGAAGCGCACCGCCTTTTGTTTCAATTGCTCGTCGTTCAATCCATAGGCCAGCGGGACCACGCCGTCCAGCCAATAGGGGACGCGTTCCCAGCCTTCCGCTTTCCCGCCAATCCAGCCGCTGTCCTTGATATCGGCCCAGAATTCATCCAGATGTCCGCTCAGGCCGTTTGCCTGAATGCGCAACTGTTGTTCCAGCCAGCCCTCGGGATGTATCGAGCCCAGCGGAAGGGGTTCCAAGGCCAGGGGTAGTAACGCGTTATTCGACATCGCTCCGGTTTCCTTTTGGGTATCGGCGGCGGCACACACACTGGCCAGCGCCAAACTTATCATCACACAACCCATGCCACGCATCACGATTCATTCTCCTTATCCATCATCACTACGCCGCCCTCATATTCCCGAAGCGGGTACTTAAGGAAAACGTAGAAGCCCGCCAAACTGCTGACAGCCGCAAGCACCAGCACGCACCGCAGCCCCGTCTCGGAAACCGTATTGCCGGAACCCAGATAGGCCACAATACTGAAGGTAAGCCCCGAAAACGCCAGCCCTATTTTTTGCACCGTGCCCTGGAACGCGAAAAAAAGCGCTTCCCGGCGCTGGCCGGTGCGCTTCTCGTCATAGTCAATGACGTCCGCCAGCAAGGTGAAGGGCAACACCGTAAACCCGGTCATGGGCACGCCCACCAGCGCCACCAGAATCGCCGTCTGTGCAAGGGGGCTGCCCAAGGGAATAAACCCCACACAGGCAAACAACGCCAGCAATACCGCGATGGAAATCATGCTGAACAGAAACAGTATACGCTTGCCCACCCGCTTTACCGCCGCGCCCACCCCCGTGAACAACACCATGGTCACCAGCAGAAAGGGCGCCATTAAAAACGAAACCATGTCCTCGCCTTTGCCCAGATACACCTTCACCCAGAAGGGCAGCGCCATGACCACGCTGTTAAACCCGAAGAAAAACAGCGTTGTGGAAAGCACCAGATACACATACGGGCGGTTGCCCAGCATGGAACGAATGGAGCGGAACACATTCTGCTTCTCTTGCCTCGGCTTCGCCGGCGGCTGCTCCCGGATCGTCAGGGCGGTTGGGGCCATCGCCAAAATGGTGAGACCGCTCACCGACAGGCCCAATGCGAGCCAGCCCCCCGCCTTCAACACCAAGCCCATCACCGCGAAGAGAATGGTCCCTATCATCATGGCGGCCGCCTGCAACGTGGTGAGCGTGACCCGCTCATTCAAATCCGATGTCAACTCCGGCATAAGCGCCAAGTAGGGCGTAATCACGGTCGGGAAGCATAGAAGATAGGCTTGCATCATGAAATAGGCATACACGGCATTGATCCAGTGCATGCCCTGAACGGGAGGAAACCACATCAGAAAAAAAGCCAGCGCAAAGGGAATCAATGTCCGGCGCACAAACGGAAGGCGCCGTCCGGACGGTGAACGAAAATTATCGCTCCAATTCCCAATGACAGGTTCCGCAATCGCGCCCACGATCCGCGCCGTGAAATAGAACATGCCGAACAACTTTGCATTCACCACGGCCGCTTCCGCATTAGGGACATACCGCATGAAAATCCACTGCGTAAACACGGTATCCGGCAGGCTCATCGCCATGCCGCCCAGCCCGTAACAAATTTTCTCCCGCCAACTTAACTGTGCCGCCATTGCATCATCCTGAATCGGTTGTTCCCATGGGGAGACACGGCCCTCGCCGGATTCGTCCACTCCCTCTGCCGGAAATGACTTCCTTCCCGCGCGCCTATCTTCTCACAGGACGCCCAAAGAAAGAAACTACGCGCCCATCCATAGTTTCTTAACAGGTCCCTTGATGCGGTTTTTCAGATTCCGGGAAAAAGCGGTCCCTGGCACGAAGGGCATTACTTCCCTCCGAAGTCTACAAAAAATCCGGGGTGTGCACTGGAGAAGCTTAAGCAACTCTTTTAGAACAAGTGCGTTCGTAAGACCTTGTTACAACACGCCCCGCAAGGCGGGGATATCCGATATTCTTGAATTTTCTTGATCAACCCGTTTATTTGGCCGCCATACTCTCATGCGTCAGGCACTCACGATACCATAAGGCCAAGGGATCGTTCGACGTCCGCAATTCACGCACCATTTGTGCCGCAATCTCGTGGTCGGGCAATCCCTTGAATTTGCGGGCATTTTTTTTCTGTATCGTTCTTTTCATTTCCACACAATCGAATGTCTTGATTTTCCGCATGTTACACCACCTCCGCTGGGGATCGGATTTCGATGGCCGGGTATCCATCGAGGAGATTCACCGCGTTAAATTTCCTAATCTTGTCATAGTGTACGATATGGCGAAAGTTCCAACTCACAATGAGGTCGGCGCGTGCAACCGTGGCTAAAGCCACATGCAGGGCATCGTCAGACGATTGTTCCCCCACGATTTGTTCGCGAAGGTAATGGTCGCGAAGATGAAACGCCTCTTGGTTTGGTTCAATGATTTCGGCGTTGGTTGAGGGGATGGAAGCGAGCCATTCCTTTACCGGCGAAGGCGCATCCCGTAATTCATAGAGCAGTAAGTAGGAAACCACGAGAACAATCTCACCGCGTTGCGCCATTCTGAACAGCGCCTGGCTTTGTTCCGTGAACTCTTTATCACAACATCCGCCCACAACGGAAGTGTCTATATATACGCGAGGTTTATTCATCCTGACCTCTACGAGATGTGCTTCACCATCGTATTGATTACATGATTTTTCCGGCAAAACAAGTATACCATGTGTGGAGTTTAGGGTAAACCGGCAAAGAGCCGCAGGACGGTTGGGGCGGGATACATGCTCGCAAGGATTGGTGGCATAAGATTGGTCCAGCGTTCGCATTTGTCGAGGATGGCGCTGTCGGAAGAGACCACCACGGCATCGCAGGACGCCAGAAAATGATCCGGATTGGGAAGGAGTTCGACCTGCCAGGGCCAGGCGTGTTCTTTTGCGGTTTCGAGCAGGAGCGACCGCATGCGCCCACTATTGGAGACCGGAGCATCGAAATACCATTGGGCGCGGGCCACCTGCAAACGTTCAAGGAGCCGTCCCGCCAGCAACACGGCGGGAAGCGTTTCCTCGACGCGATGGTAGGCCCCATGCAGGCTGGCCAGGTCGCGGATGCAGCCGTCACGTCCTTCAAGCAGGATTCCGCCGGACAGGGCGCTTTCCACGGTGATAAGGAGATTGTAACCGTCAATGGCCACTACCCCGCCTTCCAAAGCTCCCGGATCAATGTGATGACGTGTGCGCCGTTGCAAGGCGGCATCGGAGCACGCGGTCCGCTGCAGGGCCATGCGTTGCCGCGCATCGAGTTGGTAATGATCGCCGGCCAGTTTGAGGGCGGCTTTTTCCGCGTAGCCGCGCGTGTGGAGGAAAGACAAATCCGCCGCGCCCGCGCGCAGCCTCGGCAGGCAACGCTCGCTGAACAACCGATCATCTTCGGGATGCCGCCCCCGATGCCGTTGCTTATTGGGCATGGTATGTAAGGTCCAACCGCGGTTTACGGTGTGTTCTGCGTTTGAACAGGCTCGACGGGGGTCTGTGTTTCACTGGCGGCGGGCGCGGGACTCACCGGCGGCGCGGCCACAACCGGCGGTGCGGCGGGAACCGCGGGCGGTTCCACGGGGGCCGCGGCTTCGTTCACGCCTTCGGCAGGGGCGGGCGCGGGCGGTTCATTGCGTTGTTGCGCGCGTTCCCAATCGGCCTGCTCGCGCTCCAAACGTTCCCGCTCGGCCTGTTCCCAATCGGCCTGTTCGCGTTCGGCGCGTTCGGCAAGGGCCTGTTCCCATTCGGGCCGGGTTTGTTCGAGGTAGGCGGTTAATCCCGCCACAACGGAATCCCGCACGTGCTGCACCGGCGCGAGAAAGGTCTTGCGCCAGGTGCGCTGCCGGACTATCCCGTACATGCTGGGCAAACGGGAAACATACCGCTCGGCGCACCGGCGCGGATTACGCGACTGGTACCGGGACATGAATTCAGCGGGGGTATATTCGCCCACATATCGTTCCCAAAACTCTTTAGCATTCATACTTCTAGTGTATCGCACTTCGCGCCCTTCATGCAGCTTTTCAGATTCCTCGGCAAACCCCGGCCTCCCTCCCTCCCCTCCCGCATTAGAAAGACCGCCCCCAAAACCTGTAGAATGGGGCTCAACAAAGTAGTTTCAATTCATTGAATTTCATACACCATGAGTTTCATAAGCATACGCGATCAAGTTGTGGCCGTGCGGCTGCTCCAAAATGTTATTCGCCGGAACCGCGTGCCGAACGGGCTGTTGTTCTGGGGCCCCAGCGGTGTGGGCAAACGTCTTGCCGCGCTCGAGTTCGCAAAATCACTGAATTGCGGGGCCCAGTCCGGCGACGCCTGCGGGGCTTGCCTTTCCTGCCGGAAAATCGCCGATGGGAATCATCCGGACGTAAAAGTGATTGTGCCCGCCGGCAGAGCGCGCATCATTTCGGTGGAGGCGGTGAATTTTATGAATGACCTGTCCATGTACCGGCCTTTCGAGGGCGCATGGCGGGTGTTTATTTTGCTGGACGCGGACCGGATGGGGATTCCGGCGCAGAATCATTTTCTAAAGACACTGGAAGAACCGCCCAGCAAAACCCTGTTCATCTTGATCACCGAATATCCGCGCCTCCTGCTGCCGACCATCCGTTCACGGTGCCAGCAGATTCGGTTTGGCGCGTTGCGTCCGGCGACAGTGGTCGAGTTGCTGAGGCGGACGCATGATTTGCCCGCGGCCACCGCGCAGGCCATTGCGGCCGTGGCCCAGGGCCAGATGTCGCGCGCGATTGACCTGGTGGAAACCGAGAAGCGCACGGTGGTGTTAAATGTCACGGAACGTCTCCGGGCCGGGGAAGACCCCCTGACTGTAAGCGAAGAGTTCGTGAACCATCTGAGGAGCGAAGCGGATGCCATAAAATCCGCGCTCAAGGCGGAACTCGAGGAGGAAGAGGACGAGGCGGTGGAGTTGTCCGGCGAAGACGCCGCGGACCAAAAAAAGGAGCAATTGGCCTTGGCGGAGGCGAAGGTGCGCCAAGCCATCATGGAGTATCTGTATTTATTGAAGACCTGGTACCGCGATCTGCTGGTGTACCGGGAGACCGGGCAGACGGAGGCGGTGATGAACCGCGACGAGACGGCGAAGATGAGCCCGGCGGCTTCGGACGACATGGATGCGAAGCTCCAGGCGGTGGAAAAGGCGTGGGTCTATATTGAACGCAATCTGAACATGGACCGCGTGTTTCGCGATCTGTTTTTTGTACTGGCGCCGTAAGCGCGAAGGGAGTGGAAACACCTATGCAAGTGGTGAAAGTCCGGCTGCGGAAACCGCGCCGCGTGTTGTCTTTTCTTTGTGGCGACGCCCTGACGTTGAACCGGGACGAGCCGTGCATCGTGCAGAGCGATCACGGGCCGGAATGGGGCTTGTGCATCCTGCCGCCGGAGCCGTGCCCCCCGGATATGGAAAGCCACTATCCGATGCGGCTGCTGCGCAAGGCCAACCCGAATGATTACAAGACGTTTGATGTGATGCTGCATCAGGAATGCAAGGCGCGCGCGGTGTGCCAGGAGAAAATCCGCCAGCGGAACATGCCGATGAAACTGGTGGACGTGGAGTACACCTTTGATCAACGCAAAGTGATTTTTTACTTCACCGCGGACGACCGGGTGGATTTCCGGGAACTGGTGCGGGACCTTGCGCATGAACTCCGCACCCGGATTGAATTGCGGCATATCCAAGTGCGCGATGAAGCGCGGCTCGTGGGGGGGCTGGGTTCGTGCGGGCGGCAACTGTGCTGCGCCACCTGGCTCAACGAGTTCAAGCCGATCTCGATGCGCATGGCCAAACGCCAGAATCTTTCGTTGAATCCGGCAAAGATAAGCGGACAGTGCGGGCGCCTCTTGTGCTGCCTGAATTATGAGTTCGAACAGTATCCGCACGGGAAGCGGAAAAATCAGCCCTCCCGGCGCGATGCCGGCCAAGACGATGCGGAAAATTCCGAAGAGGATGAGGCGCTCGCGGGGGAAGAAGAATTTGCGGAGGAAGCGGAAGAC
Organism: uncultured Nitrospirales bacterium; assembly: GCA_964474205.1. GTDB lineage: Bacteria > Hydrogenedentota > Hydrogenedentia > Hydrogenedentales > CAILVY01 > CAILVY01. The sequence continues at coordinate 2,438 of CAYYRW010000055.1, read as the reverse complement.
GGTACGAAAACGGGTTTTTCCCGTGAGGACGGCACAGAGCCCGGTCAGGAAGGCGGAGACCGGCGTTCGCCGCGGCGGCACCGGCGGCGGCGGCCGCGGCCGGGCCAAGGTTCTGGAGGCCAAGCGTCCTGATGCGGCTGGTGGATACGCATTGCCATCTACAGGACCCGCGATTTGCTGAAGACCGGGACGCCGTAATCCAGGAAGCCCTTGAATCCCTCGAATGGATCATTGTGGTTGGGGATGATTTGCCCAACAGCCGATTGGGCGTTGAGATGACGCGGGACCGCCTCTACGCCACCGTTGGATTTCACCCCTATCACGCCACGCAAGTGAATGCGGAAACCTTGCAGGAACTGCGTCACCTTGCGCAACACCCCAAGGTGGCGGCGATCGGCGAAATCGGATTAGACTATTACAATGAATTCTCCCCGCGCGCCGCGCAACACGCCGCCTTCACGCAACAACTGGAACTCGCCTGTGAACTCCAACTGCCGGTGGTCATTCACAACCGCCAGGCGGACACGGACACGCTGGCGCTGCTGGACCCTTTTATTCAACAGCTTCCCGCGTGCGTGATGCATTGTTTTGGAAGCGATGCCGCCTTTGCACGCACCTGTGCCAAACGCGGTCTGTATGTTTCCTTCGCAGGCAATGTGACCTTTCCCAAAGCGCAACCCCTCCGGGAGGCGGCACTGGCGATGCCGCTGGAACGACTCCTGGTGGAGACCGATGCCCCCTATCTCGCCCCGCAATCCCATCGGGGCCGGCGCTGCCTGCCGCAGTATGTCTTACATACCGCAAAAGCCCTGGCGGAACTCAAAAAAATCCCTTTGGAAGAATTTTGCGGAACGATCACCCAAAACGCCGGGAAGGCTTTTCGCATCGCCTTGTAGCCGGAATGCTTGTCTTGTTTACATAACCTTCCAACAAAACCATTCCTGGCCCTATCCGCCACCCAAAACGTAGTTGGGGCATTTGCAAAATCGCCTTTCGTTGCCCCTTATAGGCCATACCACAAGGGCGATTTCGCAATTGTCTGCAGTTTTGACAATACCGCTTTTCTCTGGTATAAATGATATAATTGAAAAATACAAATGTATGCGATTTGTGATTTTCAAGCCTCGGATGATATCGTTAACCGTTAAAAGGTACAGCAGCAAATAAAATGTATGGTTAATGTGCTTTTTGTGCAATGAAATTTTCATTCCCCCCAAGCGGTTAACACGGTTGTGGTAATCCACCCATGGTGTTCCCGGGCGTTGTCCGGGAAAAAGACCATTTTAACAAATTTTTAATATGCGATGAAGGAAAATCGGCCCCGCGTTTTTGGTACAGCCCCTCGTTGTGCCAAGGACGTGGCCCTTTACGGCGCCTGGCCTGTGGCGCACGGAGTGCTTGAATGCAACAGGGTATTTTTAGTTTCAAACCGTCCTCTTGTTTTTCTCTGGCCTTGGTAGTGGTTGGTTTCGTGTTCGCATTGCATGTGCCTGCCTATGGCGCCACCGACGATGCGTACAAAAGCACTTCCACTACGGATTTGATCCTGAACAGTGGCTCGTTAACCTTCAATACAACCTCCGGGCAAATGACGGGTGCGCAGTCCGCCACCGGCACACTCATCACAACAGACTCGGGAGGGCAGGTCTGCCTTTTCCAATTCCGGCAGGTTTATTTGGATAATGCGGTGGCGGTAACGATACTCGGCAGCCGCCCTATGGCCATTTCGGCCAATGGCGACATGTACATTAACACCACCTTTTCCGTCCCGCCGGGGCAATGTGGCGGGGGCAACGGGGGCAGTGCCGGCACGGCGGGAGCCGCCGGAGTGGGCGGCGATGGCGGCGCGGGGGGTCTGGCCGGAATTGGCGGAGCGGGCGGTAAGGGCGGTCAATATGGCACAAATCCCGGTATAGGTGACCATCGCGGAGCGAATGGCAGTGCGGGCAATGCCGGTGTGAAAGGCGATGACGGCAAGGATGGTGCAGGCGGAGCGGCATGCGATGGCGGTACGGGAGGCGCGGGAGGCAATGGTTTTAATTTGGCCACCGGCGGGGGGAGCGGCGGGACCAAGGGTACGGGCGGCTCAAGCGGACCGAAGGCCACTGGAGGAGGAGGCGGAAGTGCCGGAGCCACACCCGGCGGGGGCGGTCTCAATAACACTACCGGACCAATAACCGATGGAGCGGGCGGTACGGGCTCAGCGGGCGGGCTTGGGACCAAGGGCGGAGATGTGACAGGCAATGGAGGCGATGGGCAATCTGGTCAATCGGGCAGTCAAGGAGCATGGCCGGGAATTAGTGTGGCGAGCCGTGAGGTTTTTGCAGGCGGTGGTGGCGGGGGCGGTGGCGGAGGCGGGGGCTGGGGAGGGGGGGGGGGCGCAGGTGGCGTCGCGCTCGGAAGGCGGGAGGCTGCCAAGGGCGGCGGCGGTGCGAGCG
>CAYYRW010000054.1:0-44122 GCA_964474205.1 uncultured Nitrospirales bacterium | reverse complement strand
GCGCTTCCAATGTCTTTCAGCCTTGCTCGGTCAAAACGTTGGGACAACAGTGAAAGAATATGAAAACAAAGCGAAAAAAAGGGACGGTCCCAAGCGAGCCCGCCCAGGGGCAAAACCTGTATCCTGAAAACCTTTTTAAGGATGGGCGGGCGAGACGGGAACGTCCCTTCTTTTCGCGTACTACCGTTCCCCGCGCTTAACTAAGTGCCATTCGGGTCTGTCCCCATCTTTTCGCGTACTTCAGCACATCGAGATTAACCAAGCGCCATAAGATTATGCATTGCGCTGGCCCGCAAGCCACTCCGCCGTTTTTTTCAACCCCTCCCGCACGGTCATGACCGGCGCGTAGCCAAGCACCTGTTTCGCCAGGGTGATGTCCGCCCAGGACTGCCGGATATCCCCCGCGCGCGGCGCGGCAAACTCCGGCGCGATCGTGGCGCCCAATACACTGTTCATGGCCTGAACCAGTTCAAGGAGCGTCATGGACGCCCCGCAGGCAATATTGTAGATGCCGGATACCCGGCCGGGGACCGCCATAACCTTGAGATTCGCCTCCACCACATTATCCACGTAGGTAAAATCGCGCGCCTGCATTCCATCGCCGAAAATCGTGGGGGCCGCGCCGTGCATCATGCACGTCAGAAATTTTGGAATAACCGCCGCATATTCCGACGCGGGGTTTTGATACGGTCCGAATACGTTGAAGTACCGGAGACACACAATGTCAATGTCATAAAGAAGCGAGAAAACCTGCGCGTACATTTCGCCCGCAGCCTTGGTCACGCCATACGGGGATATTGGCGCGCGCGGCAATGATTCGTTCAAAGGCATTTCCTTCGCATTGCCGTATACGGACGACGAGGAAGCGAAAATAACCCGCTTAACGCCGGATATCTTCGAGGCCAGAAAAACATTCAAGGTTCCGGTTATGTTGGCGTCATTTGAGGAGAGAGGCTCCCGGACGGATTTCTCCACGGAGGGAATGGCGGCAAAATGAAAACAGGTCTCGACGCCATTGAGGGATTTCTGCAAGGTTGTATGGTCTTCTATGGACCCTTCGACAATTTGAATATCCTTTACAATGTCCGCGATATTCGACCGCCGCCCCGTTGAAAAATTATCCAATATGCGCACGGAGCAGTTCTGTTTCAGCAAAGCGCGAACCAAATTGGAACCGATAAAACCGGCACCGCCAGTTACCAGACATGTACGCATTCACTTTTCCCATTTAACCTTGCCATGGCACTTTGTCAAATAAAATGCGGACTCCCATACCATGGACAGGAGCCCGCGAAATGACTTTATCCACTACATGCGAATGGGCATTATCACGTTCACATAATAATCCACGGGCCCTTCGGTATAGGGCTTCACAACACCCGGACTCATCCCGTCTTTGAGTACCAGGCATACTTTTTCCGATTCCATCCTGCGCAACACTTCAAGCAGAAAGTCCGGGTTAAAAGCAATCTCAATCGGATCGGAATTGTAGTCAACGGGCAGTTCTTCATCGTATTCGCCAACTTCCGGCGTAATGACTTTCAGACGCATCAAACCATCCCTTACATTGATGCGGACTGAATTGAACTTTTCGTTGGTCATTGTCCGGGTGCGCCGCATGGATTCCACAAACTTGGGCGTGTCAACAACAACTTCCTTGTCATGCTTCTGGGGAATCACCATTTCATAATTGGGGAAGTTCCCTTCAATCAGCGCCGTCACCATTCTCATGCTGTTAAATGCAAACGCCGCCTGACTCTCATCAATGTAGATGCTCACCTCTTCATCATCCATCATGAGACGTTCCAATTCATGCACCATCTTCGATGGAATAATCACCTTCAATTCCGTGTCTTCCGGAATGCCTTCATCCTCGCGGGCCAAACTCATCCGGCGCCCGTCCGTGGCCACCACCACCAATTTGCCATCTGTTATCTGGAATAAAAGCCCGGTGAGATTATAACGGGCCTGGTCCGTGCAAATGGCATACGAGGTCCGCATGAAAAGCTTCTTGATTGTGCTCTGCTTCAACACCAGCGGCTCGATGCCGTCAAAGCCGCGGACCGGCGGAAATTCATCCGGCGACATCCCAAAAAGACGCGTCTGTATCTTGCCACAGTGCAAATGAATCACATTGTTTTCTTCCAAATCCAGGACCACTTCCTCGTCCGGAAGTTCCGCCAAGATAGAAGACAACCGTTGCGAGGAAACGGTCAATGAACCTTTTTCCTCCACCCGGCAATCCACCGTGCACTCAATACTGACCTTCAGGTCCGTGGCCACCAAGCGGACACAGCTTTCTCCGGTCTCCATCAAAATATGGGTAAGTATCGGCAATGCGGACTTCGCTGAAACCACCGTCTTGACTTTGTTTACGGTATCCAACAGGTCCTGTCTCGGTATCGCAATTCTCATGGTCTTGTTCTCCAAACGCACGGTGAACTATTTTTTGTTTATTGGTCTAAAGGTCTATATGTATATTCCGTAGTTCCAGTAATAGAACCTTTGGAAAGTGTTAATAACTCCATAACACATTGAATTTTAATAGGTTATAATTTCTTAAAGCTGTTGAAAACGTGTTTTCTTTTCCACTGTTCCTAACAGACAGTATAGCGTTTCTTTTTTTGGGTTGCCAATTTTTATGCAACAGGTGGATAAAACGTTTCAATTGTTCACAGCAGGCACGTAACTTTTCCACTGTGAGAAAGCCGTCAATGTTCCACGCGTTTTTCTTGGGTTATCCACACCCTGTTTTTTGTTTGTTATCAATAGTTTATATTAAATTCAAACGTATTGTTTTTTATACCCGTGAAACGGAATAAAAAGATTTACCCGTGACTTTTTCAGGAATATTCAGGTTTTTGTAAAGATAGTAACTTCAATGAGTTATGAAGATAATAAGTATTCCTGTTAACAGCTTCGATTCAACTGTAATATCCTGAAACGCAGGCAGTTGCGCATAATCTACCAATGCAGGGGCGGTTATAAGTCCGGGAGCCGGTATGGGACTTTTCCACAAGTTGTCCACAGGCTTATATCCGTTTTCCCCGGTAACGAGGCGACATGCTAACAAACAAAGCCGGGAAAAGCAAGCCTATTTTTATGCCGAATCAAGTTCGAATAACGCGCAGAAATTCTTCGGGGGTAACAATGCCGTTTTTAACCTTTTCCCGGCAACGCATGGCCATGGTCTTCAACTTGATGTCTTTGGCTATTTTAGAGCCTTGTTCATCTTCGGCAATCTTCCGCCGGACCTCGGGAGTTACCTCCAAAAGTTCAAAAATACCCGTCCGGCCTTTATTCCCCGTGTGGTAGCATTTTTCGCATCCCGCCCCCCGGTAAAGTTTCGACACGGTGGCGGGCAGCCCAATGGATTTGAGCAATACGGAAGAGGGTTTGAAACTGGTCTTGCAATTGGGACAGGTGGTGCGCACCAGGCGTTGGCCTACCACGGCAGTTAATGCGCTGGAAATGAGATAAGAAGGAATACTCATATTTCTGAGGGTGTCAATAGCTTCCGGTGCGTCATTTGTATGTAAAGTGCTAAAAACAAGATGACCCGTCATGGCCGCGCGAATCGCAATCCGGGCGGTTTCCATATCCCGTATTTCGCCCACGAGCAACACGTCGATGTCCTGCCGGAGCGAGGCCCGGAGGACATTGGCAAAGGTCAAGTCAATATCCGGATCAATCTGCACTTGATTAATGCCGGAGAGCTGGTATTCGACAGGGTCTTCTAGGGTGACAATGCTGTCGGTCATGACGTTTTTCTGGTTCAGGGCCGCATACAGGGTGGTGGTTTTCCCGCTGCCGGTGGGTCCGGTGACGAGGATCATGCCATAGGGCTGTTCGATGCACCGGGTGAAATTTTCTTCGTCTTCGGGTTCGAAGCCCAAATCCTTGATGCCGGCGAGCACCGAGGATTGATCCAACAGCCGCAGCACGACGCGTTCTCCGAGGAAGGTGGGGAGGGTGGCCACGCGCACGTCGAATTCGCGTTCGCCCACCTGGATGCTGATATGGCCGTCCTGTGGGTGGCGGGTTTCCGTGATATCGAGGTCCGACATGATTTTGATGCGTGAGATAACCGGCGCTTCCATGGTTTCGGGAATGCTCATGACATCGTGGAGCACGCCGTCAATGCGGTAGCGGATGCGCATTTCGGGCTCCTGCGGATCCATGTGAATGTCGGTGGCCCCTGCGTTCACGGCGCCCTCAAGAATGGTGTTCACCATTTTGATGACGGAGGAACCGGAGGCTTGGCGGGCGATTTCCTCGAACCGGATGGATTCCTTGTCCTGTTTCTTGTCTGCGGCGCCAACTGATTCAGCCATCGTTTTTCCTTCCGTCTTGTCCATGGGGGTGCCTTTCTCCGGAGTCGTAAGGGTTGGTTCCAGGTAGATTTTCAGCCGGGAGTCCTCGGCCGCCCGGCTGGTGCGGGCCGCGGCCTCCCGTTCTTCTTTTTCCTGCTGGGCATGGTAGCGTTTTTCAATTTCCGCCTCCAAATCCTCACACGCGGTAATGACCGCGTGAATGCGCAGCTTTAACATCACCCCGGCATTCTTTATGCGGCGCAGGTTCTGCGGGCCGGTCACCAGCACGGTGAGCTTGTCCCCCTCGAGACGCACGGGCAGCATTTCATTATCACAGGCGATGCTCTCCGGAACGGCCTCGAGCGCCTTGGGTTCGCTGGGCGTGCTTCCCAAATCCGCGTACTCCATGGCGTATTGCTTGCCCAGCGCCCGCGCCACCGCCTCCGGCGGCACAAACCCCTTGCGCAGCAAAATACTGCCCAACAGGCGGCCCGTCCGCTTCTGCTCCGCGAGCGCCTGCCGCAGGTCTTCCTCCATCAGGTCCCCCGAATCCACCAGCGCCCGGCCCAGCGTTTCCTGCGCGCCCCGCACCGACTTGCTGTGGAATTGGTACCGCAGCAAATCCTCCACCGCCGAAAACGTCACCTTGCGCATCTGCAGCAACTGCTTGTAAAACGGCACGCCGGTTTCCGCCTCCCGCTCCTTCGCCCGCTCCAATTCCGCCCGCGTGATCAAGTCTTTCTTCACCAGGTCCTCGCCCGATTCCGGTGCTGTCTGCTTGGGAGCCATAGTCCCCTCCATGGACAGTTGTTTCCGCCGCCGATACGGCATTATAAAAAAGTTTCCCCCGTTTGGCAATTCCCCGCGAAGGACCTCAAGGCGGTATAACCCAAATTAAGGAAAAGAGCCGAACGCGGAACAGGTGCCTTCTTTTGATATTGTCTACAGATTACGCAGATTACCACAGATTTTTCAGAAGTTCACCATGCCGGTCTTCGACTCTACCCATATGTCATGCTGCCGTGTCATTTGCAGGGGTGGCACGGTCAAGGCCGTCCCCGGGCTTGGCCGTGGTGGTTCAGCTCTTCCCCACGGCCACCCCCCGCGAATGCGTGGGGTTGACCGTGCCGCCCGGAAATGGATATGGATACGCCCTGTTGTACCGGGTCACGGCTATCCACCTCCCAACAACCCCCCAGGAGTGAATACCCTTTTTCCCGCCCAAACCATATTTTGTTAACGCCGGTCCATGCAGCATAGAATAGCGGTGAATCACCAAACAACGCGAGGACAGGTCATGCGGAAACAGAATGCGGCTTTCTTAATGGTTATTGGACTGTTGGGTGTCATGGGGATGGTGTGGGCGGCGGACACGGCGGCGTCCAAGGTGTCGTTTCAGATGCATCACATCGGAACGTACCGGGGGGAGGTGTGCGGCGTTGGCGATTTCGACAATGACAAGAAGCTGGACATTGTCGCGCTGCCGTTTCTTTATCTTGCGCCGGACTTCAAACCGCTGAAGATTTGTGAAATCCAGGGTGAGGTGGACGAAGAAGGCAAAGGCTACCGTTGGGATTTCATGAACGCCCCGCTCGATGTGGACGGGGACGGCCTGCTGGACGTGGCCACCTGTTCGTGGTTTGGCAAGAAGGCGGAGTGGCTGCGCAATCCGGGGAAGGCGGAGGGCCTGTGGCCGCTGACGCTTATCGAGGAGAACGGCAATTACGAATGCGGCGAGGCGTGGGACGTGGACGGAGACGGCAAGGCGTTCGAGATTCTCCCGGCGGTCCTCCACACCGTCTGGTATGAATCCGCCGTATTGCCGGATGGAAAACGCGGGATGGTCAAGCATGTCATCAGCGAGCGGCAGATACCCTTTGGCGTGGGGTGCGGCGATATCAATGGCGACGGCCGCCCGGACGTGCTCCGGCCCGAAGCCTGGTACGAGGGGCCGGCCGACCCGCGCAAGGACGCATGGAAAGAACATCCCCTGGCCATCGGCGGCAAAGAGGACGGCAAGGCGGACCACACCGCCCAAATTCTGGTCTATGACGTGAACAAGGACGGCGTTCCGGACATCGTGAGCAGCGTCGCGCACGATTACGGAATCTTCTGGTATCAACAGGTCCGCGACGGCGCCAATATCTCGTGGAAGCGGCATGTGATCGACAATACCTGGTCGCAGGCGCACAGCCTCTTCCTGGCGGACCTGGATAACGACGGCGACCTGGACCTGGTCGCGGGAAAGCGTTTCATGGCGCACAACGGCGGCGACCCCGGCGAGTTCGAGCCGCTCGGGGTGTACTGGTACGAATTGGACCGCCAGGCCGAGCCCGCGTGGACCAAACATGTGATTACGTATGATCAAGGCATTGGTTCTGGCCTGAACATGGTGGTGACGGACCTCGATGCCGACGGCGATCAAGACGTTATCGTCACCGGCAAGTGGGGCGGCCCCGCATGGTTTGAGAACAAGCTGAAGTAGCCTGGAAAAGGATGTTGTGTTCCAAATGACCCCGCCTTCCAAAGATACGTGTGCCACCACGAACCCGCCCGTTTACGTTAATCCTCTCCGCATGGCGTGCGATGCCCGGTTCTATTTTTGGACCGCGCTCCTCGTGGCCGGGTTTGTCTACGTATGGGCAGTGCTCTGCAAACGCCCCATTGTTTGGCAACCGTACAATGAAGAATATCGGGAGATGCTAAAGCTTCTCTTTTCCGCGCCTCTGCTTTATTATTTTGGCCCGCGCCATGCCCTGGCCACCCTCCGCGAAGACGGCTATCGCGCGTTCCTGTTAAATGGCCTCGCGTTTGTGCTTCCGTTTTTTACCGCGTTGCACTTCATCTATTTACAAAACATCCGCGGCCTCAATTACTCCCTCACCCCCTCCGACCTGCAGCGGATGCCTCTTATGGCCGTTGCCGTGTTTTCTTTGTGCGGACTGATCATTCTTGCCCTGGCGCTGTATCATCTTTATTTGGCCCGCCGCGAAGGTGTTCTCCTGCCCTATAGTTCACTCCTGATAGCGGCCATTCTATTGATTGGGATAATTACCTGGGCCGTTCGCGAACACTATTATTTCCATTTCCACCACTACTTTTTTTTCGGCTTTTTCATTCCCTTCCTCCGCTTCAAAAACCCGGTGTCGCTGATATGTCTCGGGGTGTGCGCGGGGGTCTATGCCGAGGGCGTCGCCGAATGGGGCATGGACCCCATTTGGCTCCCTGTGCATTAACGGGATAATCGTGCGTTCAGCCTTGCGGCGCCGGTTCTTCCGGTTTGTTTTCAAAGGCTTCCCGCACCACAAACTGCGGATGACGGTTCTGCGTCAGAAACAGCCGGCCCAAGTATTCGCCAATCATGCCCAGCGTGCACAATTGAATGCCGGAAAACAACGTGACCGAAACGATAATCGAGGCCCAGCCTTTTGGAATATTCTCGAAATACAAGGGCCCTTCAATCAGCCAGGACACCAGGAAAAACACCGCCAGGGCAAACCCGAAAAACGACATCGCAAACCCGAGAATGGTGGCAAGCCGCAACGGCATGATGCTGGTGCTCGTGGACATGTTCAGCCATAGGCGCATCAGCCGTGTCAGCGTGTAATTGGACCGTCCGGATTCCCGGTCCTGATGCTCACACAAACACACCCCGATGTTGTTCGTGCTCCGGAGAATCAAGGCGTCCAAATACGGATAGGGCCCCTCATACGCCGTTACCGTGCGCACCAGGAAACGATTCATCACTTTGAAACTCGAAAGATACAGGCCCCGTGGTTTTTTCAGCAACAGCCCCGCGCTCCAATCATTGAACCGGCTGCCCAGATTCCGAAACCGGCTATGGTGCTTCCATTCATAATGGCTGTACACCACGTCATACCCCTTCCGCAATTCCTCCACCAGTTTCAAGATTTCCCCCGGTGGATTCTGGAAGTCGTCGTCTATGATGGCCACGCCATCACAGTCCACCTGGCGCAGCCCGCACATTACCGCGTTATGCTCGCCGAAATTTTTCGCCAGCTTCATATAACACACCGTATGCGGATATTTTACGTGGAGTTCCTTGCACACCTCATGGCTGCGGTCCGCGCTCCCGTCATTCACCAGGATAACCTGAACCCGAGAGAATTCCGGTTGAAGCGAAGCAATTACCACGTCCACCAGACGCCCCAAAGTCGCCTCGCTGTTGTATACGGGTATCACCACGCTGAGGGAGTCGATAGAATCCATACGCTTTCCTGTTGTTTTCCGGGAATCCAGGGCATTCCCCATCCGTACTTTGTTTCCACAGGCCGCAATACATCAAGGGTTTACTATGCTTTATTATGCGGCTTGCCCCATGGCGCTGCAACGTTTATTTCCGCGCTCCATCAAGTTGCATGCCCGCCGGATTCTCCCTATACTTCCGTTGGTATTTCCGCGTTAAGCGTGCGGGACCGTGGTACGCGAAAAAGCAGAGACTGACCCGAATGATTTCATCGAACCAGCCGCTGGTATCCGTCCTCCTGACCAGCTACAACTATGCACAGTACGTAGGCCAGGCGATTTCGAGCGTGTTCGCCCAGACCTATCGTCCGCTCGAATTGATCATTGTGGACGACGGCTCGACCGACAACACGCGGGACATCATTGAATCCGCCACGGAGCACGCCCCCATTCCCGTGACGAAAACGTTTCAGGAAAACCGGGGCCAGGCGGGCGCCCTGAATGCCGGGTTCCTGAAGGCGGGCGGCGAAATTGTCTGCCTGCTCGACAGCGATGATTACTGGCAGGACAGCAAAGTGGATCAGGTGGTGCATGCCATGCGGCAGTATCCCGGCGGGGCCGTGTATCAGCATCTGCTCGAAACCGGCAAAGGGCTCAAGCGCGCCGGCATGCTCAGCGCCAACCTGTTTCCTCTATGGAAAAGCTGGGACAACGGCGTCTTCAATCTCGCCGACGATAAAAGCGGCATGCTCATGTCCCCCTTTGTGCCCACCTCCGGCCTCTCTTTCCCACGGGAGATCCTGCAAAAAGTCATGCCCATTCCCGAGACGCTGTACACCTGCCCGGACGCCTTTCTCACACGAACCTGCGTGGCGTTCGGCCCTTTAATCTCCATTCCCGCCATTTTGGGCGTATGGCGCGACCACAAAGAAAACACCGGAAAAACAGACCAAGCCCGCTTTCAGGAATTTTGGGTCCCCGTCGTGCTTCCCGCCATCAACGCCTTTTACCAGAAAAACAACCTCGGGCTCCAACTAACTTTTGATCCCGCCCGCGCCTCACGCGTCTGTGCCTCCCGTATGCTTGGTGAAGTACACCGTGTCACCGGGTTTGCACCCGTATCCTCGATAAAAAAGATATACGAGGGCCCCGGTGCATTGCCCGGACAGGAAAACGCAGGCGCCGCGCTCCGGCTCGCCAACCTTCTCCGGCTCGTGTTTTCAGAACGCATTGTCCAACGTCTCAGCCGCTTTTACCGAAGAGCCGCACGGCGCCGGTAGGGATATCTCACCAGGCATTCACTCATTGGCCCGGATTTCTCATAGGGAACACCCACTGCCCACGGCCAAGACCGGGACGGTCTTGACCGTGCCACCTTGCGACCGGGACGGTCTTGACCGTGCCACCTTGCGCCTGCGGGGCGCCAAAGTAGGCGCAGAATCATTCTGCGCCAACGCCGGGGCAGAACCCGTCTTCAGTGTTTTCACCCGGGCAATAATGATATCCGCCGGAATTGAAGAACTGGATGATGCGTAGCAGTTCCGAAAGATTGATGAACCAATCCTGCGGCATGTAATCGCTGGCGTGCGGGGTGCAATTTGTATCGCCCAATCCTGGCGCAAACCCATCTTCGGTGCCGGATTCGCAGTGGTAGCCGCCGGAATTGAAGAATTGGATCACGCGCAGGAGTTCGGAAAGGTTTACAAGATTGTTGCAGTCCTGATCCGCGGTATGACAACCCGATTCACCTTCGCCGCTACCCTCGCCTTCGCCTTCTTCGCCGCCTTCGGGACCCGTGCCGGACACCACCAGCGCCACCGCCGTACCGCACTCGACCACCAGGCCCGATACGGGATTCTGGCTAATCACGTTCCCTTCTGGCACCAATTCGCTCACTTCATACGTTACCGCGCCCGTGGTCAGGTTCGCCGTGGTGAGCGCGGCCTGGGCTTCGGCTGTTCCAAGGCCCTCCACATTCGGGATCGAGGTGTAGCACGAACCCAGCGAAATCACGATGGAGACCACACTGCCATACGCCACGGAGGTTTGCGCGGCGGGACTCTGGCGGATGACCTGGCCGGCGGGCACGGTGGAACTGTACTCCTGGGTCACCGCGCCCAAGGTCAAGCCCGCACTCATCAGGGCCGCTCCCGCTTGTTCCCGTGTCATGCCGGACAGCTCCGGCACGGCCACCGTTTGCGGTACAAACACGGCGATGATTTCCCGGTTCTGCGTCATGGTTCCGGAAATGGTGAGGGAGGCGGGGTCTTGCCCTTCCGGAACATTGCCGGTCCAATGCAGAAAGAGAGTATCCGCGCCGGGGGTGGCCGTCACCTCGAACGTATCGCCCTCCTGATACCAATACAGGGCGGGTTCAGGCGCGATGGTGCCCATGCCCTGCACCTGCAGATAGAGATACCAGTCCGCCTGAACGAAGTTGGCAATGATAGTGCGGTGTTGGTCCATGAGAATTGCGGGATTCCGGTCATTGGGGTCCACACCCGCCGGAAGTTCTCCCGACCAGTAGTCAAAGAGGGCCGAACTTTGATCCATGGCATGAATCGTGGGGGTGGCCCCGGAAACAAACCGCCATGCGCCGGAGGGTTCGGTGAGGCCGCCGCCGGTTTGGCTTACCACCAGTTCGTAGCCGGATAAGCCCAGGGTGATTGTGACATTTTTGTTTCCATCCATGAGCAGGCTATGGGTGTAATCAAAGGTATTTACATCGCCGGAATAACCGCCCCAATAGGTGGTGGGCCAAGGCCGGACTTCGAGGTTGGCGTTCCGGCCTGACATGTATTGATATGTCCCTGCCGGGTGAGATACATATTCCGCCGTGCCGCCGCCCGCGACCGTGGTGGTGAGGGTGTAATCCCCGGGCGTGAAAATGGCCGTAAGGGTCATGTTGCCGTGAATGTTGAAACGCTGGCCGAGATCATAAATGTCCGCACCCTCCAAAGCGCCTTCCCAGTGATTGAACGCATCGCCGCCATTCTGGATATTGGCCACAGCCTCGACGGATGCGCCATCGAGGTATCCATAGGTTCCCGGATCGGGCCATGTACTGCCGTTCCCCGTATAGCCCAACGTCAGGGTCCAATCCGCCGTCACATAATTGGCCACAATGGTGCGATCCTGGTTCATCGTCAACGAAAGGAACGGACTGGTGGCGCTGGCGGAGCCGATATCTCCGGCCCAGCCGCTGAAGGCCCACGTGTTCATGCCGGGTTCGGCATAAACCCACACCTGCGAACCGTCCGCATACGAATACTCGATTCCGGGTTCCGGCCCGCCTGCGGGTGACGTCTCTCCCTGGCCCACAATAATAATGGTCAGGGTGCGCATCTCCATCATAAAGTGAGCGGTAAGGCTGCGGTTTTTATCCATGAGCACCGGCAACTCGGGACTATAGATATCCGCGCCGGCGGGCAAATCCCCGGACCAATAATCAAAGGTCCAGCCGTTTTGTGAATTCGTCTTTACAACAGGTTCCGCGCCTTCGGCAAAATATGACGTGGTTGGAAGATTGGTCCAGCCATTCCCTACCGTGCTGATATTCAATATAAATCCTTCGCTGGCGTAATTGGCCGTCAGGGTTTTATTGCCGTCCATGACCACCCTGATATTCGGCATGTCATCCTCCACGTCGCCCGACCAGCCGGCGAAATACGAGAACGAACTTGTGGTGGCATAAAGGTCCGCATTTTGCCCGGCCAAGTACGAATAGGTTCCGGGATCGGGGAAGATATCCCCCGGGGTAGCGCCGGTAACGCCCAGGGTCAACAGCCAATTGCCCGGAACAAAGTTGGCGGTAATGGTCCGGTCCTTATCCATGGTGGCGCCCGTACGGAAGCTCTGCGGATCACCGGTATCAATATCGCCGGACCAATGCGAGAACGCATCGCCGCCAGAGACAAGCACCGCATTGAAATTCACCCAGGCGCCGTTCCTGTACCCATAGTCGCCCGGAACAGGATCGGTGGTTCCGTTCCCTGAGACCGCCAGTGTCAACGTCCAATCGGCCGCCGCGAAATGGGCGGTAACGCTTCGGTCCTGATCCATCGTGACACAGAGGTTGCTTCCGTTCGGATTGTACCCGCCAATATCGCCCGACCAGTAACTGAACGCGGTATCGGCGCCCGCCAACGCTTCAACACAAACTATTTGGCCGGAAATGTAGTCATATTGGGTTCCTGGATCAGGGCTGCCCGCAGGGTCCGTGCTGCCCGGGCCATCAATAATAATGGTCAGCGTTTTGGTGTCCTGGATAAACACCGCCGTGATGGAGCGGTTCTGGTCCATCAATACGGGCAGTTCCGGGTCGTTGGCATCCGCGCCAACGGGCAGGTCGCCAGTCCATTCACTGAATTTCCAACCATTCCAGGTACTTGCCGTCAAGACCAGTTCCATTCCGGCCGCCAGGAAATGCGTCCCGCCAATATTGACTCCGCCTTGGCCCGCTTGACTTACATTCAGGATATACCCCGTGCTCGCAAAGTTGGCCGTAAGCGTTTTATTGCCATCCATCACCACATGGATATTGGGTAGATTCGACGTAACATCCCCTGTCCAACCCGAAAAATACGCAGTTCCATTTGACCATGCGTTCACTGTTGCGGTTTGACCATTAAGATAGGCATAACTGCCTGCATTGGGATTTGTTCCTCCACCACCTACCCCGCTGGTGTTCAGCGTCAGGGTCCAGTTGCCGGGAACAAAATTCGCCACCACGGTGCGGTCACGGTCCATAAGCACCGAATTCCACGTATTCTGTTCTGAACCGGAATTGATATCGCCTGTCCAGCCACTGAACGCATCTCCTCCGGAAATCAGTTGTGCGCTAAAATTGGCCTGTGCGCCATTCACATATCCATACACACCGGGAGTTGGATTCGTACTGCCATTTCCGGTGACCGCCAAGGTGAGATTCCAGTCCGCCGGGGCAAAATGAGCGGTAAGCGTGCGGTCTTGGTCCATGGTCACACAGAGGTTCGGATTGTAGGGATTGGCACTGCCAATATCACCGGACCAATGATCAAAGGCCACTCCCGCAGTGTTTATAGCGTTGATACAGGTGCCTTGGCCGGTGCTCATGAGGTGTTGTGTTCCCGGCGCGGGGCTGCCCGCCGGGTAAGTGCTGCCGCCACCTTCAATAATGATGGTGAGGATTTTGACGTCCAGCACAAAGACGGCGGTGATGGCGCGGTCTTGATCCATCACAATCGGTAATACCGGGTCATTGATGTTTGCGCCGGCGGGAAGGTTGCCTTCCCAATGATCAAAACGATAGCCCATCGAGTATGCTTGGGCCACAAGATTAAATGTGGCGCCGCTGGCGAAATAATACGGCCCGTTATTATAAAAACCGGTGATGTTCCCCTGGCCCTGCCTATTCAGGGTCAGTGAATACCCTGAATTAACAAAATTGGCCGTAAGGGTTTTATTCGCATTCATGGTAAACTGCACATTGGGTGTAAAGCCATTGGCATCCCCCGACCAACCATTGAAATACGCTCCGTCGCCGCCTTCCGCATTCACGTACGCCGTCTGTCCATCGAGATATGAATACACGCCCGGGTCCGGCCAGATACGTCCATTGATATGCCCGGTTTTATTGGTGGTAAGCGTCCAATCCCCCGGGACAAAATTGGCCGTGATCGACTTGTCGCCGTCCATGAAAATCTGCGCATACGCCAATGTGGAGGTGAAATCGCCCGTCCAGTTTTCAAAGGCATAGCCGCTCCCCTCAATAATGTATGCGTTCACTGTGGTGTATGCATCGGCGGGCACGGCGGTTACCCCCGGGGCGGGTTCTGTGTTTCCCACGCCATTAACCGAAATGGTGAGATAGGCCGCCTCCCCGCAGATGGCATTATGGCTAATCCAGACGGAGGGGGCCAGTGCCTGGAGTTGGTTAAGTTGGTTTTCATCACAGAAGGGCGTCCCGGCGGTAAAGGGATTATTCCGCATCTCGATGCTTTGCAGATTGGCGATATTGGGGTTGTCCAGGAGCGGCTGTATATCCGTGATCTGGTTATCGCTGATATCCAGCCGGCGCAATCCCGTGCAGGTGGCCAGCGCACTTATATCGGATACGGGGCATTCATTAATAATGACTTCATCCAGGCTGGTCAGGTTCGCCATTCCCGATATGTCCGTAAGCACGGTATTCTTTAAAAAGTAAATGGTTTTCAGGCGGGTCAATCCGGAGAGATCGGGAAGCGCGGTGATCGGCATTTCCTCTAAGTCTAAATCCTCAAGATTGGTGTAATGGGTGATTACGCTGATATCGGTGAGCGGGGACACTATTATGACAAAAACGCTGGGGTTTATGTCCGTCAAACCGCTGATGTCCGTAAGGTTGGGTTCGGCGATAAAGGCAACACCCATGGCGGCCAGATTGGTCAGGCCGTTCAGGATGGGGATGTCCGCGTTATCCACGCCGCAATTCATGAACGCCACAAACTGCAGGGTGTCCGCCACATCCGACAGCGGCGCAAAACTGCTGATGGGATTGGCCCCAAACCAAAGGATCGACAGGCTATCCATGGTGCTCAGGGCGGTAATATCGGTGATCCCGCCATTCCCCATCAGGCTGAGGTATTCCACGTTTACCAAGCCTGCGAGGGGAGACAGATCGGTGATCAGGTTGGCTCCGGTGAAATACGGTTCCAATTCCGCATCGCTTTCCATCGGATTGAACCCTGTGCCCAAATCCAAATTGACCAAACCGGTCAACCCTGCAATCGGGGTGAGGCTGGTGATTTGATTCATCCCCAGATTCAGATCGGTCAGTGACGTGCAGGCCTGCAACCCCGTAAGGTCCGTGATCCCCAGTTCCTTGGCGTCCAACGCGGTAAACGCGGCATTGGACAGCTCCGTGTCTTGGGGTGGATCACTCAACGTTCCACCCGTCGCCGCTTCCCATTGCGTTTTGACCGCATTCAGCAGCGCGGCGTCATTAAACGTCACCGGAGCGGACCATGAAACTGCACCGTACACCAGACAGAGAAACAGCGGTAAAATCAAGTGTAAATTTTTCGTTCGCATGGGAGTATCTCCCCAGTTGTTGCCCTTGTCATTCAATTCGTACCCGCTCTAATTTTTTCATACTTTTCATATAAATGCAATGGTTATTTTAGGAAAATTCTATGTTCATACAGCGGAAGAACCGACAAATTATGGAGTGCGGGAGCGTGCTCCGGCTTCCGGAGGAGTTTTCGTCCATTCAAGGTAACCGGTATGCTTTGGGAAAAGCGGGAACGCGCTCTCCCGCACGCTAAAGAAACAGCGAACTCTTCAGTGTACGAAAGTCTGCGCAGAATTATTCAGCGCCAACGCCGGGGCGAAACCCATCCTCCGTGTTCTCACCCGGGCAATGAGGATTTCCGCCGTAATCAAAAAAAAGGGGGGTGTGATTACATGTGCCCGTGGGTTTTGAGGAGCTTGTATTCGATGCTGTCCAGAAGGGCAATATAGGAGGCGGTGATGATATTTTCGGAAACGCCGACGGTATTCCATTTGGCGCCGCCTTTGTCGCTCGATTCGATGAGCACGCGGGTGAGGGCGCTGGTGGCGAGTTTCCCGTCAATGATGCGCACCTTATAGTCTTCCAGATGCACTTCGTGGAGTCTGGGATATTCGGGTTCCAAAGCTTTGCGCATGGCGTTGTTCAGGGCGTCCACGGGGCCATGGCCTTCGGAGACGGTGTGCATGATGGTTCCGTTGGGCATTTGGATTTTAACGGTGGCTTCGGAAACACCGGGCTGGTCGAAACGGAACTGGTTGACGTGGGCGTGAAAGCTCAGGGTGGTGAAAAACTTCCGGTAGCGGCCGGTGGCCTTGCGCATGATGAGTTCGAGGGAGGCGTCCGCCCCTTCAAACTCATAGCCTTCGCTTTCGAGCCGTTTGATCTTGCCAAGGATCAGGCGGGTTTCAGGGGTGTCTTTGTCAAGGGCGATGCCGAACTCGGCGGCCTTGCGCAGCAGGCTCGAGCGGCCCGCCATTTCGCTCACGGTGATGTGCGTGGTGTTCCCCACCGACGATGGATCAATGTGTTCGTAGCTGGCCTTGACCTTGATGACGGCGTCGGCGTGCATGCCGGCCTTGTGGGTGAAGGCGTCCCGGCCCACATAGGGTTCATGATCACGCGGGGTCATGTTGGCCAGTTCGGCGATCAGATGGGAGGTTTGGGTGAGGCGCGCCAGTTGGCCGGGGCTGGTGACCTTGTAGCCCATCTTGAGTTGGAGGTTGGGAATGACCGTGCACAAATTCGCGTTGCCCGTGCGCTCGCCATACCCGTTGATGGTGCCCTGGACATGCCGCGCGCCCGCATGTACCGCCGCGAGGGAATTGGCGGCGGCGCACCCGGAATCGTTGTGCGTGTGAATGCCGATCACGGTTTTCGGAAATTGCGCGCACACCGCGCGGGTGATCGTTTCGATCTGGTGGGGCACGTGCCCGCCGTTGGTGTCGCACAACGCGAGCAGTTCCGCGCCATGTTCGTGCGCGCAGGTCAATACTTTCATCGCGTAGGCGGGATCGTGGTCATACCCGTCGAAAAAATGCTCCGCGTCCACGATGACCTTGCGGTCCCGTTTTTTCAAGAAGGTGATGGATTCGCGAATGAGTTTCAGATTGGTTTCGAGGCTCACCCCGAGCACTTCCTGCGCATGCAGGGGCGACGACTTGGCGAAGATGGTCACGTATTCCGTTTCCGCGTCCAAGAGCGCGCGCAGGTTGCCATCGTCCTCTGCGGGCGTGCGCGGATGGCGCGTGCTGCCGAACGCCACCATTTTCGCGTATTTCAGGCGCAGTGATTTGGCGCGCCGGAAGAGGTCCACCGCTTTGGGATTGGACGCGGGCTGGCCGCCCTCGATGTACTGAACGCCCAGCGCGTCCAGTTCCGTCACCACGGTCAGTTGATCATCCTGGGAAAACTTCACGCCCGGCCCTTGCGCGCCGTCGCGCAAGGTGGTGTCGTAGATTTCAATCCGGTTCGGCATGCACGTATTCAACCTTGTTAAAAGTGGAGCGATGCCTCGCGCAACATGCGCCGCACCAGCTCGCAGCCTTCAGTAATCAGTATGCCCGATTGCGCGGCGTCCTGTTCGGTGTACCGCGCGAATCCGTTGCGCGGAACGCCGGCGCCACACAGGGCGAAAGGCATTTCGCCGCCCGCATGGGTCATCGTCTCGATCGCGGTGATATGGTCCGGGGCAATCAGGATGCGCGTATCCGGATGCTGTTCGAGATACGCCATCGCGGGCGCCACAATGCGCTTGTCAAAATCTTCAATCGCCTGTATCTTCAAGTCCGCGCGGCCCTGATGCGCCGTTTCGTCCGGCGCTTCCACATGCACATACACAAAATCATGCCTGTTCAACGCATCAAGCGCGGCGTGGATCTTTCCTTCGTAATTCGTATCGAGCCAGCCGGTCGCGCCGGGGACATTCAACACTTCAAGCCCCGCGAGCACTCCGATGCCTTTCACCAAATCCACCGCCGACACCACCGCGCCGGACAAGCCATACTGCTCCGCATACGTCGGCATCGAAGGCGCTTTGCCCTGGCCCCACAGCCAGATTGACGTCGCGGGAAGCTTGTCCGCGGCGATGCGTTTTTGGTTCACCCCATGCACGCGCAGAACTTCCTGTGAACGCGCCATCAGCGCCCGAATCAACGATTCCGCGCCGCCCTTCGGCAAATGCGGTTCCCACGCCTGCGTTGTGATGTTGTGCGGCGGGGTGCAATCCACCGCGGCCAGATCATCCGTGGACGCGTCCGTTGCCTGCACCACCGCCAAGTGGCGATAGCTTACCCCGGGATAAAACGTCACCGGGAATTCCTTCGCCAACGTTTCATTCAACGTGACGATGATCTCCGCGCCTTCCTCGCTGGAAATATGCCCCGAAGTAAAATCCTTCATCACGCCGTCCTGCAATGTCACCAAATTGCAGCGGAACGCCACTTCATCCTCGGCAAGCGAAACGCCCATGTTGGCCGCTTCTATGGGGGCGCGGCCGCAAAAACATAAACGGGGATTGTACCCGAAACAAGAAAGATTCCCTATATCGCTGCCCGCCGCCAAGCCTTCCGGGATTGGACGGAACTGTCCCAACACTCCCAATTGGACCGCGCGGTCCATCGCGGGGGTCTGGGCCACTTGCAACGGGGTGCGGCCATCGTACTGCGGAAGCGGCCAATCCGCCATGCCGTCGCCTAATAAAATGATATACTTCACGGGATGACTCCAACGCGGGATGTGTTATACTAAACGGGTAAAAAATACCATTCTAACCATTAGGAAGTCAAACGCCCCAGGGATTCCGGGTATTCCCGGGAAACAGGGGGCTAGAGACTAGAGGCTAGGGACTAGAGCCTTGAAGATCATGCGAAAAGGGGGCAGGAGTTAAAAATTAGAAATATATGAAAAATGTTGAAATTAATATTTTTGGGTTGTTGGATGCGGCTGGGTTGCTTTGGGGAGAGGTACAGGAAGGCCGCTTGGCCCGGTATTTGGACGAGATTCGGGAGTGGAATGCATATGCATCCCTGGTATCGTGTGGAGACCTTGAAAGGCTGGAGATGCATGTGGTGGATTCGTTGAGTTTGGGACCGGTGATTGGGAAGCTGGGGGGCGGGACGGTATTGGATGTGGGGAGCGGGAGCGGATTTCCTGCGATACCGCTGGCGATCTTGTTTTCGGGGGCCGGAGAGACTCCTTCGCCGGCGGGGACGCCTCCTCGCAATGACAAGGAGGGAGGAGGGGGCGAATTGGTCCGGCCAGTACGGTTTGTGTTGGTCGAGCGTTCGGAGAAAAAAGCGGCTTTTCTAAAGCAAGTAACGGGTGTATTGGGATTGGACAGGATGGAGGTCGTGCTTGGGGAGTTTCCGGGAGTGGTGAAGGGCCGAAAGGTGGATATTGTGACGGCACGGGCGGTGGAGCGTCCGGAAAAAGTGATTAAAGGGATCGTTTCATTCGTTCAGGGAGGAGCCAACTATCTTTGTCAGTCAGGTGACCCCAGCGGGTGGTTGCGTGGAATGTTCCACGTGGAACCTATAGTGGATGCCTGGAGCGAGGCAGGATTCAGGCGGGGTTCATTGCATTTGGTGTGCCGGAAAACCTGAATTTTGGGTGTTCCACGTGGAACACAAGGGCTGCGGCTTGTCACGGGAATACCACAATACCTTGAAAATGGGGAGGTACTTGTCCTCAAATAAACTGTTGGCTGTTTTATGGACCCAACCGACCGCATGGACCCAATGGACAAGGCAACACGATAAAACAGGATGGCCGATGGAAGGCCTTACCCTTTGAGGCCGGTGAGGGTGATGCCTTGGATGAATTGACGCTGGGCGGCGAAGAAGAGGAGGATGACGGGAACTGTCATGAGGACAGAGGCGGCCATCATGAGTTCGTGCCGGGCCATGAGGATGAACATGGCGTGGAGGGAGAAGAGTCCGAGGCTGAGGGGGTAAAGCTCTTGCTTGGTTATGAAGACCAAGGGTCCCATGAAGTCGTTCCAGACGTTCATGAAGGTAAAAATGGCAATGGTGGCGAGGGCGGGCTTGATGAGCGGGAGGATAATCCGTAGATAAATTCCCCAATAGCCGCATCCGTCAATTTTTGCGCTGTCCTCCAGATCGGAGGGAATACCGCGCATGAACTGCCGCAAGAGGAAGATAAAGAAAGCACTGCCGAAGAATGCGGGCACCCAGAGGGGTTTCAGGGTGTTGTACCAGCCGAGTTCCTTGAAAATGAGGAATACCGGCACGAGGGTGACTTGCGGCGGGATCATGAGGGTGGCGAGCAATATAATGAAGCAGAATTCGCGTCCGGGCCAGCGCAGGCGCGCAAAGGCATAAGCCACCATGGAGGCGGCCAGCATTTGTCCGAAGATATTGAGACCCACGAGTACGAAACTGTTCTTGACATAGCGCCACACCGGGACCATCCGCATCACTTCCCGGTAATTGAACCATGCTTTGGCCAGGGCGGTCTTCCAATAGGGAGTGCGGCGGCATTCCAGCGTGATCCGAACCTGGCCCGGTTCCTTGAAGTCCGATGTTCCCGCCTCGTTGAGCTTAAGCCACGTCTTCATCATGACCCCCCGGTCATCCGGG
Source organism: uncultured Nitrospirales bacterium (assembly GCA_964474205.1). Lineage (GTDB taxonomy): Bacteria > Hydrogenedentota > Hydrogenedentia > Hydrogenedentales > CAILVY01 > CAILVY01. The sequence goes on along the minus strand of CAYYRW010000054.1, from coordinate 23,477 downwards.
CTGGCGAATTGCCAGGTGGATTCCTGCCAGTTGGTATGGCTCAAATAAGCAGGTTCCAGCGCTTCAAACTTCTTCCCCTCCGCCTCGATCGTCATCCATAACGTATACCAGGAACGGTCCGCATGATTATTCAGCCGAATGCGCTTCAAATTACTGAACGGCATCTTCAGGGGCAAAACGGTCTGAATGGAAAACCGGTCCTTCACATGAAAACTGTAATGGAGTTCCTGGCCCACCCGCTTGAAGCCTTTTTCCCGGGGGACCACTGTTAACTGGCCATACGTAACGTCCCATTCGATTTTCAATGCAGGGGGAGAGGTCTCGGTGCTCATATCTTTGCCGAAAAAGGTGATATCGCCCACCGCCACCCGCCGGTAGGCTTGATCAAACACTTCCTCGACAAGCTCGCGGCTGATATTGGACGTGAACCATTGCGCGCACTCGGCTTCCGGCTTCGTGAACACGGCATCCGGCGCGCGCCGCAGCAGGCGCACAAAAATCGCTTCCGCAACGTCCGGGTGACCCAGGTGAACGATATAAAAGGCCGGGAACTGAAGCTGGATGGACCGGAGATAGGCCGTGATGGCCTTTTTAATCGCGGGCGCCTGACGCTCCCAGTCCTCTTCCTTCACCTTGTAGGGGCGCGCGGCCCGCTCATTTTCCCGCAAGGCAATATAGGGCGATTGCAGCACTTTGTCCGGCCCCGGGACTTTCCATCGTGGCGGAAACAGTTCGCTTGGGGTCTTGGCGCTGGTCCCCACGAGCCACAAAAACGGTGCGGCAAACAGGATCGAGCCCGCTATCAGCGCGACATGCAGGACCAAGCCGCGCAGCGTTCTCTTTATTTTTCCCGGTTGCCTCATTCGTTTATTTTTCCGATTCGTAATAGACCCATCGTTTTGACAGCCACAACTGCACAAGCGTCAGGGCCAGGATGATGAAAAACAATACCCAGGCCAGCGCGGACGCATAGCCCATCCGCATGTAACGGAAGGCATAGGTGAACAGATTAAAGGCATAGAACCAGGTGGATTCCATCGGCCCGCCTCGTGTCATGATATAGGCCTGGGTAAAAATCTGGAAGGTGCCAATCAAACCCATGACCATGTTAAACAGGATATAGGGGCTGAGCATGGGCAGCGTAATGTTGAAAAACATCCGGAATTTACCCGCCCCGTCAATTTCCGCCGCCTCATATAGATGCCGCGGTATCCCCTTGAGTCCCGCCAGCCAGATAATCATTCCCGCCCCCGAAGACCATAGTCCCATAAGAATCAGCGCCGGCTTCGACCACCACTCATCCTGAAGCCAGGCCGGCCCCTCGATTCCAACGCGCGCGAGCAGCGCGTTAATAATCCCCTCATGCGGATTGAACATCCAAATCCAAAGCAACGAGGCCGCCACCCCCGGCATGATCGCGGGCAGGTAGAAGAAGGTCCGGTACACCGCCATCCCCCGCACTTCATAATTGAGCAACAGGGCAATCCCCAAGCTCAGCGCCATCCCCAGTGGAATCCCTATGGCCATGTAGAGTGTGTTCCACAGCGACTTCCAGAACAACTGGTCCCGCGTGAACATCTCGATATAGTTGCCCGCCCCTACAAAATGCGGGGCGGACATCGCGTCGTATTCGCAGAAACTCATGAACAGGGAAAACACCAGCGGTCCACCCCCAAACAGCAAGAAGCCAATAAGCCATGGGGAGGCAAAGAAGTAACCGGCATAGAACTCCCGCCGGAAATAGCCCTTGGCGGTAACGGTCCGGTTAAAATACCAATAGAGGAAAATTAGAGTAATAATTACTAATATTATATAGGTGACCACGATAGGCGTCCACGTGATCTCGGGATATACCTCCGAACGATAGAGCCGGTCGAGGGCGGCCTGCACCACCTGCTGGCTCTGGTCGAGGGCGGCCTGGGCGTTTTTCTGTATATCATTGGGATATAAGGACTTATAATAGCCCGCCTCCATCGCGCGGACCTGTTCGTTCCAGAGCACCTGCCCCACCGGGGTTACGGGACGGAATTTTGAGATAGGGAGGATTTCGACAAAGGTCCGCATCGCATTTTTATAGGTATTTTCAGTTGAAGGGTCACTATAGAGGTAATGTTCCATGGCCCAATCGGTGATGTCTTTCCGGCTGCTCATGCGCGGGATGAACACCCCGCCCGTCGCCCTCCAGGTTTGCGCCAAGACATCGTTGCCAATTTTATAGGCACGCTTGGAAACCAGATACTTAATAAAGGACCAGGCCTCCTCGGGGTGTTTGGCACCGGACGGGATAACATAGGCATATCCGCCGCACCAGCCGATGCGCTGCTTTCCTTCCGGGGCGGGGGCGGGGACCACGCCAAAGCGAAGTTCCCGGCGTGTTTGGGAAATGGCGGCCATGAACCAATCCCCGTCAATCCGCATGGCTATCTTTCCTGAAACAAAGGGGTCCAGGTCGCCGGTTTGCAAGGCGCTCTGATAGGCCAGCACCTTCCGCGCCCCGCCCATCGCATCGTACAATTCCGTCATAAAGGCAAGCGCATCAACGTTTTCCGGGCAATTCATGGTACACGCGCGCCCATCCTCGCTGATAAAGGTTCCCCCGTTCAGCCAGCCATAAATGTAGAACCACGAATTTCCGAAATTCGGGATGAATCCCACCTGTTTCAGTTTTCCCGATTCATCGTACTCCGTCATGATCTCCGCCGCCTTCTTCAACTGTTCCCATGTGCGGGGCGGTCCCACTTTCTGCGGGTTCTCCGGGTCCACACACCCGGCGGGGATCAGTTCCTCCGAATACTTCTCCAGGATGTCCAGATTATAATACAGCGCCCGGTTATCGGTGTCCGATGGAATCGCATAGAGTTGGCCATTATAGAGCGACTCCTGCCAGCAGGGCTCAAAAAACATTTCCGTACGCAAAGTGCCTGGGTCGTCCGGACGCTCCTTCAGGTCCCGGTCGAGAAACTCCTGCAACGAACGGAACGCCCCGCGCGCGGCCCACTCGCTCACCGCAAACCGGTCAAACCACACCACATCCGGCGGGTCCCCGCCCGCCACCGCGCACAATAGCCGCTGAACGTCCTGCGTTCGATCAATGCACGCACTCTGTCCCAGGATTACCTTGATGGGAGGTGTGCCATCCGCGCCGTTATGGAGAAATTCATAATCCTTGATTTGGTCCGCAGCGAGCAGATCGTTTTCATTCCCCCAGTAATACAGCGTAATGGGTTCCGCGGCGGAACACAGCATGCCCGCCGTCATTAACACAATCCACAGCACTCGCCCAGAGGTATGCGTCACCTGGTTGCTCCTGAGAATAAACACACTCGACAATCAAACCACAGGTGAAACAAAGCTGTCAAACGAAGCGGTCAGCGGTCAGCAGTCAGCGAGACAAATCCGATGAACGAATACAAAGTTCATCGTTGAAACACGTTGGGAACGATCTTTTAGGTTTAGTGTGAAAAGACGTAAATGACAACAAGGACATCAAGGACAACAGGGACACGGGCTGGGGTTGAGGAGACCAGACCAGACCTCATGTGCATGTTTCGTGCGAAGAGGGTGAAGCAAAATTTTGGCTGACCCCCTACTGCCTCGTTGACACAGAAATATGGTATAAAGGATTGGCAAGTAGCTGAGATAAAAAACATTGTAGAAGAGAATTCAGATGTCTTCCTTAGTGAATGGAATAAACACTTCATTGGCTGAAGTGCAAGGCATTTCCGCTCATGGCCTTTGGCTGCGGGTACAGGATAAAGAATATTTCTTATCCTACGAAGACTACCCGTGGTTTGCGGATGCCCGGGTGCAAGACGTGTTTCATGTCAAGCTGCTGCATGGCCACCATCTGTATTGGCCCGAATTGGACGTGGACGTGGATGTGGACACCCTGGAGCATCCCGAAGCGTATCCCCTGCGTTCAAACGTCCTTTCAACAACCGCTGCAACCTGATTGCTGCGTCCGCCTCCGGCCATTCTTTTCCTCTCAACATGTATGAAAAAGCAGAATCTGTCTCCCCTTTTTCAGGAATATTGCGTATAATAAAGGTGTTTGCTGGGGAGTACGCGTGTAGGCCTGTGCTGGCCAGTACCGGGAAATGGGTTTGAATACGCTCAAGGGAGGTCCAATGAGTGCACGAAACGCACGGCGGTATCTGGGACTATTGGGGATATGCATGGCCTCTGCCGCGCTGGCGGCGCCTCACAGCGCCGATTATCAGGCCCCGGAAGGGATAATGGACCTTTCGGAGTTGCTGCGGGTCATCCAATTCTATAATGTTGGAGTGTTCCATTGTGAACCCGGCACGGAAGATGGCTATGCCCCCGGAACGGGGCAGCAAGCCTGTCCCCCCCATAAAAGTGACTATGCCCCTCAAGACTGGTCGATCAACCTGTCTGAACTTTTGCGGATGATCCAATTTTTCAATTCTGATGGGTATCATCTGGAACCGGGCACGGAAGACGGGTATGCCCCTGGCCCGGGGGGGCTGTATGAAGGCGAGGGCTCCGAAGAAGGCGCCCCACCCGAAGGATTGCCGGAGGAGGGCGAAATTTTTCTGGAGGGAACCGCCGAAGGGGTTTTTGAGGGAATCCCTGAAGGAGCCACGGAAGGGATGGCCGAAGGCGAGTCGGCAGAAGGCGTTTTGGAAGGTTCCGCAGAAGAAGGTCAAGCCGAAGGAATACCCGAAGGCGTTATGGAAGGTCTGCCGGAAGGAACCGCCGAGGGGGAGGCCGAAGGCGAAGGCGCTCTTGAAGGGTCTTTGGAAGGTCCGCTTGAGGGGGTTGTGGAAGGCTCCCCTGAAGGAACCGAAGAAGGCGGTATGGAAGGGGAAGGAACCGTTGAAGGGACAAGTGAAGGCTTACAGGAAGGGGAAGGCCTTGCTGAAGGAGTATTGGAAGGCGTCTTTGAGGGTGTCCTCGAAGGAAGCCTTGAAGGCTCAAGTGAAGGCGAAGGCGCTGTCGAGGGCTCGGTGGAAGGAAACGTGGAAGGCGAAGGCGCTACCGAGGGTGCCATAGAAGGCGAGGGCGAAGGGGAAGAGCCGGTTTATGCGATTGGCTATACCACGGTCACGTATCAGGACACCGCGCGCGGCAATCGCGAGGTGCCGGTAAAGATTTACTATCCGGCGGCCTCGGCCGGCCAGGACACTCCGGTGGCCGGGGAGGCGGGCCGGAAATTCCCCGTGGTGATTTTCGGGCACGGTTTTGTTATCGGCATCGAGTATTATGGCTATCTCTGGGACGCGCTTGTGCCCAAGGGGTATATCGTGGTGTTGAGCAACACGGAAACCAGCATTCTTCCTTCGCATGAAAACCTGGGCAAAGATTTGGCGTTCCTGGCGGACCGGTTTCAGGTGGAAGGCGGGGATGCCGGTTCACGGTTTTATGGGAAAGTGGCCTCCAAAACGGCGGTGCTCGGTCACAGCATGGGCGGCGGCGCAACGTTTCTCTCGGTTCAATATAGCGCCACTATCACCACCATCGTGACCTTCGCGGCGGCGGAAACCAATCCGTCGGCCATCGCCGCCGCGGCGGCGATCACGATTCCGTCCCTGGTGTTTTCCGGGTCTTCCGATTGCGTTGCGCCGCCGAATTCACATCAAATTCCAATGCACAACGCTTTGCCCTCCCTCTGCAAGTACCTCATCAGCATTACGGAGGGCAGTCACTGCCAGTTTGCGCAAAACTCCACGCTTTGCAACGCGGCGCAAAGCGTGGCGTGCCCCTTCCGCAGCTATGTCGGGGATGCAGCGCAAAAGGCCTTGACCCTCGAATTTCTGGAGCCGTGGCTGGCGGCGTTTCTCAAGAATGAGATTGCCGCCGGCGCGGAATTCATTACCCGGCTCGATACAGAAACGGCGGCGGGAACTATTACGTTCATGGGCGCGTGCAGTTGAGGGTGGGGCGGGGGGCGATAGACCGGGCCGAGTGGACAGCGTGGACCGGACGGGCAGGGTGCCACGATAAACAGTAGAGCCTTGGCTTCTTTCACATATTTCTCCGTTCTTGTTAAGATTCCTATGGCCTTATTTCCGAAAATATGCGATAATTCCGAACAGAAGAAGTAATGGAGTTGGATAGCGTTCAACCCGCGCCGAGACCCGGAATAAGGCAACACCCCGTTCGTGATCCGATGTGTACACTATCAGCATTTCCGCGACGTGATCGTGCTGATAGCCGTATTGCTGTCAGGGGCGGGGACGCATGCCCAAACCACTACCTTTTATGTGGCCACCAATGGCAATGACACTTGGACGGGCCTGCTGGCCGCTCCCAACATACCGTTGACGGACGGCCCTTTTGCTTCGTTAAAAGGGGCGCGAAATGGCATTCGCGCTCTCAAGGCCGCCAATAGCGGGGTGCTTCCGGGGCCGGTGGTGGTGAATATTCGGGGGGGGCTGTATGTCCTGAGCGACTCGGTGGTGTTTGAAGCGCAGGACTCCGGCACCTCGGAGAAGACCATTACCTACCGTGCGTATTCGGGGGAAACGCCCATTTTCAGCGGGGGTCAGCGCCTGACCGGGTGGCAACAACAAGGTTCGTTGTGGAGGGTGGTGTTGCCGGAGGTCCAGGCGGGCACATGGTGGTTTAGTGCGTTGTTTGTCAATGGGGAGCTTTTGCCGCCGGCGCGGGATCCGAATCCGTCGGGCGATGCGCGGGACCCCGATGGGGACGGGTATTTTAATACGGCGGGGGTAATCGCTGGGAGTCCGGAAAGCTTTTATTACACGGCGGGGGACTTTCAGGCCTATCAGAATCCCGGCGATGTATTGGTGATGGTGATGCATGCGTGGGACGAGTCGTATCACCGGATAAGCAGCCTGGATGATACGAATCACATTGTTACGTTTCAGGATATCGACCCCAGCACCACGGGGACGGACCATCACGATTTCGAGTTGTGGGGGGCGGGCCAGCGGTATTGCGTGTGGCATGCGTGGGAAGTGCTCGATGCCCCTGGGGAATGGTGGCTGGACCGGGCGGCGGGGACGTTGTATTACTATCCGCGCGCGGGGGAAACGATGGGGGGCACGGAGATTTACGCACCGAAAGTGGAGACCTTGGTAAAGTTCAGCGGGAACGAAGTGACGGCGGTGTCGCACCTGCGTTTTGAGGGATTGGAATTCAGCCACACCAATTACACGTTTGCGCCCAATGCGCCGCGCACCACCACGTATGGGTTGTCGCAATACGGCGCGATGCATACCTTGCCGGCGGCGGTTCAGGCATCCGGTTTGGCCTATAGCCGTATCGAGAAGTGCGTGTTTTCCCATTTGAGCGGCTATGCGGTGCTGTTGCGCAATGCGTGTGTCTCCAACGAACTGCGCCAGAACCATGTGTATGACTTGGGGGCGGGCGGCATCGAGATCAACCGGGATTTTCTCAACACGACCCTGAATGTGGCGGACAACAACTGGATTCACGACGGGGGAAAATTGATCCCGTCCGCCGTGGGCATGCGCATCGGCATGTCGTCCTACAATACGCTGTCCCACAACGAGATTTCCGATTTCAGTTATTGCGGCATCACCTCGGGCTGGCTGACCGGGTATGGGGAGAGCACCAGCCATGACAATACCATTGAATACAACCATGTTCATCACATTGGGCGGGGCGTGTTGAGCGACATGGGGGCGATCTATGTGGTGGGGCCGTCGCCCAACACGGTGGTGGAGAACAATCTGATCCACGATGTGCGGATGTATGCGCGGGGCTACGGCGGGTGGGGGATTTACCTGGACGAGGGCGCGTCGAACATCACGGTTCAAAACAATGTGGTGCACAGCACGGACAGCGGCGGTTTTCACATCAATTACGGACGCGAGAACACGGTCCGGAACAATATTTTTGCGTGGAATGTGCAGGCGCAGGCGTACCGCACGCGGTTGGAAACGGAAGCGTATAACACCCTTTACTTCAATAAAAACATTCTGTTGTTCAACAATAGCCATCTGTTCGCGGGGGGGTGGAACGACTTAAAGTATGTCTTTGATTACAATTGTTATTGGGACATCTCGGGGTACGATTTCGCGTTCCCGGCGGACACCTTCGCGCAATGGCAGGCGGTGGGCCAGGACACCCACAGCATTATTGCCGATCCGCTTTTCACGGACGCGGAGCATTATGATTTCACGCTGTCCGGCGCCTCTCCGGCGATTGCGCAACTGGGGTTCTCGCCCATCAATCTCGGCACGGTGGGATTGTATGGAGACGCGGCGTGGGTGAACGGACCCAAAAGCATTTCGCGTGAAATCACGCCCCTGCCGCCCGCGCCCGAAGACGTGCAGTATCCCTACGATTTTGAAGTGGCGGAAGTAAACAGCCTTCCGGCGGGGTGGAACATGTTCACCGACAGCGCCCATCCGCTGACGGGGTTCTTCGTGTCGGAGGTTCAGGCGATGGGCGGCCAAAGCCTGAGCGTGGTGGATGCGGCGGGGCTGGCCGAATTCTGGATGCCGGTGGCCTACATGGAGCCGGATTTCCGGTACGGGTTGGCGGTGTTGCGGCTGTGGATGCGGGTAAGCACCGCGTCACAGTTTTTGATTGAGTTCCGGGACGGCGGAAGCGCGGGCTATTTGCGGGGGCCGAGCCTCGCCGTTCTCGAATGGGGGCTTTTTTCCAGCGGGACTCTGGTGCAATCCCTCCCGCGCGAGGAATGGTTTCTGCTGGAGGTGCTGTGCCCGCTCGGGCATGCGGCGAACAATACATTTGATTTGCGCCTGTGGACCTCCAGCCACGGCTGGCGGGATTACCCCAATCAGTCCTGTTACGACACCGGTTTCGACCGTTTGAGCTGGCTGGGATTCATTTCGTTTGCGGAAGCGGCGGACCAGCTTTTCCTGGACAATGTCGAGTTGTTTGTAACCGCCGCCGGTTCGGATACGGATGACGACGGCATTCCGGATGAGCGTGATGGCGTGTCGGACCCGGATGGCGATGGAACACCCGGCTATCGTGACACCGATTCGGATGGCGATGGGATCGAGGATGCCACGGAATACCGGGCGAACGAAGACAAGGACAACGACGGATTTCCGAACTTTCTCGATACGGACAGCGATGGCGATGGTCTCGATGACCGCATTGAAGGGACGGGTGATCCGGACGGGGACGGGCTGCCGAATTTCGTGGACCCGGACGGCGATGACGACGGGTTGCCGGATGCCGAGGAGGGCACGGATGATCCGGACAACGACGGAAAACCCAATTATCTCGATACGGACAGCGATGGCGATGGCCTCGATGACCGTATTGAAGGGACGGGTGATCCGGACGGGGACGGGCTGCCGAATTTCGTGGACCCGGACAGCGATGGGAACGGCCTCGGCGATGGGCTCGAAGGCACGGGGAATCCCGATCTCGACGGCCTTCCCAATTTTCTCGATCCGGATAATGACGGGGATACTCTTCTGGACAGCATCGAGGGCACGGGGGATCCCGATCTGGACAGTATTCCCAACTATTTGGACTTGGACAGCGATGGCGACGGTCTCGAGGACATCCTCGAAGGCACCGGCGATCCGGACGGGGACGATCTGCTGAATTTTTTGGACCCGGACAGCGATGGGAACGGCCTCGGCGATGGGCTCGAAGGCACGGGCGACCCCGATCTCGACGGCCTTCCCAATTTTCTCGATCCGGATAATGACGGGGATGGTATCCCGGACATCATCGAGGGGACGGACGATCCCGATCTGGACAGTATTCCCAATTACCTGGACCCGGACAGTGATGGCGACGGCCTCGAGGACCGCATTGAAGGGACGGATGATCCCGATCTCGACGGCCTTCCGAATTATTTAGATTTGAATTCGGACGGCGATGGCCTGCCGGATATGCTTGAAGGCACCGGCGACCGGGACAAGGATGGCACGCCGAATTTTCTGGATACCGATTCGGACGGCGATGGGGCAATAGACCACCCATTGTTAATTTCGGTGCATCCGCAAAACGCGTCGGTGTATGAAGGCAACTCCGTCCTGTTCACCATTGTGGTATCCGGCGGCTATAGGCCGGCGAATTACCTTTGGAAAAAGAATGGGGAACCCCTGGATGCACCCAGCGCGCCCTCTTTTACACTTTTATCCGCTTCTTTTGAGGATGCGGGGAACTATTCGTGCGTGGTGACCGACGGTGTCGACACGCTGGAGTCCGGCGCGGGGACGCTGACGATTCACGAGCGGCCGCTGGCGGGATATCACTCGGCGGACACCAATCAGAACTGGTCGGTCTCGTTGAGTGAACTGCTGCGGGTGATCCAGTTTTTCAATTTCGGGACGTTTCATTGTGAGAACGGCACGGAAGACGGATTTGCCACCGGCGCGGGCGATCACGGCTGCACGCCGCACAACAGCGATTACATGCCGTGCGATTGGCGTATTAACTTGTCGGAATTGCTGCGGATTATTCAGTTCTTTAATTCCGCGGGAAGCGCGTATCACGTATTGGAAGGCACCGAGGATGGTTTCGCGCCGCAGGCGGCGTGACGCCGGCCCAAAAAGGAAAGGCGCCATAACGGATGTTATGACGCACTCAAGGGGGTAAGAACATGAGACATTCGCTTGATTTTCAGTGTTGGGATGCTACACCCAAGCGTTCCGTTTCCGGAACCTGTCTCATCCTTATGATGGACTTATCGGCACGGGATAGAGAAAACTTTAGCGCCGTTTTAAGCAGGGGGAGTGGGTTTATGGACCGAATGGACCGGATGGACATTGTGGACAATAAGGAAATTCAGATCTCGAATTGGGATGGCGGGCCTGCATTAAAACGCAATTACTACTGTAAGAATTGCCGGGCGCGGCGGATGAATTCCTGTTCGCTGGGGTAGGTCATGGCGGATTCGGCGTCTTCGAGGGTAAGCCATTGGGGAACAAAAAGGGCTTCTTCTTTTCCGGTGGGCTGGGGTGCTTCCCGCATGGGATTTTCAAGCCGCATGAGGAAATAGCGCTCATCGCGCTCGTGGTGTTTCCCCTTGAAATCGAAGGCGCTATGCGCAACGCCGAGATCCCCCGTGATGGCGGCCTCCCAGTAGCCGGATTCTTCGCCCACTTCGCGGACCGCCGCCTGTGCTTCGGTTTCGCCGGGATCGAGATGCCCCTTGGGCAATCGTATTTCATGAATGATTTTTCCATCCCGTTCGATGTGGCGTTCCAGGACAAGCACGCGGCCCGCGTCATTGAGCACCACGCCGCCGGCCACCGTATGAAATTTTGTTTTCATGCAACTTCTCCCGTGCGGGGTTGGCGCTTCATGGCGTGCCGGAGTTTTTCCATGTACAAATAGACCACCGGCGTAATGTAGAGGGTGAGCAGTTGCGACACAATCAATCCGCCGACCACGGCGAGCCCGAGCGGGCGGCGTGATTCGGAGCCGGCGCCCATGCCCAGCGCAATCGGCAAGGAACCCATGAGCGCGGCCATGGTGGTCATCATGATGGGGCGGAAGCGGATAAGGCAGGCGTGGTAGATGGCGTCAAAGGGGGCCGAGCCGGTATTTTGGGCTTCAATGGCGAAGTCGACCATCATGATGGCGTTCTTCTTCACGATGCCGACGAGCATGATGATGCCGACGAGCGAAAAGATGTTGAGTTCCATCTTGAACAGCAACAGGGTGATGAGCGCGCCAAGACTCGCGGCGGGCAATCCCGATAAAATCGTGATGGGATGGATAAAGCTTTCGTAGAGGATGCCCAGCGTGACATAGATGACGAGGACGGCCGCAAGCAGGAGGAGTCCCATGCCGCGTTGCGAGGATTGGAATGCCTGGGCGGTGCCCTGGAAGCTGGTGCTGATGCTGCCGGGAAGAACGCTCCGGGCCGCGGCCTGTACCCGCTCGACCGCGCCGCCGAGTGAGTAGCCCGGGGCAAGGTTAAAGGAGAGGGTGACCGAGGGGAATTGCCCGAGGTGATTGACGGTCAGGGGGCCGGCGGACTTATTGACCGTGGCGAGGGTGTTCAGGGGAACCAACTGCCCGGCGCCGGACCGCACATAAAGCATCGAGAGGGTCTCGGGCGTCCACTCAAATTCCGGCGCGACCTCGAGGATGACGCGGTACTGATTGTTCGGCGCGAAAATGGTGCTGATTTGGCGCGACCCATAGGCGGTGTAGAGCGTGCTTTCAATGTGCGCCGCCGTAATCCCCAGCGACGACGCCTTGTCGCGATCAATATCAATATTCACTTCGGGATTGGTGATTTGCAGGTCGCTGGTAACATCCTGAAGCCCTTCCAATTCCCGCATCTTCTGTTCCAGAACCGGCGCATACTGATAGAGTTCGGAGGCGTTCGGACTTTGCAGGGTGAATTGATACAGGCTTTTCGTCATCTGGCCGCCGATGCTGATCGAGGGGCGGTTTTGAAGAAATACTTTGATCCCGGGGACCCCCGCAACCAGTTTGCGGAGCTTTTGGATGAATTCGTCGGCGCTCATGCGGGTATCGCGCGGGGTGAGCCGTATGAACATGCGGCCCGCGTTGCCGGATTGCGCCGCGCCGCCGCTGCCCACCGCCGACATGAATCCGGCCACTTCCGGCTGCTTCGCCACGATTTCCGCGACGGCCTGCTGATGGTCCTTCATGTCGTTGAACGAAATGCCCTGGGCGGCCTCCGTGGAGACCATCACCTGGCTGATGTCCTCGCTGGGGAGAAAACCTTTCGGCAGGAGTTGAAACAGATGCACCGTGCCGTAGACCAATGGAACCAGGGTCAACAAAGTGAGCAGCGGGAACCGCATGGCGCCGCGCAGCGTGAGATCGTACGCGCGCAGCATGGCGTTAAAACTCCCCTCCATCGCGCGATAGAAGGGGCCATGGCGCTGTTCGCCAAGCGGACGCAGAAACCGGCTGCACAGCATGGGGGTTTGTGTGAGTGAAACAAACCCGGAAATGAGAATCGCCACGCTGATGGTGATGGCGAATTCGTTCAGCAGGCGCCCCACGATTCCGCCCATGAAGAGCACGGGAATGAACACGGAAATAAGCGTGAGCGTCATCGAAACGATGGTGAACCCGATTTCGCTCGAACCCTTCAAGGCCGCTTCATACGGCTTTTCGCCATTCTCCATGTGGCGGACGATGTTTTCGATCATGACAATGGCGTCGTCCACGACAAAGCCGACGGAGAGGGTGAGGGCCATCAGCGAGAGGTTGTCGATGCTGAAGTTGAGGAGGTACATGACGCCGAAGGTGCCGACGACGGAAAGGATGAGGGCGAGGCTGGGGATGAGGGTGGCGCGGAGGTTGCGGAGAAACAAAAAGATGACGAGTATCACGAGGGCGATGGTGAGGACAAACGTGAACTTTACCTCATCCACCGAGGCCCGGATGGATTCGGTGCGATCATAGAGGATTTCCATGTTCAGCGCGGCGGGCATCTGGGCGCGGAAGGCGGGAAGCAGTTCCTTGATCGTGTTCACCACTTCTATCGTGTTGGTGCCGGGCTGCCGCTGCACCGCCAGCACAATTCCCCGCACCTTGTTGTACCACGCCGCCGCCTTGTCGTTTTCCACGCTGTCAAACACCTGCCCGATATCGCGCAGGCGGACGGGCGCGCCGTCCCGCCAGGCCACAATCAACGGCGCATAGTCTTCCGCGCGGCTCAGTTGGCCGTTCGCTTGGACCGTGTAGGCCTGGTAGGCGCCCTGCAAGTCGCCCATGGGCAGATTGACGTTGCCGTTTTGAATGGCGGCGGAAACCTCATCCAGGCCAATCTTGCGCGAGGCCAGTTTCCGCGGATCCACCTGAACCCGCACGGCGAATTTTTGCGAGCCGTAGACCTGCACCTGGGCCACACCGCTCACCATGGAAACGCGCTGGGCGACAAAGGTCTGGGCGAATTCATCCACTTCGTACAACGGCAGCACGGAAGAACTGAGGGCGAGGAAGAGGATAGGCTGGTCCGCCGGATTGACCTTGCGGTACGAGGGCGGCGCGGGCATATCCGCGGGCAAATCGCGGCTGGCGAGGGAAATGGCGGATTGAACATCCTGCGCCGCGGCGTCAATGTCGCGATCCAAACTGAATTGAAGCGTGATTTGGGAGCGGCCCAGCACGCTGGTGGAATTCATGGAATCAAGGCCGGCGATGGTGGAAAACTGCCGCTCCAGCGGCGTGGCCACGGACGAGGCCATGGTTTCGGGGCTTGCCCCGGGGAGATTCGCGGTCACGGAAATGGTGGGAAAGTCAACATTCGGGAGATCGCTCACCGGCAGGGCGTGATAGCCCAGAATCCCCGTCATGAGCACCGCGAGCATGACCAGCGTGGTCATGACCGGCCGCCGTATGAACAGGTGGGAGGGATTCATGATTTATCCTTCTTCACCGCGATTCCTGTTGGCCCGCCCTCGCTTTTTTGTTCTTCCGGTTTATCTTCAAGGATGGCAACCGCCGCCCCCGGTTTGACCCGCACCTGGCCGTCGATAATGACTTTCTCCTCCGGCCGCAGTCCCTCGTTGATGACCGTCATGCCGTCCACGGACGCGCCGGTTTTCACCTCGCGCAACTCCGTTGTAAGATCAGGCGTGACCACATACACATACGTTCCGTTCTGCCCCGTTTGAATGGCCTGGCTCGGAACCACCAGCGCCTCTTCCAGCACCGCCACCTGTATCCGCACGTCCACGAATTGCCCCGGCCACAAGCGGCCGTCCTTGTTTTCGTACTCGGCTTTCATGCGGATGGTGCCCGTGGCTTGATTCACCGCATTGTCGATAAAACAGAGTTGGCCCGTGACGGGCGCGGCTTCCTCGCCGGGCAACAGCGCCTGCACGTCGAGAGGGCCTTGATCCTTTTGATGGCGCACCTCCGAAAGATGTTTTTCCGGCAGGGTGAAGGTCACGTAAATGGGTTCCGTTTGCGTGATGGTGACCATGGGCAGGGTGTCATTGGCCTTGACCAGATTGCCGGGATGGATTTGCAGGCTGCCGGTGCGCCCGCGGATCGGGGATTGAATCGTGCAATAGTCGAGACGGAGCTTGGCGTCGTCCAGGGCGGCCTCCGCGGCGCGAATGGCCTCGGCGGCTGATTGTACCGCGGCTGCATCCGCCGCCACGGCCTCTTGCAGCGCCCGCGCAGTGGTTTTTGCCCGATCATATTCTTCCTGGGAAACCATTTTTTGAGGAAGGAGCGTTTCGTTGCGCTTGAGTTCCGTCTGGGCGTTATCCGCCTGGGTTTGGTTTTTGGCGAGGGCCGCCTTGGCTTGCCCGGCCTGGGCCTGGGCTTTCGCGAGGTTGGCTTCGGCTTGTTTCAGCGCGGCTTCGTACGGGCGCGGATCTATGCTGAAAAGAAGCTGGCCTTTTTCGATCACATCGCCTTCCTTGAAGTGAACGGTACGCAATTCGCCGCCCGCCTGCGCGCGCACGGCAATGGTGCTGTAGGCTTCGACGGTTCCGATGGTGTGCAGGGCCACGGGTACGGCGCGGCGCTCGGCCGCCGCGATGCGGACGGGCGCTTTTTCGGCGCCGGGGCGGCTTGCACCGTTTTCCTGTTTGACACAGCCGCACAAGACCGCCAGCGCGGTCAAGAGTAAAAAACTTCGCTTCATGGCAGGGTCTCCACATCCAGAAAGATGCCGCGGCGTTCCAGCAGCGTGCCCTCGGCGGCATACAACGAGGTCAGCGCCTGGATGTATTTCACGCGCGCCGACACTTCGTCAATTTCGGCTTGAATAAAATCGCGCTGCACCAATAACAGGTCCAGATTGGTGGTTTTGCCCGCTTCGTTCCGCCCTTGGGCCACGCGCAATTGCTCCGTGCGGCTTTTAAGCGCTTCCTGGGCGGCGCCGATCCGTTGCCATTGTTTGTTCACCTCGACGGCGGCTTGGCGCACCTCGGCGGCCACCGCCAATTGCAGCGAGGAGAAGGTTTGGTTGCCTTGGCGATCGAGCAGCATGGCGCGGCGGTGACGGGCATGTTCCGCGCGGCGGAGGATGGGCGTGCTGAATTCAATGCCAATCTGGTAGTTTTCAAAATTGGAATCATCCAGAAACCGGGACGTGTCGCCGGAAAGGCGCCCGCGGCTGGTGCGGCCATACGAAGCCACCAGATCGAGGTTGGGCAGGAGATCGTTATTGGCTTTGATCACGTTAAGCCCCAGATTTTCGAGGTCGAGCCGGGCCTGTGCAAGTTCGGGCCGGTATTGTTCCGCGAGGTTTTCACAGGCTTCGGGATTTATATCAATATGGACGGCCTCGGCGGGATCACCCGGCTCGAAATTGAGGGACCATTTTTGCTTGGCGTCCGGATTGAGAAGATGGATGAGGGCGTAGGTCTGGGCTTGGATGGCGGCCTGGGCGTCGGACAGATCGGCCATGCGCGTGGCCTTTTCCGCCTGGGCCGCCATCAGATCGCCTTCTATGGCTTTTCCCACCTTAAGGAACTCTTCGTTGCGGCGGCGCTGTTCTTCGGCGAGGGTGACGGCAAACTGGCGGATGGTAAGAATTTCCCGGGCCAATACAAGGTTCCAGTAGGCCAGTTCGGTTTGGCGAACGATGTCCAACACCGTCCCTTTGAACGCGAACTGGCTTTGACGCGCCTGATTCTTGGCCTGGTTCACGGCGACGAGATTCACGGTGGTGCCGGCCCCGCGCAAGAGGGCTTGATTGACGCCGAGCGTCCAACTTCCCTGATGATCCTCGATGGAATTGGTCTGCGTGGCGGAAACCGCGCCGGTAAGGAAGATCGAGGTGCCGGTGGGCAGGTATTCCTGAAGGGTGGCGGAGCCCCGCGTGTCGTCCACCTCCACCACGGGGTATTGCTGGTAGTAGGCGATTCGGGACACTTTGCGCAGTTGGTTGAGCAATTGCGTGGACAAGGTGCCGCCCAACGTGCCCGCGATGGCCGAGGAAGACGTGGGGTCCTCCGTGACCGTGCCGAGGCGCCGGGTATCATGGCCCGTGGAGAACGTGGCCATCAGGGCGGGATCAAACACGGCCTGTGCTTCCGGTACATAGGTGCTTCCGATTTGGGGGCCCAGGCGCGCGGCCCGAAGCGCCCGGTTGTTCATCAGAGCGGTGAGCAGAGCGCCGTCACGGGTCAGGGTCACGGTTTGCGGCGCCGGGGATGTTTTATCCAGTTCGAGCGGCACGGCATGTTCCCGCAGCGGGGGGGCGGGTTCCAAGGTGACTTTCTCCGGCACGGGCAGGAGGCGCGTGTTGTGCATTTCGATCAATTTTGCGGGGGTAATGCACCCCCAATTCAGCAAGGGGAGGAGGCTGAGCATCAGGCATGGCAGGACACGCCCGGGAAGTATCCTTCGCGGCGCGGACTCTCTGGAGCCGGATGTGTCATTCTGTTGTATGCGCGGTTTCTTCACCGTGTACCCCGGTTTTTTGCGTAAACAGGTGGATTTTGCCTGCACGTGCGTTACAAAGGGGGCTCGGAAATGAATCACCCATTGAAAGCCGGAGACAGTGTATCCATTTTAGCGTCCTTGACGCGAATCGACAACCGCTTCCAATGCAGCGAGTGCCTGGAGGCGGGCGGTGGCATGAAGGACGATGGGATTGGGATAGGAAACACCGGGAGTGATTTTGGCGTTGGTTAAGACGGTGGAGGGCGCGTCCCACGGGTGGTGAATCCATGTGTTGGGGAGTTTGGCGAGTTCCGGAATCCAACGGCGCACATAACGCCCTTCGGGATCAAACTTCTGTCCCTGGAGGACCGGGTTGAAAATGCGGAAATACGGTGCGGCGTCCGCGCCGCAGCCCGCCACCCATTGCCAGCCAAAGGTGTTATTGGCGAGATCGGCGTCCACCAGGGTATCCCAAAACCATTGCGCGCCGGCCTGCCAGGGGAGCAGCAAATCTTTGACGAGAAACGAGCCCACAATCATCCGGACGCGATTGTGCATCCAGCCGGTGGCCCATAATTCCCGCATGCCGGCATCCACAATCGGGTAGCCGGTTTGCCCTTTTTGCCAAGCCGTGAGCGCGGCCGGATGTTCGCGCCAAGGGAAGGAGGCGAACTCGGTGCGCAGGGGGGCTTCGGGCGTGTGCGGATAATGAAAGAGCAGGTGATGGGCGAATTCGCGCCAGACCAGTTGCCGAAGATAGGCTTCCTCGCCGTGCATGAGGCCGGGGTGGGCATTGAAGGCGGCCCGGCCCGAAACGGCGTTCCAAACCGCATGGGGGCTGATTTCGCCGAAGTGCAGATGAGCGGAGAGGCGCGAGGTGTCCGCGCGCCCTGGAAACTCCCTGCCTTCAGGATAAAGGTGCAGGTTCTTCTTAAGGAATGCAGTCAATCGTTTGTGCGCACCCTGCTCCCCGGGTGTCCATGCCGAATGGAACCCCGCCGCCCAATTTTTTCTTGGTTCCAAAGCAAAGGAATCCAGGGGGAGAAAATCCGGCCATCGATTGGGCGTGGGGAATTTCCTGGGGGCGGTCCAGGGCGGCACAGGGCGGTACGTGCGCGCCACGGCGCGCCAAAAGGGCGTAAATACCTGAAAAGGCCTTCCCTGTTGATTGTGAAAATGCTCCGGTTCCAGCAGCAGGCTTCCATGGAACGTTTCAAGGGAAATATGCTCCCGGTGGACCATGGCGGCGGCCTCGGCGTCTATTTTCGTCCAAACGGGATCATATACCCGGTTCCACACGATATGGGAGGCGTTGACGGCATGAATCAGCCGTTTCAACGTTTTGACGAAGGGGCCTTTTTGCAGAATGAGGCGCGAACCCCGTGCTTCCAGAGCGCCGGACAATGCCCGGAGGGATTGATGCAGCCACCATCGGCTGGCCGAACCGGGCGCCCAGGGAGCTTCTTCTTCGGGAGACCAAATGAATACGGGAACCACCGGGTTTCGCAAGGCGAGGGCGGCGCGCAGGGCGGGATTGTCATTCAGGCGCAAATCGCGCCGGAACCAGAGAATGGTGCAGCCGTCGCTCATGGCCAGCAGTATGATGGGTTGACGGGGATCGAGGCAAATTCCTTCGGCGGCCAAGGCGTGTTATACGGCCGGCGTATCACGCGGGGCGGGCGGAGTATCGCGCATCTCGCATTCATAGACGCATCCGCCCTGGCAGTCGCCGGGGCACGGCTCGATGTGAATGGTGACGCTGACCCGGTCAAAGTGGCCGCGGATTTCGTCCGCGATGATGTGGCTGATACGGTGGGATTCCTCGACCGACATGACTTTGTCCACATAGAGATGGAAATCGACAAAACGCATGGAACCCGCTTTGCGGGTGCGCAAGCGGTGAAAACCGCGCACATTCGGCGCAAACCGCATCACCTGCCCGCGAATCCACGCTTCTTCGGCATCGGGCAGCTTGGTATCGAGCAAATCACGGCCGGCTTCGATGGAGAGATGATACGCCGCTTTGAGGATAAGGCACGCGACCCCGATAGCGACAAGCGGGTCGAGCCAGAGCAGGTTGGCGGAAGGCCAGAACCACTGGCCGGCCTGGATGACGCCCAACCCGGTCATAACGCCCGCGGAGGTGTACACATCGGTGCGCAGGTGCCAGGCGTCGGCCAACAGCGCCACGGAGTCGGTGGCTTTCCCCACCCGGAACAACATTGCGGACACGCCCATATTTACCAGGGTGGAGAACAGCATGACGCCAAACCCCCAGCCGAGAGATTCCATTTCATAGGGGTGCATCAGCCGTTGAACCGCTTCGTAGATAATCCATCCGCCCGCGAGGAAGATAAGCAGGGCTTCAACGCTGCCGGAAATGTTTTCTATCTTCCCGTGACCGTAGGGGTGCTCTTTGTCACTGGGCTGCCCGGACGCGCGCACGGAAAAAAGGGCGATACAGGCCGCAAACAGGTCCACGCCGGAATGGATGGCTTCTGAAATAACGGACACCGACCCCATCATCATGCCCGCGCTCAGCTTGAATACGACCAATAGCGTATTGGACAGGACGGAGATCGCGGCGGCAGCCGTTTTTCGTTTTTGTGTTTCGCTCGATTCCATTGCCCAAAACCCAATAAAAAAACCCGCAGGACCAGTATGTCCCACAGGTTTGTCTCCTCCTGTTGCGGCGTGGTTTACGCGCCCGGCCGCATCCGCCATGGGCGGACCGCCTGTTCATGAGGAAAGTATAAAAGAGTTGGCGGAAGGTGTCAAGGGAGTGGACACGATGGACAGGGTGGACAGGGTGGACGGGGCGGGCTTCGTGCGGGAAAACCGGGGTTTATGGACCTGGGCCGCGGGGTATGGTAAAGTGTATTGGCATGAACCCAAGTACACGCTCAACGCAGGAAGCCCTTTCCCTATCATGACAGCACCTCGTGCGTATACCCTGATCGATCCTGGCACGGCCCGTATTGGCAACGCCTGGCTGGAGCGGAGTTGGTCGAATTTCATGGGGAATACCATCGGTTTGGCGCAAAAGACAGGTTCCTCTGTGGAATGGTGCCGGGGGAAATCGCCGGAATTCCGGATTGAGACCGGCCAAGCATCGCTTGGGATCATGGATTTGGGGTATACGCAATGGAGCGAAGAATATTCCCCGGAAAGCGTCACGCTGCTGATGGAACAGGAAGGGCCGGATTGGGTCCTCACGGTGCATACCACGGCATTTCATGCGTGCGGCGGGTTATGGCGGGGCTGTGCCCTCACCAATAGTTCGCCGGAAGTGCAGAAGGCGGACCATTTACTCTCCGACATACTGCCTTTGCCCCGGAATGCCGTGTGCATGGAACAGGATATACACCATGTCATACTGCATTGCGGGAATCAGGGGCTGCTTATAGGCACAGAAGAACATAGCCGGGTGGATGTTGGGTGTTCGGAGGAACTGTCGTGCAGGATTGCCGCCCAAGGCCCCTGGCTGTTGGAACCGGGCGCCACCTTGGTTTTGCCGGGTTCGTACATCGTGCCGTTCACCGGCGCACAGGACCAGGCGTGGGCGGCGCAAGAACAGTTCATGAAAGCAGTCCGCGCGTTACGGGTTTGGCAACAGGAACAGCGCATGGCGGAACACGCCGCGCTACACGAGAAAGAATCGGAACACATTGATGGAAGCAACAATTGAAATAACCGCCGCCGCGCATGGCGGGGATGGGATTGGCCGTATCGAAGGCCAGGTGTGTTTTGTGCCCTATGGCCTGCCGGGCGACGTGCTGCGGGTCCGCATCACCAAGAAGACCCGTAACGCACTATGGGCGGAGGCGGTCTCCATCGAGACGCCGTCCCCGGAACGCATTCCGGCGGAATGTCCGGTCTTTGGGCAATGCGGGGGATGCTGCTGGCTGCATTTCGCGTATCCCGCACAAGCCGAGTGGAAACGGCGGATTGTTCAGGATGCGCTGCAGCGGATTGGGGGCGTGGAGGCGGCCTTGGATTGGCTGGAAGAACCCGGCCTGCGGCTAGGGTATCGCACCCGCGCGGAATTTCACGGGGATGGCGAACGATTCGGGTTTTATGCCGCCGCGAGTCATACCCTGGTGGATGTGGCCGCATGCCCGCTGTGTCATCCGCGCATGAACGAGGCGTTGCAGGTGGTGCGCGAAACCGATATCAAAGGTTCGGTCACTATAACGGTGAACCCCGAAGGCGAAGAAGTGCTGGCCTGGACCCATTTCCCCAAACGTTCCTTGAAGCATCGTTTCCCCTTGGCGAACACTCCGCAGGATACGGCACCGCGATCTCAATTCCTTTTTGATGGCGCGCCCGTCGTGAATGGGGCGTTCTCACAGGCCAGTTTGTTGTTAAACCGCCTGTTGGTGCGCACCGTGCACGAATACATTGGAAAAGCTTCGTCGGTGCTGGACCTGTATTGCGGGAGCGGAAACCTTTCCCTGGGATTGGCGGAGCGCATGCGCGTGCTGGGACTGGACCATCACCGGGAATCGGTGCGCGCGGCGGAGAGTCTACGGCGCGGGACGTATCAAACCGGCGATGAGAATAAAATGATCAAGCAGATCGCGTCGGGAGGATGGGATACCATTCTTCTGGACCCGCCACGGGAAGGCGCGAAGGCGTTAATGCCGGCGCTGGCGGCCTGTTCGGCGCACGCGATTGTGTATGTGTCGTGTGATCCCGCGACGCTCGCGCGCGATGTGAAAATGTTGTGCGGGGGCGGATGGAAACTGGCGCGCGGAGCGGCGCTGGATTTATTTCCGCATACGCCGCACGTGGAAACGGTATGCCGGTTGGAACGGTCCAACGGATAAGGGCGGTATAAGGCGATGCAGGAAAAACGTAAAACCGTGTGTGTGTTCGCCGCATCAAGCAATACACTGGACGGTGATTATGCGGAAGCGGCCCGGCGGCTCGGCGTGTTGCTGGCGCAACAGGGGTTTGCGCTGGTGTACGGCGGGGGCAATAACGGATTGATGGGCATTCTCGCGGAGGCGATGCACGCCCAGGGCGGGCACATCACCGGCGTCATCCCGGATAAATTGCGCGGGATGAAACTGGCCTATGAACATTGTGACGAGTTGATCGTGACGCATCATCTGCGGGAGCGCAAAGCCGCCATGGAAGCCCGGGCCGATGCCTTCATTGCCCTGCCGGGCGGTTTTGGCACGCTGGAAGAAATCATGGAAGTCGTGACGCTGAAACAGCTCCGGTATCATCACAAGCCGGTGATGTTCTTGAATGTGAACGGAATTTACAACGGCCTCGTGCAGTTCTTCGACACCCTTCTCCGCGAGCAGTTTATTACGCACGACCATATAAAGCTGTTTCATATTCTCGAAACCCCGGAAGCCGTGCTCGAATTTTTGGAATCCACGCCGTGAAAGCGTTTGACAGGGAGATTGTATCCGGAAGCGTCTTCCGTTCCGTGTGGAAACAGGCATGGCCGTTGGTGGTGCTGAACCTGGTGAACGGCTCGCACGGATTCGTGAATCAAATGCTGGTGGGGCATTTCGTGGCCGCGGAAAACAACGCCGCCAACGCGGCCATCGGCGTGGCCTGGCAAGTCTTCATGGTTATTGTGGTGTTCGTCGCGTCGCTGTTTCAGGGGACCAATGTCCTGGTGGCGCGGTATGCGGGGCAGGAAGACCGCCGGAACATGGGCCGGGTGTTTTATCAGACCTTCCTCACTTCGGTGTTTGTGCTCTGCGGCGTGGTGGGGCCGATTGGGTATTGGCTGTCCCCCGTATTACTGAACTTTGTACACGCCGACGCCAATGTGCAACACCACGCGCTGCCGTATATCCGCATTCTGTTTGCCTGCGGCGCGCCGCTCTTTCTCATGTTCATGATCACCGGCGCCTTCCAAGCCTCGGGCGATCCCAAAACACCGTTGAAGCTGGGCATCCTCACGACGCTGCTCAACCTGCTGATTAGCTCGGTGTTGATCACGGGCGCGGGACCCTTTCCAAAACTGGGGGCCTCGGGGGCGGCGCTGGGCACGGTGTTCGCGCCGCTGGTGAGTGTTATCATCGCCGTGATCCTGATCTTTCGGAAGAAGACGCATCTGCCGCCGCCGGAACGCTTTTCGCTGATCCCGGATTTCTCGGTGATCCGCGTGGTGGTGCGCATTGGCATCCCAACGGGTATTCAGGGGGTTGTACTGAACCTTG
>CAYYRW010000053.1:0-45629 GCA_964474205.1 uncultured Nitrospirales bacterium | reverse complement strand
GTAGCTGGATGCTACCTTAAACTGCTACTCTACCCACAGATCCTCGCGAAGACCCGAAAATATCAATAAAATCACGGTTTTAGGGCCGTGGAGAGGAGGTTGTTCAGGAAGTGCAAGAGAATGGAAGGCCAGAGGGACCGCGTGAGTTCGACGAGCCATCCCAGCACCCAGCCGACAAAGAAAATGCTTGCGCCCAAGGCAGCCAATCCCCAATGCGGACCTTGCATATAGAGCCAGCCGGGCACGTGGATGAGGAGGAACAATGCGGCGGTGAAAAGGTTGGCGCGGTGAAATGAAAAGGTCTCGCGCAATTTCCGGAAAATGAATCCCCGAAAGACGGCCTCCTCCACGAAGCAGATAAAGGACATGGTGGCGAGCAGCATGGCCCAACGGTATGCGGTCAATTCAGTGAAATTGCTTAAACGCCCGCCTTGCAGGAAAACCAAACTGACAAGGCATACGCAGAGGAACCCCGCCATGATCCCCAATCCCTGAAGAAGCGGTTTCCCCCGGGGGAATGTGTCCAAACGCAGGAACACCAGCGGGCTCTGAGTTTCGCATGTTTTTATATACAGCAGGAGCGGCACGAGCCACAGCGTCAGACGCAATCCCTGCGACCAGCATTGCTGAATCCAGTCCGTTTCGATATGGGCATCCACGGGCATCAGCAGCATGACCCGTAGCGCCCAAGCCGCGTAAAAGCCGAGCAGATAGGCGACAAAACGGAGTTCCAGGGGATGGGGAGGATGACTGGTTGATGGGAGGATTTTTTCTGTTTCCATGAAAATTTCACGCTCACATTATTTCGAGGGTATTATCCACACCCGATGCGTGAAGTGCCACCTGTAATTTGCTTTCACTTCCGGGAGCAAGCAAAATGGAACGACAAAGTATTTATCAGTGCCCATCTATTTCCAAGGAGATTTTCGTTGCGTAAACGCGTATGTGTGGTGGATACCGGATATGATTCGTATGCGGGTGAGCGGGAAGCGATGGCCCAGGAAGGCTATTCTTTTGATATTTTTGAAGGCGGCCGATTGGATTTGCCGGCCAAGCTCGCGTTCGCGAAAGGGGCGGAGGGCGTGTTTGTCCGCTGGAGCGTGTTTGACGGACCCGCGTTTGATCAATTGCCCGGCCTGCGGTGCCTCGTCCGGTATGGAATAGGCTATGACAACATTGATTTGAAGGCCGCCGCGGAACACGGCGTGAAGGTATGCAATGTTCAGGGCTATGCCAACCACACGGTATCCGATCATGCCCTGGCCATGATCCTTTCGTGTGTGCGCAATCTGCCCGAGGCAATGCGGCGCGTGCGGAGTCATTACAGCCTGGCGCCCCGCGCGTATGTTCCCGAACTCCATGAACTCACCCTGGGCATTCTGGGGCTGGGCCGCATCGGGGGAACGCTGTGCACGAAGGCCCGTGCGCTGTTCCGGCGCGTGCTGGCCTGTGATCCGTACATTCCCGCCGCGCGTTTTGAGGAATTGGGGGCGGACGCCTGCACACTCGAACAGTTGCTTCATGAAAGCGATGTGATAAGTTTGCATTGTAATCTGACGGAAGAAACATTTCACATCGTTGGCCCGAAAGAATTTGAAGCCATGCGCCCCAATGTTATTTTGGTCAATACCGCGCGCGGGCCCGTGGTGGATGAAGAGGCCTTGACGGCGGCGCTATACTCCGGGAAAGTGTATGGGGCGGGGCTGGACGTGTTTGAAGACGAGCCTCCCCAGGCCAATCGGGATACTCTCCTGGCCCATCCCCATGTGGTGACGACGGGACATGTCGCATGGTACAGTACGCCCGCCAGCCGGGAATTGCAGCGGCGCGCCGCGCGGAACATGGCCGCGATGTTGCGGGGCGAAACGCCGGAAGATTGTTTGAATGCGGATTTATTGGTTGTTTGATAATGATCCGGAAACGTGACGGGAGTACATAGGCCGAAACATGGGCTGCACAGTGAATGATATTGCACGGGCCGCCGGGGTCAGCCGTTCCACGGTATTGCGGGCGCTTTCCGGCAAACCGGATATCTCTATCGAGACCCGTGGCCGCATCCGTGAATTGGCCGCCGCGATGAAGTACCGGCCCAATTATATCGCCCGCAGCCTCACGCAGGGAAAAACCAATCTGGTGGGCGTCATCACCAAGCCCAGTCTTTACTATGCTTCGCATCTGGTCATTGAATCCGTCGAACAAGGGCTTCTCAGAGGCGGCTACAGCACCTTGCTCTTCATTTCCGGCTCTGAAAGCGGCATGGAGGAGCCGGTGGTGGAGCGGCTGCTGAAAAACCGCGTGGATGGCGTGATTGCCGTCCCGGGCGCCATGGCGGCCCCCGCCACGTACCACGAACTGGTGGAGGCGGGGGTTAAACTGGTTATTCTCGATGGCATCATAGACAACTTGCCCGTGCCGCAAATCACGGGCGACAACTATAAGGCGGGGCGGCTTGGCGCGGAACACCTCATCCAACTGGGCCACCGGAAAATTGTGTATCTCGGGATACCGCCCAATTCGACGGTGGGCGGGGACCGCGCCCGCGGTGTACGGGATGCCTTTCAATCGGCGGGCATCCCGTTGGATGCGTCCAACTTCCTGGAAGTTGATTTCAGCGAATCCTCCGCGGAAAAGCGCGTGGCGGACCTGCTTCGCGCCGGCCATCGGCCCACGGCCATCCTTGCACGGCATGATATCGTGGCCCGGGGGGCCATGCGGGCCATTTATGCCGCCGGACTTTCCATCCCCAAGGATATTTCGATTGTGGGCAGCGGAGACATCCTCGGCAGCGACATGTTTCGCGTGCCGTTGACCTCCGTGCGGTTCCCCGCGAAAGAAATGGCCGACCAATGTGTCGCCACGTTGTTGGAATTGCTGGCGGGAAAACCCATGGCGCCGCAAACCACGATTTTGGATGTGCATCTTGTGGCGCGCGATTCCACCGCGCCGTCGCAGTCTTTTTTGTGAGAAAGGGTGTGAACCGGCGGTGTTGGCGGAGTATACATCAACTATTGACATTTTATCCTAATATGTGATACATTTCTGTTCAAGGTGTTGTTTGTAACAAAAAAGGAGGTTCTTGCCATGAAAAATTTTTTTCTGATCGTTGTAGGTCTTGTTGTGATAGGACTTTTCTTTCAAGGATGTCCAAAATGTCAATGTGATACAAAAGAATCAAATTGTGCCTATACAAAAAAACCACAAGCACCACAACAGAACTGTTTTTGGATGACTCCACCTGGGTTTTGTGGCGGTTGTCCGAACAAGCCTTTTAAATATGGAACTTATAAGAAATGTGTTCCCAAGGCTGGTTCATTAGGTGATTGTGATCCTGAAGACTGCACTGGTTGTAAAAAATGCGATGAAGTCGAATTTATTGGAGGTGAGGAATGCAGATTATGCACCGACAAAGAATGCTGCTTAGGAACATCTTGCGCCTATGGAGAAGGTTGAGTATTCCTATTTTATGAATTCTTTTGTGATTTGTTTTTGTGTGCAACTATGGAACCCATCTATGTTAAGTCAAAAGATCACCTTTCAGACCACCCGTTTGATCTGTTTCTGTTCAATGTTGCTCCTGTTGTTTTTAAGTGTATCCCGGGTGAATGCACAAGATGCTGATTCTTCAGACGATAAAATCCAGGAAATGCGCGCCCTGATCCTTCAATGGAGTTCAAGTTTACATAGCTTCAAAGGAAAGTATCGCCTTACGCTTGACAAGCCTGATGCGGTACAAAGCCCCGCGGCCGTGTATGAGATCGAATATCGCTATCAGGACAAGAATCGCTATTTGCAAAAAAATCCAATAATTGCTTTTCCATCTCATCCTGACGACATAATGACCTATGCCCTTTACCATGACGATGCCACCCTCAGGGTGGAGAATAACACTGAAAAAAAACCAAAACCCGCAACCATTTCATTGCATCGGAAGGGTTGGGACATCCCGTGGGGCGTATACATTACGCCAGAAGAATTATTTGGAGAATTCCAGGAAGTTTCACTTGCCGAAATACTTTCAGAGGGGGACAGTTCAATTTTTGAACGTTCCGGGCAGCGGATTTTCTCACATATCAACAGAAAGAAGCAGAAAAATGTTGACATTTATGTGGATGAACAAAATCGAATATCCCGTATTGAATGGGTGATGCGGCTGCCGAATCCGGAGGAAGAGATACGAACCCTCTGGAAAGGTGATTTGTTTGATGTGCGGCGAGTCATCCGGGCTATCGAGTTTGGCGAGACCAAAGAAATCAACGGCGTTCAATTTCCTGTATGGGCCGAAAGAACCCGCTGGAACGTTCGTGACGAAGAATTCGAAGCCTTAAAAAAAGAGTTGGAGACAGGAAAAATATCCAACCTTCAGTATGCGGTTCGCTTATACACGGAACTCGAAGCATTCCAGATCGAGAAACAGGTATTTGAACTGTTTCCTGAAAGTGTGACCATCAACCAACCCCTTGCGAAAGGTGACTTTTGTGTCCCTATTAACGAAGGTGATCTTATAGCGCGTTCAGAGGCAGACGAATATTACTCGCCGTATAAACCTTGGTACAAGAGCCCGTGGCATCCAGTCATGATTACCTTGTATGGTGTGACCGCATTGGTTGTAATTTCCGTGATTTTCGGGGCCGTGTGGCGAAGGATGTAGCGTTTAACCGCTAGTGCGTTCGCGAAGTGTTTTCTCCACTTGTATCTGCCCTCCTCTTCATTTCATTCCCCACACTGAGCAGCACCCTATATGCATAATGCCGAGGATTTACCTAGCGCGGCATGGCCGCAACCAAAGAATGGAAGGCGGATGACGTGGATTCCGTGTTGGCGGAGTGTTGTCAGAGTTGAATTAACGTGGAATTTTCATTATAGTATTTATCCGGACACGGGTCCGGACACGGGTCCGGCATGTGTTTTACCGGGTTTTCAGGGCTTTTGCACATAGGACGGTTCTTACGATGAGTGAGACAGGCAAACTGGCAGGGAAAAAGGCGCTGGTCACGGGTTCGGGCACGGGCATAGGCCGTGAGATAGCCCTGGAATTCGCGCGGCAAGGGGCGGATGTCGTGCTTCATTATGCGCATAGTGATGCAGGGGCCAAGACGGCGGTGGAGGAGATTGAGGCGATGGGGCGGCGCGGCACGGCGTTCAAAGCGAATTTTGACGTGGTGGAGGAGGTGGTGGGGTTGGGGGAATCCGCACTGGAATTTCTGGGGGGGATGGATTGCCTTGTAAATAATGCGGGCATCACGTTTAACAAACCGTTCTTGAAAGTAACGCGGGAACAATTCGACCAGATGTACCACGTGAATATCCGCGCGCAGTTTTTTTTGACGCAGCGGGTTGTCGAACACATGGTGGGTCATGGCGGCGGGGCCATCTGTAACCTGACCTCCATACATGGGGTGCAGGGCGCGCCGGAGCATTCGGTGTATGCGGGGACCAAGGGCGCGATCATCGCCTACACGCGTTCCCTGGCGGTGGAGCTGGCGCACAAGAACATTCGCGTGAACGCCATCGCGCCGGGCTGGGTGACGGTGGACAATTATTACAATGTATTGCCGGGCTTCAATTTGGACGATGCAAAGAAGGATGCGTGGGCGAAAGTGCCGGCGGGGCATTATGGGCTGCCCATTGATATTGCCCGGCTCGCGGTATTTCTTTGTTCGGAGGATGCGCGGTACATCGTGGGACAAACCATTGTCGCGGATGGGGGCACCACATCGTTGATGTCACTGATCTCCGATTTTCGCAATGAGTCTTCGGCGCAATTTGGCAAAAATTACTTACCGGGCGTGTGAACCCCAACAAGGCAATGGAGAAGCACGTATGAGTCTTGAAACGGGAACCTTGAGCACGGGGCGGCCGACATCGCGTTTGTTTGCGTTTGGCGTGGCGTTTGTGGCATCGGTGGGCGGATTTCTTTTTGGCTACGATCTTGCCATTGTCTGCGGGGCGAATTTATACCTGAAGGAAGTTTTTCATCTTTCCGACGCGGCCTTTGGTTTTGCCACGGGCAGTGCGGCGCTGGGGTGTATAGCCGGGCCGTTTCTGGGGGGGTGGTTGTGCGACTCGCTGGGCCGCACTCGAACCATGATATTCGCCTGCGTGCTTCTGGGCATCGGATCCGTCTTAACCGCCATTCCCAATGACATCGTCACGTTTAATATCTTCCGCATCGTGGGCGGGATTGGCGTGGGGCTGTGTTCGGTGGCCTCGCCGATGTATATTTCCGAAATTTCCCCGCCCCGCATGCGGGGCGGCCTTGGTGTGATGTATCAACTCGCCATTGTGGCGGGCAGCATTGCCGCCCCGGGCATATCGTACTTGTTGGTGCGGTTCACTCCGGAAACGGTCTGTTGGCGGTGGATGTTCGCTTCTGAAGTATTGCCGGTAATTGTCTTCGTCATTCTGCTGGCGATGCTTCCGCAAAGCCCGCGCTGGCTGGCGCAAAAAGGCCGGTACGAGGAAGCGCTGGGGGTATTGACCCAGGTGGATGGCCCGGAGTTTGCGCGGGAAGAAATGGTTCAAATCCGAGCTTCGCTTGAAGAAGATACCGGCAGTTTCAGGGAATTGTTTTCGCCTGGAATCCGGTATGCGCTGGGTATCGGCCTATTGCTGGCGTTTTTCAATAATTGGACCGGTTGGAGTGTCATGGGGGGGTACATTCCCATGCTTTTCCAGGCCTCCGGCCTGGATGATCGCGCGATTGCCTTTCTAAAATTCACCCTCACGTACGCGACGATGGGGGTCATCACGCTCATCGCGTGCTGGACGGTGGATTTAGTGGGGCGGCGTCCCTTATGGCTGGTTGGCTCCGCGCTCATGGCGCTGGTCACGGCGCTGACGGGCGTGGTGTTCCATTTTCACATGAGCGGCTGGCCGGTATTGGTGGTGCTCATGCTGTGCGCCATCCCGCATGGTCTGGCCTTGGGCCCCTTGCCCTGGCTGATGATGTCCGAAATTTTCCCCACCCGGTTGCGCGCCCGCGCGGTGGCATTGACGACCGCCTTTCTTTGGGTAACCATTTATAGCGGGGCGCAATTGTTCCCCATCATCACCGGTTTTACCGAACGGCATTTTGGCTCGGTGGGCGGCGCATTCTGGCTGTTCACGATTATCTGCATGGCGTCCTTTATGTTTGGATGGAAGATGCTTCCGGAAACCAAAGGCCGGACGCTGGAAGAGATTTCCGCCTCGTGGAAGAAAACGTGAATGAACGAATGGAGCGAAGGAGGCCACTTCCCATGCAAAGCCGGAGAGAATTTCTGAATACGACGATTAAAGGCGCGGCGGGCGCGGCGTATGCAAGTGGAATGTTGCATGCCGCCATGGCTTCCGCGCAATCCGCAAACCCTCCCTTATCCCGGAGCCGGTTGCTGGACGTGTTGAAAGCGGTGGACAAGCCGGTGCAGACGGTGACGAATCCCGACGGAACCATCGTGCTGATGCTCCCGTATGGCGGGCGGGTGCTGGGGCTGTATGCGCCGGACAGCGAAGAGAATTTCTATTGGACGCATCCCGCGCTGAATTCGGCGGATACCGCCCGCGCGTTTTATGGGAGCAAGGAATGGCATAACTCCGGCGGCGACCGTACCTGGCTGGCCCCGGAGGTGGATATTTTCCTGCCCGATTATCCGAAAACGGACACGTATTTTCAGCCGCGGGAACTGGACCCGGGGAACTACCAGGTGGCGCCCAAGGGCGGCCGTTTCCAATTGGTGAATACGTTGACGGTAAAACTCTCGCGTCCGGGCAGATCGGTCAACCTCCGCATCAGTAAATCAGTGGGCGCGGCTCCCAATCCCCTGCGGTTTGAAAAGGGCGTCGATCTTGGCGCCCTGGCGTATGCGGGGTATGCGCAATTCACATCGCTGGAGATGTTGGACGATAACGTGAAAGAATCGCCCATGATCGGTTTGTGGAATCTCGTGCAAATGCCGCATGGCGGTGATTTGCTCATTCCCACGTACAGCCGCACGGAACCGAAAATATGGTTTGGCAAGATTTTCCCGGAGGATCTCATCGTGGGGGACCGGTTGATTCGCTACAAGATGCGCGCTTCCGGCGAACACAAGCTGGGCGTGCGGGCCATCGCCACGGCAGGCCGGGTGGGCTATTTATACGGCGGAGCGGGCAACAGTGCGTTGATTGTGCGGAGTTTTCGCGTGAATCCTTCAGGCGAGTATGTGGATGCGCCTTGGAAAGACCCCGGTGATTTGGGGTATTCCACGCAGGCGTGCAATGTGAATAGCAAGCTTGGGGCGTTCAGCGAGTTGGAATATCACATCCCCGCCATCGGCGGGAAAAGCGGTTTGGGCCGGTGTGACGATGAAGCGCAAGTCTGGGCGTTTCGCGGTCCCTCGGAACAAATTACGGCGGTGGCGCAGCGCTTGTTGTCGCCGGAGGCTTGATACGATGTCAGCGATGAATATACAAAAGGCCGTGACCTTTGGCGAACTGATGCTTCGCCTGGACCCGCCGGGGCATGACCGGTTCGTACAGGCCGATACTTTCAAGGTCCGGTACACCGGGGCGGAAGCGAATGTGGCGGTGTCGTTGTCCGGATTCGGCGTCGAGGCCTATGCCGTCTCGAAAGTGCCCGCGCACGAAATTGGGCAGGCGTGCGTGAATTATCTGCGCCGGTATGGGGTAAACACGGACTATATTGTGCGGGGCGGAGACCGGCTGGGTATTTTGTATGTGGAGACCGGCGCATCGCAACGGCCCTCCAATGTGATTTACGACCGGAACCACAGCAGCCTCCGCGAGCTTGGTCCGCAGGAACTGGACTGGGAACGTATTTTCCAGGGCAAGCACTGGTTTCACGTGGCCGGGACGGCGCCCGCGCTGGGCGCGAATGTGCGCGCCGCGGTGGAGGAAGCGCTGGCCACCGCGCGGCGTCTGGGATTGAAGACCAGTTTCGATTGCAATTATCGCAGCAAGCTGTGGGGCCTGGATGAGGCGAAACAGGTCCTGACCCGGCTGATGAATCATGTGGATGTGTTTATCGGGGGCGCGGAAGAAGCGGAAAAAATCTTTGGCGTTTCCGCTCCGGAAACAGAGGACGAACGGGTCCGCGCCGAATATGCGGCGAAGCGGTTGCGGGAGCGGTTCGGATTCGCGTGGGTGGCCATGAGCCTGCGCGGCGGCGCCTCCGCTTCCGTGAACCGGTATGCCGCGATGCTTTGCGGTCCGGACGGTTGCCGCTTCAGTAACGAGTATGAAATTCAGATCGTGGACCGTGTGGGAAGCGGAGATGCCTTCACCGCCGGACTGATTTACAAGATTCTTAATGGCGCCAATGTCTCCGAGGCGGTGGAATTCGCCGTGGCGGCGGGCTGCCTGAAACATTCGATTCCCGGCGATTTTAACCTGGTGTCCGTCGAGGAAGTGGAACGTGTCATGCGGGGTGAACAATCCGGACGGGTGCGGCGCTAAGGACAAAGGAGTGTCATGAACAAGGAAGAGTTGCTAAAACGCATTCATGAAGAATGGCTGGTGGTGATTTTGCGCGGTGATACGGCCCGTCAAACGGAAGACGCCTTTGATGCACTGATTGAAGGCGGAATAACGCTGGTGGAAGTGCCGTTTACCACGCCGGGCGCCTGCGAGGTGATTCGGCGGTTGCGGGAGAAGCACGGAGATAGGATTGTGGTGTCCGCGGGCACGGTCACCACGGCGGAACAGGCGCATGCGGCCATTGCCAGCGGCGCGCAGGGAATTGTTTCGCCGAATTTATACCTGCCCGTGCTGGAGGCGGCGGTGGCGGCGGGGGTGACCTCCGCGCCGGGCTGTTTCACGCCTTCGGAAATCGCGGATGCCCTGCGCCACGGCGCGGATATCATAAAGCTCTTCCCCTGCGATATGGTGGGGCCGAAGTATTTAATGTACATGTTTGGACCGTTCCCCGGCATCCGGATTATGCCTGCGGGGAGCATACTCCTGGAAAACATGCAGGCCTATTATGATGAAGGGGCCTTCGCGGGGGTCGCGGGGGTCACCACGGAAATGCAATTGCTGGACGAGGTCAAGGCGGGACGGTTCGCGGAGATTACGGAATGCGCGCGGCGGTGGACCGCCCAAGTCCGGCGGATGACCGCCAAAGGAGCAACGGCATGAGTCAAATCACCGGAAACACCGAGTTTCGTTCGCTGCCCCTGGCGAACATGGAAGCCCAGTTGAAGCGCTTTGAGGACCGCGTCAATGCGGCGCAACGGGCTAACCCCGCGACGAAAACATGGGTGAAGGAGGCCATTCACCGGCGTGGAACGGGACGCTGCCCCGTGCGGATCAAGCGGCTTTCCCTCGATGTCATATTGCGGTATGGCGATGCCCTCGCGGACTTGTTTTGCGCGTATCCGGACGATGTGGTGGCGGTGATCCCCTACGACATCACGATTGGATACCAGCCGCCCAACAAGACCCCGCGCATCAATCCGGTCGAAGTGCTTATGCAAGACGCGGAATGGCTGGATGAATGGGGTACGCGCTGGGGGCACGCCTTTGCCGGCGTGGGGGCCACGCCCGTGGACCACCCCATTAAAGAGTGGTCCATGCTGCCGGATTATTTGCGGCACATGGTGCCCGATCCCAATCTCCCGGGCCGCATGGATTCCGCCATGGAAACGCTGATCATGCACGGGGAAACGAAATACTGCTATGGCATCATTCATCTCGCCCTGTTCGAGCGGCTGCACGCGTTGCGCGGCATGGAAAACGTCTTTGCGGATTTCTGCACCAATGAAGCCGAGCTTCGCAAACTGCTGGACGTGCTTCAAAACTATTTGCTGGCGATGGTGCGGCGTTGGGCTTCGCTGGGCGCGGACGCGGTGTTTCTGACGGATGATTGGGGCTCGCAAACCGGACTCATGATTTCCCCGGAACTCTGGCGTTCGTTTTTCAGGCTGTATTACAAGAAGGTGTTCAAGGAAGCCCACAGTCTGGGGATGGACGTGATTTTTCACAGTTGCGGGAATGTCACGGCGATTGTCGGGGATTTGATCGACATCGGCCTCGATGTGCTGGACCCGGTGCAGCCGGGGGCCATGGACATGGAATACCTCGCCCGGGAATTTGGCGGCAAATTGGCGTTTAGCGGCGCCGTGGACATTCAGGATTTGTTGTGCACGGGAACACCGCAACGGGTTAAGGATGAAGTCCGGCGCATTATTGATACGTTGGGCAAACCCTTTGGCGGCGGTTTGATCCTGGGTCCGGCCAATGTCATTACGCCGGATACGCCCTTTGAAAATCTGGCGGCGTTGTTCGAGGCCGCCCATGAATCGTAAGGAGGTTAAAAGACTATCGTGAAGACGGTTTTTCCTGATGAATTGCGCGCACTGACCGCGAAGATTTTTCACATGCGCGGCGTGAGCGAACGCGACAGTGGCATTATCGCGGATTCGCTGGTGCATGCCAATCTGCGCGGCGTGGATTCCCATGGCGTGATGCGCGTTGCCCATTATATCCACCGGTTGGAACTGGGCTCGATTAACGCAAACCCCGCCACGCGCGTCACACAGACGGGTCCGGCCACGGCCATGGTGGATGGCGATAACGGGTTCGGGCATGTGACCAACTGGGACGCCATGGAACTCGCCATCAAAATGGCCCGTGAAACCGGCGTGGGGCTGGTGGGCGTGCAGCATAGCAACCACTGCGGCGCGTTGTCCTTTTTTGCGTATCGTGCGCTTGAGGCGAATATGGCCGCGCTTGTTTTAACCCAAACCGACAAAGGGGTCGTGCCGGTGGGAGGCCGCCAACCGTTCTGCGGGTCGAATCCTCTGTGTCTGGCCGCGTCCTCGGCGTCCGGCATGCCGCTTGTACTCGATATGGCCACGAGCACGGTGGCCGGCGGGCATGTGTATAAAGCACGCATGGAAAATCGGCCTATTCCGCCCACGTGGGCGGTGGATGCGGATGGCCAGCCGGCCACGGACCCGCATAAAGCGGTGTTTTGGACGCCCGCCGCGGGGGCGAAAGGGTATGGCCTCGGTGTTATGATTGACGTGCTCACGGGTATTCTGTGCGGCGGTGATTTCGGGCCGCATATCTTGCCGATGTACGATCAAGTGGAGAAAACCCGCAATTTGTGCCATCTCATTGGCGCCTTGGACATTCATCGGTTCGCGGGCGCTTCCACTTTTCTGCCGCAAGTGGCCGCGATGATCCATGAACTTCACGAAGTGCCCACAATGCCCGGCGTGGAACGTGTGTTGGCCCCGGGCGAACCCGAACATCTTAAAACCATTGAACGAACAAGCACCGGCATTCCCTTAACGGACCAACTCTGGGATGAATTGCAGTCCCTGGCGGTTCCGGGAAATGCCAGCATTTAACGATAGAACAGGAGAAAATTCATGCCAAAAGTTATTATCACCGATCACGGTTTTCCGAACGTTGAGCCCGAACGCGCCACTCTTGAGGCCGCGGGATTTGAGTTGGAAACCATCCAACCCATCTGCAAGACCGAAGACGATGTAATTCGGACCTGTGGCGGCGCGGATGCATTGATTGTGCAATGGGCGCCGATCACGCGCAGGGTTTTGGAAGCGTTGCCCAATGTGCGCTGCATCGTGCGCTATGGGGTGGGCGTCAACAACTTCGACTTGCCGGCCGCGAAAGACTTGGGCGTCTGCGCGGCGAATGTTCCGGACTATTGCGTCGAGGAAGTGTCCGATCATGCCATGGCCTTGTTGCTGGCGTTGTGCCGGCGCATTCCGCAGGATCACCAGCAGATTGTGCAGGGCAAGTGGGGCGTCAATCCTTTCCGGCCGATTCTGGCCTGTTCGGACATGACCCTGGGATTGGTGAGTTTTGGGCGCATCGCCCGGCGCGTGGCGAAGAAGGCCCAGGCGTTTGGGTTCTCGGTGATTGCGTATGATCCGTTGGCCCCGGCCTCCCTTTTCACCGAAAATCAGGTGGAGTCCGTTGATTTGGATACATTGTTTGCGCGCGCGGATGTCATT
Source organism: uncultured Nitrospirales bacterium (assembly GCA_964474205.1). GTDB lineage: Bacteria > Hydrogenedentota > Hydrogenedentia > Hydrogenedentales > CAILVY01 > CAILVY01. The sequence continues at coordinate 32,667 of CAYYRW010000053.1, read as the reverse complement.
TCATTGCATTGTCCACTGGTACCCGAGACGACCCAATTAATCAACAAAGCGGCCATTGAGAAGATGAAGCCCGGCGTTATTTTGATCAATACCTCGCGGGGTCCGGTGGTTAATGAAAAGGACCTGATCGAGGCGCTGAAATCCGGCAAGATCAATGGCGCGGGCCTTGACGTGTTTGAAGAAGAACCGCTTCCCGCAGGCAGTCCGCTGCGTTCGTTTCCCAATGTGTTGATGACCAGCCATGCGGCCTCTGTTTCGGAACGGGCCGTGGAGGCGTTGCAGCGCAAGGCGGGTGAGGCCGCGCGGGATTTCCTGCTGGGCAAAGACCCGGTGTCGCGGTTGGCATAACGAAGAACATCACCTGACAAAGAGGAGAACAACTCATGAAATTAGTGCGATTCATCAGTGCGGGGCACCCCGATGGGGTGTGTGGAATTGTGGAAGCCTCCGGCGATATTCGTGTCATCAAGGGATGTGTTCTGACACCGGGCGAACCCACCGGCGAAGTGTTGAAGGAAGCGGACATCCAGCGGTATTTGCCGCCGGTGAACCCGCCCAATATTCTCGCGCTTGGGCGCAATTACCGCGAACATGCCGCGGAAACGGATGACACGCTGCCCGCGGCCCCGCTGCTGTTCATCAAAGCCACTTCGGCCCTGATTGCCCACGGTGACAACATCGTGATTCCCGCCGCCGCCCCCGATCAGGTGGATTATGAAGCGGAACTGGTGGCCATCATTGGCAAGACGGCCAAGAACGTGCCCTTGGAGAATGCGCTGGAGTATGTAGCCGGGTACACCTGCGGCCATGATGTATCGGCGCGGGATTGCCAGCAGAAGGACGGGCAGTGGGCGCGCGCCAAGAGCTTTGATACGTTTGCGCCCATGGGCCCCTATGTGGTTACGGACCTGGACCCCGGCGATGTATGGATTCGCATGCGGGTTAACGGCGAAACGGTTCAAAATCAGTCCACGAAAGACTTGGTCTTTAATGTTCCGTACCTGGTTCATTATTTGAGCCGTTCGTTGACGCTGCTTCCGGGCACGGCCATTTATACCGGCACGCCGTGCGGCGTGGGAATCGCACGCAAACCGCCGTTGCTGCTCAAACCCGGCGACGTGTGTGAAGTGGATATCGAGGGCATCGGCGTGCTGCGCAATGGCGTGGTGGCCGAATAACCTGGTCAGGAGTGCGCCATGCGTTCTTTGGCTTCAGATATTCAGCGGATACGGGCGCCCGAAGGCGGTGTGGCGATGTGGTGGCTTGCGCAGGCCGGGTTCGTCTTCAAAACGCCTCGTTCGACGGTTCTCTATGTGGACCCTTATCTATCCAATGTGGTGGAGAAGGCATTCGGATTCAAGCGGCTGTCGTTTTCGCCCATATTCGCCGAAGACGTGCAGGCGGACTGGGTGGTGAGTTCGCATGAGCATTTGGACCACTTGGATACGGATGCGTTGCCGGTCATTGCACGGAATAATCCGGGCTGCCGTTTCGCGGGTTCGGAATCCTGCATGCCGGAATATGAAAAGATGGGCATTCCTGCGAATAGACAAGTACTGCTGAAACCGGGAGAACCGGCTGAACTGAGCGATGTGCGGGTTGTGCCGGCCCGGGCGGACCATGGAACGTTGTCGCCCTCGGCATTGTCGTTGCTGCTGGAGTTTGGCGGTATACGGGTTTTGTTCACGGGGGATACGGCATTAAACCTTTCCTGGATGCAACCGCTCATTGAGCAAAAGCCTGATCTTTTGCTTTCTTGCATCAACGGTCAGTTTGGAAATCTGAATCCTGAAGAAGCCGCGGAACTCACCGCGCGGATTAAGCCCCGCGCCGTGGTTCCCTGTCATTTTTGGATGTTCAAGGAACACAACGGCGATCCGGAGGCCTTTGTGCAGGCCTGTGCCCGCCGGTGTCCGGAAGTGCCGGTCCGGCTGATGCAGCCGGGCGAAGGGATAATTTGCAGCAAGCAATCCATTGAAGTTGTCTTGTGATGTGTGATGGAAGGACAGAGTATGGCAAGAAGAATTCGTTTTGTGGAAGCCCTGCGCGAAGGCATGCGGCAGGAAATGGAACGCGATCCCTCGGTCTTTGTCATGGGCGAAGGCGTGGGGCCGCACGGAAGCTGTTTTAAGCAGACGGAAAATTTCACCAATTTGTTCGGCATGGACCGATCCCGTGATACGCCCATTTCGGAATTGGCCATCGCGGGGGCCGCGGCCGGGGCCGCCATGATGGGCATGCGCCCGATTGCGGACCTGATGTGGATTGACTTCTCGATGCTGGCCATGGACCAAATCTGCAATCAGGCCGCGAAATTGCCGTATATCTCGAACGGGCAGGTCAAGACGCCGGTGGTGTACCGCATGACCACGGGGAAATCCAAATCAAACGCGGCGCACCATTCGGGCTCGTTTTATTCATGGTTCATCAACACCCCAGGACTGAAAGTGGCGGTGCCCAGCACGCCGTATGACGCGAAGGGCCTGATTATATCGGCCATCCGCGATGACGGCCCGGTGATTTATCTCGAGCATAAGTTGCTATTGAATAACCGGGGTGAAGTCCCGGAAGAACCGTACGAAATTCCGTTGGGCGTGGCCGACATCAAGCGCGAGGGAAGCGACCTGACCGTGGTGGCCACGGGCGCCATGGTGGGATTCGCGCTGGCCGCCGCGCAGAAACTGGAGAAGGACGGCGTCTCGATTGAGATCGTCGATCCCCGCACGTTGATGCCCTACGACAAGGACACCATCCTGGCCTCGGTGCGCAAGACCGGGCGTCTGCTCGCCGTGGATGAAGGCTATCGCTATTGCGGGTTCGGCTCGGAGATTGTGGCCATGACGGCGGAGAATGCGTGGGAGGCGTTGAAACAGCCCCCGCGCCAATTAACCACGCTGCACACCACCATCCCCTTCAGTCCGCCCATGGAAGATTACGTGTTTCCCAACCCGGACCGCATCGCGGACGCCGTCCGCGCCATGCTCAGCAAGTAATGAACGGGAGTTAGACGACATGGATACAACAACGCAAATACGGCTTTTGGAAACCATGCTGCGCGTCCGCAAAGCGGAGTTGCAGCTTGCGGTTATGTATAAGAACGGCAAGGTGCCATGCGCGGCCCACCTGTATGAAGGCCAGGAAGCCATTGCGGCGGGCGTGTGCGATCATCTTCGTCCCGACGATTGCATTACCAGCACCCATCGCGGGCATGGCCATTGCATCGCCAAGGGAATGCCCATTAAGAAAATGATTGCCGAGGTAAGCGCCAAGAAGACCGGGTGTTGTGCGGGAAAGGGCGGCACCATGCACCTGTTTATGCCGGAAGTTGGCGTCATGGGCACCGTTGGCATTGTGGGCGGCGGTATTCCAATAGCCACCGGCATCGGGCTCGCCCTGAAAATGCAGAACACGGACCGTGTGGCGGTGAGCTTTTTCGGCGATGGCGCGGCCAATAATGGCTCCTTTCATGAAAGCCTCAATTTGGCCTCGTTGTGGAAGTTGCCGGTGATTTACATCTGCGAGAACAATCAATACGCCACTTCCGTGGCCGTATGGCGGTCCACGCCCGTTCCCGACATCGGCATACGCGGCAGCGCCTATGGCATGCCCGGCGTGACCGTGGACGGCAATCGCGTGGACGAAGTGTACGCGGCCATGGAATCCGCCGTGAAGCGTGCGCGGGCCGGTGAAGGCCCGACACTCATCGAATGCAAGACCTACCGGATTCGCGGGCACTTTGAAGGCGATGACGCCTTCTACCGGACCAAGGAAGAGGTGGAGGAAGCGCGCAAGCGCGATCCGATCAATTATTGGAAAGCACACGTGATCGCGAATGGCGCGATCACGGAAGAGATGTTTGAAGCCATGTCCGCGAAAGCGGATGCGGAAGTGGCGGAAGCCGCGGCGTTCGCGGACGCCAGCCCCTATCCCGAACCGGAATCGGCGCTGATACTTACCGGCACCCCTGCATAAACCATCCCAATTAAACCAACAGGAGAATGAATCATGGCGCAAGTAGTAGTGATGCCCCGCTTGGGACAAACGATGGAAGAGGGAACCATTGTCGAATGGAAAAAGAATGAAGGAGACGCCGTCACGCAAGGCGAGGTCCTGTTGACCATTCAGACGGACAAATCGGAGTTGGAAGTGGAATCGGACGTTTCCGGGGTGCTAGTGAAAATTCTTGCTACCCCTGAAAGCGGTGAAATCCCCTGCCTGGATCCCATCGCCGTGATTGCCGATCCCGGAGAGGAAGTGGATGTCGATCAGGTGGTCAGTGATTTTCTGGCGAAGCGAGGATAAGGGTACATGCAGGTTGAGCTAACGAACCGCATTGCGATTGTGACCGGCGCGGCCCAGGGTATTGGCCGTTCCATCGCCCAGGCACTGCTCCAGAACGGCGCCACGGTCATGTTGTCGGACATTCAAGAGGAAAAAGGGCGCGCCACGGCGAAGGAACTTGGCTCCAGCGCTGATTTTTTCCCGTGTGACATATCGGACGCGGGCCAGGTGCGGGCCCTGTTCGACACTGTTATCGGGCGGCATGGCCGCCTGGATATTGCCGTAAACAACGCCGGGATCAATACGGGGCCGGAAAACCGGGTCACCACGGATGAATATCCGGAGGAAATCTGGCACCGCATTATCAGTGTGGACTTAAACGGCACCTTTTACTGCTGCAAAGCGGCTGCCGCCCAAATGCGGAAACAGGGAGGCGGCGCCATTGTGAACATTGCCTCCATCGCGGGCGTGGTGCCCCTGCGGCTGCAAGTGGGTTTTGTGGCCGCCAAGGCGGGGATCATTCGAATGACCGAGGCCATGGCCGCCGAGTTGGGACCCCTTGGCATCCGCGTCAATGCGGTGTCGCCCGGATCAACCTTGGTGGAAGGCACCAAGCAGCTCTTTTACAACAACAAGGAACTTGCGGATAAGTTGGCCTCGTTCATCCCGATGCGGCGCCCCGGCGTGACCGGCGAAATCGCGGAGGCCGTGCTTTTCCTTGTTTCCGATTCCGCGTCCTATGTTAACGGGCACAACCTCATCGTCGATGGCGGATGGACCTGTGGATTTTCCCGTGATTTTTAGCAAGAAATCCGTGTGCGGGGGCGCTTGTTCATTTGACAAGGGGTAAAGTCCTGTGGTACATTGAAGCTGTTCTGCAGAGGGCGGTAACAGCCGTCCATCCAGTATTGGCTCGCATTATGTAGGCCTGCGAATACCGGAGGCAGTACGATTACCTGACCGCAAGGTGGTTCCGAGCGGAAAGGCGTGCAACCGGCATGGTGATGAAATGAAATGCTGATTCGCTCCTTTTCCGCAAGGATGTGCGGAAAAGGAGTTTTTGTTTTTTCCGGCAGGAGAACGGCGGGCATGGAAAAGAGAATCGGCATAGTCGGCATTGTTATCGAAGACCTTTCATGCACGGAGCGGGTGAATGCGGTGCTGCACGAATATGCGCGGTTGATCATCGGGCGCATGGGCATTCCCTACCGGGAGCGCGGGGTGTCGGTTATTGCGTTGATTGTTGACGGGAACAACGACGATATCAGCGCGCTGACAGGCAAGCTGGGGAGAATATCCGGCGCCTCCGTCAAGTCCATGATCACCAAGGGGGGCGGGGGGGTGACCGGAGTGGAATGAACGGAATCTGGGAAAAGCGGCAATTAACAATGGTTTACCACAATACACTTCCCGGAAAGTGGTTTTGAAAGGAGTCCTGCGATGTACAACGTGAAATCCCTGGATGCGAATGAATTCATTGATGATGGCGAGGTATTGGCTTCGATTGCCCAGGGGAAGGAAAAAGCAAAGGATCCGGCGGCGATTGATCGGATACTGGCGAAGGCCCGGACCTGCGAGGGACTCACCCACCGGGAGGCGGCGGTATTATTGGAACTGGACGATGACGCGGCGCTCGAGCGGATGTACGCGATAGCGCGGGAAGTCAAAGAACGGATATACGGGCGGCGGATTGTCTTGTTTGCGCCGTTGTATTTGTCGAATTATTGCGTGAACAACTGCGCGTACTGCGGGTACCGGTGCGGGAACAAGATTGGGCGGCATCAGCTCACGCAGGAGGAGTTGCGGGCGGAAATCCGGGCGCTCGAGGCGATGGGCCACAAACGGCTGCTGCTGGAGGCGGGAGAAGACGATGAGAAATGCCCCATCGAGTACATTTTGGAATGCATGAAAACGATTTACAGCGAAAAGTTCAAGAACGGGGCCATTCGCCGGGTGAATGTGGACATCGCGGCGACGACGGTGGAAAACTACCGGAAGCTGAAGGAGGCGGGAATCGGGACGTATATCCTGTTTCAGGAAACGTATCACAAGCCCACGTATCTCGCGATGCATCATGGCCCGAAACGCAATTACGAATGGCATACCGAGGCGATGGACCGGGCGATGGAAGGGGGGATTGATGACGTGGGGATCGGTCCGCTGTACGGCCTCTACGAGTATCATTATGAGACGGTGGCCCTGCTGATGCATGCGGAGCATCTGGAGGCGGTCCATGGCGTGGGCCCGCATACCATATCCTTTCCCCGGTTGTTGCCGGCGGAAGGCGTCAATTTTGCCGATTTTCCGCATGTGGTGCCGGACCGTGATTTCAAGAAGGTGGTGGCGATCATCCGCCTGGCCGTGCCGTATACCGGGATGATCCTTTCGACGCGCGAGAACGTTGAGTTCCGCAAGGAACTGCTGAACATCGGCATATCGCAAATGAGCGCGGGCTCGTGCGTCGGCGTGGGGGGGTACGCGCAACGGAACACCGTGGACGCGGCGGGGGTCGAGGAAAAGCCGCAGTTCAATTTGCAGGACCACCGAAAGCCGATGGACGTCATCAAGGGTTTGGTGAAAGACGGTTATGTGCCAAGCTATTGCACGGCGTGTTACCGCGCGGGCAGGACGGGTGACCGTTTCATGCCGCTGGCGAAATCAGGCCAAATCGGGAATTTCTGCCTGCCGAATGCGCTGCTTACGTTCGAGGAGTATCTGAGCGATTATGCGGATGACGAGTTGACGGCAATGGGGCAAAAGATGATTGATGCGGAAATCCAGACGATTCCAAGTGAAAAAAGAAGAGAAAAGGCCCTTGCCTACCTCGAACGCATCCGGAATGGCGAACGGGATTTACGATTCTGACCGGGTGAGAAATTCTGGTTTATGCCGCATTCCCGGAGAAAGGCCTATTTGACGCACGGAGGCTTGCTGCGTTACCCTTGAGGTGGTGGAAATATGCGGAAAAAGCATCCGGGCTGCCGAATGCGCCGAAGCCGAAATGTGGTGTAATCACCCCAAAATGGAGGGGACGTGGCCATGAAATGCGTTACAAGCTACAGGTGCGCCGGAATTATACTTTGTGCTTTGATGGGCGCCGGTTTGTCCTGGACCGCCCAGGGCGCCACCATGACGTTGTCGGAAACATCACGCGGCGGGGCATTTCCGGTGACGCCGCCCTCTGGTTATGGATGGTATATTTTCGCCAATCATTTGCACTGCAACATAGAGCCGGATGACGGCAGCATTTCGTTGAAAGCGGTGATCCAAAATGCGGGCACGCATAAGGCGAATTATTGCTCGATAACGAGCCACCGGACGATGAACGCGTGCAGTGATGGTGATTTCCAGCCGTGGAACGGCTGCATTCCCACCTGCGGAGAAGAGTGGGGTGGTGGAGAACATGCGGGATTGTTGAACATGGACGGCGGAGATCCGATGGTGGGGTGGACCGCGCAGGACATGATAGCCTCGGTGATCCCCCGGGGCGGTTTTGTTATTGCCAATCATCCAATGGGCCCGCCGGTGGGCAATGGGGCGATTTGGGATGATCCGTTGTGGCCGGGGATGGACGGGGTGGAGGTTTGGAACACCGTATGGATTGGGACACCGAACGGTCTTGCCCGGGACTGGTGGGAATATCACCTCGTGAATGGCCGCCGGGCGTTTTGCATTGGCGGGAGCGACGTGCACTATCCGCTGCTGAATCCTTGCATGCCCTGCAATGCGGTCTTGGCCGCGAACAACGATGCGGACTCGGTGCTCCACGCAGTGCGCAATGGCTGTATGTGCATTCTGACCGATGAGAATGCGGGGAAATGCGTGATGTGGGGCGATATGGACAATGACGGAACGTTCGAGACCCTGATGGGCGGTGACGCACGCATTGACGAACCCCGCACCATCAAATTGCGGGCGGAAGTCTATGATCGGGAGGGGGACAAACTCAGCCTGTACACGGCGGCGGGAAAACTGGGCGAGTATGAAGTGGGCGCGGGCAATCCGTGGGCAATCGAGTTTTCGGCGGAGGCGGGCCCGGACACGCGGGATTACTTCCGGGGTGAAGTGGCGGCCACGCTTTCGATGCACTCCATCTCCAATCCCATCTATATCAATACGATGCCGTATCTCCGGGACCTTTCGCCGGTGCGCGCGCGGGGCGAAGGCGGCACGGTGGTGACGATACACGGCACGAACTTTGTGGATGAAGTGTACAGTGCGATTGTGTCCCCGGATACGCCGGGGCCGCCCTGGCCGGCGGTCAGTTGCCCGATAACCGTTACCTTTGGCGGCATTGCCGCCGCCAATGTCGTGAAGACGGCATTTAATGAAATCACCGTGGAGGCGCCCGCCAATCCCGTGGACGGCCCCGTGGATGTTGTGGTCAATTCGGTCAACGGACCGGCCACGTTGGAAGAGGCGTTTATTTACGACAGCACGCCGCCCGAACTCATCCTGAATGGCGACACGATGATGTTTGTCGAATGTCAGCAGCCTTTTTCTGATCCGGGCGTGAGCGCGAATGACGCCATCGAGGGGGACCTTTCGGAGGCGGTCGTTGTGGGCGGCGGCGCGGTGGACACCACCACGCCCGGCACGTATGTCATCACGTATGATGTCAGCGACAGCTTGGGCAACACCGCGGAACAAAAGGCGCGCACGATTATTGTGTTTGATAATGCCCCGCCCGTCATTTCGTTGTTTGGAAGCACGGAAATTCACCTTGAATGCCCGCAACCCTATACGGAACCCGGCTGGAATGCGTTCGACGAATGCGACAAGGAAATCACCGGGTCGGTAATCGTTGGCGGGCAGGTGGACACCACGGTGGCGGGCGTCTACTACCTGACCTATGATGTCCAGGACCGGGAGGGCAATAGAGCGATTCAACAGACCCGCACGGTAATAGTGGAAGATACGTCCGCGCCGGTGATTGCGCTTCAAGGCGGCAATCCCCTTATGGTGCCCTGCAACACTGCGTATCTGGAGCCTGGTTATACGGCTTCGGACACCTGTGATGGAACGCTTACCGGGAACGTCATCGCCGACAGCAGCGGGGTGGACATGGATGCCGCGGGGACCTATGCCGTGCTGTATTCAGTGATGGACGCGGCGGGAAATCCCTTTTCGATATCACGCACGGTGGAGGTCACGGGCCCCTGTGAAAACCAGGAAGGAGAAGGTTCGTTGGAAGGGTCTGAAGAAGGGGAGGCCGTAGTTCTGTGTGAGGGGTATTCAGGGGTTTGCGGGCATCGCATTTGCAGCGAAGACACGCCAAAGGCCATCCTCCCCATGGAAACAACCACATCAACCCTGTATGTGCCGGTTTCGGAGACGATAGCCGATGTCAATGTCACCCTGGAAATCGAGCATCCCCGCACGGAAGACCTGGTGGCCTTTCTAAAGGCCCCCAATGATACGCAGGTTTTACTCTTTTCCTATCCTGTCCATGGCGGCGTGAATATGACGGGCACGGTGCTCGATGATGAAGCCTCCGTGGGCATTGGCGGCGGCGCCGCGCCTTTCACGGGAACCTTCCGTCCTCAGTCGCATCTGTTCATATTTGACACATTGGGCATGCAGGGCGCCTGGGAATTATCCATCACCGACGGCGGCATTTCCGGGACGGGCGCCCTCCTTTCATGGAGCTTGATTTTCAATCCATGTCCGGATGGCGAAGGGGAAGGCCAGAGTGAAGGCGAAGGGGAGCTCGAGGGGCAAACCGAAGGCCAGCAGGAAGGCGAGGGTGTTGTGGAAGGACAGGCGGAAGGCGCCGGGCCGGAAGGCGAGCCGGAAGGGAGCGCGCCCGGGTATCACACGGCGGATCAAAATAATGATTGGACCATCAACCTGTCGGAACTTCTCCGCGTAATTCAGTTTTTCAACAGCGGTGGATTGCACTGCCAATCCGGGACGGAAGACGGGTATGCGCCCGGGGCTTCGGGTGACACCTCCTGCGCCGCCCATGCCAGCGATTACACCCCGAACGATTGGCGGATCGGATTGTCGGAACTGTTGCGCCTCATCCAGATGTTCAACTCGGGCGGCTATCATGCATGTGCCGGCGGCGAGGATGGCTATTGCCCGGGGCTTGGCTGAGTGCACCGGCGCGGAATCCGGTTCAAGCCTCTTCCTCCATCGCGAGAATGAATTCCTCGTATTCCTGGATAGCCTGTTCCTGGGCGGCGATCCGGGTGGCGTTGACATTGTCAAAATCATCCAGCAGCACCTTGATCACCAGCGGTTCCAATTCTTTCTCATCGGTCATTTTTTTCAACAGGTTTACGGCCCGCTCCTTTTCCATGCCGGTGCGGTAGGGCCGGTGCTCGGTGATGGCGACAAAAACGTCGGCCACGGCCACCAGCCGGGATATGAGCGGCAGGTCTTCACGGGTGTACCGGAACGGGTACCCGGTGCCGTTCAGGCGTTCCTGGTGCAGGGCGGCCCAGGATTTGATGGCATTCAACGCCTCGATGGGGTCCAGAATCTGATGGGTGTAGTAGACATGCGTGCGCATGATATTCCGTTCGTCATCATCCAGCCTGCCCGCCTTTTCCAGAATTTCGGAGGGGATGGCGAGTTTGCCCAGATCATGCAGATTCGCGCTGACATTGATCATTTGGCATTCGGTCTCGGAAAAGCCCATGCGTTGGGCAAGGGCCACCGCCACCGCCGCCACCCCGCTGGAATGGGTCGCCGTGAATTCGCTCTTGAAATCAATGACCTGGCACATGAGCTTTGAAAAATGAACCAGATCGTCGAGGGACATTTCGCTGGTCTGGAAGCCCGCCGCCTTGCCGATGGCATATTCCACCCGGTCCGACAATGTTTCGAGCCAAAAATAATCTTTCGCCGCGAGAGACAGGAAGGCCTCGACCATGTCCGGTTCGAATACCGAACCCTTGCACCGGGTAATCGCCTCCCGGATATCGTGTACCTGCGCCAGCGTGGGCCGGTCACGGGTTAACAGGATCGCGATACGGTCCGCCAGATTGAGCGCATGGCTTCCACGGGGAACCGGCACGTCTTTGTGAAGGATGCCTTTTCCATTGCCCCAGGGCTGGTGATGAAAGCGGATTAACTCCGCCATGCGGGCAAACGGGGCGAAGCGTTTCAGCAACAGATAACCGGCCGCGGCGTGCTTGCCGGGCTGAATGGACTCAAAATCAAGCAGGTTGAGCCGCTCCGTGAGCGAGAAGGCGCCGATATCATGCAAAGCGCCCGCCAACACCAGTTCACGGCGTTCGCTCGAGGGCCAATTCAGTTCTTGGGCGATCCTGAAGGAAATGTAGGCCACACGCAGGTGATGATCCGCAATCACGGGACTCATCATATCCAGCGTTTTGGCCAGAGAAGAAACCAAATCGAAGATGTTCAAGCGAATTTCCGGCGTGGACATGTGCTCACCTCATTCGTTGGTTCATTGTTGCGCTTGTTTAATAATGATCCTTCGCCCGCACTTCTGGCAAGAAGTTTCCGGCGCCTGCTGTGCCGGGGAAATGTTGTTGACGGCGCCGCAACCGCATTTGAAGGAGGTCCAGCCGGTGGACGGACGCAGGATTTCGAGGGGCGGCAATCCTCCCTTTGGTTTGGCCATGGGGATGGCCGGACGCGGCGGGGGGGGGCCCTGCGCCAGGATTGCTCCCGCGGCGGACGCAGCCGCCATCTGTGCCACGGGGAGGGTGAGTTCGCGCCGGCAGCGCGGGCATTGCACGTGATCATGTTTGAATTCCGGAGGCAGCTTGATTTTCATGCCGCAGAGGCAGGACAGGAAAATGAACTGATTCACTTTGCGGAGGAGATCGCCGGCGTCGCGCATCCGCTGCCGCGCCTCGACGGGCTGTTGCGATTCGGGATGGGCTTCACGCGGGGCGGCGGGCGCGGTGTTCAAGGCCGATGCGGGCATGCGCGCCGCACGAGGACCGCTCACCTTGGCCCAGGCCGCTTGATAGGCTTGGTAGGATATGCCGCCCGCCAGGCTGCGCAGCACCTTGATGCGTTCCGATGTGGGGGGATGCGTGCTGGTCAGGCCCACGGCGCTGGATTTCAGGGGATTGACGATGTACATCGGGGCGGTGGCGCGGTTGGCGGAGGGCAGGGGTTCGGCATTGCCTTCGAGCAGTTCAAGCGCGGACGCCAACCCCTCCGGATACCGCGTGTACACCGCCGCGCCCGCATCCGCGAGATATTCGCGCCGCCGCGAACACGCGAAATACAGCAACTGCGCCAGAATGGGAGCCACAATCGCCAATACGATGGCAATCACCAGCAGAATGGCCTGTGCGCCGCCCCCGCCTTTTTTCGATGAGCGATACCGCGTGGAATGGCCCGAATACCACATGCTGCGCAGAAAGACATCGGCCAGTATGATAATGGTGCCCACCATGACCCCGGCGATGGTCATGAGCAACACATCGCGGTTCATGATATGGCTGATTTCATGGGCCACGACGCCCTGCAACTGGTCCCGGTTCATCTTTGCCAGCAGACCGGCGGTAACCGCCACCGACGCGCGGTCCGGGCTGCGGCCGGTGGCAAACGCATTCATGGACATGTCTTCAATAATGTAAATATCCGGCATCTTGCGCAGATTCGCCGCGATGCACATTTCCTCGACCACATTGTAGAGCTGGGGATGGTCGCTTTTCTGAATCGGGCGCGCCTTGCTCACCGACAGCAGGATGCTGTCCCCCTGGAAATAGGCGAGCGAGGCCTGAAAAAACCATAAAAAAGCCGCCACCGCCATGCCGAGCAATCCGCCTGTGGGATTGAAGGCCCAATGGGTCTTGACGTTTTCGCCCTGGAATTCCGTCATGGCCAGGGACGGCACGAAGGCGCTGCCAATGGCAAACCCCAGCGCAAGCAAGAGCAGGAGCATCAGCAAGAGCACGGCCGCCGACCGCCGCCTATTGGCGCGCACCAGTTCAAACATGTTACGAGAAGCTCACCTTGGGCACGGCGCGTTCCGCGGCCTCTTCGATCTCGAAAAATTCCGCCTGCTTGAAACTGAACATCCCCGCCACGATATTGCCCGGGAACATCTCGATCTTGTTGTTGAATTGCATCGCTTGGTCGTTATAGGCCTGGCGCGCGAAACCGATCTTGTTCTCCGTGGAGGTGAGTTCTTCCTGCAACGCCAGGAAATTCTGATTCGCCTTGAGGTCCGGATAGTTTTCCGCCACCACGAAGAAATTGCTCAGCGCCTGGTTCAAGCCGCTCTCCGCCTTGGCCTGCTCGCCCACGCCCGACGCCTGCGCGGCCAGATTGCGGGCCTTGGTTACATTCTCGAGCGTGCCGCGTTCATGCTGCATATACCCCTTGACGGTTTCGATTAAATTCGGAATCAGGTCGTGCCGCCGCTTGAGTTGCACGTCGATTTGCGACCATGCATTCTTCACTGCGTTCCGCAGGCGCACCAAGCTGTTGTACATGCCGATGACCCACAGCAGGACCAGCACCAGGATCACCAGAACCACTAGCATTGGAATCATTTGCGTATTCTCCTTGGGTTATTGTTCAGCGGCCCGCGGCGGTGAGAACACCTCGCGCAGCCAGGAAACCACCTGTTCATGCTCCGGCGCGGAACCGCCCTGTTCCAACACCAGCGCCAATTCGCCCTTGTCAAACCACAAGCCATGATCCCGTCCGCACCGATCATAGGTGACCGGCACCGCCCCGCCCGTCGCGTGTTTCTCCATCTTGATCCGGCAAATGGGACACCGCCGTGGTTTTTCCTTCTTGATGGCCGTCTTGCCGCCGGCCCGAAGGAAACCTTCCGTCAAATGGTGCTGGCCCAGAAGCAGGTCCAGTTCACCGGCATCCAGCCAGAGGCCGCCGCACTCCGGACAGTAGTCCACTTCCACGGAGGCGTATTCCAGCACCATCATGGCTTCTTTACACACAGGACAGTTCATATATTCATTCTAAAGATGCGCCACCCAATCGTCAATGTGTCAGTGGTGGAGCCGGGCGACTGGATTTGAAGGTCCTTGCGGTATTCCGGGGACACGATATTTAATTTGGCTTCCTTTCCGTCAACAGGAAAGGAAAATCATGGCAGAGAGCCAACCACTGATGAACACCGATAGACACCGATAACACCGCGCCGGACCTATCGGTGTTCATCGGTGTTCATAGGTGGTTTCTTAAGTGTTCAACAACCCCACGCCTTTGAACAAGCACAAGACACTCCCACTCGTTCCCAACTTGGGAATGAGGGACAATGGCACGCGCCATGGCCTCACGGACGGGGTACGGTACGGACCGTATTCAAAAGCTTCCATAGGGGTCGAGGTCGATTTTGAGTTGGAGTTTGTTGGCAAGGGCTTGGGCGGGGAAGGCGTCGCGGAGGGCGCGGGCGAGGGTATTGAGGCGTTGTGCGCTGCGGGAGAGGAGGGCGAGGTTCCAACGGTATTTTTTGTTAACGCGGCGGATGAGTGCCGGGGCGGGGCCGAGGATTTCAACGCCGTTGAGGTTCTGAGTTTCAATGGCTTCTCTAGCGAGCCGCTTCAAAAGGACCGCATGGCGTTCGGCCAGTGCGGGGTCTTCGCTTTCGATGGATAAGTTGGCCATGCGCCGGAAGGGGGGATATCCGGCGGCCTGCCGGTGGCGGAGTTCTTCGGTGTGGAAGGCGGTGTAGTCGTGGTGGGCGGCGGCCTGGACGGCGTAGTGCCGGGGCCGGAAGGTTTGGATGTAGACTTCGCCGGGGCGGTCGCCGCGTCCGGCGCGTCCGGCGACTTGGGTGAGGAGTTGAAAGGTTTGTTCGGCGGCCCGGAAGTCGGGCATGTTGAGTCCGGTGTCGGCATTGATGACGCCGACGAGGGTGACGCCGGGATAGTCGTGGCCTTTGGCGAGCATTTGGGTGCCGATGAGGATGTCGATTTCGCCATTGGCGAAGCGGCCGAGGATTTTGGCGTGCCCGCCTTTTCCGGAGGTGGTATCAGCGTCCATGCGCCCGATACGCGCGCGGGGGAAGGAGCGCAGGAGGTAGTCTTCGGCTTTCTGGGTGCCCGTGCCCAGATAGAGGAGGGGTTTGAATCCGCATTCGCAGCACTGTTCCGGGCGGATTCGTTGTGCGCCGCAATAATGACAATGCAACATGCCGCCGCTGCTGTGGTAGGTCATGCTGACCTGGCAGTTGTCGCAGGGGGCGACCCATCCGCAGGAGGGGCACAGCACATAGGGGGCGAAGCCCCGGCGGTTCAGCAGGAGGATGACTTGTTCGCGGGCGTCGATGCGGGCGTTGACGGCTTCTTCAAGGGACCGCGACAGGATGATCTGGCCGCTGGTTTCTTTGGTTTCGATCCGCATGTCGATCAGCTTGACCTCGGGCAGCGGGCTGGCGGTGGCGCGCTGGCGAAGTTCCAAACGGATGGATTTTCCGATTTCCGAGTTGTGGAAGGATTCAATGGACGGGGTGGCGGAGCCGAGCACGCAGACCGCGTTGTTTCTCTTGGCGCGCATGATGGCCACGTCGCGGGCGTGATAGCGGGGCGTTTCGCCTTGTTTGTAGGAATTGTCATGTTCTTCATCGACGATGAGAATGCCGACATTTCGCAATGGCGCGAACACGGCGGAGCGCGCGCCCACCACGATTTTCACCTCGCCCCGTTGCGCGCGGCGCCATTCATCGTAGCGTTCGCCGAGGCTGAGGCCGCTGTGGAGCACCGCGATGGATTGCTGGAAGCGCGCGTAGAAGCGTCCGACGGTTTGGGGGGTGAGGGAAATTTCCGGAACGAGGATGATGGCGTCTTTACCCAGGGCGAGGGCGTGTTCTATGGCCTGGAGATAGACCTCGGTTTTTCCGGAACCGGTGATGCCGCGGAGGAGAAAGGTTTGAAAACGATGGGAGTCCAATGCCTGGGTAATGGCGTCATGAGCCTGCTGTTGTTCGGGGTTGAGTTCATGTTTGCCGGAGGCAGCGAGGGCCGTGGACATATCCGGCCTTCGATAGAATTCACGTTCGATCCGGTTGACCAGTCCTTTGTCCACAAGGGCCTGCACCACGGAGAGGGTGACGGCATGTTTTCCGCAGAGTTCTGCGGCGGTGCGTTCCGGTTGACCGTGGAGCAGGTCGAGGTAGACGGCCGCCTGTTTGGGTGCGCGGCGCTGCAAGTGGAGCAGTTCCGCCACGGGGAGGACATTGTCTTCACGCAGGCAGACCCAGGTTTCAGTACGGATGGACACACTGGTTTCGTCAAGGGCGGGTTCCGCGCGCACGACACCGCGTTTTATCAGGGCGTGGAGGGCGGAACTGAGGGATTTGCGTCCCACTAAAGAAGCAATTTGATGTTCCAACAGAGGTCCGCGTTTGAAGAGGGCGGCGATGATGGTGCGCTGCCGTTCGGAGAAGCGTCCGGAAGCGGCCTCTCCCGGGATCAGGTGATAGCGCATGCGTGCGCCGGATTTGAGTCCGGCGGGGAGCGCGCATTGCAGGGCTTCTCCCCAAGAGCAGCAGTAATATTCGGCGAGCCATTGACACAGGTTCAGCATGGGCTCGGAAAAAACGGGGGATTCGTCGGGGAGATCAAGGAGTTCACGGACTGTTTCCACCTCTGTGTGATCCTGCAAGGAAACGATGTACCCGGTTTCGATGCGGCTGGCCATGGGGACGAAGGCGCGCATGCCCACGGCCACGCGGTCTTGCAGGGCCGGGGGAACCGAATAGGTGAAAGTATGATCCATAGGCAAGGGGATGGCCATTTCCGCGTAGCGCGGGGAATGGCGGGCGGGGCCTTGGTGGGTCATGGTCTTCCTTCCGGGGTTGTTGGGTAAAGCATAAATTAGTATAGCGGGGCGGGATGGGTGGCTTCACCTAATTTACTCACACGGACTCACACGGACTCACACGGGCGCACACGGGCGCACACGGACACTTTTAGGGAAAGCGGGATGGGGAGGCCGGTTATTCGCCAATTTCGGTGTGCCAGTAGGCAAGGTCCACGAAGCGTTGCCAGCTCATCAGTTCGTCTTTTGGGATGGGCATGCCGAACTGCGGGAGCCAATGGGGGGCGACGGGCTTGTGGAGCAGGTGCATGTTGGCTTCGTCGGGGGTGCGGTTACTCTTTTTCAGGTTGCAGTGGATGCAGGCCAAAACGAGGTTTTCCCAAGTATCGCGTCCGCCGCGGGAACGCGGGAGGACGTGATCGATGGTCAATTCCTGTTTGGGCAGGCGGTGTCCGCAGTATTGGCAGCGTTGTTCATCGCGCTCGAAAATGTTGCGGCGGGACAGGCGGACCTCGCGTTTCACAAAACCATTGAAGGCGCTCAGCAGGATGACCTCGGGAAGGCGAATCTGAAACGCAGGGGTGTGGATGAAGCGCCCGGAGTCGAAATTATCCCTGGATTTGGACAGGGCGCACCAGTTGTCGAAATCATAGAGGGTGTAGTCTTTGGGGTGCACAACGCGGGCGTGGCCCTGGAACAGCAAGGTCAGGGCGCGGCGTACGGGGGCGACGTGTACGGCCACCCACGATCGGTTCAATACCAGTACCTGTCCATCGAGCATAAACTATACCCCCCAGCCAGGATTTACACCCCGGCAGGTTGATTCAGTATAAAAAGTCCCCGGTGTAGAATCAACTTTATGCATACCGCCGGATTTCCTCGCAGGGGAAGCGCCGGGGGAAAAGTGGAAAACATGCGTTTTTGGCAAGGATTGAACTGGGGCAAAATGTCACATTTTTAAGGATTAAGTGGTATAACTAAATAGCCGATAGATCATCTTGGGAAGGATGACCGGATGCTAACTGTGGAGTAGTGGATATGTGTGACGTGTTGATTGTGGAACGGCCTAAAACCTGCCATATTTTTTGTGAATGCGGCTATGTTGCCATGTTGGTGATGGCGCCCAGGGTTTGTCCCGCCTGCGGCCAAGTCTGGGATACGCCTCGATTCGAGGAATGTAAATAGGCCGTTACTCTATTGATCCGTGGGCAAGTAAGGCGGGCAAGTGCGCCGGACGTGTCCGGCACGTCTGCCAGGCGGAGGAAATTTTTAGCGGGGTAACGGGCACTTTTGTTTGCCGTTCGCTATGGGGAAATCTTTGCGCCCAAACGTAATCTTGTTCAGCAAGGGGCACTACTGGTATTGTTAGGCGCGTTAACCGTAACGGGAGGAAGCGTTATGCCGCATGTGACCAAATACACCGTGGTGCCGAAATTGCCTGAACGGCTCGAACATCTGCTTTCGGTGGCCGATAATTTATGGTGGTGCTGGGATCCGGAGGCGGTGGAACTGTTTTTCCGGATAGACCGGGATTTGTGGGTGGAGGTGCATCAGAATCCCCGGCGGCTGCTGGGCGAAGTAAGCCAGGTACGGCTGGAGGAACTGGCGCGGAACGACAGCTTTCTGGCGCATTTGGACCGGGTGTGGGAAAAGCTGCAGCGGTACATCACGGGCAATACGTGGTTTGAGCGCAACCCCCAGGCCCCGGAAGAAATCCAGGCGGCGTACATGTCGGCGGAGTTCGGCATTCATGAATCGTTGAGCATCTATTCCGGCGGTCTGGGATTGCTGGCGGGAGACCATTTGAAGGCGGCGAGCGACCTGGGGTTGCCGCTGGTGGGCATTGGGCTGCTCTACCGGGAAGGTTATTTCCGGCAGTATTTGAACGCGGACGGCTGGCAGCAGGAAACCTATCCGCGCAACGACTTCTACAACATGCCGATTCAATTGGTGCGGGATGCAAGCGGGAAGCCGGTGGTGATTGAGGTGGAGTATCCCGAGGAGATGGTGAAGGCGTATATCTGGCGGTGCGACGTGGGGCGGGTTCCACTGTATCTTTTGGATTGCGACCACGATGCGAACAGCCCGCAGGCGCGGGTCATCACGGCGCAGTTATACGGAGGCGACCGGGAAACGCGCATCCGGCAGGAAATCATGCTGGGCATGGGCGGTGTGCTGGCGCTGCACGCGCTGCATTTGACGCCGAGCGTGTATCACATGAACGAGGGGCATGCGGCGTTCATGACGCTTCAGCGGGTGAAGGAAATCATTCAGCGGGAAAAGCTCACCTTCCGGGAAGCCATTGAGACGGTGAAGGCGGGGAGCTTTTTCACCACGCACACGCCGGTTCCGGCGGGGAACGACATGTTCGACACGGGGACGATTGAGAAGTATTTCCGGAAGTATTGCGCGGACACCGGGATTAACATGAATCAATTGCTGGCGCTGGGGCGCCAGAATCCCGCGGATGCCCGCGAGCCTTTCTGCATGACGGTGCTGGCGCTGAAATTGAGCGCGGGCGCGAACGGGGTGAGCAAACTGCACGGGCAGGTGTCGCGGAGCATGTGGGCGCAAACCTGGAAGGACATTCCGGAGAATGAAGTGCCGATCACGTCCATCACCAACGGCGTGCATACCCGGTTCTGGATTTCGCATGATTTGGCCGATTTGTATGACCGGTACCTGGGGCCGGAATGGATTAACCGCCCGGATGATCAGAGCATCTGGGAACGGATTGACGAGGTGCCGGACACGGAATTGTGGCGGACCCATGAGCGGCGGCGGGAGCGGCTGGTAAACTTCGCACGGGGCCGGCTGAACCGGCAAATGGTCAACCGGGGCGCGCCGAGCGCGGATGTGCGGCAGGCGCTGGAGGTCTTGGACCCGGAAATCCTGACCATTGGATTCGCGCGCCGGTTCGCGACGTACAAGCGGGTCAATCTGATGTTGCGCAATCCGGAACGGCTCAAACAGATTCTGACCAATCCGCAGCGGCGGGTGCAGTTGATCCTTTCGGGGAAGGCGCATCCGCAGGATACGGCGGGGAAAGAGCTTATCCGGCAGATCGTTCATTTCGCGCGCGACGCGCAACTGCGCAATCACATTGTATTTATCGAAGACTATGACATCAACGTGGCGCGTTACATGGTGCAAGGGGTGGATTGCTGGCTGAATACGCCGCGGCGCCCGATGGAAGCAAGCGGCACCAGCGGCATGAAGGCGGCGGCGAACGGCGCGCTCAACATCAGCATCCCGGACGGATGGTGGTGTGAAGCGGAATTTCTGGGCGAGAACGGCTGGAGCATCGGGAAGGGGGAAATGTATGACAGCACGGAGGAGCAGGACGTGGTGGAGAGCGAAGCGCTCTATATGATCCTGGAAAAGGAAGTGGTTCCGGTATTTTATGATCGCGGGCGGGACGGCCTGCCCCGTGAATGGATTGCGCGGATGAAATCGGCGATTCGGACGATTTGCCCGGTGTTCAATACCTATCGGATGGTGCAGGAATACACGGACCGCGCGTATATTCCGTGTTCGCGGCGGAAACGGGAACTCATTGACGACAAGCGGACGCGCGCGCTGGCGCTGGCGCATTGGAAAGAGCGCATACAGGCCAACTGGCCGCAGGTTCGTTTTGTGAATGTGGATTGCGGCCCAACGGAAGGGTTGCCGGTGGGTTCGAGCCTGCAGGTCACCACCGAGGTGTTCTTGGGGCCGCTGGACAGCACGGATGTCACCGTCGAGATTTATTTTGGGGATGTGGACCCGCATGGGCAGATTCCGCTGGGCCGGACCATGGAAATGACCTGCACAAAGAAACTGGGCAATGGCACCTTCCGTTTCGAGGGCGCCATTCTCTGCCGTGAGACGGGCCAGCAGGGCTTCACCATGCGGGTTATCCCGTACCACACGGACCTTGCGGAGAAACATGAAACCGCGCTGATCACTTGGGCCTGAAGAACGGGTATCGGGTGCCGGGTATAATAAGGACGAAGGATGAACAGAGCGGCGGGAGAGACGCCCTTTGATTTTGTAAAAGAGGATTTTCCTCTGGCGCCGCATACGTATTACCGGGTGGGGGGAGTGGCGCGGCGGGCCTTGTTTCCAAGAACAGTGGAAGAGGCACGCCAAGCGTTTTCCTGGATAACGGCCCAAGGCGAACCGTGCCTTGTGCTGGGGGCCGGCTCGAATGTATTGATTTCGGAGGATGGGTTTCCCGGCAATGTTCTATTCACCGGGGACCTTTGTGAACGGCGCGATTTGGGCCAGGGCCGGCATTATGCCGGGGCCGGGGTTGCCTTGCAGACTTTCGTGCGCGAGATAATATTGCCGAATAATTATGAAGGGGTGGGCGCGCTCACCGGAATACCCGGTTCAGTGGGCGGAGCGATCTTCATGAACGCGGGGACGGTGAACGGAAGCACCTGCCAATGGCTGGAATCGGTGGATATTGCGGGGCCAAAGGAGTTGCGCACCGTATCGATCACTCCGGAATCCTATGATTACCGCCAGCAGTTTTTTTGCGCTCCGGGAGAACTGATCTTGGGCGGACTGTTCCATTTCCGGGTATCAGGGCAAGATCAGAAGGAGGTGTACGCACATTATCTTCAGCGGCGCCGGGAAACACAGCCCCAGGGGCTCTGTTGCGGAAGCGTGTTCAAGAATCCTCCGGGAGAACATGCCGCGCGGCTTATAGAAGCCTGCGGCCTTAAAGGGACCCGCCGGGGCGGGGCGGTGATCAGTGAGAAACACGCCAACTTCATCATGAACGAGCAAAATGCCACATTTTCGGATATTCTGAGCCTCATAGAACTGGCGAAACACAGGGTTCAGGACTGTTTTGGCATCCTGCTGGAAGAAGAAGTGCGGATTATTCGTTAATTCCTCGCTTGTGGCGGTTTTCACTCATCCCTGGATCCCGAACTTGACTGCTTTTTTACTTCCATGGTATTTTATTGCGTGGAGATAGTAGTATGCACGCGCACCATAGTGAAAAAGCCTGTTCTTTTGTGCTGATGGCCGCCTTGGTGTGTTCCATGGCCCTTCCCGTGGCCACCACGCCGATGCGTGGCGACCTGAATGGCGACCGTGCGTGCGATGTATCTGATTTGCAACAGCTTGTTTCCCAAATACTTATGAATAACCGGAATGCTCCTGTGCCCCTGTCCGACCTGAATGCCGACGGGAGGGTGGATATTCTGGATTTGCAGACGATTCTCGCCGAGACCCAACAAGGTTCTCCGCGTCCAGCTTCTTCTCCGAAGGACCCGTGTCCACAAGCGATTCTTTCAGAATGTAATGATAAGGTTCTTTTTAAGGCAGGGACCGGTATCGCGGAGTGCTGGACCCGTGAAGAGACGCTGCCTGCCCGCCTGCCTGGTTTGCGCGAGCACAAATGGACGGACCGTGTACAAATAGCGGAACGGTATACCTTCAGCCTTGTTCCCCATGCCCCTCCCCAATGCGCTTGATGTTCCAAACAATTGAGCGTGTCTGACTTCGTAATGGATGTAAGTGCGTGATTTCCACGTGGAGAATGAACCATGAAACGATTTTCCTTCTGTATGTTTTGGATGGCCGGGGCGTTGCTTTTGGGTCTCTTGAGTGTTACCCCCGCCCCCGCATGGGCGCAGGACGACACCTTCTGCGATGTAGCGCCATGCAGCAATGTGCTGTGCCTGGGATTGGGGTATGACCCAAATTTTGAAGATGATTTGCGTTCCCTTTATACAACGTTGAGTCAAATCCCGATTATTGGGGGGTTAATCGCCGTGGAAACGGCGGATTTGGACTTCAACGGCATGTCGGATATCGCCCAAGCGCGCTTGTTCGATGCGATCTTGTCGAACCGGCTGGCCCCCAACCACTGTTGCGTGTATACCCCCTACCTTACGAACCGGGTCGCCGCCGAAGTCATCGCGGCGGCGCTGGTGGCCGCCTGGCCTTCCACCATTTATGGCATCCCCATGCCCGCCGCGCCGGACGCCGGATTGATGGCCCGGGTGATCGCCGCGTTGGCCACGTCGGGACAGGAAGAATTGATCAATACCCTGCTGCAGACGCTGGCCAGTTTTATTCCGAATCTCCCGAGCATTGATTACGGGGTGTTTGACGGTTCGGCAGAGCCGTATCTGGCCAAGAACGGCGACGCGGACACGGATGATGTCTGCAATTACGGCGAGTATCAGGCGTGGGTGGTGACCGCGCCGAACGATTATGACGCGTTTGTGAGCGCCGCCATCAATAAGAACATTACCGACTATTATGGTGGCTGCCCGGATTGCGGCGAAGGCGGCGCGGAAGGCTCGGCCGAGGGCGCCGCGGAAGGGCAATCCGAAGGGGAGACCCCGTGCGACATTGATTCGGCGGCCAATTATTACAAGGTGATGATCCTGTTTGGGGACACCGACCATGATTTATTGTTGTCGAAGGCCGAGTTTCAGGCCATCGCGCCGTTTGTCTCGATTGGCTGGTTTTTGATTGATTCCAATCATGACAACTACCTGTCGGAAGGGGAATTCACGGGGAGTTCTCTGTTGCTCTCGTTGATGCCGGACATTGATCCGAATGAAGACAACCTGTTCACGCTGGATGAACTGCACAAACTGAGCGGCGGCATTACGCAAGAGCAGTTCATGGCGATGGATTTTGATCAAGACGGCTTTATCAACTGCGATGAGTTGAACGGCATCGAGCCCGGCCCGCAGGGGTCGTGTTATGCCGAGGGTTGCCACACGCCGTGTCAGGCGAGCGCCATACAAGCCGGCTATGAGGCGGCCTTGCGTAATTTGTACACGATGGCGATTATCGGACCGCTCATCGGCGGAGACCCGGACACGACGGACAAGGACGGAAACGGGATGATTGACGTGGCGCAGGCGCGTCTCTTTGACGCCGTGCTGAATAATCCCGGGTTGAACGCCTTTTGCTGCGTGCGCGACGCCTATATGAACAACCGGGCGGCGGCGCAGGCCATGCTGGATTCGATTCCACTCATTGGGTCGTTGCTGCCGAGCGGCACGTTTGTCCCGCTGATTGCCGGTGTCACGACGCAGGGCGAGCAAAGCACCATTGATTCCATCGTGGGCTTGTTCGACTCGATTCCGCTTTTTCCGGCGCTCGATCTGAGCAGTTTTGATTTCTCTGCCGCGCAGTATCTGGCCTCCAACGGTGACCCGGATTACGACTGGGTCTGCACCCTGGGGGAATACACGGCTATCGTAACGAGCGCGGCGGATTTTGACGCGTTTGTGGCGGCGGCGCTGGATGACACCCAAACCGCCAATGCCGGCAATTGCCCCCCCTGCCCCGAAGGCGAGGTGGAAGGCTCGGTGGAAGGCTCGGTGGAAGGCTCGGTGGAAGGTGCCATGGAAGGACAGGCCGAAGGCGAAGGGCAGACGGAAGGCGAGGGCCAGATCGAGTGCACCATTGACGGCACCGAGAGCTATTTCCACCTGATGGTGGGGTTGGGGGATTCGGACGGTGACGGAACGATCTCCAAAGACGAACTCATCCTGGTCACCGGCTGGGCCTCCTGGCTGGTGAATATTGGCTGGGGGTTGATTGATTCCGATAGCAGCGGTGAGCTTACCCTGACGGAATTCAGCGCGGCGAGTTGGCTGCTGGACCGTTTGCCGGGACTCGACGACAACAGTGACAATCAACTTACCCTGAGTGAAGTCCAGGGATTGTCAAGCGGTATTACGCAGGCCATGTTTAACGCGGCGGACAAAAACCACAACGGTGTCATTGACTGTGTGGATTTGTACGGCGGTGTCGCCGAAGGCGAAGCGGAAGGGACCGTGGAAGGGACCGTGGAAGGCCAAGCCGAGGGCGCGATGGAAGGCCAAGCCGAGGGTGCGATGGAAGGCCAGACCGAAGGCGAGGGCTGTGTGCTTGCGTCATGCCCTGATTTTGACGCGGAAGGCACGGCGCTTTATGCGCAACTTGCCGCCCTTTTCAGCGCCCCAATAGACTGGACCGCTTCGGACATCGACAACTCGCAAATTCCGGACAGTTGGGAAATCGCCCTCTTCCAGGCCGTGTTGTGCAACGCGGACGCGGGGATTGCGGAACCCGCCGTATGCACGTTCCTCGATAATCTGGCGGTGTTGCGGAACGACCCCAATTACAGCCTGCTGCAACATTATGAAAACGTGATGACGGCGATGCTGTCCATCAGTTCGGAAATGCAGGCTCTGGTGAAAACCCTGGGTTTGACCGGTTCGTATGAAATAGCGACCATGGCCGCGAAAGCCGCCGGCGAACCCTTCTCCGCGCAGGGCGATCCTGATGGTGACGGATTGCTTAATCTGGCCGAGTTTCAGGCGGCGATTGCGGGCAGCCTCGGGCGGGAAGGATATGTGCTTCTGGCATTGACCCCGAATGCTCCGGAAGGCCAGGAAGAAGGCGCTGTCGAAGGCGTGGCAGAAGGCGCTGTCGAAGGCGTGGCAGAAGGCGCTGTCGAAGGCGCCGTGGAAGGTGTGGAAGAAGGCATCGTCGAAGGCACTGAAGAAGGCGTAGTGGAAGGTGTGGAAGAAGGTTCCGCCGAGGGTGCTGAAGAAGGCGCTATTGAAGGCCAGGAAGAAGGCACCGGGGAAGGCGCGGCGGAAGGTGAGAATCCATTCCACAGCGCGGACCCCGATAACAATTTCGTGATTGGCCTTTCCGAACTGCTCCGGGTCATTCAGTTCTTCAATTCCGGCGGACTGCATTGCGCGTCCGGAACGGAAGATGGATATGCCCCCGGAGCGGGAGACACCGCCTGTGCCCCGCATTCCAGCGACTATAGCGGCCAGGATTGGGTGATAACCATCAGCGAATTGCTGCGGCTCATCCAATTCTACAATTTCGGCGGCTACCATGCCTGTCCGGAAGGAGAAGATGGATTCTGTCCGGGGCTTGCATAGTCTTTTCATTGCAAGTGATGAGCAAGGGAGAGCCCGGTCTTGGGCTCTCCCTTAAACTATACAGCCTCCTGATGGAGTTCTTTGCGTAGTCCCGCTTAAACCATTAGCATACAATACCGTAAAAGTGTCGGCACGAAAACGAGGACACCTCCCGGTGAGCGAACTTATTTATACCTTTGCTTCCCTGGCGGCCCGGGCCGCGGACGGAAAGACGTGTTTGGACGGCATGCGGCGTTTGGCGGGTATCCTGCATCCGCGCGGCGTGCCCGTCACCTGGATAGTGAGCCCGGAATCCGCCTTCTTTGCCAGAGAGGCTTTGACCGAATGGCATGCCGCGCACGGCGACGAAGTGGCGGTGGAACTGCCGCCCCTGACCGGCTCCTTCGCCGAAAAGAAAGCCTTTCTCCAAGACCGCCGCGCCCAAGTTCAGCAGGTTTTGCCTTGGGCGGAAGCGGTTATCGCCGGGGGCGTCCATTGCGACCCGGAAATAGTCCCGCTGCTGGCCGAAACAGGCTTCGAAGGCATTTGGGGCTTTTGTTGGGAACAGATCGAAGTGGACGATATCACCGACCGGGGTTGTCCCTGGGGTTTCTATTATATGGACCCGAAGGACCGTCTGCGGCCCTCCGAATCCCCCGGCATCGTGGCGGTGCCGTGGCTCTCCCACGACTTGCTGAAGACGTATCATGGCGGGTTCGCGCCGGTATACACCAACGACCCGAACGACGTGGCGCGCGCGGGAATTTGCTCCTGGGAGAACACGGAGTATTGGGACGCTTTCATTGACAATTATCATAACAACACCCGCTACAACGATGCCGTATTCCTTTTACAGCATCAGGAAGCGCATGAGATGGAATGCAACGCGCGCAACCATTGCTATACGGAAGAAGACATCCGCGAGGCCGCCATAATGCTGGCGCGGCATGTGGACTATCTGCTCAAGAAACCCAACGTCCGCGTGCTCTCGCTCCCGGACGCCGTCCGCCATTACCGCCGGATTCGCCCATGCACGGCCCCCTCCTGCATGCTGTGGGAAAATATCCCCGCCGCCCGCCCCAATCCTGATTACACATGGAATACCCCGGCTGGCCCCTGGCCGAAAACGTTCCTTTATTATGATGCCGGTGCACAGATGATTTTCGTGGATGGGCAGGTCCATCCGGCCTGTATCCGAAACTATGCCAAGCCATGGGACGCTGTGGATTACTACCGCGAGGCACTCGTCCCGCATCCCCGCCTGGTCCGCAACACACAATACGGCTGGCGGCGCGAAATCGAAATCACCGTGGAGAGTCCCAAAGCCATGCCTTACGGCCTCGCCCTTTGGGGAGATTACAGTTTATACCAGATTGACCATGCTTCCGGACTGATTGCAGGAAAAATCCTCCCCCGTGAACTGCTCTTTTTGCGTTATGACCTCCTTTCCGGCATAAACCGCATTAAGGTCACCCTAGAAGGGAAATAGTTCCCATTTCCCGTTACCCCCTCCACAAATTTTGGAAAATTATGCTCATTAAATGATAAATTATAAATATACGAATAAAATGAATACTTGAAGATTTGTGCATCGCCAACGACCTTGGGCGGCTTATACAAGGGAACACACCCGGCTGTGCGCTCGCAGGGCTGCGGCGGGCGGGGCACCCGATCGGAGTTAGTAAGTGAGTGCGCTGCGTATCGACGGGATTGAAATCTCTATGATGCATCTTTTTTTTCTCTTTACAAACAGGGGGGAGTGGAGTAGAATCAACGAAGATGTGAAGGTTTATATGTGTTCTGGAACGCGAAGGTGGAGAGTTGCCTGACAAGAAAAGCTGGCGGGCAAGGTATTCCGTGTTGCGTTCACGGAACTCGGGCTGCAGGACTAAATAGCAAGGTTGTGAAGCTTTACATGGAGGGAGACGGAATTATGATACGCGTTATTCTTTTTATCGGTGTGGCGGCGCTTTTGTTTTCGTTGAGCGCCGGAGCGCTGGAAGGAACCGCCGAATCAGACACGATCGTTTTGGAGACGGTTTCTCCACAACTTCAATCGGTCTCGGCGGCCACCAGCAATAGTTTGTCGGCGGTATTCAATGAGGCCATGTTGGCACCCGGCGTAACCACTCCCGGCAATTATGCGGTATCGGGACTTGGGATTGGGACGCTGGATGCAACGCCTTCGGAGGTAACGGGCAGCGGTCCGTATACCCTGGGGTGGGCCACGGGTGAGATGCAGCAGGGCGGGCCGGTCACGCTTGCGGTGACGGCGCTGCGGGACGTCAAGGGCAATCCGATTGACCCTGCGTATGTTTCCGCGTCATGCACGGGACAAGGCGATGCGCCTGAATTTTCAGGATTGGCCATCGACCCCTCGACGGCGAAGGAGGGAACCAAGGTGACGATCACGTTTGTGGCTTCGGAGGCGCTGGACGGGAATCCCGTCGTGACGGTTAATGGCAATGACGCCACGTTTAAGAGCGCGGTCAAAGCCACCACGTACACCTATGAATATGAGGTGCAGGGCCCGGATAAGGACCCCGTGGGCAAAGCGAACGTGCTTATTACGGGACTTGACTTGGCGGGGAATCTGGGCACCCTCGCCAATGAAGAACTGCTCGAGATTGAAAAGGGGCAAGAACCGCTTCCTCTGGCGATTTGGCCGGCGGTGGTGGCCCTGTCCCTGGCGGGCGCGCTGGTGCTTGCACGGCGGCCCCGGAGCGTCAAGAGCCTGCTGATGCTGGCGCTGCTCCTTGCCGCTCCTCTGGCGATGGCACAGCCGGTGATATCGAATCTTGAAGTCGTCCAAGTGCCGGGTGTAACACTGGACACCCAAGTGAACATCACATTCGATTTGGAATCGCCGGGCGATCCCTGCGACATCACGGTGTCGCTGTCGAAAGATGGCGGGGCGGACGGATACATTCATCCCATAAACTCCTATAGCGGTGATATCGCGGACCAGGCGACGGGCGCCAAAACAATTGTGTGGAACCTCGCGAAAGATTATCCCAATCAGACCTTGGCGGAGGCCCGCATCAAGGTTACCGCGAGTGACGTTCCGCTGACACACGATTTGACCTATGCCGCAGGTCCGAACGGCAATGTGACCGGCATCTTGGCGCAGACCGTGGACCATGGCGCGGATGGAACCGCAGTGACGGCGGAGGCCGCGCCTCATTACCATTTCGTGGACTGGAGCGATGGTTCGACGGACAGAATACGCCAAGACCTGTCGGTGACGGCCAATATTGACGTGATCGCGAATTTTACGATGGACACCTATACGTTGAAATATATCGCGGGCGCGAACGGAACCATTACCGGCAACACGGACCAGGAAGTGCTCTACAACACTTCCGGCACCCCGGTAACGGCGGTGCCCAATCAAGGGTATGGATTTGTGAAATGGGACGATGGCTTGCTAACCCCCTATCGACTCGATACCAATGTGTCGGAGGATATCACGGCCACCGCGGAATTTGCCCCCTTGATCACCTACTATAAGGACTTGGACACGGACACGTATGGCATAACCACGGACTCGCAGCAATTGGTTGCTCCGGCCGCGCCCTATACGGCGTTGCTGGGCGGCGATTGCAATGATGCCGACCCGGCCATCAATCCCGGTGTCACGGAAGTGTGCGATGACGGCATTGACAATAACTGCAATACGCAAATCGACGAAGGCTGCGGGTTGTCCGTGGATACCTTCGCCATCCAGAATAGGCTGCCGGTAACGGCGAGTCAGGCGGTGCTCTTGAATAACACGGTTATCAACGGCATACCCGATGAGTACCAGGCGAGCGAAGACGTAAACTTCCTCGATGCGACAACAACCGCATGGCTGCCGTATTCCACGGCGCCCACCTTCACGCTTTCCGCGGGCGCGGGGGTCAAGACGGTGTATTTCCGGGTCCGCAATGTTGTCCGGGTTTCTCCCGCGAAATCGGACACGATCGAGCTCATCGGTTTTACGGAAATGGTGTCCATACCGGGCGGCACCTTCACCATGGGCCGGTTGGATACGGGCGATGACAGCGCGGGCTACATCAATGAATTGCCGCGGCACCAAGTGACGCTGACCGCGTATCAGATAGGCAAGTATGAGGTGACCACCCAGGCCTATTGCGATGTGTTGAATTGGGCCAAGGGACAGGGATACCTGAAGGATGCCTCCGGCAACGCCTGGAGTTCCGGCGCCATCTACGCGGGCACCATCTCCCGATATTTAATTGTGGCTCTTACCAATCTCGATTGCAACGTGCAGTATTCCGGCGGGACATTCTCGCCCAAGACCCGGACCGGCACGGGCGGCGTCACGTATTCGACGGCGGATCATCCGATGGTCCGTGTTACCTGGTACGGCGCGGTGGCCTTCTGCAATTGGCTGAGCGAGATATCCGGATTGAATCCGTACTATAACATGGCCGCATTATACTGGCCGATGGTGACGCCGGCGGCCCCGGCGGGCTTCCGGTTGCCCACCGAGGCGGAATGGGAGCGTGCGGCCGCGTGGGATGGCAGCAGGCATTGGATTTATGGGTACACGTCGGATGCTACGCCCACTGCGGACCGGTGCAACTTTACCGGCGTGAATCCGCTGGGCCTGACGACTCAGCCCAATACCGCGCCTATTGGCTGGTTCAATGGAACCAATATCAGCCCGAACGGCACTGTCACCACGGTGAATAGTGTGAGTCCCGCCGGATGTTATGACATGTCCGGCAATGTTTGGGAATGGTGCGGTGACTGGTATGAACTTTACACCGCCGACCCCGTGACCGACCCGACCGGGCCTGCAACGGCGCCGTCCACCCCCTACAAGGTGTATCGCGGCGGTGAATGGGGCATGGCGGCTTCCGTCTGCCGCACGGCGCAACGCGTCGGTACCGGTCCGGGGCTCGCAAGCAAGAGTGTCGGATTCCGTATTGTGCAGCGGTAATTCGCAGTAGAACACGAATAACGCACGGGGTGAAAGGCAAATGCCTTTCACCCCTTTTCCGTGTGCGCCCGGCAGGGCGCTCTCATAAATCAGACGGCCTGGGCCAGACGGGTCTGTAAAACGCCGAGGGCGCTATCCACCTGCGGGAGATTGCCGCCGTCAATGGCCTTGCGCAATTTCGGAATGGCCCCGCCGACCTTCCTGCCGCCCCGCGAGGTGCCGAACAAGTGCCGGCTCACCGTGGATTGCGTCAGGTTCAGGATGGCCGCGATGTCCTCCTGGGTCTTTCCATACACGTAATACAATTTCACCACTTCACGCTGCCGGCCGGTTAATTCCGAGTCAATCAACGAATGAACCGCCGGCCGCACGGCCTCGAAGAAGTCACGCAACGCATACCGCCGTTCCCGGTCCACGCTGGTTTCATACCATAATCCAGCGCTGGCGGGAACCCGGTCAAGCGCAACAAGGTCTGTCGGAATCTCCCAAAACGCCGGGTTGTAATTCGACATGGTCCCAAACTCCTCTACTGTTGTGCTCCGTTTCATTTTGTGCCTTGTTTCCGGGGGTGTGTGTGCGCCAGTTCGCTACCGGCTCCGTGTGCGTAAAATGCATCAGCTTTCGATTCATGATTGCGTTCCTTCTTCGGTTGCGTTCCAGTCCCGCGTCATGCGGGGCCTAAAAAAACGTCGCCGCAGGGGATTTTGAGGTCCGCCTGCGGCGCTTAATGCTGCTTTATGGGCTTCGATTATTTCATCGTTGCCGCCCCAGGCCAGGAACCCTTCGGCCAAATGCGATGCACCGCCACGAACCGCGTAAACGGTTGCATCAGCAGTTGATATGTTCGCTTCAGTTTCATTTGGCCTGTTCCTGACTCGGTTTCAGTTTCATACACCTTACCATGGATGGCTGGGAAAATACAACTCTTCCATCATCCTTACCCATGAGTATGCATACTTTTTCCCCGGGGATACCATACTGAAATATTGTTTCTCTGCTGACTTGTGTGTATTGGCATGGCAGGTATACCCCTCGTAGTTGCGCCGGGGATGACGCATCCTATCACCCAACGGGGCAACCGGTGGCTGCCACTTTTTTATGGGGTGACGAGTATGCCGGCTAACGTGGTTTTGTTGGCGGAGTGCTATGGGCGTTGTCATGTGGACATCAGTGGTGTGGTGTTTAATGCCGAATCATAAGCCCTGCTGCCCTGCGGCGGTGGATGCACAACCGGGGCGCAGGGTACCTCCGAAAAAACCGCGACACAAGGGTCCAAGAAAGCCGAATTAAATATACGGTCCCCGGAATACCGGAATCCCTTGCATGTCGTGTTCGACCCCTTACAGGGTCGACGCAAGAGGGACACCACTACCCACAGGTTTCACCTGCGGCTATTCAAATTCGACTCCTTCGGAGTCCGATACCCCGCAGGTTTATCGAACCCGCCCCCTCTCATTCTTCCCACCCCCTTTCGTTTCTTTCGCGTATTTCGTGGTCCGCTATCCGGCGTTTCGCATTTGCTATTTGCCATTTCACCGGTACCGTTTGTCGTTTCCCATTTTCCACATGTCTTTCTCCACGAACCTCCGCGTCCTTGCGCCTCCGCGTTAAATCTCCCCCTCCGGTCTTCCGCAATCCTCATTTCCCCCCCCAACACATTTTCCTTCCCGCCTGCATCCGATTTTGCGTTCTATGCGCTCTTTGTGGCCAAATCTCTCCGGACCCCGATCCCCGGACCCCGAACCCCGGACCCCGGACCCCGGACCCCGAACCCCGGACCCCGGACCCCGGACCCCGATTTTTCCAATCCGCATTTCCCCTTGA
>CAYYRW010000052.1:0-47270 GCA_964474205.1 uncultured Nitrospirales bacterium | reverse complement strand
TAATTGTCATTATCCACGACCCGCGGCTTGATGATCAGCCTTCCCGCAAGCCCCGACTGGAACCGGTACTTCAATGAAACCTCATAATCCGCTGTCGTAACGGCCCGGTAAATGGTGCCATCCGCCGTCCCCGTCTTCGTCAGGTACCCGCTCCGCACCGCCCACGTGCCCGAAGAAGCGGTCCAGGTGGGATTGTTGCCATATTCCCCGTCCGCGAAACTATCCGACCAACTCTGGGCCGAAGTCAGCCCATTCGCATACCGCACATTGTCATACCGGTCTTGCACATTCGCCGGGACATCCACCGTGACATACGGCCCCGTCAACACCGTGGCGCTGTCCGTCTCCGCCACCTTGCTCAACGCTTCACCCTTCAACCCCCGCCACACCTCCACATGCGCCCCCTCCGCCTTGATGTACACGTCATACCACGTGCCCGCATCCGCCGTCCATACCGGATTGTTATCCGAACGCCCCGAAAGGGGCAATAACATGACAGCCCAGGGCAACGCCCTGGGAACAGGTTCGTCCCTCACGATACCGCCCTGAAGGGGCATAACATATCGCCTTCTTTCCCACGATCCGGTGTCTGCGTAATGCCTTGAATAACCGAAATGTCCTGCCCTTACAGGGCGATGGGTGGGGTGGGGCTGACCGTGTCCCAGGGCGTTGCCCTGGGCTGCTATGTGAAGGCCTTTCAGGCCCTGCGCCCCGCAATTATGTCCACATTTCACTTCCACAACCACCTCGAATGATCAATCCACGTTTCCTACTGTCTTATGTTACCCCGAACATCCCACGGAGTCAAGGGGGGTGATGTTAGGCGTTGGTTATGGGCCGTTGGCCATTTTATCAAGGACAGCAAGGACACCAACGACGTTAAGGACCCAGCGGGGCATAGCCGCAACCAAAGAATGGCATGCGGAGGACGCGGATTTGAGCGGACAAGAAAGAGGCTCCACAGATTCCATAGATTGGCACAGATTTTTTTAGAAGTATCTCGCGCGGAGCCGCGAAAAAGCGGTGCCGCGTGGGTTTGTACAGATAGAAAGTATTGCATGCCGGCATGGTTATTCATGTGAAGCATGAGAACAATTTCTTTGTAAAAATACAAGAAACTGACAGGTAGTAGTACATGGTATGGCTGGAACGTATCTCGTGATGATTTTTATCGAAGGGATGAATAAAATTGACCGGCTATCGTCTGAAATGACGGGAAGCCGTTCGTGTTTATATTTCGTGAGTTTCGCGCATTTCGTGGTAAGACCTTCCGAAACTATTCACCACGAAAGACTCGAAACAAACGAAATCAAACAACCTGTTCAGCGGCGATTAAACGGCCTTTTTCCAAAGTGCCCGCCCGCATTTGATTTTCCTTTTTCGCATTTGCCGCTTGTCATTTCGCGTTTCCCTCCCCCCGTTTCGCAACTTGCCACGGCGTAGCCCAGGTTTCCGTTCCGCAATCAACAATCCGCAATCCACAATCCGCATCCTCGCCCTCGTTTTCCAGGATTATCGGACGTCCGTTCCCCGGATGCCGTGCTGGGTGAGATTTGGGTTGGGCAGTCCGTCATTGCCCGGACGCACCTCGGTCCAATCCAGATATTCCACATGGCCGTCGGCGAAGAGAAAGAGGCGTTTCCCCCCTTCCCCGAACCATCCTTTGTCATTTGCCCAAGCGGAATGATTGGAGTACCACTCCCCCAGCAGGATTTTCCGGGAAGGGGTTGTCACGCAGGCTTTCCGCTGCGGGATGACAGGCAGGGGATTGCTGTAGCAGCCGGCCGTGGCGGTGATGGCATCAATTTGTTCCGGCGAATGGTAAAAGGCCATGGAATAGGCATAGGAGGTGCGTTCGTACACCGTTTCGGTTTTGGCGCGGGTATCCGAGGGACAATAAAACACTCCTGGACGGTCCTTGTCGGATGGGACATACTCGCGAATCAGGGTTCGGAAGCCGCGTCCCATCCAGAGCCAATATCCGGGCGGCTGGCTGGTGGGCTGATCCTGCCAGGCGGGATAGGTGTCGCCGTTTTCCTGGGCATAGCACTCGAAGGCGATGAAGAGTTGCTTGAGGTTGTTAATGCAGGAACTGCGCTTGGCGCTTTCGCGTGCGCGGGACAAGGCGGGCAGGAGCAATGCCGCAAGCAGGCCCAGGATGGCGATCACCACGAGCAATTCCACCAGGGTGAACCCGGCGGGTTTGGCACGGACTCTTTTTTCCAGCACTAAGGGCATATGAACTTCACTTCGTTGTGAACAGGAAGAATAGGGGCTTCTGAAATCACTCGGTGTGGTTGGACAGGCCTTCGATAAAGCGCAAGACCACCACGCCAAATCCGATGGCCATGGCGGCCAGGATCAATGTGAGGAAGGCGTAGGTGGCCGGCACGCCGGAGACGATAAAGGCCATCAGGCCCATAAACGCGGAGACATAGTACATGGCCAACACAACCTGGCGCTGGGTGAGGCCCAAGGCGAGGAGGCGGTGGTGCAGGTGATCGCGGTCGGGCGAGAAGAATTTGCCTTCACGGGCGCGCAGGAGGCGGCGGTGAAAACTCAGGACGGTGTCCAGGCAGGGGATGGCGAGCACAATCATGGGCACGGCCAGGGCGATGACGGCGATGCCTTTTTGTTGCTCGATGAGGGTCGAGGCGCCCAGGATGAATCCGAGGAACAAGGCCCCGGCGTCACCCATAAAGATGGAGGCCGGGTGAAAGTTGTAGAGGAGGAATCCGGCGGTGGAGCCCATGAGGCAGGCCATGATGATACAGGAGGAAACCTGGCCGGTCTTGAGGGAAATGGCGAAGAGGGCGGCGGCGCAGATAAACACAAGTCCGCCGGCCAGCCCGTCCATTCCATCGGAAAAATTCACGGCATTCATGATCCCGGCAATCCACAAGGGGGTTACGATAATCGCGAACCACCCCACATGCCAGGTGCCGCCGAGGGGATGGGCCATTTCCATGGTTTTGAACCCCCAAAAGAAGAGCACAACCCCCAGGGCCAACTCGATGAGCAGTTTTTTGAGGCTGGACATATTGCTGATGTCGTCGTAGAGTCCCATCAGGAAGATGACGGTGCCCACGAGGGCCATGGGATAAAAGGCACCCTGGCTGAATTGCGGGTAGAAGATTTCAATGGCCATGATCGTGCCCAAAAAACAGATATAGAAAGGCATTCCACCCAAATAGGGGATGGGGTGAGGGTGAATTTTCCGTTTTTCCGAGGGGCGGTCCACGATGTCCAGACGGCGTGCCCACCAGCGGCACAGGGGCATCAAGAGGGCCGTGGCGAGGAACGTTCCTCCGGCAATCAGGACGTAGAGCAGGAAGGGATGGCTCATGGAGTACCCTCCACAGGGCGCAATACCCCGCAGGTGACGGGATGCCCAGGACACCCATCAAAGACGCCGGGGGACCATGCCTGGAGAGCCGTGCCGGGGGACGCGCCTTTCACGCCAATCGCGGCGAAACTGAAATGGAGTCCGAACAGGGCGGGTTGCCGGTGGATGAACGTGCGCTCGGCGAGGCCGAACCCATGAAGTTCACGCACCAATTCGGCGGTCAGATTGACGGAGGCTTCATCGGCCACCGCAAACGCGCCTATGGCGCCCTCGGGCGCCTCTTCGAGAAAACGCACCATGCGCTCGGCCTCGTCCTCGCTCTGCCACACATCAAACAGGCCCATCTGGATCATCTGGCCGGTTTTGGGATCGAGCAGCACGCCGTGGAATCCCCGTTTCCCGCCGGCATAGTCATGGTTTCGAACAAGGATATGGGTGCATTCCCGGCCCATGCGGCCACCACCGCTTTGAACCAAAATATCCACGGGACTCTTCACGCCCGTGTTGCCGATAATGCCGTTCAAATCAAACGTATCCCCGGCGCCCAGTGACAACAACGCCACGTGCTGTTTTACGGTAAGTTCCGCCAGGGGTTTTTCCACCCCCCACAACCGGCCCAAATTCTTCATCAAAGAAGCGATCTGCCGGACGCTGTCCGAAGCAATCGGCGGCAGCTTGAAACTCTTGCATTGCAGGTCAGCCGCCTGGACCAATAACGTGCCGCGCGTCTCGCCGGGGCCGTTCAACGCTTCATAGAAGGTTCCCGCCGCTTCCAGCCAGGCAAGGTGTTTTTGATCCCGCGCGGAATCTTGGGAACGCCATTGAAGCAGGGTTTGATAGGGTTCCGGACAGGCCGGATGAAATTGCCGTATGCCCTCCTCCAGACGGTTCAAGGCTTCCTTGCGATCCCCCTGCGCGTCGAGATACCGGGCGTGCATAAGGAAATTTTCCGGGGCGTTCCGCACCTGACAGGAATGCACCGGCCAATAGGCCGCGTTAAAGGCCAGGAATACCGCCACCGACAGCAGTCCTACCGCGCTCAGGCGTTTCCGATTGCTTATCTCGGGCACATCACTCAACCGTTACTCTCCTCCCCATCCTTTTGCTTTATCCTACCCAAGCGCAGGGGTGGTGTCAAAAGCGGAGTGTTGTTTCCTAAACAGCCCAAGGACGATAAATAGGAAAGCCGGAATAGGTTAAATGGAAAACATCACTTCAGCCTCGTTTTTTTGCGTACAATCTCGTACGGGATACCCTCTTCTCCGCTTTCACGAAAATCCCGCAGCAATTGTTCCGCTTCCTGGGCGTCCAACTCATCCTCCAAGGCTGCCATAGGAATTCTTGCGTCCGAGGTATTTTGAAGGTCCTTGCGCTTTTTTTCTTGCATACTATATTCCTGGCTTGTATAAATCGGCTACCCGGCACAAGTAGCATAGCACACTTTTGCGGATTAATGGTCTTGACAGGGCGAGGATATCCGGGTATCATATTACTGAAAATAATATCAGCAACTAGGGCCTTGATAAGTAACCGGCATTGTTCAATACGTTTCTAAGCAGAGACATACTTAACTCTATGGAAATCAGAATCTTACATATTGACATGGATGCGTTCTTCGCCTCGGTGGAAGAGGTGCGTGATCCGAGCCTGCGGGGGAAGCCGTTGATCATCGGGGGGGATGTGAACAGCACGCGCGGGGTGGTTTCGACGGCGTCGTATGCGGCGCGGAAATACGGGGTGCATTCGGCGATGCCGATGGTCCAGGCGCGGAAACTGTGTCCGAATGGGATTTATCTGCGCGGCAATTTTCATCTTTACCAGGAGGCGTCGGCGCAGGTGCATGCGATTTTGGAAAGCGTTTCGCCGCTGGTGCAGATGTCGTCGATTGATGAAGCCTATGTGGACGTTACGGGCTCGCAAACGTTGTTTGGCGGAGATGACGCGATTGCGCGGCACATCAAGTCCGCCATCCGCCGGGAGACGGGCCTGCCCTGCACGATTGCAATTGCGCCGAACAAATTGGTGGCGAAGATGGCCACGGAAGAAGGCAAACCGGATGGCTATGTGCGTGTGGCCGGGGGGCGGGAAGAAGCGTTTCTCGCGCCGCTGCCCGTGCGGAAATTACCGGGCGCCGGGCCGCGCACCTGTGAGATGCTGGAATCGCTGGGTATTCTGACGCTGGGGCAACTGGCCTCGATGCAACTCTCGATGCTCGAACGAGTATTTGGGACCTATTCCGCCACGTGGCTTCAACGCGCCGCGCGGGGCGTCGGGGATACGGAGGTGGCTCCGGAATCGATTCCAAAATCCATCAGCCGGGAAACCACGTTTGAGGAAGATATCTTGGACTGGGACCGTATCGAGCGGACCCTCGTCCATCTCACGGAACACTGCGCGCACACCCTGCGCGAACAGGGGATGGAAACGAAGCGGGTGATGTTGAAGGTCCGGTACAGCGATTTTGAGACGAAAACCTTTGCGAAAACCCTGGAAGAATTCACCTGCATTGACGCGGATATTTTCACCGCCCTCCGGGAATTGATTCCCAAGGGAAAGGAGCGCCGGGCGCGGGTGCGGCTGATCGGGGTTGGATTGTCGTCACTGACCTATAACCAGCACCAGTTGCGGCTTTTCGATGGTGCGCGGGCGGAGAAATGGGAGCGGGTGTTGGAACACGCGGACCGGCTCCGGGACAAGTTGGGATTCGATTCGGTGCGGAGCGGGAAATCGCTGGAGCCGGGAGGCAAGGCGTCCCGGGAAAAAGGCTCAAAGTCCCGTGAGAATCGTAAATAACACGGCGAAGATATTGGCCAGCAGTTCAAAGGGCAGCAGAATAATTTGCAAAATGAAATCCAACAGCATCGTGCACTCCTTCGTTTTGCGGATAGTGTATCACGGCGCGCCGGGAAATGGAAAACGTCATGGTGCACATGGAAGTACATAGCCATCATTCGATGCTGGCGGGCACGGCGGGCGTTCGGGCATTGGTGGCGCGGGCCGTCGAGTACGGCATGAAGGCCCTCGCGCTCACGGATACCGGCGGATTGTACGGCGCGATTCCGTTTTACAAGGCGGCGCGCGCGGCGGGGGTGAAACCCATCCTGGGCGCGAAGCTGGGGCCGTGCGTGGCGCTGGCGCGCGACCGGGAAGGCTACGCGCAGCTTTGCCATATCGTCACGGCGGTTCAACTCGGCCAGACGGATATCGAGAACCTTGGCGCGTGGCCGTTTCCGTTCGGGATGGAGCATCTGTTCGTGTTCAGCGCCGATCCCGCACTGCTCACACAACTGCACGGGCGGGGGCTGCACCCGTTGGCGGCCCTCACGCACTATGGCGACGCGCGGAGCCGCTATCACGCCGCCCGGCTGTATGATCGGGCGCAACAACTCGGTCTGCGCGCGGTGGCGGTCAATCCCGTGTATTTTCTCGACCTGGAGCACTACGCCATCCACCGCGTGTTGTCCGCAATCCGTTTGAATACCGTGGTGGACCGACTTTCCGCCGAGGAGATTGCCCAGCCCGGCGATTATTTCCGGTCTCCGGAGGCCATGGAACGTCTTTATGCCGAATGGCCCGACGCCCTCGACTGCTCCGATTGGATCGCCGAAGAGTGCCAGATTGAACTTCCGCTGGGGAAACCCATATTTCCGGCGTTTCCCCTCCCGGAGGGCGAAACGCCCTTCTCCTGGCTGTGGAAGAAGACATTCGAGGGGCTCAAGCAGCGGTATCATCCGCTTACGCCATCCATCATCGACCGGGTCCGTTACGAACTCGAAACCATCGATACCCTCGGGTTCGCTTCGTATTTTCTTATCGTGGGCGACATCGTCCGCTTTGCACAAGAACGGCAGATTCCCACGGTGGGCCGGGGTTCCGCCGCGAACAGCCTCGTGGCGTATGCGCTCGGCATCACGCGCGTGGACCCCTTCAAATACGGCCTCTATTTCGAACGGTTTTTGAATCCGGCGCGCACGGACGCCCCCGACATCGACCTCGACATCTGCTGGCGGCGGCGCGACGAGATCATCGACTATGTCTACCAGACCTATGGCCGGGATCGCGTCGCGATGATTTGCACGCTCAATACATTTCAGGCGAGATCGGCCATACGCGAAGTCGCCAAGGCCTCCGGCCTCACGGACCGCCAGATCAACCGCATGGCGCGCGCCCTGCCGCATTATGGCGCGCGCGATATCAGGACGATGGTCAACACGATCCCAGAATGCCAGGGTATCCGCCTCGACGAGGAACCGCTCAAGAGCATCCTTCAGATCACCGATTTCATTGACGGATTCCCACGGCACCTTTCCATTCACGCGGGCGGGCTGGTCATCGCCCCGGAACCGCTCACGCGCTTCGTGCCGTTGCAGCGCGCCGCGAAAGGCATCCTGATCACGCAGTACGACATGGGGCCCATCGAGGAACTTGGTCTTGTTAAAATGGACCTGCTCGGCCACCGCGCCCTCACGGTGATTGACGACACCCTAAAGGCCGTGCGGCGGAACCGCGGCCGCGCGCTTGATATCGAGGCCATCCCGGACGCCGACCCGCGCACCGCCGGGATACTGCGCGCCGGGAAAACCATCGGCTGCTTCCAAATCGAGTCGCCCGCCATGCGCGGACTGCTTCAGAAGGTCCGGGCCTATGACATCCACACGTTGATCCAATGCATCGCGCTGGTGCGGCCCGGGGCCTCCGGCAGCGGCATGAAACAGCATTTCATAGATCGGCACCACGGACGCGAACCGGTCGAATACCTGCATCCCGCGCTCGAAACCGTACTCGGCGAAACCTATGGCGTCATGATCTATCAAGAGGACGTGCTCAAGGTCGCGCACGCCGTCGCGGGTATGGACCTCACCGAAGCGGATACGCTCCGCCGCGCCATGAGCAAGAAGCGCAGTCCGCGTGAAATGGCCAAAAGCATGAAGCGCTTTCTCGACAAGGCCCGCGCCAACGGGGTCGAGGAATCCACCGCCCTCGCCCTTTGGGAACTCATTGCCAACTTCGCCGCCTATGCCTACTGCAAGGCGCATGCGGCCACCTACGGCGAACTCGCGTATCAATGCGCCTATTTGAAGGCCCACTATCCGGCGGAATTCTTCGCCGCCATCCTCTCCAACCGGGGCGGGTTCTATGCGCCGCTGGTGTACCTCGAAGAAGCCAAGCGCATGGGAATTGAAATCCGCCCGCCGGATGTGCGGTACAGCGAATACGCCTATACCGCCGAAGACGATGCAATCCGCGTGGGCTTTCTCGAAGTCCGCAATCTCAGCCAGAACGCGGTCCAGGCACTCCTCAGCGCCCGTACAGACACGCCTTTTCAGCATCTCGGCGATTGCCTCTTCCGCGCGCATATCCATCAGGCCGATGCAGAAGCCCTCTTTCATGCCGGGGCCTTCGACGGTTTTGGCGGTCCGCGCCCCGCGCAGTTATGGCAGATCAAATGCTTCCACCGGCAATCCGTCCGGGAAGAGGCGCCCCTCTTTGGCCACACCCTGTCCGCGCCCGCCCTGCCCGATTATTCCGCCCGCAAACGCGCCGATCAGGAATGGGAATCGCTCGGCCTGCTGACCCGCGGCCATCCCATGCAATACCACCTCTCCTTCCTCCAGGAACACACCCTTATCCGCAGCACCGACCTGCCCCGGTACGCCGGCCATGCCGTCACCCTCGCGGGATGGATCATCACCGAGCGCCGCCTCAACCTCAACAACGGCCACGGCCTCATGAAATTCCTCACCCTCGAAGACACCCATGGCGCGTATGAAGCCGTCCTCTTCCCCGAAACCTACCGCCGCTTCGGACACATCCTCGCGCAACCCGGCCCCTTCCTCTTCACCGGACTCGTACAATGCGAACACGGAACGTACACCCTCGCGGCGGAGTCGGTAGTCAACAGACGCGTTTCGCCCGAACATGCCAAAACTTGCGTGCGCGGGGTAAATAGGTTACAAAAAGGGCGTGATGCTTATTGGTGATGAATGTAAACGAGGCATTTGCGAAATCGCCCTTCGCTGCACCGGTTTGGCAAAAAAACGCCGGTATTTTGTTCTGTAAGCGGTGTTTTCGCACGAAAACAGGCGATTTCTCAATTGCCTGTAAACCTTTTTACGAAGGGAAACGTTCTCTAAAGTGGCTCAGGAACGCACGATGGAGCTTGCGGCCCTGGACGATCAGGCGTTGGCCTTGTCGTTGAAATCGGGCAACGCGGCGGCTTTTGAGGAACTGGTGCGCAGGCATCAGGGCCGGGTCTATGCCGTGGCGTACCGGATGACGGGCAACCGTGACGACGCCCTGGACATCGCCCAGGAGTCCCTCCTGAAGGCGTACCGGAAGATTGGGTCATGGGAGCCGACGGGGAATTTTCTTCCCTGGCTCCTGAGGCTGACGGCGAACCAGTCCATTGACCACTTGCGCCGATGGAAGCGGCACCGGCATCAGCCGTTGGACGAGGCGTATCTTCCCGAGACCGAAGGCGCGGCGGTGGAGCCGGCGGCGATGGGGACGGAGAGCAACGTGCGCGCGCATGAAATTGACGCGCGGGTCCGGAAGTCGCTGGACGTGTTGTCGCCCGCGCAAAAGACCGTATTTGTATTGCGGCACTATGAAGGATTGCCGCTGGCCGATATAGCGCAGCAACTGGGGTGTACGGTTGGCAGCGTTAAAGTACACCTGTTTCGCGCCCTGAAAAAGCTGCAAAAAGAGTTGAGTGATTTGGTATAAAGAGGACGAAAAGGAACGCCTATGCCAAAATGCCGGAAAATCAGAGGGTTGTTGGCGGCTTCGCTCTATGAAGCGCTCGATACGGGCGATCAAACGCTGTTGGACCGCCATCTCTCCGCTTGCGCGGCCTGCCGTGAACACGCCCGGCAATTAAGCGCCCTGCGTGAAAACATTCCGGTGATCCCAGTGGAATTTACCGGAGACCTGCTTCCCGTACTGCGCCAACGCATCACCGAAGAGCCTCTGCGCGCTCCGTGGTGGCGGTGGGCGCTTCCCGTGGCGGCCTGTGCGCTGTTGACGGTTTTCGCCGGGATATGGTTTTCTTCAGTCCAAGAAAATTCGCCGGCCTCGACCTTTGCCCG
This sequence comes from uncultured Nitrospirales bacterium, assembly GCA_964474205.1. GTDB lineage: Bacteria > Hydrogenedentota > Hydrogenedentia > Hydrogenedentales > CAILVY01 > CAILVY01. Next base: position 36,836 of record CAYYRW010000052.1, on the reverse strand, counting down.
AACCCCCGTCGTTGTCCCCTCCCCCGCCGCAGCCTCTTTCCCCGCCGACACGCTCTTGGCCAAGGCGGACACTTTGCGGGAGGAACGGGACTTTGCAGGGGCGTTGGGCGTTCTGGCCATTGTTATCAAAACCGATCCCCGCGCACCCCAGGCCGCGGAGGCCCAATTGCGGATGGCGGATATCGAATTCAGCGATCTTCAACGGTATCCCCAGGCCTATGAAGCCTATGAATCCGTGCGGAATCACTATCCCGGCGTGTGGAATGTTTCCCCGGCGGCGATCAAGGACCGGTTCGATCTATTGAGCGAAGCGTGCGGCAAGGACTTTGAGCCGTTATATGCCCTGGACGCCGCACGGCGCGAAGCGGCCACCTCTTTCAACGACTTGGAACAGTTGGTGGTGCGGTATCCCGGCAGTTTGGTGGCGTCGCTGGCCGTGGGGGCCATGTGCGAGCACATTGCGGCGGAGCCGGGGGAAGCGCCGGTGAAAACCGCCGTGCTTCAGAAAGTGCGAGAGCGGTGCAGCGCGCCTGTCGCCATTGCCCAAGTGGATGTGGCCCTGGGGGATATGTATTGGCGGGATTTGCATGAACCGCACAAGGCCCGTGAATATTACACGCACGCCGCGGGAAGCCCCCATGCCGAACTGGCGCGCATGGCCCGGGCGGCCCTGACCGAGATTGACAACATGCCATGAGTCCCGGTGCGCCGGTGATTCGTTTGGGTGCATGTGCAGGAACATGTGAGGCGGGAATCAGGAAATTTCCCTTCCGCCTATGATACGATAAGAAGGCTAATGCTATTGGCGCACGGGCACGCGTTGCCCTTCGAAATTCCCGGTCAAAAACCGGCGATGCGAGGGGCGTAAGTTTTTGAATACCGGAGTGTTGAGGGTGATAGAGCCGAAGGCCTTTGAAAAACAACTGATTCGCGACAAAATCCTCGATGAGGCCAAACTCGAGCGGGTGCGCGCCGAGGCGATAAAAAACGACCTCTCGCTGGTCGAGGTGATTCCGCAATTGGGCTTCGCCACTCCGGAAACCGTATACCGCTGTCTGGCCGATTTCTGTGAAATGCGCTACATCCAACCCTCGAAAATGACCATTCCACCGGAATTGATCGAAAAAGTGCCCGCCCGTTTCGCCACCCACTACCGGTTTGTCCCGATTCAGGAAAAAAACGGGACGATGACGGTGGCCCTGAGCGATCCGCTGAACGCCCACCTGCTGGACGACATCCGGCTGGTGTTGAAACGCAGGATCGAAGCAGCGGTCACCACGCCCGCCGAAATCCAAAAGGCCATCAAGGAACTTTATGGGGTGGGGGCGGACACGGTCGAGAAAATCCTGAGCAACGATGATCACATGGGCGGCGTCATTAACCTGGAGAGTTCCGTATTCAGCACCGATATTGGCGACGACACCATAGACGCCAGCGTCATCAAATTCGTGAATGAACTTATCCTCGAAGCCGTGCAATCCTCGGCGACCGACATTCATATCGAGCCGTTCGAGAACCATCTCCGGGTGCGCTACCGCATCGACGGCATCCTCCACCAGGTGCCCACCCCCCCCACCATCCGGGGCCTCCAATCCGCCATTGTTTCGCGCATCAAAATCATGGCCAACATGAATATCGCGGAGAAACGCCTGCCGCAGGACGGCAAAATCCTTGCCTCGTTTGGCGATCAACACTTTGATCTGCGCGTTTCAGTGCTGCCGTCGGCGCATGGCGAAACCGTGAACCTGCGCATTCTGAGCCGCTCCTCCATGCTGCTCACGCTCGACCAACTCGGTTTCCTCGGGCCGGACATGAAGCTGTTCAACCAGTTTATCGCAAAACCCCACGGGATCATCCTGGTCACGGGGCCGACCGGCAGTGGAAAAACCACCACCCTGTATGCCGCATTGGCAAAATTGAACAGCATGGACCGGAAAATCATCACGCTGGAGGATCCCATCGAATACCAGTTGGATGGCATCACCCAGATGCAGGTACAGCCCCGGATTGGCTTCGACTTCTCGATGGGGCTGCGTTCCATGCTCCGCCATGACCCCGATATCATGCTCGTAGGCGAAATCCGCGACTTTGAAACCGCCGAAATGGCCATCCGCTCCAGTCTGACCGGGCACTTGGTCCTCAGCACGCTGCACACCAACGACGCCCCCGGCGCGGTCACCCGCCTTACGGACATGGGTGTCGAGCCGTTCCTTATTTCGAGCACCATGATTGCGGCCATGGCCCAGCGGCTCATTCGGAAAATATGCCGGGAATGCGCCGAACCGGATCAACCCGACGAGGTGCTGTTGCGTGAGGAATTCGGCCTGACCGAGGAAGCCTATCGCACCGCCCAGTTCCGTAAAGGCCGCGGGTGCGACGCCTGCCGCCATACCGGGTACCGGGGCCGCCTTGCCATCTGCGAAATTCTTCCCTTCACCACGGAAATCAAGGATATGACCGTTCAACGCGCCACCGCCCACGAAATCAAGCGCCTTGGATTGAAACAGGGCATGCGCACCCTGCGCGCCTCGGGCTGGGAACGGGTGCGTGAAGGCGTGAGCACGGCGGAGGAGGTCTTGCGGGTTACCGCCGACATTTAGCCTTCGGGCGCGCCGGTGCGCACTTCGGTGCGGAGAGAGATATGCCACAATTCAAATATGATGTGAAAAAAGGCCCCGGCCAGATCATTTCCGGGGTGATTGAAGCGGAGAACCAGCGCTCGGCCATCGCGCGGCTCCGCGACATGGGGTATTTTCCCATCCGGGTGACCGAGGCGGAAAGCGCGGATAAAAAAGACACCTTGCGGGAAGCCTTGATTCGCATCAGCCTCAAGGAACGCAACGTGTTTTTCCGGCAGTTGGCCAACCTGTCGGAATCGGGCATGGTCATTACACGCGCCATGCGCACCCTGGTGGATCAGACCGAGAACCCAAAGCTCGCCGCGATTATTGACCAATTGCGCGATGACGTCCAGAAGGGCAACAGCCTCGCCGAAGCCATGGAAAAGCACCCGAAACTTTTCCCGGCGATGTATTGCAGCATGATCCGCGCCGGGGAAACCGGCGGCATGCTCGAAGAAGTGCTGTGGCGCATTGTGGCCTTCGGCGAACAGGAGGAAGAGTTGCGCGGGAAAGCCGTCTCCGCCATGATATATCCCGCCTTCCTCTCCGTGGTGGGTTCCATTGCCATTTTCATCCTCCTATCCTTCGTATTCCCAAAATTTGTCACCATTTTCGAGACCTTTAACGCGCAACTCCCCCTCCCCACGCTCATTGTAATGGGTATCTGCGGCTTCATGGGCAGGTGGTGGTGGGCCATTCTCCTGGTGCTTGGATTGCTTGTATTCTCGGTAGTCTCGTATGTCCGGACCGAACCAGGCCGAAAGCGCTTGGATACGCTAACGCTTCGCGTGCCCGTGCTGAAAGGCGTGATACAGAAATACGAGATGGCCAAATTCGCGCGGACCCTGGGCACCCTGCTGGACAACGGCGTGCCGGTGCTGACGGCGCTGCGGATCACGGCGGAAACCATGACCAACCGGGTGGTGCGGGATGAAGTCAGCAGCATCCATATCGGGGTCACGGAAGGGGAAAGCATGAGCGAAAGCATGCGCCGCTCCCCCCATTTTCCTCCCCTGGTGCTGAGCATGTTCGCGGTGGGCGAGGAAAGCGGGCGTATCGGCTCGGTCGCCAAGCGCGTGGCGGATGCGTATGATTTGGAAGTGGACCGGGCGGTAAAGGCCATGATGGCGCTGCTGGAACCCTTGTTGATTGTGGTCATGGGCGTCATCGTCGGATTTCTGGTCATTGCGATGTTGTTACCGATGCTGACCTTGAGCTCGACGATTGGGGCGTGAGGCATGTCCCATTCCTTCAAGGTTTTAGCGTATACTAGATGGGAAGCATGTGGAGTCCGCGGACGGCCTCCGGGCCACGTGGACCGATAACGATACCGGCAGTACAGGCGGCCGGCGGAGGTACTTATGCAGAATGGCGGTTTTACCCTGATAGAACTTATTCTTGTCACCGTGATTATCGGCATTTTGGCCGGCATGGTGGTGGCTATTTATCCCGGGCGCGTGACGGAAACGAAAATACGCGCGGCCAAGGGGGACATCTCGACCTACAGCAGTTGCATCGATTTGTACGCCCTGGACCATAACGACAACTACCCCAAGAGCCTCGAAGACTTGGTCAATGGGGACCGGAAATATATCCGTGAATTGCGCAAAGACCCATGGGGCAACCCCTACAACTACCGCCCGGCCAGCAATCCCCTTAAAGCGGACTATCAGGTCTTTTCCTCGGGGCCGGACGGGCAGGCCGGAACGGCGGATGACGTGACCAGCACCTCCGAAGACCCGGCCGCCGCGAATGCAAAGTAACTGGATGAGCTAACGCACCATGACGCCCTCCTGTTCACGGTCTTGATATGAAGAGAGGGAAATCAGGTTTGGACGGTATTTATATGGCACCGGCAAGGCTTACCGCGCCTCCAAAACGGGCGGGACAATTCCAGGGGTTCACCCTAATCGAACTGCTGATTGTCGTTTCCATGCTCGCCCTGCTCACGGCGGCGGTGGTGCCGCTGTACAACAATTCCATGGCCTATGTGACGCTGCGGTCCGCCCGGAATGACTTCACCTCGACCCTGAGCTTCGTCCAGGAGAAAGCGGTCAGCGAATCCTGTGAATACCGCGTCTATGTGAGTGATGACGAGGGCAAATACTGGGTGAAACGGCTAAAAGAACGGAAAGGCGAGGAAAAGATTTTTGAGGAAGTCGAGGCGGATTTCGGGCGCGAGAAATATTTCCCCGCGAATATCAAACTTGAACGCATTAAGGCGCCGAAAGACCGTGCGGAACGCGCCCATTTCATCGGATGCTACCCTAATGGGGCGAGCGACCGCGCCAAACTTGGTTTCCGGGACCTCCGGAGTAAAAAACGGGCCTTCACTATCGAGGTCTTGGGCGCCCTCGGAAAAGTCCGGGTCAGCATGGGCGTCCAGCGGGTGGTGCAATGAAACGCCTGGGGTATATCCTGGTGGAAACCATCGTATCGATGGGGTTGTTGAGCGTGGGCATGATCGCCATCAACGGCGCGGTGAGCCAGGCCATCATCACACGGGGTCAGGCCCAGGATTACACCATCGCCCGTTTTCTGATGGAGCAGATTGACAACGAAAAGGAAATCGAACCGTGTATCGAGGCGGGTTCGGGGCAGGGCGTGTTCCCCGGAGAATATTCCCGGTTCAGTTATGAATGGCGCATCTCCCCCGTCACGCTTCCCATGCCCCAAATTCCGCCGGATTTGCGTCCGGAATTGGCGTCCGACTTGAACAACACCCTCGCGAAGCTCTGCCGCGTCGGGAAACTTCGCATCGTGATTCGCTGGCACCGGGCCGGGCTTGATTTCGAAGCGGCGGGCGAGACCCTGCTGCGTCCGGGGCAACTATGGAATCCGGAGACCGCCCCGCAATGAATACCGCACGAAAGGAAAAAACGGGGAGTGACACAAGCGTGACCGCCCACATGTCCACTATGTATGCGGAACAATGGTCTGGAACCGGCTCTATCCCCAAGGTTTCGCGCGCAAGGGCGCCGCGCGCTTGTCTGCAGGCCATTCCTTCCCGTCCCCGCCATCACGCCGGCTTTACCCTGATGGAACTGCTGGTGGCCTCGATGTTGTTCAGCATCGTCATGACCGCCGTGTATACGCTGTGCAACAACGTGATCCTGGCCTGGCGCACCACCGAACAGGATTATGACGCGTATCAGAACGCCCGCAACGTGGCGACCCTGATGCAGCGCGAGTTCAATTCAGCCATCGCGGGGCATTTGTTCGAGGGCACGGACGATGAATTCACCTTGTTCACCGTGGCGGACCCGTTGAACATCGAGGAAAATCAAGGACGCGCCCTGCTCCGGGTGCGGTACCGGTACAACAAGGCCAAGGATGAGTTGGTGCGGGAAGAAGCCCAAGTGGCCACGGCCCTCCCCATGGCCTTGCCGGACGATGGAGAATTGCCAAAAAACCGTATCCGTGTGAAACACAAAGAAGATTTCGTGGTGGCCTCGGGCGTTAAGAAAATCAAGGTGGCGTATGAGTGGGTGCCCGCGCCCGATCCCAATGCCGGGAATGCCCCCTCCGACCCCAGCAATCATATTATCGTAAATAGACACAGCAAAAAATGGCGTTTGGGAATGCCCCAGGCGGTGCGGGTCACGCTGTCCCTCGCGGATCCGAAGGCAAAAGACAAAGATAAAGTGCTGACCATCGAGTCACGAATTCTCTTACGGGCGCAAAATCACCTGCAGCCCTTGCAGATGCTTCACGAACGGTTGCGGGAGGCCCTATGAGAACGCGCCGCGGATTTGTGCTGGTCTGTGTGCTCTGGGTGCTGGCCATTCTCACCGTGGTCGCCATGGGCTATGGACGGCGCGCCATGCTGGACCGCCGCGCTGCCGCATACGCGCTCGATCATACACAGGCCATGATGATGGCCCGCGCCGCGGTGCACCGGGGCATGTGGGAACTAATGGTGAAACAGGCCATTTCGTCAGCCACCACCATGGAAGGGATGGATATCACGCATTTGGGACAACCCTGGGCGCGGCCCATCAACCTGCTTGAGGAGCCCGGATTGCTGGACGCCAACCAAAACGAAAACAAAAATGACATCGTCCGCTGCTCCATCATCGACATGGACCGCTTTATCAACATCAACGCCGCCGATGAAAAATTCCTGGGCAACGTCAAATCCTTGAGCCGAACCGCCATTCGAAAAATAATGGCGCGGCGCTTCGGCAAAGAAGAAGGGCTCGAGGGGCCTTCCTTTTTTCAGACCATCGAAGAGTTGAAATACCTGGGCGGCGTGGATGAAAAGGACTGGTTCGGGCGCAAAGGCCGTGTGGGGCTGAAAGACCTGTTGACCACGCGCGGAAACCAACTGGTGAACATCAACACCGCGCCGGAGGAGGTCTTGGCCTGTATTCCCGGCATGCGCCGGCCGGCGATTGAAAGCATTCTCCGGTTTCGCGCCGGCCCTGATGGAGAACTCAACACCAGCGATGACGGCTTTATGGAAACCCGCCTAAGCTGGGTGGGCACCGGCAATATTACGGAAGGGGACGCCTCCGTGATTGAAACATATTGTAAGTTCACCTCCGGTTTCTATAAGATTACCGGTACTGCCACCCGCCGCAACGGCACGGTCTACGCGGTTTGTTCCGCCATAACCAACGCGAGCGGCCTACTATGCGCCTGGCAGGAGGAAACGCTTGGCTCGTAAGCCCAATACGATTAGCATTTTGAAGTTCGACCCTCAAGCGATTATGCGCCTGCGTGTGCGCAAAAGCGCCAAGGGAGTCGACGTGCTCGCCTTTGACGTGCTGCGCGGACCGTGGAATGCCGAAGACGGCTCCATCGAGCGCGCCCTAAAGGACTTTGCCGCTCAACACGCCCTCAAGGACGACACACTCTTCACCGTGCTGCCCCGTTTCGATGTGACGGTCCGCATCCTCACGCTGCCGACCCAGCATCTGGAAGAAGCCGCCAGCATGGTGCAGCTCAGCGCGGAAGAATTTGTTCCTTACAGCGCCGGCGAATTGGTGATTGACCAGCATATTTTGCATACCCTTCCCAATGGCGAATCCCGTGTTCTCGCGGCGCTGGCGCACCAGGAAGTGGTAAACCATCATCTCAGCCTGTTGCATCAAGCAGGACTCGAACCTGAACGCATCTTCCTTAGCACCGCCTGCCTGGCATCCGCGGTCCAAGCCTCTCTTGCCTCCAGCGAGGAACCCACAGCGCTCATCGATCTGGCTCCCGGAGGGATTGAGGTGATAGTCACCGCCGCGGGACAACTCCAATACGGGCGCGCCATTGCCACCCTCCGCGATTGGAGCTTGGAAGGGGAGGCGGCCGAAGAGGCCCTGCAGGAATTATCGCTGGAAGCCCGTGGTTCGCTGGCGGCCTACCGGCGCGAATCCGAGGACGCCAACCCGGTATCCGCCATCTACTTATGCTCGGAACTCACCGGTACCCAGTATTGGTGTGGCGCGCTGACCCACGAGACCGGCAAAGAATGCCAGCCAGCCGCCTTCATAACCTCGCTCGTGTCCCATGGCCAGGAACACCTCCCGGCGATACCGGCCGTAATGTTGGGGGCGGCCTTATCCGCCCAGGACCGGGCGGCGGTCAACATTAACCTGCTTCCCCAAACCCTGAAACATGTCCGGGCCCTCGAAGGGGCGAAACACAGGGTCATCTATCTGGCCTGTTTGGCCGCCCTCGTGCTCCTGGCCTACGGGGTTGTGTATTTTCAAGCCCTCCATCAACGGCAGGCCTATTTACGCGAACTTTCCAAGGAAATCGCGATTGTTTCGCCCCAGGCTCACGGCGTGGCGGAAAAACAGGAACAACTGAACATATTACGCAAGCAAATTCAACGCAATGGCTCCGCCCTCGAAGCATTGGATGCCGCTTTCAACACCGGCACGCCCGGGCGGCTGACGATCACGCGCTTCTCCTATAACCGCAACGAGGGCATCAATATTTACGGCAATGCGCTGAACGTGGATGATGTCCACACCTACGCGGAATCACTGCGCGCCCTCGCTAAAAATGGCTTCAACCAATTGGCCAATGCACGGAGCGTGTATTGGAATAAAGGCGAGGAGCGCGGCGCTCCCATTTTCGCCTATTTGATTTCCATACCTTTTACCAGTAGTGAAAATGCTGACAACTCTGTTTCGGAAAATAACTGACGCCTGGGGTAAAATTTCGCCCCGTGAACAACGTCTGGCCGTGATCATGGCGGTGCTGGCGCTCCTGCTGGCGGTCGCCGCCATGGGGCGGAGCGCGTATGAACACCTTATCGCCCTGGACAATCAGATTCTTCAGCTTCAGGACAATATTCTGACTTTTCACCGGGAAATGGCGTTAAAGCAGAGTGTCGAGGCCCAATACATGAAAGTGGCCGCCCAGCACTCGAGCCGCTGGACCGAGGCGGAGATTCATGACCGGCTGCGCGCCGAAATTTACCGTCTTGCCCAGGTGGACCCGCCTCCTCTGGACGAAAACGGGACCCCGGTCCGGACAACCAGCGACTCGGGCAGCCTGGTGGAGATTCCCACCCTGCAGCCCGGCACCTTGAATGACAGCGGGGAAGCCTACCGGGAGTATCAAATCAATGTGAACGTTTCAAGCGCGCCTCTTGATGCCCTCCTTACCTTTCTGGAACGATTGCAGGCCAGTCCGCAGTCCTTGCGCCTGGATATCATCGACATTGCCCGCGAACCGCTGGCCAATGTGGGCGCCGCACGAATCGAACTTACCCGCACCGTGGTGAATGGAACCGACGAACCGATCAAAGTGCCCCAGGGATCACAGCTCCCCCCGCGTCAGGAACGGGAGAACATTCGCTTGAAGGAATGGCGTTGCGAAGGGGCTGCCCTCGAGGAACTGCCGGGGGACAACCCTGCAGTCCCGAGAGGGATTATGATGGCGGCCGACCAGCCAGGGGACGCAATTTTCTTTAAGGATGTCTTTGTGGCAGGCACCTCGTACGACCTGTTTTTAGAGGCGGCGGTCAGCGGAGCGGCCACCATCGGCATAGAAGATGTCTTGGCGAAAAAAATGCTCCCGGGCGCGGAATCCGCCAAAGGCGATGGAAACGCCTACCGCTATCACATCGAATTCACGGTTCCCGAAGGAACCAGTCCCACGGTGGAATTGCGCGCGCCCGTGATCGTGGCCGGCGCCCCAGACACCAAGGCGGCGGTGTTTTCCCTGCGCCTCAAGAAAAAGGCGGAATAAATGAACCAGCGCATCCTCATACTGATTAGCCTCTTGATGGTTCTTCCCGCAGCCTTCCTGATGGTGTATCAATTTACGAATGACCCCCTCCAAGGGCGGCGCCAGCTTCTCGCGGAAGAACTTCAGCGCATTCCGCATAATGTGGAGTTTCCCGCCCCGGCGGACTGGCCCTTTGAGACCTGGAATGATAACATCCTGTCCAAATCCGCCTTGTTCAGCGCATTGGTCCCGATGCCGGAGCCGCCTCCTCCCCCGCCACCCGAACCCCCGAAGCCGCCCAATCTATGTGAGAAACTCAAAGGCGTCACCCCCACCCGCCAGCAAATCGGGAAAAAGAAGATCAAAATGATAACGCCGGAAAGCCCCAAGGGTGCCTTTATGAGTCCGGGCGATAGCGTTGCCGGGTGTAAATTAGCCGATTTTGACAAACAGGGTGCAACGTTCACCTTTTTTTGGGCGGAAGGCGGCAAACAGATGTCATGCAAAATTGACCTGAGCGGCAGTTGTCAGCCTTTATAACAATAATCCCGTTAAGCTGTTAGCACAACATACAACGGGCAATTGCGAAAGCGCTGTTTTCTTGTGAAAACAACAAAATTGCGGCATTTCAATGGATAAACTGGTGTCTTGAAGGGCGATTTCGCAAATGCCTCTACATGCCGCGCGCTTGTATTCGGCCGGGCAACTGCGCTATATAAGGTGTGGTTTTTAATAGAATGCATGGAGTGTTTACTGTGGAGCAACCCAGAATGGGGATGTGCAAGACGATTATGAAGTGTATAACTCGACGACCAATCACATTGTTTATTTTGTTGGCGTTAATGATAAGTCTGGCTATTCCCGTCTGTGCACAGGGGCAAACCCCTACCAGTCCTCAAGCCCGGCCCCAGCGCGCTTCCCGGTTAAGTCCCGCGCCGAACGCCCCGCAAGGCGCTGACAGCGGCTTGTCCGGAGTGCGCGGCCGTCTGAAAAAGAAAGAAGAAAAATCGGCCGCGGCTGCGAAACAAGCGGCCCCAAAAGAAGCGGGTGCGCAGGAGAAGGAGCCGAAAGAGCCCCCAAAAGCGGAGAAGGCGGACGATAAAGGCGGGAAAAAGGAAGAAGGCGCACATGTGGTCAAAGGAGGAGGCGAAGGAGCCGCCCCGGCGGCCGGGCCACCCCCGGCAGCCCCGGGAACCCCTGCCACACCTCCCGGCAAACGGGCGGGCGGGGCTTCGCCCGGTGCGGGAACTTCCGCAGGAACCGTCTCAACCTTGTCCGCCACCGCCTACGAACCCATCTATGAACGGGCGATCACCTATGGCGAGGTTCCGGATGAAGGCGAAGAGATCTCCGCGGAAGGCCCCATGCCCTGTAGTGAGTTTTTGCAAATCATCAACATGTCCACCAATTGGAATATTCTGGCGACCGAGGAAGCCCAGGGGCTTCAGCTCCAATTCTGGGTGGTGGATAAAAAGCCTAAAGAAGCCCTGGAAATTTTGAAGTTTCACGATATCCATTACGAATGGAATCCCGAAACCAAATACTTGTATGTCATGACCAAGAATGAATGGCTCAAGCGGAAGTACGGCAAGTCGGTGTCCCATGAATTCGTCGTGAACAATGCCGATGTCACCTATATCGAGTCCATTATTACCGGATTGCTCTCGCCGGAGGGCCGCGTCATCACCGACCAACGCACCAACCATATCTACGTCTGGGATACCCAGGATAATTTGGACCAGATGACAAAGACGGTGAAAGACCTCGATGTCCCCCTCGGCAAAGCTGAGTTCTCCGTAAAATATGCGGATATGGCCGATATCGAGGCGGTCTTGACTTCCCTGATGAGCCCCAACGGAAGCGTGGTGTCCGATCCACGCACCGCCCACCTGTTTGTATGGGACTCCCCCGCCATTTTGGCAAAAATGAAAGAGGCGGTGGCCCGCCTCGATGTCCCGGTGGAATCCCGCACCATTGACATCCTCTATGTCGCCGCGGAAGACGTCGTCGATACGGTGGAACCCATGCTTTCCGAACGCGGCATGATTCAAGTGGACCCCCGCTATAACACCCTTGTGGTCTCAGACCTGCCCAACCGCATAGATCGAATCGCCGAGTTGGTGAAAACGTTGGACCGCAAGCTGGAAACCCGGACCTGGGTGTTGAAATACGCGGATATCGACTTTGTGGCGGATCAGGTGGAAAGCCTTATTCCCGATGACATGGGTGAGATCATCACCAACGAGGACGTGCATCAGATCACGATTTCCGGCCTGCCCAGCCGCTTGGATGAAATAGATAAACTCATCAAAACGTGGGATATCAAGCGGAAACAGGTGCTGATCGAAGCCTACATCGCCGAAGTGGACAGCGACGTGGAACGCCAGTTCAGCATCAATTGGTCCTTCTATGGAACCCTGGGCAATGTGCCGATTGTGCTGCACAGCGGCGACGGCATGAAGGACCTAGCCACGGCCTCCGGTTCCGGGGAATCCATGAGCGTGGGCCAATTGCCGTATAAGGTGCCTCTCTACGGCGCGCTCCAATTGGATTCCGCCGGCAATATCGTCCGGCCCGTGTTGAACAATCTCTCCGGAAAACCGATGGTGGATTCCTTCGGCGGGGATCCCCTGGCGGCGTCGCTCAGCTATCTGGACAAAACCAACAAAGCCACCATTCTCTCCTCCCCCAAGGTCGTGGTGCAGGATGGCGAGGAGGCCTCGTTCGAAAACGCCACCCGTGTTCCCTATATCTCCTCCTCCACCTCCAATCCCTATTACAACAACTACAATCAAAGCAACACCACGCAAAGCTACTATGGTTACTACGGAAACAATAACCACGTCGAATTCATTGACGTGGGCACTATTCTTTCCGTGTTGCCGCGCATCACCGAAGACGAAAACATCCTGCTGGACATTAGCGCAGAGGACAGCACCTACAAGGACAAGGATGTCAAAGCGTACGATCAGACCTCGACTGTGCCCGAAAAAACATCGCGCATGGCGGAGACACAATTGCGGGTGCATTCCGGCGACACCGTCGTCTTGGGCGGCTTGCGCCGGGACCGTTCGGATCACAGTGTCACCCGCACTCCCCTGCTGGCGGACATTCCCCTGCTGGGCAACCTCTTCCGCAATCCCAATAACACCGCCAGGAAAAACACCCTCCTTATCTTCATCAAGACCACCATCGTGGATGAATTCACCAATCCGGAATCTGCAACCCTGGCCAAAATTGAAGACAAAATCACCATGGACGCGCGCAGGGCGGATAAGAATTTGTGGGACCGACTCTATAACCGCGTGAAAACGGAAATGGGCGTGTCCATTGGTGAATCGGGCTATATGCACTCGGGTGGAAAGCGCATCACCATGGACGCCTTGCGCGCCAAATTCCTGGACCCCTCCACCAAGGGGAAAACGGTGGTGATCCGCCGGCACCCCAATGCCCCGGAAGCCGTTGTCACTCAAGTGACGGAAGCGGCCATGGAGTCCAATCTTAAAGTTGACTTTGATGATTCCATTCCGTTGGTTCCTGCTTACCGGGACACACCACTGCCTTCGGGAAACCCCGAAGTAAAAACGCCGGAAGCACCATCGGAACCCCCAAAAACGGAGACCGCGCCGGAACCGGCCAAAGAGGAACCTCCGGCGGCCACTCCCGCTCCTGAAGAAAGCCCGGCGGGAAAATAACCCCCAACAAAAAGAATTCGGCCCCGGGCGGAAAACCGTCCAGGGCCGTTGTCTTTTTCAGGAAGGCGCGATCAGGCGGCGCTATTCGCGCGGCGTCCGCCGCGCGGCGCTTTCACAAACTTCCCCGCCTTGATGTAACGCGCGCACACTTTCATCTTGTGCACCCGTCCGTTTTCATCGAGGACCCGTATCGTTTGCAGATTGGGTTTCCACCGGCGCTTCGTGATGCCGGTGACATTCTGCCCGATACCGCCTTGACGTTTCGCTTTTCCGCGCCGGACCACCTTGTGGCCGACCGACGGACGCTTTCCGCTGTATTCGCACACTCTTGCCATGTTGCTCTCCCGGGTTGCTGCGTTGGGTTTATCCTGCAGGGCGTGTTATACTTGCCGCTTGAAGGAGTGGAAAGTATACCGAATGAACAGACGAATTGCAACTCTTCATCCCGCGCAAGAACATAACGCGGCTCCCGCCACGTTCGGAAGCCGCTGATCCCCATGCGCAACGCGCTTCTGCCCTTCTGCCTGTGCCTGCTGCTGGCCGGATGCACCCGCCTGGGCACGAATCTTCAACATCAGGCGCTCCCCCCCGGCACCCCCTCGGTGGAAACCATCCTGGACAGTCTGGCGGCGAACGACGCCGCCATCCAAAACTTCAAAGCGGCGGGCGCCTTCACCCTGAAGTCGCCCGAGCTTTCGGCCACGCAACTCCTGCGCGAAAGCGCGATACACTTCCGGCGTCCCAACGATCTCTATGTCGTTGGGCGCAAATACGCCACCACGGTGTTCCGGCTCACCTGCATCGGCCCCGCCTTCCTGATTGAATTCCCCACGGAAAAACAGTATTACTTCAGTCCGAAAGGGGAGCATATTGAGGGCATTTCCAAAACGGTCTCCCCTTCGGACATTGCCCAGGAAATGCTGTTGCCCGAAGACTGGGCCGAACTCTCCGCGCGGCATGTGCACATCCTGGAATACAATGAGACCAAACAGACCGCCATGTTGGAGATCAGAACGGGCGCCTTGCGCAAGCGCCCCCACCGCCGCCTGGTGGTGGAAGGCGTTCCCTGGGTGATCCGGCGCAGCGAACTCTTCGACAAATCGGGAAACACGCTGGCGGTCACCACCAAAGACGACTACCACGAAATGGATGGCATCCGGTTCCCCGCGAAAGTGGAATGCACTTTCCCCGGCCAGGATGCCTTCATGCGCTTCGACATGCGCAAAGTATTTCTGAACACCGAACTGGAGGACGCCTCCTTCCGCATTGAAGCGCATGCCGCGGAATTGCGGGACAAGGGATATCAAAAAATGGAGCCGCAATCCAAACCATGAAACACGTGCTCAGCGCTTGTACCGCCCAGGAAATTGGAGGTTTGTTAAACGTAAAACCCTTCCAGGGACGTCAGATTTTCCGTTGGATTCATCAAAAGCGCATTTTCGACTTCAACCGGATGACCGACTTGCCCCTTGCGTTGCGCGAACGGCTGCTCAACGAATGCACGGCCATGGAAATCCTCCCCATCGCTCTGCGGGAATCCAAGGCCACGGGAACCAAGAAGGCATTATATCAACTGGCGGACGGCGACACAGTGGAATCGGTGCTGATCCGAGATCAGGAACGCATCACCCTGTGTCTGTCGTCACAGGCGGGGTGCGCGTTAAAATGCGCCTTTTGCGCCACCGGCCAGGCGGGGTTTCGCCGTCATTTGGAGGTGCATGAGATTGTTGAGCAGGCATTGTATCTGCTGGCCAACGAAAACCTCGAAGGGCGAACACCCAATATCGTCTATATGGGCATGGGCGAACCCTTCCGCAATTATGACGCGGTCATGCACAGCATACGCCTGTTGATGGACAAGGAGGGCCTGGCCATCGGCGCGCGGAAAATCACCGTCTCGACGGCGGGCGAAGCGCCGCAAATCGAGCGATTCGCCGAGGAAGACTGGCAGGTGCGCCTGAGCGTATCCCTGCATGCCGCAAATAATGCTTTGCGTTCCAAACTGGTGCCCATCAACCGCAAATATCCGCTGGAACGGCTCCGGCAGGCGCTCGAATCGTATATTTCCAAAACCAAGCGGCAGATTACCTTCGAATGGACCCTGCTGGACGGCGTGAATGACCGCCCGGAAGACGTGAAGGAGTTATTGGAATACGCGCAGGGGCTCAAGGCGTTTGTGAATATCATTCCGTGGAATCCGGTGCCGGACGTGCCCTTCAAACCTTCGCCCAAGAAACGCTGTGAAGCGTTTCGGGATGCGCTGATCGCCGGAGGACTCCAAACCACGCTGCGCCAGGAAAAAGGCCAGGATATCGAAGCCGCCTGCGGTCAACTCCGCCGCATCCATCAAACGCGCTAACAAGGCTCAGGGCAGTTGTGCGTCCCCAAGTTCCTGTTCAATCGTTTTATGCAACATGTTAAGGGCGGTTTCCACTTCGATACGGGTTTTCTCGATAGCCTCGGAGGATACTTCGCGCGGCGGGGCTATCGGCGGGCCGAACGCGCTGATAATGCGCGCGCCCGGTTTGGGGATGGGAAACCGGTCCCAGGAAGGCACCCGCCAGCATTTGCTGAGGGCATAGGCATTGGGGACAATCGGCATGCCGGTTTTGGCGGCGACATACGCAATGCCCGGCTTGGCTTCCCGCCGTGGCCCCCGGGGGCCGTCGAGGGTCCACCCCACCAGACAGCCCATATCCACGGCGGCGCGAAGCTGCTTCAAGGCTTCCATGCCGCCGCGCGAGGAAGAACCGCGCAACGACAGCAATCCGAACCGCGCCACGGTGCGCGCGGCCAGTTCGCCATCAAAACTGTAACTGGTCAAGGTGTGAACGGTAGGGGTGTATTGATGGTGCGATGCGGCGAGGCCGAGGCACTCATGCCAAAATGCGCAGAGAATGCCGCCATGCTCGAAGACCGTGTCCCAGATGTAATGTTTATCGCGCACCTCCCAGTCGCACAACCGGGAAAGCCCCTTAAAGGAATTCGCCAGGGCGGGCGGCAGCACGGCCAGTTGAACGCGCTGCCATACTGAAAACTGTTTGGGGCTCGTGTATGTGAGCGCGGTGGACTTCACCGGCCTTCCAGTCCCCGCACCAATTGATAGACCACGCGCGTCCGGGGCGTCGGCAAAGAGGCCAGTTGCGCCCGTTTCAGAATCTCCCCGCTGATGGCGTCAATTTCCGTCTGGCGTCCCGCGCGCACGTCCTGCAACATGGACGAAATGTTCTCGGAGGTCTGCGCGCACAGGTTTTCCGCCATTTCCACCAGGCTTTGATTGAAGCGGTAGCCTTCGGTCGAGGCCACTTTGGTCGCTTCCACCACAAGATCACGCATCAACTGCCGGATTTCCATAATCTTTAGCAGCCGACCGTTTGGAACGTTCAGCAACGCGGTCAGCGGGTTAATGCCCGCATTGACGGCCGCCTTCTCCCAAATAAGCTGGCCGGGCGATTCCGTCACTTCCACCTGAAAGCCGGCGTTGGTCAGGGCGTCGCGTGCCGCGGTGCACGAACACGACGTCCAGGAACCCATCGAGGTGGTGCCGGAGGCGACATGCCGCACACGCCCTTCGCTAATCAATGTCGAGGCTTCCGTGGTGGCTCCCACTATCAGCCGCGCGCTGCCCACCATGCTGCACAAGGTCTCGACATTGCCCAATCCGTTTTGCAGGGTCAATACAGGGGTCTCCGGGGGCAAGCGCAGTGAGGAGGTGCTATAGGCCTTGACCAAAATCAGCACAAAATCCATCCCCGTGGGCACATGGAGGGTCATGGCCGGGTGCTCCAGCAGGGTATGCCCATCGCGGTCTTCGACCACTATTCCGTTCTTTTCCAAACGTTCCGCGCGCGCCGGCTGGTGGTCCACCAACCACGTCTTCACTCCTGAATGCGCCAAACGCGCCGCATACAGGCATCCCATGGCCCCAGGCCCTACCACGGCTACCTTCATGATCGCCCTTTCTTCTTCTACGGTTGCGGCAACGCGCGGACAAAGGATTTGTCCAATCCCGGTTTTTTCCTGTATTCCGCACAGGCCGCGGCGGCGGATGCTTTGTCTTTGTACCCCGTGATAATGACCCGCGCATACTGCCCGTCCATCACAATCTCCGCATCCAACGCCTCTTTACTCTTGAGTTGACTCTTAAACGCTTGAGCGGCGGCTTCCCGTCCACCGCCTTGAAACGCGGCCACTTGTATCCCAAACTTGCCCCGGCCAGACTTTTTGGCCTCTCCGGCGGACGGTTTTACACTTTGCCCGGGTTGCTTCGCGGCATCGGCGGAAGGTGTGGCGGTAATCGGCGGCATGGAAATGTCAGGTTCGTCCAATGCGCCCGGTGTGCCGGTGGCAGGCGTGGGCGCGGGTACAGGTGCCGGTGGGGCTGCAGGAGCCTCAGGTTTCGCCGGTTCCACGGACGGCGCGGGGGGGGCGGCAACCGCAGGGGCCGCTTCTCCTTCCACTGCGGGCTTTGGAATGGCCACGGGGAGTTCTACTTCCGTACCGCCTTCGGTGGGCGATGGCAGGGGCTCCATATCACGCACACGGCCCGCGGCCCACGGGGAATGCTGTGGGGAAGGCGATGCCGCCAAGGCATCCGTCCGGGGGGAGGTTTGCACACCGGTTTGCACGGGTGCGGAAGGTTCTGGCACGGCCGGCGCGGTTTCTTCGACCGGGGCGGGCGTTTCGGCAAGCCGGTGGGCGCGATCATAGCGCCCCACCAACACGCCCAGCAGGAAACACACCAGCGCCACGAACAACGATACGCAAATCGCAATGACCAACTGCCCCGACGTAAACTCCGCGGTAAGCTTTTCACCCTCGCCGCGCACTCCAAATCTATTCGGATTCGACATGTTCCACCTGTGCTTCTTCCACGGGCGGCGCTTCGAGCTCCTGCAAACGCTGCATTAACGCCTGACGCGCCGTTTCCATTTCCGCATAACTGAAATTCGGATCGCGCACTTCAATCAAACGGTTGCCTATTTTATCCGCGAACAACAGCAGATGCACTTCCCCATCCGCTTCATCCGACTCTTTAATGCGCCGAAACACTTTTTGCCGGCGCAATAATTGGGCCGCCAAAAAGGCCCGCGCCTGGCCAATCCGGTCGTCCATCTCCACCGCCTCGTAAAAGGCCTGACGCAATGGGGAGAATACCTCTGGAGGCGCTTGTTCCGCAACTCGGGGATCATAGAACTTGGGCGTCCACGCGGAATACGCGCCTTCCGCACGCTCCGGCGCCCAACAGGCCGCGCAGTAATCCTCGCGCGTTAACTCCTGTTCCACCCGGCGAACGAGTGAACTCAATTCCTCTTCATGGATAAATTCACGCCCGCACGCCGTGCAGGCCCGCGCGCTTTTTCCTATACGTATTTCCATGCTGCTCCATCTATTACTTCACCGGCGTTTTGCCGGGGCCGACGATTCCGCCAAAAATTTTAATCAGATCGATCAGTATTTGTCTAGGGGCATCGATTATCTTGATGGCTTCATGGGCCATTTCGCCCGCGCCGCTCAACAGGGTCACCCCAATGGACGGGAGGCCCGTCACGGCCCCGCTGGGATTGAACGTGGGCCCCTTGATGTCAAAGGCAATCTCAATATTGTTCTGCGTAAGGCGATGGCCGTCTATATTGAAACTTTTCATCAAAATGGGCATTTTTTCCGCCATGGCCGGGGTAATGGAAGCTTTGAGGCTGAACTCCATATCGCCATCACGCACATAGTGTCCATCCCCGGTCACGGTGATTCCGTTCCCCCGCAACACAATGTTTTTGGTGCTTACCGTGTCGCCTTGCAGTTCAATATCGGCGGCGAGCCGAGAAAATTCCAGCGAAGGAGGCAGGGAAACCATCTCGCCTTTGAGTTGTTTTGTAAACTGTTTGGTCAGGTAATCCGCGCTAAACCGCCCCTCCTGGATGTCAAACAGCCCGGCGCCTTTCAACGTATCCGGATCGTCATTATCCATCTGGTACTGTATTTGGCCCGTCACCTTCCCCTCCAGCACCTCCGGGAAATTCAGATGCCGCAGCAGATACACCGTGGGGATGGAATCCCACTTCGCCTGCATTTCCATGAAATTGTCTTCCGCACGGATTGAAAAATTCCCTTCAATCGTGCCGCCATCCACCTTTGCCGAAAAATTACGCAGGCCCGAGGCCTGTTCGTCATCAAAGGCCACGCCGTTGAAGTCCGTGCCTTTCCAGGGGGGCATTTCGAGGCGGTTGGCCTTCAAGGCAAAGGTCCATGTGTCTTTTTTATCCGGTTCGGGTGCTTTGCCGTGTTCCTTCGTTTTGGCGGGGCCGTTTTCCGCAGGGTGGTCTTTCGGACGCAAGGGCAAGAGCCATTTAACGCTGAGCGGCGGGATTTGAGCCTCTTCCGCGGAAATTTTCACCATGCCCCGGTTTTCCGCGGGCAGGTCGTTGACAAACACATCCACCGAGGCATTCTTCGCCCGCACCGGCACCCCGGCGTTCTCAGGCATCACCTCCGCATCCACCAAGGTCCCCCACACATGGATCGTGTTGGTTTTTTCCTGATGAGGCACCTTTTTAAATTCTATCACAATCTCTTTCCCGGCCACGCCGCTGAATGCGTAGGGGACGCGAATGCATTTGCTGGTGGCCGCCAAATCCACGGGGCTCAGAACGAAGCGCACCTCCTTGGTGTCAAACTTCTTTTTCTGATAGTCGAAAAAGAAGCTGGCGTGCAACTGGGTGGCGTCAATCGCTCCGTCGCCTTCCAACGTAATGCTCTTCCGAGGCTTAAACTCCACCTTCAGGCTCGGAATGGAACACCCCACGCCGATAGGCTTGCGCAGCCACCAGTCGTAATCCACTTGGGCGCGGGTGAGGTCGAGTTCCGCGTCAAAGGCATAACTGTTCTTGGATAAGACGCCTTTGCAGGTGGCATTGATGGTGCCCGACACGCCGAAATCATCCAATTGCCCCAAGGGTGTTTTTTCCGCTTCCGCCAACACGCCGCTTACCGTGAAATCACCCTGTTGGGCGTCCAAATCGTATTGGGCGCGGCCCGTGAAAGCGTTTCCCGTCAATTCGGCGTTCACCGGGTCCAGCACAATCAGTTTTTCTTTCAAGACGAGCGTGCCCGACACCTTTTGGGCGTGCAATCCAATTTCGTCCTGCTCGATGGAACCGTCCGTGACACTAAACGTGCCGTAGGGCACGGAATCTTTGGAATCCCAGGAAACTTTCATCATTCCAAACGTCAACTGCCCCCTGGGCATGCGCGGTTCCTTTGGCGCAAATGAAACCGTTCCGGACGAAACCGAGGCTTCCGCGCTGAATATGGGCGTCTTGGGCGTTCCCTGAAGCCCCAGGCCCAATTCATAGGGCGGCTGGATGTCCACGGTCAGTTTTCCAAACTCCCCGGTCTTTCCCTGCATCAGGTAATCGAGGGCTTCCATCACGGGAACTTGGTTTGCACGAAGGTGCACGTCGAAGACCGGTTCTTCCCCTGCAAACGACACCGAGCCCTCCAACCGCCCCGCCAACTGCTCTGTTTGCACTTTGGCGGTAATGAGGGTCAGCACGCGGGTGTCCAAATCATACCCTCCCAGTGCATTCAGGGCGCCGGTCACCGGTTTCAGCAATTCGGGTTGGTCCCGAAAGCGCAGTTCGTTCACCAGGGATTCAAGGGACACCACCAGGGTGCGGTTGGGATCTCCCGTTACTCGTACGTTGGGCGTCACCGATCCCTGAAGCACCACCTGCTGCCCGGGGGGCAGGTAGGCATTGATATCATCCGCGGTGATTTCGCCGCATCGCGCGCGCAGGTCAAAATCTTCAATCGAGGCAAAACGAAGCTTTGTATCGAACGTTTTTTGCGCCGCCGCATCGAGCAGCCCGGCAATTTTCACCGATACATCCGGGGAATCCGGCAACCGGGCCATATCAACATCCATGTTGGTCAAATGCAGCCCCGCATCGCCCGCCAACCGCGGGATGTCCAGTTCGCAGCCCTTTCCCATGACACGGAAGGCAAAGTTGGGCAGTTCCACTTTCTTTTCGTCATTTATGGTGAACCAGGGTTTCCCCTCGTCGCGGGTCAATACGACTTTCGCCCCGTCCACCACCACCCGTTCAATGTTCACTTGACCATAAACCAATTCGATGAGATTCACCGACACATACACACGGGGAATATGCACCTGGATATGGGGGCCATAGGGAATCGCCACGTCCGCCTGGAACCCATCCACGCTGAACCCCCGCAGGCCGTTCACCTCAATCGCTCCGATGTTCAGATCGCCGCCAAGGCGTTTCTCGGCCCGTTCCACCAGCGATTCGCGCACGGTGGTCAATTGGTAACGAATGAACAACACAGTCCCCACAAATACGACTGTCAGCACCAAAAGAATGAACAATCCAATCCGGGTGCGCCGGCCGTATCGGAAAAGGACTTGAGAATCCGTCTTGGAATCGTGTTTATTCTCCAGCATTCACCTCTTGGCCCGCCGCCGCGCCGTTCGCCCAGGGCAGGTTCTTCGCTTTGATCACCAGTTCACGCAACTGTTTCGTCAGTTCCGGGTGATCCTTCAAATATTGGCGCGTGTTCTCCCGGCCCTGGCCCAGGTTATCACCATTATACGAAAACCAGGCGCCGCTCTTTTGCATGATCTTCGTATCGCACGCCAGATCCAGTATATCACCTTCCAAGGATATGCCCTGATTGAACAAAATGTCGAATTCCGATTCGCGGAACGGGGCGCTCAACTTGTTCTTCACCACCTTCACCTTCACCCGGTTGCCCACGTTTTCCTCTTTTTCCTTCAGACCTGCAATCCTGCGGATGTCCAGGCGCATGCTCGCGTAAAATTTCAATGCGCGGCCCCCCGTGGTCGTCTCCGGATTTCCGAACATCACCCCGATTTTGTCTCGAATTTGATTGATGAAAATCACCAGCGTCTTGGACCGGCTGATCACGGCCGTCAGTTTGCGCAACGCCTGCGACATCAACCGCGCCTGCAACCCCATGTGCGAATCGCCCATTTCCCCCTCGACTTCCGCCTTGGGCACCAGCGCCGCCACCGAGTCGATCACAATCACGTCCACCGCGTTGCTGCGCACCAGGCTCTCGCAAATTTCGAGGGCCTGCTCCGCCGTGTCCGGTTGAGACACCAGCAGGTTGTCAATGTCCACGCCAATTTTTTGCGCGAAATGGGGGTCCAGGGCGTGTTCCGCGTCGATATAACACGCAATGCCGCCCTCTTTCTGGGCATTCGCCACGACATGCAGCGCCAAGGTCGTTTTACCGGAGGATTCCGGGCCAAACACCTCCACCACGCGCCCTGTGGGCAAGCCGCCCACCCCCGTGGCAATGTCCAGGGACAGGCTGCCGGTGGATATGGCGCGCACCCCTTGTGCAAAGGATTCATCACCCAACCGCACCAGCGTGCCCCGGCCATACTGCTTCTCAATTTGCGAAACCGCAATGTCCAACGCCCGCATCTTCGCTTTGTCTTCACCCGTGTTTGCCGACATGTTCGTTTTCCCTTTCTGTGATACTGAAAATGTTTTCACCTGTTTATATCACATCGAACCTCACCTGTCAAGCCTGAAGCAACTCCAGCACTTCCCCCTCCTTCTCTTCCGGAAACTCCAATAAATCATCGAGAATCCGCGCCATACGGGTCGGCTCGATATGCACCAACTCTTGAATCAGCCGCAACGTCAGCCGCTTATGCCGGGGCCGCGCGGCGGAAAAATCCGCAAAAATCTGGTTCAGATGCGTGGCATAGATGTCGAAAATACGGCGTTCATTCGCCTCGGAATCGGTCCTGGGCGGCCCCTCAAAGGGATACAATCCCTGTTCTTTCCACTCTTCCAGAGTGTCCTGGGCCAGTTCGGCCTCGCGCAACGTGAAATGCTCGCGGAGTTTGCGCCGAGCGGCATCGAGCAGTTGGCGCACGTCTGGGGCGAGTTCGCCCGCCTGCAACAATCCTTCCGCATCGAGGGTGTTGATATAGCCGGATTTCAGGTAGGCGGTGTAGCTGAAGCCCCGGAAATGGAGCCGCGGCAGCGCATTGAAGCGCATGAAGCCTTCATCGTCGCAAAGATACACCCCGCGCCGGCCGGGCGTGTTCCATTCCACCACCGTGAGGGCCGCCCGCACCCGTTCTCCATTTTGCATTACCATTTCGTCCAGCCCATAGTCCGTGTATTGCCGTTCCACATTCGCCGGGTCGATGGGCACGCCATCGTAGGTGATATGGACATCCGGGTAATGCCGCATGTACAGCGCAAACAGGTCCGTGACCTCATCCAACGCTTTAACACCGCGCAAGAGGTCCGTCGAGGCTGCGACATTATGGATTTCAACCACCATGCCGGGAGCAGGACGTTTGGCCGGTTTGGGGTCGGTGAGGGTGAATTCGCCAATCGCCTCCGCCTTGCCCGTAATCGAGAATTCCTTCAGGCCGTCCCCATCCACATACGTGCTATGCCAGGAGACCAGATTTCCCAACGAAAACGCCCGGAATCGGCCTTTGCCGTACTGGCCGTGCAACACGCGTTTCCGGGCATTGCTCCGGAATTCCTCCCGCTTCCACGACCCGCCCAGATTCTGAAACACGATCAGCGCATTATCATAGGCAAGGCCATGACCATTATCCGTAATCCGGACGGTGTCCAGCCCCTCCATCTTGTTCTCGATAAATTCCACGCGCACCTCCGCCGCCTCGGCGTCCAGAGCGTTCCAAATCAACTCCGCCAACGCCGTCATCGGCTTCGTGCGCGCCAATGTCTCCAGATGGTCATCTTTGACCTGAACCGTTATCGTCTTCACGTACAGACTACTCCCCGGCCTTAAAAATCCAATCCAAATAAACCCAACACAGAACCAAGCCCCGATGATAGCATTCAGGCGCAGGTCATGACAAAAAATGCCCTGTTGATGCAGTTGCTGCAAGAATCCAGAGTTTAACGAAGGCCGCAGACGGTCAACTACAAATTGTTGTTATGCCTTCTTGTTGGCCATGCTACCGGCTCTTTCAACAATCTTGAGTAGATCGCTCGCCACAACAATTCGTTCAAATGCGGAAAGAAAGTCCATGTCGATATCCCGGTGTGAACATGGGTTTTTGTAGTAGCCAAATGCGCCCGCAAGATAGTGGCAGAGTGCCTCCCTCTCTGCCTTGGGGAGGGACATGTCTGTCAGAGGCCCATTTTCGGGGTGAAATGCCCGTCGTATCAGGTTTACACCGATATCGTCAGTATTTGCTTTGATGAGTCTCCGTATTGTGGTCTCGATGGTTTTGAACGCCTTGAGGACGGCACTGTCGAATTCACTGGATTTCAGGAGGCGAAAAGAAGTTTTGACGATCACAGGATGGACATACATCTCTGGCATCAATGCATATTCTTTGACGACTCGCCGAAACTCACGCTCAGCAAACCTAAACCCTTTTTTTGTTGGATAGAAGACTTCCTCACCTTCGTCATCATATCCTCGCTGGTATTGACGTATGTCGATATACGGATCGGGACTTTCCTTATACTTTACACGCGAGAAGCGAATAGGCTGATAGCTCCCAGGTTTCGCCTCTCCAATAACTTTCTGAAACTCTATCGTTGCTTCTATTTCGTTTTTCATACTCATTTTTTCCTTTATATATAATATCAAAGCTGAGCCACCACTTCCAGCGTTACAGCATGTACTATCCGATACTAGGAGGGAAACTGGTTTTGCCAGTGCCATGTTCAGAATGTTATCGTTTTATTTGCTGTATATAGATAAAAAGTATTCTTGATACAGGATATGGAAGTGGAATATACTTGCGATAGTGAGATTATAAGAGTTGGTGATTTCTCCTCGCTACGTTACATATTTTGTGGTGCATTTCATGCTGACAGGATGAAAATTTAAGGAAAACTAAAATGAATGTGATCATCCTTGCTGGTGGGTATGCTGAACGACTCTGGCCGCTAACAGAGGAATTACCAAAGGTGCTTCTTTCGGTATCAGGCAAACCGATATTGTTCCACCTTCTGGAAAATATTAGCAGGATCCCCGGTGTGAGTAGTATCACAATTGCTATCGACAAGAACAAAGAAGACTATTTTCGACTATATATCGACAGTCTAAATATCTTCTCGACAGTCAGACCACATTTTTCACCGCATAAGCCTGATGATAAAGGAGAAATCAAAGGGGCACTCCATAAAGTACAGGAAATTCTTTGTGCTCCCAAAGACCATGGATTGATTGGTGATGATTTTCTCCTTGTAGGAGGTGATAATGTCTTTGGTTTTTCTTTGGATGCTTTCATTAACTTCTATCGCGATAATTATGTAAATTGCATCGCCATTCAAAAAAGTCTGGAACAGATTGATGCTTCACAATTCGGTTGCCCAACTCTCGATTCATCTGGCCGATTGACAACGTTAGACGAAAAACCAAAGGCACAACAATACCGACTGGTCAGTACAGCCTGTTACTGTTTGAAAAGATCAGACATCGAAAAAGTATCATCATATTTATCTTTAAAAAAAGAAGATAATCTTGGTCATTTTATGGATTGGTTGGCGCGGCAAACAAAAATTATGGGTTACCAATTTGAAGCTCCATGGTATGATACCGGAACACGAGAGGGAATTCTTGCCGCCAATGCATTAATCATGAAAAATAACCAAGAGGCAATAAAATCACCAGAATGGATATATGGAAATACGACTATTATTCCCCCAGTTCATGTTGAATCGAAAACAACAATACAAGATTCATCAATAGGACCATATGCCTATATTTGCGAGGGAACAACCCTTGTGCAATCAAGAGTTGAGAACTCTATTGTGTATCCTGGCTGCAGGATTTCTGGCTGCACTGTGAGAAATAGTGTCATTGGCCCTGAATCAGCCCTCATGGGTGATATTAACGAGGCCGTAATTGGCCCCAAAACAAAGTTAGATGTGCGTCAAGATCAGAGATACAGATGATCCAGAATATCGCCGCATTCGTTGTCGTGTTAACCGCTATTATAACCTTCTTTAGATGGATCAGTAGAAATGTAATTGTTAAATCGTTGCGAGAACATATTGTGCGTTGGTCTCGGTCTATCTGGCCTAAAAATAACATAAAAATAATCCCCTTCCCACCAAAGGATACTGTTAAGTGTAATAATGAACGGTCCGCCCTTGGTGACTTAAAGTCGAATTCAACAAATGATACCTATCGACGCGTTGACCCGAGTCCTTGAGAGGTATCTTTTGGAATAATGGAGAAAATACCAATCGTGTTGAAGACCTATTGGGAGAGACTGATTGCTTTATTTGGCATCTTCGCAACCGTTCTGGCATTCCTGCTTCCTGATTGGCACGGTCTCCTTTACGGCACAATTGGATCATGTGTTGTTTTGTGCGCGTCTTACAGTTTCAGACGGTGGAATTCTAGATGGGAGCGGCGCGGAAGAGTATTCTTTCACAACTTGTGCCGACCGTCGTATCTGGAATGGCAACAAGCAACTCTTGAGTCACTTTACGGCGCTTCCATGGAAATAGCAAGCGTCTATGGAAGAAAGTATCCCGCTGCGATTATTAAACCCTCTATAGATTGGCAATACCCGTTCACTAACTTATGCAGTCTTACTGATGTAACAATGCCACACCTCATTGCAGACAAAGAACAGACAAACTATATACGAATGCTTGGTTTATCACTAAAATGGCCAAGGATGAAGGGATTTGCTGTACACAGAATTGAATGTGATGCATCAGGACGAGCTGGAAAGATTGAAGTGCGTGCGACAAATTTCTACCAGAATGTCATCACTTGCCATATACTAGAGTGGGAATTGTATAGTCGATACCGCAAGTTAAAGACGAACAGGAACCAACGCAGCATTCCATTAGCCTCCCTTCATGATCTTCCTAGGCGGGATAAGTATCACAATGGAAGGCCTGCGGATCTTGCCCTTCTGGAACCCGTGTCCGCATACCCGTTAGTGAGTGTACAAGCTATGGTTGTCTTCCGGGACTGTAGGAGCGTCACGGTTCCTGTGTGGAGAGTTGTACTGGCGAAGCGTTCGGAAGATGTCATCGTGAAACCTGGCTACTATCAGTTTCAGCCTGCAGGCGGATTTGAGATTTATGGAACTGAGGCGAGTGAAGAGGTGAATGCGTTTCTTCTGCGACAGGGATGTAACGTTATGATGGCATTATTTAGAGAATATGCCGAAGAACTATTTGACGCAAAACATCTCCAAGTTCGACCAGATAGTCGTGACCCTTCCTCTGTTCTTTCAGATCCTAATGTAATAAAGCTGTCTGACCTTATAGCCCGTGATAAGGCACACATTGATTACCTCGGCATCAGTATTGATCTGTCCCTTCTGAGACATGAGCTCTCATTCCTCATAGTTATCGAAGATGATGAGTGGTCAAAAAGTCCATTACTTGGCAGTTGGGAGGCCAAAAACATTTTTGTCCCATGTGTTTCAGAACTACGGGATGTTCTCGCAGGAGGAATTCTGCACGGCAGTAGTGCGGCATTACTAAAATTGGCGATAGGGAACGAACGTCTCCGATCTTTAGGAATCTCAGCTGACTTGGAAGGTGTGCAAAGACATTAGTATGTACTGCTAAAGGATTCATAACGAGCAGCAAGAGCATAGATTGTACACGGGTGTGTACGCCTTTCCTGAAGCGGACCTGTTAATCGAAGTACTCCGAAATGAGGTTTTTGTCATGATGCACAAGAGTGTTGTAAGGGGCCTTTTGGTCATAATCACTGCATGCGTTGTCCCGGGCTGTTTATCCGAAGGCGGCCTCTGGGCTGAGACGGCTAGCGCGGTTGCGGACGGGAAAGAAACCGCCGGGGGCTGGGAGAAATATCCGGAAAACCCCGTGCTGGGCGGCGATCTGGGCACGTGTTTTGACATTGCGGTCCTCAAGGAAGACGGCCTCTTTCGCATGTGGTTTTCCTGGAGACCGAAAGAGAGCATTGCGTTGACCGAGAGCACGGACGGCATCCATTGGAGCGAACCGATTGTCGTGCTCGCGCCCAACCCGGCCACGGGCTGGGAGAATAGGATCAACCGGCCCACCGTGCTCAAGCGGGACGGCGTTTATCACCTGTGGTATACGGGCCAGACTGATGATCGGTCCTGGATCGGCTATGCCACCAGTGCTGACGGCAGATGTTGGAAACGCATGAGCCTCAAACCCGTCCTCTCGCCGGAACAACCGTGGGAGAAAAAGGTGTTGATGTGTCCCCATGTCCTCTGGGACGGTCAACAAGGCGAGTTCAGGATGTGGTATAGCGGGGGCGGACAATATGAGCCGGACGAAATCGGCTACGCCACCAGCCGCGATGGTTTATCGTGGGTCCGCCACGCCCAGAATCCCATCTTCAAACCCGATCCGGCCATCGATTGGGAAAAGGACCGCGTTACCGCATGTCAGGTGGTCCGACACGGCGATTGGCACATCATGTTCTACATCGGGTTCCGGGACATCGAGCATGCCCAGATCGTCATTGCGCGTTCCCGCGACGGCATAAGCAACTGGCAACGGCTCCCAGAAAACCCCATCCTCCGCCCTGGACACAATCAATGGGATGCCGATGCCTGTTATAAACCCTATGCCATCCTGGATGGCGGCCGCTGGATGCTTTGGTATAACGGCCGTACCGACCGTCTCGAACAAATTGGTCTGGCCCTTCATCCCGGTGCGGAATTGGGTTTCCCATGACTAAAAAGGTTACTGTTCGTCCAACCCTTGTGGCTTACCCAACACTTCGTCCTGTATGAAAATCAGATCAGAGGTGTAGCATTGCGGCAGCGTGACCGTCAGGCCTTTTTTCATCAACTGTTCGCCCGGTTGAATGCCCGGCGCCACCGATCCGTCTTCACACCCTACCCAGTAGTTTTTCAGGCCTTCCAGTCCTTTTAGGCGAATCGTCTGCTTGGATTCTTTCGCGTCAGGACGGAATACGTAGACCGTGCCGCGCTTCAGGCTGGGGCTCCAATAGAACATGCCGTCCCATCGTGTGCCGTCCGGACGCGGCAGAATGTGGTGTACTTTCACATCCTTCAACATGGGACGTATCCATGTTTTATAGAGTTGTGCCGAACGTTTCGCCGAGTTGCGCTCATCCTCCGTCCAGATTTGCGTGTTGGTTGGGTCTATTTGCCATGCGCCCATCATGGCGCTGCGCCACAGGAAGGTCCCCGGATCATCGCCGGGCACTTTATAATTCCTCTCGTAAGTATACGCCTGCAAAATCATCGGGGGGATCGCAAAGGTGGAATCATAGATGCTTTGCCGGTCGGGAAGGTTCGAGAGCGTGTCTGTCGTGACCGTATAGTGCGTGCGCTGGATAATCCCAAAATCCTTGATGTGCCCGCCGCCGGAACAATTCTCTAAAATGATCTTGGGATTGGCCTTTCTTAGTTGCTCCTGGATGTCGTAATAATTCATCACCGCCCAGTAACTGGTATCCACCCCATACCCGTGCCGGTGCGTAGTCTTGTTGCAGGATGTGACAATCGGGCCGCAATCATGCTTCAAGTAGTCCAGTTTGTGGTTTTTCACCAGCCACTGTGTTTTGTTGAGTTCCCAAGCCTTCGCTTCCGGGCACGCCAGGCAGACTTGTCCCCCATAGAACGGCCCGGGTTTCCAATCCAGCCCAAAATCGGCGTTAAACCAATCCGGATGCCCCGCCGCGCCCCGCACGCTCAACGCTTCGGGATGTTCGGAAATGCCGCCATTGGTCCACGCGCACCACAGGGCCAATTTCATTCCATTATTATGGACAAATTGCTCGATGGGCGTCACGCCGTTGGGAAACCGCGCGGGGTCCCACCGCCAATCGCCGCACTCCGGAAACCACATGGCATCCGGCATGAATGCCTCAAAACCGAGGTCTTGGCAGAACGCGGCGCTCCGCAGTACATCCGCCTCCTTCGCAGAAGGGCCGCCCGCATCGAGATACAAATTGTACGCCAGAATGGGATCGGGAATGTCCGGATCGAGCTTGGGGCGCAGATAACGCAGAATCCATTGGTGCAATGCATACGCCCCTTCATCCACATCGCCGGAATAACACCCGAAAAACGCCCAGGGGACATAAAACGTTTCACCCGCCATAAGGTCCGTCTTAAAATCAGGAAGATTGCCCACCGCCACCTCCAGCCGCGCGCCCTGCTCCCCGGCCGTGGCCTGTATGCGGCCCACGCCGGAAAATTCCCACCCCACATACAAGCCGCCTTCTTCCCCGCGCTGCACGGCCATCCACGGCACCGGACTCGCCCCATCGTCGCATTTACTGACAAGCGTAAGGTTCGTAGTGCCCTTGATTGGCTCAATCGTTGTGCCGCCCTGCTCACTGGCATTCCCGCCCCCCCGGCGGATCCACCAGATCGAAGTGTTTTCATGGGTGTCGAGATTCAGTAAGGTCAGGCTGTCCTGATGCCCAATCGTTATCTTTCCATCGGTTTGATTCTCGATGGTGACGGAATGCTCGATGGGACCGCGGCCCGGACGCGCGCGCCAAATCGAACTCAACAGCAGCTTCGGAGAATCATTGATGAATCTGAGGGTGATAATCGTCCGTGTTTCATCCCACGTCATTTCCTTGTAGGTCCATTTCAGGGGGATTTCTCGTTCACCCATCCATGCCCGCGCCATGAACGGAACGGCGGACGGGGCGGGAAGCCAGGCGTTGTCCGGCCCTTGAAGGTCTTTCACATACACCTGATTGTCGCGCACCTCCAGCGTCATCCGGGTGTCCTCCGTGGATATCGGCCACATCTGGACCGGCATCTGGGCACAGAGCATCACGGCCATCAAGGAACCCGAGGCCCAAGCACTTGTCATAACGTACGCCTCCTCATCTTTGTGGAGTGCAGACCGCCGGATTAATGTTCAGCGACTATTTTATTGTGTTGATCCACCAATACGATGCGCGGCTTGAGTTCTTTCGCCTCTTCCGGCGTCATGTGGGCATAGGTGATGATGATGATCAGGTCGCCCACATGGCCCAGCCGCGCGGCCGCGCCGTTCAGACACACCACGCCGCTCCCGCGTTTGCCTTCAATGAGGTAGGTCGCGAACCGGTCCCCGGTGTGGATGTTTAATACGTCCACTTTTTCATATTCCAGCATTCCCGCGGCGTCCATGAGGTTCTTATCGAGCGTCAGGCTGCCCCGGTAATTCAAGTCGGCCTCGGTAATGGTGGCCCGATGAATTTTGCTCTTGAGCATGGTCAGGTACATAGCGGTTAACACCTTCTTTTGGGTATTGGGTTACGGGTTGAACTTTATATTGTCAATCAATCGCGCGGGACCCACCTGCGCCGCCACGGCCAGCACAATGGGGCCTTCCACGCGTTCCACCGGCTGCATGCACCCCGCATCCACCACCTCCACATAATCAATCTCCACCGTCTTCATTCCTTCGCGCACCGCCGCGATAATCGCCGCCGCCGAGCGCTCCCCCGCTTTCAGCATTTCCTCCGCGGCAAACAGCGACCGAGACAGGCACAGCGCGCGTTGGCGATCCTCCGGCCCCAGATACCGGTTGCGCGAACTCATCGCCAGGCCGTCCGGCTCCCGGACAATCGGCATCTCGATCACGTCAATGCCCATGTCCAGGTCTTCGGCCATCCGCCGGATCACCGCATATTGCTGGGCGTCTTTCTGCCCGAAATAGGCCCGGTCCGGCAACACCGCATTAAACAATTTCGCCACCACCGTCGCCACGCCCCGGAAAAAATGCGGGCGCGTCTTGCTGCACAACCCCTCACTGACTTTTTCCACCGTCACATACGTCGAATACCCCTCCGGATACATTTCCGTCGGCCCGGGCGCGTAAATCACCGTCACCCCCGCCTCCTCGCACATCGCCTTATCGGTCTCGAACGTGCGCGGATACTTGCCGAAATCCTCATTCGGCGCAAACTGTGTGGGATTTACAAAAATACTCGCCACCGTCACATCATTCTCCCGCACCGAGGCCCGCATCAGGCTCAAATGGCCCTCATGCAGCGCCCCCATCGTCGGCACAAAACCGATGGTTTTGCCCAACCGTTTCTGCTCCAGCGACCATGCCCGCATCGCCTTCGGCGTCTCCAAAATGATCATCATTTAATCCTTATCTCTAGTCCCTAGTCTCTAGCCTCTAGCCTCTCATTCATACGTATGTTCCTTCGCCGGGAACACGGCCTGCTTCACTTCCCCGCAATAGCCCTTGCAGGCTTCCGCGATCATACCGCGCACATCCGCGAAGGTTTTCGTAAAGCGCGTGCGGCCCCATCCCAGCATATCATGCAAGACCAGGACCTGCCCATCGCATCCCGCGCCCGCGCCGATGCCAATCGTGGGGATATCCAGGCTCGCACTGATTTCCGACGCCAAATCCGCCGGAATACACTCCAGCACGATGGAAAAGCAACCAATATCCTGAAGGCCCAGTGCTTCCTCTTTGAGCCTGGTCCGCGCGGCCTCATCCCGGCCCTGGACCTTATACCCGCCGAACTGATGCACCGACTGCGGCGTCAGGCCAAGGTGACCCATGACCGGAATCCCTGCGCGCAGGATGGCCTCGATGGCCGGGCCGAATTTTTTCGCGGAGCCTTCGAGTTTCACCGCCTGCGCGCCACACTCACCGACCAGGCGTCCCGCATTGCGCAAGGCGTCCTCCGCATTCACTTGATAGGAAAGAAAGGGCATATCCGCTATCACCAGGGCGCGGTGTACCGCCCGGCTCACCATCCGTGTGTGGCGCGCCATATCCTCCATGGTGACGGGCAGCGTATCGCTATAGCCCAAGATAACATTGCCCAGGGAGTCGCCCACTAAAATCGCGTCAATTCCGGATTCATCGAGCACTTTCGCAGTGGGGTAATCATACGCGGTCAGCACGGCGATCTTTTCCCCCGCCTGCTTCCGCTCACGGAACGTAACAGAACTTACACGGCATCCCATACTTGCTGTCTCCCGAACCGTGACGCGTGACTACAGCGTGGCAGTCCGTCCCGGTCCCTGTTGGGCTCCAAGCGGAGCGGTTCAAGGAGTCTCTCGTACATCAACCCGCCCTTGGGCTTCAGGACTTCCCAGCAATTCCGCCACCGTCTTGCCCGTTACCGGGTCAACCGCGTTTGGCGCAATCTCCGCCAGCGGGGCCAGCACAAAGGCCCGTTTCCGGAATTCCTTGTGCGGCACCGTGAGCGGCTCCGTCGTCACCATCTGTTGACCCCAGAGGATGATGTCAATATCAATCACTCTCGGGCCCCAGTGCTCCGACGGGGCTCGTCCCAACCGCGCCTCAATTTCCTTCACCGCATTCAGGAGTTCCAGCGGAGCAAGCTCCGTCTCGATCTCTGCGGCCAAATTCAGGAAATCCGGCTGCTCGGCCATGCCCACAGGCTTGGTCTCATAATAGTGCGAAACCGCGATAATAGCAACCCCGGCATCCGCTTCGAGCGCTTTCAGCGCCCTGCGCAAATTCGATTCCCGGTCGCCCAGATTGCTTCCCAGGCTTACATGGACCCGCATTCGACGCTCCCATAAAGCCCCATCGCTTTGCACCATTACGTCAACAGTTTACCACAGCCAGGGAATGTGGTTAAAGTAGAATCAGCCGCCCTCGGCCAAATTGAATCCACACCGCCACTTGATGGAAAATGAACCCGCTTTTTATGCCAAAACACAGGTGCGCCTACTACATGTACAATGTGCGAAAACAAAACTTTCGTCATAATTCCATATTTTTTATTGGTCTTATCGGTCCTATACGTCCCATATGCCCCATGCTTTACCAAAATACACAGGCTGCCCTCGCATGATTAAAAAGACTCTTGCGTTTCTGGTTCTTCTCTATTTTCTTGCCATCGTGCGCATGCTCACTTGGGATGCGGTGTTCACCGGCGATGACGTATTGCCCTACGACTCCGACCCCTATTTCCGGCTACGCGAGGTCCAGCTTATCGCCCATCATTTCCCAAATCCCGCCCCCGAAGACCGCTATGTCCTCGGGGTTGAAAAAACCACCGATACCACCGTCACCCGGAAAGAACCCTGGCTGCACCCCTCCATGTTTCTTATGGCCTCGGCCTTCGCGGGAGGCTCCACCGAAGATGCATCCCTGCGCACTGGGGCCATGTTCGTGCCGATTGTCTGGGCGCTGTTCACGGCCCTCGCGGCTTTCTGGCTCACCTGGCTGCTCGCCGATTCTTTCGCCGCCTTCATCGCCACCATCTACGCCGGTTTCTGCATGCCGATTCTCTGGCGCACCAGTCTTGGCGCGCTCGATAACCACATGACCGAAAGTTTGCTTTTCCTGGTGCTCCTGTTGATCGCCATAGCCTTCAACAGGCTTCCGAAGAAACCGAAATCGCGCATTCTGGTAACCGTGTTGCTCGGCATGGCCATGACCCTGTGCGCGTTACTCTCGTATTGGACCGCCCTGGGCGCGGCCCTGCTGTGCGTTTCCTATAGCCTGTCGCTCGTTCTTTTCGCCAATCGCACCCCGGAACACACTACGCCCATCCGTTTGCAGGCTATGGCCATGGCGGGCTGCATGCTCATCGCGGGCGGACTCAATCTGCTGCTGGCCAACTACTTCGCCGCACTGTGCCTCGCCGGATGTGGAGCCTATCTTCTCGCGCAGACCGCGGTTTGGCACTACGTCCCAAAGTTCAGAATCATCGTTTGGGCCGCGCTCCTTTTGACGGGATTGGGGGGCCTATATGTCGTGGCACCAGGCCTGACAGGTCAATTACTCGCCACCGGACGCGTGGCACTGCATCTTTCCCAGGATCAGGGATTCACTGAGCGGTTCTATTCCACGATCTCAGAAACCCAGCCTATCCCCCTGAACACCCTCCATATCCAGTATTCCCTGCTCTTCTTAGTAACCCCGGTGTTGGTGATGGTGATGGCCCGCAAAGCCTGGAAAAACTGCGACCCCGCCCGTATCACCCTCTGCGTAATGTTTATTTTTCTCACCCTCGTTTCCATCCCCAACAAACGCTTCTCCCACATGGCCGCCGCCGTCATGGCTCCCCTCATCGGATGGGGACTCAGCGGCCTCCTCGACTTTCTGTTTCAACGCATCCCCGGCTTCTCCCGCAAAAAGAAAATAAGTTCCCCCTCATCTCCTTGTCATTGCGAGGACTCCCCGACGAAGCAATCTCGACATAGTGCCAACCCCATCTCCATCCTCTCCCGCTTCCTCCGTTTCTCCGTAAAGACCCTCGTCATCACCCTGATGATTCTCGGCTTCCTGCCCTACGTTCTGAACAACCTCAACATCCGCAAAACCCAACCCGGCATCTCCGCGCCCCTCCGCGAAACCTTCCAATGGATGAAAAATAACACCCCCCGCTCCGAAAACTTCTGGAATCCCGTCGATGAACCCCCTTACCGCGTCATGGCCAAATGGGATGTCGGCTGGTGGATGCTCGACCGCGCCCAATGCGTGCCCGTGGCGAACAACGCCGGCGAAGGCGCCCTCGAAGAACTCACCTTCTTCTTCAACTCCACCCCCGAGGCCGCCTACGATCTGCTCCAGAAACAACATGCAAAATATGTTCTGGCCCATGCCACCGAAGGCATCGCCAGCAAGGCCTTCCGCATCCTGCAACTGATGCCGGAATCCATACTCGATAAACAAGACGTCCCGGAAAATAAAGACGCGGTTATACAACGCTACCGCGCCACCCAGCATGCCAACCTTTATGTATACGATGGTTCCTTCCACACCGAAACCGATACTGAATACCCCGCCCTCCAACATTACCGCCTCCTTTACGAAACCAAAGACTTGGCTGATTCCCCCCTCGGAAAATATCCCGCAGTGAAATTCTTTGAAGTCGTTCCCGGCGCACACATTATCGGAAAGACCGCCCCCGGAACCCCTGTCACCGCCACCCTCCCCCTCGAAACCAATACGGGCCGCGCCTTCACCTACACCGACAAAACCAGTGCGGACGCCGAAGGAACCTTTCACTTCACATTCCCCTACCCCACCGATACCTCCAGCGGCGAAACCAAACCCACCGGTAGATGGACCCTCGAACTCGCAGGCCAAACAACCGAACTCGAACTCTTCTCCGAAAGCATCACCTCCGGCGAAACATTGTTCCTGAAAGCGAATCTCTGAATTATACTCTTTTTCAAAACGTTCAGCCCCGTCTATCATGTCCATCCACACCAAAGCACCATCCATCTTGAAATAAACGTGGCGTAAAACTACACTTATTGTCTGTTGGCGTCAGGTGAATGATTAGGTAATTGGTGAATAGGTGAAGGTGCATGAGTATATGGATGGATTCACTGTTGTCCCAACGTTTTGACCGAGCAAGGCTGAAAGACATTGGAAGCGCT
>CAYYRW010000051.1:17596-49282 GCA_964474205.1 uncultured Nitrospirales bacterium | reverse complement strand
GCACTTGGACATCTCCCGGAGCCGGAGGTG
Organism: uncultured Nitrospirales bacterium; assembly: GCA_964474205.1. Lineage (GTDB taxonomy): Bacteria > Hydrogenedentota > Hydrogenedentia > Hydrogenedentales > CAILVY01 > CAILVY01. Next base: position 49,252 of record CAYYRW010000051.1, on the reverse strand, counting down.
ACCCATAAATTCTAACGAAGAGGCCTCTTTATTTATATCCCAAGGAAATGGAGGCAATTGATGATTTGGAGGAGCTTGCCGTGCGGGAAGAATCCGACCGGTATGGGATTCGCCGCAAGCCGAACCTGGCGGCGGAGTTTGTTCAAAATATGGCAGGGAAACTGAAATACGCGTTCATTGAAGATAAATCCGGGGATTTGAAAAAGACATTTGGCCCGGAGGATGTATTTCATTACATCTATGCCATTTTACATTCCCCGGCGTATCGTGAGCGGTATGCACAATTTCTTAAGAACGATTTCCCACGGGTACCGCTAACTTCAAGCCGCCCGCTTTTCCGGGAATTGTGCAACCTCGGACAGCGGCTCACTGCCCTGCACCTGCTTGAAGTGGGAAACGGAACCCCGGTGACCTTCCCTGTGAAAGGTCCAAATACCGTGCAATGCCCCCGCTATGCGGAGCTACAGCAGCGCGTGTACATCAACGATACACAATATTTTGAAGGCGTTCCCAATGATACGTGGGAATTTCATATAGGCGGCTATCAAGTGTGTCACAAATGGCTGAAAGACCGCCGGGATCGAACCCTTTCCTACGACGATATTGGACATTACGCGAAGATTGTCGCTGTGCTTATAGAGACGATGGACCTCATGCGCCAAATTGACATTACTATCGCCCGTCATGCCGGTTGGCCGATTCAATAATCCTTACTGGGTTTCTCTTGAACAATTCATGTTGTCTCAAAAAAAACAAGCTGCCACAAAAAACATATCCAGTAGATGTCTGCATCGGAACATGCCAATTTGCATTTCAAATGCATAATTGCATGTGATTTTTTCAGTACACGGTAGATCAGGAACGTTGCGCTTGGTTCTTTTTCGCGGCGACGAGCGCATCAATGACGGCGATGCGCATTTTGGCGCCGGCGGATTTCCCGGTGCAGCCGTCGAGTACTTTAATGTCGAGGAGTTTCCCAAAACCACGGCGGCAATAATAGACCCAGAGCGGGAAATGGTACAGCCGGATATCTTCCACTTCCCCGATATCGGGTTTGTTCATTTGACCGCGTTGCGCCAGGATGAAACGCAACAATCCCTTGCGCGCGGCTTCCACAGCCTGCGTTTCGCTCAGGTTCGGGGGCAGGCACTCTTCGTCCAAATCCTGATGTACCAAGTTATCCGCGCAATCCAGGATGGCGCATTGCCCGGACCAGCCATCGACAGAGGTCCAGACGCTGTTGGTGTCTTTACGGGTGGCGGCATGGATCCGGATGGCATAGGCGGGCATCCAGAGCCGTTCGACGAAGGGCGGAATGCGGGTGGCGGGATCGTCCGCATTCGCGACACGCACCCTGTGGCGCAACAGGCCATAGAGATTGCCCAACCGTGGGCGGCTGAAATACCGTGCGGCAAAGTCCCCCGAAATGCCGCCCGGAAGGCAATAGCGTTGCGTCACGCGCGTCTCTTGTTGCGGGACAGGAGAATCCGCCCGTAGGCGATGGCGGCCACGCCGATGAGCAGTAGAACGCCGGCGCAGACAACGTTGACGATGGCGGCGCGCATGTTGGTTTGGGCGGCAAAGTAGGTGCCAATCACCACGGGAATCCCCACGGCCACAATGAACAGGCCCAGCGCGACATAGGTCTCTCCGTCACGCTTCTCCATTCGGATATTTACATTCTGGTCGGAATCCGATGCTTTTATTTCGCTCATAGCCGTGCGTCCTATCGGGTGAAGTAAAAATACACTAACACGTGGGGGGTCATGGAAATGACGGTCCATAGCCGAAGATCGGTCCAGATCGATTTATAGGGCCGTCCGCGATTCACATAGTCTTTATTGAGAAACACGCCCACCCATATCATGGCGCCCACAAACAACCCCACGCCGCAGATACTCGCCCAGGTAATGGAGAAACTGCCCACGGTAAAAGGATGGAGATCCACCCAGTTCAGAAAACGATCCACCGGATGAAAAATGGGCGCCAGCACGGGGTAAAAAATTGCCTTGAATAGATTCTGTATCCATGCTTCCATTACTGTGCAATCCTTTCTTGCAGCGCGTCCTGCGCATCTTCATCGTGCACGACAGAACTCCACACCAGCCCGCGCAGCTTTTCATCGGGTTCGCGCGGGGTGAGCAGGCTGACCACAATGGTTACGATCATGGCGAACACGAACGACCACCACGCCACGAAGAGGAAGGGTTCTTCGGAGGGGAACAGCCCGGGCGTATATTTAAGAACGAAACAGCACATTACGCCGAGCACGAGGCCGGCGAGTCCGCCCCATTGCGTGGCACGCGGCCAAATAATGCCCAGCAACAAGATGGCCAGGAGGGGTCCCTGGAAGAGCGACAGGATGGTCTGCATGAACACATAGATTTGTTCCCGGTTGGCAATCGGTTCGGCCAGCAGGGCGGTCGAGATGATCAGCAAGGCGGTAATTACCCGGCCCAGGCGCAACGCCAATTTCTCAGGGATCGGGCCCTTTCCGAACCAGTTGCGGATCTGCCCGACGATGTCTGTAATGAAAATGGTGGTGGTGGAGTTCAGCGTTGCGGAAATATGCGACATCATCGCCGCGAAAAGCGCCGCGAACATCAGTCCGCGCAACCCCGCCGGCATCAGCACGCGGATCATTTCGGGAACCGCCCGGTCGGCGTTTTCCCGTCCCAGGTTGGGAAGCAACACAATGGCGCACAGGCCCGGCAGCGCCACCATCAGCGGAATCATCGCCTTCAGGAACCCGCCGAAGAGCATGCCGCCCTTGGCGTCCCATTCCGAACGCGCCCCGAGGGTCCGCTGCACGATAACCTGGTTGCCGCTCATGTAAGCGACCGCCATAACCAATCCCAGGCCAAACACGATGCCGGTCCAGGGGAATGGGCCGGTGGTGTTGTTGGGAAGAAGAATTCTAAAATGGTCCTGATAGGCCGGCCCCATCGCGATCACTTTTTCATGGAGTACCGACCAACCGCCCACTTCCCACAGGCTCAGTGCCAGCAGGCCGAATCCGCCAACGTACATGACAATCAACTGCACCACATCCGTGAACACCACGGCGGTCAAACCGCCGGAAAACGTATAGATGCCGGTGATGGCCGCGGTGATCCATAACGTCACATATGGGTTCCAGCCCAGGACGGTGTGCATCAATTTATCCGCGGAGAGCCATTGCATGATGGCCAGCATGAAAAACAGCACCACCGCCCAAATAAGGCCGTTGATGAACTGCACGGCCGTGTTATAGCGGCGGCCCAGGAATTCCGGGATGGTGAACACGCCCGACCTCCAGAAATACGGCACGAACACGAACGCCGCAATCACCATGGCCGGCATCGAGCCCATCCAGTCGAAGTTGGCCGCGGATACGCCATTGGTATACGCCGCGCCCGCCACCGCCACAAAATCCGTGGCCCCGATGTCGCTTGTGACGATGGAAAAGCCGATCGCCCAGAATGGCAACGCCTTGCCCGCGATGAAGAAATCCTCGGCGCTTCCCACAAAGCGGGTGCAATACATGCCGAGCATGAGAGAACCAATCATGTACACGACAATGATGATCATGTCGATAAAATGCAGGCCGATAACAGACTCCATGAGAAACTCCGCACAATGAGCTTGACCGTCGTTAGTCCCCGCGAGACCCCGCAGGGAAGGGTAGTATGCCAGACGCGGGAGGGGGCAAACAAGATTATTGCAGGGTTGGGGGTGGGGTGGGAGTGGGGGGGATAGTTGGGACGACTGGGGCATGAAGAAGAATTGCCGTTAAATTGGTCAGGAATCATATTGTCCACTGTGGGCATCCCTTGATTTTTCTGGAATATGCAGGCATGATGCGCGGGATTGAAACCGCAACCTTGTACTGGAGACGAGGCGATAGCACCCCTTTGAACACCACCGGGCTTAAGGAAGAAAATACGCCGGAATTGCGCCGCGCGCTGGGGCTGGCGGCCATCACCATTTTTGGGGTGGGGGACATTCTCGGGGCGGGGGTTTATGGCTTGATGGGGCGTATTGCCGGCCTCACCGGCACGGCGGCTTGGATTTCGTGTGTGCTGGCGGGAATCACGGCCGCGTTTACCGGTCTTACCTATGCGGAGTTGACGGCGCGTTTCCCCAGAGCCGGCGGGGCGGCACACTTTTGCCATGTGGTCCACCGCATTCCCCTGATTACCTTTCTGGTAACGTTCTGTGTGGGGTTGTCCGGTGTTTTTTCCACCGCTACGGGCGCACGCATTATCGGAAATTACGCCCTGGCCTTGTTCCCCGGCACACCGCCCGCATTCAAAGAGTATTTGATGCCCATTCTTTTTGTATTGCTCTTGGGGTTCATCGCGGCGCGCGGCATTGTGTTCAGTTCCGCCGCAAACACTGTCTGTACGATGATCGAAGGGACCGGATTGTGCATCATTATCCTGGTGGGGCTGCCGTTCCTGGGAACAGCCGATTATCTGGATTATGCTTCGGCCCTGCCGGAACATGCCCCCACGCCCGCCGTATTGCTTGCACTGTCCGGCGCCTCGCTGGTGTTCTATGCGTTTATAGGCTTCGAGGATTTGGCCAATCTCAGCGAGGAAGTGCGCCATCCCGAACGCAACATCCCTCTGGCCATTTGTTTTGCCATCACCATCACCACGGTTATTTATTGCATTATTGCCCTGGTGGCGGTGTCGGTGATTCCCCCGCGTGCGCTGGCCGCAAGCTCATCGCCCTTGTTGGACGTAGTGCGGCAGGCCGCCCCGGGATTCCCGCTCTGGGTCTTTTCCATTATTCCCGCCGTTGCGGCATTCAACACCGCTTTAATGAATCTGTTGATGACGTCCCGCCTCCTTTATGGAATGTCCCGCCAACAAATCCCCCTGCTTCCCCCGGCTTTGGCGTATATACATCCCGTTTGGCGCACCCCTATTGTGAGCGTACTGGTGTCCACGGGCGTCATCATTGTGCTGATAGTGAGTTTTCGGGACATTAAAACCCTGGCTTCCGGCGCGTCCACTTTTTTATTGACGGTGTTTATCCTGCTGCACTTCGCCCTGATTCGTGTAAAAAGAAATCCTTCGTTTCCCCCCGCGCCCTTCGCCATTCCCGGGCTTGTGCCTCTATTGGGCGTGGCCACCTGTTTCGGCCTGTTATTCCGGCAAGACATCACGGCCCTGAAAACCGCTTCGCTGTTGGCCTGCTTGGCTATCGGTGTGTTTTGGGCCCATGCCGTCTTACGGTGCGCCGGCAAATCATCCTCATAAAACCATTGTACCTTAATGCAACTTCTTGAATTCCAGACTCAACAAAGCGAGATGGGCCATTTCTTCATAGATGATGGCATCAATGCTGGCGCGGTTCGATTTTTTAGGGACAAGTTCTTTTATGCCCGTGTAAAATAGGATGCTGTCGCGTTCACGCTCGATGGCGAAGGTCAGAATTTCTTTCAGGCTGGCCATTTCCGAAAGCGCCTTGGCCGTATCCATCGTCATATTGAAGATCCCCCCCTTGGCAAAGTTGCGAAGGTAATGGCTCACGGGGGCATCCGGCTCCGCAGGCTTCGATGACTGCGGGGCGTCCAGGAGCAACCTCTTCAGTTGTGCAAAGGTCTGAGCATGTGCGCGTTCGGCGGCGGCCAACTGGCTCAATAGTTTGCGCATTCTTTCATCGGATGCATACTCCGCCGCGCGCGTGTAAAAAGCAGCGCCGTTTCGTTCAATTCGAATCGCCGTATTGAACACTCGTTCCGCGGTAAAAATGGCGGCCATTGCATGAACCCTCCCGGCTTTAGTGAAATGCGGACACACATTATGAACGCGGCTATTGCCGTATTCAGAAGTACAGAATACGGCACACTTCAACCATTATATTACCAAACAAATCATTTGATGTGTGTTATTCCCCGGATTTGATAGGTTCCGCCCACTTCCACGTTGATGGGCTCCTTCGCTCCAGTGTTCGTGGTGGCGCAACCGGCCAACACCCCGGAAAACATCAATGTCCAAATAATATGCTTCACCACATTCCACCTCGTCTCATTTCACTTACAGGATTTGTTCCCTTTATGCGGGATTCACTGTTTATGTGGCTAATTGACCGCATAAAGCCTATTGCACCAATTCCTTCCCTTTGGTCTCAGGAGCCCACCAAATAACCAACACCCCCAATAAATAGACGAAACCGGTGATAGCCCCGACCCGCGCGTAGTCCCCCTGGAAAAACTGGATCAGGACACCCGCCGCCATTACCCCTGCCGCCGTCAGGAAGCGTCCGAAATTATAGGAAATGCCGGTTCCCGTGGCGCGGACACGCGTGGGGAAAATCTCCGGAAGGTATAAGGGCAGCCATCCAAAGAACAACGTGCTGATAAGACCCTGGATAAACACCATGGGAAGGAAGAGTGATTCAAGGGGACGGAGCAAGGTGTATATGATGACATTCATCGCGCAGGCGCAGATGCTGATGGCCGCATAGGACAGCCGGCGGCCCAACAGTTGTCCCACATAACCTCCCAGCAGCCCGCCGAAGGTTGCCCCGATAGACCAGCAGAGCAATGTGATGGCTTTGTAACCGGGATTCGATGCGCCACCTATACTATCCGCCCATGGCAGCATCCATTTGCTCGATGCCCATGCCCCCAACAAGGGAATGGCTCCAAGGCAAATACCTAAAAAGGTGGTTTTCAATAGTGGCGGACGCAGCAATTCTCCGAGCGGGATACCTGACGGCACCCCCGCCGCGGCATTTCTGCTTTGCAGCCATTTCGGCGACTCCGGCAGCAGCCACACCGCCAGTAAGGCCAATATAATCGGACTTGCCGTGATCAGCATGAACGGACGCCAGGTATCCGGCGTCACGACAAACCATTTACCCAGCAGCGACAGCAGGAGAATACCCAGATTGGCGGCCGCGCCCATCAATCCTGCCAAGGCCGGACGCGACACATTGGCCCAAAATTCCGAAAGCAGGGAGACGCCGTTGGGCCACGTTCCCCCAACGCCCAATCCAACCAAGAACCGCAGCACAAGTAATTGCTCCTGATTGGTGACAAAATACCCCGCCAAGCCGAAGAAGGTATAACAGAGCATGCTCCATGCCAGACCGTTGGCGCGGCCGTATTTGTCGCCAAGATTGCCGAATAAAATCCCGCCCGTAGCCGCGCCAAGCATGGTAATGGCGGAATATCCCGCGAACCAGGTGCCTGCCGCCGTGGATGTGAAATCCGGCCCCATCAATCCCTTTGAAATGGTCAACGCGGCGAAAGGCATCAACCCCAATTGCATGCCCGCAAACAGCCACCCCAAAAATCCCGCACCCAACACCATCCACTTCTGCATTGACGTGCTTCTGCTTTGTTCCTGGGTATTTTCCATGCATTTCCTCGTTTCAGTTAAACTTGATTGAAATCAGCTAACTTCAGGTCTAATATACGCTCAAAAGGCTTTCCGTGAATATCATGCCATAAATCGGCAAAGGATGGTAACCATGACGAGATTGGGGTTCGTTGCAGTTTGCATATGTGTAATTTCAATGGCGTATGCTCAAGATAATCCCGCTGTTACGTTCGGCGAAAGTCCAGGAAAAATTACTATCCAGATCGGTGAAAAAAACTTTGCCGTCTATGTATACGAAGATCCGGCCATCCCGCGCCCGTACTTTTGCCAAGTCATGGCCCCGAATGGCGTCCAGGTCACACGCAATCACCCGCCGGACCCCGCGAAGGATGCGGACAACCTGGATCACCCCGATTTCCATCCCGGCGTGTGGCTCGCTTTTGGCGATCTGGGCGGCGCGGACTTCTGGCGGAATAAGGCCCGGATGCGGCATGTAAAGTTTCTGAATCCCCCACAAGCAGGCCCTATGGGACAATTTACCGTCCTGAACGCTTATGAAACAATGGATACACCGCCCAAGACCATTTGTGAAGAAACATGCACCTACACCATCCGCCCCCTTGACGAGGCATGGTTCCTTACGTCCGATTCTCAATTCCTAACCACAGTGGACGGAGTGGCTTTTGGAGACCAGGAGGAAATGGGTTTCGGCGTGCGGATGTCCACGGAATTGAGTGTGAAACACGGTTCAGGAACTATTCTGAATAACCTGGGGGGTGTGGACCAAAAAGGAACCTGGGGCAAAAAGGCCGACTGGTGCAATTACTCGGGGATAATGAACAATCAACGCACCGGGCTAATGCTGTTGGCGGATCCGCGCAATTTCCGTCCCTCCTGGTTCCATAACCGCGACTACGGCCTCATGGTGGCAAATCCATTCGGCAAGAAAGCCATGACCGCGCCAGAGGATGACACTGTCCCCCCCGATAAGACGCCCCTGCCCAAGGATGTAGTCTTCCGGTTGGGCTTCGGAATCTGCGTCTTTTCGACACAGAATGATCAGCCGCCGGATTTCCTGAAACTGAATATAGAATACCTCAATCTAATCGGTGTTAAACGGTAAGGTGAAGATCAAAGCACAGCTTTAAAGACAAGTTCGTTCCCAAGTACAACTTGGGAACGAGCGGAAGAAAACGCGAGAGTTGGGTGCTTCTATGCAAGTTGGCATCATAGGTCTTGGATTAGTCGGAAAGGCGATGGCGAAACGCCTGATGGATGCAGGACATACTGTCTGTGGCTATGACATTGTTCCTGATGCCTGCGCAGCCGCTCAAGCGATGGGCGTAACGGTTCTGAAAGACGCCAAAGACGCCGCAAACAAGACTTCCACGATTTTTCTCTGTTTAATGACATCAAAAGACCGCCGCGCATTGCTCTGGGGTGGCCAAGCCCTAGCTTCGGTTCTTCAGCCTGGCACGCTGTTGCTCGACATCACTACCGCGTGCCCGGAAGATATCGTCGAAGATCACGCACGGCTGGCCATGCAAAATGTGCGGTTGATTGATGTTTGCATTTCCGGTTCCAGCGAAGTGGTGTCAAAAGGACAGGCCCTCGCATTGATTGGTGCAAAAAAAGAAGATGCGTCCTGCCTGCCGCTGCTGGAAACCTTTACCAAAGCCCAATATTTCTTTGACGCACCCGGTCAGGGCAACCGCATGAAACTTATCGTAAATATGGTCTTTGGTTTGAACCGTCTGGTCCTCGCGGAAGCCTTGGGGCTCGCGAAAAAGGCCGGATTTGATCTGTCCACGGTACTCGATGTGCTCAAGGCGGGGGAAACTTACTCGGTGGCCATGGACACCAAAGGTCCCAAAATGATATCCGGCAATTTTACCAATCCCGTGGCGCGTCTGGCGCAGCATGCCAAAGACGTCGACCTGATTCTGGAGTATTCGCGCTCGCTACAGGCGCGCGCGCCCATTTCCGAAGCGCATGCCGCTCTACTTAAGGAAGTCATCGCCCTGGGTGCGGGCGATTTGGACAATGCCGCGATTTTCAAGGCATACGAATAGAAAAGGAGCATTCCCATGGAAAAAGTGCTGCTGGTCGTGGGAGACGGAGGGGAAGTAATAGACACGATGGTGCCGTTTTACCGTTTGGGGGAAGATTTTCAGGTGGTGGTGGCCGCGCCGGAAAAGCGGTCCTATCACATGGTCCAACATGAACACGATCCCAATTGGGATATCACCATTGAGTCGCCCGGATACAAGATCGCCTCCGATATCGCCTTCCGCGAGGTGAACCCGGACGAATATATTGGGCTGGTACTGCCTGGCGGACGCGCCCCGGAATTCCTGCGATACGATGGCGGTCTCATTCGCATTGTGAAAGATTTTTTTGCCAAACAAAAACCTGTCGCATCGATCTGTCATGGAATCGAGATTCTCGCCGTGGCGGACGTCATTCGCGGGATTGAAGTAACCACTATCCCCCGATGCCGCTTTGACGCGGAAATTGCCGGCGCGATTTATCTGAATGAGCCGCTGGTCATCTCAGGAAACCTTTATTGCTGCCGATTCAAGCGCGAATGCTCCGCGTGGATGAAAGCCTTTGTTGCGGAACTCCACCGGCGCGCATCACAGAAGGAATCCACCTAATGCACATCATGGATCGCCGCGATTTTTTGGGCGCCGCCGCCGCAGGCGCCCTCTCTTCGCTTATTGCCACCGCCAGCCATGCCGCCTCCAAACGAAAACCCAATATTGTACTCGTGCTCGTAGACGACATGGGCCAGCATCAGATCGGGTGCTATGGCAATCCGTTTTACGAAACCCCGAACATAGATAAAATCGCCGCACAGGGCATCAAATTCACCCATGGCTATGCGGCGGCCCCGGTATGCTCCCCCACCCGGGCCGCGCTCATGACCGGCAAATATTCAGCGCGTCTTCACATTACCGACTATATTCCCGGAAACGCGTATCCCTATGCGAAGCTCAAAACACCCGATTGGCAGAAATCCCTGCCTCTCGATGAAGTCACCATCCCGGAAATGCTTAAAGAGGCGGGCTATATCTCCGGTCATTTCGGGAAATGGCACCTGAGCGCGGATAAGGAATACAAACCCGGCCGCCCCGGCGATCCTGATACCCAGGGTTTCTCGGATGTCCTGGCCCTGGACAAGCCAGAATCAAATGCGGCCGCCAAGGCGGGCGCAGACCCCGATGCTGACGCCCATCACGTGCGCGAAATTACCGACCGCGCGATTGCGTTCATCGAAGCCAATCAAGACAAACCGTTCTTCTGCTACGTGGCGCACAGCACCATTCACCAACCGGTTATGGAATACGCTCCGCGCATTATCAAGTACGCCAACAAGCATGACGCCAGCAACAAGCAAGGCAATAATCCTGTCATTGGCGCCATGGTGGAAACCCTCGACAAGCACGTTGGGCGCTTGTTGGACGCCTTGGACAAATATGATCTCGCAAACGACACGCTGGTTATCTTTCTGGGCGATAACGGCGATTATTTTGGCCGCGAGGGACTAAAACCCCTGTATGGCTGGAAGGCTACGCTCTATGAAGGGGGCATTCGCGTGCCTTTCCTCATTCGCTGGCCCAACATGATTACCGCTGGCCAGGAAATAAGCGATCCCGTCTGCTGTATTGACTTCTTCCCCACGTTTGCGGAGATAGCCGACGTCAAGCTTGCCCCGAACGCGGTGGATGGCGTGAGCCTTGTACCCCTGCTTACAAAATCCGGACCCCTGAAGCGAAATGCACTCTACTGGCATTACCCCCACTATCATGCCATTGGCATCAGCCCCAGCGGGGCGGTCCGCGAAAAGAACTACAAACTGATCGAGTGGTTTGAGAAAAGTATCGAGGGAATCGCCACTCCCGGGGCGCTGGAACTCTTCGATCTCGAAAAAGACATTGGGGAACGCCGCAACCTTGTTTTCGAAATGCCGGAAAAGGCAAATGATCTCTACCAGAAACTGAAACAATGGCGCGCATCAGTGGGCGCTCAGGAAATGCTCCGAAATCCGGACTACGATCCCGCAAAAGCCGATGTCAGGCAATAAATCGGACTTTCCCGGATAGGCTCACACCTCCGGAAGTTCATATCCCTGGCGGTATTCACGTTTCAGTAACTTGTTCGCCTCATGGTCATCCACGCAGGTCCAGGTTTCCGGGTCAAAACGCAATTTCCGGCTTACGCGTGTTGCAATGTTGCCCAAATGACATAATGCGGAGGAAATTACTGCCTCGGAGATTGGGGCTTTAAGTGCGTCCGGCGTATTTGCTTTAACGCAATCCAGAAAATTGCGCATGTTCGCCTGGATGTCCGGTCCCGCGCCAATGTTTTTTCGTTCCTCTCCGATTAAGGCGACTTCACTGCCTTTCCGGCCAATCTCCAAGGTACCTTTGTCCCCGTAAAACACCACGCCGTTGTCATGTCCTTCCATGGGATAATCGGTCCACAGCCGCATTTCATACACCAGGTAGCATTGATCGTACTCAAACGTCACCACCTGGGTGTCCGGTGTTTCATGATCATCGTTGTAAAACAACTGGCCGCCCGATGCGCTCACGGCCTTGGGCAATCCCACGCCGAGACCCCAGCGCGCCTGATCCACCTGATGAATGCCGTCGTTCACCATATCCCCGCCGCCATATTCCCAGAACCAATGCCAGTTATAGTGCCAGCGGTTCAACGTGAAACGATGTACCGGGGCAGGCCCCATCCACATATCGTAATTAACCCCTTCCGGAGGATCGCTTTCTTCAGCCCGGCCTATCGGTTCGCGCAACTGATGATTGATGGCCTTCGCCATGCGCACCGTACCCAAACTGCCCGTACCCAGATAATCAATGGCTGACTGGATGCCAGCGCTGCCCCTGCCTTGTGTGCCGTGTTGCACGCACTTGCCATACTTCTTCACCGCCTCCAGCAACACCCGCCCCTCATGAACGTTGTGACAGCATGGCTTTTCCAGATACACATGCTTCCCGGCCTTCAGCGCCGCCAAAGCCATCGGCGTATGCCAGTGGTCCGGTGTCGCAATGCTTACCGTGTCAATGCTCTTATCTTCCAGCACCTTCCGAAAATCGTCAATCAGCTTGACGGTGCTCGCATTGGGCAACCCCGCAGCGATCTTTTCCCGCCGTTTCGGGTCCACGTCGCACAGGACCGCTACCTCGCAATCCGGAAACGAGGAGAAGATCGCCGCATGCCGTTTTCCCTGACCACCCGTACCAATGATCGCATGCCGTACCCGTTCGCTGGGCTGCGCCCACGCCCCCCGAACTGATCCAGCGGCCATGAGTGCCATACCGCTGTTTCTCACAAACTCCCGCCTTGTTACCTTGGACATGGTTCTGCCTTTCTTAAGTTGAAAAAACGGCTAGTCATTTTTCTCCACACGGTCCTTGCCAAGGACATCTTCTATTACCTGCCAGAGTTCGCGCACCCCATCGCGGGTAATGGAGGAAAAGGGGATGATGAGCAAATCGGCATCCAGTTGCAGAGCTTTCCGTATAATAGCCAGATGTTGTTTGCGCTGGCCCCGGGCCACTTTATCGATTTTGGTGGCCACAATGAGCGTGGGGACTTCCGCCTCCTCCAGAATCTCCAGCATGTGGGCATCATGCTCCGTTGGCTTGTGCCGGGCATCCACGAGCGACACGGCCAAACATAATTCCTTCCGTGTCGTCAAGTAGTCCACCATTACCCGGTTCCAGGCATCCTTGAGTTGCTTGGGCACTTCCGCGTAGCCGTATCCAGGCAGGTCGACAAAATAGACCTTGCCGTTTACGTCGAAAAAATTGATGGTCTGGGTTTTGCCGGGCGTGCTGCTGGTCTTGGCGAGGTTCTTTTGCCCCAACAGGGTATTCAGGAGTGACGATTTGCCCACATTGGACCGCCCCAGAAAAGCGATTTCCGGGCGGCGGTCCTTGGGGAAGTCCGCCGCGTTTAATGTGCTTTTGAGGAATTTTGCGTATTGCAATCTCATAATAATCAATACAAACAGACTAAAATCAACGCATACCGCTAATTTTTAGGGAATGCGATGGCAAGTACTTCGGCCAGGGATTCCACAAGGGTAAACTCAATATCCTTGCGCACTTCCTCGGGGATATCCGGGAAATCTTTTTCATTTTCCTTGGGCAGGATAATCTGGCGAATACCGGCCCGGTGCGCTGCCAGGACTTTTTCTTTGATGCCGCCGACGGGGAGGACGCGTCCCCGGAGAGTGATTTCGCCGGTCATGGATAATGCCCCCTTGGGGGCCTTATTGGTCAGGGCGGACAACATGGAGGTTACCAAAGACACACCGGCAGAAGGTCCGTCTTTGGGGATGGCGCCTTCTGGGACATGGACGTGGATATCGGTATTTTTATAGAAATCAGCGGGGATGCCCAATTCGGCGGCGTTGGCACGGAGGTAGGTGTAACCCGCCGAGGCGGATTCCTTCATGACGTCGCCCAGTTGTCCGGTAAGGGTCACTTTCCCCTTGCCTTTCATGATGCTGGTCTCGATGGTGAGAATGTCTCCCCCGGCTTGGGTCCAGGCCATGCCAATGGCGACGCCGACCTGGGGCTGGACTTCGGCCCGGAGCGCGCTGTAGGGAGGGGGGCCGAGCAGGTCGATTACGCGTGCGGCATCCACGCTCCAGCATTCCGTTATTTCGTTGGCCACGACTTTCCGGGCCACCTTGCGGAAGACATTGGCGATTTGCCGTTCCAGCTCGCGCACACCCGCCTCGCGGGTATACCGTTGCATCAAGGTATCCATGGCATCATCCGTAATTTCCACGTGCTCGGGCTTGAGACCGCATTGCTCCATTTGCCGGGGGATTAGGAAGAGGCGGGCAATCTGTTCCTTCTCGTGAATCGTATAGCCCGGCAACCGTACGATTTCCATGCGGTCATGGAGCGCATAGGGGATGTCGAATTCACTGTTCGCGGTACAGATGAAAAACACTTCAGAGAGGTCAAACTCGACCTCGAGGTAGTGGTCGCTGAACATTTTGTTTTGCGCAGGATCGAGGACTTCCAGAAGTGCGGAGGAGGGGTCTCCGCGAAAATCGACGGCCATCTTGTCCACTTCGTCCAACATGAAGACCGGGTTTTTCACTTTGACCTTTTTCATGCTCTGGATAACGCGTCCGGGCAGTGCGCCAATGTAGGTGCGGCGATGCCCGCGGATTTCCGCTTCATCGCGCACCCCGCCGAGGGATACGCGGACAAATTCGCGTTGCATGGCGCGGGCGATGGATTGTCCGAGGGAGGTTTTTCCCACACCGGGGGGGCCCACGAGGCAGAGAATGGGGCCTTTGACCGTATTGCTCAATTTTCGGACGGCCAGGAACTCGAGGATGCGTTCCTTCACCTTATCCAAGCCGTAATGGTCTTCATCGAGCACTTTCTGGGCAATTTCGAGGTCCAATGCGTCCTCGGTGCGCTTGTCCCAGGGCATGTCGCACAGCCATTCAAGATAGCTTCGGATCACCGCGCTTTCCGGGCTCATGGACGGCATACGTTCGTACCGCACATATTCGCGGTCGGCTTTTTCCTTGACTTCGGGCGGCATGTTGGCTTTATCAATCAGGGCGCGCATTTCACCGAATTCATTGCCCATGCCGTCTTCCCGCCCGCCCAATTCCTGTTGAATGGCGCGCAGTTGCTCGTGCAGGTAATGATCCCGCTGTCCGCGTTCCATCTGCTCGCGCACACGTTCCCGCACATTGTTTTCGATGCGCAGCAGGTCGTTCTCGCGCATTAACAGAGAGCAAATGCGTTCGAGCCGCTTGCCCAGGTCCAGGGTTTCCAGCAATTCCTGGCGTTCCTCGACACGGACCGGGAGATACGCGCACAAGGTGTCCGCCATGGCGTCCGGATCGGTCATGGCCTGGATGGTGGAGAGGATTTCGGGGGCCACGCGCTGGCTCTGCTTGGTGTATTCCTCGAACTGGCTCAGGGCGGCGCGCATGAGGCCTTCGAGTTCGGCCTCCGGGGCAATCGAAGACTCGATTTGACGCACCTTGGCTTCGCCCAAGTCCGGGCCAAAGATGAATTCCGAGACTTGACCCCGTCCCAGCCCTTCAATAACGATTTTCATGGTGCCGTCGGGCATGCGCAACGTTTGGTGCACCTTCGCGCCCACCCCGACCGTGTACATATTTTCCGCTTTGGGTTCTTCGACGTTCGCGTCGCGCTGAGTGCAGAGAAACAGGGGATTATCTTCCGCCAGACTTTCCTCGATGGCATTGAGGGAAGCGGGGCGGCCCACCAGCAGGGGTACAATCATCCTGGGGAAGACCACCACGTCTTTCAGGGGCAACAAGGGCAAACGGAACGTGCGCTCTTTTTTCTCGCGCGGTTTTCGGGGCATGCGAACTCTCCAACTACTGCTTTGGGAAACGAATAAAAGGACATTCCGCCAGCGGCGGCCTGTGCGTCCAAGGAATGGAACTAGTATACCTTATCGGGAAGGGAAGAGAAAAGGCGGAGGCGCCGGGTTTACGCGGAAGCGGACTTTTGGCTCAGATCGATGGAACGCACGTTCGCTTCGTGTTCGTAAACCAGCAGGGGTTCTTCCTGTTTGAGGATGACACCCGGCGTAATCACGCATTCTTTGACGTCCTTGCGTGAGGGAATATCGAACATGACGCCGAGCATGACTTCTTCGAGGATGCTGCGCAGGCCGCGCGCGCCGGTGTCGAGTTGAATGGCGCGATTGGCAATGGCGGCAATGGTTTCATCCGGGAAGCGCAGAGTAACGCTCTCCAACTGGAACAACTTTTCATATTGCCGGGTGAGTGCGTTTTTCGGCTCGACCAGGATGCGGCTCAAATCCTCGTCGGTCAGTTCGTGCAGGGTGGCGACAATGGGGAGGCGTCCGCAGAATTCGGGAATCATGCCGAATTTAATGAGGTCTTCCGGGCGTATCTGCATCAGCAATTCGCCGATCTTGCGGTACTTTTTCGACTTAATCTCCGCGTTGAACCCAATCACGTTGGAGCCCAGGCGTTTTTCGATGGTCTTTTCAAGGCCGTTGAAAGCGCCGCCGCAGATGAAGAGGATGTTGCGGGTATCCACCTGGATGCATTCTTGTTGAGGATGCTTGCGCCCGCCCTGCGGCGGAACATTGGCCACCGTGCCTTCGAGGATTTTAAGCAAGGCTTGCTGCACGCCTTCGCCGGAAACATCGCGGGTTATCGAGGGGCTGTCGCTCTTGCGGGACAGTTTGTCCACCTCGTCAATGTAAACAATGCCCATTTCCGCGCGGCCTTGGTCGAAATCTGCGGCTTGCAAGAGTTTTAAGATGACGTTTTCGACGTCGTCGCCAACATACCCGGCCTCGGTGAGGGTGGTGGCATCCACAACGGCGAAGGGGACATCCAGCATGCGCGCCAGGGTTTCGGCCAACAGGGTCTTACCGCAGCCCGAGGGGCCAATCAGGAGGACATTCGATTTCTGGATTTCCACCCCGTCGATTTCACCACCGGAAGAAATGCGCTTGTAATGATTGTGTACCGCCACCGACAACACGCGCTTGGCATGGTCCTGGCCCACGCAATATTGATCCAGAAAATCTTTGATTTCATGGGGGGTGGGAACGCGCATGGCCCGGACGCCGCCTTTGCGGGCCCGGTCTTCCGCCACGATTTCGCCGCACAGACGCACGCATTCATCACAGATATTGACATCGGGTCCCGCGATGAGTTTGTTAACCTCATCGTGACGTTTCCCGCAGAACGAACAGGTGGGCACATCATTGCGCGTGCGCTGTGGCGCCATACGAACCTCCCTGGTTGGGCCGATTCCCCGGAAGTGGGTTCACGCGGCCGGTAACAAATATATCACCTTACTCGACGTTTTGTCAACAGTTTTCCTCGATCCCAACACCACCGTCTTCATCTGGAATTGTGCCATTTAACCCTTGGCTGGGTCAAATCATCTCATCAGGCTAATCACCCCGGAGGGGAGGAAGTTCCCGTGTCAGCGTTTTTGACGCGTGAGAATCTCGTCCACAAGCCCATAATCCTTGGCTTCCTGGGCGTTCATGAAGAAATCGCGGTCGCTGTCGCGAAGAATGACATCCATTGGCTGGCCGGTGTGATTGACCAGAATTTCATCAATCATCTCGCCGATGCGGACGATTTCGCGGGCTTGGATATCAATATCCGAGGCCTGACCCTGTACGCCGCCCACCAATTGGTGCAGGAGGAAGCGGGAGTAGGGGAGGGCGAAGCGCTTGCCTTTTCGTCCGGCGGCCATGAGAACCGCGCCCATGCTGGAAGCCTGGCCAAGGCAAATGGTGGCAATATCGGGCCGGATGAATTGCATGGTGTCGTAAATGGCCAGCCCGGCGGTTACACTGCCGCCGGGGGTGTTGATGTAGAGGTTGATATCCTTGTCGGGGTCTTCGGCTTCCAGGAAGAGTAATTGGGCGATGATATAATTCGCCACGTAATCGTCAATGGGCATACCGAGAAAGATAATCCGGTCCGCGAGGAGGCGCGAGTAAATGTCATAGGGGCGGTCGCCGCGGCTGGTTTGCTCGTAAATCGTCACGGCACTAGGATTTACAGGGCTATTGCCCGTCAAATCCGCCTGATGCCGGACCGGCCATTCCGCGGGATCGTGACTAGACATTCTCAAGTTCCTTCTCCCAGTCCTCGGCGGAGAGTTCTTTGTGGGTGATTTGTGCGTTTTCAAGAATCACGGACACCGTTTTCTGGCGGAATATGCGGTCGGAGAGATCATCGCGGCTCTTGTCTTCGCTCAAATACCGCTTTACGACATCCATGCCCATGCCGGTTCGGCCCACAATTTCTTCGGCCTCTTTTTCGAAGTCCGCTTCGGTGACTTCGACGCCTTCGGCGGCGCCAATCTCATTGATGCACACGAGGGATTTTATGGATCGGAGGGCGCGTTCTTCGGCATCCTTGCGCAGGGTTTCTTCCTGTGCCTCGATTTCGGAGTGGGGGACGCGCATTTCGCGCAAGCGTTTAAGTTCCTGATCGTAATAGTCTTCCGCGACCTCTTTGATCAGGCTCTTGGGCAGTTCAAAGGTGCTGCTTTCGATGATGGCCCGGAGCGCGCGGCTTTCCGCCACCTGCTTCGCGGCGTCTTCCACGTTCTTGCGCAAATCCCCGGCAACGCGCTCGCGCAGGGCCTCCATGCTTTCCATGCCGGCCATCTTCGCGAATTCGTCATTCAGTTCGGGGGCTTTTTTCCGCTTCACTTCATTGACTTTGATGGTGAAAAGCGCGGTTTTTCCAGCCAGTTGCGCATTGGAGTAATCGGCAGGGAAATTCACGTTGCAGGTGGTTTCCTGCCCGGCCTTGACGCCCGCCAGGGCCGCTTCAAATTCGGGGAAGAAGCGTTTGGAACCCAGAATGTAGGGATAGCTTTCGGCGGCGCCGCCCGCGAACTCCTGGCCGTCCACGGTACCCTTGAAATCAATGATAACCTGATCGCCTTCTTTCGCCTTGCCTTTTTCAAGGGGTTCATAGAGGGCGAAACGGCTCTGCATGCGTTCCAAGGCATCCGCAATGTCTTTTTCCTCGACTTTGCGCACCGGGCACTCGAAGGCGATGCCCCGGTATGGGCCCAATTCGCACTTGGGCGCTACTTCAAACGACATGGTGAAGCTGAGGGGCTGGTCTTCGGGGCGTTCCAGGATGCCTTCGAGCCCGTCAATTTTCGGGGTCTGAATGGGGCGCAGCTTCTTCTCTTCGACGAGTTTCTTAAAGGCCGCGCTGACCAGTTTTTCCGTGGCGTCGCCGCGCAGGGCCTTGCCGAATTTCTTTTCGAGCAGGCGGCGGGGCGCGCGTCCCTTGCGGAATCCGGGCATTTCGGCGTCCTCCTGAAGCTCGTCCAGCAGTTTTTCCGCCTGTTTCTTTTCATTGGCGGGGGCAATGCTGACCTTTACTTCATAAGCGCAATCGCCCTTGTAGTCCACCTCGAAGACCGGCTCTTCCACGAACTCGAATTTTTCCTCTTCTTCGTGGTCATGGCCGTGGTGGTGGCCGTGATGATGATCGTGGGCGTCTTCGGTTGCGGCGGCCGCGTCAGCCGCGCCTTCCATCTCGTTTTTTTCCTGGTCGCTCATGGCTGTCCTTCATTCACTCACAGGTTGGTGGGCGAGGCGGGAGTTGAACCCGCACACCTTGCGGTACTGGATCCTAAGTCCAGCGCGTCTGCCAATTCCGCCACTCGCCCGCATAGGCCTATACACACTAAGGTTCCATTCTAACAAATCGGCAGCGCCGCGGGGTAATTTCTGGTGGGCCGTGCAGGAGTCGAACCTGCGACCTTGTGATTAAGAGTCACCTGCTCTACCAACTGAGCTAACGGCCCCAAAAGAAAAATGGAGCGGGAGACGGGACTTGAACCCGCGACGTCAACCTTGGCAAGGTTGCACTCTACCACTGAGTTACTCCCGCTCAACTGGTTGAGCATATACTAACAAATTAAAATGTTACGTGTCAAGGTCATCATGTCAGCAGGTCATTGGCAACAGCTCTAAGTGGTGATACACCATGCCCGGAAGTCCATGATCCGATGCATGGGGAAGAACCCTCTCCTCCCCCATACCCGCCATGATTGCGAAACAGGGAAAAGACACCTTTCCAGATCTAATTGATCTTCTCGCACTCAATAACAGTAAGTATCCTCCGGCATAGCCGGGGGATACTTGCTAGTAATAACTATCCACGGAATATGTTCACACTAATTGCGATTCAACCCATTGACGGACCTGCTCGATATACCGCACTACTGTTTTGCGGTCAAGTACACTACTTGCATCAGGCAAAAACTCATCATATCGAAATTCAACGGCAAAAGGCGTCAAGATTCGAACCGCTTCTAATTCTTTCGGCATGGGAAGGCCATGATCCAAAATTGCATCGATTAATTCAAGTAAACTGTGGGTTTTTCGATATGGGACGCCAGAAGCCGTCAAAACCGCTTTAAACAACTTCTCCACGGCTTGTTGGGCATGAAAACCAATTATCTCATCCGGGGCATCCGGATCGTCCATCAATTTTCTAACGGCGAACTCATCTTGAGAAGCTTTTCTCAACAATAAAAGAGCCATTTCACTGGGCGGCATGAAGCACTCTCCCCTGTTGCTTCACTTCATGATACAGGGTACCGGGAACATCCGCCCATTTGTTAAACATATCCATGCTTGCTACAACAACATCCACTGGGATTCGCAAAGGACGTAGAACGTCGAGCAGACGTACCATTTCATCACGCCGGGCTTTCACTTCCGGCTCAATTACGAGAAAATCGGCGTCACTATCGGGCCTGGAATCGCCACGCGCCCATGAACCAAACAAAATAATAGTAGAACCTGGCGCCGCCTTGCTCAGGCAGTCCGCAGCTTCCTGTATCAATGTTTCATTCAGAGTCCGGATCATACACAACTTGTTCCATTCCGGTCCCACACTCGGCGATTAAATTCTACACATAGTACTGCCGCAAGATCACATTTACGCGAAGAGCTATTCTCTCTTTATGCCAGCCGGTTTCATGTTTTCCTGCAGCCTGCCGCACACAGCCTTTACATCACCGGCGCGGCGATGCCGTCTTCGGCGCTTTCCTGGTAGGCGAGGAATTTGTTGACGGCGTCGAGGTAGGCCAGTACGGCGGCTTCGATAATGCTCGTGCTGGCGCCCTTGCCCTTCATGCGTTTTGTGCCGAAATTCACGGTGACGTAGGCCTCGCCGAGGGCTTCCTTGCCCGGGGTGGTGGCGCGGATTTCGAAGGTTTCCAATTGGCCGGAGACTTCGGCGATGCGGTCAATGGCCACGCAGGCCGCGTGAACGGGGCCGTCGCCGGTGGCGGAGTCCGTCAGGACATCGTCGCCTTTCTTCAGTTTCACAATAGCCTTGGCGGGATTGGAACCAAAGGTGTCCACTTCTTTCAGGTGGAAAATCTCGAAATCCTCCTTGTTTTGGCTGACGATCAGCATGCGCAAATCGTCGTCGTAAACTTCCTTTTTCTTGTCCGCCAAATCAATGAATTTATCGTACAGCTTGTTCAGTTGGGCCTCGTCCATTTCATAGCCCAGTTCCGCGCTGCGCTTGGCCAGTCCCGCCCGCCCGGAATGCTTGCCCAACACCAAGTCGCTTCGTTTCCGGCCCACGGATTCCGGCGTCATGATCTCGTAGGTCTTTGCATTGGCGATCATGCCGTGCTGGTGAATGCCCGATTCGTGGGCGAAGGCATTCCGGCCCACAATCGGCTTGTTGTAGGGGATGGCCAGACCGGTGATCTTGCTGAGCAGCGTGCTCGACGGCACAATTTCAAGGGATTGGATGCGGCAATCGAAGGAATAGACATCGTTGCGGGTGCGCATGGCCATCACCACCTCTTCGAGCGAAGTGTTGCCCGCGCGCTCGCCGATTCCGTTGATGGTGCATTCAATCTGCCGTGCGCCTCCTTCGAGGGCCGCCAAGGCATTCGCCACGGCCAAACCCAAATCGTTATGGTTATGCGACGAAAACACCACGTTGCCCGAATCGGGCACATGGCTGATCACATAGCGGAACATATCCCGGATTTCGTTTGGAGTGGTGAATCCCACCGTGTCCGGAAGATTGATTACATCCGCGCCGGCGGCAATCGCCACCTTGGTCATCTCCACCAGATAGTCCCAATCCGAGCGCGTGGCGTCCTCGGCGGAAAACTCGACGCGCGGGACCAGGCTCTTCGCCAGCCGCACCGCCTTGTCCGCCGCTTCCAGCACCTGGGGCCGCGTCATCCGCAGCTTATGTTCGAGATGGATGTCCGACGTGGCAATAAAGGTGTGCAAAACCGGCTTGGCGGCGGATTTCAGGGCGCTCGCCGCGCGTTCGATATCCCCCGGCACCGCCCGCGCCAAGGCGGCGACCCGGGAGGTTTTTACTGCTTCCGCGACCTTGCGCACCGCCTCGAATTCCTGCTTTGACGCAATCGGGAAACCGGCTTCGATGATGTCCACCCCGAGTCGTTCGAGTTGCAGGGCCAATTGGATTTTTTCATGTTCATCCATACTGGCGCCGGGCGATTGCTCGCCATCACGCAACGTCGTGTCGAAGATTTCAATCATCGTAGCCATGTTTCACATGCTCCTGTTACCACTCGTCACCAAGGATAAACCCCGCGCGAAAACTGCTTCGCGGGGACTCGCACCTATTATAGATTCTAACGGTTTCACCGTCAAAATCACCTTATTGGAAGCTAAACACCATGCATACTTCGGTTATTTCCGCATTGATTACGGAAGTGAAGAAGAAAGGGAGAGACTTGATGACCGCATGGACCGTGTGGACGGGGTGGACGTTTAGGGTACTGTCATTTCGAAGAGGAAGGCGTCCTTGACGCGGGGGAGGGGGGTAATATCGGGGTAGGCGTCGAGGCGGTGGTAGATGAGGTCGGCGATGAAGGGGCCGCAGCAGCCGGTCCAGCGGGGATCGAAGAGGGGTTCGTCGGGGAATCCGGCGCGGATTACGATGAAGGCGCGGTTGAATTCCTTGCCATGGTGTTGGAGGAAGATATGGATTTGATCGTAGGAAGGCAGGCTGGATTCAGGGGACGAGGGAATAAAGCAGAGGCTGTTGCGGAAGCCGCAGTACATGGGGATGTCCATGGTGGAGTCGCCGATGATGAGGTCTTTGCCGGTCGTGTTGGCGCTAATCCATTTAAGGCGTTCGGAGGCGTCGTGTTGGGCTTTTACGGAGGCCGGGGGCGTATTCAGGGCAAATCGAATTTCGTGGGTGATGGTGACTGCCAGAACGATGATGAGCAGGCTATACGCGGTTTTGGGGCCCATTTGAAAGGCACAGGCGGTGATAGCGGCAAATACAAGGATGAGTGGAATCATGGCGGGGGACAGGAGGCGCAGATCGATGGGGTCCGTGGAGTAGCGGGTACGGTAGAGGACGAGGAAGGCCATGTAGCCAAAACTCCAGAGAAGCAGCAATAGTATGGGGGGGCTGAGGAGGAGTGAGCGCAGGGGCTGGAAACGTTTTTTCAGCCAAGTGACCCCGGCGATAAGGACGACGGCGCTCAGCAGGAATCGCACTTGATTCTCCGGGCCAAAGGTGGCCGGGTCAAGGTATTGTTGGAACAAAACAATGCCGAGATAACGCAGGTTGGTGAAGAAACCGAGGGTGGACGGGGGGCGCGGAGGACCCAAGGGATTTCCGGCAAGAAGGAAATTCCGGAGGAAGAGAGGAAAGGTAATCACAAGAAAGCCAAGGCATAGAATCGCCATTTTTTTCCGGTGGTGAGGGGGCTTGTGGAGCGCAATAAAGAGCAAGCCGATGAATGGGGCGGGCAGGAGGGCGAACCGGGCGGCATACGCGAGCCCGAATGCCATCCCGGCGAGGAGGGGTGTTATTCCATTTTGTCTTGATGCAAGAAAATACACACCGGCCAATACAAGTGCGATTCCGGTGGTTTCACTCCAAGCGACCAGGCTGACTCGATACAGAGGAGAACATGCGAGAAGTCCCGCGAGGGCCATCAGGGCGCTTTCCAGGGAACAGTGGGATCGGAGAAAGAGATGGGCCAAAAGGAGTATCAGGGCAGCGCCCAAAATGGGGATGAGGAGGGCGGCGGTGGTGAAAGGGAGGCCGGCGAGATGCAGGGTGGCGATGAGGATGGGATAAAGGGGACCCCAAAGCAGCAAAGGCGCCAGAGTGCCCGGTGCTGTTAATTGGTCCGGTACATCGAGCATAAGGTAGGCATGGTTAAGGCCGCGTCCCTCGGCGATATTTTGGGCGACATCAATATAACTCATGGAATCAGGAGAGAATTTCAGGGAACGGGTTAATGAGTTGAAGGCGAAAAGGGCGAGGCAGGCCAGAAAAGCCAGGATGAGAAGCCCAGCGAGGATTTTATTATGCGAAAAGGGTGATTTCCTCGATTCGGTCACCAGTTATTCCTCCAGGCCCGGTTTTTGGCGCAGTTTTTTAACCGTGGAACGTATTCGTTTTTCCGTAACGCGCTTTTGACGGGCAATTTTCGATGGTTTAGTGGGCACACGAGGTTTCCGGCGGCGTCTTCGGCGTTCAAGGCGTTTTTCGAGTTCTTCGAGAGCGGCGAGTTTGTTTTGAAATTGGGAACGGGATTCGGTGGCGATAACGACTATGCCGGAGGGGAGGTGCCGCAGGCGCACGGATGAGTCGGTGGTGTTCTTTTTTTGACCGCCGGGGCCGGAACTACGGAAAAAGGAGAATTCGAGCTCGTTCTCGGGAATGGGGGGCATGGCCTTTCTACTCCGGTGCTAAAGTTTTTTCGCTCATGTGACGATAATAGACGCAGCGACGGTTAGAAAATCAAACAATGGGATACCACTCATGAGGGCAAGAACATGGTAAACGCGTTAGGTTCCTTAAACACTGCGGCGTCCACGTACAGCGCCACCCTTTCCAATCGCACCTCCATTTTGACGAGTTCCACCAAAAAAGCGGGAAAAGATACTGTGGAATTCGGCCTGAATGGGGGATTGTCCGTGGAGGAATCCATGAACATTGTGGTGGAACGAGCCTTGGACAAGCTCCGGGGGGTGGTTACGCAGGCGCGCGAGGAATTGGGCCTTCCGGAAGATGCGGTGCTGGATACGTCGCCGGAAGCGACGGCGGACCGGATCGCGGTCTTCGCGCTGGGCGCGTGGTCGAAGTATGCTGAACAGCACAAGTTGGAGGACACCGAGGAGAACCGCAAGCAATTCGCGGATTTTATCGGCGGGGCGATTAACCAGGGGATCAGCGAAGCACGGGGCATTCTTAGCGCCCTGAATGCATTGACGGATGAAGTGGACGGAAACATCACGAAGACCGCAAATATCATCCAGCAGCGGTTGCAGGATTTTATCGCCAACGGATTGACGGCGAAGTAGGTAAACGGGTATCGGGTATCGGGTATCGGGTATCGGGTGCGCCAACAGATCGATTTCGCAATAGCCCGAGGTGTTTGAAAAAATCGAAGGGTAAGATCCATTGGGTGTCCAGTTGCAGTGATGTGGGAAGTTGGGCATAATGGTTCTATAAACTGCAACAGGAGGGAAGTGCTATGAAAGGCGTGGTGTTGGCGGGCGGTTTGGGTTCGCGGCTGCTGCCGTTGACGCGGGTTACGAACAAGCATTTGCTGCCGGTCTATAACAAACCGATGATTTTCTATCCGATCAAAACCCTGGTGGACGCGGGTATCGACGATATTATGATTGTGACGGGCGGCAATAACGCAGGGGAATTTCTGCGGTTGCTGGGGAATGGGGAGGATTTTGGATTAAAGGAGATTCATTACACCTATCAGAAAGGCGAGGGCGGCATTGCGCAGGCGCTGGCGCTGGCGGAGCATTTTGTGGGGAAGGACAAGGTGGTGGTGATTCTGGGGGATAATTTCGTGCAGGGGACAATCCGCAAGGCAGTGGAAGATTTTGAACGGCAACCGGAGGGGGCGAAGATATTCCTGAAGGAAGTGACCAATCCACAGGAATTCGGGGTAGCGGAATTAAGCGGGGACAAGGTGGTTAACATTGTGGAAAAGCCCAAGAACCCGGTTTCCAACCTTGCGGTAATTGGGATTTATCTCTATGACAATGCGGTATTTGAGATTTGCAAAACGCTGAAGCCGAGCGCGCGGGGCGAACTGGAAATCACGGATGTAAACAACGCCTATATCCAGCGGGGTACGATGACCTTTGAAGTGTTGCAGGGCTGGTGGGCGGATTGCGGGAGTTTTGAGGCGCTGTACCGGTCAAACTCGCTGGTGGCGCGGGAAAACGGCGTAACGTTTTAACGATTTGTAGCGTTTTCAGAGCGGTTGTCTCGCACGGGAGGTGAAGTGACATTGTCATGTTCGGGGACGGGTTGCTCGGCCTGAGGAATGCGAGGTGGCTGGTCAGGTTCTTGCCAAGGCTGGGGGGCAAACTCGAATTCATAGTCCGGGATATCCGGCTCGGCGGGGTGGTATTCAGGGATGCGCAAGGCTTCCGGAATGTCATCGTAGGGGGGGAAGTACTCCTCCACGGGGGATTCCTGGGTGTCCAATTCAAGGGCGAGACGGTCCCAGTAGGCCTGTTCTTCACGCGCCTGCCGGAGCGCTTCTTCTTCGGCGCGCGCCCGTTCCGCAAGGGTGAATTCGAGCCTGTACTGATCGCGGGCCGGGTCTTTCTTGTCCCGGCCGCGCAGGACAAGCTTCGGGACACCATCCACATTGAGACTTGAACGTTCCCGAATCCCTTTTTGTCCATCCGTGATTTTGTTGCTGACGGGCGCCGTTCGAGCGGTTTCCAGCGGGCGATTTTCAGTGGGAGAGGGGGAAATGGTGAATGGTGCGCCGGCACGGGGAGAAAGCCTCGGTGGAGCGGGATTTTCCGGGGAAAGGCCTGTTTTATGTGTGTGTTTTTTCTTGGTTGCGGGTTGCCTCCGCGCGTAATTGGCCTCCCATTCCTTGAGAAGGGCCTCCCGGAGATTTCCGTCTTGTGAAATGATGCAATCGCCGGGTTTAATGTCTGATTTCCAAAGACTTATAACGCTCCCATCTTTGGGAAATTGGACGTAGTAGCGGGAGTCGCTTTCCCGGACATACACATTATCATGACGGGTTCCGTTGATAGTGATGGAATCGGTCCAGGCGGCGGAACAGGCGATCAGAAGGGTGACGCCCCCTATTCCAAATGCTTTCCACATAGTCAGATACTCCAATTGCGTAATCCCATCCTGATGTTCTTTATTATTATAACACCGAACACAAGACGATATTCCACAAAATTTTGCAGAATTGTTGTGCTTCGTTCACTGAAATCGGCTATACTGAGGGTGTACAAGACAAAAGGAAGGGCAGAATGATGACACACCTGCTTTCATGTGTGCTATTGGCCGTGGCGGGGTTTTCTGAAAGTTCCGCGGCCGGCGGCTCAATGGCGATGTTGAAAAGCCTGCCAATGGCTTTTGAGACAAACCGGGGACAATTTGATTCGCGGGTGGATTTTGCGGCGCAGGGGGAGGGGTACCGTCTCTTTTTAACGGCGAGTCAAGCGGTGTTGTCAATTCCTGGACCATTCTCGGCCAATCAAGTAATAAAAGTGGAATTTGTTGGGGCGAATCCTGACGCCCATGCCGAAGGGGTGACGGAATTGCCGGGCAAGGCGCACTATTTCATCGGACGCAATTCTTCGGAATGGCATGTGGGGATTCCACGGTATGAACGGGTATGCCGCCAGGAAGTCTATCCTGGGATTGATGTGGTTTTTTATGGCAGGCAGGGACTGCTGGAATTTGACCTGGAGGTTGATTCCGGTGCCTCGCCGGAGCAGATTGAGATTCATTTTTCGGGCGTGGATTTTGTCGAGCGGGCCGGCGATGGAAGTCTGAGAGTAATGGCCGGGGGCGTGGAAGTGTATCAGCATGCGCCGGTGGCGTATCAGATACGGAATGGCCGGCGGGTTCCCGTGGAGGTTCGATATGAACTTCGCGGAAACGCTTCGGCGGGTTTTGTGCTTGGAGAGTATGATACAGGGTTGCCGCTGGTGATCGATCCGGTGTTGACCTATAGCACACCCTTGGGCGGGGGGGCGCAAGAAGAAGCGCGGGGGATTGACGTCGACAAGGGCTGGCTGGACAGCGATCCCGTGTTTGTGGCGGGGCAGACGGATTCGATGGATTTTCCGGGAACGGGCGGGGCGGTCCCGCCTTCGGGAAAGAATGTGTTTGTGACCGGGATAGATCCAGAATTGAGCGGGCCAGAGGCGGTACTCTTTTCGGGTTATTTCGGCGGCGGCGGGGATGATGTGGCGAACACCGTGAAAACCTTCATGTTCTCGGCGCAGTCAATTTCGATGATCCTAACCGGGGAAACACGCTCCAGTGATTTTCCGATTACCGGGAATGCCGTAATGAATGTGCTAAACCAGGGGGATAATACGACGAACGCGGATGCGTTTTTGTTGCGGGTGGATTATAATTTAATCGACACGAAGTTGAATGTGATTTTCAGCACGTATTTGGGAGGCAAAGAGGATGACTGGGGGAATGCGGTGGCGGTGGATACCAGTTCGATTTATGTGGCCGGGGGCACCAAGTCATCCGATTTTCCCGTGGCGGGGGTTGGTTATAACGTTAATCCCTCCTTTACGCAAGATGGGTTTGTATCGCATGTAACCGCCATTCACACGGCGCCGGCGCTGACTTTTTCGACGTATCTTCAAGGCTTGAATGCCGTGGCCAAAGACATCACGCTGCTGGACTCGTCCATGCGCGTGGCCGTGACCGGAATCACGGGAAATGATTATCCTGTGAGCGCTTTTCCGTTACAGGGCGCCTTTGGCGGGGGCACGGACGCATTTGTTACCGCCTTTAATGAATTCGCCCCCGCCGATCCGCGGGAATATTCCAGTTATCTCGGTGGCGCGGGACGCGATGCGGGGCTTGCCATTCTGCGGGATGCCACACTAACGACGCGCTTGTATGTGGCGGGCTATACGTCGTCGAATGCGATACCCGGGATGGCGGGGGTGACCAATGGCAGTTTAAATGGGACGGGGGCGACCTCGGCGATCACGGATGCTTTTGTGTGCAGCCTTGGTGAAGATGGTCAAATCCCCGTGTTTTTCATGTATGTGGGCGGTGCGCAGGATGACACTTTTTATGATGTTGTTCAAGACGGAACCGCAAAGCTCTGGTTGGCGGGTGAAACGTCTTCGAGCGGCACGTGGCTGGAGAATTATTTCAGTGAGAATTATCCTCCCGTACAGAACGTGCTTAACCAGGGGGACAATACCATCGCATCGGATGCCTTGGTGGTTTGTCTGAACAATATCCTGGGAATACCGTGGGGCGAGGTGGCCACCTATCTTGGGGGGAAGGGGAATGACGGGGCGCGCGCGATTGCCCTGGAAAAGGATGCAACCAATGCGCCGCCCACGATATCCATAGCGGGGTATACGGAGTCGGCTAATTTTTGGCGGGTGAATCCGGTCCAGTTTGGTTCACGGGGGGCTTCGGATGCGTTCGTGGCGCAGTTGAACAGTGTAATTTTTGTAAATTCTGCAAATACAGGGGCGCAAGATGGCCAATCATGGTCTCACGCCTATGTCTCAATACTGGAAGGTTTGGCCGCCGCGGATGGGACGACTACGCCCAAGGAGGTGTGGGTGGCGGCGGGCATTTACGAGGAACATGACACTCCGTTGGCTCAGGGGGTTGATATTTATGGCAGTTTCCCGGTGGGCGCAACGGTGCGTTCGCAACGCAATGTTGATGTGAACACTTCCATTATCGACGCTCAAAATGCCGACCGCGCACTTATTGGCGCGGATGATTGCCGTATTGACAGTTTTGAAATTAAAAATGGGTATGCGCCCTATGGGGCGGGGATGCTTAATGAAAACAAATCGCCGACGGTGGCCAATTGTTACTTTCATCACAATGTCGTGTTTAATGATGGTTTCACGCCCCCCTTGGGGGGCGCGGTGTACGGTTCGGGAAGCAGTTCCAAGTTTATAAATTGCAAATTTGTCCATAATACCGCGCAGCATGGTGCGGCGCTGTTTTTCGAGGATTCCTGGTGTTATGTCAGCAATTGCACGTTTTCGTATAATCCGCTGGATGTCTCCGGGACGGATTTCGGAGGGAAAAGTATTTCGGCCGGCCAGGACACGAAGGTGTTTGTCCGGAACTGCATTTTTTGGGATGGCGAGACATTGCCTGGAGAGCAAGTCGAACCGTATATGGGGATGGGTCAATTTGATATGGAGTTTTCCTTGGTGGAGGGCGATTCCTCGGGCGGCACGGTAGTAAATGTTGATCCGTTGTTTACAGAATTGCCCAGACCTGATTCGTTGGGAAATTTGGTTCTATCGCCCAATTCTCCGGCACGCAGCCTGGGTACGGTTCAGGTGCGCCTGCCCATATTTGGAAATGTCATGTATGACGTGGGGATGACGCCCCGCCTGGTATTGCCGGAATGTGACCGGTATGATCTTGGGGCCTATGAAATCCCCATGACGCCGCCCTCCATTACGTTACTGGGGAATGCCGGCATGACGTGGGAATGCGGGACGCCTTTCGCGGATCCCGGGGCAACAGCGGAAGATGACTGCCGGAATGATTTGACCAATGTAATTATAAAGTCGGGCACCGTGGATACTTCCACTCCGAGCGAGTATACGATCACGTATGATGTTACGGACAATACGGGCCAGCAGGCGACGCGTGTGACGCGTACGGTGACGGTGGAGGACACGACAGCGCCGGTGATTTCGTTGAATGGCGGCAATCCTGACACGATGGAGTGTGGAAGCGCCTATGCGGATCCCGGGGCGGTGGCGCTGGATGCGTGCGACGCGTCCATCACGGTAAACAGCAACGCCAGCAATATCATTAGTGGAAATGTGCCCGGGGAGTATACGGTGACCTATACCGCCGAGGATGCCTCCGGCAATGTGGCCACGCCGGTGACGCGGACGGTTATCGTACAGGATACGGTGGCGCCCGTGATTACGCTGGGCGGTGCGAATCCTCAGACCGTGGAATGCGGATCGGTGTATGTGGACCCCGGGGCGACAGCGGCGGATGCGTGTGACACGTCGGTATTGGTTAACAGCAATGCGGCGGTGGTAAATACCGATTCGCTTGGCGGCTATACGGTCACGTATACGGCGGTGGATGACGATGGGAACACAGCCACTCCCGTGGACCGCACCGTACAGGTGGTGGATACAACAGGACCCGCCATTACGCTGCTTGGAGCCAACCCCCTGATCGTGGAATGCGGGTCGGTGTATGGGGAGCCGGGCGCAACAGCCTCGGATGCCTGTGATAATCTCGTTGTGGTGGTCAATGATGGTCTTGCGGCGGTGAACATGAACCAGCCCGATACGTATCTTGTGCACTACACCGCCGTTGACCGCAGCGGTAATGCGGCGGTGCAACGCACGCGCACGGTGAATGTGCGCGATACGGTGAATCCGGTGGTGACATTGACGGGAAATGCGGCTGTTACCTTGGATTGCGGGGATGTGTACACGGAACAAGGAGCAACCGCGCGGGATACCTGCGATGGCGATCTCAGCGCACAGGTGCAAGTGAGCATTTTGAAAGGCACCACGACAGTGGGTTCCGTAGATACCAGTTCTCCTGCGGAGTATCTACTCACATACTGGGTCGAGGACTCCGCGGGGAAACTGGGCCAAGCCCAGCGGACAGTTACAGTGGCGGGCCCCAATTGCCTCACAAGTGAAGGAGAAGGATCGGCAGAAGGGGAAGGCGCGGCAGAGGGCGAAGGCGCGGCAGAGGGCGAAGGCGCGGCAGAGGGCG
>CAYYRW010000051.1:0-17496 GCA_964474205.1 uncultured Nitrospirales bacterium | reverse complement strand
GCAGAGGGCGAAGGCGCGGCAGAGGGCGAAGGCGCGGCAGAGGGCGAAGGCGCGGCAGAGGGCGAAGGCGCGGAGGAAGGCGAAGGCGCGGAGGAAGGGGAGGTTGTGGTGGACAGCGTACGTGTAGATACCTTGTCGGACATAAGCGACGGAAACACGGTTTCCATAAACGCTCTGCTTGCATCGCCTGGTGCGGACGGGCGCATCTCCCTCCGGGAAGCCATTATTGCCGCGAATAATTCAGCGGGAAGCAACACCATTGACTTTAATGTCAATGGCACGATTAGCGTATCCTCCCAATTGCCGGCGCTTAACGATGCCAGTGGCGGGACGATTATCAGAGGCGCGGGAGCGATAACCCTCAGCGGACGCAATTTGACGGGCAAGGGGGAGAAAGCGAACGAATCGGGGCTGGTCATCTCCGCCGCAGAGAATGTAATTGAAGGATTGACGATTGTGGAATTTCCACTGAATGGCCTGTTAATCCAGGGGATCACGGCACATGACAATTCCGTAATCAATTGCCGCATCGGCACGGATGGAACGAATGCGCGGGGTAATGGCGTCCATGGAATCCATATAACAGGCGGTGCATACGACAATGTGATTGGCGGGTTGACGGCCAACCAGCGCAATATCGTGTCCGGCAATGGCGTCCATGGCATCATGTTGAGCGGTTCCGGAGTAAGCGGGAACCGCATTATCGGGAATTACATTGGGTTGGATGCCACCGGCGCGAATGATCTGGGGAATGGCCAGGACGGTGTGGCGGTTTATGCCGGTGCTTCCACGAATATCGTGGGGGGTGCGGCCGCCGGGAGCCGGAATTACATTGCAGGAAACAATTTCGCCGGGGTGGAAATTGCGCAAGCGGGTTCGGACCGCAATAGTATCCAGGGCAATTATATTGGGGTGAATATATCCGCGGCGGGGGTTCCCAACACCTCCCATGGGATAAAGATCAGCCAGGGGGCCTCAAATAACGTGGTGGGGGGCACGGTGAGCGGGACGCCGAATCTTATCAGCCGGAATGGCGGGAATGGCGTGGTGATATCCGATGCCACGAGTGTAGGAAACAGTCTCCGGCGAAACTCGATACATCACAATGGGGGCACGGGGATTAGCCTGCAAAATGGCGCGAATAGCGGTATTGCCAAGGGCGCCATCAACCAGTTGCGGCCCACTATCGCGGGCGCGGCCCCCGCGAATGTCATCCTGGAATTTTTTGCGGATCAGGAGAATGAAGGGCAAACCTATGTGGCGTCCGGGCTTGCCGGGGCCGATGGCACCTTTGGCGCGGCGGTGGATTTGAGTTCCTACGCGGGCGCCAATCTTACGGTGGTCTGCATTGACTCCGGGGGCAACACCTCGGAATTCAGCGCACCGTTCCTTATTGATTTGACAGCGCCGGTCATCACGTTGAACGGCGCGGCGGCTCTTACGGTGGAGTGTGGCTCTGTTTTCGCTGATCCGGGAGCGGTGGCCAATGACACCGCCGCCGGTGATCTCAGCACCCGGATGGTGGTTACGGGCTCCGTGAACACGGCCGTAACGGGCACGTACGCGCTTCGCTACAATGTTTCGGACCCGGCGGGGAATGCGGCGGCGGAAGTCACGCGGACGGTGGAGGTGAGCGATACCCAAGCGCCGGTGGTCACGCTGGTTGGGGAAAATACGATTACGGTGGAATGCCATGGAACTTTTACTGATCCGGGTGCAACGGCTCAGGACACCTGCGAGGGGGATGTGAGCGGCAATCTGGAGGTAGTGGGCTATGTGGATGTGGATACGCCGGGGCTCTATCCGCTGCAATACCGTGCCAAAGATTCGTTGCTGCACATGAGTGCGGAGGTGACGCGGACGGTGCGTGTGGTGGATACCGGAAAGCCAACTATCGCATTGATCGGCAGCGCCACAGCCACGGTGGAATGCAAGGGCAGTTACAGTGATCCTGGAGTGACGGCAGAGGACGTCTGCGATGGCAACCTGGATGGCGCGGTGCAAACCACGGGAACGGTAAACACCGAGGTTCCGGGGGTGTATACCTTGCGCTATAACGTGCGGGATTCCGCCGGGAATACGGCAACGGAAGTTACCCGGACGGTGACGGTGCGGGATTCCGCGGCACCCGCCATTACACGGTTGGGGGATGCCACGGTTCTTGTGGAATGCCACACAGCCTATACAGACGCCGGCGCCACGGCGGCGGATGCGTGCGCCGGTGACCTGACCGGGCAAATCCAGGTGTCCGGGACAGTGGACGTCAATACGCCGGGAACGTATACGCTCCGGTATGACGTGCAGGATGTTTCGGGAAATGCGGCGGTACAGCGCACGCGGTCAGTGATTGTCCGGGATTCAACAAATCCGCAAATAACGCTGACGGGAAATGCCGATATGGCGATTGAATGCGGAAGTGTGTTTACTGAACCGGGTGTGACGGCGGCGGATGCGTGCAGCGGCGATTTAACGAGCCAAATTGTGTTCACCGGTTCTGTAAATCCACAGAACCCGGGCACCTATACCCTGCGGTATAGCGTCCAGGACGCAGCAGGCCGCACCGCGCAGGCCACCCGCGCCGTAACGGTGGCGGACACCACGGCACCCGTGGTGAGTTTGACGGGAAGCAGTACTGTCACGATTGCCTGTGGCACAATTTATGTGGATGCCGGGGCTACGGCGGTGGATGCATGCGATGGGGCGCTGGCCGCCAGCACGGAGGACACGGTGGACAGTTATGTTCCGGGGGACCACATCCTTCATTTTACCGCGGAAGATCAGGCCGGCAATGTGGGTGCCGCGAACCGGGTGGTGCATGTATCGGCATGCGCGGAAGGCGAAGGAGACACAGAGGGCGAAGACACGTTGGCGCGATGCGTGTTGCAGTGTGTTGGCACGCCCCGAGTGGATAATGACGGGGATGGATTGTCCGCGTGCGTGGAGGCGTGTCTTGACTTTTCGGATGATGCCGCGGATTCCGACGGTAATGGAATCCCGGACAATGTGGAAGCGCGGAACCTGGATAATTTGGATGCCCGGTTATTCTGCGGGGACCCGGATCATGACAGCCTGACGAATCTTGAGGAATATCTATTGAATTCCGGTCCCTTGAATCCGAATGATCCCGGGCGTTCGTATTATGTTTCGCCGCAGGGCGAAGATGTGGAGGCGGCGGGGACGTTAACGCGGCCATGGGCCACAATCAACTATGCGCTGAGCCGATTCATGCCCCCCAGCCCGGCGCAGGCCCCGCCATTGTCTCCACCATCGGCGGCAAGTCCGGTACGGTTGATTTTGATGCCTGGGGTTTATCGGGAAGACATCCAAATGCTTCCGTACCAAAGCCTCGTGGGGCAGATTGAGCCGTGCACGCCAGCGCCCGAGGTGCCGGCCGTGAAGATTCAGGGATGGATTACCGGGGCGAATCCAAGCGCACTGCACAACCTTGAGATAGAGGCGGTGGGGGATGCGGATGTGCTTCTGGATATCGAGGATGTTGTTATGAAAGTGGTGGATGTTACCTTCCGCGGCACGGCCCTGCGTGCGGCCACGGGCATTTTAATCGATGACGGCACGCCCCGGCGCAGTGTGATTGAACGGTGCACCTTCACAAGCCTGGCCATCGGAATTGATATTTGGGGCGCCATCCCGCGAGTGCGCCGGTGTCTGTTCGAGGACATTTCGCAAGCCGCCATCCTCGTGCGGGCGAATCCGGAAATCCCGCTGCATCCGGTGGGCAATCAAGAAGATCCCGAGACGGGGTGGAACATCTTCAAAAACACGGTGAATCCCGGGGGACCGGCGGTGATCAATCAACGCGCGGGATTGGAACTGTTGATGCAGAAATGCGATTGGGACACAAACAATCCGGAGGAGATAGCCAACCGTGTGGAAGGAAGTGTGGATACCACCGCGTATCTGGCGGCGGGGTCGGGAATATTGGCGGCCTCGTTGTATTGCACGGTGTGGAATGCGGCGAATCAGAATCCGATATTGAATGCGTCGGTGCAGTTGACGCCTAGCAATTTCTTTGAGATTACAGACAATGTGGGCGGTGTTTATGCATTCCCCGCCATTCCCTCGGGCGCGTATACGGTGGTGGTGACGGCGCCGGGCTATGAGGAGAACAGCCAGACAGCGCAAGTGGGATCGGGACAGACGACGTCCGTGGTGGTGGCATTGTGGGCGGAAGGACCTGCCGAGGGCGGCGAGGAAGGCGAAGGCGTGGAAGAAGGTTCTGTGGAAGGCGGGGGCGAAGGCGAAGGAGAGGATGACTGCGGATGTAACAAGAACAAATTGGGTTCGATGCCAGGATATGGTGATCTCTTCCTGGCCGGACTGGGGTTGATTACATTGTTGGTCTCCTCGGCGCTATATCGCCGGGAAGAGTAGCGGTCAGCGCCCAAGAGTCAAATCGCGGCGTTGTTTTGCGATTTCACTCCGGTAACGGGCGACGGCTTTCTGGTGTTCCGCCAGGGTCGTGCTGAAGGTGTGGGTTTTCCCGTCGGCATTGGAGACGAAGTAGAGGTACTTGGCTTGGGCGGGCTGGAGCGCCGCGCGGATGCTGTCAAGACCGGGGCTGGCAATGGGGCCGGGGGGCAGGCCCGCGCGCTTATAGGTATTGTACGGGGAATCGGCTTCCTTGTCCTGGTCGAGCATGCGCTGGCCGTATTTGTTCAGGGCGTATTGGAGCGTGGAGTCCAGTTGGAGGGGCATTTTTTTGTCAAGACGGTTGTAGATAACGGCGGCGATCTTGGGGCGCTCTTCAGGGGACTTGGCTTCTTCTTCCACCAGGGAGGCCACCGTAATGATTTTGAGTTTTTCGTATTGCCCGGCTTCCGGGATTTCGGCGAGCAGCGCGGTGTATTTCTTTTCAAAGTGCTCGACCATGCGGCGGACCATGACCGCTTCGGGTGGCTGGGTGTCGAAGAAGTAGGTGTCGGGCATGAGAAAGCCTTCGAGGGTGGGGGTGGTGAGATTCAACCGCGCCAGGAGGTCTTTATCGGCGCAGGTCTCGATAAAGGCTTGCGGATTTGGGAAGAGCGCGGCGGCTTGGGCTATGGAGAGACCTTCAGGGATGGTAATTTTGATTTGACCGGAGGTAAGGCTGTGGTCCGGCCCTTTGTACATCAGATGCAGAAGTTGGAGGGCGGAAAGGCCTTTGGGAAGTTCATACACGCCATGCTTTATGGGCTGTTGGGTTTCATCGAGGCGGAGGGCGATCCGAAAAAAGCCTTCCCGGTCCACGAGTCCCGCCTCTTTGAGCAGCACGCCGATTTCGCGTCCGGTGGCGCCTTGGGGGATAGTGACTTCGACCAAGGGACCGGGTTGGCCGTCGCGGACCACACTATCGTAGACAATGAACGCCACAGTGAGTGCCGCCATGACAGCCAGGATGAGGGCCACCCCGCCATAGGCGAGGGCGGTGAAGAGAATGCGCCAGAAGAGGAATCGTTTTTTCGTTGGTTCCAGGGGTTCTTCCGCCATAGCGCAGTCTTCCTCGTGTTATGCCCCGCGCCGGGCGGCCTGACGGTCCAGATGGGCTTGCAAAATGTGGGTGGCGGCAATTTTGTCCACCACCTGTTTGCGTTTTTTCCGCCGGACGTCGGCGGCAATCAACATGCGTTCGGCGGCGGCGGTGGTGAACCGCTCATCTTGTGTAATTATGTCGATGGTGGTTTTGGCGCGGAGTTTTTCAATGAACGCCATGATTTTGCGGGCTTGAGGCCCGGGTTGTCCTTCACGGTTGAGGGGCAATCCCACAACAATCCGGACAGGCTGTGTTTCCTGAAGAATGCGGATCAATTCATCAAGCACGGCGTCCACGGAGGATTTCTGTATCACGCTGTGGGGGGAGGCGATAATTTGCAGGGGGTCGCTCAGGGCGACGCCGGTGCGCACATCCCCCACATCGAGGGCAAGTATTCTTCCTGGCATATCCATGGGTATGGGTGTTTCTCCGAACCGGGGGAACTATATCATTGGGGCGGGTTCAAAAGCGATGTAGTGTCTTCGTTTTTGAGGCGCACCGGGCCTTGGAGTTCCGGGTGGCGCGGGGTGACACCAGCATAGGCGGCTCGGATTTTGTCCATATCGTTTTTGATATGACCGGTGAGGGGAACCGGCGCGGTGATGCAGCCGAGTTTCCGGGCATAATCCAGGTAGCAGGGGACCACGGGCACGCCGCCATGGAGGGCAATCTGATAGAAGCCGGATTTCCAGTATTCGGTGCGGCTCCGGGTGCCCTCGGGGGCAAGGGCCAGGAGCATGATATCACGGCGCTCAAATTCGCGGACCGCCTGCCGGACCATGTTATGCGCATGGCTTCGTTCGACGGGGATGCCGCCGAGGAATCGCAGGAGCCAACTCAACGGGGGCCAGAATATGGTGTGTTTTCCCATCCAGGTTCCGCGGATGCGCACGACGAACGAGAGCATCACGGCGGTGGGGAGATCCCAATTGGAGGTATGAGGGCCGACCACGACGACGAATTTGGGAATATCGGGAAATTCACCCTCCACACGCCACCCGGTAATCCAGGCCACCACACAACCCAGCCAATGGAAGAGCACGTTCACGCGAAGCGGTTTTGGTAGGTTTTTGCCAATCATTGTGCTTTGGCCGTTATTTGTCCCGTCATTATGTGCAAAGCTTCCGGTGCAATCCTGATATTAACCCCAATCGTGTATAGAATAATCATAAAATGGGGTATCGTTACAAGAATCTCTATCCCAAAGATAAGGGTTCCGTTCCCCGCCGCGTAAATAAGGGGGAGGGAAAGGAAGGAAAGGCCCCAAATGAGGTAGGGGATGCGATGGGGGGGGTGCCGGGTGATTGCCCGTGCGAGGTTCATTATCCGGAGCAGATAAAAGACAATGACGAGATCGGCGGCGGTCCAGGCGAGGCACTGGATGCGGGTCCAGAAGAGGTATTGCTCCGGGGAGAAGTGATGGCCCATCCAGAGGATCATGTCATGGATCATGGCAGTATTCCTTTGGAGTGGGCGGCGTTGCGCAGAAAGTGAAAAGCGCGCCACAA
This sequence comes from uncultured Nitrospirales bacterium, assembly GCA_964474205.1. Taxonomy (GTDB): domain Bacteria; phylum Hydrogenedentota; class Hydrogenedentia; order Hydrogenedentales; family CAILVY01; genus CAILVY01. The sequence goes on along the minus strand of CAYYRW010000051.1, from coordinate 10,458 downwards.
GACGATGGCGGCGATCCATTCGACGGTAATCCAGACGATTCCGGCGATGCGTAAATAAAGGTAGAGGGCATTCTGATAGACGGTGTCCTGGCGGTAGACTTCCTGAATTAGGGCATGTATCCGCTGGGGGGGGGTAAAGGCGAATGCGCCGATGGACAGGGCCAATCCCAACAAAATCAGTATGACGGTTAATCGTTTCATTGCAGGGGAATTCCATTGCGCACCAGTTGCCGCAGGGTACAATACCCGCGCCAACCGTGGTAGACAATCAGGAGTTCAAGGACAACCCATCCGGTAACGAACGCGGTCCAGATCATCATGTGTTCATGGTATCGTTGACGAAACAGGGATTGCAGGGCAAAATCGCCCGGGATGGAATGTGCGAATAGTGTGTGCACGGGCGGCCATATCCAAGCGCGTCCGAGGGTACTGGTGAGAAGGATAAGAAGCGACAGGAGTCCCGCAAGCAGGATGCGTGCATAAGGCGGGCGCCATTGGCCCGGTGTTGCTTCGCGTAACCGGTTTAAGAAATCACGTCCCGCGAGCATCATGTGGAGAATAATGATTTCGGCGGTGATCCAGAATACGCCCATGGCTTCGATAAGCATCCAACGCATATGTTCCTGCCGGGCGTATTCCATTTTTCCTGCCTGGGTTAATCGGGCTACCCTGTTATCGCGAAGGAATTGACGTTCACAACGGAACGGTTTTGTATGGATTCGATGGCGGCGGCCAGTACACGCTGGGCGGCGAGGCCATCCCTGCCGGAGGCGTCTATTTCCTCCGGCGGGCATTCTTGTGACACTTGTTCGACAAAGCGGTGGATGCGGTTTCGGAAGGTGTCGTCAAAGGTTTTCTCCGTGATATCGCCAAAGGGAGTGTTTGAAATGACTGTTTTTTCCATAGAATGCGCGGGATAGAGGGTGAGATTCATGAACATGTCTTCCAAGACGAAGCGTCCGCCGGTTCCCGCGACTTCACAGCGTTCCATGGGGTGTCCCCGCGCGATGTCATAACTGCCGGTGAGCCCCCCGACGACGCCGTTGGCGAATTCCAGGTTGAAGTGGGCGGTGGAAAAGATGGAACGTCCGGGGGCTTTGGCGGCAAAGCACTGCACCGCGGTGATATCGCCGCAGAAATACCGCATGACGTCAATGGTGTGCGGATGCAGGGCTTTCAGTTGGAACCAGGGAGAACTTTCAGCGGGATTCATAATCCACATGGCCATGTTGATGAAGAGAAGATGCCCCAGCCGGCCTTCTTCAATCCATTGTTTGGCAGTGCGCGCCAGGGGGGTGAAACGGTGGTTGAGGTTGATCCCGTAACAGAGGCGCCTTTCATGTGCTGCGCGCACCATCTCTTCCGCTTTATCGATTTCGTTGCAGATGGGTTTTTCCCCGAGGACATGGCATCCCGCCGCGAAGGCCTGCATCGTGGGTTCATAATGGTCGCTGCCATACTCATAGCCGCCGGTACAGATGCCGCAAATATCCGGTTTCAGGTGGCGGAGCATATCCTGGGCGTCATAGAAGGCAGGCACGTGAAAACGTTCGGCGGCGGCATCGGCGCGTTCGCGGAGGATGTCGCATACGCCCGCCAGTTCACATAATGGACTGCTTTGATAATGACGGCAATGGGTATTCCCGATGGGACCCATCCCAACAACAGCTACACGCAACATGCGAAAAGAATCTCCCGGGTTGATACCGCATTTTATCGTGCGGCACTGTCAGAATCCAAAAGAGAAGAGGGGAGTTATCGGGCAATACGAAAACCGGTTCCGTGGTCGCCCGCATAGCGGGGGTAGTCACAGATACGGCTGGCGGAACGGCAACCGCTGCGGTCGAAAAAGCTTCCTCCCCGGCTGATGCGCCGCCAGTCGGCGGGAAGCACCCAAGGGCTTTGATCGGAAGGTGCGCCGGAGTAACTGAGATGATACCAGTCTTGGCACCATTCCCAAACGTTACCGTTCATGTCAAAGAGACCCCACGGATTGGGACGTTTGGCGCCGACGTCGTGTGTCTGCGCGTCGCTATTGCCGCTCCACCAGGCATACTCATCGATGCCGGTATAGCCGGGATCATCGCCCCAGTGAAATCGCGTTGATGTTCCGGCGCGGCAGGCATATTCCCATTCCGCTTCGGTAGGCAGGCGGAATTTCATGCCGGGATTTAAGGAATTTATGGTAAAAATGAAATTCTGGGCATCATTCCAGGAGAGCATCTCCACCGGACGATTACCACCGGAGAAGAACGATTTGTGCTCTCCTTTTACCGCCTGCCATTGGGTCTGGGTCACCTCATATTTGCCCAGCCAGAACCCCTTGGAAATCGTTACACGCCGAAGGGGCGATTCATCGGCATAGCTGTCTTGTTCATTGGGGGCGCATCCCATGATGAATGAGCCGGATGGTATCCAAACCATTTCCAGGGGAATATCTCCCGGAAGCATGAGGGTATAGGTCTCTTCCTGGCCTTCACCTTCGGTTGCTTCTTCTCCCTCGAAGGAGCCTTCGCAGAAGCCCTCTGAGACGGTTCCCACATCAAAGCCATCTTCGGAATCACACTGGGTGTGGTACGCATTTGTGGTGTAAAATTGCACCATGCGCAACAGTTCCGAAAGCGATAGGGTCCAGTCTTGGGGCGTATAATCACCATTGTGCGGAAAACACTCTTGCACTCCTGGTCCGGGGGAAAAGCCATCTTCCGTGGAGGAGGCGCAATGATATCCGGAGGAATTATAAATCTGGACAACCCGCAGCAACTCCGATAAACCGATTTGGCCGTCATGATTTTGATCCGCGGAGTGCCACGAACAGAGACAGAAATTTTCACTGGAAATTACGAGGTCAATATTCGTTCCAAAGTTCACAAGAGTCCCTGGCGCCGGGGATTGTTGAAGCACTTGGCCAGCCGGGATAACGGGATTGTACGTGTACTTGAGAACGCCCTGGGTCAGTCCCAGGGTGTCTAGTTCCGTTCGCGCGGATTGCAGGGTCCGCCCAGTCAGCTCCGGCGCGGTGATATGTTGCGTTACAAACACCGCCGTCAGTTCCAGGTTACGGTCTATGGTGAGGGTAATGGCGGGGCTTGTGGGGTTCACCTCGTGTGGGAGCATTCCGGACCAACGGTAGAATACCCAGTTTTCACCGGGTGTTGCCGTCAACGTTCGTATATCGCCTTCTTGATGCCAATACTTGCCTGGAATGGGGTTCGTTGTTCCAGAACCCGACACTTGAATTTTTACATACCAGTCGCCTGTGATGAAGTTTGCGGTTAAGGTTCTATCTTGGTTCATGAGTACGAGAGCATCTGGATTGTACGGGTCCATGCCGGGCGGGAGGTCTCCGGACCAGTGGTCGAAGATGCCTGTGCCGGATTGGACCGCGCGAATCATCGGGGAAAGCCCGGCCGCGTAGCCGATGGTTCCCTCGGGCACGGTCAATCCATTGCCGGCGTGGTTTACGGTTAATCGATAACCCGAAGAAACAAATACCGGTGTTACTTCCTTATTGCCATCCATGATGAAGCGGGTGTCCAGTTCCAGGGAATTCACATCACCTGTCCATCCTCCCCAGAATGAATTAGAACTGGGCATGACCCGTATTGAAATATCATACCCTGCCAGAAAGGCATATATCCCAGGGGAAAAATACATTATCCCCGTGCCCGTGCCAGTGGGTTCATGAACGGACAGGGTATAATCGCCCGGGCCGAATTCCGCGGTTAAAGTCCGATTCCGGTCCATGGGAATGGGGGGTATGTCGAAACGACGCGGGTCCATGCCTTCAAATACGTCGCCGGTCCATTGGTGAAAGGCGTCACCCCCTGGTTTGGGATAGGCGATGGCCTCCGCCAGGAACCCATCCACAAACCCATAGGCGCCTTGAGGGGGTGAGGTGGTGCCTGTGCCGGAAACTTGGATTGTCATGGTCCAATCGGCGGGAACAAAATAGGCGGTCACGGACCGGTCTTGATCCATGACCAGCCCGCGGATGAATTGGTCTGTCGGATTCCAGGTTCCTATATCGCCTTCCCAGTGATCAAAAGCCCAGCCGTTGGAGGTGTAGTTTGCCATAATAAAGGTGGATTCACCGGTAGAAAAGACATATTGTGTGCCGGGCGCGGGGCTTCCATCGGGTACGGTGGTTCCGAGTCCATTGATAATCATAGTGAGCGTGGATTGGCCGGGGAGAAATGTTTGCGAAGGTTGACGATCTTGGAAAGGTAAAAATACATGGCCAATGAAATGCGTCATTTCTGGCCAACCAAGATTCGGAAGAACAAGTATTAATGGGCATAACAGTAGCGTATACCCATGTGTGAAAAGGTTTGTTGTTTGATTTAGGTTCTTTGTTTTCATTTTTCGATATTTTATACAAATGAATTTACGCAGAACCAGGGCAGAACCCATCCTCCGTGTTTTCACCCGGGCAATAATGGTATCCGCCGGAATTGAAGAACTGGATGATACGCAACAGTTCGGAAAGGTTAATCAACCAATCCTGCGTGTTGTAGTCGCTGGCATGGGGGCGACAATCCACTTTAGTGATTTGACGCAAGACAAGGGGTTGCAACCACTTGTCTGAGGCCGGTCCGGGGGCATACCCGTCTTCGGTGCCGGATTCGCAGTGGTAGCCGCCGGAATTGAAGAACTGGATCACGCGCAGGAGTTCCGATAGATTCACCAGATTGTTGCAGTCCTGATCCGCGGTATGACAATCCGATTCACCTTCGCCGCTACCCTCGCCTTCGCCTTCTTCGCCGCCTTCGGGACTCGTGCCGGAAACCACCAAGTCTACGGCGGTGCCACACTCGACCACCAGGCCCGATACGGGATTCTGACTGATCACCCGGCCTTCCGGAACCGTTTCGCTCAGTTCATACGTAATCGCGCCCGTGGTCAGGTTCGCCGTGGTGAGCGCGGCCTGGGCTTCGGCTGTTCCAAGGCCCTCCACATTCGGGATCGAGGTGTAGCACGAACCCAGCGAAATCACGATGGAGACCACACTGCCATACGCCACGGAGGTTTGCGCGGCGGGAGCCTGACTGATGACTTGGCCGGCGGGCACCGTGGAACTGTACTCCTGGGTCACCGCGCCCATGGTCAAGCCCGCACTCATCAGGGCCGTTTCCGCCTCCGCCTGGGTTTTTCCGGATAAATCCGGCACCGTAACCGTGACCGGAACGAACACGGCGATGATTTCCCGGTTCTGGGTCATGGTTCCGGAGATGGCCGTGGACGAAGGATTCTGTCCCTCGGGTATATTGCCCATCCAGTGAAGGAAGACGGTGTCCGCACCGGGGGTGGCGGTGATGGAGAAAGGCTCCCCATCGCGATACCAATACAGGTCCGGTGCGGGATCCGTCGTGCCATTACCTTGTGCCTGAATATACAAGTACCAGTCGGCCTGCACAAAATTGGCAATCAGACTGCGGTTTTGATCCATGAGCACCACCGGGTCCGGATCAAGGGGGTCCATGCCTGTGGGAAGATTGCCGGACCAGTGATCAAAAAAGCCCGCGCCGGTTTCAATCGCATGAATCAGAGGGGTGGCTCCCGCGGAATATTTGATGGAGCCTTCCGGAGCGGTTGCCCCGGGCGCGCCCGCCGTGGCGAGGCTCAGTGTATATCCGGTGGTGGTCACATGCGGCGTAATCACTTTATTGCCGTCCATGACAAAGTGATAGATTTTGTCGTAAGTATTAATATCGCCATGCCATCCGCCCCAATACATGCCCGCATCGGGCCGCGCTTCCATCCAGGCGGTTTGTCCGGCAACGTAGGAGTATATGCCTGCGGAGGGCTGATACCAGGCAGTTCCACCGCCCTCGATGGGATTCATGGTGAGGGTGAAGTCGCCAGGGGTAAACACGGCGGTGACGGTTCGGTCCCGGTCCATGGTGAGATGCATATCGAATTGGTGGGGATCCATGTCTTCCTGTACATCGCCGGTCCATTCGAGGAAGGCCTCCCCTCCGTCGATAATGTTGGCAATCACTTCAAAGTGGGCGCCTTGTGGGAATGCATAGGTTCCGGTTTCGGGGAAGATGGAACCGATGCCGGTATAGTTGATGGTCAAGTGCCAGGCAGCGGGCTCGAAATGGGCGACAATGGTCCGGTCCTGGTCCATGATGAGTTCGAGGAACCACTTGTCCGTATCAAGGCTGCCGGTGTCGCCGGACCAATTCTTGAACGCATACGCCTCGTTGCCCAATTCCGCGGATACGAACACATATTGTCCCGGAGAGTAAGAATGGACCGTTCCGGGATAGGGACTGCCCGATGGATTCGTAACACCTTCCCCCTCAATGATAACCGTCAGCGTGCGTACATCCTCCACGAAGTGCGCGATGATGCTCCGGTCCTGATCCATGGCAAGGGTGAGTTCCTGATTTTCCGGGTCGGCTCCTGAAGGCAGATTCCCGCTCCAATAATCAAAGTCCCAGTTCCCCAGTTCGCCATACGGATAGAGCGTAACTTCCGTCCCGGCAGCATATAGATAGGCGCCTGGAGGAATGTTCAGCCAGCCTTGGCCTTCCATTCCCACAGTCAGGGTATAGCCCGAGGTGTCAAAGGTGGCCGTGAGCGATTTATTGCTGTCCATAACCAATTGGATATGGGACTCCGTGCCGGTATAGTCGCCGCTCCATCCGGCAAAATAGGCGCCTGAATTCTCGCCGGCAATCACATCCACCCGCTGCCCATCCAAAAACGAAAAAACGCCCGTGCCTGGGTTCAAATTACCTGAACCCGCCCCTGCCATGGCCAGGGTCAGGGTCCAGTCACCGGGAACAAATTCCGCCGTCAGGGTGCGGTTTTGATCCATGGTAACACATTGCGATTCGCTGCTTGGGTTCGCGCCAAGGCTGAGATCCCCGGCCCAATTTGAAAAAGCCCCGCCACCCGCCACCAACCCTTTACTTACACAGGTCTGTACGCCATCCAAGAACCCATAGACCCCCGGATAGGGGTAGGTCGAGCCATTGCCCGAAGTATTTATAGTGAGGGTCCAATCCGCCGTGGTAAAGACCGCCGTGATGCTGCGATCCTGGTCCATCAGCACACCGATTCTGTTCTGGGTGGGGTCAGCGTCCCCGATGTCGCCTTCCCAATGATCGAGTGCCGCGCCGGAATTGGGCAGTGCGGTAATGTACTGGGTAATTCCGGCCTCAATCTCATGGATCCCTGCGGCGGGAGAGGTGATCCCCGGGCCAAGGACGGTAATGGTCAACGTATACGCGGGCAGTTGGGTCATCACCGCCGTGAGGGTCCGGTTCTGATTCATGGTAATATCAATAGACGCGTCATTGGGGTTTTCCCCTGCGGGCACATCGCCTTCCCAATGATCAAACACCCAGCCGGACCAAGGGGTGGCAATCAGGGTGAATGCGGCACCGGAGGCATAATAGAAGGTTCCGGGCGGGGGGGTCATCCACCCCTGGCCGGAAACAGCCGTGGTCAAGGAGAACCCCGTATCAGTAAAATGTGCCGTGATAGATTTGTTGCCATTCATGGGAATGGAGAGGTTGGGCAGTAAACCACCGGCATCGCCCGTCCACCCGGCAAAAAAAACTCCCGGACACAGGTTAAGAAACACCTCCGCGGTGCGGTTGTTCAGATAAGCGTAGGTTCCCACGCCCGGATATAACGGCAGGCAAGATCCCCCCACTGGCCCTTCCGTGGCGATGGTAAGGGTCCAATCCCCCGGAACGAATTCCGCCGTGACCGTACGGTTCTGGTTCATGGTCAACTCTTGAGTGGTCTCTGTCGCAGACGCCCCCGGCATCAAATCGCCGGTCCAGCGATCAAAGGCATCCCCGCCATCCATTAAATTGGCATAGACGAATTTCTGAACGCCATTCACGAAACCATAATTGCCCGGGACGGGGCTGGTCGCGCCATTGCCTGTCTTTTGCACCGTCAGAGTCCAGACGGCCGGCACAAAGATCGCGGTGACGGTGCGGTTCTGGTCCATGGTTATTAAGATGCTGTCTTGATACGGATTAGCACTTCCAATGTCGCCTTCCCAGTGGTCAAAGGCTGAACCTTCATCGGGGATGGCCTGAATCCAGGTGGACGAACCCAAATCAATACTATGCACCCCGGGCGCCAGGCTCGTTGTTCCCGAACCCATGCCGCTGACATTGACCGTGAGCAGCGCTTGCGGTATGGCAGTAAACACGGCGGTGAGATCACGGTTGCTATCCATCACAATCGGCAATGTCGGGTCGTGGATGTCCGCCCCTGCGGGAATATCGCCTTCCCAATGATCAAAAAAATGGTTTATATTATAGCTTTGCGCTTGGAGGTCGAAGGAGGCTCCAGTGGCAAGATAGAACGGCCCATTGCCCCCAAACCCGTTGAACCCGCCCTGGCCGCCGCTTGTGCCGAGGGTTAATTGGTACCCGGAACTCACAAAGTCGGCGGTGACGGTTTTAGCGCCGTCCATGGTGAGTTGTACGTTATTCGTGTACCCGGAAGCATCGCCTGACCAACCGTTAAAATAGGCATCAGCGTGGTTGTTGACGCTCACATGAGCGGTGCGTCCGTCCAAGTAGGAATAAACGCCGGGGTCGGGCCATACGCTGCCCTCCGGAGCCCCGGTTCTGTTGATGGTCAGGGTCCAGTTTCCGAGTATAAAATTCGCCGTGACGGACTTATCGCTGTCCATGAAAATTTGCACGTCCATATTTGTAGAGCTGACATCGCCGGTCCATTCGCTAAAGGCTTGACCGCTGCCGGAAATGGGATAGGCGTTCACATTAGCCCAAGTATTCTGGGCAATGGCGGTCACGCCCAACGCAGGAAAGGTGCTTCCCGTGCCATTCACCGAAATGGTGAGGTTGTAACTCGGGCCGCAAACGGCATTTGATTCTATCTCAACGGAAGGGGTGAGCGCTTTAAGCTGATCCAGTTGATCCTCATCACAAAAGGGTGTTCCTTCGGCAAAGGAATTATCACTCAAGCGGACCCATTCGAAATTGGACGCATTAGTGTTGTCTAGCAACGGTTGTATGTCCGTAAGCAAATTGCCTGATAAATCAATCTCTATAAGGCCTGTACATGATTCCAGGGCGCTGATACTGCCAATCTGGTTTTGATTTAAATCTAGATCCTGGAGACTGGTATTCCCGGACAATCCTGAAATATCCGTGAGTTGATTCTCCGAAAAATTGGCCTCTTGTAAACTGGTTAACCCGGACAAATCCGGCATGGCGGTAATCTGGCACTTTATGACATCCAGCGCCTGCAGGGTTGTGTAGGCAGCAACAATATTGATATTCGTCACCGGTGAAAGAATCAGGGCAAATACAAAACTGGGTGTAATTGTGGTTAATCCGCTAATGTCCGTTAGGTTCATTTCACCGATTATAATAAGCCCCTCCAGGTTGGTGAGACTGTTAATATCCGGAATGTCTGCGTTGGTAAGGCCATTATTTATTATGGCGAGAAACATAAGGGTGTCCGCTACACCCGACAAGGGGGAAAAACTGGCAAGGGGATTAGAACCCAGCCAGAGGGTGGTTAAGTTGTCCATGGTACTGATGGCTGCAATGCTCGTGATTCCCGTGTTTCCTATCAGGCTTAAATATTCCAAATTGATCAATCCGGCCAGCGGTGCGATATCGGCAATCAAATTGGTTCCGGCAAGAAGATAATCAAAGTCATCCGTTTCATTTTCCAACAGATCGATTCCTAACCCCACATCCAATTTCACCAGCCCGATAAGACCGCTCAACGGCGTAATATCAGAAATCTGGTTCATGCCCACGTTAAGGTCGGTCAACGAGGTACACGCCTGCAATCCAGTCAGATCGGAAATTCCCAGATCATGGGCATCCAAGGTGGTAAACCGGGCATCCGCCAGTTCCATATCCTGCGGGGGATCGCTTAAGGTTAATCCCGTGGCCGTTTCCCATTGCGTTTTGACCGCTCCCAATAACGCCTCGTCGTTAAATGTTACAGGATTCGGCCATACAAAAGAAGACCATGTTACTATAAACAGAAACAGAACGACCCCACGTTGGGCAACCGTTAACATATTCGATGTCCCTCCCATTCGAATAATTCGTCTTTTTTTTGACCCATCTAATGAGATTGACTATACCACCTCTCCTGAAAAAGCTCAAACCTTTAAGAGGTCTGTGCGAAAGCCCTTTTCCTTTCGTTGGCGTAGATTTATTCTGCGCCCCAAAAATATTCCCGGCACTACAGCGCAAAATCAATTTGCGCCAGCGCCGGGACAAAACCCGTCTTCGGTGCCCTCGCCGGGGCAGTAATGATAGCCGCCGGAGTTGAAGAACTGGATGATGCGCAGGAGTTCGGAGAGGTTAATCAGCCAATCCTGCGCGTTGTAGTCGCTGGCGTGCGGGGTGCAATTTGTATCGCCCAATCCTGGCGCAAACCCATCTTCGGTGCCGGATTCGCAGTGGTAGCCGCCGGAATTGAAGAACT
>CAYYRW010000050.1:0-50962 GCA_964474205.1 uncultured Nitrospirales bacterium | reverse complement strand
CCGCCCTCGCGAGCAATATCGAAGCGCAATACCTTGCGCGGCCCTGCGATACCGTGTGTTTTTGCCTCTCGAAGGGACTTGGCGCGCCCGCAGGCTCGTTGCTTTGCGGAAGCCGCGAAACCATCCATCAGGCCCACCGCTTCCGCAAGATGCTCGGCGGCGGCATGCGCCAGGCCGGCATTCTCGCCGCGGCGGGACTTTATGCCCTCGAACACCACATTGACGATCTTGAGAACGACCATCGCCGCGCCCGGAAATTCCGCGTGGCCCTCGAAGCCGTTGGCGTGAAATTCCCCCTGCCCTCCCCCACCAACATCGTGTATATAGAAGTCTCCGATCCCGCAGGACTGACCAAACGCCTCCGCGAAAACGGCATCCTCGTCAACCCGCCCCGCACCCCCTGGCTCCGCGTCGTCTTTCACCGGGATATTTCGGACGAAGACCTCGATCAGGCGATAGAGCTTTTTAAGCGGAATCTCTGAAAAAACAATGCGCTCCCGCATCGCCTTTCTGCTCGTATTCGAGCGTTGACGGAAAGGAAAATCATGGCAGAGCACCAACCACCGATGTACACCGATGCACACCGATAACGCCGCGCGGGACCTATCGGTGTGCATCGGTGTTCATTAGTGGTTCCTTATGTTTTGTATATTCTCCCTGGCTTATCTTCACCTGACATTAAATTAACTCTATTTCCGCTTGTTCCCAATAACCTGATATCGATGAAAAAATTCTGGTTAAGCCCCTGCGCCTCTTAATATGCCATAGCCCAAAGTACAACTTTGAGGACAAGCGCGTTCCCAAGTTCAACTTGGGAACGAGGGAAAGCAGGGAGAGACCGAGGCCGAGTACGAGGCGCGCTGCACGGAACTCATCGCCAAATCCAAAACCGGCAAAAGGCATCGCACAACAAACACTATGGAGCCCAAAGAGATTCTAAGCTCAGGGATGAGCGTGTTATCGGTCTTTCTTGCCTTGGTTGCACTTTCGGCACAGAGTCTGAAGGTTATTGATATCGTTGCCGCCTCCCACGGCGACAGGAATGATGTGATCAATCTCGAGTTCAACCGCATGGTCACTGGATGGGCTCGCACCGCACTTAACACAGCGGTAGTTGTCACGCTTAAGCACAACCCATCTGTCCTTCAAAGGTATTGTCGTCCGGACAGGACCATCTATTCTCCCGGCAACCAGTATCTCCCGCGAAATCTTACCCTGGTGAAAGGCTGCTAGTGCCTCACAGGAAGCGCGCACACTACCCCAATGACGTTTATATGGCCTCTCTGAAATTCTTTCTCCAAGCGTTGCGACCAATCTCTTGCCAGGCGGGGCTCCAAGTTCACGCCAGATCTTTTCTAGATTGTCGATAAGTTGCTCGGGGGAATATCGTCGTTCACGCCCGCCTTTGATGCCAATGAGTCGCAGTGCCTTTTTCCATGATCCGAAACGTTTGATTATTGTCGCCGAATGGGGCCGCTGCCCTGGCAGTCCGTCGAACTGGGTAGACGTGAAGTATTCCCCCTTAAACGCTTCGGCCGCAGCCTGCAACGCGGCAAGAATATCGTCATCCTTCAGACGCGTACGCTTCGCCTGCAAGTCAAATTGAAAATCATCATTCATGGCTCATTTCCGATTACTACCAGACAACCGTGCTATGGGAAAGATTTTGTGGTAAATATTGATCTTAATTCAAATAAAACTGGCGCTTTCTGTGCCAACCACAATTCCTTTTCCTTTTCGGTTAAGCTAAAAAGGAGCTGGTTTCGGCGCAAGATACCGGCTATTTGCCAGGAACGCGAAGTGTTCACGGGGAAAAGGGATATTTCGCAATTGCCTGAACTAACGATATGGATAAAGTCACCTCTTTGTGTTCTGGCATTGTCTTCTATATCCTAAATCATTTAGATTCAATAAGATACAGGGTATTGACAATTGCCTGACCGGACAGTATACTAACTAACCGTTCAGTTAGTTAGGAGAAAGAATGGCGCAGGGCGCCCCAAAATGGACGCGACAGCCGGATCGGCGGCCGCAGCAGATCATTGCGGCGGCGCTGGAGGTCTTTTCGTTGAAGGGGTTTCGGCGGGCGACGATGGACGATGTGGCGGGGGCGGCGGGTGTAACAAAGGGGACGATTTATTTGTACTTTTCGAGTAAGGAAGAGTTGTTTATTCAGACGCTTCGGGCGCATGTGGAGCAGGTGGCGAATTTATTGCCGTCGTTTCAGCTTGAGGGTGACGTTCCCGTGGACGATTCGGCGCGGCGGGTGACCCGGAGCCTGCTCGAGGCGCTGATGACCCCGGCCATGGCCAAGGCGATGCCGCTGTTCATCTCGGAAGTGAATCACATTCCCGCGCTTCGGAAAGCCTATATAGAGGAATGGCTCCCGCAGGTGAATTTCAAGTTGGCGGAGGTTCTTTCGAGGGGCATGGACGCGGGGTTGCTCAAGCGCCTGGATCCGGTGATCACGGCGCGGGCCATCATTGGCATGTTCAGTGAGTTTGTATTGACACAACAAGTGTTTGATTTGCAAAATGTCACGCCGATGCAATTGGACGAGATTGCGAATACCATCGTTGCGATTGCATTTCATGGGATATTAGCCACGGGATGAAGAAGACTATGAAACTTATCCAAACGGCAAGAGTTGGGATACTGGCGGTGAGCCTGACCGTGACGGGGTTTTTCTCCGGCTGTGATCGCGGGGCGTTTGGCCCGGTGCATGTCACGGGTCAGATCGAGGGGGTGGCGGTCACGGCGGGTTCAAAAATCGGCGGGCGGGTGAAGGAGGTGCTGGTGAAGGAAGGGGACGCGGTGAAAGCGGGCGATGTGTTGATTAAATTGGACGATGCGGAGACCCAGGCGGCGTTGTCGGCGGCCACGGCGCAATTGGCGGCGCTCGAGGCGCAATTGTTGAAGGTGGAAACGGGCGCGACGGCGGAGCAGTTGCAGCAGGCGGAGGCGGCGGCGAAGGCGGCGGAAGAGCAATATACTCTGGCGAAGAAAGGGGCGCGCGAGGAGGAGATTCGGGCGGTGAAGGCGGCGCTGGATGCGGCGGCAGCCCAGTTGGACCAGGCAAAAAGCGATTTTGCCCGAGCGGAACGGCTGGTTAAAGAGGGCGCAGCGACCCAGCGGCAGTACGACCAAGCGCGGACCCTGTTGGATACGGCGGAGGCCCAGCATCGGGCCGCCAAGGAAAAATATGGGATTGCCACAAGCGGCCTGCGCAATGAAGAGGTGGCGGCGGCCAAGGCGGTATATGACCGGGCGGCGGCGGCGCTGGCGGAGGTGCGCCGGGGCGCGCGCGAGGAAGACCGGGCGGCGGCGCGCGCGGCGCGGGACGCGGCGGCGGCGGATTTGGAACGCGCGAAGGTGGCGCTGAGCGAAATGACCATTATTTCCCCGATTACCGGCGTGGTGGAGTCGCTTGATATTCATCCGGGAGACCTAATTAAGCCCGGCGCCGCGGTGCGGCTGGTGGACCCGGAAGACCTGGAACTGGTGGTCTATGTAAGCGCGGTGATATTGGGAAAAATTCACTTGGGGCAACAGATCACGCTCACCTCGGATGCGCACGGCGCGGAAACCTTTCATGGCGAAATTATTCACATCGCGGCGCAGGGAGAATACACGCCGCGCAATTTACAAACCCAGGAAGAACGCGTGCAGCAGGTATTCGGCGTTAAATTGAAAATGAATTCACATGGCGGAAAACTGCGCGCCGGGATGACCGTCACCGCGCAGATGCCCAACGACGGCCCGGCGGCCCAATAGATGCCCGCACGATGAGCAACCCAACTCCGGCGATATCCAGCCCCTCGATCATCAAAGCGGAAGGCCTGACCCGCCGCTTTGGCGATTTCACGGCCGTGGACCACGTGGATCTCGATATCGAGGAAGGGGATATTTTCGGATTTCTGGGGCCGAACGGTTCGGGCAAGACGACGGTCATCCGCATGTTGTGCGGACTGTTGCGTCCGTCGCAGGGGCGCGCCACGATTCTTGGAAACGATGTGGCGCACAACAGCGAGGCGGTAAAGCGCAGCATCGGCTACATGTCGCAACAATTCAGCCTGTACGGCGACTTGTCGGTATTGGAGAACCTGAAGTTTTACGCGGGGATTTACGGCATTCCCCGTTCCGAGCGTGTGGCGCGGATGGAGGAAGTGATTGACATTGTCGGCATCGGGGATTACCGCAAGCAACTGGCGATGCGCCTCTCCGGCGGGTGGAAGCAACGGCTGGCGCTGGCGTGCGCGCTGGTGCACCGGCCCAAGCTGATGTTCCTGGATGAACCCACCGCCGGGATTGATCCCGTGGCGCGGCGCGATTTGTGGAACCTGCTGTTTGATCTGGCCGGACAGGGCATCACGTTTTTTGTGTCGACGCATTACATGGACGAAGCGGAGCGGTGCAGCCATATCGGTTACATTTATTTCTCGAAATTGATTGTGTGCGGGACGCCGGGCGACTTGAAACGCCTGCCGGAAGTGACGCCCGAAGGGGCGGTACGTCTGGAATTGCGCTGCCCGCGCATCGCGGCGGCGATGCGGTGTCTGAACACGTTCGAGTATGTGCTCGATGCGACGATTTTCGCGGACGTGGTGCATGTGTTGGCGCGGGAGGGCCACGAAGGGCGGATTGTTGACGATCTGGATCGCAATGGATTCCCCGGCGCAACACTGCAGCCGATTCCCGCCACGCTGGAGGACGTGTTTGTGACGCTGAGCCGGCAACGCGCCAAGGAGAATGGCCGTGTTTAGAGGGTTGTACGCCATCATCTACAAAGAAACGCGCCACATCCTGCGCGATCCCAAAACCTTGTTCCTGATGCTCCTGATTCCCATGCTCGAATTGACCATCTTCGGTTTTGCGGTGAATCTCGATGTGAAGAACATCCCCACGGTCGTATACAACCTCGATGGGCGCGAAGCCAGCCGCAAACTTGTGGATGCCTTTGTGAACACCGGGTATTTCAATGTGGTCGGCACCGCGCAATCGGATCAGGAAATGTACGGAGCCATCGTGGCAGGCAACGTCAAAGTGGGGATTAAAATCCCGCCCGATTTCACGGACACACTGGTTACGGGAACTACGACCAAGGTGCAGGTGCTGATTGACGGGAGCGACTCCACCTCCGCCTTGCAAGCCCTCAACACCAGCAACGCCATCGCCTTCGGGCAATCGCTTAAAATTCTATCCACGGTGGTGGGCGGCGTTACTGAAATGCCGCTCGAAGTCCGGCCCCGCATTCTGTTCAACCCCGATATGAAAACCGCCAACTTCATGATTCCCGGTTTGGTGGGCGTGATCCTGCAGGTGGTGATCATGCTGCTGACGGCCTTTGCCATTGTGCGCGAAAAAGAACAGGGCACCCTGGAACAGCTCATGGTGACGCCCGTATCGCGCCTCGGGCTCATCCTCGGCAAACTGGTGCCCTACGGTTTTGTGGGTATCTGCGAATCCGTCTCCGTGCTGTTCCTGATGCGCACTTTGTTCCAAGTGCAAATTGCCGGAAACGTTCTCTACCTCGCCGGCTTCACGCTCATTTTCCTCTTCACCACCTTGAGCCTCGGACTCCTCATCTCCACCTTCACCGACAACCAAATCCAGGCGCTGCAATTTTCCTTTCTGATCCTGTTGCCGTCCTTTTTGCTCTCCGGATTCATGTTTCCCCAGGAAACCATGCCCGCCATTATTTACTGGATTGGCCAAGTGGTCCCCGCCACCTACTTCATCCGCATCCTGCGCGGAATCATTCTCCGGGACGCCCCGATGGAAGCCCTGTGGACCTCCGGCCTCATTCTGGCCTGCATGGGGATCGTGATCATCACGCTCGCCACCTTGCGCTTCCGAAAGACCCTGGCGTAACTCATCCCTGAGCCAGTTCGCCTTAACAGCCTAAATCTAGGATATACTTAGGAAAAGCCTGGGACCATGTGAATACCCAAGGCAATAAAATATGGTTTAGATACACACATAATGCCTGATGTTGAAATCATAGTAGTGGGCGGCGGACATGCCGGGATCGAGGCGGCGCTGTGCGGCGCGCGCATGGGTCACCGTACCCTTCTGCTGACCATGCAGATCGAGAATATCGGGAAGATGTCGTGCAATCCGGCCATTGGGGGGATTGCCAAGGGGCAACTGGTCCGCGAAATTGACGCGCTGGGCGGCGAGATGGGCCGGTGTACGGACCGGACCGGCATCCAGTTCCGCATGTTGAACCGATCCAAAGGCCCGGCGGTGCATTCCCCCCGTGCGCAGGCCGACCGCGTGGCGTATCAATACGACATGAAATGGGTCTGCGAACAGGAACCGAATCTTACGTTGCAACAAGGCGAGGCGGAGGACTTTTTGGTGCGGGAAGGCGAAGTGGCGGGCGTGGTCACGGCGCTGGGCGCGGAGATTCGCGCGCGCGCGGTCATTGTCTGCACGGGCACCTTTCTCGCCGGACGCCTGCATTACGGCATGACCACCGTGGACGGCGGGCGCAGCGGTGATCCGCCCGCACGAGGGCTTTCAGACGCGTACCGGCGGATGGGATTTGAGGTGGGGCGGCTCAAGACCGGCACCTGCGCGCGGATTCACCGCCGCAGCATTAACACGGAGGTGATGACCGAACAACCGGGCGATGACGATCCAAGGCCGTTCTCATTCAGCACGCCCATCGAAACCTTTCATCCACACCAGATTTCCTGCTGGATTACGTATACCTCCGAAGCCACGCAGGAAGTCATTAAGAAAAATCTGGATCGTTCGCCCCTGTATTCCGGGCGCATCCACGGCATCGGCACGCGGTATTGTCCGAGCATCGAAGACAAGGTGGTCAAGTTTCCGGAACGGAACCGGCATCACATTTTCCTGGAACCGGAAGGCCTGACCACGAATGAAGTGTACGTGAACGGCATGTCCACGAGCCTGCCGGAAGACGTGCAATTGGCCATGCTCCGCACGGTCACGGGGCTGGAAGAGGCGGAAATCATTCGTCCGGGCTATGCGGTGGAATATGATTTTGTGTTGCCCACGGAACTCAAGCCAAACCTGGAAACCAAACGCGTGCGCGGGCTGTTTCATGCCGGGCAGATCAACGGCACGTCAGGCTATGAGGAAGCGGCGGGCCAGGGATTGTTTGCGGCATTGAACGCCGTGCGGTATCTGCACAACGAGCCGCCGATCTATCTGGGACGTCACGAGGCCTATATCGGCGTGATGGTGGACGATCTGGTCACGCGCGGCGTGATGGAGCCCTACCGCCTGTTTACCTCGCGCGCGGAACACCGCCTGCACCTGCGCCACGATAACGCCGATCAGCGGCTTGCACAGTATGGATTCGGCAACGACGCCGTGCTCAATCGCATGCGCGCGCGCGAAACACGGGCCCATCAGGAAATCGCACGGCTCGAATCCGTCACGTTGTCGCCCACGGAAGAAATCAACGCTTTCCTCGAACAACGCGGCGCGCCGATTATGAACTCCCCGGCCACGGCGAGCCAGTTTTTGCGCCGCCCCGAAATCACGATACAGGATGTGTGGCGCTTTACGCCCCCGCCCGAATCCTGCGATTTCGAGACGGCCGAGCAGATCGAAATCCGCGTGAAGTACGAGGGTTATTTCGCGCGCCAGGAAAAAGACGTCGAAAAATTCCGCAAAGCCGAGCGCATCGCCCTCCCCGAAGACCTTGACTACGATGCGATCTCCGGCCTTCCCCGGGAAAGCCGCCAGCGTCTCAAGGAAGTGCGCCCCGTCAACTTCGGCCAAGCCGCCCGCATCCCCGGCATCCGCGCCTCCGATATCACCGTCCTGCATATTTATGTCGAGAAATTACGGCGCAACAACAGTGGGATATAATAAAGCGGCTTAAAGGACCCAAAGGACAGCAAGGACTCCAAGGACTCCAAAGACTAATAGGCTATGCGGAGCCGGTGGCAGGTTTTATAAATATTGCTCACCCGGCCCATGCCCCTAGACAGCCACGACGATGGGAGGTTCAGCCGAACACTCGGAGAGGGCGGCGGCGGCCTTCTGATCTTCCGCCCACAGCCATGCCGTGATGGCTTCGCGGATATTTACAAGCGCCTCTTCTTCCGTGCGTCCTTGCGAAACGCAACCAGGCAAAGCAGGACATTCAACCACCATCCACCCATCTTCGGCTTGTTCCATTTTAACATGAAAGACCATGGAATCGTTTCCTTGTTCGTCTCTATTCCCTTGCCATTATACCATGTTGACGAAGACCCTCGAAAACTATGCACGGGCCTGTCAAATGGCATACAATAAACGGGAAAACACCATGGAGGACGCCTCATGAAACCATTTCCGAAGCGCAGTTATCCGAGTGTGGGGGTGTTTATTGATGATATGCGGTTTTTGTTGGGGAACCGGCAACGCCTACGGCGGATGATGGGTGGAGAGGGCATTGACCCGAAATTCCGGGAGCGGCTGATGCTGGCGGTGACGGAGGTGAACAATTGCCGGTTTTGCGCGCGGGCGCACACGAAGATGGCGCTGGAGGCGGGCGTGGAGGCGGAGGAAATCCGGAACTTGTTGGCGCGGGAGATGGAGCGCATCCCGGAAGGGGAACGCCCGGCGGTACTCTATGCGCAGCATTGGGCGGAAACCTGCGGCCAGCCGGACCCCTCCTCGTTGAAGGCCATGGAAGCACGGTACGGAAAAGAAGCGGTGGAATGGATGCATCTGGCGATGCGGCTGGTGCGGATTGGAAATTACACCGGAAACACAGTGGACCGTATTCTTTTCAGCGTGTCGTTTGGACGGTGGGGCGCCCAGCCCGCGCTCGCCGCGTCACAACGAGTAACCGGCTGACGGCATACGGACAAATGCCATTTTCATGCAGGGGTACGCAAGCGCCCGTCTGTTAGGCTCCTAATAGTGGCCCAGGTTCCCCTCCTCTTGTCAATTTCAGGGTGCTGAAAGTACCGCTGTACGAAGTATTTATCTTCTTTTGAAGAATCTGTGGCCATCGGTGGAATCTGTGGATAAAATCTACTATGAAAATAACAGGTGACAGGCACGAATGGCACCGTTTATTTGCCATTCGGCCATCCAGTATTGGAATACCCTCTATAATCCGCTCTGTTTCAAATGTGCTTTGTAGAGGTCAAAGAATGTATACGGATCGCAAAACTCCCATTGGTGGTCCGGGTGATTTTTCAGGAGCAGATCGCGCACGGCCTTTACCGTGCCGGGTTTTTGAAGTATCCACCGGAAGATCAAAAACCGTGGCTTGTCCGGTTTGGCGAATCCCGCCATTTGATTCGCGGTCTCGTCGAGATTGCCGAGGTTGGGGTAAATGTCGCTGGCATGCCGCAAAAATGGAATCCCGTGCACCAGCGCCCGGTCGAAATTCAATTGCATGCCCACGCCATCGGGGGAAAACCGTCCATAGGCTTCCTGAATCTTATACGGCATTTTCCCGTGGAACCCGTTTATGACAAAACCCGTGATGGAATAATCGAAACGGCGGTAATACGCCAAATTGTGGGAAACCCACAGTTCCAGGGCATCCGGAAGTCCGCTGCCCAACCGTTTGCCCGTGAGCAAATTCGGATTAAGATAGCCCGCGCCGGAATCCCCCGCGATGAACCAATCCTTTTCCGAGCGCGTCTGGTAAATATGATTGAACACATAGGGAACGCGGTCGGAGAGATTGGGATTAAAGGCCCACGCGATGGGCAATTCCCCGCGCACGGGATCATCCCACACTTCCGGAATCATGCGCGACAGCCATGCGGCGGAATCATAGTCGCCCATGTAAATAAGCACGTAGGTTTTGGATTCCAGTGCGGCGCCCTGGGGACGGGTATTTTGCGCGTAGCGCGACCGCAGCGGATCATGCATGTAGGCGGAGGCGTTTGTCAGGCACGACAGGCCCAGGGCGTCCGCGTCCATAATCGCATTATGCGCGGAGAGCAGGGCCGCGTATTCCCATTCCGACGGCACGGGTTCGTGTTTTCCGCCGGCGGGGCCATGATTCGTGTATTTGAGATTCCACGGCACAAAACCGCCGACCGTGGTGAATCGTTGCCCCTTGTTTTGGGCATATTGCGCCTTGAGCAATTCGCACAGCGTTTTCCGGTCCGTGCCCGGCGGCTGCGCCGGATCGTCCACCGGCGTCTCATCCGCCCACACCCCCAGGTCAAAGAAAAAGGCCTTTTTGGCAATGTAATAATCCTGATTCACGAGCGTGGCATTGCACAGGTCGTTGTAATGAAACCCCTCTTTGCCCGGTTCCTGGGTATAGGCGTCGATGTAATAGGCCATCAGGGCGGGATTGCACAGCCCCTTGTCCAGGTATTCGCGTTTGGCCCAAAGATAGGCATCGCATTTTTTGCTCCCGGATTCTTTTCCATCAAATTTCCCCACCAGCGATAATTTAACCGGTAATTTCGGGCCGTTCTCCACCACTTGCGTGTACAACGCACTGTCCCCGCGCACCGGCAGCCAGCCTTCCACCCCGCAAACCGTCGCCGCCACATTCGCCGTTGCAAGAACACCGGGGTCCCAAATCACCGCGCCCGTCACCGCGTCCGGGAAAAGCTGGAACAGCCGGTCCAGTTGGTCTTCCCGCTGGATCGTCCGGTCTTTCAGCAGGCCGCGCTGAAGAATCTCCAGCCAGTAATCGTCCAGGTTGATGGGCTGCCCTTGGCGTGAAGCATCCAAAAATCGCAGCAGCAGCCGGGGCCGTTCCCGGTTCACCACGCCCTGCAGCGACGCCACGAACTTTACCGTGTCATACCGAAGCACCGAATCTTCCGGCAATCCCGCGAGGCATTTCTGCAGATCAAAATAGATCAGGGGTTCCTCCGCGCCAAACATTGCCGCCGCCAGTATAAACAGCATTCCCATACACGGGCCTCCTGTGGTCATGATTCTCGGGATAGTCTACGGATGCGCACGATACGGCGCAAAAACAAAGAAAGAGCGCCAACCCTCCATGGCGGGCGCTCCTTCCGGCGTGATAACAACACAGCGGGGCGTGTTGTAATAAAGGCTAAAATGCTACTGCGGCGGACTGGCGGCGAATCGTCAGTTCCTTGCGCATGATACCCAGGCTTTGTTCCAGGCAGTGCGGGCAATACGTGTGGGATACCTCCTTCGGATGGTCAATCTGCCGGTGTATCCAGCGGTTGTCGTCCTTGACTTTCTCACAAACGCAACATTGTATTGTCATAAGCGGGACCTCCTTGTCCGAACTTCACTTCTTGAGGTATTATCGGCAGACGAAAGAAAAACTTGACTGTGTAAACTGCGAAATGATTAGGAAGAACCCCGAAATAAGGGAAAAGAACATGGATTTATACCCCCATCTCAGGAAAAACCCGAAAAGCAAGAGCGATTGGCTTGAAGCCCTGTCGGAACTCGCCCGCTATTTACGTTCTCCCGAGGGTTGCCCCTGGGACCGTGAGCGGACCTCTCGGGAGTTCGCCGTCTTTGTAAAAGATGAGATAGAAGAGTACATCGAAGCCATCGACGGAGGGGAAGTGGAACATATCCAGGAGGAATTCGGGGATTGTTTATTTACCTTGCTGGCTTCGGCGGCGGCCTTGGAAGACGAGGGGCGTTTCTCCTGGGAAGGGGCGTTGCGGCAGACGCATGAGAAAATGGTCCGCCGTCATGGCCATGTTTTCAGTGAAAACCGTGCGTTGACCCCCGAAGACGCCGTGGCCGCCTGGGACAAGGTAAAAAAAGAGGAAAAGAAGCGCCGGAAGTAGATTACTGGGCCTCCAGGACCAGCCGTGCGTGGCGTGCGAGGTGGCCGCGGAGGTCTTGGGCATAGTCCTCGAGAATGCGTTTTCCCACTCCTTCATAATCGCCGCAGCGGTAGAGGGCGCGCGCGAGGAAGAGTTCGCGCAGGGAGCGGTCGCGTTCCAGATTCGGATTGCTTTGTGCCGCCGCCTGTTTGACGGCGGGAATGTCTTTACAGGCGAAGCCCTGCATGCCGGGCTTGTTCAGCAATGAGGCAAGGGCCGGGGCCAATTCTTTTTTCCCGAGCGTTTCGCAGGCCAGCGCGATGGAACGGTAGTGTGAGAATTCCCGGTCCGCGTCCAAGGCGTTGATTTTGTTCAGGAGCGCGGGCAGGGCGCTGCCGGCGCGGGTGTTCGCCAAGGCGATGAGATAGGAATCCACCACGCTGTAGCTGGGGCCGTATTGTCCGCTGCCGGTGTATTTCCAGCCCTCGTCCCAGGGGAGCGCCTCCACGGCGGCGGCAAGCACCCCGGCCCCGTCGTTTTCTCCCGCAATCGCCAGGATGTGCGCATAGATCAGGCGCGCCTTGTCCGACTCCGCGGCGGCAAAGGCTTTTTTCAATAATGGACGCGCCGCGTCAACATTGGCGAGCAGCAGGGCCACGTCCTCGTAGTCATTGGCGGCGCGCCGCACGGCGGCATCCACGCGTTCCCCGGTGGCGGGATGGGAATCAACATCGGTGAGTGCATTTTTGGGCAGGCACTCCTTTTCCACCAGATGACGTTGCAGCTCTTTGATATCTATTGCGCGTGTGACACCGCCTTTTTCGGCGGCCATGGCGGCGGCCACGCCCGCGGCATACCCTTGATTCTGGATGTCGGGCTGCATCCGCAGGATGGGCATGGCGTCCCGGTGCGCGCTGACGCCCAGGCCGATTACGAGCAGGCCTTCCAAACCGTGCGGCAGCAGGGAACGGTAGGGGGTGTAAGCCCGCACACTCTTGCGGTGCGGGGGGGTGAGCAGGAACATCGGGTGGAGGGTGTAACCGTGGGTGTCGAAATCGCTTTGCGAGATGCCGATGGCATCGGGGTAGGTCCGGTCGTTCCAGATATCCAGCGGCGAGATGATGAAATCGCCCAGGATGCGGCGGCGTTCCCGCGAATCCACAAAACCGGCGAGATCATACGCATCGTGATATTTGGTCCGGCCCGCAATCAACGTGCGCCATACATCCCGCGTGTCGGAATCATCGGTGAGGGTGTAGTCCGTGTTGGTGTAATTGGCGCCTGGCTGGCGCGGCGGCATCCCGGTGCCCTGCACCGCGAGATCGCTGGCATCGGTGTTCATGGTCTCCGCGCCTGCGGCCGCCGCCACGTCCGCATTGCCGGTGGCGTCTATCACGGTCTTCGCCAGCACCACGCCCCGGCCCAGCGGCGTCGCCACCACCACGCCCTTCACCTGCTGATTCTCCACCACCGCGCCGCAGCCTATCGCGCCAAACCACAGGTCCGCCCCGGCCTTCCCCAATTCGCGCCGGTACCATTCCATCCGGCATTCGACATTCCACGAGCCTTCCTGTGCCGGGGCGTCCGGGTCCAAGGCATTCGTGCCGCGATCAATTTCCTTGGTAAAACCGCCGCGATACCCATGATAGTACCGGCCAATCAACCCCAGCGTGCTGACGCCGCCCAGACCATGCTGATATTCAATCACAAGGGTGCGCGCGCCTTGACGCGCGGCGGAAATGCCCGCCGGGGCTCCGCCGGTGCCGCCGCCCACCACCACAACATCATATTCACCCCACACGGGCAAAGTGCGCGCCGGGGAAGGAACGGTGGCGGCGCTGGTGCTGAAAGAACGTTCGCCCAGCAGGGGTTCACGCACCTCGCCGGAAACGGCACCGGACCCTTCCACGCCGCTTACCGTGCATGCAGAGGGCATGATTTTCCGTGCTTCTTCCGCCGCATGGCGGCCAAGACGCTCCCCAAGGTCCATCAGGGCCAGGGGGCGCGCCACTGTTGCGGCCACCGCGCGCGCCAGGTCACCCGATGCGCCCAGCACAAACAGGCGGTCTTCCTTCATGGGCTGAAACGCCGCCAGTGGAAGATTTTGGATGGCCTCCAGCGTGTCCACATGTTCGCGGCCGCGCACACAGTCGGGCGGAAGCTGATACAGTTCCTCCGAAGCAAGCAACTGGCCGCCATCCCAGGTGCGGTCGCGGGCCACTTGCTCCGCATGCGCGAACGAAGCAAAGGTGGCGTCCGGCATGGAGAGCGTCAACGTATATTCAAATGCTGTTTTGAAAGAGTCTAGAGAACCCATTCCCTTGTTCAGTTGAACTTGGGAGGGCAACGGCTCCACGTTCAGCCCCGCGCCCGGATGCGGCGCGCCGCCCGCCACGATGCGCGAAAAAACCTGATTCCCGGGAGCATAGTCCGTGCATTCCGCCCCGGCGATGCGCGCCACGGCGGCACGGGGGGTGGCATCAACAATGATCTTGGCGCCAATGGCCTGGCGGCCCGCCCGGTTCGCCACCACAACCCCCGCCAGTTGACCCTGTTCCTCCCGAAGCACGCCGGTGACATAGCATCCATACAGAAATTGCACCCCGGCATCGAGCAAGGCATTTTCCAATACGCGCTTCACCTGCATGGGTGTTGGCGGAATGGGGGCCTTTGGTTCCGTCGAAGCCTGCGGGGCTTTTTCCGGCGCTTCCACAAGAATCTCGCCCAATAATTGCCGGGGCACGCCCGCCGCTTTTTCCGCTTTCACTTTAATGTACCGCGCTGGGGTGGACAGCACCGCCGTCAGCGGGATCGGCATGTCGCGCACCGCGCCGGGGCTGTCGGCGGGCCGGACAACGGTTATGGGTTCGGACCACTGTTCTTTATCCAAACTGGCGCTGAACACCGCGCGGGCGGTTTCAATGGCGGCATCCCGTTGAAATACGATTAAATACACCTTGCCCACAGCATGTTCCGCACCCAGATCGAGCACCACTGTCACATCACCGTCGAATTGCACGCTTTCTTTGGCGGCGTCGTCCCAGCGCCCGTCACATAGCATTTTGGGAGGTTCGGCATCCCGGTGCGGCTCGACAGACGGTGCATCGGCCTGATAGTGGAAGGGAATGGTTTCACCGGGATTCACCAACACCGGCGGCGGCGCATAGACCGCTTTCGCCAGCGGTGTGGCGGGTTGTTCGCCCGGTTCCAGCCAGAGCCGGCCCGTGGCGCACATATCCTCGCCCAGATAGGGGTACTGCGTAACCAGGAACACGCGTGCGCCCGCCTGGCGCGCCGCCAACGCGGCCTGCACCGCGCCCGTGGAACCGCCCGCGATCACCACGTCCGTTTGGTCCATCAGGGGAATTTCACGGGCCGACTCGAGAATGCATTTTCCGGCCTCCGCGTGAACCCCTGCCAAAAGGAACGCAATAGACAGCGCCAGCGTCATGATTTCCGCCTCCCAATTATTGACGAACTAAGATGTATACGCCTGAAGGCCACATGTGTAGAGCATTTTTTAGAGCACGCCAAGCGCCTCCAGCGCCTTTGCGAGTTCGCGTTTCTCCGCTGCGGTCAGTTCCCGTTGCGGCGGGCGCACGTATCCGGCGTCAAAACCGCGCAGCCGCAACCCTTCCTTGAAAATGGCGATATTGCGGCCATACCGGAGCGTCCGGCAGAGCTTTTCGAGCTTCACCTGATCTTTCCACGCTTGGGCAAGGTTGCCCTTCTTCACGTTGTTGTATACGGAGAGATAAATCTCATGCCAGACATTCGAGGTGCCGGACACCGCCCCGGCGGCTCCCGCCACCATCGCCTGAAAGCCGTATTCATCCGCCCCGTTGACAACGGCGAAGCCTTTCGGCGCATTGCCCAAAAGGCGGGTCAGCAACGGCATGCTTCCGGAAGAATCCTTCAGGCCCGCGATGTTCTCGACGGATTCCGCCAGTTCCAGGATCAGTTCCGCGCTCAGGCTGTTCCGCGCGCAACTCGGAATGTTGTACAGGATAATCGGGAACCCCTTCACCGCTTTCGCCACGGCCCGGTAATACGCCTTCAGGGAAGCGTCGTCATAAAAATAGAAGCCCGGCGTGACAATCCCCGCGCCGTGCGCGCCGCATTCCTGGGCATGCCGCGTGAGTTCGATGGTGGTGGCCAGGTCCCCGCCGCCCGTCTGCGCAATCACCAGGGCCTTCTTGCCCACGGCGCGCACCACTTCCTCGAGCACCTCCTTGCGTTCATCCGCCGTCATGAGCAATCCTTCGCCCGTGGTGCCGCAGGGATACAGCCCGTGCACCCCGCCTTTGACCAGCCGTTCGGCCAGCAACCCGACCTTGTCGAAATCCACATAGTCGCCGTTCTTGGTGAATGGGGTAACCATCGCGGAAATAATGCCTTCAATTTTCTTTTTCATCGGAACTTCCTTTCATGAACACGGCACCCGTGCTTGGAATACTATGCCAGGAAACCGTCTGGCCAGTGATACGGCTATTTCCCCAGCGGCGTGGGCCACAGCGGAACGGTAATGAATACCATGGTGCAACGCCGGTACGGCGCTATGGGGAGTATAGCGCCGTGGGGCGTTGCACGCAAACTCGCGAAGCCGAGTAGGATTTATTCGTCCCGGCGGCGGCGGGCATTTCGCGCGCCCAAGGCCGCGAGCACCCCGCCCAAGACCGCCAAACCGGTCATGCCGAGCAGGGGAACCCCGTCCACCACGTTCAGGGTTCCTTCTCCGGAAAGCACAGTATCGAAATCATCGGAAACTTCGACCTGATAGTCCCCGGCGTGCTCCGGCGCCACGGGAATAAAGTGCAGGCACTTGGTGGCGGAGCCGGAAACCGGGCCGCCATCATACACCTGCACGAGCGCCTTGGTCTGTTTATCCACTTTATACCATTGGAAGGATATGTTGCCGATGGCGCCCGTGATTTCAACCGGCCAGTCGACCGGCCGGCCACTGGTGACGGTAATGTCGGACAGGTCCCTCGCGAATTGCAGCCCCACCGACAACCGGACGGGATCGGACGTGTCCGCGCCGGCGCTGTTCGATACCTGGACGGTGTAGTAGGCGGCATCGTCCGGTTCTATCTCCGAAATGGAAAGGATGGGGGCGTTCGCCCCGTTAATCCGGGCATCGTTGGTCAACGGTTGACCGTTCTTGTACCATTGATAGGTGAACGGCTGATCGCCGCCGGCCGTTATTACCGCGAAGGCGGCATATCCGCTGATGTGGACCTTGCCGCCCGCGGGGGTTGTAACGACACTGTCGATGATCGGAGGCGCGCCCAGCGACAAGGTGGCCGTGGCGGAGATCACCGAAGTGACGCCGCTGACCACTACTGAATAGCCGGCGGCATCGCCGGAGGTGACGTTGGTGATAGTCAACGTTCTGGTGAGCACGCCGCTGATGCGCTCATCATTCGCCAGGGTGACGCCATTTTTCATCCATTGGTAGTAAATGGGCCACGTGCCCCGCGCGGTTACTTCAAAGACCACGGTCGAGCCCAAAGACGAGGTCTGTGATTGCGGTTGAATCTCGATGGCGGGGTCCCCGGCGTAGAGCCGCGCGGAAGAAGACCACACCGTTCCATCCACCCCGGTTACTTTGCAGAAATACAGGCCCTGGTCGGTCTTTCGTGCATTGAAAATAGTCAGGGTATCCGTGGTTGCCCCGGAGATTTTGCCCGCTGTGTCAACGAGGAGCGTTTCGGGCGACCCCGCCTTATACCATTGGTATGCCATGGGCGCTGTGCCAACGGCGGTTATCGAGAAGGTGGCCGGAGCGCCCAGGGTTACCGCGGTGTTGACCGGCTGGACGGTAATGGCGGGGTCCTGCACCCGGAGGTAGGCGGCATTGGAGGTGCTGGAGCCGTCTTCGTTGGTCAATACGCAGGTATAGGCTCCTTCATCACCGTTTTCCGCGCCCAACACCGTCAAAATGCGCTCGGTGGCCCCGGAAATGTCCGTGGAATCGCTCAGGGGGAATCCGTTCTTATACCACCGGTACGCAAGCGTCCAGTCGTAGTTGGGCAAGACCGAGAAGGTGGTGTTCTGTTGGTACAGTACGGAGGCGCTCTGGGGCTGCACAAGAATTACCGGCGGTCCGCCCACGCCCACCACCGTGACCACGCGGGTCAATTGCGGCGCGGGATTGCCGGCCGCATCCGTCACGTTATAGGTAAGGGTATAGTCCGCCTCGCGGGACGTGTTCACGGTATCGCCGCCCACCACGATGCGGCTGGTCAGGTTGCCCTCGCAGTCGTCGAAGGCCGTGGCGCCGGGATCCACGAAGACGCTTCTGCGGTTGATAATCAGGGTGGGCGTACCCAGCAAGGTGATGGCGGGCCGTTGGGTGTCCACCACGGTTACCGTCCGTGTGACTTCCACGGCGGGATTGCCCGCATTGTCCAAAACATTGTAGCGGACGGTATACGTTCCGGGCGGGGTGGTTTCACTCACCGGCACCGTTGAGATGATTTGGCCGGTCAGGTTGCCCTCGCAATGGTCGGAGGCGGTGGCGCCCAAATCGTGATAGGGCGTGCTGCATTCGTGGATAACCGATGCATCCCCCAATCGCGTGATTTCCGGCCCTGCGGCATCCACGACGGAAAGCGGCACCGTGCCGGTGGAGGCATTTCCGGAATCATCCGTAACCAGGAGTTCAATGGAGATGGTGCTGCCCGCATCCGCGCAGGTGAAGGTCAAACTCGCGCCGTAGGTTCCGCCGGCGCGGCGAAGTTCCTTCGAGGCCACGCCGCAGGGTTCCTGGATGGCCGCCAGGAAGTCTTCCGCGGATAACGCCACATCGTTCGCGCCGACGTTGATGGGCCCCGGATTCGTGGTGGTCAGGACCGGCGCGGTGGAATCCACCACGGCGACTTGGACCATTTGAACGATGGCGTTGTTGAAGCCGTCCGCGGCTCTTACCTCCACGTCCACGGTGGCGCCCACATCCGCGCAGGAAAAACTCACGTCATCGCCAAAGGTTCCATCGGGCAGGCGGCGCACCGTCACCGTAACGGGGGTATCGCATGTGTCCGTGGCGCTGTCCACAAAGGCCGGTGCCAAGACGGTGGCGGAGCCGCTCCCGGTATTCACGGGGCCGGGATTCTTCGTGGTGAGACTGGGCGCAACGGTGTCCACCACGGATACCTGAACGGTCCAGTGGGCGGTGTTGCCATACTCATCCACGGCCCGAACTTGGACACTCACGGTGGCGCCGGCATCCGTACAACTGAAGCTCACGTCATCGCCGTAGGTTCCGCCGGGCAGGCGGCGCACGGCGGTCTCCACCGTGGAATCACAATAGTCCATGACGTTTTGCAAAAAGGAAGCCGTTGGCACGGTTACAGGACCATTCCCCACATTGACCGCCCCCGGATTCTTCGTGACCAGAATGGGCGCGTTGGAATCTTCCACGTACACCTGCACCGTCTGGAGCGTTGTGTTGCTATAGACGTCCATGGCCAGCACTTCCACATCCACGGTGGTTTCGGCATCCGCACAGTCAAAACTTACCGTGTCGTCAAAGACGCCATCGGGCAGGCGGCGCAGGGTGATATCCACCGCGGTATCGCAGGTGTCGGTGACGCTTTCCACGAAGTCATCCCTCGTCATTGTGGCGGAACCGTATCCCACATTGATTGGGCTGGGGTCCAGGGTGGTCAAGCTGGGCGCGGTGGTGTCCACCACGGCCACCTGAACGGTTTCGATTGTGGTGTTGCCGTAGTTGTCCACCGCGCTTACTTCCACGTCCACCGTGGTGTTGGCATCCGCGCAGTCAAAACTGACGTCATCGCCAAAGGTTCCATCGGGCAGACGGCGCACCGCGAGGTCCACCGCGGCATCACAGGGGTCCGCGACACTGTCAACAAACGCGGCGGTTGTGATGGTGACGGGACCATCGCCCACATTCACCGGCCCGGGATTCAGCGTGGCGAGGCTGGGCGCGGTGGCGTCCGCCACGGACACCTGAACGGTTTCGATCGTGGTGTTGTTGTAGTCGTCCACTGCCCGCACCTCCACGTCCACGGTGGTGTTGGCGTCCGCGCAGTCAAAACTGACGTCATCGCCAAAGGTTCCATCGGGCAGACGGCGCACCGCGAGGTCCACCGCGGCATCACAGGGGTCCGCGACACTGTCAACAAACGCGGCGGTTGTGATGGTGACGGGACCATCGCCCACATTCACCGGCCCGGGATTCAGCGTGGCGAGGCTGGGCGCGGTGGCGTCCGCCACGGACACCTGAACGGTTTCGATCGTGGTGTTGTTGTAGTCGTCCACTGCCCGCACCTCCACGTCCACGGTGGTGTTGGCGTCCGCGCAGTCAAAACTCACATCATCGCCAAAGGTTCCATCGGGCAGGCGGCGCACGGCAAGGTCCACCGTGGTATCGCAGAGGTCCGCGGCACTGTCAACAAACGCGGCGGTTGCGATGGTGGCGGGACCGCCGCCCACATTCACCGGCCCGGGGTTCAGGGTGGTGAGGCTGGGCGCGGTGGCGTCCGCCACGGACACCTGAACGGTTTCGATCGTGGTGTTGTTGTAGTCGTCCACTGCCCGCACCTCCACGTCCACGGTGGTGTTGGCGTCCGCGCAGTCAAAACTCACATCATCGCCAAAGGTTCCATCGGGCAGGCGGCGCACGGCAAGGTCCACCGAGGCATCGCAGGGGTCCGAAACACTGTCAACAAACGCGGCTGTCTCGATGGTGGCGGGACCGCCGCCCACATTCACCGGGCCGGGGTTCAAGGGGGTGAGGCTGGGCGCGGTGGTATCCACCACAGTTACCGGCACGGTTTTCATCGTACTCTGTCCCGTGTCGCCCGTGGCTACAACTTCCACATCCACTATGGCGCCAATATCCGTACAACTGAAGGCCACCGATGGGCCAAAGACACCCTCGGGCAAGCGGCGCGCCTCCACGGACGCGATTTCGCACAGACCGGTGACACCTGGCGTAAAGGTGGAGGCGTTAATGGTGGCGGGGCCGCCTCCCACTTCCACCGGGCTGGGATTCACGAGGATGGGGTCCGGCGGCACGTCTATCGCCCACAATTCATTTCCGGTGGGAGAGCCATCCGTGGCGGCGAACAGAATCCGGCATCCCAAGGCGGTGATTCCGGTGGGATTCGAGCATCCCGCGCCCGGGTTGACATCCCCCGCCGGGACGGTGGACGCCAACGTACCCCGGGACATCCATATATCGAATCCGGTCGTTCCATCGTTGGCGTTAAAATACAATACGCCATTTGCCGCGCATAAATTGGTGGGGTTGGCGCCCACATTTCCCGGATAGAGGTCCGCCACCATCACGGTGCCCGCTTCGGTGCCGTCGCTGCGCCAGAGTTCATTTCCGTGGATTCCGTCATTGGCCCGGAAATACAAGAGGCCGTTCACATTGGTCAGCGTGGCCGGCGAGGAATTGGCCCCGGCCGCCGTGTTGATATCCTTTACAATTTCCGTAACTCCCGTGACGGGGTCGCTTTTCCACAATTCGACCCCGTTTATTCCATCGGTGGCGGTAAAGAACAGCACGCCATTCACATTGGTAAGATTGGCGGGGGAGGAAGCGGCCCCGGCGGACGCATTGATGTCTTTGGCCATCACCGTGCCCGCCGCGGTTCCATCGCTCTTCCATAATTCGACGCCGTTCACGCCGTCGGTGGCGGTGAAATAGACCAGCCCGCCGGCTTCCGTAAAATTGTTGGGGGAAGAGCTCGCATTTCCCGGATTGATGTTTGCAACCATCACCGTGCCGGCGTCGGTGAGGCCATCGCTCTTCCACAATTCCAGGCCATTCACGCCGTCATTGGCTTGAAAATACAGGGTTCCATTGATGTTGGCCAGGTAGGCGGGGTTGGAAGCATTTGCCCCCGGGTTAATGTCCTTAAGCCGGGTGGCATTCCCCACTTCGCCGGTACTCATCCAAAGTTCATATCCGTACGTCCCCTCATTGGCGCGGAAGTACAGTTTTCCGTTCATTCCCGTCATATATGCGGGACTCGACGAACTTGCGCCCGCGCGGATATTTCGGACCAGCACCGTTCCGGCCGGGGTCCCGTCGCTGCGCCATAATTCCTGGCCGTTCGCCGCATCGCTCGCGCGGAAATATACGATGCCGTTCAGAACACCCATCTGATCGGGCGTGGAACTGGTGACGCCGGGATAGATGTCCTTCAGAAGCATTGTGCCGCCGGGCGTGCCATCGGTTCTCCAAAGTTCAGCGCCCGTTGCGCCATCATTGGCCTGGAAGAACATCATGCCGTTCGCCACTTTCGGCAAAGTAATGCTGGAACTGCTCATGGTGGGATTCGCATTGATGTCCTTGACAAGCGCCGTTCCTGAAGCGCTTCCATCGGAGGTCCATAACTCCGCGCCATAGGCCAGGTCCGTGGCGGCAAAGAATAGGGTGTCGTTGAAATTTGTCATGTAGGCGATACTTGAGCTGGCGGCGCCCGTGAAAATTTCTTTGACCAGCGTTGTTCCGGCGGGGGTTCCGTCCGTTTTCCACAATTCCGTGCCACTCATCCCGTCCGTGGCGAGAAAAAACAGCGTTCCATTGAGATTTATAAAGGATTGCGGACTGGAGCTGTACACGCCGGGATTGATGTTTTTGAGCAGTGTTGTCGAGCCCAAAGGGGGCCCGGCGCCATCGCTCTGCCAAAGCTCCACGCCATTGATTCCATCGTTTGCCTGGAAATACAGCCTATTATTCATTACGGTGAGGTTTGCGGGGGATGAACTGCCGCTCGATGCCGTATTGATATTGCTCACCAAAGCGACGGAGGAACCGTCGCTTCGATACAGTTCCGTCCCGGTGGTCGTCGCGACGAGCGCTTGAAAATACAACATATTGTTCATCACGGTGAGATAGGCGGGCGTGGAAGAGTTTGCGCCCGAACGGATATCAATATAGGTTGTCCCCGCGTCGGTTCCATCGCTTTTCCAGAGTTCCGCGCCTATGGCGGCATTGGTGGCCTGGAAATACAACATCCCGTTCATCACGGTAAGATAGGCGGGGGATGAACTGCCGGCGGGATGAATGTCTTTCACCATGACCGTGCCGCCGGGCGTGCCATCACTCGACCAAAGCTCGACCCCATTGGCGCCATCGTTCGCGGAAAAGAACAGCGTGTTATTAAACACGGTAAGGTTTCCGGGCGATGAACTGCCCGCGGGGTTGATATCCGCCACCATGAAGGTGCCGTCATTAGTGCCATCGCTGGTCCAAAGTTCTCTTCCATTGGCGCCATCGTCGGCGCTGAAGAAAAGCACGCCATTCATGTTGAGCAGATTGGTGGGCGAGGAATCGCCCGAGGGGTTGATTTCTTTCACCATGACCGTGCCGGGCCCCGTGCCATCGCTTTTCCATAACTGGATGTCATTAACGCCGTCTTCCGCCTGGAAATAGAGGGTTCCGTTCACATTGGTCAAATAGGCGGGCGCGGAACCGCTGCCGCCGGGCCAGATATCCTTCACCGGCATGGTCCCCGCGTCCGTGCCGTCACTTTTCCAGAGTTCAGCGCCGGTGGTCCCGTCATTGGCGCGAAAATACATAAAACCGTCCATAATGGCCGGGTAGGCGGGGCTGGAAGAATCACTGCTGCCCGGCGTATCGGCGATATTTCTCACCATGAAGGTGCCCGCCGCGGTTCCATTGCTTCTCCAGAGCTCGTTCCCCCCTATTCCATCATTGGCCTGGAAAAACAGGGTTCCATTGACATTTTTCAGATTGGACGGCGAGGAACTGCTCGAGCCGGCGCGGAGGTTTGCCACCATGACCGTATTGGCGTTGGTTCCATCGCTTTTCCACAGTTCGTAGCCGTTCGTCCCGTCGTTGGCTGAAAAATACAACAGCCCGCCAACATCGGCCAGGTTGGAGGGATAATACGATGTGGACACGGTGGGGTAAATATCTTTCACCATGGTGGCGCCCAAGGCGGCGTCCGATCTCCATAATTCAATCCCGTTGATCCCGTCGTTCGCCGTGAAGAAAAGCACACCGCCCACATTCGTGAGATTGGCCGGCGACGAACTGGCGGTGGCGGTGGTGGTGTTGATGTCCCGCGCCATCTCCGTAACCCCTCCAAGGAGGCCGTCACTCTTCCATAACTCGACGCCGTTCGTTCCATTATTCGCGGTAAAATACAGCACGCCATTCACTTCGGTCAGATTGGCGGGGGAGGAACTGGCGGTGGCGGTGGTGGTGTTGATGTCCCGCAGCAACACGGTGGAGCCGCCGGCAATGCCATCGCTCATCCATAGTTCAACGCCATTCGTTCCATTGTTTGCCGCGAAATACAGCAGGCCGTTGATAACGGCCAGATTGGCGGGGGAGGAACTGGCGGAGGCGGTGGTGGTGTTGATGTCTTTTACGATTTCGGTGACTCCCGTCACCGTGTCGCTTTTCCACAACTCAACACCGCTCCCGTTGTTGGCGGCGAAAAAGAGTGCTGTGCCCATGGCCTTCAGATTGACGGGGAGAGAATTGCTTGTGGCATGGATGTTGATCAGCGTAGTGCCAAGCGCGGTGCCATCGCTTTTCCACAGCTCCACCCCATTCGTGCCATCGTTGGCGGAAAAGAACAGCGTGCCGTTTACATTTGTCAGGTACATGGGATTGGCGCTTCCCGCCCCGGGACAAATGTCTTGTAGAAGCTCGGTGACTCCCGTGAGCGGATCGCTCTTCCACACTTCATAGCCGGCGGTTCCATCGTTCGCGGCAAAGAACAGCGTTCCGTTTACATCCACCAGATATTGAGGATCAGAACTTTCCTCGCCGGGGCGGATATCGCTGACCAGCACCGTGCCCGCTTCCGAACCATCGCTTTTCCACAGTTCGCAGCCATTGGCGGACGTGCTGGCGGAGAAATATACAGTGGAGCCTATGGTTGTCAGATTATGGGGGCCTGAGGCTCCCGTGGGGAGTATGGGGTTGATATCACTGACCAGGTAGGGAGGGCTTTCCGCCCCGGCTTCGCCCAGGCCCAAACCCCCAAAGAGCAACGTTAGTAGCACCACCCCATAGAGGCGTTGAAAAGAATACATGCCACACTCCTTCCCAAGTGAAATATCAATTCTCACAGTTGTCTGGGTTGTCCCTTAGCCCAGCCCGGGGGAAAGCGCTTCACTCCCCCATTCCCAATGGTCTCATGATATCAAAAAATCTCCTTTTTAGCAAAGTAAAAACAGTCTCTTTGTTTCGAGGATAACCATAGTGCATACAAGGAGTTCCAGGGAAGTAGCCTCCAGGGATCAAATAAAAGTCTTGACTTCCGGGGCGAAACATGGTTGAATACCACTGAAAAAGCATTCAGTGGGAAATAAGGAGCACGGATATGGCCAAGGGACTCACCAAGCGCCAGCGCGATATTCTGGATTACATTATTGATTGTATTCGGGACAATGGATGCCCGCCCACGATTTTGGAGATTGGGGCGGCGTTCAAGATCACGTCCACCAATGCGGTGAGCGATCATCTGTTGGCGCTCGAGAAGAAAGGCTTTATCGAGCGGCTTTCCAAAGCACGGGGCATTCACGTGACCCAGAAGGCGGCGGTGCGGCTGTACAACAGCGGGGTGGCGGAATTGCCTTTGGTGGGGCGTGTGGCGGCGGGCACACCGTTGCTTGCGGAAGAAAACATCGAGGACCACATTATCCTCTCGAAACAAATGGCCCCGCCCGGGGGGTATTGCCTGCGGGTCAAGGGCGACAGCATGATCGAGGCGGGCATTTTAGACGGGGATATCATTGTGGTGGACCGGGGCCGTGCGCCCCGGATGGGGGACATCGTGGTGGCGCTGGTGGAAAACGAAGCGACCGTGAAACGGTTTTTCCCG
Source organism: uncultured Nitrospirales bacterium (assembly GCA_964474205.1). Classification (GTDB taxonomy): domain Bacteria; phylum Hydrogenedentota; class Hydrogenedentia; order Hydrogenedentales; family CAILVY01; genus CAILVY01. The sequence continues at coordinate 25,404 of CAYYRW010000050.1, read as the reverse complement.
TCCGGGCCGATTATCGAGTTGCGGCCGGAAAACGCCTCGATGCAACCGTTCCGGTATCCCGCTTCCAGCGTAATCGTCCAGGGGGTGGTGGTGGGGCTTCAGCGCCGCATGAACTAGTGCTTCCGGCGCCGCGCCTGGCGGAAACGTCCGCCCCATCGGTAAAGCGGAGCGACGAAGGGGCCAATCGAGGGGATGAATCCCATGATGGAGACGAATTTAATCTTGAACCAAGGCAAGTGCACTTGATACGGTTTGCGTTTCAATGCACGCATAATGCCCTTTTCAATGTGTTTTACGGTCAGCACGCGCAGCCCCGAGAAATACATTTCCGCCGCGTCATTGTTTTCTTCATGATCAAGCATCGGCGTTTGGACCGTCGCCGGGCACACCACGGTCACGTACACGTTTTTCGGGCGCAGTTCCAAGGCGGCGGACAAGGAATAGGCGCGCACGGCGTGTTTTGACGCGGCGTAAATGGACATGCCCGGCACGGGGACCACGCCCGCAATCGAGCTGATGTTGATGATATGGCCATGGCCGCGTTCGAGCATGTGGCGCGCGGACACCTTGGTTCCGAAAATCACCCCCTTGACGTTCACATCCATCATGCCGTTGATTTCCTTCAGGGGGGATTCCTGCACCCACGAGGCGAGCAGGAGCCCCGCGATATTCATGGTGACATCAATCCCGCCGAAGGTTTCGACGGCCTCGGCGAACACCCGTTCCCAGGCGTCGTAGTCCGTTACGTCGAGGGCGCGCAGTTTCACGCGGTCTTCGGGCCAGCCCAGTTCCCGGGCGGCTTGTTCCAAGGCCGGCAGATTTACATCCGTCGCGAACACACAGTCGCCCCGCTGCTGCAACACCTGGGTGAGATGCCGCGCCATCCCGCTGGCGCAACCCGTTAGAAAAAAGTTCTGTGCCATGGTCTGAGTCCTCCTGAAAATCCGGCCGCATTATAGCAGGTTTAGCGGCGTGAAACTCTGCTATACTTTCCGCAGTCAGTTTTTCCGCAACACAAGGAACCGCGGTATGCATGTGAACGTCCCAGTCATTGTTTGTTTTGTTCTTATCGTGAGTTTTGCCGCCTTCGCCGCCGAGGGACAACCCGCCCCGCTGGTGGAGCGCCTCGGCTTCCCGCCCGGAACCAAAGTGCTCATCATCAATGGGGATGATTTCGGCATGAACCACTCGACCAACGAAGGCACGTTCAAGGCGATTCAATCCGGCGGGATTACTTCGGCAACGCTGATGACGCCCTGCCCGTGGATGCTCGAGGCCGCCGAATGGGCCAAGAAGCATCCGCAGGCCAACATTGGCGTGCACACCACGCTGACAAGCGAGTGGGGCCGGTATAAATGGGGTCCCGTCCTCGGCAAGACCGCCGTGCCCAGCCTGTGCACCCCCCTGGGCTACTTTTTTGACGATGTTCCCCTGGTGTACATGAGCGCGAAGCCGGAGGAAGTGGACAAGGAGGTGCGGGCGCAGGTGGAGGCGGCGCTGGCCACGGGGCTCGACATCACGCATATTGATTCCCACATGGGCACGATGCAATACGCCCCCGGCTACCACGAAATGTATTTGAAGATTGCGAAGGATTACAACCTTCCGTGCCGCATGGCCGGCCATGATCTCATGGACAAGTTCGGCGCGGGCTATCTCATCGAGATGGCGGACAAGATGGGCGTGCTGCATCCGGATGTGCTCTATATGGACGGGCCGCCCAGCCTTGCGGAAACCGAGTCCTTCTTCAAGAATCTTCTCGCCTCGCTGCAAGGAGGGAAAGTCTCCGAGCTCTATATTCATTGCGGGCGCATCGATCCGGAAATGAAAGCGACCACCGGCTCGATGGAACGGCGCGCCGCGGACACCGATTTCTTCAGTGACCCGAAGACGCACGAGTTCATCAAATCGCAAAATATCGAGTTGATTAGCTACCGGGAACTCAAACACCTCCAGCAAAAAGGGACGCCCATGCCGCGCGTCCAGCGGTACGGATGGGATTGATTCGGACGCATACAGGCCATCGCGGGTCCGGTGCGGTAGTTCGTTATTGTTCCGGAAATAGGTAGAGATCATTCAAGGTGACGGAAAACACTTCCACGGTGGCGCCGGTGCGGATAATGAATTCGCTGAGCCCGACGTGGGAGAAGGAACCCCAATCGTACGTGTAGCCGAGGCGGGTCCACGGATAGCCATTGTCCCCATAGGAACTGGCCTTGAGGGCATTGAACCAATCCATATAGTCTTGATTCACGGTGGTGTGGCAGGAGACCGGGAAATCGAGTCCGGCTTCGTGATCGGTAATCTCGGGATCGGGCGCGGGCCGGAAGAGGTCGCTTGGATTCACATAGAATTCCACGAAGCGGGTCTTGCCGTTGTTGGGCGGAACACCGAGCAGTTGTTCCATGCGCAGGACAGATTCCTCCTGGGGGATGTAGTGGCGGCTGACAAATTCCTGGATCTGAGGGGCGAGGGTCACCCATGTGTCGCGCGTGGTGAGATACGAGGCTTTCGCAATGTCGGAAAGGCAAATGGATTTTCCGACAAGGTCATCGTAACCCGTCCAGGAGGTCCAGGTGACCACACGTATCCGGCTGTTCCCCGGCGCGCCTTCCCACAGAAGGCCGGGGGTATCGGCTGTAATGGCGGTGAGGTTGCGGCAAATTTCGGAAGGCTCGGCCACGGCGGCATCCGCGACGGCACATGCGTAAAGAGCGTTAAGTTCATCCTCCGAAAGGCCGGTGAAAGGGGGGCATCCTGGCAGGGTAAATGCGCACAATACCGGTGTGAACATGAACAGTACGGCAACGATTCGTTTCATGACTTTTTTCTCCACAGGGTTGCAACAAGTTCATTAACCACGGCCAACAGGCCGAGGCCGGTAAAATACACCGCGCCAAATGCCATGACGCGGTACGGTTCCTCGGGCCACATGCCGCCGATGCCGAACTGCTGGGCCGCGATGATTTCCGGGGTTACGCCCAAAGGCGGAATGGCTGTCATGACGGTGATCGCGGCTCCGCCCAGATAGAGCACGGTCATGGCGGCCCAATTCGCCATGAGGACGGTTTGTCCGTCAAAATCGGGGGGGTGCAGCACCACGGGCGGGAATTTGCTCACGGTGAGCCCCAAAAATGCGAAGAGCGGCCACCAGCCCCCATACATGGCGGAAAAACCGGCGGCCATCAGGAGATAGAAAGTCATCAGGATGGAAAACATCAGGATTCGTTCCCGGCGAGGCGTATCGCGCGCGGCAATCGCGCCAAGGAATCCGGTGGAATGCACCACGAGGAATTCAAGGAGCATGATGAACACCAAATGATGCACGGAACGTTCGCCGAAGGTGTTGGGCGCGATCCAGGTGATGAGGAACATGGCGGCGAGCCCGAAATCAAAGCCGGCGGAGGCCACGAACCGCGCCGCACCTTTGAGAAGGCTCATCATCATTTTTTGTCTTCCGGGCTCCCGGAAAAATTGGCAATTACGACGCCGGAACGTGCAAAGGAGATGCCCTGTTGGCCTTCCGCGCCGATCATGATGGTTTCGATGATGGGCGGTTGGATAACGGTTTGCGCCGTCCATTCCACGAGGAATTTGGCGCCCGCGCCTCCTTGATCGTCTTTGGCCTCCACAAAAAATTCCGAGGAAGCCAGTGGCGCGATTTTCAGCGGCTGTTCGAGATAATTCCGGACCAACTTGCCGTCGGTATCGTAATATCCAACCGACTTGACCACCATCGGGTTCGCGGTGTCGGTGTTGCGGATGCTGAGCGTGGCCGCCAATCGGTAGGCGCGTCCGTCCTGGATGTAGATGTGGGAATACACCGGGACGTAGACCGTCTGGCCCACGGCTCCCGGAATGTCCGCCGGGGCGTGAACCAAGTTCTCCCGCGCGGGGGGAAGATAGGCCGCCTTTTGGCTGAAGCGGTCAAACCCGCCTTCGAGCGCATGGGCAATGATAAAGAGAGGAATTGAGAGAACGAGGATAACCCCGCACCCCGCTATCAGGAGACGGTTGAAGGCCCGGGGGGTGAATATAATCTTGGTTTCCGGTTCACTCATGCACGTTCCTCCTGTCTATGGGAATGTCCGCCGGAGGGCCGGTTTATCCGCCCCTGAAAACAGTGTATCGAGGCGTGAGAGGCAAATCAATCCTTGTGGCGGCCCCACATGGACGTTTCCCTTCGCTCAGAGGTGGTAATCTCCCGCGCTTTCCGGCTGATAGAGCAATGCTTCCACCTTAAAGGAGGTCTTTCCGCGGGGGAGTTCCACCTCAAATACATCGCCCACCCGGTAGCCCAGCATCGCCGTGCCCAAGGGCGCCAACACCGAAATGCATCCGTTCTCCGGATTACGTTCCGAAGGATACACCAGCATGTATTCCATCGTTTTACCCGTGGCCGTATCCAATAATAGAACCCGCGATCGCATGGTAATGATGTCTTTCGGCGTATGAAGCGGGTCCAGGATGATGTGTGCCTTGTTGACCTCGTTCTGCAATTCCTGTATGTGCGGAAGATCCCGTTTGTCCGGGAATTCCTGAAGAACGGCCAGACACTCATTCAGGCGTTGTTTATCTTGTGCCGTGATCCAGATGTGCTTTTTCATGGGGAAAACTCCTTGTTTTCATCGGTTCCGCCCCGTAAAAAAAAGACCGCCAAGCATCAACCGAATGTTGCATGCGCGGCAGCGCCGGGCCGGATTGAACTTTACCTCAATTCATGAGCCTACATTCAGTATACCGTGAAAATGCCCGGGTGTCAAGGCAATGCCACAGGAATCCGCTTATGAAAGGGGTGATTTGCGGATAGGCATGAACAATTGGGTATACTGGAAACATTGGACAGGAAAAACCAACCGGAGATTTCACCGTGAATAACACTGTTCTTTCCCGGCGGGCGTTTATTGCTTCAGCGACGGCCACGGCGATGGCTGCGGGATGTGCGGCGCGGCCCAATACGGCGAAGGTGGTGCCGGGGAAACTATCTCCGAATGAGAAGCTGAATATCGCGGGAATTGGTGTGGGGGGGATGGGCCGGGGCAATCTCAAGGCGTGTGCGACAGAGAATATTGTTGCCCTGTGCGATGTGGACAGTGCCTACGCCCGTGGAGCGTTTACTGATTTTCCCACGGCCAAACAATACGCCGACTTTCGCAAGATGTTTGATGCGGAAGCCAAGAATATTGATGCCGTCGTTATCGCCACGCCAGACCACACCCACGCCGTAACGGCCCTGATGGCGATGAAACTGGGGAAACATGTGTACTGCCAGAAACCGTTGGCGCACAGTGTGCATGAGGTGCAGACGCTGATGGAGACGGCGCGGGAATGCAAAGTACAGACGCAGATGGGCAACCAGGGGCATTCGTCGGATAGCATCCGCCGGTTGTGCGAGTGGATTGAGGACGGCGCGGTGGGGCCCATCCGCGAAGTGCATGCCTGGAGCGACCGTCCGGTGGGCGGAGACCCGTGGTCTACGTTTCCCGTAATGCAACGTCCGGCGGAAACGCCGCCGGTGCCGGATACGCTGGATTGGGACTTGTGGCTGGGCCCGGCAAAATATCGTCCGTATCATCCTATCTATTGTCCAATGTCATGGCGGGGCTGGTGGGATTTTGGCACGGGGCCGCTGGGCGATATGGGCTGCCACATTTTGGATCCGTCGTTCTGGGGCTTGAAACTGGGACATCCGGTGAGCGTCGAGGCGACGACCACGCATTGGGAGAAAGAAGTGAGCGAGGAAACGTATCCGCGCGCGGCCATTATCCGGTATCAGTTTCCGGCGCGCGGGAAAATGCCGCCGGTGGCACTGACGTGGTACGACGGACGGCTCCTGCCGCCGATTCCGCGTGATTTCGCGCCGCATCAGCGTTTTGACAGCAATGGGGCGTTGTTGGTGGGTGAAAAGGGCACGATATTGCATGGTTCGCATGGCGCGGGCGGGCTTCGGTTGCTGCCGAGGGAATTGATGCGGGACTACAAGCAGCCGCCGCAGACCATCCCCCGGGTGAAAGACTGCCAGGGTGCGCATGAACAGGATTGGATTCGCGCGTGCAAAGACGGCAATCCCGCAAGTTCGAGTTTCGAGTACGGCGGCGCGCTCACAACCATGGTGCTGCTGGGCGTGCTGGCCATGCGCTTGAAAGACCGCAAACTCGATTGGGACGGCGCGGCCCTGCGCTTCACCAACGACGACGAAGCCAATAAACTGTTGAATCCACCTTATCGGGATGGCTGGACGTTGTAATCAAGTCAAGCAAGCACGGCCAAGACCAGAGACGGTCTTGACCGTGCCACGCACTTTCTCAGATAGTTGTTATCACGCCGGACCGGGGCAATAACCGTCCTCCGTGCCTTCGGCGGGACAGGCGTGGTATCCGCCGGAGTTGAAGAACTGGATAATGCGGAGGAGTTCGGAGAGGTTGATGTACCAGTCCTGGAGGTTGTAGTCACTGGCATGGGGGACACAGCTTGTATCGCCTTGGCCGGGATTGAATCCGTCTTCACCGGCGGCATCGCAGTGGTATCCATCGGAATTGAAGAATTGGATGACCCGGAGCAGTTCGGAAAGGCTGATAAGGTTGTCTCCATCCTGGTCCGCGGAATGGAACATTTCCACGATGCTCCCTTCGCCATCGCCTTCGGGTTGGCCTTCGATGGTCCCTTCGACCACTCCTTCGGCGGCTCCTTCAACCACTCCTTCTTCCGCTCCTTCAAGTATCCCTTCCAGCAACCCTTCGGGCTGGCCTTCGCTAAGGCCTTCCGGCGCTCCTTCGGCACTCCCTTCCGCTTGGCCTTCCATTTCGCCTTCTATTTGACCTTCAGAAATACCTTCTTCGATGCCTTCCGGCAATCCTTCCGGTAATCCTTCCGCGCCGCCTTCGCTAACGCCTTCACCCGTGCCCTCGGCCGTGCCTTCGCCTTCAGTTTCACTGCCTGCATTCAAGCACAAACTGGTATCGAGGACTGTGGGTTCATAGGAGCTCCCGTCCCATGCCAAAGCCGCCCCGTCCCCGTATGGGGAGCTGAGCCAGTAGAAAAAGCAGTCCGTATCGCCCAGTCCCGAAATGGAAATCCAAATCGCTTCATTCGCGAGGACCAGCGGCGAGGACAGGATGGCGTGGTAATGATAAAGCGGCCACTGCCCGAAAGACATATCGTAATACCAGCCCGTGAATGCTTTTTCCGGAGTAACGGCGGCGCCATACATAAATGATCCGGGTTCCCCGCCGTTGTCCACATACACTTGCACGGAAAAGGTGTCAACATCGCGGTAGCAGGATTCGAGGCCCTTTTCTTTGACGTAATGCCCGCCAAATCCCCACCAACTGATGGATTGGATCGTCCCGGACACGCCGGTGACATTTTCGTAGATGCGTTGGGTCAAATGTTCGTCATTATTCCATGCGCCCCAAGAACCTGTCGGCGGAGAAGGAGTTTGAGCATAGACAACGCTGCCGGGACACATCCCCGGCTCGCCTTCGGGCTCTTCGCCTTCACCTTCGCCACTGCCTTCCACCGAACCTTCTTCGGAACCCTCCGTCATGCCTTCGCCTTCCGCCGAGCCTTCTTCCTCGCCCTCGCCGGGGATGAGGACCGCCGCGCTGAACTCAGAGGAATTGCCGGTCAGGTCCGTTGCGGTGGCGGTGACATACATGCCGGAATACCCGGCCAGATCAACGGGGCTGGAGAATTCACCGGTGGCGGACGAAAATACCGAGGCCAGGTAAATCCGGCCCTCGTCTTCATCGTCCGCGAAAATATCGATGTGACTATTGACCGGCCCGGTTCCACTGACGGGCGCCAAGGCCTGAATCACGGGGGGTTGGATGCCCTGGTTTCCACCGGAGGGGATTTCTATGCCTTTTCCGCCGTTGGCGTAGATGGAATTGTAGCGGATGGCATTTAACTCGGTGGTGGGGTCCAGGTAAATGCCGGCTTGCGTGGCATGCGCAATGATGTTGGCCGCGTCTTCAGAACCGCCAATACTATTATTGCTTGCATGATTTAGAATCTGCATGCCATAAGTTCCGGGCGACACGGGCGTCACGCCGCCCTGGGTTACGCCGATGAAATTCCCCTGGACCGTGTTGGCCATGGTGCCGGTGTCTTGGATGATGATCCCGGATATCGTGTTTCCGGAGAGGACGTTCCCTTCACCTTTTCCCGGGCCGCCAATGTGATTGTCATGGGCGCCTGCAAGCATTATGACGCCGGTGAAGTTTGGAATGGCGGCCTCTTGCGCGGCATTTGTCCCGATGAGATTGTTCAGCACCTGGGTGTTGCGGCAGTTGGTTCCCAGGAGCAGCACGCCATAATAGGTGTTTCCGGAAATGATGTTTTGATCCGAATACCAACCTCCTCCCACGGTATTACCGGGCGCTTCATTAATGACCACGCCGCTCTGCGCATTGGGGATGGCCGCGGTGGCATCCGCGTTAACGCCAATGCGGTTGCCCAGAATGGTATTCCCCGTGGTGCCGGGCATGTTCAGCAGGACGCCGTGATCGTTGTTTCCGGAAATGAGATTGCCATGCCCTGTTTCAAAGGCGCCGCCAATCGTGTTATTGACCGCTCCTTCGATGCGCACCCCGCTCATTCCGTTCGGAATCGCGGCGGTGCCTGTGGCGTTGGTCCCGATGTAACATCCAACCACATGGTTCCCGATGGACGCGCTCCCGAGGATGGCGACGCCATCGTCCCCGTTGCCCGAAATGATGTTGCGGCGGTCCGGCAAGCCGGCCATCCATCCGGCAATCGTCCCGGACGAATTATCAATGTAAATGCCCGAACCGCCATTTCCGATCCCGTCAAGGCCATCCGCTGTAACCCCGATTTTATTGGCGTACAGGGTCACATTGGCGCATTCATTGCAGAGGTATATCCCGTTGAGGACGTTTGCGGAGATGATATTGCCTTCACCCAGTTCGCCTCCCGCCCCGCCAATCACAATGTCCTCCGCCGCGTCCAGTTGGATGCCATTCAAGCGGTTGGCGAATTCCGGAATCTTGCTCTTGGGTTCGGAACCGTCCATGCCGATGACATTGCCTTGAATAGTGGTGCCACTGGCGGTCTTTTGGACGTAGATGCCGTTGCCGTTATTGCCCGAAATGCGGTTGCCGTAGGAGAAATCGCCGCCGATCAGCGTGTACAGCGCCGCGCCGATAAAAATGCCGTCGCCGCCATTGCCCAGCACTTCGCCGTTCTTGTTCAGTCCAATCCGGTTGCCTTGGATAAAATTGTCCTCCGAAGTGTCTTCATTCACCACCACGCCTTCACCAATATTGCCGGAAATGATGTTGCCCTCGCCCTTGAGCAGGCCCCCGATGTGATTATTGGTCCCGCCTTCGATATACACTCCCGTGTCATTGGGCACCGCCGTAACACCGGTGACATCCGTGCCGATGAGATTATTTTGCACACGGTTACCAGCGGCCCCTTTGCCCATGATGACGCCCGCCTCACTGTTTCCGGATATCACATTGCCGTCTTCCCGGTTTTCCCCGCCGAGGATGTTGTTGTTGCCCATTACCGCCACGCCGTAGGTATTGCCTGCCGCCTTGGTGTAGGAGAGCCCCAACAGGCAGCCCGTAACCTGGTTTTCATTGCCGTAGATGACCACCCCCGCCATATCAAAGGATATGATGCACAGGTTCGTGATGATATTGCTGTTGGATTCCAAAATGAGGCCCGAAACGTCCGTCCCGGCACCCGAACCCGAGAGGGTGATCCGTCCGCCCCCGTCAATGGTGGTGCCGCCCGTGGTGTCGGAAAGGGCGGGGAGTTCCGTTGCGGGGGAAAGGGTGATGGTTCCCAAATCAAAATCAATGGTGTCCGGTCCCGCATTCGCATTGGCCGCGAGGATGGCCGCCCGCAACGTTTTTCCGGTGGGCGCGTCGCCGGCGTCCACCACCGTAAAAGTGTCACACCACGCACCCGCGCAAAGCGCCAGTATGCCAAAGACAACGAAAATGCTCTTGCGCAGCTTCATACACCGTAAACATGCCGTCCACATACTCTGACCTCCCGTTTGCCTCAAACTACAGCCGTTGATTTCTGTATTTCCTCGTTTAACCACCCAAACCGGCGGCTTCACGGCCAAACCCGCTTCGCGGGCTTGACCGTGCCACCCGTACCTTTATCATACACCAAAACACAACGATGCGCGGGCCGCTCCCGGCAATGGTCATGCCGGCCCGGGGCAGAAGCCGTCTTCGGTGCTTTCACCCGGGCAGTAATGATACCCGCCGGAATTAAAGAACTGAATAACCCGGAGCAATTCGGAAAGGCTGATGTGCCAATCCATCAAGTTGTAGTCACTGTCATAGGGTTCACAGCTTGTATCCCCCGGACCGGGGGCGTAGCCGTCTTCGGTGCCTGCTTCGCAGTGGAAGCCATTCGAGTTGAAGAACTGAATCACGCGAAGGAGTTCAGAGAGATTTATCAACCCATTCTTGTCCTGGTCCGCAGTGAGGAATCCATCTTCTTCTTCACCTTCCACAACACCTTCCGTTGCACCTTCATTTATGCCTTCCGGCGCTCCTTCCGGAAGACCTTCGGAAACACCTTCGCCCTCGATAACCCCTTCGGCTTGGCCTTCGGCAATGCCTTCGCCCTCGATGACACCTTCTGCTTGGCCTTCGGCAATGCCCTCGCCCTCGATAACTCCTTCGACTTGACCTTCGGCAATGCCTTCACCTTCGATAACCCCTTCGACTTGGCCTTCGGCAATGCCCTCGCCCTCGATAACCCCTTCGGCTTGACCTTCGGCAATGCCTTCGCCCTCGATAACTCCTTCGCCTTCCACCAGACCCTCTTCCGAACCTTCGGTTATGCCTTCGGCCTGTCCTTCGGCACTTCCTTCTCCTTCAAGTTGACCTTCCACTTGACCCTCGGCCAGGCCGGTGCTCAAACAGACGTCATCCACGCAGATATTGATGGGTCCCTCGGTATGGCTTTGAAAGACAAGCGTATGCGAAAGCCCATCCGCATAGGCCGAAACATCAGCGTTTACCGGGGCATACGTAGAATAGACTGCCTCATCGGCTTCCGTAGCGGCGAACACGGCATTGCCATCAATGAGAACGGTTATATTTCCCGCCGCACCCGCGTCGCTTATTTTGAGGTAGAATTGCAGGGTAACCGACGGAACGTCCGGGATAACAAGGGCCTGTGTGAGGGATGCATCATCCCCACCGGAATTCCCTCCAAACCAACACCACCAGAGACCGGAGTGGGGACTGGTCACATGGCCACACATGGCCTCGCTGCACAAAGGTGTTCCAAAGGAGACGGATTGTTCCGCCCACGCCGTATTGGGCGTACCCGTCTCAAAACCTCCGTCCGCCACAACGTTGCCGATACATTCAATTTCCCCTTCCACCTGGCCCTCTTCCGAACCTTCGACACCGCCTTCGCCTTCAATAGTTCCTTCTATTTCGCCTTCCGAAGGCGCGCCCAGAAGGCACATGGCAAAGTCGCCGTTGACGGTGGAAAACATGCCGGATTCGAGATATTGGGCGGTATTATCGCCGGGGGCATTGGTGAGGAGCCAGAAGAATTTGCAGGTGGTGTCATTGACGCCGAAGACCATCACCCAGCCGGTATTAAGCGACACCGGATTCCAGAGCGTGAGGTCGTACTGATAAACGGGGTAGTCCTGCGTTTCCGTGGGGAAGAGCAACCCCGTGTCGGTGGGCGTGACGGTAGCTTCTTCGAAATAGACTTCTGAACCGGGCATTCCTCCGTCGTCCGTGAAGAATGCGACCCAGAAGGAGTCCATCGATCGGGTGCAGGCCAACCAATCGCCTGCTCCGGAATCAAAGGCATTCTGAACGCCCCACCAGCGTATGCCGGTGATGGGTTCGGTGATGCCGGAGAAGTTTTCATAGGCGCGGTGATCCGGGGCCGGGCCGTTGCTCATGTAAAAATCGAGTTCGTCCGCATAACCATACAACGGTTGGGACAACAGGGCGTTATCCGGGCATAGTTCGTCGAAAAGGATATTTTCGCCTTCCCCTTCACCGGTAATATCGCCTTGCACGCAAATCCCCCAGTTCACAATCTGGCCGCCAGGATTGCCACTGAGCGTCATCATCCAGTCACCACTCAGTTCGCAGCCATCAAATACATCGGAAAGCGAGAGCCCGCTACTGGGCAAAGAATACCGTCCGGGACTGCACGAACCGCCCATGCAGGAACCAAGGGAAGTGGCCGCCTCATCGTCAATAATATACAGCCCGTCTGTAAAATCGATGGGGTTGTCAAAGTTCCATGTAAACCAACAATCCCCCCGTTCCAGATACAGAGACGTGCTTCCGGCAACTCCCTGTACTTGCACCCAAAGATCAAGATCGGTTATTTCGCCGGAATCGGTGATGGTGAAGTAATTGCCGAGATATCCAACCGGCTGGGGCACATTGGGGCTCATATAGGGATCGGTGCAGGTTTCCTCTTCCCCTTCGCCTTCAATACTCCCTTCGCCCTCTCCTTCCCCGGCGCCTTCCCCTTCCACAACACCCTCCCCTTCCCCTTCACCACCGCCTTCGCCTTCACCGGGTTCACCGGTCAGAAGGCAAAAGGCCAGGTCATAGTCACGCCGGAAATACGTAACGCTGTTATCCTGCACCGAATAATGATCTCCGCCATAGGAATCACACCAGCCAAAAACGCAGCTTGCGTCTCCTTGGCCTTTGATGCTGATCCAGGCATAGGCGACATATTTTGGTGTTGTAAACCATGCCGTGAACCGATACATGGCAAGGTCGGACAGATAGGTTGTGCCCGTGAGTTCGTAGGTGGGCGTCACGGTTTCTTCGAAATACAAGGGGCCGGGCATGCCATTGTTGTCTTGATAGAATGAAATGGTGTACGAATTGGGTTCCCGGACACAATTGTTCGAATACCCCATGGACCCCCACCACCGCACCCCGGTAACGGGATCGTTAACACCGATGAAATTGTCGAAGGCCTGGAACTGGCCGTCACTGAAGGGGCCGCTGTACTCCGCATAGGGGGCGGCGGGCGGGTGCGAATAAACGGACGATGGCGGGCACTCCTCCAAAACACCAATTTCGCCTTCGCCTTCCCCTTGGCCTTCCCCTTCCCCTTCACTGCCGCAGACACAGCCAAAGTCCAAACTCCAATTGGTGATTGAACCGCTATCGCCGGAAGACCAGTCATAGACCACCAAGGTCCATTCGCCTTGGGCGTCATGGCCATCGAGCACCGAGAGATCCCCTGCCGGTTTCAAGCAGCCGGAAAAGGGCGAGGAGGCATCCTGAATGGAGGTATCGGCTTCGTCATCCAGCACGGTGCCGCTCATTCCACTGTTGCAACCGCCCGCTTCATTAAACAACAGCACATACTGCGCTTCTGGAGACTTCAGTACGGCCCAAAGGTCGCTGCTGCACGTATGCGTAATGTCCAGATGGACGTTTATGTCGGAAATGATGAAGGGATCGAGGACGCTTATGGTGGACGAAGTCACACCATAACTGGGAATAGCCTTGGGGACATCCGTGCTGGTGAAGGACTGGCACACAGGACCTCCGCCGGCAGTTGGAGAAAACAAAACGCCTGTAATCATTCCAGCGGCAATGCAGGCAAAAAAAATGGTTGATGGCTGAAAACCCCGTCGAATACGCATGGCGCCTTCCCTTTCGGTTAAATCCATGGCCGTACACGGTGCGCACACTCCACCCTGTGTTTTCGGCGCACAGGATGCACGCACAGTACCTTATCCTGGAGCGGGGCGGTTATGCCCCGCTCCAGGGATTATACACCATTTCTATGCCAGACCGGGGCAGAAACCGTCCTCTGTGCCTTCACCCGGGCAGTAGTGATAACCGCCGGAATTGAAGAACTGGATGACCCGGAGCAGTTCGGAGAGGCTGATCCGCCAATCGGACGGGTTGTAATCGGTGCTGTAAAGAGCACAGGTTTGATCGCCGGGGCCGGGAGCGTAACCGTCTTCTGTGCCGGCCTCACAATGGAAACCATCCGAATTAAAGAACTGAATCACGCGGAGGAGTTCCGACAGGCTGATCAGGTTGTTGTGGTCCTGATCGGAGGTCTGCCACAGACTTTCTTCGCCCTCGGCCACGCCTTCGCCTTCTTCACCTTCGGTACCGCCTTCGCCCTCGGCCCCGCCTTCACCTTCGGCCCCGCCTTCGCCTTCGGCCCCGCCTTCGCCTTCGGCCCCGCCTTCGCCTTCCTCACCCACACCTTCGGTGCCGCCTTCGCCTTCTTCGCCTTCACCTTCCGCGCCGCCTTCGCCTTCAGTGATGACGCCCGCGCCAAAACAGAAGCTCAAGTCCGCGGGCAGGGTGTCCCAGTAGGCTTTCCCGTTACTGTGATAGAGGGATTGCCCATCCCCAACGGGGGAACTCACCCAATGCCACTCGCACGGAAGCGAAGAAGAAAGGCTCGAAATGCCCACCAACCCTTCGCTCACCGTGATGGGCGTATCCAGCGTCAAGGTATACCGGTAAATAGTGGCGAACGCGCCTGGGAGCGTGTAGACGGCACCTGTATCCACTTTTACAGGCACTCCCTCCGCCGCCCCCAGCGAGACGCCCGGTATGCCACCATCATTCTCCGTAAAAGATATTTGGAACATGCCAGAGGTGTTACAGGTGGAATAGACCCCGCCCTCTTCATGCGCATCAAATCCCCACCAGGTGACACTGCCGATGGGTTCCGTCACGCCTGAGAAGGAGTCATAGGCGGTCCCCAAATAAATCTGGCATACGGGGGCTTGCCAGGGAGAACTGTCCTGATGCGGGGGGTGGGAGAAGATGGAATCGCCGGGGCAGGGTTCGATGGGTTCGACCACCTCGCCTTCGCCTTCTTCGCCGCCTTCGCCTTCTTCGCCCTCGCCTTCCGTGCCACCTTCGCCTTCCACGGCGCCTTCACCTTCGCCTTCAATCATGGGGGTAATGCAGATGTTCCAACTGTTCAGGCTGCCATAAGAACCGCCGGCCGCGTCTGCAATTGAAAGGGTCCATGTGCCGGCCGCGCCGTAACCGTCAAAGCCATACAACGCATTGTAGGGCTGGAAGACATCGCTGTAGGGGGGATAGCCTTCATAAATGCTGGCGGCCGCTTCATCGTCAAAAACGGTCTGTTCAAAATTCTGGCCATCATGATCCAGTTCCCAGAACAATCCAACTTCCACGCCGTCAGGGGAAGTTAGCACGCCAATCAATGCCGAGGTGCTGTTGCAGGTGATGTCCAGTTGGACATTTATATCCGCGATGGTCATGGTATCGGGTACGGTGAGGGTCGAGCTAATCTCGCCACTGCTGATTAGATTCACGGGCACATCAGAGCTGTGGTAGCGTACGCATTCGAGTTCGCCTTCGCCTTCGGATGTTCCTTCCCCTTCCGCCGCGCCTTCACCTTCTTCACCGCCTTCGCCTTCGGATGGAGCCACTGCGCCAAGGCACAGGCTGAGGTCATAGTCTTGTGGCGTTATAGTATGCATCGCATCCATCCGAATGGAGGCGCCATCGCCCTGCGGCGAACTCATCCAGTGCATATGGCAGTCCGAAGACCCAAGCCCCAGGATTTTAATCCATCCGGAAGTCAGCGAGACCGGGGTGGAAAGGGTGGCCTGGTAGCGTTGCAGGATTACATAGGCGCCCGGCAGGCTATAGTTTACACCGGTGCTTGTTTTCACGGGGATGAGCGTCTCAGCATAAAATTGAATTGCCGCGGGTTCTCCGCCATCATCCGCCCAGAAGGTGATCTGTGCTGTTTGAGGTGTGGGAACACACGCCGACCACGAACCACTGTCCTCTCTCGCGGCATATCCCCACCAGGTAACCGTGCCAATCGGCTCCGAAATTCCAGAGAAATACTCGAGAAGATAATTATCAGCCGTTCCTGGCGAGTTTGCTTCGGGAGCAACCCAATTGCCCTCCGGCGCATACGGCCCTTGGCCAAACAAAGAACCAAGCTCGCAGGCTTCAAGCAACGGGTTTTCTTCGCCTTCCTGCGATGCGCCGGTGGTATTGAGGCACAGGCCCCAACTGAGCACTTGAGCAGGACTTCCATCATCATTGTATATAGTCAGAGACCAAACACCTTCCGTGGTTTGACCATCGAATCCAGACAAGGCGGCAACCGGGCGGAAGGATCCGGTAAACGGCGCGGCGCCGCTGTTGATGTCAACATCGGCCTCATCGTCAAAGACAGTATCCGTAAAGTCGCTGCCCGAAACCAGCGGGTGATTCACCAGTTGTATGGTGGTGCCTTCCGGAGATTGCAGCGTGACGGCGAAACTGTCAACATACTCGCAATCCATGGTTAAAAAGACATTCACATCTTCAATCAAGCCCAGATCGGGAAGGTCCAAGGTTGAATCATCAAAATCCCCCGCGGAGATAGTGTACGGCACATTGTCGCTTGCATAGGAATCACAAGGGCGGAGGCCGCGGATATGGCCGGTAATTTCCACAAACCAGCTATAGATGGTGCCCGTCGTACTGCCGCCGACATCGGTGACGGTGAGGGTCCACGTCCCTTTAGTGCTTGTGTCATCATAGGTGGACAACGGATCCATGGGGCGGAAGCTTCCGGTAAAGGGCGGCATCCCCAGGCCAATCTCATTCTCGGCCTCGTCGTCCAACAAGGTATCATCGAAATCCTCTCCATTGTTATCCACCTCGCTGAACAACCGGATGGAAACGCCCGCAGGGCTTTCCAATTGGACAATCAGGGAGGCCGTGCTGGTGCAACCGATGTCGAGCCCGACATTGATATCATCAATGGTGATGGAAGCGGGAATATGCAGCGTGCTGGTAACACTCCCATTGGGAACAAGCTCCACCGGATCTCCCATATCGTCGTAGTAGGTGAACTGATTGCCGCCTCCAAATTCCGAGGTGTTGCCCTCGGCGTCGGTGGCAGTGGCGGTGACGTTCATTCCGTCGTAGGCACTCAGGTCGGCCGTGCTGAAAAAACCGCCCGAGCCACTGGAGGTCACGGAATCCACGAAGATCCGGCCTTCATCCGCATCGTCCACAAAAATCTCGATCGTGGCATTAACAGGACCTGTGCCCTGCACCGGGCTGATTCCGGTGACATTCGGCGCGGCAATGCCGCCATTGCCTGAATAGATGTCGATCCCTTTTGCGCCATTGGAGTGGATGGAATTGTGGAGGATGGAGTTATTAATGGCCTGCTCCCCCTGAATACTCACCCCATTTTTTCCATTAAACGCAATCGTGTTTCCCGCCTCCAGCGTAGCGCCGCCGATCATGAAATTGTCCGCTCCGTTACTGATACGAATTCCATCATTTCCATTGGGCAAGGGCGCAACACCGGTAACATCGGTGCCAATGAGGTTGCTCTGGATAGTGTTCTCCTTGGGTGCTGCCGCGCTCATAATGCCAAATTGGATATTTCCAGAAATAAGGTTGCCTTCACCCGTATCCGGACGGCCTATCAAGGTCTTCTCGGCAATCACAAGTTGGATGCCGTTGTTATTGGGGATGGCATACATGCCGGTGGCATCCGTGCCAATATAGTTCCCAGTGATGACGGTGAACATGGCCGGGTCTGACGGCATAATCGTGCCATACAGCCGAATACCCGCGCTGCTGTTTCCGGAAATGATATTGCGTTCTTCTTCCGAATCGCCGCCAATTTGGGTATTGTCTCCCATATCCACCAGGATGCCTTCGCCGTTGCCCAGATCACTGACGCCATCCGTGCCGATACGGCAGCCCAAAACGTCGTTGCCATTTCCTGTGATATGAATGCCGACGCCGCCGAAGTTAACGATGGTCAGCCCCTTGATCACACAGCCATTTCCCTTAATTATCAAACCATTATTGCTTCCCGCGGAGAGGTTTTCTCCGTTGAGCATAACGATTCCACCGCCATCAATGGTGGTTTCGTCATCCAATATTTCGCTCAACGGCCCTATCAGGGTGATGGTCTCCGAACCCGCCGGCAAATTGAATGTGATGGTGTCCGCGCCAGGATTCGAGTTCGCCGTGTTAATGGCTTCCATCAAACTCCCGGGACCCGATCCGGCGTTGGTAGTCACCACAATATCCGAACTGAAAGCATATCCTCCGCTTAACACGGCTAAACCGGCCAACACAAAGATAAAACCGCTCCTGCCTGATCTGCCTCGTATCAAATTCATTGAATGACCCTTTCCTTCCTGTTTTTGCCATTTTATACACACCTCAGCAATGCACATGAGGCTCTCTCTATACCGCCAAAACGTATTCAACCGTTATCCCTGCGAACAGGCACAGCTATTCCTCTCAAAAAATGCAACAACATGCTAACCGCCAACTTATAGAGGGGCCACTATAGAATTTCCTAATCACCTCTGCTCGCACAACAACTCCCTGGGAATGGCGGCCCGACCCTTCCCGCGTATCCTCCGGCTGCCTCTACAGCCGAACCCTTGACTGCATAAAGAGTATCACAAGGATTAAGTCGTATCAAGACCTATTATTGCCGCTCTACTTATGGTGCCGACCATTTTCTTCTATTTATTATGCGAAAATCAATGAAATGCAATCATAGAAAGCGGAACGCAGGTTGACATGCGGGGATTAACCACGTATAGTTGGAAAAGACGAGGGTTCGATTACCTCCGGGATCGAAGGTTAAAAATGGATGGTCGGGCCGCCATCCTCCAAGGCCTTGCATAAGGAGGATGCGCCATGAGTGTTTCCAAGCACACCGATGTTCCCCCCGCCACCGAAAGCTTCCAAAACCTTGTGCCGCTGATCTTGCGGTTTTTTTGGATGCTGGCCGGCAATTTTGCCTTGTTGCTCACCTGCCTGTACATCCTGAACGAAGGGGTCCGGTTCTTATCGTGGCTGGATATCTTCTATGGAGCAACGCTGGTTCTCGTACTGGCCGCCCGCTATGTTGAAATCAAGGTGTATCAGGGCCGTACGGCGGATGGAGAAGCCGCCACGCTTTCGGATTGGGCGCGGTATGCCCTGATCCTGACCGCCGTGGCCGCCGCCGGATGGCTGCTGGTGCATGGCATCAATTTTCTGCATGCCCGGTAGAACCTGAATCGTGTGCCGTCATGCCCGTGCCTATCTGAAATTTAGGGATAGCGGGGCTTGGCCTGTTAATAGAGTTTAATTCCGGTAAAAAACACAATACGCAGTAACCGCGTTTTTATGGCGCGGGTTTGCCTGGAATGGACATTTGACCAAGCATCCGTGTGTTCCACGGCTGGTTTCCGGCGGGAGCCTGCCTGAACCCTGAGAAAGGATAATGTATGAGCGAAAAGAAACCGGTATTTTGTGTAATGGGCGCGGGCCATGGCGGGTTGGCCATGGCCGGTCACCTTGGCCTGATGGGGTTCGAGATACGGTTGTTTAACCGGAGCAGTGAACGGATCATTCCGGTGCAAGCCCGGGGCGGTGTTGATATCACCGGCGAAGACGTGGATGGTTTTGGCAAGGTGGATTTGGCGACGAATGATCCTGTCCAGGCGCTGGAGGGGGCTGACGTGATTATGGTGGTGGTCCCTGCGACCGGGCATGAAACCATGGCGGAAATCTGTGCTCCGCACTTGAAAGACGGCCAGATTGTGGTGTTGAATCCGGGCAGGACCCTGGGCGCGCTGGATTTTTACCAAACGCTCAAGAAGTTTGGCTGTACGGCGGACGTGCTGGTGGCGGAGACGCAGACTTTCATTTATGCTTCCCGGATCATCGGCCCGGCGCAGGTGCATATTTTCCGCGTGAAGAATTCGATTCCCCTGGCCACGCTGCAAGCCCACCGCATCCCGGAATGCCTGAGCGTGGTCCGGCAGGCGTTTCCGCAATTTGTGCCGGGCGACAACATCTTCAAGACGAGTTTCAATAATATTGGGGCGGTGTTTCATCCCGCCATTCTATTGATGAATACGGGCTGGGTGGAGGACCCGGACGATTTTGAATTTTATCATCAGGGGGTCACGCCGTCGGTGGCGCGCATTTTGGAACTGCTCGATGGAGAACGCGTGGCGGTGGCGGCGGCGCTGGGCCTTCAGGCCATGACCGCCAAGCAATGGTTGTATTACGCGTATGACGCGGTGGGCCGGGACTTGCGGGGCGCGATGCGGGCCAACCTGGGATACCGTGGCATCAATGCGCCGCATCACATGGAGATGCGGTATATCACGGAAGATGTTCCGTGCAGTATCGTGCCGATGAGTTCCGTGGCGAAAAAATTCACGGTGCCCGTTCCCATCATGGACTCCTTTATCACATTGGCCTCGGCCATGCATGAACGGGACTATTGGGCGGAGGGCCGGACGGTGGAAAAACTGGGCATTCAGGACATGGACTTGAAGCAAATCCGTTTGCTGGCGATAGGAGAAATGCCATGAAGGCCAAAACGGTACTCGGTGCGGCGATTGGACAATGTGTGCATGTGGCGGGCATGGACCATTTCCTGCAAGTATGCGAACGAAATGGCTGGCGGGCCATTTCCCTGGGGCCCGCCGTGCCCATCGAGCGGCTGCTTGATGCTGTTCACAAAGATGCGCCGGATTTGGTGGCGGTTTCCTACCGGCTTACGGCGGAGGATGCCGTGCCCTTGTTTGCACAACTTAGTGAATCGGCGAATGCGTCCGTTCCGGAGTCCGTCCGCTGGGTGTTTGGCGGCACCCCCCCGGTGGCGGAAAAGGCGCGCGAATGGGGCCTTTTTGACCGTGTTTTTGACGGCACGGAACCGGCGGAATCCGTCGAAGCCTATATTAAGGGGCAAACGCCCGCGGTTATTGCCGCCAATGCCGCGGATACGCTCGTGGCGCGCATCGAAGAGACGTATCCGTTCCCTCTGATCCGGCATCATTATGGGGAACCCGATGTCAAGCGCACGATTCGCGGCGCGCGGAAGATTGCACACGCCGGCGTGTTGGATGTCCTGTCGATTGGGCCCGACCAAAACGCGCAGGAGCATTTTTTTCACCCGGAGGAAATGGAGCCCGCGCATCATGGCGCCGGCGGGGTGCCCGTGCGTTCCGCGAAGGACCTTGCAGACATTTACAAGGCCACCCGGTGCGGGAATTACCCGCTGGTCCGGTGTTACAGCGGCACGCGGGATTTGACGAAGTGGGCGGCAATGTGCCTGGACACCATTCACATCGCCTGGGGGGCCATTCCCCTCTGTTGGTATAGCGTGATGGACGGGCGCAGCAAAGTCCCCTTTCCGGAGGCGCTTGTGGAAAAGCAGGCGGCCATCCGGTTTTATGCGGAACGCGGCATTCCGGTCGAGGTCAATGAATCCCATCAGTGGAGCCTGCGCGACGCGCATGACGCCCTTGCCGTGGCCATGGCGTTTCTTGCGGCGTATAATGCCAAGAAACAAGGGGTTCGGCACTATGTGCATCAGATGATGCACAACACCCCGCCTTCCACGAGCCCGCGGATGGACTTGGCGAAAATGCTGGCCAAGCTGGACCTGATAAAGCAACTGGAAGGGCCGTCGTTCACGGTCTATCGTGAAGTGCGCGCGGGAATCACCAGCCTTCCCGCCGATGAGGATGAAGCCAAGGGGCACATGGCGGCGTCCGCCGTATACTCCATGGCCTTGAAGCCGCATATTCTCCATGTTGTCGGTTTTACCGAAGCCTCGCATGTGGTGAATCCCGAGGTGTTGATTGAAAGCTGCCGCATCGCCCGCGGGGCCGTTCACCTGGCGTTACAGGGGGCTCCGGACCCCACGTCCGATCCCGCCGTGCTGCGCCGCAAAGAAGTTCTGAAATTCGAGGCGGATACCCTCCTTCGCGCTATCCGGATACTGGGCGCGGACTGCCCGGACCCGTGGAGTGATCCGGTGGCCCTCACCCGGGCCATTCAGCGCGGCGTGCTGGACACCCCGCATTTCCGCGGCAATCCCCATGTATGCGGGAACATCCAAACCGCCTGTATAAACGGAGGATGGGATGCCGTGAATCCGGAAACCCGCAAACCGTGGACGGAATCCGAACGGCTGTCAAAGTTGGGAATCAACGTTTGAAGGAACAGATCATGTGCGGTTTTGTGGTTATTCACGGGAAAAAAGACGAGCCGTTGCTGCGGCATATGCTTGATGGCATTCGCCATCGCGGGCCGGACGGCGAGGGCGTGATGCACATGGAGGCGACAACGCTGGGGCATGTTCGCCTGGCCATTCTCGACGTGGCGGGCGGAGTGCAACCCATGACAAACGAAACCGGTGAACTGGCCGTGGCCTTTAACGGTGAGATTTATAACCATTTGGAACTCCGCGAACGCCTCGAATCCCGGCACGTTTTCAAAACCAGGTCGGACACCGAGGTGCTCCTGCATCTCTATGAAGAAGAAGCGGAAGACATGCTTCCGAAGCTGGATGGTATGTTCGCCTTTGCCTTGGCCGGGCCCAAGGGCCTTCTGTTGGCCCGCGATCCCATCGGCATCAAGCCGCTCTATTATGGATGGAAGGGCGGCCAGTTTCTGGCGGCCAGCGAACTCAAGGCCTTTCCCCGAATGGATAGCCTGTACGCCCTTCCCGCAGGCCATTTTTTGGTTGTTGGCGGAGAACCCCGCCGGTTCGCCCCAGACTTTCCGCCGGCTCCCCCGATACTCGATGCGCCGGAGAAAAAAGTGCTTCCTGAAATCCGCCGAAGACTCGAGTATGCGGTGAAAAAGCGCCTGATGAGCGATGTGCCGGTGGGGGTGTATTTGTCGGGCGGATTGGACAGCAGCCTGGTGGCGGCGTTGATGCGGCCCCATACCGTCGAACTGCACTCGTTCACGGCGGGGATGGACGGGGCCCCGGACCTTGCGGCGGCGCGGGAAGTGGCCGAATACCTGGACACGGACCACCACGAGCTAATTTACACCGAAGACGACGTGGAAGCGGCCCTTCCGGAGGTCATACGTTTTCTTGAATCCTTTGATGCGCCCCTGGTGCGCAGCGCCATCCCCATGTATTTTGTCTCCAAGCTGGCGGCGCGTCATGTGAAGGTGGCGCTCACCGGGGAAGGCGCGGATGAGCTTTTTGCGGGATACGAGTACTTGCGGGAACTTGGCGGCGGACACGTTTTGAGAGATGAATTGAACGCCATTGTCCTCAGATTACAGGACACCAATTTACAGCGGGCGGACCGCATGACCATGGCGCATGGCCTGGAGGCGCGGGTGCCCTTTCTGGACATGAACCTTGTGCGCTTTATGAGCCGTTTGCCGGTCGATTTAGTTGAACCGCTCCCGGACCGTCCTGAAAAATGGCTGTTGCGGGAAGCCTGTAAAGGCCTTCTCCCGCCCTCCATCCTGAACCGGAAGAAACTCAAATTTTCCGAAGGGGCGGGTTCCGCGGAAATCGTCGCGCGGCGGTTGGCGGCAAACCGGTCTCCTTCCGAACAAGAATTAGCCAAGGTCAATGCGCAAGCCTTGGGCGTGCGTTCTCCCGAGGAAGCCTTATATTTCAAAATTTGGCATGAGGTGATGGGGCCAGACCTATCGCCATCGCTGGTTGGACGCACGTGCGATAAAAAAGCGGCGGCCTGACCATGGGCGCTCTATCCGCCTATTCTGGAATGCTCCTCCATGATAGCCTGGTGCTCTTTGCCATGGTTGATTTTGTATTAACAGGCCTGCGGGCATCCTTTTGAATATTTTGGCCGTTGGCACGGTATTACTTGTAGAAGAACCCAATGGAGGGAATGACACAATGTTTCTTGCGATGCTGAACGAAACACAGAAGAAGGCCTTTCTCGCATTGGCGGCCCAGTATGTTGCCGAGGACGGCTTGGTGCAGCGCGGCGAACTGGGCTGGATGGATGGGCTTAAGCGTGAAATGGGCTTGGGGCCAAACACGCGAATAGGAACCGAACCGCCCGAGGAGTTGTTCCCTGCCTTTGATTCGCATACATCGAGGGTCATCGTGATGTTGGAGATTATGCGCCTGGGGTACGTTGATGGCGACTTCAGCGCGGCGGAAAACACGTTTGTGACCAAGATGGCCGCTGCCTTTGGATTTTCCCCGGAATTTGTGCTCCTCTTGAATAACTGGGCGGCCCGCCACGCGGCGCTTACGCGCGAAGCGGTTGATCTGATGCAGGCAGCGAGGGCGGCCTTATTCTGATCGCGGAGGGTTCGTACGCTGCCGAGGTGGTCGCCCATGTAATACCGGTAGCTGCCGGTCGAGGGATTGGTACCTGTCACTTCGGCCAGGCCGGGGATATACGTCAACGCGAGATTCTCGAGGTCCCAATCCGCACGTTTGCCGTGCAAACGTGCCGCACGCGCCAGACACGGCTTGGACGCCGCAGGCGGACAAACGTGGTGATAGCGATTTCTTTCCCACCGTCACTAGGTCGTGTTTACCAAATCGAGCGTTTTACACCGCCGCTTACCGAATCCGTCATACTGATAATAGACCGCGGCTGCTTCACCGGGGAAATTCGACGTCACGTCCTTCAGCTTATCCCCGAACCGGTAATTATACCGCGCGTGATAACTCCTCTGACTTGTTCCAGTGATATTGGGTTTGCCATCCGAACGCCCCGAAAGGGGCAATAACATGACAGCCCAGGGCAACGCCCTGGGAACAGGTTCGTCCCTCACGATACCGCCCTGAAGGGGCATAACATATCGCCTTCTTTCCCACGATCCGGTGTCTGCATCATGCCTTGAATAACCGAAATGTCCTGGTTAATACCCTATACCCCTACATATGCCATAGTCCAAAGTGCAACTTTGAGTACAAGCCCGTTCCCAAGTACAACTTGGGAACGAGGGGAAAAGGGACTTCGTTTTTATGACGGATTACGTATGGTCTCGCTCTCTGCGCCGCCGTGCCTCAGTGTGATCTTTTTTCTCACACGGAGCCACCAAGCCCACCGAGAAACCACGATATTTTTACAATTCCGCTCTGCACGACTCGGCGTACTCTGCGGCTCTGCGTTGAATAGAATCTTTGATGTCCAATTTCCGCTGAACCGGGACAGGTTTAAGTAAGTGTCCTATTCCCTTTTCTTTGTGGTACTCAGTTATTGAAGATTCTTTGAATATGATTGTCCATGGCAAAGATTTTCATGCCAATGCGAAATCAGTAATTTTAAATGAAAGTCTTTTAATGAATCCGCCAAGGGCACTTTAACTCTTGTTCTTAGTGACACAGGTTTTATATGTTTGATCATCGCTTAAACTCCCAACGAACTTTTCTTGTTCTGTATATTTATACCGTCAAAGATATTTTGTCAATCTTAAACACTACTCATGAAGTGTCTACGCATTATTTCGTAAATTCGTATAACTTAGAAATATTACGAATCTCACTGTATAATAAAGCATACCTATTTTATTATGAATAAAACACATTCCAGTTATGAATTGCATTTGCTTGCATTCGTGTTCGGTTAAGAGCGGGTCCGGGTATTGACAAAAGGCCAAATGATTG
>CAYYRW010000049.1:0-51471 GCA_964474205.1 uncultured Nitrospirales bacterium | reverse complement strand
GCTGGATGCTACCTTAAACTGCTACTCTACCCACAGATCCTCGCGAAGACCCATTATTTTGAGTTTCTGCTTGGAGTGTTGAACACAGAATTCGGAAGTCTGGCAGTCCCGAAACCATCATGATATATTCTTTGCGGTTATTGTTCAGAAAAAAGGCTATGACGTGCCGAGGTCACATAAAGAACGGAAAAGTAGTACTCGATGAACCTGTTACATTGCCTGAAGGCGCAGAGGTGGTGGTTGCGTTTGGGGCTCCGGAGAAAATCATACACACGGGGGATGAATCCGAAGCTTCTTTATATGATCGGCTACAATCTATTTTCGGCATAGCCAATGATCTCCCCAAAGACGGCTCCCTAAATCTTGATACGTATCTATACGGTGCGCCCAAGGCATGAAATGGGTGTTTGCAGATACGTCTTGGCGGCTTGTTGTTATTTCATATCAACTTCTTTTCTGAACACCAACCATTTCGGTTCTTTTTGGACTTTTTTCGTGTCGGCCCAGAGCCAGCGGGCGGCGGTGCCGGCAAAGTGTGCGGGAGTGTGTTTCCAGGGTTCCGCGCCGAATCCGCCAACGTCTGTGGGGGGCAGTGCGTGGTCCGCGCCTTTGGACATGTCCGTAAGCCATTCTGCAGGGGGCTCGGTGTCGCAGGCCAGTATCTGCCAGGTATCCGGTTGGGTGACGATAGTGTCCGTACCCGTAAGGATTTGCCCGATCACGCCGGGATGTCCTTTTCCGGTGGGCACTTTGACGGCGAGTACGTTTTTGGCGGAGTGGGTGTAGGCGGAAATGCGGGGCGCTTCCTGCCATCCGTCGCCTTGAAACATGAATCGTCCATTCACATAGCAGGCATAGGGCATTTCAGCGGAGAACATGAATTCGACGGGGATTCCGGGCTTGGTTTCAGGTTCGGCTTTTTGCGCGCGTTTATCAAACTGGGCTTGGTCGAGTTTCTTTACCTGGAACAGCACCCAGCAAGCGCCGAGAGGACGTTTTGCGAAGGGCAGCAGATGGGCCTGTTGTTCGCGGCCATTCTTTCCTTCCACCAGCACGGGAATCACGCCTTGATTGGGTTCATCGTCTGTCATCCAAATGGCGGGAACGGCATCCTTATCCAGGAAATCTTCGGCGAGCAAGGATTCCGGCAGACAATACAAGGCGGGTCCGGCAAACACACGGACCGGTTCGGATTCGCGGGTATTTTTGCCATAGGGTCCTTCCAGGCGAATCGTATTCGGCAGTTGGAATTCCAGGGATTTTGAACCCGTCCATGTACAGGGGATATCCACCCAATCCTGGAGGACCGTGCAGGGATTGCCATCCAAGGCAATGGCCTCCGCCCACCCCGGCAACCGCAGCCGGAGTTTGATGGTCCGCTCTTCTTTGGAATCCAATTGCACTTTCCAGACACCCGGCGATGATTTTGTCACGGTGATCGTATAGGCGCCGGAAGGATCCTGGGCGCGGACTTCCGCGAGCCAGGTAATGCGCACGGCGTCTTTCTCGAACAGCACGCCCCAATGCGCGAGGTCCGCCAGCACCTGGGTGGCGTGCATGGAACAGCACCAGTAGGAATCGGAGACATAGCCTTCGATCCGCCCGCCGGGATAGGTTTTTCCGTTGAGTTTTGTAGCGGTGAAGGTGCTGTGCCCAAATCCGCCGTTGGAAAGCTGTGTGCCCAGCAGGTGATTGGCCCAGGCATGTTCGACGATATCGAGGCACCGGATATCGTCGGAGGCCTTCCACAGGAAATAATTCACGCGAATCCAATCCGCTTCCGAACAGCCTTCGTCGCGGGCATAAGAGCGGTCGCACAGTTCGGTTACGCCGCCGGTGGGCAGGATAAACTCCTGATTGAGGGTGGTGCATCCGGCGAGCACGGGCCCCTTAAACTCCGGTACGGCGGAAAGCCGGTCAAGGTCCAGCATGCCCCGGTAAGCCACCAGCCGGCCATGGCTATGGTGCCCTTCAAACGACTTGTCAATGAGGGCCAGCCGGGCGATAAAACGCGCCTCCTCCAGGTAGAGCGGCTCTTTTGTCAACTCACCCAACGCCACAAGGCCGTCAATCAGGGAAGGATAGCACGTGGTGAATCCGGACGAGTATTTACCGCCTACTTTTTCAAAATTCTCCTTCAAGCCATAGTAGGGGTGCGTGGATAGCACATAGTCCCCGAGCCGTTTTACCACGGCGAGCAGGGTTTCGTCCGGGGCTGTTTTGCAGCGTTCGGACAGCGCCAGCAGTAAACGCCCGTTCCCCCAGAGAATCGGCATATCGCGCGCCTGATTCACCTCATTTTCAAGGTTTTGCGGTGCGCCAAAGTGCCCGTCTTCCTTTTGAACGGGGGGGAGCCCGGTGAGCAGGGCGTCCAATACGGGACTATGCTTTCCCAACAATGGCTCCGTGGCATTGAGTGCCCCGAGCATTCGCCCGGAAATGTCCCCGCTGTATTCCGTGAATCGGCGTGTGTATTTAAATGTCACGTCCGAGAGAACAAAATCCGCATCATTCAAGGGTGGGGCGCACAATCGTCCATACGCCTGCTCCAAGCGCACCCGGCTGTCGCCCAACACCTCAATATGCCCGGCGGGGGTGTCCACCACCGCATTCATACCCAAACTGCACAGAATCATCCCAAGACCCATACCCATTAACATAATATTTTCCTAATATCTTCTCTTATCCTAACAAGTTCGCGTAACCCACTCCAAAAGTATATACGGAAAGGCTTAAACGGATAAACCCCCGGAAAATTTCTTTTCCGGGTCTATTTACATTCGTTCCCGGCTATGGTAGGCTAATAGGTGGAAACAAAGGATGGGGTTGTGTGATGGTTAGAAAGATTGCCGTAGCTTTGGTGGCAGGGATCCTGCTGGGGAGTTGCGCCGCCGAACTGAAGTCCGCGTACACCCGGGACGGGGAGCAGTATGGCGTGACACGCGGCGTATTCCGGGGCCGCTGGTGGAGCTACTATGAGCGGGGTTCTTCCTTTCTTGCGGGCAAGTTCTATGAAGAAGCCGTAAAGGACTATCAGGAAGCGCTGAAAGGCCGGAACCAGGATTCCTGGCGCGCCCGCACCTATGGCCTCCATTTCGTCGAATATTTCCCCAATCGTGAGCTGGGCGTTGCCTATTTTCATCTCAACCGGCTGGACGAAGCAGAGAATCTTCTCAACCAGTCCTTGGGCCAAATTGACACCATCCGCGCCCATTATTATCTGGATATGATTAAGCGTAAAAAGATTCAGGAGGGCAAACTGGCGGATAACAAGGCGCCGGAAGTGGGCATTGTGATGCCCAAAGCCACCATCATCGCATCGCGCGAACTGGCCTTCGAGGTCAAGGCGAATGACGATACGGGGGTGGCCAAGGTGACGGTAAATGGGGCGGAAGTGCCCCAGCGCGGCAGTGCGGAAAAAGTGGCGGTCAAGAAGGAAGTGCTGTTGAAGGAAGGACCGCAGAAGATTGACGTGGCGGTCACTGACCTTGCGGACAAGAAAGTGGAACAAAAGGTGGAGGTGACCGTAGACCTGACGGGCCCCACCATCGGCGTGTTTTCCCCGATTGAGCCCACGGTCACACAAGACGGCACCGTGCTCCTGGACGGGGCTACCGTGGATAAAAACGGCATTTCCTATGTCGGCGTAAGCGAACGTTCCCTCGGAGAACCCAACGGCAAGCCGCGCATGGAGTTCAACACGGAATTGCCCCTGGGCGACGGAGAAAACACCTTCGTGCTGGCGTCACGGGACGTGGCGGGCAACGAAACGCGGTCCGCGGTGAAAGTGTTCAAGGGGGATCCGAATTCCACGGAAGCCAAATTGTGGCTGATCAAGCAGAAGCATCCGGAACGGCTCCAGTTGGCCATGTCGGGCTCGGTGCCGCTGGATATCCTGTTGAGCGCCACCCCGGACACCGCCGCCGGTGAAATCCGCCTGAAATCCCCCGCACAGGACCGTCCGTACCGTCATAACCGCACGCTGTGCATTTCCGGCGAAGTGGTCACCCAAACTAAAGTGGCCGCCCTTACGATTAACGGCGAACCCTTCCCGGAACTCACGGGCGCGCCCAAGGAAAGCTTTAACCGCCGCATTCCGATTGACGAGGCCCTGTTAAAGGACGGGGCGGGAAAACTCAGCGTGGCCATTCACGCGGAGGATGCCGGAGGCGTGGCGCTGGACAAAAGCGTGGACGTGGACGTGCGGCCCGTGCAACTGGCCGCCAAAGAATCCCACATGCCGGTGGCGGTGCTCGCTTTTGCGGGGCAAGGCATCGATACTTCGGTCGGGGCGTTGTTGCGCACCACCACGGAAGCGCAGATGGTGCAACAGGATCGTTTCCGGGTGCTGGACCGCACCCGGTTGCAGGAAGTGCTCACGGAACAGCAATTGGCCGCGGCGCTTGCCGACCCGAATCAGGCCATTACCTTGGGCAAAGTAACCCCCGCGCAGGTGTTCCTGGTGGCGGATGTTTTCCCCAGAGACGCGAAAGGCATTGAGATTAAGGCGCGTGCGCTGAGCCCGGAAACGTCGGATGTTATCGCCACCCTGGACGCCTTCGTGGACGACCGGGACAACCGCGAGGCGGTAACCAAAGCCTGTGAAAACCTCGTGGCGCAGCTCACGAAATTGTACCCGCGGCTGTCCGGCGAAGTGCTGGCGGTGCGCAATCAGGACCTGCTGTTGAACTGGACCAAGGAAGACGGCGTGCGCGAAGGGGCCTATGTGCTGATCGTGCATGAGGAAGAGCCGTGGGTGGATCAGACGACCGGGGAAGTGCTTCAGGCGGGGGAATACGCGGAAGTGGGCCGCGCGAAAATCACGGGGGTTATGACCAATGGCAGCAAAGCGCAAATTATTGCGCCAACGAAGGAGGGCGCGAAGATTGATCAAGGGCTTCCGGCCATTACGATGTAGCCTCGCGCTGGCCCTGGCGCTGGGCGGCGTGGCGGGAGCGCAGGAGTCGCTCACCATCACGTCCTCGCCCAATCCCGTGGGCAGTGGCGCCCGCGCGCTCGGCATGGGCGGCGCGTTTATCGCCGTCGCCGACGACGCCACCGCCGCCTCGTGGAATCCCGGCGGCCTCACCCAGCTCGAACGCCCTGAAATTTCCCTCGTGCATGATTTTGATTTTTACACGGAAAATATCCGATCAAAAGAACATTTCGGGCTTAACAGCAGCGACGTCCTTGATTTGAATGGCATAAATTACTTGAGCGTGGCTTGGCCCATCCCCTGGACCATCGCAGGACGCAACCTTGTGCTCAGCCTCAATTACCAGCGCAAATATGATTTCGACCGGGACATCAACGTCGATTACAACAAACTCGGCGCGTTGCCCGGCGGCGGTTTGGCCACCACGTTCAGCGACATCCGCTACCGCCAGCGGGGCGAACTGGCCGCCCTCTCCCCCGCCTTCGGTTTTGAAATCACCAACCGTATTTCCGTTGGGGCGGTCCTTAACCTCTACTACCACGACATCCTCCCGAACAACGAATGGGAGATTCGCCAGGAAGAGCGTGCCTTCAGTCTTATCAATGGCACATTCGCCGCCTTTAACCAGGCCAAACTGCGCGTCGAGAAGAATTACGAAAACTTCGACGGCATGAACTTCACCGTCGGCGTTCTGATCAAACCCACGGAACGCTTGAGTATCGGCGCGGTCTATCACAGCAAATTGAAGGCCCGGGTCAAATACACCGAGGTGGTGCGGTTGAGCCAGATTGGCGCCATGCCGGGATACACCCGCAGTGTGCGGCCCCTCCAATACGATTTTCCCAGTGCTTTTGGCATTGGTCTTGCCTACCGGTTCCCCGGCGACCGTCTCACCGTGTCCTTCGATGTCACCCGCCGCGAGTGGGACGAATTTGTCATCCGCGACCCCAAGAACAGCCAGTTGAGCATGCGCAAACGCTCGGGTGTCACCGGATTGACCAAGTCCATGAGCCCCAATGACCCCACCTATACCGTGCGGCTCGGCGCGGAATACGTCTTCCTCTTCGAGAAAAAACCCAAGCAAAATTACCTTCCCAGCCTCCGCGCGGGCGTGTTCTATGATCCCGAGCCCGCCAGCAACCAACAACGCAGTTGGCTCGGACTCAAAAAAGGCAGCGGGAAGGTGGATGACTTCTTCGGATTTTCTCTCGGTGCAGGCTTGCTCCTTTATAACCGCGTCAACATCGACATGGCCTACGTCTACCGCTGGGGCGACAACGTCCGTCAGGCCACCTTCGGCCTGCGCGACACCAGCATCGGCGTGGACCAGCACATCCTCTACCTCTCCACGGTCATCTATTTCTAGGCATAAACGCAAGAAGCCCGCAGCGAATTTTCAATTCTCCTCCGGGGGGTTCAAC
Source organism: uncultured Nitrospirales bacterium (assembly GCA_964474205.1). Classification (GTDB taxonomy): domain Bacteria; phylum Hydrogenedentota; class Hydrogenedentia; order Hydrogenedentales; family CAILVY01; genus CAILVY01. Next base: position 45,114 of record CAYYRW010000049.1, on the reverse strand, counting down.
TCAAGAACAAACGGCGTGCCGCGTTGCGCGATCAACCGATCCTCTTCAACGTGCAGGCGGGCGATTTGGAGCACGGATCGGTGCTTGTCCGGCTCCACATGTTTTTTCCCGAAAGGATGCACAAAATAGACGATATACGCATGATCACCCTGCACGAGCACATCGGCGTGTTGCGCGCACGCCCCGTCGTCCCGCCGGGTGCCGGGCGATTGCATGAACGGCCCCTGATACCGCCATTGCCTGCCGTCCTTGGACCGGTACAGATTCAATCCGCCGCTGTCCGTAAACATCCAGTAATATCCGCCCAATTCAAACACGTTTGGCGCTTCCCCACTGCGGTCCGTAATGACCGGCCCCACGACTGTCCATGTGTTCAAATCCGGACTGTCCGCCGCGTAAATATGCGAATCGTCCGCTTCGTCCTTGTACCACATCCGCCATGTGCCCTCGGGAAAACGGTACACGCACGGATCAATCACATGCGCGCTGGACAATACAAGCTTGGTTACAAAGGTCCAGTCAAGAAGATTCTTGCCGGTGTAATGAAGGATGTATCGATCTCCGGACCAATCGTCGTGCATCCCGGGAACATAACTCACAAACATATGATAGATTCCCTCATGGAAAATCACTTCCGGCGCCCAGAAGCTGTTCCGGCCGGGTTCAATAGGGAGGCCCTTGGCGATGCCTATATACGCCCATGTGAAACCGCCGTCCTTTGATTCCGCGATGCCGATGTCCGTGCCGTGCGCCCAGCGCACCCCGGGCTCGTCTTTCTGATTGGCCCGGCGCTGCGTATAAAAAATCCACCACGCCTTTTTTTCACGGTTCCAAATGATGGCGGGGTCCGCCGCGCCGTCGTACACCGGATCACAAAACATCGGCGCGGGCGGGATTTTACCCTCCTGCGCCGAAACCGGCGCATCCGCAACCCACACAAACATCCCCAAACCCAGCAGTAAAATACTTGTCATGGCGGCGTCTCCCAAGTTTTCCCCATTATGCGCAATCGCGCCGGGTATTGCGAGTCCCACACCACTCATGCGTGCGCGAGATCATCGTTTGTGAGCAGAGCCGGATCCACAGATTACTCAGATTGACACGGTTCAAGGGGTGTCAGGGTATGGAAATGTTTGCCACACAACGTGTACTTTTCCTATGCTGCTATGGAAATGTTGGCGAACCATAGGAGGAAGGTCCATGTTCCGGGAGAACGTCGCTCTGCGAAAAGCATTTGGGCGGTGGGTGTTGAGCATGATTTTGTGCTGTTTGGCTGGCGGCCTGTGGGCGGAGGAGCCGGCGCTGGAACAGGGCTTTCTGAATCCGCCGGACAGCGCGCGGCCGCATACGTGGTGGCACTGGATGAATGGAAACATCACGAAGGAAGGCATCACGGCGGACCTGGAGGGGATGAAACGGGCGGGGGTGGGCGGTGCGCAAATCTTCAATGTGGATTGCGGGATTCCGGAAGGGCCGGTGGCGTTCATGAGCCCGGAATGGCGCGCTTTGGTGAAACATGCGGCCGAGGAGGCGGACCGCCTCGGTATCGAGTTGTGCCTGCACAACTGCGCGGGGTGGTCGTCGAGCGGCGGGCCGTGGATCACGCCGGACAAGGCGATGCACAAGGTGGTGTGGACGGAAACGCCGGTGACGGGCCCCAAGGCGTTTGAGGGCTCGCTCCCGGAACCGAAGAAAAATCTGGACTTCTACCGCGACATCGCCGTGCTGGCTTTTCCCACGCCCGCGCATGATCAGGTGCGGTTGGAGGGCTGGGAAGGCAAAGCGGGATTTGCACGGGTGGATGATCCTCCGCGTGATTCGCGCCCGGACATCGCCAAGGAAGACGTGATACCGCTGGATAAGATTGTCAACCTGACGGAACACCTGGGCGACGACGGGCATATCGTGTGGGAGGTTCCGGAAGGGCGGTGGACGCTGCTGCGCATGGGCTACACGCCGGCGGGGAAAACGAACCACCCCTCCACCAAGGCGGGGCTGGGACTGGAATGCGGCAAGATGAGCCGTGAAGCGGCGGAACTGCATTGGCGCCACGCGGTGCAGCCGGTTCTGGACGATGTTGGCTCCTTGACCGGCAAGTCGTTGAAGCACATCCTGATTGACAGCTATGAAGTGGGCGCGGAGAACTGGAGCCCGCGGTTCCGGGAGGATTTTTTCAATCTGCGCGGGTATGACCCCCTCCTGTGTTTGCCCGCGATGACGGGGCGCATCATTGACAGCATTGAAGAGACCGAGCGGTTCCTCTGGGATGTGCGCCGCACCATCGCCGATTTGTTCTCGGAAAATTATTTCGGAGCCTTCAAAGAACTCTGCGAAGAGAATCATCTGGAGCTCTCCATCGAGCCTTACGGCAATGGCGGCTTTGATGATCTGGAAAGTGGCGGCAATGCGGACATTCCGATGACCGAGTTCTGGGTGGGCGGCGGCCGTGACAGCGGGGGAGGCAAGCTGGCGTCGTCAATCGCGCACACCCACGGCCTGACCTATGTGGGCGCGGAATCCTTCACCGCCACGCCGGAACAGGGCAGGTGGATGAATGATCCATTCTCCCTCAAGGCGCTGGGCGATTTCATGTATTGCAGCGGGGTCAACCGGTTTATCTTCCACCGCTACGCCATGCAACCGTGGCTGGACCGCATGCCGGGGATGACCATGGGCCCGTGGGGCATGCATTTCGAACGGACGAATACGTGGTGGGAGCCGGGCGCGGCATGGTTGCGGTATCTGGCCCGCTGCCAATACCTGCTGCAAACCGGCCAGTTCGTGGCGGATGTGTGCTATTTCGCGGGCGAAGGCGCCCCGCATTCGTTGGCGGGCCGGGATGCGCTCCAGCCGCAATTGCCGTATGGATACGATTATGACGGGGTGGACATGGATGTGCTCTCGGACATGAGCGTGGACGAGGGGAAAGCCGTCACGGATAAAGGCGGCATGACGTATTCGCTGCTGGTACTGCCTCCGAAACAAGCCATGACCCAGGACCTGGTGGTTAAAGTGGCGGAATTGGTGGATGCCGGGGCAACGGTGGTGGCGGCGAAACCGGTAAAGACGCCGGGATTGAGCGGCTATCCCGAATGCGACGTGGAATTAGCCAGGATCGCGGACCCGTTGTGGGGCGATTGCGACGGGAAAACCGTCACGGAAAATGCGTATGGCAAGGGGAAGGTGGTCTGGGGCAAGCCCATCGAGGAACTATTGGCGTTGCAGGGGCTGAAACCGGATTTTGAGGTGGATGCCCCCGCCAAGGCCTCGGTGATCGCATACATTCATCGAAAAACCGAAGACACGGACATTTATTTCGTGGCCAATTGGAAGTCTCGGTCCACCGCAGTGGATTGCACCTTCCGCATCAGCGGGAAACAGCCCGAACTGTGGCATCCGGAAACGGGCGAAATCGAAATGGCGCCGGTGTTCACCGAATCCGAAGGCCGCATTACCGTACCGTTGCTGCTGCCGCCGAGTGGTTCCGTGTTTGTGGTGTTTCGCGCACCGGTGGAGGGCGAACATTTGATCTGGGCGGGCAAAGACAACCAATCGTTGTTGAATCCCAAACCCAAGACTGTGGCTAAACTGGAAATCACGAACGCGGTGTACGGGGTGCTCGGCGACACGATTCCGAACACCGTGAATGTCACGGAAAAGCTGGTGGAACGCGTCCGGGATGGCAAGATCGAGGTCCGCGCGGATAATGCGCTGGCGGGGGATCCAGCGCCGAATGAAATCAAGAAGCTGCGCGTGGACTATGTGGTCAACGGCCAGGCAAAGACCGCCGTGGTGGCGGAGAATCAGACACTTGTACTGCCGGAATCGCCACAACCGGCGAATACCCCGGCCCGCCTGGAAATCAAGCGCGCGATCTATGGCGGCCTGCCACCGGAATTGCCGGAGTCCACTAAGAATTTGCAGGTGGACGTTACGGACAAGCTCGCGGCGATGGTGTTGGATGGAACACTCTCGGTGGTGGCGAATAATGCACTTGCGGGTGACCCGGCCAACATGATTCCCAAACAACTCCGGGTGGACTATACGCTCGATGGCGCGCCCGGAACCATCACCGTGAATGAAAATGCGTCCGTGGAAATCCCGGAGGTTAACAACCCGGTTACACCTCCGGCGGAACTGCGCATCACGGAAAACAACCGCCTGACCCTCCGCGCATGGGAAAGCGGAACCTATTCCTTGAAAACCTCCGCCGATAAACTTCTTGCCATAGAAATCCCCGAGGTGACCAAACCTGTGACCGTGGATGGGCCCTGGGAGGTGAAATTCCCCCCCAACTGGGGCGCGCCTGAATCCGTTGTGCTTGAACAACTGACTTCATGGAGTGAAAATGACGGCGAGGGTATCAAATATTTCTCCGGCACCGCCACGTACCGCAAGGAAATTGACGCGCCGCCGAATCTCTTCGGAAAGGACCATGTGGTGTATCTTGATTTGGGCCGCGTAAAAAACATGGCGCAGGTGCGCGTCAATGGGACGGACCTTGGCGTCCTTTGGAAACCACCGTTTCGCGTGGACATCACAAAAAACCTGGTGGCGGGAAAAAACCGGATCGAGATCAGCGTGACGAACCTCTGGCCCAACCGGCTCATCGGCGACGAGCAACAGCCCGAGGATTGCGAGTGGAATCCGGACGGCAGCCTGAAAGCATGGCCCGCATGGCTTTTGGAAGGCCAGCCCCGCCCCAGCGCCGGACGCTACACCTTCACCACGTGGAAACACTATCACAAGGATTCCCCTTTATTGGAATCCGGCCTGTTGGGGCCCGTGCAATTGAAGTCCATGCTGGTGAAGGAGGAGAAATTCCAAGCCGGATACCTGACCAAGTAACCTCTCCATACCAGTGCGAGTCCCCGCCTTCCGTGGCGGCGATTCGCGGATAGCCCCACGGCCAACCCCGGGGACGACCCTCCCCGTGCCACCTGAAAAAAAGACGTATCAGGTACAAATTGCCGCGTGCCATGGTCAATCCGCCGGAAGAAAGGCGGTCACAGGATTGGTTCGTTTCTTCGCAATAGCAGCGCGAGCGGACAGTGATCGCACTGGGGCTGTTTGCGGCAGAAGTCTTTGCCGGTCCAGACGATGAGTCCGTGGTATTCCTTGTACAGGTGCAAATCAGCGGCCAGATTTTTTTCAAAAAAGGCGCGCAGGTCCTCATAGCGGATATCCGGCGGCACAAGGCCGTGGCGGCTGAAAATCCGTCGCGTATACGCATCCACCACAAACACTGTCTTGCCGCACGCATAGAGCAGGATGTCGTCCGCGGTTTCCGGGCCGATGCCTTTCAATTGGAGCAACTCCTCGCGAAGTTCATCGAGAGGCCGCTTCGCCATCCGCGTAATGCTTCCGCCATAGTGATCCAGAAGGTGCCGACAAAACAGGCGCACCCGCTGGGCCTTCTGCCGGAAATATCCTGACGGGCGCAACGCTGTTTCCAATTCATTCAATGGACAGTCCATCATTCGTTGCGGATGCAGTAGTTTCGCTCGCTTTAGATTCGCGATGGCTTTTTCGACATTGGTCCATGCGGTGTTTTGCGTGAGAATCGCGCCAATGGCAATCTCGAAAGGAGAATCCCCCGGCCACCAATGCGTGGGGCCGTAGTGCGCCGTCATGCGCTCGAAAAACGGCATCAGGGGTCTTTTCATGGCTGGCGCCGCACCGTAACGGACGCGTGCAACCCCGCGCCGAGGGTTTCCGCGAGACTCCCCAGATTTATTGCACACTCCACCATGCCTGAACTCTGAAGACACACCAGTTTCTCCCCCTTGGGCACATCGCCATACGTGGACACAAACGGCGCGGTGAACTTCGTGCCCCCCATAGTGACCTCCACCCCATCTCCGCGCTTAATTCCCAACGACTCCAGATCGCTGGCGGTGATGTTCGTCACAAGATTGCCATAGACATCCGCACGGATGACCCTGCCGCTGGCCAAGCCATTTTCCACCCGGCTCCTCACGACATCGAGTTTGGTCAGTTCCTGTACTTCCGGCCCAATCACATCCAGCGGTGTGCCGCTCGCCACCGCGGCGGCCACCGGGCCAAAAATGTCCCGCCCGTGAAACGTGCTCGATGTGACCCCGCTCCGCCACAATTCTTTGTTCACGGTCTCGCGAATCTGTTTCACACCGTCGCGTTCCGCCACCAGACTAAGCAGGCCGTTGTCCGGCCCCACAAAATACTGCCCGGCCGCCGTCTCCAGGGCGATGCCCTTGCGCGGCGTGCCCACCCCCGGGTCCACAATGCAACAGAAGACCGTACCCTTGGGGAATTCCTTGCACGACTCCAGCAGCAGGTACGCCCCCTCCACAATATCATACGGCGGAATCGAATGGCTGATGGAATCCACCTTGGCGCTGGGGAATTTGGTGTAGATGGCACCCTTAAGAACGCCCACATAAATGGAGTCCGCCCCGTAATCCGTAAGCAGCATGACCATGCCATTCGGCGCGGCCGCCGCGCTCACCGCCGTCGATACCAAGACAAGAAACAGTTTTAAGCGTTTCATTCAGCAGCTTACTTTCTAGTATGTTTCGGGATCGCTTCTAGCGTATCGAGCCCTGTCTTTGATTCCAAGTTTGGCACGTCTGATTATGCCCCCAAAGACGTACTACTGTCTAGAAAAACAACGACGTTGGACCCATCTTGATGCCTTCATGGACTTTTGTGGCGCTGGCCGGCATCGGCGCTTCGACGGTTCGTGCGCATTATCTTGGGTGGTGCACACTCTGACTAACCCGCTTTACCCACTAGACTCTCCCCTCCCCGATACGCTACCCTTACACCCTTTGACCCCCGGAAAGGATACGAAGTGAAAGCAACCTTGGACTGTCTCGAGTGCATCATCACCCAGACCCTGCGCGCCGCGCGCCGGGCCACTCCCGACGAAACCCTGCAACGCCGCATCCTTAATGAAGTGGCCTTGTGCTTCCCGGGCATGGACTTGTCGAACTCCCCCGCCGCATTATCCCACGTGGCGTATGAAATCACGTCCGCCGTAACGGGTGTCTCCGACCCGTATCTCAAGGCTAAACGCGAACAGAACGAAATGGCCCTCGCCCTCGAAGACGAAATGCGCGCCCGCATCAAGAGCAGTCCCGATCCCCTCGAAACCGCCCTCCACCTCGCGGCCGCAGGCAATATTATCGACCTTGGCGCCCTGCGCGCCCAAGACATCAATCTCCGCACCGCCATCGAACAAGTCTTGGAAGAGCGTTTCGCGATTGATCATACGCAGGCATTCAAACAGTCTCTTGCGCATTGCACGGATTTGTTGTTTTTGTTGGATAACGCCGGTGAGATTGTCTTTGATAAACTCCTTATTGAAGAACTTTTGAAATACACGCGCGTGACGGCGGTGGTTAAGGCCGGCCCCATCATTAACGACGCCCTGCTCGCCGACGCCGAACAAGTGGGCCTGACCCGTTTGTGCGAAGTGATTGACAATGGCGGGGCGTTTGTCGGAAGCCCTCTGCACTTGGTGCCGGAACGTTTTCTCGCCCGAATGCGCCAGGCCGGCATCATCCTCGGCAAAGGCCAGGGCAACTACGAAACCATTGACGACTTTCCCGGCGATGTCTTCCTTATTTTACGGGCAAAATGCCCCGTGGTCGCCCGGCACATGGGCGTTCTCTACGGCCAAACGGGTTTTATCTCCACCCGCGTGCGGCGCCAGACGGGCTTATAGAAATGCGTCCCGCTGCGTGCAGTGCTGGATAAAACAACATCCCGGGCACACGGCGAACAACCCCTTCTGGCACCGTCGGCGGAATTCACGGCTCCGCGCGTTATTCCATAATTCCTTGAGGCTGTGCTCCCGCACATTCCCGAGCTTCGCCAGCCAGCAGCCGTATACATTCCCCTGCCGGCCCACAATCAATGTGTTCCAGGGGCTGAGACATTCAAAGTCTCGTAAATTCACCCCCTTGTCATAATACTCCAGAATCGCGTTGCGCGGCATGCGCGGCAAACGCAGTTCGATTCCGGCGGTCTTCGCATTCGCAATCGTCCGGTCCAGCGCTTCCGCCAATTTCCCCCGCTCAATCTTCGGCCAGGCAAGGTCCTCCCGCCGGTAGGAAGAAGGATTCCGTTCCCCCAATTCCGGCAAATCAAAAATGCGGGTCTCCGTGACCAGATTCATCACATCCACCCCCGCTTCTTTCAGCAACTGCGGCATCTGGGCCAAAACCGCCACATTCGCTTCCTGCATCACCGTCGTCACATGGATTAACGGACAGGCCTTTCCCGCCGTGTCCCGATGCGCGCGCAACAACCGAATCCCCGCCATCGAGCGCTCAAACGCCCCCGGCATTTGCCGAATCGCATCATGCAGTTCCCCGGGCGCCTCGATGGACGTTCCCGCAAAATTAAGCCCGAGCCGGCCCAGCCGTTTCGGCGCAAGCTTCACCACCGCCTCCGCACGCTCCTCCGTCAATAACGTCGTGTTGGAGATGAAATGCGTCCGCGCTTTCCGGCTCCCATGCTCCAGGAGTTCCAGGAAATCCTGCCGCACGAACGGTTCCCCGCCCGTAAAGGTAATAAGACTCAACCGCCCCGTTTGATCAACCACCCGGTGCCACTCCTCCGTCGTCAACTCCCCGGCCTTCTGCTCCCCGGCGGGCGTCCGTTCCAGCCACTCAATGTACTGGCACATCCGGCATCGCAGGTTGCACCGACGGGTCACCTCGAAGTAATAATGCCATGCCGGAAATGAATACCCCCCTTTGAAATACCGGTGTGGAACCGCGCTATACACCTGTTGCACCGTTTCATATAACCGCGCCATGCTCCGTCTCGAAGTACTCACATTTCTCCTTTTTATCCAGCCATTACAGCCTAACACGCCCCCGTTCACTTCCATTCCAATCCCATTCTACACATACACCCCCTTCCCGCTCCAAATACCCCCCTCCTCCTTCCGAAGTGATTTTTTCGTATTGGTCTGCTACACTATCGAGGCTTGGGTTGTGTACATCCCTGTTTTTTCCGCAACACAAAACACCATTGGCCGGGGATAGGAATATGTTTAAGAATCTATTGCCGAGAGAAACAAATTTTTTCGATTACTTTGAGCAACACTGCCGGCTGGGCATCGAAGCCAGCAAAGAGCTCTTAGCCATGGTGTCCAATCCCGGGGACATGACGGAGCGCGCCGCCCGCATCAAGGAAATCGAGCGCGAAGCGGACTCCATCACGCACGTCTGCACCGACACCCTGCACAAAACCTTCATCACCCCCATTGACCGCTCCGAAATTCTTGGGCTGATGCAGCGCCTGGACGATATTGTGGACTCCGTCGAGTCCATCGCGGCCCGGCTCGTCATGTATGACATCAAAGAGAGCCGGTCCGAGGCCGTGGCCCTGGTGGATGTGCTGGTGCGCGCCACCCATGAAATCATACAGGCGGTGACCGGCTTGCGAAATATGGGCAATCAAGATACCATCAAACAGCACTGCATCATGTTGTTCGATTTGGAGAACCAGGGCGACCTCCTGATGCGCAACGCCCTGGCCGATCTGTTTAAGAATGAAAGCGACCCCATCAAGGTCATCAAGTGGAAAGAAATCCTCGAACGTTTGGAAAAGGCCACGGACCGGTGCGAGTCCGTCGCCAATATCATTCAAGGCATCGTCATCGAGAATTCATAACCCCATGGACCCAATGTGGATTATAGTGTTCATTACCGTGGGGGCGGCGCTTGTTTTTGACATCATCAACGGTTTCCATGACGCCGCCAATTCCATTGCCACGATTGTATCCACCCGCGTGCTGTCCCCCCGAACCGCGGTGTTATGGGCAGCGTTTTTTAATTTCATCGCTATATTCATTTTTCGCCCTGAAGTCGCCCACACCATTAAAAAGATAGTGCATATCGATCCCGCCGATCCCGCCTTCGTCTTTGTCGTGCTTGCGGCACTTCTGGGCGCCATACTCTGGGATTTGCTCACTTGGTGGTGGGGCTTGCCCACCAGTTCATCCCATGCCTTGATTGGCGGCTTGGTTGGGGCAGGCATGGCCCACAAGGGCGTAGGGGTAATCGAGTGGGGAAGAGTGTGGGCCACGGTCAAGTTCATTCCCTTGGCCCCCGTGATCGGCCTGGCGATTGGGTTCTTCTTCATGACCATCGTATTTTGGCTGTTTCGCCGCTGGCGTCCATATAATGTGGACCGTGTGTTCCGGAAACTCCAATTCATGTCCGCGGCACTGTATTCCATTGGCCATGGCGGGAATGACGCCCAAAAAACCATGGGCGTGATTGTGGCGTTGCTGATCGCGGCGGGGCTTCTTTCCCCTGATACGGAACTGTCGCTTACCCACGCCAATACGGCCTGGATCATCGTATCCTGCAATCTGGCCATGGCCGTTGGAACGGCCTTTGGCGGCTGGCGCATTGTCAAAACCATGGGCATGCGCATCACAAAACTCAAGCCGGTGGGAGGGTTCTGTGCCGAAACAGCGGGCGCGGTTACCTTGTTCGTGGCCACCCACAGCGGCATCCCCGTTTCCACCACCCACACCATTACGGGCGCCATTGTCGGTGTGGGCGCGGTAAACAAGCTTTCGGGCATTAAATGGGGCATCGCCACCCGGATCGTCTGGGCGTGGATTTTCACCATCCCCTTCTCCGCCTTCATCGCCGCCGTTTGCTTCGATGTTATCAAGCTGTTCCATCCCGCCTTTTAGCGAAAACCGGGGCCGTTACACCCCGGCGGGCATAATCTTATTTTTCATGGAGAAATGCACATTGACGGGGTATATATAGAGGAAACACCTGGGGCTTTGCCGTATTCACCCGCCCGGAATGATGTACACTCTTCTTGATCCGGAGGGTGTAACACAAGGTACCCTGGAGAAGTCTAACAAGACCACTTACGGTGGAGGATGCGGGTGATAGGCCCCCATCTCAAATGGATTATATGAAGAAGAGCAACACTAAAAAGGCATTACGCTACAAGCCACGGGCGGAGGCGCCCCAACGCCTCCGCGCCGCGGAACGTATTGCCCGCGCGCGCATGCATCAGATTGAACGGGTGAATGCCGCCCTGGACTTGCGCGAACACGCCATGGCGGTTTCCAGCGAGGGGATCACCATCAGCGATATCCGCCGCCCGGACAACCCCCTCATCTATGTCAACGAGGGGTTTCTCCGCCTGACCGGCTATTCCCGGGACGAGGTGATGAACCGGAATTGCCGTTTTCTGCAAGGCCCCGGCACGTCCCCCGAGGCCATGTATGAAATCCGGAAAGCCTTGGAGGAACGGCGGCCCTACACCGGCGAACTGCTCAATTACCGCAAAGACGGCACCCCTTTTTGGAACCGGCTTGCCCTCACGCCCCTTACAGATGAACGGGGCAATGTCACCCATTATGTCGGCATACAATCCGATATCACGGCCCGGGTTCAGGCGGAAGAAGAACTGCGGAACGCCCTGGATGCCCTGGGCGACGTCAATCAAAAACTGTCGGAGACCAATCGCCGCCTCAAGCAAAGCTTGGGCGCCGCGGCAAAAATCCAACAGTCGCTGCTGCCGGACAGCATGCCAGTAGTCAAAGGACTCCGTTTTGCTTGGCGGCTGCATCCCTGCGAAGAACTCGCCGGGGACACCCTGAATGTGTTCCGGCTGGATGACAATCACGTGGGGGTGTATCTCCTGGATGTCATGGGGCATGGCGTGGCGGCCGCCCTCTTGGCCGTGTCCGTCAGCCGCATGCTCTCCCCCACCGCCCATTTTTCCTCCTTTTTCTGGGAACGCCGCCGGGGGGCCTCCGAATACACCCTCACCCCGCCAACCGAAGTCGCCAACCGCCTCAACGCCCACTTCCCATGGGAACCGGAAACCGGGCAGTTTTTCACCCTGGTGTACGGCATCCTCGACGTGCGCGAAAACACGTTCCGTTACGTTTCCGCCGGCCACCCGCCCCTGCTCCACGTTACCGAAACCGGGGCGCATGAATTGCCGGCAAGCGAGGGATTGCCCATCGGGCTCAGCAACAAACCCTACCAGGAACAGTGTGTGCTCCTGCAACCGGGAGAACGGCTCGTCATTTACTCTGATGGCGTTTCCGAAGCCATGAACGGCCAGGGTGAACTCTTCGGCACGGCACGGCTCCGCAACCTCTTGACGCAACATCGAACCTTGCCCCTGAACGACAGCTTGGACCGTGTGTTTGACGCCTTGACGGAGTGGCATGGTGAACAACGGTTCAATGACGATATTTCCATCGTGGCCCTTGGAAGAACCCCGGGAACTCCCGCATGAATCCCCGGTATGGCTTCCTTGTTCTGCTCTATTGCGCGGGAATATTCTGGCTATCGTCCCAGCCCTTGACCGTTCCCCCCAAAGCGCTCTTCCCGGGAGCCGACAAAGTGGTTCATATGACCCTCTATGCCGGACTGGCGGTCCTCGTTTTCCTGACGCTACGCCGTTCCGGACGAAACCACCCCCCCGCCGTGCAATACGGGATACCCATCCTCTTTTGCCTGCTCTATGGCATTTCCGATGAGATTCATCAGCTTTTTGTGCCCAACCGTTCCTTCGACATCATGGATATCCTGGCGGATACCCTCGGCGCCGCACTAGTCCAATGCGCCCTCTTCATGGTGCGAAGACTCCCTATCTAATCTAACCCAGATATTCATCAACCCGGTCAGTGCGAGGCGCCCCGTGCCGAATCTCACCATAGTGCCCCCCTGTCATTGCTCTGCATGAATCTTTCCCCGTTTTTCCGGTATTATTAAAAGAACAACCATACGATGACAGGCACCCCATGAAGAAAACCCGGATACAGACCAAAGAACCCGCGCCCCGCAACCGGGGATGCGCGGGGATTTTTTTCTTTTTAATCCTGGTCATGGGTTCACTCTGGGGGGCCGGACTGGGCGTGGCCGTCTGGATACTGGAGGATGCCGAGCGGGTAATCACCGCCTTGGAACAATTCCGGCCTGAAGTGGGGAGCAAGGTCTATTCCGCGGACGGGGAACTGCTCGGCGAATTCTCCACAAAAAAATGCGAATTGATTTCCTTGCATGAAATGCCCCTGCACCTGCAAAAAGCCTTCATCGCCACCGAGGACGACAAGTTCTTCGAGCACAAGGGCGTCCGGCCCGAAACGATTATCAATGGCGCGTTGTACGCACTGAAGCGGGGCCGTCCGAGGGGTGGCAGCGGCATCACCCAGCAACTGGCCCGGGGCGTGCCCGAACTTGGCGTGGGCAAAGAGGACACCATCCAGCGTAAAATCCGGGAGGCGATTGTCAGCCTGCAAATCGAACGCCGCTTCACCAAAGACGAGATTCTGGAGCTGTATCTCAATCAACTCTTCCTGGGGATCAGCGCCTACGGCGTCGAAGCCGCCGCGCGCCAGTATTTTGGCATAAGCTGCCGTGACATCACGCTCGGCGAAGCCGCCATGCTGGCCGGGCTCGCCCGCACCCCCAACAAGAATCAGCCCTTCCGCTATTTCGACAATGCCTTTCAACGGAGGAATATTGTGCTCGGGCAAATGCTGGAAAACGGGTTCATCACCCAGGCGGAGCATGATGCCGCCGTGATGGAAGACCTCGCCGCGGAACTCCTAACCCCGGAGAAAAAGGCACAACTCGAACAAACCGGCCAGGGCATCTTTGCCGAAAACAAAGCGCCCTACTTCGTCGAAGTAATCCGCGGCTTCGTTCTAGGTAAATACGAGGTCGAGGAAGTGTTCGAGGACGGCCTCGAAATCCACACCACCCTCGATATGCGGTTACAGCGCGCCGCCGAGGAAACGCTTTTTGCGGCGCTTGATGCGTTTGACGAAAAGAAGAAAAAAAACCTGGAAAAAGCAGGTAAACTTGATGAATTCGTGCCGGTGGCCGGCGCGCTGGTCTGTATTGACAACCGTGCGCCCAACCAGGGATTTGTCCGGGCCATGGTGGGCGGGCGCGTTTTCTCCCAGGAAAAGTACAACACGGCCGCCCAAGCCCGGCGCCAGCCGGGCTCGAGCGTTAAGCCGTTCGTGTGGGCGGCCGCCATCGCCAGCGGTTATACGCCCTCCTCGATCCTGGTGGACGAACCCTTCGTGCGCATGGATGGCGCGGGAAAACCCTGGAGCCCGCAAAACTTCGGGGGCACATACCACGGCCCCATCTCCTTGAGGCAGGCTCTTGAACAGTCCGTTAATGTCATCTCCGTAAAACTGGTGGATCAACTGGGGGTGCCTTTGGTGCGTTCCTACCTCCAGCGGTGCGGAATCACCACCCCCATCGACGATACCGTGGGACTCACCCTCGGGCTCGGCAGCGCCGAAGTCACCGTGCTCGATCAATGCGTGGCATATTCCTGCTTCGCCAACGGCGGAGTGCGCAATGATCCCGTCTTGCTCACCGACATCCGCAACCGCGACGGCCTCCCCCGGTATGATTACAACACCTTTGTCAAACGCGAACAAGCCCTCGACACGCGCGTGGCCTACGTCGTCCTGCACATGCTGGAAGGCGTCTGCGAACCGGATGCCAAACGCGGGTATTACCCCACCGGCCACCGCACCAAAGCCCTGGGACGGCCCCGCGCAGGAAAAACCGGCACCACCAACCAAAGCCGCGACGTCTGGTTTTGCGGCTGCACCCCCGACTACACCTGCGTTGTGTGGATTGGCTACCGCGACAACCGTTCGCTCGGTCAAGGCCGGGAATTCACCGGCGGAACCCTTGCCGCCCCCGTCTGGACCCAATTCATGACCATCGCCGAGGAAGGCCTCCCCATCCGCGATTTCGATGTGCCCTCCGGCATCACTTTCTACAACATCGAACGCCTCACCGCCGTCGCGGGCGGCGATTACACCGAAGCCTACATCACCGGCACCGCGCCTCCCGCCCAATGGAATCCCCCCGTAGCCAATGCCGCCCCTCAGTTGGACATCAGCGTCCCCGACGAATGGTGATGCGCCTCATTCCGCAAGGAGCCGCGGCGCATCCGCTACTGTTCACGGCTCCCACGTTGTCACCTCTTGCCGACCTCCCGGCGCGGTCTCCTTGGTGTCTTTTATTTGCTCTGGTGTACACTATTCCTGAAGACTACTCTATACAGGCGGAACCATGCATAAAAAACCAGAGATTGCAGTACTCACCACCACCTTGTGGGAATACCCTTCACAACATTACGGCAAGGAAATGCAGGGAGATCAGGCCTACATCGGCGCCACACCGTCGTATGTGATCTGGAATCTCTTGCAGCGGTACACCCGTCCGCATGATTTGGTGGTGGACCCCATGTGCGGAAGCGGAACCACCATCGACGTCGCCACGGACTTGGGCCGCCGCGTCATCGGCTACGACCTCGCACCCCATCGTGAGGACATCCTTCAAGCTGACGCGCGCCAACTGCCCTTGGACGACGCTTCCGTGGATTTTGTCTTTGTCGATCCCCCCTATTCCACGCACATTGATTATTCCGATCATCCCGCCTGCATCGGAAAACTCGACGCCCTGACGCCCGACTATTATGAGGCCATGGAAACGGTCATAAAAGAGATGCACCGCGTCTTAAAGAACCGCCGCTACATGGCCCTATACTGCTGCGACTCCTTCCAGAAAAAGAAGCCCTTCGCCCCCATCGGCTTCCGGCTCTTCGAAATGATGGAACGTTACTTCAAACCCGTGGACATCATTTCTGTTGTCCGCCACAACCGCACCATGAAACGCCGCCATTTCCACACCGAAGCCATCGCCGGCAACTATTTCCTGCGCGGATTTAATTATTTATTCATCATGAAAAAGGAGGGAGAAAAAAAACAAGACCTATAGGTCATATGCGTCCTATAGGTCCAATAAAAATCTTAGTTATTACGCGCCGGAGGCTTTCAACCGAATCATGGCGCGGCGCAGGGCAGCTTCCGCACGGGCCACATTAATCTTCTCATGGGGTCCCTGCAAACGGTCTTCCGCGCGCTTTTTCGCCGCGTCGGCGCGTTCTCGGTCGATATCATCCGCCGATTCCGCCGTGCGCGTAAGCACGAGCACCTGGTTGTCCAGCACGCGGACAATGCCGCCGTTGATGGAGAACAAACGATCCGCGCCATTCACCTTTACTTTCAACACGCCCAAAAGCAGCGTTGCAATCAGCGGGGCATGGCCCGGGAGCACCATGAACTCTCCCTGTTCTCCGGGCAGGGTGATCTCGCTGGTCTCCGCGCGATAGGGCGCACGGTCCATTGCGCAAATCTCCAACACCATAGGCGCCGCCTTTTGCTGTTCGGCCATAACTTATGCCGCTCCCAACTTTTTCGCTTTTTCAATCGCTTCTTCAATGCCGCCGCAATACAGGAACGCGCCTTCGGGCAGTTCATCATGCTCGCCCGCGAGAATTTGCGCGAAGCTGCTGATGGTGTCCGCAAGGGCCACGTACTTGCCGGGCATTCCCGTAAACTGCTCGGCCACGAAATTCGGCTGCGAAAGGAACCGCTGAATCTTGCGCGCGCGGGCCACGGTGAGCTTGTCTTCTTCGGAAAGCTCGTCCATGCCCAGAATCGCGATAATATCTTGCAGGTCTTTATAACGTTGCAGAATCCGCTGCACGCCGCGCGCCACACGGTAGTGTTCGTCGCCCACGTAGCGCGGGTCCAGAATGCGGCTGGTGGAATCGAGCGGATCCACCGCCGGGTAAATCCCCAATTCCACGATCTGGCGCGACAACACCGTGGTGGCGTCAAGGTGCGCGAAGGTCGTGGCCGGGGCCGGGTCGGTCAAGTCGTCCGCAGGCACGTAAATCGCCTGCACCGACGTAATCGAACCCTTCTTCGTCGTCGTGATGCGTTCCTGCAATTCACCCATTTCCGTGGCCAGCGTCGGCTGGTACCCGACGGCGCTGGGCATGCGGCCCAGCAACGCGGACACTTCCGCGCCCGCTTGGGTGAAACGGAAAATATTATCAATGAAGAGGAGCACGTCCTGCCCTTCGACATCGCGGAAATATTCCGCCACCGTCAGGCCCGTGAGGCCGACGCGCGCACGAGCACCCGGCGGCTCGGTCATCTGGCCATAAATCAGGGCGGCTTTGTCGATAACGCCAGACTCTTTCATTTCGAGCCAGAGGTCGTTGCCTTCACGGGTGCGTTCACCCACGCCGGAGAATACGGAGTAGCCGCCGTGCTTCGTGGCGACGTTGTGGATCAATTCCATGATCAAGACGGTTTTGCCCACGCCCGCGCCGCCGAACAGGCCGATCTTGCCGCCGCGGGGATACGGAGCAAGGAGGTCGATCACCTTAATCCCGGTTTCAAACACTTCGGTCCGCGTGTCAATGTCTTCAAAGGACGGCGCGGGACGATGAATCGGCCACCGCTCTGTGGCCTTGACGGGGCCCAATTCGTCCACCGGCTCGCCAATGACATTGATGATGCGGCCAAGCACCTCTTTGCCAACCGGCGCCGTGATGAAGGTGCCCGTGTCCACAATTTCCATGCCGCGTGAGAGACCGTCGGTACTGTCCATGGCCACCGCGCGCACCGTGTTTTCGCCCAAGTGTTGCGCGACTTCCAGAACCAGTTTCTTTCCGCCCGGCCGCGTCAATTCCAGTGCGGTATACATGGGCGGCAGATGTCCTGGCGGGAATTTGATGTCCAAGACCGGGCCAATCACTCGGGTAACCTGTCCAGTTTTCATTACAGCCTCCGGCTATAGCGCTTCCGCGCCACTGACAATTTCGACCATTTCTCTCGTAATAGCGTCCTGACGGACACGGTTGTATTTCAGCGTGAGACGTACGATGACGTCCGCGGCATTATTGGTGGCGGAATCCATGGCGGCCATGCGCGCGCCCTGCTCACTGGCCATGGCCTCGTGCAGGATGCGGTGCATCTGCGCGTGCAGATTATCGCGCAGGAGCGCTGAGATGATTTCCTCCGCCGAGGGCTCAAAGGTGAAAAAAGCGCTTCCCAGTTTGCCTGAATCTTCCGGCGTGTAGGGCAGCAGTTGTTCCAGGGTGATACGCTGGGTAATCGCCGACTTGAACTCGTTGTATAAGCAAAACACTTCACTCACCTGACCATTGACGAATTGATCCACGAGCGGATCAATCACCGAGGTCGCGGAATTGATGGTATAGCGGTCCAGAATCCCGATATGCGCGGAGCGGATGGTGCACCGGCGCCGGCGGAGCACATCATTGCCCTTCCGGCCCACGATAGTCACTTCAACACTCTTTCCCGGAAACCGATCCTGAAGCAGGCGCAGGGTCTCATTTACAATGTTGGAATTGTACCCGCCGCACAGGCCTCGGTCGGACGACACGACCAGCAAGGCTATCTTGTCGCCCGTGCCTTTGTGCAACAACGGGTGGTCCGCGGGATCAACATGCGCGATCAGGCCATTGGCCAGTTCGCGCATGTGATACGCATACGGCCGGGTTTTCAAAAGCGCTTCCTGCGCGCGGCGCAATTTCGCCGCGGCGACCATTTTCATGGCGCGGGTAATCTTTTGCGTGCTCTTGACGCTGGCGATTCGCCGCCGTATGCCTTGCAGGTTGGGCATTAGTCCTGCTTAGCCTCCTTCCAGACGGTGTCGAGAAACTTCTTGATGGCCGCGTCAATTCGGGCCTGAAGTTCATCGGTAAGCTGACCGGTCTTGACCAAATCGCTCAGAATATCCGATTGCTGCGCATCGAAATAGGCATACAGCTCGGTTTCAAAGCGCGCAATGGCCTCGATGGCCACCGTGTCCAGATAGCCGGCGGTGGCCGTGTAGATTATCAATACCTGCTTCTCCACGGGGAGCGGCTGGTATTGCGGTTGTTTCAAAATTTCCACCAGCCGCGCGCCCCGGTGCAACTGGGCCTGCGTGGACTTGTCAAGTTCGGACCCAAATTGCGCGAAGGCTTCCAGTTCGCGGTATTGCGCCAAGGTGAGGCGCAACATGCCCGCCACCTTCTTCATCGCCTTCACCTGCGCGGCGCCGCCCACGCGGGACACCGAAATACCGGGGTTCACCGCGGGCCGCACACCCGAATAGAACAGGTTGGATTCAAGGAAAATCTGACCATCCGTGATGGAAATCACGTTGGTCGGAATATAGGCGGATACGTCGCCCGCTTGGGTTTCAATGATGGGCAGCGCGGTCAGGGTGCCGCCGCCGAAGTTCGAATTCAACGCCGCCGCGCGCTCCAGCAACCGGGAATGCAGATAGAACACGTCGCCGGGGTAGGCTTCGCGGCCGGGCGGACGGCGCAGCAGCAGCGAAAGCTGGCGGTAGGCCGCGGCTTGCTTCGACAAGTCATCATAGATGATTAATGCATCGCGCCCGGAGTCACGAAAGTATTCGCCGATGGAGCATCCGGCATAGGGCGCAATATACTGCATGGGCGCCGACTCCGACGCCGTGGCCGACACCACGATGGTGTAGTCCATCGCGCCGTAGCTGGTCAGGTCCTGCACCACCCGGGCCACCGTCGAGCGTTTCTGCCCGATGGCCACGTATATGCAAATGACGTCCTTGCCCTTTTGATTGATAATGGTGTCGATGGCGATGGCGGTCTTCCCGGTCTGGCGGTCGCCGATGATCAACTCGCGCTGGCCGCGTCCGATGGCCGTCATGGCGTCAATGGCCTTGATGCCTGTTTGCAGCGGCTTCCGCACGGGCTCGCGCATGACAATACCCGGCGCAATGACTTCCACCGGACTGTACTTCACCGCCTCGAAGGGGCCGCCGCCGTCCACGGGCTGTCCCAGGGCGTTCACCACGCGTCCGATCATCCCTTCGCCCACGGGGACGGAGGTAATGCGGCCGGTGCGCTTGACCGTGTCGCCCTCGCAGATTTTTTCGTACTCGCCGAAGAGCACAACGCCCACCTCGTCTTCATCGAGGTTGAAGGCCATGCCCATAACGTC
This sequence comes from uncultured Nitrospirales bacterium, assembly GCA_964474205.1. Lineage (GTDB taxonomy): Bacteria > Hydrogenedentota > Hydrogenedentia > Hydrogenedentales > CAILVY01 > CAILVY01. Next base: position 25,235 of record CAYYRW010000049.1, on the reverse strand, counting down.
ATGCGGGAATTCGAGCAATTCCCCCGCCATGGCGTTCTCGAGGCCATACACGCGGGCGATACCGTCGCTCGCCGAGATGACCGTGCCGACTTCGGCGATGTCAATCTGCCACTTGAAGTCGCTGATCTGTTTACGGATGATATCCGTGATTTCGTTGGCGCGCGCCTTAATTTCCATAACTTAACGATTCCTCCGCAAGGAGTTTCTGCTTTAACCGCCCCAGCCTGGTGCGCAGGCTGAAATCAAAAAATACGCCATACATATACACAACCAGGCCGCCGACAATGCCCGGATCGACCTTGTTTTTCATGCGAACCGTTTTCCCCGTGAATTTGTTCAAGCTCCGCACCAGCTTGCCTTCCAGTTCCGGGGTCAGCGCAATCGCCGTCACCACCGTCACCTCCACCCGGTTGAGCCATTCATCAATGTGGCTCTCGAAACCCGCCGCGATATGCGGCAACAACGCCATGCGGTTGCGTTCAAGAAGCGTGTGCAACAACTGCGCCACCCGCGGCGGGGTGTTGACGGCGCCCAGCACCGTATCCAGAATCTGCTTGCGCCTCACCATGTCCAGCGCTGAATTTCCCAGCACAAACCGCAGGCTCGCATCCCCGGCATACACCGCGCCGGCGGCATTCAACGCCTGCGCCGCCGCTTCCAACTGCGACGGCTCGGCAATGGCCTCCCGAAGGGCTTTCGCATACCGATCGGCTAACAGGGACATTCTCATGACAAACGGTCCATTAACGTTGTAAACCGGTCCACATTCGCGCTGAGTTTTTCCAGCGTCAACTCCGTCTTGTACCGCTCCTCCAATTGCCGGAGCGATTCATTCACCAATTCCGTCTTGATGGCGCGGGCCGCCACGAACAATTCCGCCTGCTTGCGGTCTTCCGTCTGTTTCTTCAGCAGCGCCCGCGCGTTCTCTTCTTCTTCATGTATCTTTGCGAGATGGCGGGCCACATTGGCTTCGGATTCCTGGCGCAACCGGGCTTCGCTCCCGGCCCACGCATCCATCTTGGCCTGCGCCGCCGCCCGTTTCGCACGGGCCTCTTTGCGGGCCTGCGCCGCCTCCTCGAAACTCGTCCGAATCTGTTGAATGGCGCCATCCAGATAGTTCAGCAGCGGTTTGCCCACCAACCCCGCCAAATACAGGATGAATACAGCCGAGTTCAGTACTTTCATGAACTCTTCAAACCAGAAAATCCGGTGCTCTTCGGCAATGAACTCGGGGCGCGCCGCGTAATGCTCGGCGAATTCAATGTCTTCCTTCATGTGCCCCTGTGGAGGGTGAAGATCGGGGCGCTCTTCAAATGCCTTGAACGCTTCGGTTTTGATGATCTTCACGTAGCGCTCATGTTCCGCGCCGTATTTCTCCAGATACCCTTTGGACAGGCTCGGGGAATGGAACAGCAGCACGCCCAAGAGCATGCCGGCCGCGTAAATCGCGGTCACGGTCCATAAGAACTGCTTGTTCACCGCAGGGTTCCTCCCGTACGCAGTTGCTTGTCCATCGCTTCCACCAACCCTGGAATCAATGCGCCGAATTTCTGGCGTTCTTCGGCCAATCTCCGTTGAATGCCCTCGCGGAACGCGGCGACATCCTGATCCGTCTGATGCCGCAATTCGTCCAATTCAGCGCGGGTTTTCTGATACGCCTCGTAGCGCGCCTGCCGGAGTGCAAGCGCCGCCTCCTGATCCGCCTTCGTCAGCCGGTGGATGTACTCCGCTTCCAGCCGTTCCGACTCGCTCGCATCCGCCGAGGCCGCCGTCTTGTCTTCCGCAAGGGTTGACGCGCGCTCATCCATGACCCGCAGAAGAGGACGGAAGAAGAAACGGTTGGTTACCCATAGAAATACCAGAAACAGCACCATCTCAATGACGAGGGTGAAGTTAAAGGTAATCATTCCGATACTCCTTTATTCCGTCCGGGGGGCCAGTGCCAACGGAAGCCTTATACCGCAAACAGAATCAGGGCGGCCACGACCAGCGCGTAAATCGCGACGGATTCCGTAATCGCCTGACCGACGATCATGGTGCGGGTGATCAGCGGGGTGGTTTCCGGATTCCGGGCCACGCCTTCGCACGCCTTCGCCGCGGCAATGCCTTCGCTGAGCCCCGAGCCTAACGCGCCCACGCCCATCGCGATGCCGGCGCCAATGCACTTGGCCACCACGATCAAATCCGCGCCCGAAATGCCATGAGCCGTTTCCGCCGGCGCCTGGGCCACTGTGCTCTGCACCATCGCCCATACCGTTCCGATATCCATACTCCTGTCCTTTCTCCGTTTCGCCTGTCTGGCTTATTAACTTCGCAGCACACTCCCCGAAGGGAAACCTGGACAACCTAAACTCCGCCCGGCGCTACTCTTCCTGCAATGCACCCGCGATATACATCAGCGTCAGCATGGAAAAGACAAACGCCTGCAGGGCGGCTTCAAAGACCAGGAAAAATCCGTACAAGAACTGAGGGAAGACCAGATAATAGGTCAAACTGGACACCACGATGATGACAATGGCGCCTCCCATAATGTTCCCAAAAAGACGGCATGATATGGAGATCAGCCGTGAAAGCTCTTCGCTTACCCGCAACGGGAAGAAAAACAAGGCCGAAAGCTTGCCAATGATGACCGCGCCCGCGCTTCCATGGGCATGAAACATCGGTCCGCACATCTCCTTCAGATACCCCAGGGGGCCCTTTGCCTTTAAGCCACAGTAGGTCGCGTAGCCGATGCTTATCATGCCCAGCGCCAAGGTATCATTCAGATCGGAGGTGGGTTTTTCAATGTGTGGAAGGGGGATAATCAGAATTGCGTTGCTCACGGCGATATAGATGAATAGGCCGGCAATCAGGGGCAAGTAATGCCGCCGCTTCTCCAGCGGCTCAAAGGCCATCGTGGAGTCAATCAGCGATTGGAAACTGCCCAGAACGGATTCCACCATGAACTGCCCGCGGGCGGGCACCCTGGATATCCGGCGCAACGCCAGCCACAACAACGCCCATAGCACCGCCATAACCACCAGCGTGTTCATGACCGTGTAGACGTTCACCCCGCCCAACGGAATCGGAATATCCGTTCCCGGAATATACCGCCAAACATGTATGACCCCGATTTCTTCCATTCCGCGTTACTTCACTTTTGACTTTGCCTCAGATCCCACCCGGAGTACCCAAGGACGACCACTGTCATCTGTACCACCGTGACTCCGGCCACCACCCCGAAAAACCCGAACCAGTGGACCGGATCGTAGGTATATCCCTTCCACAGAACCAGCGCATACACCGTGATTCTTATCAAAGGGATCGTGACTATAGCATACTTCAAAACCCCATTTCCACTTGTTGCCCCCTCCGAAAAACGGGCCGAAATCCAGAAAATGACACTTCCCGCCACCCCGCCCAGCGCCACCCCTTTCGCCAAAGACGCATCAAAAAATAGCGCTATAAAAAAAAGAACCGCAGTGATTCCCAGCGCAATCATCACCACGCTAACTCTAAACCGCTGAACTACTTCCATCCGATCTCCCTCTTCAGTACTCGCCAAAAATTGTACCCTCCCACCCCCAAACCCACCAAAATCATCCCCACCAAAATCAATCCCGACGCATGTATTTTTTTCTCTACATAATTACCGGTCAGTATACACACGATAAGCGGCAACGCTATGTTCACCCCAAGCTCCGTGCCCAACCCCAGCGCACGCGCGATGGAAAAACTTGTGCTAGATTGTTCGTCCTTCATCACATTCTACCTACCGTAAAGTAAATAACTTTTCTTCATCACATGTTTCTCTCGTTCCCAAGCACTTGGGAACGCGCTTCTTCCAAAAGCTTCGCTTTGAAATGTAGATCCTCGTATGTTTTCACTAACAAATTTATCCGGCATTGCGCGTTTTCATTCAACGCATTATACAACGTTCCTCTTGACGCATATCAAAGGAATCCCGTATAACAACAACATGAACGTGCAAGCGCATATAGACTACTGGCTGAGTATGGCTCAAGATGATATCGAAGCCGCAGATATCCTCCTTGAAAATAAAAAATTCTGGCAAGCGCTTTTCTATGCCCATCTTTCCTTGGAAAAAACCCTCAAAGCACATGTGACACATGCCACCAAGGATATTCCCCCAAAAACTCATAATCTACTGCGTCTTGCGGAAATCGCATCATTGGCTATCGCTCCCAATCAACGTGATTTTCTTATACGGTTTGATACGTACAACATCGAAGGCCGATATCCGGGTGAACAGAAACCCAAAACAACCAAAGTTGAGGCTCAAAAGCTTCTTGATGACGTAAAAGAGATGCGCGAATGGTTGAAGAATCTATTTTAAGGGATATCAAAAAATATTTACGCAATCTCCATGCGCATGGCATTCATGCGCGTAAAGCAGTGTTGTTTGGCTCCTATGCGCGCGGTGAAGCCAATCAATGGAGTGACATAGATCTTGTGGTCCTCGCACCGGAGTTCGACACAGAATACACCATGTCACTTGTGGAAGAGATGTGGGGCGCGCGCGATGGCGCAAGTATCCTCATCGAACCCATCGCCTGCGGCGAACAACAATGGGAAACCGACGACACGCTCCCCATCCTCGAAATGGCCCGGCGTGAAGGCATCGAAATATCCGTCTGAACAATATCAAAAAACGATTTTAAGCGTCTTTATTTCATACGGCGTCATATAGAACGTCACCGATGCGCCTTTACTCTTCAACGTCACATCATTTTCTTCCATCATGTCGCATTCGGTGATCTTTTTCGGAGCATTCGCAAACGTAATGGTGGCGTTGCCGCGCTGCCCATACGTTTCATATACGCGCAGAATGATCGCATTGGAGTCTTCCGCTTTTTTCACCGCGCTCAAGATCACATTCTCCGCATCGACACTGGCGAACGCATAGACCGTGGTGGAACCGCCTTTCGTGGGCGTTTGCGGGAAGGTTAATAACGGCTGATTTAACTCCCAGCCCTGCTGCACCGTGCCGTTGCGCCAATCCCCGCCGTGGGGGAACAGCGAATAGATAAATGTATGTTCGCCTTCATCCGCCGTGGGATCGGGGTCCACCGGCGAGCGCAGCAGTGACAATCGAAGCATGTTGCCTTTAACATCATATCCATATTTACAATCGTTCAAAAGGCTCACGCCGTAATTCCCCTCGGACAAATCCGCCCAGTGGTGCGCGGCCACTTCAAACCGGCCCCGGTCGAAATCCATATTGTCATGCGTGGCGCGTTCCACTGTGGCAAATTGAATGTGATACGCCGCCTTGGGGCTGAGTACATCCACCGGGAACGCCACTTTCAACAGCGTGTGCTTTTCATGCCAATCCACTTTGGTAATCACATCCACGCGCGGCAACAACGCATACAGAACGATATCCTGCGTGAAGACGCTCTTCTCCGTCCTGCGGATTGCCCGCACCACCGCCCGGACCGGTCCCTCTTCAATTACCTCGATGGAATCCGCTTTTTCCGGCTCCCACTTCTTCAGATCAAAGTTCGGATCGATGTCCCAGGCATCGTTCGCCGCAGGGCGATCATCAAACAGTTGAAGCACATTGCCCTTTGCGCCCGGCGCCAGCACTTCACGCTCTTCAAACTTGTCATAGACACTAATAAAGCGTCCGCTGTCATCCAACTTGATTTTGAGATAATCATTTTCAAGCGCACGCGCCGAAACGCGCAGCATGCCCGCCGGACTGCTCTCCGCGGCCCCCGCCGCCACGTGATACACCGCATACCCCAGCGGCGGCACGTCAAAGGCTTCAAAGCACAGCGTATCCTTCCCCACGCGCTGGCTCGGCACAATCGATCCATCGGAAGCCAGCACATGCACCGCGCCCTTCGGCAGTTTCATCTTCACCTGCGCCACGTCCGTGCGCATCCATGACAACGGATTCACCACCAGCACCGGCATTCCCGGCCCGGACGTGTTCAGGGTCTTCGCGAGCGTGTTCACCGCGCCTTCGATCACGCCATTCGCCAGCGCGCGCACAATCGCATAGTTCTTGTCCGCATCCTTGTACACTTCCGTGATCGACGATCCCGGCAGAATATCGTGAAATTGATGCGTCAACAGAATCCGCCACGCGTCCAGCAAGGACCGCTGATCATAACGCCCCCCCTGCAACAGCGCCAAGCTGCTCAGAAACTCCGCGTTCTGCAACAGAAACTCACATTTCCGGTTGTTGCGTTTCGTACGCCCCTGGGTGGTCTGACACCCGCGATGCAGTTCGAGATAAAGCTCGCCGTTATACACCGGCGGTTTCCCGGCCAGCCCCGCGTGCATGCGGTCCAGGCAATCCTCCGTGCGCCCGAATTCACAGCGCGGCACCCCCGCAATGTTCTTCAACCGCTTCCCGTACTCAATCATTTTCGGCGTCGGCCCGCCCCCGCCATCGCCCCAGCCGAAAGTAAACGGCGTTTCGTCCACCAGTTCCTTCTGCTGAAAGTCCACCCGCTGCGCCCGGCAGTCCGCGGGCAGCGGATTGCCATTGTAATTCAGCGGCGGCATCACCGCGGGTATACATGTGCCGTCCACCCCCTGCCAGATGAAATACCCGTACGGAAATTTCGTGAACTGGCTCCAACTCAGCTTGATCGTATAAAACGTCTCGATCTGACACTTCTTCAAAATCTGCGGAAGCGACCACGGATACCCGAATGCATCCGGCAGCCATGCCGTGCGCGACCGCAACCCGAATTCCCGTTCATAAAAGCGGTTGCCATACAGAAACTGCCGCACCAGCGCCTCGCCCGACGGAACATTGTTGTCCTCCTCCACCCACGACGCCCCGCACACTTCCCACCGGCCTTCCTTCACCCGCTTGCGGATACCACTCCACAACACAGGGAAATTTTCCTTGGCGAACATGTACAGTTCCGGCTGGCTCGCCGCAAACACAAATTCCGGATACTGCTCCATCAAGCGCAGCATCGTGCTCCAGGTGCGGCTCACCTTGCGGCGCGTCTCGCGCAACGGCCACAGCCACGCCGTATCAATGTGCGAATGGCCAATCAGCGTGAGTTTGCCCAACCCCTGTGACGGAAACGCCTCCAACCCTTTATATAAATGCCGGCGCGCGCGCGCCAGCGACTCGAAAAATCCCGCCTCTTCCTGATGCTGCAAATCCACCATAAACACCGCATCCATCAACAATCGCTGCAACCGGCGGCGTTCCTCGCTCTTGCCCTCCAGCATTTCCACCACCTCCAGATACACTTCGCCGTCCCAATAGAAATCCCACACCTCCCGGTTCATGACCGCCAAATCCGCCACGGAAAATACATGGGTAAGATCAAACCGCGTGCTCGGGCAGGCCTCCAGCACAATCTCGAACTTTTCCCCGCCCCTGGCCCGCTCCGCCAGCACCATGAACTCATGGTTGCGATCAATGCCCTGATACGGGACTCCATTCACATACGCCAGCGCCTCCCCCCCTTCATCCGCAGGCCCCGAACCCTTGATATGGCTGTGATCGGAGATGCGCAGCAACGCCACCACCCGCTGTCCCTTGAAATCCTCCGGAATCTCCGCCGTCATTTTGAACCACGTGGTCTGGTCCAGCCCGCCCCAACGCCGCATCACTGAAAACGGCTTCCAACCGCCCTTCGGAATCGCCTCCGGCCCCTTGCCCATGCCGGTTACGCAACACTGCAATTTCCCCAACGGAATGCGCGGTAAAAAAATCCGCTCCCCAATCTCGCGCACCCGGTTCCGAATCTGCCGCAACTCCATCACGCGTTCCGCATCAAAATAAGGCATGAAACAAGACCTTTCACTATATTTTTCAACCTGCCAGACGGCCAGAATTATACCCGCCACTCCCCCACACGAGCTACAAAAACGAGGGCGGCCATCCCAGCCACCCTCGCTATAATTTATCGAGCGCGTGCGCCCCTAATTACTTCGTCCGTGCCCGTCAGTGTTTATCCGTGTTGTCATCCCCTGATCACTGCGATTGACGCACGCCTTCCTTGCCGTCCACCACCAGTTTCGTCCCATCCCATGTGCCGGTCTTGGCCTGGCCCATGGCAATAACCTTCAAAATCCCGTTCTCATACGAATACTTCGCCGCAAGACCGTTCGGGGCCGTCTGCGCCAGCGGACCGCCCTTCACCATGAGCGTCTGCGCATCCTGGAACGTGACATCAAAATCACCCACCATCCAATGCGTGCCGACCAGCTTCTGATGGAGCGGGTCCGTGGGCGCCGCCACCGCGGCCGCCGCAGGAACCGTTCCAGGGACCGCTGCTGGCGTTGAAGCCGCCGGAGCTGTTGGCGCAGGGGCTTGCGGCGTTACCGCCGGAGCCGCCGCCGGCGTCTTGGACTCTTCACACTTCTTTCCACCACACGCGCCCAAGGTGATAACCATCATCACAACCACGCTAAAACACATCCACTTTTTCATTGGTATCGTCCTTTTCCTGATTCTCTTCGGAATGATTCTGCCGCCAACCATTGGCCGGCATCCCAAAATCATACCATGTAACGAACTACTTTCCAACTTGGCTGATGCATTTAGACCCAAAAACAGGCAGTTGAAGTTTCTTTATCCGACGTTTACAGTACCTTCCAACATAACCCGCTGGAGGATACCACAATGTTGCTTTCTCCCTTTGTGCTGATGTTTCTGGCCGCACCCCTGGAAAATGGCCTGCCCACCCCTGAACACGGCCTGAACTTCAACACCCCTGTAACCGTCTGGGACGAAGCCCTGCCCTTGGGCAACGGTATCCTCGGCGCGCTCGTCTGGGGCGACGGGCAACCCCTCAAAATCTCGCTCGACCGTACCGACCTCTGGGATCTCCGTCCAGTACCGGAATTCCATATGGAAGACTATAAATACGCCACCATGCGGGAATGGGAGAAAGCCGGACGCACCGATGACCTCCTTAAAATGTACGACAAGCCCTACGAACGCCCAGCACCCACCAAGATTCCGGCAGGCCGCATCGAACTTACCCTCGATGGCAAGCCCCCCTTTCAATCCACCGAGCTCGACCTCGCCGGAGCCGCCGCCCGCATGACCTTCGCGTCCGGCACGGAAGCCCGCGTCTGGATTCACGCCGTCGAGCGCGTGGGCCTCATGGAAATACAAGGTAAAGAAGCCATCGACGCAAAACTCATCGCTCCGGCCTTCGGCGGAAAAGAAGCCGGCCCCTCCCAACCTTCCATCGTCGCGGGCGAACTCGCCCAACTCGGCTATCCCCCTTCTGTTAAAAGTTCCGGTGATAACTGGTCCGCCTATGAACAAGAAGGCTGGGGCGGATTCCATTTCGCCGTATATCTCGCATGGGAAAAATCGTCCGGCCTCTGGCGCGCCGCGTGGTCCGTCGTGTCGAGCCTCGAAGACCCCGCCCCGCTCCAGGCCGCAAAAAAACATGTTGAAGCCGCCCTCAAAGCAAATCCCGATTCCCTTAAGCAATCCCACCAGGACTGGTGGGCCGCCTATTGGCAAAAATCCTCCATCTCCATCCCCAATTTCACCATCGAGCGCCAATGGTATCTCGACACCTATAAATTCGGCGCCGCCAGCCGCCGGGGTTCGCCCCCCATCACTCTGCAAGGGCCTTGGACCGCCGATGATGGAAAACTCCCTCCCTGGAAAGGCGACTACCACCACGACCTGAACACACAATTGAGTTACTGGCCCTGCTACAGTTCCAACCGTATCGAAGAAGGCCTCAGTTATCTCGATTGGCTCTGGAACACCCGCGCAGCCTGCAAGGAATGGACCCAGAGGTTCTTCAACCTCCCTGGCATGAACGTCCCCATGACCGCCGACCTCAACAACAACCAGATCGGCGGATGGCGGCAATACACCCACTCCTCCACCACCGGCGCATGGCTCGCCCACCACTTCTACCTCCATTGGAAATTCAGCGCCGACCGCACTTTCCTCACCGAGCGCGCCTATCCCTATCTCCACGATTGCGCCGTGTTCCTCGAAGCCGTCACCAACGAGAGCGGCCCGGACGGCAAACGCACCCTGCCGCTCAGTTCCTCTCCCGAAATCAATGACAACCGGCCCAACGCATGGTTTCCCTCGATCACCAACTACGACCTTGCGCTTATCCGCTGGCTCTTCTCCGCCACCGCCGAACTCGCCTCGGAACTCGGCAACAACGACGACGCGCAGCACTGGAACGCCGTCTGCGCGGAAATGCCGGAGTTCAGCAAGGGCGACGACGGCCGCCTGCTGGTGGCCAAGGACTATCCCCTGCCCGAATCCCACCGGCACTTTTCCCACTTAATGGCTATTCATCCGCTCGGCATCATCGATGCCTCTCAAGGAAAAGAATCGGAGCAAACCGTTCAGGGCGCGCTGAATGAATTGGATCGTCTCGGCTCCAGTTACTGGTGCGGCTACAGCTTCGCCTGGCTCGCCAACCTCTCCGCACGGGCCCACAACGGCGCGAAAGCGGAAAAAGCGCTCGATACCTTCGCCACCGCCTTCGTCCTGCGCAACAGCTTCCACTGCAACGGCGACCAGACCAAAAACGGCTACAGCAAATTCACCTACCGTCCCTTCACGCTCGAAGGCAATTTCGCCGCCGCCGCTGGCCTCCAGGAAATGCTCCTCCAAAGCCACACCGGCATCATCGAAGTGTTCCCCGCCATCCCGGATTCCTGGAAAGACGCCTCCTTCCACACCCTCCGCGCCCAGGGCGCCTTCCTCGTCTCCGCCCAACGCGACAACGGAAAAACCACCCGGGTGGAGATCCTGTCCGAGCAAGGCGGACTGTGCAAAATACACTCCCCCTTCAGCGGAAAACTGCTTGAGTTGCCCCTGAAACCCGGCCAGCGCCTCACCCTCAATCAAGACCCTCAATAGGCAAAAAGGTTCTTTTAGGAGGTCTGGAGGACCTTTTCTTCCTTAAAGAAAAGGTCCTCCAGCAACAATCGTCAAATATATTCGTTCAGAATATTTTCCAGGTATTCCTGACGCCCGCTCTGGAGCGCGGGTTCACCCTGTTTCAGCGTATAGGCTTCCAATTCGGCGAAACCAACTTTTCCCTGTTCGATGAGCTTGCCGATGCCCTTGTCCCAGCCGCTGTACCGTTTCTGGACAAACTTCTCCAGCTTCTTCTCCTTCAACAGTGCCGCCGCATTTTTCAATCCCCGTGCAAACGCATCCATCGCCCCGATATGCGCATGGAACAGATCGATGGCGTCAATGGATTGCCGCCGCACCTTCGCGTCGAAGTTCAACCCGCCCGTAGTGAAACCGCCCGCCTTCAGAATGATGTACATCGCCAGCGTCGTGTCATACAAATCCGTCGGAAACTGATCCGTGTCCCACCCGAGCAGCGTGTCGCCCCGGTTGGCGTCCACCGAACCCAGCAGCCCATTCGCCGCCGCAAACGCCAGTTCATGATGGAAGGTATGCCCCGCCAGCGTCGCATGATTCGCCTCGATATTGAGTTTGAGCTCCTTCTCCAGCCCGTAATGCTGCAAGAAGGCATAACAGCTCGCCGCGTCGAAATCATACTGATGCTTCGTCGGTTCCTTCGGTTTCGGCTCGATATAAAATTGCCCGCCGAACCGGATCTTCTTCTTATAGTCCACCGCCATGTGCAGGAACCGCCCCAAATGATCCAATTCCCGGCCCATGTCCGTGTTCAGCAGCGTGTCATACCCTTCGCGCCCGCCCCAAAAGACATATCCCGCGCCGCCCAGCTCCTTCGTAATCTCCAACCCCTTCTTCACCTTCGCCGCCGCGAACGCAAACACCTCCGGCGAGGGATTCGTCGCCGCGCCCGCCATGAACCGCCGGTTCGAGAACAAATTGCACGTCCCCCACAACAGTTTCACGCCCGTATCCTTCTGAAACTGTTTCGCCTGTTTCACAATCCGGTCCAGACGGCGGTTCGTTTCTGTCAATGTATCCGCTTCCGGCGCGATATCCGTGTCATGAAAACACCAGAACCCCACGTTCAACTTCGTGAAAAACTCGAAGGCCGCCCACAGCGTTTCCTCCGCCACCGCCATCGCATCCTCCGAATGATTGTACCGGCGGATCATCGTACCCGGGCCGAACATGTCCGCCCCCAGCCCCTTGAACGTATGCCAATAACATACCGCGAACCGCAAATGCTCCGCCATGCTCTTTCCCAGAATTTTTTCCTTCGGGTTATAGTGTTTGAACGCCAAGGGGTTATTCGAGGCAGGTCCTTCATACCCAATCGGACCCGTAATCTCCGGAAAATACTCACGCATGGATTGACATCCTCTTGTTAAAAACTCGCGCCAAAAACAAAAGTCTACCACTCCTCCCCCGCTTCAGACAAGAATCAAACACACCACCGTATCATTATACGGACCGTCCAACGGCTATTGGAATTTGTCCTCAAATAAACTTATAGGGACCGGGACAGAACCCATCTTCGGTATCTCCGAGCGGGCAGTGATAATACCCGCCGGAATTATAGAACTGGATGAGCCGGATCAGTTCTTCCAGATTGATGGCCCAGTCTTGGGGGTTGTAGTCGGTTTGATGCGGGGTGCAGCCATGGGAACCTCCCGGGCCGGGTTCGTATCCATCTTCGGTGCGCCACATCTTCGGGACGCACTGATACCCGCCGGAGTTAAAGAACTGGACCACCCGCAACACTTCGCCCAAATCAATCAAGTGGTCTTGATTGGTGTCCGCCGTATATAGACCGGGATCCGCTTCGCCTTCGCCTTCGCTCTCGACGGTACAAACCGTTCCTTCTTCCGGGGAGGTGGCGTCTGCCACTTCGCTTTCAACCGCCCGCAGCACCCCTGTTTCATCCATGTAATAGCTAAAAATGCCTGTTAAGTTCATGACTTCAGGATCTGCATTCACTTGAAAGGAGGTCCCATCGCTGCTCAAGGTATAGAAATATCCTTTGCCGCAGGGTTCTGGGGTGATCGGTTCCAAGTAGGGCGGCATGGCGCTCAAGAGGTCGTCCATCGAAGTCGTGAATGTCCCATGATCCTGAAGATAGTGCTGTTCCGCGGTAAAGATTACGCACATGCGGTCCCGTGCCGCAAGTTCATTCTCTTGGAGGACTCTACGCAAACGCGAAAAACCCAGCGGATTCTCCGAACACGGCTCGATCACCGCCGGGGTTAGCGGTCCGGCTTCCACGCCCGTGCTATAATGCACCACGCCAATCTGGTTGGTGTATACATTGATATTCGCCTGGAAATCAGGGAGGGAACCCCTGAATTGGAAGCTTAATCCGTCTTCCGCAACGGACAAATCGAAGAAGTAGCCGAACTCCGGGCAGCATGAATAATTACCAAACCATGGTTGCCCTGCGGGAGTCATAGAAAGATCATCAAAGGTCCCATACCTATGATGCCGTTGAAAGAACAGGTCTTGCGCCATGCCCAGGGAACAGGCATATTCGAGGGCAAGATCATCGGTCATCGCTACCATGTCGCCTTGCGCAAACCCTTGTGGCACCGGGGTACTGGCGGCATCCGCTGATGCTCCATACGCGTACCGGAGAATTCCGTCGGCATCCACAAAGAACCCTTTTCTGCCTGTAACAGGGATTGTCACCGGATCCGCATTAACCGAAAATGAAGGCGACCACCCCCCAAGCGTAAAGTTGTATCCATTCTTTGGCGCGCCCCAATCCTCATCGGGCAGATACGGCGGACCTTCCGTGGTCAACTCGGAAAAAGTAATGGCAAAGCAACCTGTATCCCGGTGATAGGCATATTCCGCCTCAAGAATCTGCAAGAGCCGCGCACGTGCCGCATTTTCGTTGTCTATCAAAAGAGGTATCATCCTGGAGGCGGGGTATGGCTGTTCGGCACAGGGGGTGTCCACCGGCGCATCCTCCGGACCGGCTGGACCACCTAAACATTTGCGTATCGTTCCTGTTTTATCCGCATAGAAAAAAGGCGTGGTGCTTGTCGTAATTTCGGGTTCACAGTAAATAATGTAGTTCGTGCTGTCCCCTGCAAGACTAAACGCATATCCCAGCGTAACGGCGCTGAAGTCCCCTTCCAGAAAGGGGCTCACACCGGCCATCATCGGCGTTGTCAACGTATCAAATGTAGTGGCAAATATGAAATTAGACTCATAATACATGGCCTCGGCCTGTATAATGGCGCATATGCGATCCAGAAGTATCGGTTCATAATTTCCCGCCACCGCTTCTTGGGTCATGCATCCTTCGTTGAGCGTGTTAGAAGAATTCGTTGCCGAAGCCCCAATTTCGAAGCGCATAACACCCGTAGCGTCAATGAAAAAACCGCGGAAGCCCGAGATATTCATGGATTCGGGGTCGGCATTAACCATGAAGTATTCAAAAAATCCACTCAACGCGAAGGTATATCCATTTCGCGCGACAGACCAGTCATCTTCCAAATACGGTGGACCCGATGTGGTGAGTTCATCAAACGTCATGGCAAACTGGCCCATGGCGGCGTAATAGGCCCATTCCGCTTCCAGTATCCGGCAGATGTCCTGACGGGCGCTGATATCATTGGCCAGTATTGTTTCATAGACCGCATCCACGCAGGTCAGGGAAGCGCCGCACGGATTATCGAACAGCGTGCTGTCGGGTCCGGCGGCAGCGCCCTCGGCAACCCGGAAACCGGTGGGATTCGCAAAAAAGTACCTGCCTCCCGCCACAGGGTCCGCGTGGATATGATAGGCGCCACTCTCTAGTGATAGGGTAAACGCGTATCCATTTCGCGGCACGGAAAAGTCACATTCCAGGAATTGCATTTCCGAAAATGAGCCAGAATATGCATAATTAAACTGTTTGAATAATTCTTCCGCATGAACGATGGAACAGACATCGGCCAAGGCCGCCGCCTCTTCTGTTGTGGCGGGTGGGGAAAGCGGCGCGGCCCATCCCATGGACATCCCACCCAACAGCAGACCCATTAACACGATGGTTTTCACCGTTTGAACTGAAAAATGCTGGAAATACATGGTCAACCCTTCCCTTCTTGGCACAAGAAACGTGCATACCCTTGTTAGACTGCGTAGTTGGCATAACATAATGAGGGGCGGATGTCAAGAGAAAAGTGCGAAATAGTGGAGCTTAGGGGATTATTAGGTGGGCGAAAAGATGGGGACAGCACGCAGCATAGCCGCAACTAATAAAATGGGGCTTTCAGCGGTTTTTAGCAAAGGACACCAGGGACTAATGGGCCCGGTGGAAATAATATCGGGATGGATTTCTTCTTGGTGTTAATGGGTGTATTTAGCGGGGCCGGGTGGTGGCATTCTTGCATGCCGATACAAAGGCTTGGAGTATCCAATCGGGTTGTTCAGGATGCCGTTCAGGATGCCACTGAACCCCTATCGCAAAGGATTCTTCAGGATTCTCGATGGCCTCAATAATGCCATCCTCCGTCCATGCAACGGGCCGGTAGGGAGTCCCGACTTCTTTGATTGCCTGATGATGGTGGCTGGTGGTTTCGATGTGATCTTTTTCTCCCGCCCATTTATACAACGTGGAGGATTCGAGAATACGCACCGGATGCAGGCCGTCTTTTCCTTCGGTTTGATGGGAAATGGCTTCGGGCCAGAGTTCGGGGATATCTTGAACGATGCTTCCTCCGGCAACCACGTTCATAACTTGCATGCCCAGACAAATCCCGAGCACCGGGATGGGCCGTTTCAACGCCGAGGCCAACCACATACATTCGCTGTCCCAGCGTTCCATGGAAATGGGGTGAGATGCGGGATGTTGGGGTTCACTGAATACATGGGCGGGGATGTCGCCGCCTCCGGACAGAATCAGGCCATCCAGGCGCGGGAGAAGATCGGCGCAGAGCGTGGGAGTGGCCAAGGGCAGATGAATTCCGATGCCTCCGGCGGCTTCCAGCGCCACGGCATAGTAGTTTGATACACGCACAATCTTCGTGCGCTGGTCTATGCCGGGCAGGGAAGAGATGCCCATCGTGACGCCAATCAGTGGTTTCTTCATACTGCAACCTTGACCTTCATCGAATGATCGCCAATACATCATCAAACGAATTACACATAGCGCAACAAAGCGCCTGAACCCCGCTTTGTAAGATGTTGCCGCCCGTCATGCCGATGGTGGGATATCCCGCGAGACGCACCGAACATACCCCCGCCCCGCTGTCCTCCAGGCCAATGACGTGATTGCGGTCTTCAAAGGGGATGCCGAGTCCGACGCGCCCGGTCTCCGCGTAAAGCCAGGGATGCGGTTTGGGCGACAACTCGCCCAGTGTGCCCGCTTCTCCTTTACGGAGCGGATATCCGGCGGTGATAATCGCGTCGTAAAAAGCCAGGGGATCGCCCATCTTGAGCGTGCGAAAGGCGGAAACGATTTCCGGCCAGGCTTTTTCATGCAGTCCGGAGGTGACCAACCCGATCTTAATCCCCATGGCCTTTAGTTCCAGCAGGAATTCCTTGAGTCCCGGCGCGGGGGTAAAGGCGTTTTCCCGGCCTTGGCCATCCAAAATGGCCTGCAGTTCGCGCCGCGTGTGTTCAAAATAATATCCGCGCGCTTCTTCCACCGTTTTTTCCGGGCAATATTTGCGGATGCAATGCTGAAGATGTTCCGAAACGCTGTGCCCGGACACATACGGAAGGTCCGCCTCTTCCAATTCAAAATGCGGATTCCCTAGAAGGCTGGCGGTGGATTGCTGAATGATCCAAATCCAGAATTCCTCACTGTGAACACTGGTACCGTCCAAATCCATCAATACCGCCTGGATGGGCTTCTCGATAGAAACGGGATGCACCGGATAATAGGCCGGATAGCCCATCGAAGAGGTTACATAGGCCAGGGTATGGTGCTCAAATACAATAAACTCGACCTTGTGGTCGCCCGTGGCCGCGATGGAGACCACCCCGTCCCGTCCGGTTTGAAACGCGCCGTCGCTGCTTCGTTCCAAAAGGAGAAATCCGGAATTCCGGGGGATGGGTCCGATGTTTGGTATGGTGAAATCTATTTCCATAGGAGTATAAAGCATAGTACGAATGAAGGAACATCCGCAAGTGACGAGGTAAATTTTCCATCAAAAAATTAAAAAATCGAACGTCAAATGGTACACTACCCCCAACTGCGGTTAAGTATAGGATGTTGGTGATGAAGTATTATTATTGGCACGTGGTTGTCGTGCTGGCGCTGAGTTCCGGACTGATGGTTCCCCAGGCATGGGCGGTTCCCTTTCGGGGCGAGATGCAGCGTTTGCGCCAACCGGATGGTTCCTATTTAAACGTCCGGGTGTGGGGCGATGAATATTACCAACGGGTGGAGTCGCTGGACGGATACACGCTGACGCGGGACCCGCAAAGCAAGGTAATCTGCTATGCGCGGCTTTCCGGGGATGGTGTACGGCTTGTCAGCACCGGAATCACCGCCCAGGAAAAAGCCGCCACCAAACTGTCCATACCCAAAGGGATTAAAGAGAGTCCGGCGGTCATCCATGAAGCGGTGCGCGCCCGTGCCGGGCAGCTTTGGGGCAAGAGCCGCGGCGCCAAGGTGCTCGCCAACCCCGAAGGGTGGGTACGGCCCACGCAGGGAAATGTGAAAGGTATCACCCTTATCATTGATTTTCCGGATGAGCCCGGCGTCATTACCCCCGGAAAAGTCAAACTGTTTCTCAATTATCCCGGATACAGCTTCGACGGAAACACTGGCTCGGTTTACGACTATTATGTCGATGTCTCGAATGGGCAACTGCACTTCACCAATTGGAGTCCCGATGCCTATTACACCGCGCAGCATGAAAAAGCCTATTACGACGCTCCAGAAACGCCGGATGCGCCCGGAGCCAGGGGCCTGATCCTCGAAGCCTTGAATTATTATGAAACCCAGGGGTTTGATTTCAGTCAGTACGACAGCAATGGTGATGGCTATATCGATGGCATCAGTTGCATGATGGTGGGTAGCAGTGCCAGCGGATGGGGCGCGGGCCTCACCCCGCACGCCGGAGTTCTTTCCGGTTTCGAAGCCGATGGCGTGAAATCCGTGAACTATCAGATTACCCCCATGTTTTCCCAACTGAATATGGCGATGTTCGTGCATGAGTGCGGGCACATGCTGTTCGGCTGGCCGGACCTCTATGACCACGATTTTGATGCCACGGGCCTCGGCGAATACTGCATGATGTCCTATGGCACCTACCCCGGCGACCCCGTGCACGTGTGCGCGTATCTCAAGGAAGACGCCGGGTGGAGCCAGGTGATCCCGGTCACGGCTTCCGCGGAAAATCTCTCCCTCGTGCATCCCGCTTTCAAGGCCTATAAATTCATGCATCCCTACAACCCGCGCGAGTATTTCCTGATCGAGAACCGGCAGCGGCGTTTTCGCGACACCCGGATTTGGGATTCCGGCCTCATGATCCTGCATGTGGACCAGGATGGTTCGAATATTCACAATCAAATGACCCCGGAGGCCCATTACGAAGTGTCCATCGAACAAGCGGATGGCCGCTTTGACCTCGAACATAATGTCAACCGGGGCGATGAAACGGACCTGTACAGTGCGCCAAGCGCCCGCCTCTGGAATCCCGATACCACCCCCGGGACGAAATGGTGGGATGGAAGTGAATCCGATGTGGCCGTTTACAACGTTGGGTATTCCGGAACCGTAATGACCTTTTCCGTAAATCTGGTTCCCAAGGTGTTGCCCGTCGAACCGGTTCTGTTGTCCGGGGACCCCAGGTACGGAAAATCACCCCTTGAATCGGTGTTCCACTTCACCAATGCCCAAGAGGCCGCCGACTCCTGGCATGTGAGCGCGGATGTTCCCTGGCTGGCCTTTGAACCCGCCGCCGGAACCCTGGCTGCGGGCGAAACTGCGGATATCACCGCGCGCATTGACGCCAAAGCTATTCCCGAGTTGCCGGGAAACTACCCGGCCACCGTACGTTTTGAGATGGTTGGCGCGGCCAAATTCTGGAACCGCCGGATTGCCTTCACCTTTGTGGATCAAGCCCCCGCCACCGCCGACACGGACAAGGATTGGAGCATTTCGCTCAGCGAATTGCTGCTGGGCATTCAGTTATACCAGTCCCCCAGTTACCAATGCGCCCCGGACACCCTGGATGGTTATGCTCCGGGACCAGGAGCGAACGTTGAGTGCCTGCCGTATAGCGCCGATTATGCCCCCCAGGATTGGGTAGTTGGTCTTTCTGAACTCCTTCGC
Organism: uncultured Nitrospirales bacterium; assembly: GCA_964474205.1. Taxonomy (GTDB): domain Bacteria; phylum Hydrogenedentota; class Hydrogenedentia; order Hydrogenedentales; family CAILVY01; genus CAILVY01. The sequence continues at coordinate 6,102 of CAYYRW010000049.1, read as the reverse complement.
CTCATCCAGCTTTATAATTGGGGGGGGTATCACCGCGCCCCGGACACCGAAGACGGGTTCGCCCTGGGGCCGTCCTAAACCGCTCTATCGATTGCAACTCCTTGACAATCAGCGGTTTACATTTATCCTGAATGGGCATCTGTTTCTTTTAAGAATGCGCATGAAAAAGATTCATAAATAAGGGAATGAATCGTATCCCCCAAGATGTTTACTTAAATGAAAGTTGAGAAGGGCAGGAGAGCCGGAATAAAACATTCTTAAGGTCTCTCACCCAGACAAAAGCGGAGCTGTGGCAGGTTTCCCCCCTTTCTCCCTCCCTCTCCCCCTTCCGTCGCCGCAGTTCCGCTACCTTTTTTTCTTCTTCGGGAAATTCGTTTCTTAGCATGGAATGCCTGCCACACCCCGGATGTTTTTGATGAAAAGGAGGTATTTATGAACCGTCTGGCCCAAGAAACCAGCCCTTATTTGCGGCAACATGCCCATAATCCCGTGGATTGGCATCCTTGGGGAAAAAAGGCGCTGGATAAAGCCCTTCAGGAGGATAAGCCCATTTTCCTTTCCATCGGATATTCCGCCTGCCATTGGTGTCATGTCATGGAACGGGAATCCTTTGAAAATGAAACGGTTGCAGCGCTGTTAAACGAGCATTTTGTGAGCATCAAGGTGGATCGCGAGGAGCGGCCCGATCTGGACGGTATTTATATGGCGGCAGTAATGGCATTAACGGGGAGCGGGGGGTGGCCCATGAGCGTGTTTCTGACGCCTGATCTCAAACCGTTTTATGCCGGGACCTATTTTCCGCCGGATAACCGGTATGGCCGTCCGGGTTTCATCACAATCCTGTACGGCGTGTTGCTTGCCTGGAAGGAACGCCGCCAAGAAGTGGAGGATACGGCGAAGGCGCTTGGGGAACATGTGGCCGCACAACTCGCCGGAACACCCTCCGAATCAGGACCCCTTGCGCTTGACCTGCTGGAGCATGCGGCGGCGGAGGTATCCCGTGAGTTTGACGCACAATACGGCGGTTGGAGCGGCGCACCCAAATTTCCGTCCAGCGGGGCTATCATGCTGTTGCTCCGGGAACACCGCCGCACCGGCCATCCGGAGATGTTGCAGCAGGCAACGCAAACCCTGGACGCCATGGCGGCGGGGGGGATTTACGATCATCTGGGCGGCGGATTCCATCGCTATTCCGTGGATGAACAATGGCGTATGCCCCATTTTGAGAAGATGCTCTACGACAATGCCCAATTGGCGCAGGCCTATCTGGAAGCGTGGCAGGTGACGGGCAATCCGCGCTATCGGCGAATTGCAGGTGAGACACTGGATTATGCATTGCGTGACCTGCGTGATCCCTCCGGCGGATTCCATTCCTCGGAAGATGCCGACAGCGAAGGGCAGGAGGGGAAATTCTACCTGTGGACGAAAGCCGAAATAGCGCGGAGTTTAGGCGAAGCGGATAGCACGGTATTTTGCGCTTATTATGGCGTTCAAGAAGCGGGGAATTTTTCCTCGCATGAGCCGTATCATTCAGGCTGGAACATTTTACAGGCAACGCAACAACCAGAGGCCCTGGCGATGGAATTCGGCGTATCGTTGGATGCGCTGGAGGCCAAATTGCAGGCATGCCGGGAAATCCTCCGGAGCGAGAGAGAACGGCGCGTGCGGCCGGGCCGGGATGATAAAGTGATCACGGCCTGGAATGCGCTCATGATCTCCGCTTTGGCGCAGGCCGCGCAAGTGCTGGGGAAAACCCGCTATCGCGAAGCGGCCGTGGAGGCGGGACAATTCATTGTCCGCCACATGATCCGCGAGGGTCTGCTCTTGCGCACGTATTGTCAGAAGCAAAGCCGGTTGCCCGGTTACCTGGATGATTATGCGTTTACCGTGAATGCCTTCTTTGATCTCTACGAAACCACGTTTGACACCGCCTGGATAGGCATGGCGGGAGAATTGGCCGAATCCATGCTTGATCAGTTTTGGGACACTGCGAACGGAACGTTTTTCTATACGTCGGAAAACCATGCCCGCCTCATGGTGCGTACACGGCCCTCCCATGACGGGGCGGAACCTTCCGGAAACTCAATAGCCGCACTGGCCCTGGTGCGTCTGGGCACGTTGCTCAAACGCGGGGATTATTTGGAGAAGGCGCGGCATCTGCTGGAAAATCACGCGGGTTGGATGCGCCGCGTCCCCCAGGCGTATCTTCGTATGCTGTGCGTGGCCGATTTTATCCTTTCACCCCCCGCGGAAATTGTGGTGGCGGGGAATCCGAACGATTCCCGTACGCAAACCTTTCTACAATGTGTCCGGGGGCGATTTATCCCCGCAAAAATTGTGGCATTAACGGATGTAGACCGGCCTGCCCATGATCGTCTCCCAATTCTTGAAGGAAAGGCTCCGGCGCACGGCGGTCCGGCCGTATATGTTTGCCAGCAGTTCACATGCCATCCCCCGGTTCAAACCGTGGAAGCATTGGCGGCTCTGCTGAATGGGTGTCCTGCGGTTCACGCTGCCTGAACAGCAACGCCTACTTGCCGAAACGATGCAGATATTCCGCGAGCGCCCAATACATCCAGGCCACACCCCAGCGGGGAAAGATGATCCGGGCGGTATGGAACGGATATTTCCGATAGAACACCGCGCCGCTTTCCGGATCCCGCAGGGCATACCAGGTCCAGCGCAACACTTTAATGGCGATGGTTTTCGCCCCCACGAGGCTTTCCGAGACCACGGAACAACACAGCAGGCTTTCGGCGCAGGCATGGACGTCAACCGGATAACGGCCATATTCATTTATGGGCATGCCGTCCGCCGTGACCAGTTTCTGGTAAAACTTAAAACCTTTCCGGAGTGCATCGTAAACGCTTTCCTCGTTCCGTGCCTTGTAAATTCCATGCAGGGACCGCAACACAAATCCTGTGTGATGGTGGTCCACCAGATTCATCAACCCCTGCTCGAAGGGTTCCCCGGGCGCAAACTCGCCATAAGGCCACGCGCCGTCTTCACGCTGATGGGTTATTGTAAACCGCACCGCCGGTTCCGCCGCTTCGGCATAGGAGGATTCACCGGTGAGCGCGCCCACACGCATCAAGTGTTCCGCCACCAGCAGGTTGGCATTGTGCACGCGCCGCCGGTCGGTGGGCGTATAGCCGAAACAGCAGGTGTCCTCTTCTTCCATGCGCGGCAGGTCCTGAAGCATGAATTCCGCGATGGACCGCGCGGCTTCGAGATGCGCCGGCTCTTTTGTGATTTCGTGGGCGCGGAGAAAGGCTTGGCCAGCAATGGCGCTGATAACGCTCACCGGTGTTCCGGCAGGGGTGTCCACGCCTTTTCCAAAGACATCGAAGGGGTATCCCCAGGCCAAGCCATGCGCTTCAGGACACGCATGGCCCCGCAACCAATCCAAATGTTCAGTAGCACGGTCAAGAAACTTCTGTTCCTGGGTGAGTTCGAACAATCGCAGGCATCCCAATGCCGTCAGGGCATGCGCCTTTGGATTTTCCGTGGGCGGCACATGCAGCAACCGCCGCATGCCCTTGGGATACATATCGCAAAGGGCGGTGCTGGTTTTCCGAAGCAGCGGGCGCGCCTGCATCGCGCGAATAAGCCGCGCCTGCTTTACATCGAACGGATCATAGCCGCACAACCCATGCGTGCGAATCCAGGTATCCAGTTCGCTAACCCATTCCTGGGCTATCGCGATGTCCGGATTATTGGATCGATGCATCATGAGTTCTTACCCCGTTTGCAAGCCGCCGTATGTTCGATAGCCGCTTTCCACTGGGAATAATGGGCGTCATGGGAATAGCGCTCGCGCACCACTTCGCGGGCCGCTTCTCCCATGCGCCGGCGCAATCCGGGATCGGTAATCAGGCGCTCCAGCTTGTCGTGCCATTCCTCTTGAGTCTCCGCGAGAAAACCGGTCACGCCATCTTCCACCACCTCGGCATTCATGCCCACGGGCGACAACACCACCGGGGTGCCCACGCCCATGTATTGCAGGGCTTTGAATGCGCATTTTCCCCGGGCGCGCGGCGTGTCCTTCAGGGGCATGAGGCCGATATCGGCCTCTTTGAGATAGGCGATTTCATCCTCCAGGCGCCAACGATGATTTTCCACCCGAATGCCCTCCAGGACATAGTCCCTGCCCGTGGCGACGGAAAGCAGTAGAGTATATTTTTTAAATAATGCACGCAGGGGTTCCTGGATGTCGTCTAAATATCCCAAATTGTCCCGCAGACCGGTCCAGCCCAGCACCACCGGGCGGCCTTCACCCGAATCATAGTGCTTGAGCGTATGCTTGTCCATGTCAATGCAGGTGGGAATGATGGTGATGTTATCCATGAATTGCCGGACATACGATTCGAGATAGGCGTTGCCCACGATGGCATGTTGGCACATCCCGGCCATTTTTCGCACCCAGCCGAAATCCACCACGCGCAGGAAGGGGCTTGAAACATGGGCGGGCGGCTCCCAGATGGCATCGTCGATATCAAACACCATGCGGGGATTGAGCCAATGAATGATACGCTCGAGAACCGGCGGACCGTAATCGAAGAGCGGCCCCCGGAAGAAGATGGCATCCGCGCCCGGCACATGCCGTAATTGCGCCAGCCGCCGCAACAAAACCACCAAGAAATAGATCAGTTTCCGCCAGCGCGGTTGGCCTTCGTTCCAGTGTTCCTTGAACGCCAGGGTGGACGGCAGGCAGATGGTACAGACATGCCCTTCCGCCCGCAACCGTTCCGCGAAGGTGATCAGGCGGTACCGTATGGCGGCGATATTCTCGGGAGCATTTCCAAAAAGCACCACGTTCATGCGCGGTATTGTATCCCATGTAAACGGGTGTTGCACAATCCCGTCCTATCCGGTAGCATAGAGCAGGTAGGTAAAAGAAACTTGGCGCCCGTGCGTAGACCGCGGCGCTAATAACGTAAATGGAAATCAGCGATTATGCCAATGCCCGTTGAGATGGAACCTGCACCGCTTGCAGGGGTCTATATTGTGAAAACCGGCCTGTTTCGCGATGCGCGCGGTTTTTTCTCCGAATCCTACTCGAAAAAGATGTTTGCCGAGGCGGGGTTTCGCGAGGAATTTGTTCAGGACAACCTCAGCGAATCCTGCAAAGGCACCCTGCGCGGCCTGCATTACCAGATTCATCCCCATCCCATGGGGAAGCTGGTGCGGTGCGTCAAAGGCGCGGTGTATGACGTCGTGGTGGACCTGCGGCGGAGTTCCCCCACCTTCGGGAAATGGTGGGGCATGGAAATCAACGAGGCGAATGGATTGTCCCTCTGGGTCCCTGTCGGATTCGCCCACGGATTTGTCGCCCTGGAGGATTTGACGCTGGTGCACTATAAATGCACCGGGCATCACACCCCGGAATGCGAGCGGTCCCTTCTTTACAAATGCCCCCGCATCAATGTCCAATGGCCTATCGAACCCACCGTCATCTCGCCTAAAGACGCCGCCGCCCCCGATTTGGACCACGCGGAATATAACTTTGAATGATTCAAATAGCGGACGCGGCATAGCCGCAACAAAAAATGGGGCGGTCAGCGGTCAGCAATCAGCGGTCAGCTTTCAGCACGGCCAGTGGCTAACCCGCATATTTCACCAATCCGCAACCGCGCCTGTCATTGCGAGTTCCCCACCCGCCGGAACACCGGGATGAATCGGAAAGAAACATCCAAAAGTTTGTGTGTATCATCAACTTGGCTCACCATCCCCCCGCGTTTTTCCCCGAAGGGGGATTCATACTCCCAGCCCAGCGGTTGCGCTTCGCTACCCTGGGTGTCTGCGCCCCCATGAGTTATACCCTGAGGGGGTTCCATAGACAGACGTCGATTGTTGAGTTTCTATGGTGTTTCTTTCCCACTACGCCCCAACAGGGCACCATTTGAATAGCCGTGGATCGAGCCCCCAAAAATCAGAGAGAATGGCATACCCTTCAATGTATTCTCCCCGAAGGGGAGCCATTTGAATAGGAGTCCTCGAAAATCAAAGAGAATGGCATACCCTTCAATGTATTCTCCCCGAAGAGCCCATTTGAATAGGAGTCCCCGAAAATCAAAGAGAATGGCATACCCTTCAATGTAT
>CAYYRW010000048.1:45627-56592 GCA_964474205.1 uncultured Nitrospirales bacterium | reverse complement strand
CGGGCCCCCGTCAATTCCTTTGAGTTTCAGTCTTGCGACCGTACTCCCCAGGCGGTGCACTTAATGCGTTAGCTGCGGCACGGAAGGGGTCGATACCTCCCACACCTAGTGCACAACGTTTACGGCGTGGACTACCGGGGTATCTAATCCCGTTTGCTCCCCACGCTTTCGAGCCTCAGTGTCAGTTTCGCGCCAGAAGGCCGCTTTCGCCACCGGTGTTCCTCAGGATATCTAAGCATTTCACCGCTACACCCTGAATTCCGCCTTCCTCTCGCGTACTCAAGACGGCTAGTATCCAAAGCCCTTCCGGGGTTAAGCCCCGGGCTTCCACTTTGGACTGGACCGCCCACCTGCGCTCCCTTTACGCCCAGTAATTCCGAACAACGCTTGCCACCTCCGTATTACCGCGGCTGCTGGCACGGAGTTAGCCGTTCCTTATTCCTGAGGTACCGTCAATCCGGCGCCATTGCCTGCACCGGCCATTCTTCCCTCAGAAAAGAGCTTTACGACCCGAAGGCCTTCATCACTCACGCGGCATGGCTGCGTCAAGCTTTCGCTCATTGCGCAATATTCCCTACTGCTGCCACCCGTAGGTGTCTGGACCGTGTCTCAGTTCCAGTGTGGCCGATCAACCTCTCAGCTCGGCTACCCATCGTCGCCTTGGTGAGCTATTATCTCGCCAACTAGCTAATGGGGGGCGGACTCATCTTCGGGCGGCGCCTTGCGGCGCCTTTCTTTGCTCGGGCCGGAGCCCAAACAACCTCATGCGGTATTAGCGGCCGTTTCCAGCCGTTATCCCACACCCAAAGGCAGATTATCCACCTGTTACTCACCCGTTCGCCGCTCTAGGGTCCCTTGCGGGACCTTACCGCTCGACTTGCATGTGTTAGGCATGCCGCCAGCGTTCGTTCTGAGCCAGGATCAAACTCTCCGATAAAAAATCGGAACATCGCCCTGCTTGCACAGGGCCATGTTTGTATCGTTTGATTCCTCATTGTTCTTCCTCGCCTCTGCGGCAAGGAAGGGAGTGAATTGGAATCGTCTTGGGATCCGTTACGCTGGGTGGCGTAACGGACAGCACAAGACGGCAAATATTTTTACCGTCGTACATCGTATTCAATTTTCAAAGAGCCGCCTCCGTTAGAGACGCAACTCGCCTGCAACCGATATCGCTTTTGGTTTTGATTCCGGTGCAAGCTCGCGTCACCCGCTCTCGCCGATGACGGATATGTCTTCCATCCGAACACGTAGTATAGCATAGGTTGGGGAGCTTGTCAAGCTCCTTGTGCCGAGGCTTCACCAGTTCCTTGGGGGGAACCTTCCGCACACCGGGAAAATTCCCGGCCCGGCGCATCCGCCTATGCACTAACTTCAACTGTACGTTCGACTTAGACCCGCTCACACACAGACAACACTCGGCCTCCGCCGATTTTTGCCTGGGAAGTGTCAGACAGGTCTCATGAAGACAACGAGGCGAAAGTATAGCACGAAGAATCACCAATGTCAAGCTTTTTTTCAACCCCGGGTTCCCCTCCCCTTTACCTCCCCCCAAAACCCGCCCCCGCACCCCAGCCCCTCCTCCCCGCCGCCCCTAATAAAATTTGTGTACAATTCACCTATAATAATACCTGTGTAGTAATAAAAACTACCGCAAATGCCGGGTCCGGCGGCGGTTCCGCTGCTTAAACTCATCAAACAACACCGCACACAATAAAATAAGCCCGCGCGCAATATATTGGTAAAACGGATCGATGTTTTTCAGATTCATGGCGTTCTGCACCGTCCCCATAATCAACACCCCCACCACCGTTCCCGTCATCGTGCCCACCCCCCCGCTCAACGAAACACCACCCAACACACACGCCGAAATCACCTCCAGCGCAAGCCCCTGCGACGTATTCGGCTGCCCGCTCGTCAACCGCGACGCCAAAACCACCCCCGCAAACCCCGCCATAAGCCCCTGCGCCGCAAAGATTGCCACCTTCACCCGGTCCACCGGAATTCCGCCCAGCCACGCCGCCTTCTCGTTCCCCCCAATCGCCAGCGTATGCCGCCCAAACGCCGTATGCCGCAACACCACCCCAAATACCCCAAAACACCCCAGCGTGATCCATACCGGCCCCGGAATGCCGAGAAACGACGCCATGCCCAGCGAATAGAACTGCACATTCGTCACCCCCACCGCCGTGCCGCCCGACACCAAAAAGCCCAACCCCCGCACAATCTGCATCGTCGCCAGCGTCGTAATCAGCGCATTGACATGGAACCGCGCAATCACCACCCCATTCACCACGCCCACCACACCCCCCGCCGCTATGCCCGCCCCAATCCCCAACAACACACTCCCCGTCGCATTCACCACCACCGCCGCCAACACTCCTGAAAATGCCACCACTGCTTCAACCGACAAATCAAAATGCCCCGACGCCAGGCAAAACAACATCGTGCACGACAACATCCCCACCAGCGACACCGACAACAACAACCCCTGCATATTCACCCACGAAAAAAAATTCGGCACAAACACCGACACCGCCGCGAACAACGCCACAAACACCACCGCCATCCCCGCATTATCCCAAAGATTCCCTATAAAACCCTTGCGAATGTCTTGCATTCATACTCCCTTGGCACACTTGCAGCCGCTCGCCGCTGCCCCTGGTCTCCCGCTTATAGAAGAGACTTCAAGTACACAATGCTCCGCTCCGCCTCCTCCACCGTCCCGCACTCCACGCTCATCACGATATCCCGAGGCGCATCACGCAATATGCGAACCACTTCCTTCCAATCGATAACCCCTTCGCCGCATGCACACCCCACCGCCGTTCCCGTGACCTTGCCCCGCTCTGCTGCCGCCTGAGCCTTCGGAATCTCCTTGGCATGCAGATGCACCAGCCGGTCCTTCACCCGTTCCAGCCACGCAATCGGATCATGCCCGCAAAGATAGCTGTTCCCCGTGTCAAAATTGATCCCGATCACCGGCGAATCCACCAGCCCCTGAATCCGGTCCAGGCCCTCGGGATGCTTGCTATACTGCTGATGCGGCTCGATCCCAATCAGAATCCCCCGCGCCTCCGCCACCAGCGACGCCTCCTTCAGCACATACCGCATCAACACATGGTCCTCCTCCACCGTCGTCCATGCCGGCTTCGGCCCCTCATCACTGTTCACCACTGGCGCGCCACACTCCGCCGCGAACCGTACCGCCTGCTTCAAATACTCCACACTGATTTCCGGCTTGCACAAAGGACAATGCGCGGACAACCCCGACACTTTAATCCCCGCCTTCTCGCACGCCCGCTTCACGCGATAGGGATCATCCAGCATCGACACGCTGTGAAAATACCCCGCTTCACTCAGCAACTCCCGGCCCCAATGCACCATGGGTTCCACATATGCATACCCAAGTTCCGCCGCCTTCTCCACGCCCCACTCGAACGGCTTGTCCGCATGCCGCACATACTCCATGTTCACGCCAATCGAAATCCGTCCCATACCTTCCTCCTTTCTCGCTTTACACTACTCCTATGGAATAATCACCCACGCGCCCGGAGCGCACTGCCCCCCCAGCCGCTTGCCCAACGCCGATTCCCGCAACCGCTCCAAATCCGCCCCGCCCTGAGGCAACTGATACACCTGCCCGGGCGCCGCATGACGCAACCGCGTCAACACATATATCTCCTCCACCCGCGACACCGACACCCCTCCTTCCGTATTACCCTCCGCAATACGCTTATAAAGGGTTTTCCGGTCCTTGTTCTCCTCCGCTAAAAGCTTCTGCGCCTCGTTACGCTCCGTCGCATCCCGCAGCCCGTCACATGGCCGCAACTCCAATCGCCCCTTATTGTTCTCCGCCAGACATCCTTGCGACTTCAGACGCCCGATCCTCTGCCAACGCACCTCGAAATGCGTCCCGTCCCACAGGCTCTTTCCCGGATACGAAGGACCCAACTCCGGCGGAACATTCACCTGCCCCTCCATATACGCCAGCACCCGTTCCGCGTCTTCCCCTATCCGCTGAAGATCCACCGCCGCGCGCGACTCCGCCGCATGCCGCCCGGAGCCAAGGCATCCCGCGGCAAGCACCACCACCACGGACGCCATCCCTGCCATGGCCTTCCACATCGCGTAGACCTCCTCCAGTGCCAATTTCAACCTAACCAATCCTCTACCAAATTTCCCACTCCCAATTCCAGTCTCCCGCAGTCTTCATTTCTTCGGATTGAGCAGCACGCCATCAAAACCCAGGAAATAGCCTTTGCTGCCGCCGTTCTTGCCTTGATTGACAAAACGCAACGTGTGCGTGCCCGCACTGAGCGATCCCACGGCGACGACATGCTCTTTTGGAGTGATGGCCCGGTTGAATAAATCCACCGGAGACCCAAGAGGCTTGCCATCCACTTCAATCTGCTGAATGCCGTAATCGAAGGAGGCCGTGAACAGGAGTATCATCTCGTAATCGCCGTCCGTGGCCACCTCCAACGGAACCTCGAGCGTCTGCTGTTCTTTCGAGGGGGTCCAGAACAATTGCGCGCCGCCGCTGCAGGCGCCCTCCTGTTTGGCCACCGGCCCCTCGGAAGCCTTGGCACGGGAAAGCAGCGTTTCCGCTTCCACCAGCTTGCTCCAGTCTTCATACAAGCGGTCATACGCCGGCGGCAGGGCCGGATACGGCTTGTGCGGCTCGGTCTGATACCAGAACGCCACGGAGGAAAAATCGTCGGGCCGCTCTTCAAAACCGGATTTCACGGAATGGTCCGGATTGAATGTTACCCCCTTGTGCTCGATTTCGAGCCGGAGCGACTTGTTGAAGGGCACGGGATCGGTGATGTGCCAGCGATAACTGCTGGTTTTGGCGAAAGCATCATACCCCTGCATCAGGGGCGCGCCATAGAAGAGGTTGGACATCTGCCGGAGCCCCCAGGCGTCGCAGAGATAATCTTCCGAGCCGGTGCCGCGCAAGCGGGGCTTGCTTTCTCCGTCAATGAACCAGAAATCGTCGCCTTCACCCCACCAGCTTTCGGTCAATTGCCGGACGTTCAGCACCGTGCCCACGTAATGCCCCCGGCCTTCAAGGTCCGCGATGAGATAGTTTCGCCCCATCACCGCCGGATGTTCCTGACGATACATGGAATGGAAATAGGCGGTGTCTTGGGGAAGGCTGGGCAGCTTCCGCCAATCCAGATACCAGTACAGCGCGTTGATGGGCGTGCGGCCCTCATTGGTGGCGGTAATCTTTGCCGATTTTTTGAACGGCATCGGCCAGTAGCAATTCCGGGCACGCCCTTCCGACGTCACGGTTATGGGCAGCGATTGGTACGGCTGGTCCACGCCGTGCCCGATGCCAAAAAAGTCGCCGAAGGGGACTTCGACCGACGGCTCTTTTTCCCCATCCCAATACATGCGCAAGACCAACAGCCGGGAGTAGCCCCGCTCATTCGCGGCGATGGTGTTCCAGAAATGCGTGATTTCCCCGGGGCCGTCCAATTCCGCGAGCACCAATGTGGCGCCGGGTTTGATATACCGGCAATCCGCGTTGCCATTTTCCCAATTGGGATCACACGACGAGGAACGCATCGCCTCCCCAGGCTTCAGTTGCGCCAGACCCTCCAGCGGATTGCCCGTCCCGAAAAATCCCGTGGGGATGGTGGTGTGCGCACACCCCAACACCGCACAACCAAGAAGCACTGCAACAACAACCTGTTTCATGCCATGTCCCTTCTTTACGAGGTTGATTTTTTACACGTCCCCCCCAGATGCCCATCCGAGGGGGACGCGATCCGTATACAATTTTTTCCTTAGGCCTCATCCGCCGCAGGCGGACACGAGACGCTGACCGCTGACCGCTGATAGCTTCTTCTAGTCCAGCACCGCCCCGGTGTTGGCGCTGGTAACCATGCGCTGATACCGTTTCAGCCAGCCGGTAAGCTTGCGGTCCGGCGGCGCGGGCATCTGCTTGGCGCGCTCCGCCAGCTCCGCGCCGCTCAGGCGAATATTCAACGTGCGCGCGGGAATGTCAATATCAATGACATCGCCGGAACGCACCAGCGCGATGGGGCCTCCGTCCGCCGCTTCGGGACTGACATGGCCGATGCATGCGCCGCGGGTGCCGCCGGAGAAGCGTCCGTCGGTGATCAGGCTGACGGTTGTCCCGAGATCGCGCCCCATGACCGCCGAGGTCAGCGAGAGCATTTCACGCATGCCGGGGCCGCCCTTCGGGCCTTCAAAGCGCAGCACAATCACGTCACCCGCCTTCACCTTGCCCAGCAATACCGCCTTCATCGCTTCTTCTTCATCGTCAAAGACCACGGCGGGGCCGGAATGCCTCAGAATCACCGGGTCCACCCCGGCTTCCTTCACCACCGCGCCCTGCGGCGCCAGATTGCCGAACAGAATCGCCAAGCCTCCCGTGGGGCTGTAGGGCAGTTCAACCGTCTTAATCACTTCGAGATCTTTCGAGCGTTTGCCCGCGATATTTTCACCGAGGGTTTTACCCGTGACCGTGATGCAGTCCAGATGCAGCACGCCGGGCTTCCGCGAAAGCTCGCCCAGGATGGCGCCGATGCCCCCCGCGCGGTCCACGTCTTCCATGTGCCAATGATACGATGGCGACACCTTGCAAATGTTCGGCACGCGCGCCGACACCTCATTCAGCCGTTCCAGCGGATACTTCACCCCTGCCTCATTGGCAATCGCCAGGGTGTGCAAGACGGTGTTCGTCGAACCGCCCATTGCCATATCAAGCGCAAACGCATTATCAATGGATTTTGGGGTCACGATGTCGCGCGGCTTGATATCCAATTCGATAAGTTTCATCAGTTGACTGGCCGCCGCCTTCACCAACTCGCGGCGCTCCGGGGTTTGGGCCAGGATGGAGCCGTTGCCCGGCATGGCCATGCCCAGCGCTTCGCACAAGCAGTTCATCGAATTCGCGGTGAACATCCCCGAACACGATCCGCAGCCCGGACAGGCGTTGCGTTCGAGGTCCTCCAACTCCGCATCATTCAGTTTGCCTTCCTTATAGGCCCCCACGCCCTCGAAGACCGTGATGAGGTCCGTCGCCTTGCCGTCGCGCACTTTCCCCGCCCGCATCGGCCCGCCCGACACAAACATCGTGGGGATATTGCAGCGCATCGCGCCCATCATCATCCCCGGAACAATCTTGTCGCAATTGGGAATGCACAGCAGGCCGTCAAAAGGATGCGCCTTCACCATCGTCTCCACGCTGTCCGCGATGAGTTCCCGCGACGGCAGGCTGTACTTCATGCCAGCATGGCCCATGGCGATGCCGTCATCCACCCCGATGGTGTTGAACTCAAAGGCAATGCCGCCCGCTTCCTCGATGGCCTGCTTCGCCAGCCGCCCAAATTCATCCAGATGCACATGCCCCGGAATAATTTCCACAAAACTATTGCAAATGCCGATGAACGGCTTGTCGAAATCCTTCGCATCCTTGATTTTACCCGTCGCCCACAACAACGAACGGTGCGGCGCCCGCTCAAAGCCTTTTTTGAAAATATCGCTTCGCATGGATCAATGTACTCCTTTTTCCGCCGGCTAAACACCGGATCGGGTTGATTTTCCAGGAAACCGCCATGATATACCTTTCAAGAATGCAAACTCCAAACAATACTCCGTTTTCCTACTTCTGGGATTCACCTCTGTACCCCGCCATCACTGGACGCGATGGGCACACACCCGTCCCTCACCCCGGGACTTCCCCTCAATTCCCGAAATACTTCTTTACCGCGGCCACATAGGCTTCCGCGAAGGCTTGCCGCCATTGCGGGTCCGCGAGGCGCTGCTGGTCGGTGGGATTGTTCAGGTTGGCGATCTCGATCAGCACTTTCGCGGGCACATAGGAATACTTCAGGACGGCCGGCACGAAGGTCCGGTTCGCGGATTGCTTGATCACGTTGCGGATGGGGTTGCCGCTGCTGTGCACTTTAATGGGAGGCGTGTGCCGCGTCAGGCAATCCGTGAGCGTGGTGGCAAAGAGGCGCGACAGCGCTTCGTCGCGCGTGCATTCCGCCTGGGTAAACCTCACGTTCCCTTGTCCTTTCGCTTCCGCGTAACGGTTATACTCCGGCCCGGAGGGTGCATGATTACTCATGCGGTACTTGGCCCCAGGCACATAAATCATGGTGCCGCGCATGCCCCCATCCTTCAAAAAATCACAATGAATGCTCGTAAAGAGCATCTTGCGCGGATCCGTTTTCTTTTCCATTTCCCCGCGGTGGATATCATTCACCAGGTACCACCGCAGATGGGCCGAAAACCGTGCATCTTCATTCCAATAGGGCGGCGTGGTCAGCACCTGCTCATCGGTGTCGTGCACAAACTGCTTGTTGCCACTCTCTTTATAGCCCTGGTCCGGATCCTTCATTGTCACATACACCGTGGCGCGTGTTTTCGTTTCCAGCACGCGCTTGATCCGGCACACCACGTCGTAATTCACTTCATCCTCGAACAGGCCCAGCGCCTTCACCGCCGCCCCTTGGTCCCGGCCCCCGTGCCCCGGGTCCAAAATGATCACCACACCCTCGAGGTCTTTCGATTTCACCCGGTCCGCCGCCAGTTTCCGCGCCTCTTGGTCCACCGCCTCATACTCCTGCCGCTCCTGGCTGCTCTGCGGCTTATACCGGTCCGAAAGCAAGTCCATGGGAATCAGAATCTTCTGGCCGGGCGCGGCTTTCCGCGCATCCTTGATCCCGCTACGCTTTTGTATGGCCATGCACGCCACCAGAATGTCCTTGTCCTCGTGGAAATCGGTGAAACGCCCCGCCACCCCGCTGAACAGGGTTTCCCCCTTCTTCAACACATATTCCGCATACTCGCCTTTTTTGTCCGACCCATAGGTCAGTTCCGAATCCGCCTGAAAGATGACCGAGGTGTCTTCCGCCGCCTGCTCTTTGTTCACCGGGATGCGGAACACCTCCGGCAGCAGATTCATTGGGATCAGAATCTTTTGTCCCGTCTTCAACGTGTCATCCAACCCGGCATTTTTCTCATGCGTCCGCAACGCCACCTGGTTCGGTCCCGCCCCCGTAAACCACTCCGCCAGGCTCCACCAGGATTCCACCCCGTCCGCCCCCGTGTATTTCACAATATGCCACCACCCCTGTTCATCCACATAGTCATCGGGAAACAGCGCCTGGAGCGTCTTACGTTGGGCATCCGCGCTCAGTTTGGTATAGGGGATCGCCACCGCCGTCCGGTTCTTATACACCTGCCACCCGTCCGCGTCCGCCAGGTAATTTTTCAACAATTCTTTGGCCGCTTCCCCTTGAGGCAGATGGCATTCCAGAAAAATCATCCGCCCCCCGCGAATAACCGCGCTCACCCCCGGCTCCAACTCCGCGCGGTCCTGCGCCGCCAGCGCGCACCAATGCAGCATTCCAAGTATCAAGACCATCCCCAGCTTAGCCGGGGCACGAAGCGCAATCGAACACCATACACGCAAAATTCACATTCCCATGGGTTAACGCCACTGCTTCAAACGGAATGTTCAAACCGCGCATAGGGTACCACGACTCAAGGCCAAAACACAATATGTTGTATGAGAAAAGAAACGGGAAACACAATCGGGAGTATATAGGGGAGAACAACACAAAAACGGGGAAGACATCCCTCCAGGACATCTTCCCCGCAGGGAACTCAATCAAATTTTCGCCACGTAGTCCGCGACCATATCCCCAATCTTGGTGGTGGACATGCCGCTCTCCTTGATCTCCTTGGCGGAAAGCCCCGGAAGCACGCGGGATTCCAGGAAGGCCACCACGGCCCGTTCAATGCAAAGCGCTGCTTCGGTTTCCCCGATATGGTCCAGCAGCATTTGCCCGGCCAGAATGCACGCCAGGGGATTGATCACGTTCAGGTTGGTGTACTTGGGCGCGCTGCCGCCAATCGGCTCGAACATGGACACGCCCTTCGGGTTGATATTGCCGCCCGCCGCGATCCCCATGCCGCCCTGGATCATCGCGCCAAGGTCGGTGATGATATCGCCGAACATGTTGCCGGTGACAATGACATCGAACCATTCGGGGTTCTTCACCATCCACATGGTGGTGGCGTCCACGTGAGCGTAGTCGCGCTTGATATCCGGGAAGTCCTTCGCACCCATTTCATGGAAGGCGCGTTCCCACAAATCATATACAAAGGTCAACACGTTTGTTTTGCCACACAAGGTCAGCGTCCTGTTTCTGTTGCGCTTGCGGGTGTATTCAAAGGCGTAGTGCAGGCAGCGGTCCACTTCATACCGCGTGTAGACCATTTCCTGGATGGCAACCTCATACGGCGTGCCCTTGCGCTGAATGCCGCCCAACCCCGTATAGAGATCCCCGGTGTTTTCGCGCACCACGACAAAATCAATGTCCGCCGGGCCTTTATCCTTGAGCGGCGTATCCACATGGGGATACAGCTTGACGGGACGCAGGTTGATGTACTGGTCCAGTTCAAACCGCGTCTTCAGCAAAATGCCCTTTTCCAGAATCCCCGGTTTTACATCGGGATGACCGATGGCGCCCAGGAAAATCGCGGTGCATTTGCGGAATTCGTCAATAGCGGAATCGGGCATCACTTCACCCGTGCGCAGGTAACGCTCCCCGCCAAAATCAAACTCCGGGGTCTCCAGGGTGAACCCGAACCGTTGCGCCGCCGCCCGGACAACCTTAATCCCTTCACGCAACACCTCAGGCCCCGTGCCGTCCCCGGGAAACAATCCAATCGTATACTTCGCCATCTGCCGAACTCTCCTTGTAGTCAAATCTTGTGGAAAAACAAAGAAGAATCATACCATTTTTTGGAAAATCCGGTCAAAACACGGTTTTCTTGCCATGAGGGCGCGCCCAAACCCCCGCGAAACCTTCCCCAAAACACATCACGTCCGTCTTTGGTTTTTGATTCCGCCGCTTTGTGCCCGTTTGCCCGTTTGCCCGTTTGCCCGTTTGCCCGTTTGCCCGTTTGCCC
>CAYYRW010000048.1:0-45527 GCA_964474205.1 uncultured Nitrospirales bacterium | reverse complement strand
GCCCGTTTGCCCGTTTGCCCGTTTGCCCGTTTGCCCGTTTGCCCGTTTGCCCGTGCGTCCGTGCGTCCGTGCGTCCGTGTTTGTCCGTGTTTGTCCGTGTTTGTCCGTGTTTGTCCGTGTGCGTCCCTGCACCACCCTCCCGCCTACTTGATAATCTTCACCGTATCCCCGACTTGCAGCATATGGCTCTTGGACCACTTGTTCCACTCATAGAGCTCGCTGATTTTGACGCCGTATTTCCGGGCGATGGACGTGGGGGTCTGGC
Organism: uncultured Nitrospirales bacterium; assembly: GCA_964474205.1. Taxonomy (GTDB): domain Bacteria; phylum Hydrogenedentota; class Hydrogenedentia; order Hydrogenedentales; family CAILVY01; genus CAILVY01. The sequence continues at coordinate 45,262 of CAYYRW010000048.1, read as the reverse complement.
CCTTTTCCACGGTATGCGCGATGGATTTTGCCAATTCCTTCTCCGAATCCGCTTCCGCTTCGGAAGCCGCCCCCTTCTTTTTGGCGCTGGCCAATACCTCTTTCTTCGGTTCAGCGCGTTCCACCGGGACCGTTTTCGCGCCATCCTGAATGGTCAATTTCTGGCCCACCTGCAATACAGCGCTTTCTTTCAGGTGATTCCACGCGAGCAGGTCTTTCAGGGACACCTTGTATTTTTCCGCGATGCTCCCCGCGGTTTCCCCTTTGGCCACTTCATGCGTGACCGAAGACGCCGCCGGTTTTCCTTCGCTTTTTGACACGGATTCCTTCTTCACGGAAGCTTCCGTCTTGGCGGATGCGGCCTTTTTCCCCACGATGACCGAATCGCCTTCCACGATGATGTCGGACTTTTCCAGCCCGTTCATATCGAGAAAATCTTCCAGGGAGACGCCATGCGCGCGCGCAATCTTCGCGGGATATTCACCCGCCTTGACAATATGATATTCCACCCCCGCGCTCTTTTCCGGCGTGTCCACCGTCAACTCCGCCTCCAGCAATTCTTCCCCGGCGCGGTAAAACCCCGCTGGAACGCGCAACACCCGGCCGGTCTTGACCTTCGTGGACGATTTCAACCCGTTGAGTTTCAGCAATTCTTTCGTCGAGATGCCGTACTGCTGCGCCACGGCCCCGAGGGTGTCGCCTTTGCGCACTTTATAATACCGCGGGCCATACTTGAGCCGGGGGGCTTTTTCGAGCGCGGTTTGAAAGGCCCCTTCCACGGAAGCGGGCACGGCGACATAATACGTCCCCGAGGGCGGCGTCACCTCGCGCAGGAGGTCCGGATTCAATTGCGCCAGCGAGCCCGGCGATAACCCCAGCGCCTTGTCCAGATCATCCAGGGCGTACATGCCGTCCACGGGCATCCGCACCGTGGATTCCGCCGCATCCGCCGGGAGCCTGAACCCATACCGCTCCGGATGATTCACGACAATAAGCGTGGCGAGAAACTTGGCATAATATTGTTTGGTTTCCTGACGGATGCGTTCCGACGCCGGGGAAGTCTCCAACAGCGTCCATAAGCGCCGTTCGCCCCCCGTGGCCGCGATGGCGCGGTCCAGGCCATACTCGCCCATGTTGTACGCCGTAATCGCAAGCGGCCAGCTCCCCTCGAAAAAATCATGCAGATGCGCAAAATACTCCATGGCGGCGCGGGTCGAAGATTGCCAGTTGAACCGCTCGTCCACATAGTTGTCCATGCGCATGTTGTAAAGCACCGCCGTGTCCCGGATGAATTGCCACATCCCCCCCGCATTCGACCGCGAGACAATCTTCGGCGTGAAATGGCTTTCCACCATGACGATCCAGGCCAGTTCCTGCGGCAGGTTGGCTTTGGTCAACTCCGCACGGATATACGGCAGGTACTGCGCACTGCGGTCCAAGGCCCGCTGGAATGATTTGGGATAGGCGTATTGGATGGCATTCAGTTCTACACGAACGCGCTCCGGCAAAGGCTCCGGAATACGAATTTCCTTGTCACTCTCGGGGAGGGGCGCGTTATCCGCCAACCATTGATACAAGCTCGAACGATGCCCGGACGGATGCCCCCCAAAGTCCTCCCGCGCCGAGAAAAACACCGACGGCGTCACTTCGGCTTCCGTCAGCAAATCAATCAAAAGGGCGTAGCGGCGGGCGGCCAAGTCTTTATCCCCGCGCCATTCCGCTTCACGCATGGCCCGGCAGGCCTCATCCGCTTCCGCCAGAAGCCGGGTGATATCCGGGCCAAAGGGCATGCCACGGCCCGTATCCTCCAAAACCCCCGGCTCCCGGTCCGGCGTGAGGTCCGCCCGCCATTGCAAAGGGGTTACGCAGCCTGTCAGCACCAGGAGAAGCAGCAATCCTGCCCAACGGAAGCGCACAAGGACGGAAGCACATGGCTTGCTGTTCTGTTCAGGCATATTGTTCCCTTATCCATAATCGGCCGGAAAATCCACGGGGAACCCGCGCCGCCAAGCTTCCGCCATAAGGCCGCAGTAGTTCCCCCCATGCGCCGGCCGCCGGAGCCGTAACCGCCGTAAGGGTGTATTCCCGCCTTAACCTTGTCCGGCTCCGCAATCAAAATGACTCAACTGAAAATAACGCTCTCTTCTCCGTCAAACGGTAGTCTAGCCTACCGATGGTGGTATGTCAAGGGAAAAGATTCGATATATTGTGTTTTGAGGTGTGGGGCCGAAATGGAGATTCGATGTAAAATGAATAGAACCGGCCCCCGCTCGTCTCCGTGCTGAAACCAATTGCCATCCGAAACGTTAACCTGTTAAAATTCGTGCCTGTGGCAATAACAAGGAGTATACCCTTTTATATGAGTACCGTATTGATTCTATGCGCTGTATGGTGTGGCGGCTTGGACGACTGGCAGGCGCGCATGGACACCGCCCGGAAAAACTACGATATTCAAGCCGCCCAGGCCGTTTCGGAGGAAATCCGAAAGGAACTGGGGGCGCACGCCAGTCCTGATCTGAAATTGATGTTTGCCCGCAGCCTGTTGCTCACGGCGGAACTCTGCCGCACCGATTTCGAGGTGTTGAGCGAGGAAGGCGGTGAAAAGGACCAGCGCCGGGCCTTGGGCGACAAGATAGACGCGCTGGCGAAAGAAGGCATGGACGCGGCGGCCGCCTTGGGTGAAACCAGTGAAGCCTTCCGCATCCGCGCCGATTTCTACGGCTTGATGATCCGGTCCAAGTATCAGGGGAAAAAGTACCGCAATAAACTTGAATCCGCCTCCGCCAAAGCCCTCGAACTGGACCCTAAAAACCCCTATGCCTATGTATCCGTAGCGCGGCCCTACCTGTTTGCCGGCCCCCACCAGGGAGGCGACCTCAAGAAGGCCATGGAACTGCTCAATAAGGCGATTGAACTGAAACCGGATTATGAGGCCGCCTTGCAACTCCGCGCGGTGGGGTATGAGAAACTCGGCGACAAGGTCAAATCGGACGAAGAATGGAAGAAAATTCTCGAAAAGAACCCGAATTCCGCGCGTTCCCGCAGGACCCTCGAAATAGCGGGGAAAGTCTGGACGGAAGAAGACGCCAACGGCGCATAATCCTATTTCGCGGGTGGCTTTGCGGATGAAGCGGGCGCCGGGGCGGGGGGTGTGCCCGGCGCGGGCGCGTCCGGCAGCACGTCAATTTTGAGATTCCCGATGATGGGAATAAGCTTCGCCTGCTTAAACAGGTCTCCCTCGGCCAGTTTGATATGGGTGACATCCGCAACGGGCTGGTTGAACGTGGGATCCACTTCAATCCATTTGCCAATCCACACCTTCGCCCATTGATGAAAGTAAAATCCCGGTTTGACACCGTCCACATAGATGAGGCCGGCGACTTCCTGGGCGGGAACCCCGGCGGCGCGCAGGAGTCCAATGAATAAAATGCTGTGTTCGGTGCAATCCCCTTCCAGGCTGTTCAGCACTTCGAGCGCATTCGTCAGCCGGGCCGAGAACGTGCTGTGCATGTTGTCGTTCACCCATGCACACACTTTGTTGGATATCGTCAAGGTATTGGTTTCCCCGCCCACAATCTCCTTGGCTTTCTCGATCAGCCGGGAATCTTCACTCTGCACAAACACCGTGGGCTTTATCCAGGGTTTAACCGATTCTTCCTGAATGGGCAATTGGGCGGGCGTGAATCCCTCCAGCGTTATTTTGCGCGCGGTGAATTCAAACGCATCGCCCTTGGCGGAAAAGGCCTGGCGGTCATCGGAAAAGAGATGTTCCGAACTGAGGGGGCCGCGCAGCAACAAGTGCAGGGTTTCGCGTTCACGCGGCTTTTCCAAGGGCTCCTTTAATATCACCGCATTCGACACGATCACGTCGTTCTTGTAATCCACGTCTTTCGCACGCTCTTCGGGTTCAATCCGCATCGTGATGCTGCCCGCGATCACATCCTCCAGCGTCGTGCCGTTTTCCGCCACCGTGGAGATGGACTCGATGCCCAACGCCTCCATCGTGGTCTTGATCTTGTACACTTTGCTGACAATCCCGTCGAGCACCCGGTCCTCAATGCCCACAAGATGGCTGACCCCCTCCACTTCCTGCTTGTACATGGGCTCAAAGGTGGTAAATTCGAGCACATCCCCCAGATGCGGCTTTTCATGGACCCATCGCGCATGCTTGACGGCGTCCGAAAGGGATTCCAAGGGCCGGGGGAGCTTTTCCTCGGTTTTTGTGCCCGCGGTAATGCTTACCAGCGTTAATCCCTCGCCTTCCACATGCGCATTAAATTCCGATTCGCCTTTCTGGTCCACCACCTTCGATTCGATGGACACCAACGCCCCCTGCGGCGCATAGGTCCGTTTCGAGAAGATGTGAATGTCCTGTTTCACCCCCGCCATGTTCACCCGGAATTGCGCGTCTTCAATGTAAATGCATTGGCCCTGCTCATCTTTTTTCAGCGAGTTTAGCGCGAACCCCGCCTTTTCCCCATTCAAATACACCCCATACCAGTTATCGCCAACAAGGGAATCAATCGAAAAATCCTGCGCCACCATCAGGCGGGGAAATAACGACACGGTAATCATAAGAATCACTCGCTTCATGGAACTTCCATCTCCGGTTCGATACAGTGGCCGCACGAACGCGCCGCCTTGACCTTTTCGCATTGCATGACCGGGACGTTTAATATCATAACGTTCACATCCCGGCCATTGACGCCGCGCCGTCCGCGCACAATGCGGCTATTTTACCGCAGAACGAAACCTGTTTGGAAACGGCTGGTCTGACACACAATTGGAAAGCACTGGAAATGATGATTCCAATACCCGAAAATGTCTTGTCAAACAGCAATAAACCCTGTCCCGTCTAGGGTCTCGCGGTATTCACCATGATATTCCCCGCCCTATTCACCACAGGCCTGAGCGCCGCGGCCTTTTGGCTGCTGACGCCCTGCATCGTGGTCGTCAATTCGGTGCCTTGGCTCGAACCCATTGCGCGGGATGAATTGACGCGGATGGCGCACGTCACCCAAGCAGAGCGGGTGCTTCCGGCTTCGATGCCGCCGGAACCGGTGATTAACACCTTTTCGGAACAAGAGCCCGGGCATTGGCGGCAGACCGGAAAAGGACATGCCCCCCGCGTGCTGCTGGCAAAACTCCTGGCCGGGCGGGATATTGACGCCGTGAACCAGTATTTGCGGAATCTTCGGCCCTGGAGCGAGCCGGGGTCGGATTGGGAACTGAACCGGGGCGATTATGATTTTACGGAGGTGGTGCTTACCCAGATTTTGTATTTTTTTGGCGGGAAACCGGACATCTTATATCCGGAGACCTTGAACCATTTGCTGCGCAAATTGCTCCTCGAGGAAGGCGGACGGCCCAACCTAAAAGTCCCGCGAACCCTGGGGTTGGTGTTTGACACCGAAAACCATATCCTGATGCGGGAAAGTTCGCGGTATTTGAAAAACCAATGGCTGTTCACCCACGGCCACAAGGAAGCGCGGTATGACAACACCCAAAATGGCCTTCAGGAGTGGCTGACCGGACGGTTGAATCATATCCTCGTGCACGGATTTCATGAGTTCAATTCGGTGCCGTATGAGCGCTACGCCCTGGCCCCCCTGTTGAATCTGGAGGCGTTTGCACAGCCTCCCGAAGTGGCCGCGCTGGCACGGGGCATTTTGGACGACAAAGCCTGGCGCTATGCCGTGGGCAGCCTGGGATTTCGGCAGTCCGTGCCGTTCCGCCGACAGCCGGAACGCGTGGACAAAACGGAATTGTCCCTCAATCCGATGAACGCCATTGCCAAAACATGGGCTTTGCCGCCGCGGGAGGCCTTTGCACAATCGAATAGCGGGTTTGACGCCTTGGTGATGCCGTACCGCCCGCCGGTGCAAACCGTGGAATGGATGAAAACCAAACCCCGTGAATACTTCATCCGGATTGGGCACGGACGGTATGGATGCCCGGAAATATTCTCGGGGGGACCGGGATATCTCTTGAGCGCAGGCGGGGCTTGTCCATGCTGGGAATCCCAGGTGGTGCCCCGGCCCACCGTGCTCTTACTCGAGGATGGCGCCACCGATTTCCGGGCGTGTTTCCATATCGCCGGGGCGGGCCATTGGACCACCTGGAACAATACCGGGGTCTTCCGCCATTTTGCCTGCGGCAATCAACCCGTGCACGTGCCCAAAGCCTATACCCCCATCGCCCAAGCGTCCGGATGGCGCCTGTTTTCACCCGCACGCCCGGAACACTTCTTCATCGCGGTGTACAGCACGGAACGCTTCGGGCTCATGGCGCTCTTTCCCAACAACGCCCTTCCTCCGGAAACCTTGCTCCAACGCCTGCTGGAAGCCAATCCTGATCCCGGACAACTGGAACATGCCTTCCATGGGCCAGAAGGCGGCGCGGTATCCTATGACTTGGGCGCACCTTATGGAACGTGGGTTATGGAAAGCGCCGAAGGACAACCGTTGGACCGTGATTACCGGCAATGGCCGCGAACCGCCGCGCTGGATTAACGCCGGTCCCGCAAAACCTCGTCCAACAGCCCCCGCACTATGGGTCCGGGCCGTTTTTTCAACAATTCAGGTTCTTTGTCCACCGGCAGCAGCCCCGGTTCAAGCCGCACTTTGGGATCAAATGGCGAGCCGGAGGCCCGAATACGAAATCCGGTTCCGCTCTTGAGCACATCCAAGACCTGTCCCACCACGGGCACTTTCTCCGCAATCCCCGTGACGGACTCCAGGATGTTCAATCCCAGCAGTACATCCATCGAGTCTGCGGGAAAATCCATGACGCCATTCCCCCCCATGGCGTAGGCGGGGTCATCGAGCGTGAATTTTTCGATGGTCATGCGCCCATTTTCCGCAGTGAGTTTCAGCCCGGATTTCTGAAAGGTCAGCCCTTCGTCTTTCAGGGAGGGGATACGCAGCCGCACCACCTCCGCGCTTTTCAACACGGCAAGCACTTTCGTCGCATAGCCGTGTTTCCCATAGGAACCTTTTTCCGCCTGCAAATCAACCGTGCCATTGATGCCACGATAAAGCTGCTGGCCGGAAGCCAGCGGCAGGGAAAGCTTAACAGGCCCCGAGGTGGCGCCACGGAAACCGCGCGGTTCTTGAAACAGCAGGTCGTCCAGAAGCTGCAAATCCACCTGCTGGAAGGTCATATCCAGGGAAAGCGTACTGGGCGCTCCATACAGAATCCGGACAACACCCTTGGCGGTTCCAGAACCATATCCAAACGACAGGTTGTTCAGATCAAGGGAGTTCTCCCCAAGCAGCAAGTCTGTGTGCACCCGGCTCAGGCGCGCGCGCCGGTAATACAGGGATTGCACCTCGACCATGCCTTTGCCGGAAATCCTCCTTGGCGCCGCGGCGGACGAAGCCGCGGGCGCGGGGGACGGTGCGGGGTTTGTACCAGAATCAGGATAGGCCATCGAGGCCACCGCCTGATACATGGCTTCAACGGCATTCAAATTCAGCTTGGCCCCAGTGGCCTTTACGTCAAGCCGGTTGTTTTCCAGCGAGGCGGCGATAAGCGCATCACTGTCCGCCCCGCGAATGCTCAGACCCTTGCAATTCCAGTTTCCGTTGGCGTAGTTGAGGTCCCCGGTCATGGAATCAATGGCCGCGCCGGGAGTGAACACCCAGCCGGCATTCTCCAGATGCAAGGCCACGGCGGGCGGAGCGAAATCAATGGACCCCGTGACCTGTCCGGAGGCGCTCCCTCCTTTAACCAACAAATCAGAGAATGAAGCGAGATTCACCTTCAACTCAGGAATCCGGGGGGAAGGGCCATCGAGCCGAATGACCACGGGCTGCTGGTTGTACACCACCGTGGCCGACACCGGCGCGAACACATTGGTTTTGGCGCCCAGCGCCACCTGCACGGACAAAGGCGCGCCTTTTTTCTTTTCCAGGTACTCGCCCGCGGCAATGACCACGCCGCTCAGATTCAGATTCGCGGTGAAGCCGCCTTTGGGATAACCGCCGGTCATGTGCAGCGATGCCGGACCAGAAGCTTTGATGGCCGCGGGAAGCACGGGACGCAAGGAATCCACGGGGATTTCGGAATCGACTTCGAGGGCATCCAGCACAACACCCTCTTTTCGCTGGTCGAAATAAAGCGCGGCGGTCAGCGGGGGGACGCCCTGCCGTTTGACGGCAAGATACATGCGCTTGTCTTTGGCATTCTTCGGCTGATAGGTGAGATCAAAGATGGAGGGGCCGAAGGCTTTGAACACCGCTTCGGCGTAAGGACGCGTGGATTCACTACTCACAAAAGACAATGCCGCGCGGGGCAAATCGATCTCCACTTTTCCCGCGAGGCTCTGGTCCGCCAACAGGAACCGGCCCTCGTAGCGTACCGTCCCATAGTGTTCCGAGGCGGCGGTGGCCGTTCCCTCCACGCTGTTCCCGTCACTTGTGAACGTGGCGGCCATTTCCGAGAGTCTATCCTGATAGCTGGGGGTTAAAATGGACAATTTGCCCGAAGCCACCTCCCCCTCTATACGCAAATCCGGCGGGAGGCCTTGTCCGGGAACAATCGTGCCTTTGATCCGCTTTAGCGTGCACTTGCCGCCGAGGTCCCGCACCGTATCCTTGGGAAGAAATGCCGTAACCATGGGATGTGACAACATGAAATCGCCATTCAAGTTCAGGGCGATCTTTTTGTGCGCAAGATCAGGATGTATGTCCCCGGCAACACGGACGCCTTCACTTTTGAGTTCTTTAATGTGAACGGCATTGTCCGCGGTTTGGACACTTCCAGAGATGTTCGATATTTTTCCCGAACCATCGGCGCGGGCCAAATCCAGGCCATTCACCTCCATGTTTCCGGAAAGCACCTTCCACTCCCCGCCTTTTTCCGCACCCGCCACCAGGTTGCTTAGCGAAAGCGCGCCGGAATCCCGCGCGGCCAGGGTGTATCCGGGAAGCGGAGCAAGCGCCAACAAAACACGGAGGCCTTCGCCGGTAAAGGCAGCGGAGGGAATCGTTATTTTCATCTCGCCGCCGGGCACAAAGCGCGCCCGGGCCTTGAGTTCCAATCCGGGGGCGGTCAGTGCGGCATCTTGAATGGTTAACGCCCCTTCACTCCAAACAGCCTTGCCTTGGATGGCGCCTGAGAAAGCTTTGGAGAAATCGGTCAACAGCGATCCGGAAAGTTCCGCGTGAATGTCCGAAGGCACTGTGCCCGAAACGTGTGCTTCCAAACCAATGCGGGTATGCGGAATATTTGCACCCCCGAAAAGATCCTCGATATCAAAATGCTCCACCGTGGCCGAACCGTCCAACACGGGCGCGCCCTTAGCGCTTTGATCCAGCGCCGCATGGGCAAGCAGACGGGCCTCAGGCCCCAGCACGGGCAGGGCCGCATCCAGATCAAAAATGATTCGTTCCGACAATACATCGTCAATGCTGAGGGAACATCGTGTGATTTCTTGCGTGCCTTGGCGAAGAAGGACCTCCGGGGCCTGAATCCGGCCTATCCGCACGGTGAAACCGCCCACCGAAATGACTTGTGCCGCCTTATCGGAGGCTGCCACAGGCGGGGTTTCGGGTGTGGCAGGGGAGGAGTCCTTTGTCGAAAAACGATCTATCAGGGCTTGAATGCGCTGTTGCGTCTCCGCAGGATTTTCCGGAAGGGTAAGCGCCAGTTTTTCGGCCTGAATGGACGTAATGTCGAGTTCACGGTGCAACAACCCGCCCAAGCGCGCCCATACCTCAATGGATTCCGCCTCTACCTTGAAGTCCCCTTCGCCAATGACAATATCGAATCCCGACAGGTGCGGCATCGGAAAAAGCCGCAAATCCACACTCCCGATGGCGGCCGGCAACCCCGTTTGTTGCTGGATTTGCGCCGTGAGCACCGGCAGGTACCGCTCCACGTTCAAATAGCGCTCCATGCCATACCAACCGGCAGTGGTCAGCACAAGAAGAATGCCCAACGCCAGCACCCATCGTTGCCATCGTTTCTTTTTCGGATAACCGCTCATGGTTGTACTCAGTCTTGCCTTTTTACGTTGATTCCACTTCTATTATAGACCCTGAGAAACTAAAAAGTTCTTCCTTTGTACTCTACCATGTTCATAAACAAACAATTCACAAAATTATCAATTTATGCTACGATAATGCCATTGTTTGGGAATTTGGGCTGGGGCCTGGTTAAACGATGGATGGGAGATTTTTATGTACCGGGGAAGTAAATTCTCAATATGGGCAAATCTTTTTCTATTTGCCTCATTAATGTGCGGAACAATCGCATGGGCGCAAGATCAGGACATCACCGCCAATACCTCTTGGCCGGAAGGTGTCTACACCTACGGCAACATCACCGTGCGCACAGGAGCCACGCTTACGTTGAACGGCGTGACGCAAATCACGGCCACGAATATCACTGTGGAAACAGGCGCGGCGATTTCAGCAAATGGGACGGGGTATGCTGCCAATGAGGGTCCAGGAGCGGCTAACGGCGATAGGGCGGGCGGTTCGCATGCGGGTATTGGAGGCAATAGTGCCTCGGCGCCCTATGGTTCGGCGGTAGCGCCTGTGGAAAAAGGCAGTGGTGGCACAGGCAGTGCAGGCGGCGGAGCAATTAGGATGATTATTTCGGGAACGCTGACGGTAGAGGGAACTATCTCAGCCAATGGCGCGCAGCCGCCCGCCGATAGAGGCGCGGGTGCGGGGGGAAGCATCTTCATCAATGCGGGGACATTTGCAGGCGCGGGCAGTATCCAAGCAAATGGTGCGGCGGCCACTCCGGGCGTGCCCATCAATGCTGGTGGTGGTGGTGGGGGGGGACGTGTGGCGGTCCATTACACAGCCAGCAATTTTACAGGCATTGCTTCCGCAACGGGCGGATGGGGAAACAACGCTCCCAGTGGCGCTGCGGGGACAGTGGGGTTGTTTGATGAGTCCAACCCGGCACAGGTAATTCTGCGGGCCGGTCATAATTGGCGGTTTGAGGAAGAAGATACCGGGGTAACATATTGGGATATTACTCTTCAGGATACGGGAACCACGCTGGAAACAGGGGTGACCGCCCTTTCGGTGGACAATTCGTTGTTTGTGGGCGGAACCTCATTACTGACATTAAATGGTGCGACACAAGTCAATGCCGCCAACATCACGGTGGAGACCAACGCGGCCATCTCAGCGGATGGGAAAGGCTATGCGGCAGGTCTGGGGCCAGCTGCGGGCACGACAGGCTATGTAGGCGGCAGCCATGGCGGTATTGGCGGCAATAATGAGGCGTTGCCGTATGGTTCGGCGGTGGCGCCAGTGGAGATGGGCAGCGGGGGCAGTGGTGCCGCCGGGGGCGGCGCGATTCGGATGATTGTATCGGGAACGCTTACCGTGGACGGGCGAATTTCGGCAAATGGCGCTGCACCCTCCAGTAAAACAGGTGCGGGCGCGGGCGGAAGTGTGTACATTACCACGGGGACCCTTGCCGGGACAGGGAGCCTTCAAGCCAAAGGTATGGATGGCACGCCAGGCGCTTATATAGACAATAGTGCCGGGGGCGGAGGCGGACGCGTGGCAGTCCATTATACAACCAGCACGTTTACTGGAACCGCCTTAGCGACTGGAGGTGTCGGGCGTAATGTACAAGGTGGCGCCGCAGGCACAGTGGGGTTGTTCGATGAATCCAACCCCGCGCAGGTAGTTCTGAGAGCGGGCCATAACTGGCGTTTTGAAGAAGAGGATGCGGGGATTAATTATTGGGATATTCTTTTATCGAATACGGTCACGGCGTTGGAGGCAAACATAACCTCTGTTTCGGCGGCGAATTCGATTGTTGTGGGCGGAACTTCAACGTTTACTCTAAACAGCATTACGAGTCTCACAGCGCTCACCATCACGGTAGAGGCAAGCGCGGCCATCTCGGCGGATGGGAAGGGCTATGCGGCAGGTCTGGGGCCGGCTGCGGGCACGACAGGCTATGTGGGGGGCGGGTATGGAGGCATTGGAGGGAATAACAGCGCTGTACCGTATGGCTCAGCGGTGGCGCCGGTAGATATGGGCAGCGGTGGCAGTGGGGCCGCCGGGGGCGGCGCTATTCGGATGATTGTATCGGGAACGCTTACCGTGGACGGGCGAATTTCGGCAAATGGCGCTGCACCCTCCAGTAAAACAGGTGCGGGCGCGGGCGGAAGTTTATACATCACCACAGGGACCCTTGCCGGGACAGGGAGCCTTCAAGCCAAGGGTATGGATGGCACACCCGGGGTTCAGATAGACAATAGCGCCGGAGGCGGAGGGGGACGCGTGGCAGTCCATTATACAACCAACACGTTTACTGGAACTTCCTTAGCGACCGGCGGCGCTGGGCGCAATGCACAAGCGGGGAATCCTGGTACGGTGGGATTGTTCGATGAATCCAATCCGGAAAAGGTGATTCTGCACGCGGGCCATAACTGGCGGTTTGAACAAGATGATGTGGATGCATCGTTATGGGATGTTCAATTGCAAGATACGGCGCTGACCTTTGAAACGGACGTGGCGGAATGGACCCTGGAAAATTCGCTGTCGCTGGCCGGAACCTCCTCCATGACGCTGAATGAAGGGTTGAAGTTGAATGTTCCGAACATTACCCTGGCAGGGACTGCGAGCCTTACTGGGCAGAATGTTGAACTTGTGCTCGGCGGTTCCTTACTTATAAGAGATACATCCGTCCTTACGGTAGGAGGCGCGTCAAAAGTCACGGCGGCTACCGTAACGGTAGAAACAAGTGCGGTGATTTCAGCGGATGGCAGGGGCTATGCCAAAGGCGAAGGACCAGGAGCCGGAACTACGAACGCTGCAGGGGGGAGCCATGGGGGTGCAGGTGGATTGGCAAATCTTGGAACGTACGATTCTGCAGTAGCGCCAGTGGAGATGGGGAGTGGTGGCACGAACGGAGTGGGAGGAGGTGCGATACAACTCACTATTTCGGGGACGTTAACAGTGGATGGACGACTTTCTGCTGATGCGCCCGGCGCCCCATGCAATGATGGGGCGGGGGCAGGAGGCAGTATATATGTGGTCACCGGGACTCTGGCCGGATCGGGCAGCATACAGGCCAATGGCGGCCGTGCGTGTTGTTACGGATGTTCTTCGTCAAAAGGGGGCGGGGGCGGGGGCCGGGTGGCAGTCCATTATGATGCCAGCACTTTCAGTGGTACTGCCAGTGCGAATGGAGGTCCTGGATACGGAGCAGATGGCGCTCCAGGCACGGTGGGCTTTTTCGATGAATCGAATCCAGAGCAGGTGATTTTGATACCGGGACATAATTGGCGATTTGAAGCAGTGGATAGCGCCGTATCGTATTGGGATATTCGAATCCAAAACGCCTATGCAAGTATGGCAACGGGTGTCACGGAGTTGATACTCGGAAATTCCCTGCTGGTGGGAAGTGCGTCTACCCTGGTATTCATTGGCGCGTCACACATCACCGCCGCATATATCACCGTGGAAGCGGATTCCGTGATTTCAGCGGACGGCAGGGGCTATGCCAAAGGCGAAGGACCAGGAGCCGGAACTACGAACGCTGCAGGGGGGAGCCATGGGGGTGCAGGTGGATTGGCAAATCTTGGAACGTACGATTCTGCAGTAGCGCCAGTGGAGATGGGGAGTGGTGGCACGAACGGAGTGGGAGGAGGTGCGATACAACTCACTATTTCGGGGACGTTAACAGTGGATGGACGACTTTCTGCTGATGCGCCCGGCGCCCCATGCAATGATGGGGCGGGGGCAGGAGGCAGTATATATGTGGTCACCGGGACTCTGGCCGGATCGGGCAGCATACAGGCCAATGGCGGCCGTGCGTGTTGTTATGGATGTTCTTCGGCGAAAGGGGGCGGGGGCGGGGGCCGGGTAGCACTGCATTATAGTACCAATAGTTTTTCCGGTACTGCCAGTGCGAATGGGGGTCCGGGAGCTGGGGCAGATGGCGCTCCCGGCACGGTGAAGTGGTTTCATCATATTCCGATAGTGGCGGATCAGATAGTGGAGGGGGATGTGGAACAGGGGGTGGAGAGGGTGTATGTGTTGGATTGGCCGGGCGGAGACGGGATGGGACTGGTGCGCCTGACGCCTGCGGAATCACTGGAGTCCTGGAGTCTTTTAGGGCGCTATGATATTCCGCCGATGGCGGGCGATACACAGTGGACGGGAGTGGGACCCACGATGAGCGAACCGGCGTCGCATGAATTGCTGGTTCCGGTTTCCACGGCGGGGCGGTATTTCTTCAATCCCCATTTCACAGGGGCAACGGGCGCCCCGCATTTCGGGCTCTCCTTTGTTGATGTTGGCGCCTATTACGCCGCGCCAATATCCCTGGGCTCTGCCGGAAACGCGGGATTGTTTGCCTCGCATATTTATGCGTCCGGCGTCACCTCGCACGTGCGGGTGTTTTTGCGCACGGAGGCCAAAACGGATGTTTGCGAAGGCGCAATCAGCAATATTACGGCAACCGGATTTGACGTGTCTTTCAATCTTACGGGAATTGACGCTGGAGCGTTGGACGTTGTGATCCTGTGGCCGGATGGAACGGAAACGGTGATCGAGAACGGCCTGACAATTACGGACGAGACCAATACAATCTGGTATGTGGATCATGAAAATACAGGCACGGAGGACGGTTTGTCCTGGGCCACGGCGTTCAAAACCATTCAGCCTGCAATAGATGCAGCATCTACAGCGGGTGGCGGCGAAGTGTGGGTGGCGGAAGGCAACTATAACGAAACGCGGACCCATGTGGATGGTTCTCTGGAGATGAAAGAAGGGGTGTATCTCTATGGCGGCTTTGTGGGAATCGCGGTTTCAGGCGGGATGGAAACGGATCGTTCCCAGCGCGATTGGAATACACACGTCACCACCATTGACGGTTCGGTGGCACGCGGCGGCGCAGCGGCCTACCATGTGGTTGTGGGTGCGAATAATGCCATCCTTGACGGGTTCACCATCACGGGCGGCAATGCCTCGGGCGGGGATACAGCCACCGGGCGCGGGGGCGGCCTGTACAATCCGGCGGTATCGCCCACCGTGGTGAATTGCACCTTCACCGGCAATACGGCCTCCCATGCGGGCGGCGGTCTTCAGAACAGTGGTTCCAGTGCGGTGGTGGAGAATTGCACGTTTGCGAACAATACGGGGAGATTTGGCGGGGGCGTTGAGAATGAAGGCGGCCAGTTACCCACTTTTCGCGCTTGCACCTTTACCTTGAACACCGGCACACAAGTGAGCGGCGGGATGCATATTGCCAGCACCAAGGTGGTGTTGACGGACTGTGTCTTCACTGCCAACACGGCCCCCTCCGGGGGCGGGATGTATTGTTATGCTGATGTGGCTTCCTCCCCCGATGAAACGGAAGTTACGTTTACCAATTGCGTCTTCCAGGAAAACACCGCCCCATCCGGCGAGGGTGGGGGCATCCATATAGGGAACCGCAACGGGAGTGTCACGGCGAACCTGACCAACTGCTCGTTTTTGGCAAACACGGCGGTATCCGGCGGCGGAATTTACAGCGTAGGTGCAACCACCTATGGCACGGATACCTGGCTCACGCTGAAAGGATGCACTTTTCTGGGGAATACTGCTTCATCCGGTTCAGGAGGCGGAATATTCAGTCACACACTGTGTCAAACCGGGGCGGAAAACTGTATATTCGCGAACAATCAGGCCACCGCAAACGGCGGGGGAATCGCGGAAGATGGAACCACCGGAACCTTTATCAACTGCACATTTTTTCACAACACGGCCACGGGCCTCGGGGGCGGCCTATACGCCCTCGGCAGCCCAACTGCCATAACAAACTGTATTCTATGGAACGATGCGCCACAGGAAATCAGTGGCGGCGCGGCGGTGAATTATTCAGATGTTGAATATGGATATATTGGAACAGGCAATCTCGATGCAGCGCCGCAATTTGTAAATGCTGCCGCCGGGGATTTCCATCTTGTTGATACTTCGCCTTGTATCAATGCGGGAACCAATGACGGCGCGCCCACGACCGATACGGAAGGGAATCCCCGGCCCGTGGACGGAAAAACCGACATGGGGGCGTATGAGAATCAAGGTGCTGGAGACGATGTTGGCGGATTCTATTGCTGCCCCACAGAAGGCACGGAAGATGGATTCTGCGTTGGACCGGGTGCTAATCATTTATGTGCGCATGCTGCTGACTATACTCCGTTGGACCGTCAGATCAGCGTGCGAGAACTCATTCGCGTGGCGCAATTCCACAATTTTGACGGTTTTCATTGTGCTGAAGGAACGGAAGACGGATTTGCCCCGGGGGCGGGGGACACCACCTGCACCGCGCACTCCAGCGACTACAATCCGCAAAACTGGCAGATCAGCGTCAGCGAACTGCTCCGGCTCAAGCAATTTCACGATGCGGGAACCGATCCCACCATTCCCGGCGGCGTTGGCAATGGAAATTGCAGCATCACCCATACGGGTTCGTCCATATACTATACGCCCGGAAACACCTTCCGCATGGAAGTGGAACTTAGAAATAATTCCGCGGAAACCGTGACGGGCATTGCGTTTGTGGAAACCCTGCCGGATGGATGGACCTTTCAGGGGATTCAATCCGGCGCCGCCCCCGATGTATTGCCTGCCATTGGCGCCGCGGGAACCATTGCCTTCGCTAAATTGTTCTCGCCAACCGTTCCATGGAAATTCTCTTATGATGTCCTTGTCCCGGTCACGGAAACAGAACCGCAACGCAAATTCAGCGGACAATTTTTCTTCCGTACCTCCGGCCTGGAACTTCGCACCCCTGTGGGAGAAATGTCGCTTTTGATTGAACCGGAACCGGAAGGCGAAGGTCAAACTGAAGGAACGGAATGCGGCACATGGGACGATTGCGCGACGGCCTGTCTGGGCGCGCCAAATACCGACAACGACCGCGACGGCCTCACGGCCTGTGTCGAGGCATGCCTGTGCACCAGCGACAGCACGGCGGATACGGATGATGACGGGATGCCGGACCCCTTTGAACTCCAGAATAATCTGGATCCCACAACGGATGATGCGGCAGATGATACAGACCAGGATGGCATTCCCAACCTGGACGAGTATGTGCAAGGATCCGCGCCCAATGATCCCGGAAGTCCCTACACCAGCGGAATCTTTTATGTGGGGCCGGGCGGCGTGGATGCGGCGGGCCACGGCACATTCGCGTTGCCTTGGGCCACAATTAGCTACTCGTTGAATCAGGTGAATCCGGGACCCGCGGGCGGCGCGCGGATTATTCTGCTCGAAGGCGCCTACGAAGAAACCGTGGCCTTGAAATCCGGCGTGGCCCTCTCGGGGATTACCGATGCCGAGGCGCGGATTATCGGCCGGGTGACCGGCGCGGCGGGCAGTACCTTGGAACATCTTATCCTTCAGGCGGGCCAAGGGGTGGAATACCTGCTGGACATGGACAATGTGGCGATGACGGTGCGGGAGGTGGTGTTTGTAGGAGTGGGGACGGAGACGGGGATTCTGGTGGATGGTACAAATCCACTAAATTCCGTAATTGAACAATGCATCTTTACGGACCTGTCCGTGGGGATAGACATTGGCCAGGACATCCCCGCCATTCGCCGTAACATGTTCCAGGATATCAGCACTTCCGCAATTATTGTGCGTGCCACCCAGGAACCGGTTTCCGGTGGTTCCCTGGGCGACGTGTCGGACGCGGCGGTGGGCTGCAACACGTTTGCGCTGAGCATCGCGGGTCCGGCGGTGGTGAATGAACGCGCCGATACCCTGAAAATGGAGCAGAACGACTGGGGCACGGATGATGCCAATGCCATCGCGGCACGTATCGAAGGCGCGGCGGATTTTGAACCGTTTCTTGCGATGGGCAGCGGTATTCTGGCGGGTTCGGTGTATTGCACGGTGTGGGACGCCGCCACCCAGACCGCCGTAAATGATGCTTCAGTGTCCTTGGGCACCTATGGCCCGGTGACCGAAAGCATCCGGGGTGTGTATGCGTTTCCCGCGGTGCCGCAGGGATTTTACACCACCACGACGGAAGCTCCGGGCTATCAGACGGATACCCAAAACGTAAATCTGTTATCGGGCCAGTCGAAGTCGGTGTTGGCGGCGCTGGTTCCGGAGGAAGAAGGCGAAGGCGGCGCCGTGGAAGGACAGGCGGAAGGCGAGAACGAAGGCGAGGGTGAAGGCGAACCCCCGAACGACTGTAATTGTTCCAATCCCCAAAAGACCCTGCCCACGAAATCAGAGATGTTCCTTGGCGCGCTGACCGTGCTCACGCTGCTGGTCTCCCGGCGGTTTTACCGTTTGGATGAATAAATATCTTCCAAGTAGCGCATACGTTCACGCGCCCGGTTGCTGATTCAACCGGGCGTGTGATTATTCAAGCGTTCTTTCCATTACCTGCGGCAAGATGCCGCCGTCACACGGATTATTTACCATAAAAACGATTGGTTCGCAAGAGAAGAATTTCCACCGCCGGGTCCCGGCTGTATTCGCACTGCTACCTGCCAATTTTTTGTACTTTTTCAAAGAAATTGTCCTCATGGTTCACATAAATCGCTATGACGACATGCAATACTTCCTGTCTGTACAAACCCATGCAATACTGCTCTTTCGCGGCTCCGCGCGAGATACTTCTAAAAAAATCCGTGCCAATCTTTGGATTCTGTGGATCCTCTTTCTTATCCGCGCAAATCCGCGTCATCCGCGTTCCATTCTTTGGTTGCGGCCATGCCGCGCTAGGTATTTTAGGGGTCTATCCCGGAATTTATGTCTTTCGGGGGGTGTTTACAAAAACAGGAAAAGTTAAATCGTCGAAAGGAGGATAAAACGATGATGACCAGTCTGAAATCCATGCTGGGATATCGTTTGCAGGCCCAGGATGACCCCATAGGCAAGGTATTCGATTTTCACGTTGACAATGGAACATGGCGCATCCGTCCCATGGCCGTGGAGCCGCATGTGCATGTCCCCTGGCCCAAAGTATTGATTGACCGCGAGCATCTGGGGGCTTCGGATTGGATTAACCGCTCGGGGGTGGTCCGCTTGGGACGCGAGGCAATTCGGCGCGCCCTCAGCATCAGCCGCGATCCGCCGTTGTACCGGCAACCCGCATAGCAGAAGGCCAATTTTTACACAAGGGCGGCCGTGGCATTAACGCGGCCGCCCGGTTTTTTCACATAACACGTGGTGGAACACCTGCGCTTCGTTGATAACACGTATCAGACCGTCTTCACGATCCGGTTTTCGACGCGAAGGCGGCCCTCGGCGAAGAGTTGGATGGCGCGGGGGTAGAGTTCACGTTCTTTTGCCTGCACACGTTCGGCGAGCGAATCCGGGGTATCATCCGGAAGGACAGGCACGGCTTCCTGCAGGATGATAGGGCCATGATCGTAGTGTTCATCCACAAAATGCACGGTGGCCCCGCTCACTTTCGCGCCATAGGCCAACACGGCCTCATGCACATGATGTCCGTACATGCCCTTGCCGCAAAACGCGGGGATGAGCGCCGGATGCACGTTCATGATGCGGTGGGCGAAATCCGGCGGCACTTCCAACAGCGACATGAAGCCCGCCAGCGCCACCAGATCCGCGTTATACTTCCGGACCTCGTCCCAAATGGCCCAGGAAAACGCGGAGGAATCCGGAAATTGTTTGAAAGGGAGGGCAATGGCGGGGATGGAGTGCTTGCGGGCGCGTTCCAGGCCGTAGGCGTTGCTGCGTGAGGATATGACGCACACCACTTCGGCGTCCAGCGTGCCCTGATCAATATGATCGATGATGTTTTGCAGCGTGGTGCCGCTGCCTGATATCAGCACTGCCAATCGGATCGCCATGATTTTCTCCTTACTTATTGAATGGCCCCATTAATTTACTTTTTGATTTTGCCGGCGGGAGAAAATTCTCGCCAGTCACTACGCGCCTGCCTGTCTTTTCTTCCAATTCCAATCTGGCCTTTTGGGCAATCTTTCCGCCTTTTCGACCTGCCTCCGCGTTTTCGGCTATGCCGGTTGCGTCTACGCTTTCAGCGATCTGACGGGTAGAGAGTTCTGCTAAGGCGGTAAAGATCAGTTCCGCCTCGCTCATGTGGTCGCGCAGGTTCTGGGCCTTGAGCCTCTTGATTTCTTT
Organism: uncultured Nitrospirales bacterium; assembly: GCA_964474205.1. GTDB lineage: Bacteria > Hydrogenedentota > Hydrogenedentia > Hydrogenedentales > CAILVY01 > CAILVY01. The sequence continues at coordinate 25,164 of CAYYRW010000048.1, read as the reverse complement.
GTGTTTTTTTACCGTAACACCGCTCCATTCCCGATGGATGATGTTGGTCAAGACAGCAAATTCATCTTCACCCTTGATTTCGTGTCCTTTCCAGTAATCAGTCAGCTTGTTGCGGGTTTCCTGCCCCATCATCCGCTGTTGAATCCATTTTTCACTGCGCCCGTGCTGTTTCCAATATTCCCGGGCGCGGTCGAGGGAACGGGCCGGATCGCCCATGTCTTGAATGCGCTCATAGCCAACTTTGGCGAGCCAGAGTTTGATCGGTTCAGCCCTTGGACTAGGCACCGATTGGATGATCCGCAGAAGCGTTTCCGGATCAGCCACATCTGTTAGATAAGCTTTCCCATCGGCTGCAGGCAGTCTCAGTTGGTTACAATTTGTAACCGACTTATTGCCTTCCTTCTTCAGACGGTTTTTAAACACCTTCCAGTAATTTCGAGCCGCCTGAAAATCCGGTTGTTGGAGCAGGGCCGCGATAATGTCCACCACGGAGAAATACCACGTCCCGGATTTTTCATCATACATCCTGCGGATTTTGAAGCTCTCGAAAATGACCAGCGCATGTTCCTTGTCCATTATGTACCCCCCAACTGTCGACAAATTGTCGACAAATCTTTCCATTCTTGAAATCTATGAGATAGCATGTTTTTCCATCTATCTAGCATTTATGTCTTCATTCTGATTATTTCTATTCCGGCCAGAGACCGCTGTAGGCTTCCGTGGCCGGGCCTTCCTGGTAGACACATCCGTCATCCGCCCATTCAATCGTGAGGATGCCATACACCAGATGCACATTAACCCGCCGGTTCACCCGGTTTGTGATCATGGCCGCCAGCGCGGAGCCACAGGAGCCGCTGCCGCTGGCCATGGTGATGCCGCTGCCGCGCTCCCAAATCCGCATGACCATGTTGTCCGAGTCCAGTACGTTTACGAATTCCACATTGGTTCGTTTGGGGAAACTGGGGTGATGTTCGATTTTCGGGCCTATTTCCGCCAGGTTTATCTTCGTGGCATCCTCCACGAACACCACGGCGTGCGGGTTGCCGATGTTGGCGCAGGTGATCCGGACGGCGCGGTCCCCCAGGTCCAATTCTTCCTCGATCACCCGCCCCGGCGAACCGAGCATGGGTATTTCGGCGCGGTCAAATTTCGGCATGCCCATGTTGGAACGCACGGCTTGCACCACACCGTTGTCCACACGCAACACGACCCGGTTGGGCCCCGCCAGGGTGTCAATCGTAAATTCCGTTTTGTCCGTCATGCCGCGTTCATAGACATATTTGGCAAAACAGCGGATGCCGTTTCCGCAGGTTTCCGCTTCGCTGCCGTCCGCGTTGAAAATGCGCATGGTGAAGTCACCCGCGCCGCCGGGCAGTATCAGAATGATGCCGTCCGCGCCCGCACCCAGGTGACGGTGGCTCATGCGGCGCGACAGGTCCGCCGGATCATCGACAGGGTGCTTGGCGGCGTCAATAAACAGGTAGTCGTTGCCCAGCCCGTGTAGTTTGGTGAAGGGAATCGCCATCAGGATGCCTTTCGTTGTTTTTCGTGGAGCGCCGCTTCGACAAAGAGGCTGACCATTTGGGCATAGTGGATGCCCACGGCGGCACAGGCTTGGGGGAACAACGAGGTTTGGGTTAATCCCGGCACGGTGTTCACCTCGAGCCAGACCGGCCCGTCGCTGTCAATGATGAAATCGCTGCGGCTCCAGCCTTTACATCCCACAATGGCATGCACATGCGCGGCCATTTGCTGGATTTTCACGGCCACCGCCGGGTCCACCTCCGCCGGGGTGATCTCCTCGCTCGCGCCGGGCGTGTATTTTGCCTCATAATCAAAAAAGGCCGCGGTTTTCGGCCGAATCTCAGTGAGGGGAAGCGCCCGCGGCGACCGGCCCGGCTCCACGTCCAGCACACCGCACGTTACTTCCTTGCCTTGAATAAATTGCTCGATCATCACGGCATTGTCCATTGACAGGGCCGCGTTCACCGCCTTTCGCAAGGCTTCCACGTCCCGGGGAATATACACGCCCACGCTCGAACCCTGGCACGAAGGCTTTACCACGCACGGAAACCCGATTTCCTGCGAGGCCTTTTCAAGCACGGCCTCCGCGCTTTCACGCCAGGTGATCGGCCCGAAGGCCAGATGCGCGCCGATGCGAATGTCTTCCGCCTGCACCACCGCCTTGCAGCGGACCTTGTCCATCGCGAGCGCGCTGGCGGCGCATCCTGAGCCGGTATAGGGCAGGCCCAGCAGATCCAACAGGCCCTGAATGCGGCCATCCTCGCCGAAGGTTCCGTGCAATGCAATAAACACGCAGTCTACCCCCACATCGCGCAGGCGGGGAATCGCGTCAAAGAGATCCAGCGCGGCGCCATCGGGGAATTGCCATCGGCCTTCCCGGGTAATGATCACGGGCAATGGCGTATAGCGGCCGCCTTGAAGCGCCTGAACCACGCCCTGCCCGGAACGCAGCGAAACATCATGTTCAGAACTCATGCCGCCCATCAAGACGGCCACGGAAATCTTGGTGCTCACAAAAAGGTCCTTAGGGTTGAAAAAACACTTATGAAGTGCCGCGATTATAGCGTATGCACACGGTATTGTGAAACGATCAACCGCCCTTGGTCCGGCGGCTCAATGTCAACAACACGGCCACCGCGAGCGCCGCGATAAAGGTTTGATCCGCACTGGGCAGCGAAGGTTCCGCTTTCCCGCAATGGCAGTCCGGCTGCTCGCCTTCGCCCTCCCCTTCCGCAGGGCCTTCGCCTTCCTCTGTTTCGGGTTCCAGCGGGAAAATCACCGAATTCTGGGCGTTTGAAGCCACCAGCACCGTCCGCGTGACGGGGACATAATTGGGCGCGCTCACCGTAACGGTATAATTCCCATTGGGAATCGCCGGATAGGCATACACCCCCCCCACGTTTTCCGTTACCGCCCCATAAGCGCCAGGGGCTATCTCCACGGACGCCGTGCCAACGCGTTCCTGGGTGCGCGCATTCCAAACCGTGCAATACAGCGAGGCCGCCAGAATCCCGCTGCCCGTGGCGAGGAAGGGCTCGAAATCCCCCGGGCCGCTGATGCGGGCGGCAATCACCGCCGGGTCATTGGTGCCCCAATCGTTCAATTCCATTTTGATTTCCACGCCGCGTTCATTCAGCACGGCGGGGCCTTCAATGGAAGGCGCAAACGTATTGCAGCCAATGGCGGGGTCCGTGCTGTCGCCAAGCGCCCCCGCCGGGGTTTCCGCGGTTTCCCGCAAAATGATGGCCGAGTGCGCCAAATCGGAAAACACATTCTTGCGCACCAGCGGGATGTCTTGCGCGATATCAATCCCCGAGGCCAATTGGGCAAACTCACATCCATCAATCACCGACTGGCCGGATTGGGTCCCGTCCGCCAGGATGCCGGTTTCCGTGCGGTTTTCCGTGCCCGTGAAGCGCACCTTAATCACCCGCATCGCCACATCGTTCATATCGAGCAGCACTTGTGACGAACCGTCCCCGGCCACTTCCAGGTTTTCCAGGCCGCTGTTATTGGCGCCGGTCACCGAGCCAAGAATACGTACGGCATTGTTTGGAGCGCCGCTCACTGTGGCGTTTTGCTTGAGCATCACGGTTTCGGGATAGTCGCCCGTGAGCGCGGCAATTTGCGCGGGTGGAACCGTGGGCGCGGTATTCACATGGTCCAGCGCATACCCGAGGGTCGCCCACGGATGCAACAGGCTGCCGTCTCCCTCGGCATCATTCCCGAAGGGCGGCGGAGCCACATAGGCGAGGGTGCGGGGATCATTCCGGTTCACCGGAGAAGACCCCCTCAAGTATTCATCAAGATTGCGGATGCCGTCCGCGTCCAAATCCCCGTTGGCATCATCGGCATTGGGATTTAGTCCGTTGTTCAATTCAAACACATCGGGCAACCCGTCGCCATCGGTATCCGTGAGGGTGTCATCGGTGCAGACGCAGTTTTCCACACACGCCGTCAGGCCGTCGCCGTCCACATCGGGGGAGGTGGCGCCTCCGCAGGCCAACAAGCAGCCCCCCAAAGCGCCGCAGGATTCTCCTTCACCTTCCCCTTCTTCCTCCACACACGGCCCGGTCCAATTCAGCACATGGGAATCGGAAAACTTGAAGCCTTCCGTGCTGTCGGTTGCCGTAATACCGTTATTGTATACTTCCGTCCCGTCCACCCGGAGAACAAGGTTTCCGGTCACCCCGCAACATCCCGCCGCATTCCACACCAGAAAATCGAACGTATTGGCGCCTTCCGCCAGCCTGGCGCACGGAACCTGTACTTCGCCGGTATAGCCAACGTGATGGCCGGTATACGTTCCGCTCTCATCCCAGCCCCACTGGCATTCCAGCACCAACACATCATTGAGATAGACATAGGCGGCGTCATCCACATTGGTCAGCTCCATGGTAACGGCATGCCCTGCTTCTCCTTCTTCCCCGCTTCCCTCGTTTTCACCTTCCGCGGTGCCAACGTACTCATAAGCGCCCATGTCAAAGCCGTCGCCCTCGCCATTAGTGCCCACGCCGGGGATATCCACCGGACGTATTTGACCATCGAGATCGCGAGGGGGGGCCCCCGTGGCCGTGCCCATGTCAATGCACGGCGAATCCGCGGAGAGATGGAAATCGTCCGCAGCCACGAACCGGGGATCCGCGTTGATGTTGCCCTCTCCGGAAAACCCGCCCATTACGTCGGAATACGTGATGTTGGTGGTGCTGGTGTCGTTAAATAGTTGCTGCGGGGCATTTCCCCATACAATACAGTTTTTCACGGTGGAAATGGAATTGTTCCAGTTTCCGATGGCCCCGCCCTGATTCGCGGTCGTGTTGTTGACCAGGGTGCAATTCGTGATAAGCAAACGGGATTTCCAATTGCCTATGGCGCCCCCGCCAAAGGAGGTGTCCCGGGTTTCATTCCCCTCAAAAAGGCAATTGCTGACGATCGAGGTTCCATTGTTGTAATTGCAGATCGCCCCGCCGATGTTAAACGCCGAATTGCCGATAAACCGGCTGTGCCGGATCGCGGCGACGGCGCCATCGCAGACCACAATCGCGCCACCCATGCGCCCGCAGGTGTTGTTGGTGAAGGCGCACCAACTGATATCCGGCAGGGTGCCGGCGCCGCAAATGGCCATTACGCCGGAATTGGTGGCCGCTTCATTATTATCAAACACGCAATTCGATATGACGGGAGCGGCGGCGGCGGAAATGGACATGGCGGCATCAACATTCCCCTGATTGCCGGTGAAAATGCAATTTGTCACCAACGGGGAACACCCCTCGATCAACATTCCTCCGGCGGCCGAGCATAAATCAATCACATTGCCGTTGCCACCGGTAATGGTAAAACCGTCCAGGGTGGCGTTATCGGCGCCAATAAGGACATGACAGGCTTGCCCACCCCCGCGCGCCACGGAGCCGTCCAGTATCGTGGGGTGCAGATTCCAGGTCCGGCCGGACAGCGCGGTTTCTGTTCCGGCAAATCCGCCATACAGATGCACCCCCTGTTTCATCAGTATGGAACCGGTGGGATTATCGCGTTCTTCATTATAAACCCCTTCGGCGACCCATACCTCGCCTCCCCCAAAGTTGGATGAGGCGTCAATGCCCTCCTGAATCGTGTTGAACGCGGCGGCCCAGCTCATGCCCGTTTCCGTCCCTGATGCATTGTCCCGATCCACATACAGCACGCTCATGAACTCGAACGCGCCCATGTCGTAGCCCAGTTCCGCGCCATCTTCCCCCTTGCCCGGAATATCAATGGGCCTGCGGCGGCCGTCAAGGTCGTTTGACGGCACGCCGGTCCCCACCATTCCCGTATCAATGCAGGGCGAATCCTGACGCAACGAAAAATCCCCGAACCCCGCTTGGTTGAAAAGCGGATCCTGATTGATGTTGTTGTCCCCCGCAAAGCCGCCCTGAACATCCGAATGCGATACGGTGGCGCCGCCACTGATTTGGGCTGGCGTATTTCCCCAGAGAATGCAATTGGTGATGACGGGCGAAACACCCCAATTCGACAGGGCGGCTTCACCCCCCGAATTGCCCCAAAACGTGCAATTTATCAACGTCACATTCGCCCCGCTGCCGTTCATCATGGCCCCGCCATAACGGCCTCCTGAATTCCCATTCAGCAGGCAATTGGTAAAGGTGTAACTTCCCCCGCCCCAACATTCCACCGCGCCGCCATCAATGCTCACTTGATTATTCCGGAAGATGCATTCCTTGACCACCAGATCATTGGTGTTTCCGTTGATAAAGAGGCCCGCGCCATAGTGCGCCGTGTTATCCGCAAACACACAACCCGTGACATGAACGGTGACTTCATGATTATACATCGCACCGCCCTGGGTCTCGGAACGATTGTTCGTAAACACGCAATTCGCCACGGTGACAAATACGTTGTCGTTATACATGCCCGCGCCCCACTCCTGCGGCGATTCTGTTCCAGGCAAGCCATCATCGCCCGCGCCCCCGGTAATCACAAACCCGTCCAAGCCGGACAGATTGCCTCCCACCACCACGTGATACGCCGGCAATTCACCCCCGCGCGCCGTGGAGCCGTCAATAATGCAATCGTGAGAACCCCAGTCCCGTTGATCCCGCGTGGTTTCCGTGCCCGCAAAACCGCCATACAGGAATACGTTATTTTTCAACACCAGCGAGCCCGTGTCCACCGCGGGAGAGTGCATTATATGGGTGCGGGCTTCATTATACCGCCCCTCCGCCACCCAGATTTCATCCCCGGCCGCCGCCGCATCAATCCCCTCCTGGATCGTATTGAAGGCTTGTGCCCAGGACGTACCGGTTTCGGTTCCCGTCACATCTTTGTCCACATACCATACCGCCGCATACCCGGGGAGCGCACTAATCCCAAAAATGACGGCCATGCCTAGTGTTCGCAGCATAAAGGTCTTCCCTTGCACGTTAGTTTCCGGCCAATTGTTATTCGTTCTCTTTCCGATTTACCCGCGCGGAGGCGGCCAGCAGCACTATCACCGACAATGCGCCCAGGAACATCTCGCCGGGATCCGGCAGTGCCTTCCGCGAATTCGAACATTGGCAATCCTCCGGTTCGGGTTCTCCTTCGCCTTCCACACCTCCCTCCCCTTCACCGCCGCCCTCCCCTTCCAGCCCTCCTTCGGCAACCAGCGCAAACACCGCCGCATTCTGCCGCCCGGCCCCCACCGCAAGTATCTGTTGCCCGTTTTGATAATCCGGAGCGCCGGCCAAGAGTGTATACGTTCCGGAGGGCAATGCGGGAAACACATATATTCCCTGTATGTTTTCCGTCACCGGGCCATAATTCCCCGCCTGAACGGAACCATTCACAATGCGCGTCTGGCTTCCAGCATCCCACACCGTGCAATAGAGCGAAGCGGCCAATATCCCGGAACCCGCCGCCAGGAACGGCGTGAAATCGTTGCCTCCCGTCCCGCCGATGCGTGCCGCGATTTCCTGGGCATTGCCCGTGCCCCAATCGTTGTTTTCCAGCAACAGCGGCGTCGCGCGTTCGTTCACGATGGCGAGGCCATCAATATCCAGGCCAAACGTATTACACCCCCGTTCCGGATCGTTCTGGCCGCCAAGGGAATTCGTGGTGGCCGCGCCCCCGCCGGCCCGGACAATAATCCCCGCCTCCGCGATATTCCTGAAAACGTTCCGCCGGACTTTGGGAATATCATCGGCGATGTCAATGCCCACGCCTAATGCGGTAAAGGCGCATTCCTCCACCACGGAGGCCGAAGGCGCGGTTCCTGTGACCATCAAGCCGGTTTCTGTCCGGTTTTCCGTTCCGAAGAAGCGCACCCGCGTGGCGCGCATCGCCGCATTGTTCATGGTCAACAACACCGTGCCCGCCCCATTCGCCACCACGTCCAGTCCTTCCAGTGCGCTGCCCGCCGCCCCCGCGATAGTTCCGTTGATTTGCACGGATGCGCCCGGATCGCCCAATAGCGTCATTCCAGGAAGCAATGTGATGGATTCCACATAGGTTCCCGCCAGCGCAACCACATGCAGTGATTTCGCGGGCGGAACCACCGCGTTGGCCATGGCATACGCGAAGGTGGCCCAGGGCAATTCCCGGGTGCCCCGGTTCGCGGCATCCACCCCTTGCGGGGCGGGCGCCACAAAAAACACGCCGCCAGGGCTGTTGATATCATTTGGATTAGTTCCCATCCGGTATTCCTGGACATTCGTCAACCCGTCCAGGTCCGCGTCCCCGTCCGCTTCATCCGCCGTGGGATCAAAACCACGCTGTGCTTCATAGCCGTCCGGCATCCCGTCTCCATCGCTGTCCGGATCGGTGTCGTCCGCACACATGCACTCTTCAATACAAGAATTCAGGCCATCGCCGTCATTGTCCGCAAACGTGCCCGGGCAGGTTTCCAGGCAGGCGGCGTAATTCCCGCAGGCTTGGCCCTCCGTTTCGCCCTCCGGGGCCACACCGGTAATAGGGAAAGGCGGTGAAAGAAATTGGGAGGTGCCCTCGGCGCCCGTTTGTGTAGCGGTGAGGAATTTCCCGGTATGTTCCGCGGAAAACGCATACTGCCCCCAGAAGGTGCCCATTTCTGAAACAAGGCAGGCCATGCCCAGATACGTCTGTCCTTCGCCGTCATCATCAATATACAATTCCACCGTCGCGCCAGGGCGCCCTGTGCCGTCAATCCGGCCCGTTACAACGTTGACCTGGGTAATCAAGGGGGTGGGCATGGTTCCATTGCCGCCATTCAACAGGGATATCCCGAGGCCCGTATTGTCATGGATGGCATTGGCACTGATGAGATTACTTACGGAGGCGGCGCCGTCCACGCGAACCCCATCCTCGCCGTTCCAGGCGATCTGATTCCCCCAAGAGGATGTTGTTTCGCCAATCCTGTTCAACGAGGGCCCGTTCATCATCAGGATGCCGCACTTGCCGTTCGGCAAGGGATTGGTTCCGGTAACATCCGTGCCGATGTAATTGCTCCGGATCAGGTTGCTGGAGGTGTTCTCATCCATCATAAATATACCGCTGCGGGCGTTTCCGGAAATAATGTTTCGCATGCTTTCCAGGTTTCCGCCAATGGTGTTAAAGCCTGAACCCGTGCGAATGGATATGCCATTCAAGGTGTTGGGAACCGCTGCCGTGCCTGCGGCATTCGTTCCGATATAATTCCCCGCAATAGTCGTGCGCCCGGAATTTATCCCATAAAGAAAAATCCCGCTCCCACAGTTGCCGGATATCACATTACCCGCCCCCGCCCCGCCCCCGCCAATGATATTGTCCAGCGCACCATCACGAACGATGATTCCGTGGGACTCCTCGGTGCTGTTGCACGGCCCCGCCGCTGTCCCCGTCACATTTGTTCCAATATAATTCCCCTGCACCACGTTATTTTGGGTAAACTTCTCTTGGGCAATAAACACACTCTCCATCAGAATCCCACACTCAATATTGCCGGAAATTACATTTCGATCCGCCGCCTGCGTACCCCCGATCCAGTTGTTCTTCGCGCCATCCCCCACGGTAATCCCCGTTCCACAGCCCAAGCCGGGAGAATTTGCGGCATCTGTGCCAATAATACACCCCTTAATATGATTTTCGGTCGCTTGTTCCCCGGAAAGGTAAATTCCGGCGTCCGGACAGTTCACAATCGTCAAATCCATGATCACATTCCCCGAAGAAATGATGTTGATGCACGGCTGGCCCACCCCGGGAATGGAGGTCCCATCCAGCGTGATCCGGTCTTCCCCCCGGATTTCCGTGCCGCCGCTCGCATCCCACAGCGGCGGCAACTGGCCGGTCAGGACAATCGTGCCCTCGAGGCCGGCTTCAAAGGTGATGATGTCGCTCCCCGCCGTATTCGCCGACACCGCCATCGCCTCCCGCAGCGATATCTCGTCATTAAAGCCCGGGTCCGCCATCAGCGCATCAATGGATGTGATGTCGCCATCCAGCACATCGTCCAGTGTTGTCACCACAATGGCCGTTTTGGGAGCCGCTTTCACCGTGCCCGGACTTCCCATCCCCATAAGCAGGACAAGGCCCACAACCACCCCGCATACGGCCCCTGTCATGCTGCGATGCCACCGCGTCCACATATTCAGCCTCCTTGAGTTCATACCCGTCCGCAAACAGCCTGTCCGCTCATTATACGACGGTTTTTACTTTTGCACAATGTGGAACAAACAAATTCAGGCCATTGCGAAATCGCCTTTTTCTTGCGGAAACACTGTTCAGAGAACAAACTGCCGGAACTTCATATTCAAACCGGTGCATCGAAAGGCGATTTCGCAAATGCCTCACCAATTCAGCACCCCAAAAACAAACCCCGGATAGGTATCCGGGGCCTGTGATTCGGAAAAACGCTTTTTACAGGGGCATGAAATCCCAGCCTTTTCGGTATTCCTTACTCAAGAACTGGTTCGCTTTTTCGCTGTTCGTCACCTTCATCGAGGCCACGTCGAACTCGATTTTCTCCCCCGCCAGCAGGGCGACGTTGCCCATATTGGCCACTTCCGTGAGCGGGCTGGCATAGGAGAAATCGGATACGGTCTTCTCGCCCTTCTTGCAGCATTCGATCCAGTGTTTGTAGGAATTGCCGCCGGGGATGCGCGGGATTGACGGCTCGGGGCGCTTGAAGTCTTTCATCAGTTCATCCGGCAGCAGGCGCGAATCCTCGCCATAGCAACCGGAGGTCATGATGCCCTTCGTGCCGACGAAATACGACCCGTTGTCGCCATCGCCGATTTTTTGGCCGGCCGGCACGCCTTCGAGACGCGGCGGCTTGATTTTCCCGTCATACCAGAACAACGTGACGGGGCCCATGCCCGCACGGGCGGGGAAGGTGTACTTGATGACGGATTTCTTCGGGGCGGTTTCTTTGCTCATACCCTCTTGCTGCACCACCTCCACGGTATACGTGGGCGCTTCATAAAGCTTGAGCGACCAGAAGGCGGGATCCATGATGTGGCAGGCCATGTCGCCGATGGCGCCGCAGCCGAAATCCCACCAGCCGCGCCATTTGAAGGGAGCATAGCCGGGATTGTAGGGGCGCATCGGGGCGGTGCCAATCCAAAGGTCCCAATCCATCGTGTCCGGAACATCCCGTGCCGGGAGCGGCTTCGCGAGACCCTGCGGCCAGATGGGGCGGTCCGTCCAGATATGCACTTCGGTCACCTCGCCAATCGTGCCGGCCCACAGCATCTCGCACAGTTCCCGCACGCCGTCGCCACAATGGCCCTGATTGCCCATCATGGTGGTGACCCCGGTTTCTTCCCCCACTTTCCGGAGCAGGCGCGCTTCCGCGATGGTATGCGTCAGCGGCTTTTGCACCCGCACGTGCTTGCCCAGTTTCATCGCGGTATACGCCGCCGGGGCATGCGTGTGGTCCGGCGTCGAGATGGTTACCGCGTCAATGCCGTCCCCCATCTCATCCAGCATCTTCCGGTAATCTTTATATTGTTTGGCGTTGGGAAAGCGCGCGAAAATCTCCGCCGCCGACTTCCAGTCCACATCGCACAACGCGACAATGTTTTCCTCACCGCAGCCGTTGACGTCGCCGCCGCCCATGCCGCCCACGCCGATCCCGGCAATGTTCAGTTTCTCATTCGGCGACAGCTTCCGCGGCACCACACGCGCCGCGTTGCAGATATTCCGTGTGGCCGTGCCGGCCAGCGCGAGGGTGGTCGTCGTGGCGGCCAGGAAGGCCCGCCGGGTCATTTTCCAATCGCTCATGGTCTGTACCTCTTCTGTGGTTCAAATTCCGGTTTCCCAAAGGTGTTCGCTTGCGTGATGCGACAGAATACCGCCCGTGCGGCCATCAGATCAATTTTCATACGCCGATATGGTATACTTTCAGCAACATGCGTATTGAGTAAGGAACAGGCCATGCAGCATAGTGTGGGCATCGCCGAGATGAAAGTGTCCAAGAATCCGCAGGATATTTTGGTCACCTACTCTCTGGGCTCTTCCCTGGGCGTGGCCCTGTATGATCCGCAGGCCCGCATCGGCGGCCTTATTCATTGCATGTTGCCCCTTGCCAAGACCGATGCGGAACGCGCCGAACAAAACCCCTGCATGTTCGCCGACATCGGCATCCCGCGCCTGTTGCACACCCTGACCGGCCTGGGCGCGGACCGCCGCCGCCTCTGTGTCCGCGTGGCCGGCGCGGCCTGTGTCTTGGATGACAGCGGCCTGTTCCGCATTGGCGCGCGCAATTATGTGGTGTTGCGTAAAGTGCTCTGGTGGAACAGCCTCTATCTGGCCGCGGAACATGTCGGCGGCACCCAGGCCCGTACCCTTTCGCTGCACATCGGCACGGGCCAAGTCATGCTGCGTATGGGAGGAAAAGAATTTGTGTTGGAGTAACCGAGCCCATCCCGCCGCACCCCGGAGGGCGCGCCCATGAATCAGCGGAGAGAAATCCTCGAGAAGGTGGTGTCCATTCCGGCGCTGCCCGCCGCCGCCGGACAGGTCATCCATCTCATCCACTCGCGGGAGGCGGGGGTGGCGGAGATCATGAACGTCATCGAATATGACGCCGGGCTGACCGCCGACGTGTTGCGGCTGGCGAATTCCGCCTATTTCGCGGGGCCGCGGCAAATCAGCACCCTGCGCGACGCGGGGGTGCTGCTGGGTTCGGCGCGCATCCTGCAAATGGTGCTGGCCTCGGCGATTTTTCCCCTGGCCAGCCGCCCGGTTCAAGGCTATGGCCTGCCCGCCGGGCAATTGATTGATCACTTGGTCGCCGTGGCCATCGGCGCGGAACAACTCGCGAAAGAATTGCACTTCAACGCGCCGCCGCACACCTTCACCGCCGGGCTTCTGCACGACATCGGCAAGGTGGTCCTGGGCACCTTCATCGAAGTGGACGCCGAGCCCATTCTTCAACGGGCCTTCGAGGAACAACTCTCGTTTGAAATGGCGGAGCGCGCCGTGCTGGGCATAGATCACGCGGAAGTGGGCGCGGTCCTGCTCGAATCCTGGCATCTGCCGGAGGAAGTTATCGCGCCGGTACGCTGGCATCATGCGCCGGACGACGCGGGCGGGGATTTCCTGGTGGGGGACTTGGTTCACGCCGCGGACACCCTGAGCATCCAATGCGGACTGGGCGTGGGCATTGATGGCTTGAACTACCGGGTGTCTCCCTCGGTGATGACGCGGCTCCACCTGAACACCGCCGTGGCCGAGCGGGTCACCTGTATCATGCTGAGCGAAATGCAGGCCATCCGCGCGCAACGCGGCGCATAGGCCGGAGAATATCGCATGGCGTATACCATCCTGATTGTGGACGATTCGGAGACCGCCCGCGCGGTCCTGGCCAAGGCCCTGACCGTGGCCCGGGTGCCCGTGCGGGAATTCCGTCAAGCCGCGGACGGACAGGCCGCCCTCGCCCTCCTCGAAGACAAACAGGTGGATATCGTCTTCACGAATATCACCATGCCCGGCATAAACGGCGTGGAAATGATCGAGCAGATGCGGGAACACGGCCAGCTTGATGTTGTCCCGGTGGTGCTGGTGTCCGCCGAAGGCAGCCAAACGCGCATTACCGAATTGGCCCAGCTTGGCCTCCGCGCACAGGTCCGGAAGCCGTATGTTCCGGAACAACTCAAAGCCGTGGTGGACAAGCTTCTGGGAGGCCCGCATGAATACTGACCTGGACCACGTAAAACGGGTGTTCTCCCAGGTGAGCGAAAACCTGGTCTTCATGTTTACCGAGGAATGGTACGAAGAAGAACGTCCCCTGACCGAAAAAACCTTTGCACTGGCCCAAGTCCGCTTCACCGGCCCCTTCAATGGTTCCTTGTCCATCGTGGTTCCGGAATCCCTCTGTGCGCCGATCAAGGCCAACATGCTGGGTGCGGAACTCGCCGGGGGGATCGCGGGCAAACGTCCCTATGACGCGCTCGGAGAACTGCTGAATGTGACCTGCGGCCATCTGCTCACCGCGCTCGCGGGGGAAGACCCCGTATTCAATCTCACCCCGCCGGAAGCCATGGCGGTGGACCGCGCCCGCTGGGACGCCATTAAACGCCAACCGGACACCGCCGCCCTCCTCTTGGAGGACCTTCCCGTGCTGCTCCTTCTGGAGCGGGAATCATAATCCGCCGCCGGGGCGAATTGCGGGGTTCATTTCTTCCGTTGCCTCCACCCAAAATTTATCGGGTATCGGGTGCTGGATAACTCGAAACCATAGCCGCTGATTCCACAGATTCACGCCGATTGGGATAATCAGACATGGGAAAATCCACCGCCGTCTCGCGGTGCGGGTGGGCGCGGCAGGCGGGTTAGGGATGGCGGTCCTTTCCCGAGGGTGGGATGTATTCATACGATTCGCCCCATGTCATGAAGAGGGTGCGCCGGATTTCATTTCCCGCACGCGGATAATTTAACCAGTAGGGTTCGCGATGATCGATGCTATGGCTGAGTTCATTTTCATGTCCTGGAATGACCAGCGCGGGGCGGAAACCCGCAATCATGCGGGGCATATCCGGGGTCCAGCAATTGGGCATCAACACATCGACAGGTTGGGTTTCGGCCACCGTGTCTATCCACTGGAAGTCATTTTCGTAAGACTGATCGCCGGTATGGGCGAACGTCAAGCCCTCCGATGTCGTCACCACAACGACATTGTTTGGCACTTGCGCCCCCTGATGCCCCGGGTAGTTGATAACGGCCAAATGTTCGGCGTTTTCGCGAATCGGGATGGATTGCCTCAGGCCGGCTTCGCGCTTCAAGCGGATGAGACGATTACCGAATGGACGGTTCTGCCAAAGGTCTTCGGGAGCCGACACAGGTTTTCCATTCCGGATAAACGCTTCCGCAACCGCGGGGTCCGCGTGGTCCGCATGCATATGGCTGATAAAGAGCACATCGCATTGACGCGCCAACGCATCGACTTCAGCCTCCGGCAGGACAAATCCGTTTTTGCCCAGGTGTTTTCCGGTAACGATATCGAATGCCATCGTGACGGAAGCGGTTTTCACGACAAAGCCGTGGTTATACAGTTTCCAGAGGCGCGCCCCGTGCGCGATGGGTTCTCCCTGAAGCCCGGCAATCACCGCCTGTGTCCGTTGAATGAAGAACGCTTGCACCGCGGCGCGGCTTGCCGCATCCGGTTCATGCATCACATTGTCCAGCAAAAGCAGCGCGGCTTGGCGTTCCATGGGTTCTTCCAAGGCGGGAGGGTATTTTTTCAAGAGGGCATCCACAAGCGCAAGCGAGGAGGAATGCTGCTGGTTCAGAAAACCTGGATTATCGTTCCACCACTCCAGCCGGTTCTTCATGGAGTCGGCGGGTTCAACAAAAGAACTGCGGCATGCACAGAGCAGCGACAGTAGAAGGCAAGTCCGTCGAATTGGCGGCATACGCTGGGTTCCTTTCGTTCTGTAAAGTGCTTTGCTTCCAAAAACAACCTGCGCACGGGCGGATAGGAGAAGCGGAAATCACATGGTGATTATACGAGTTCAAAATAGCGCTTGAGTTCCCAATCGGTCACGGCGCGCTCATACTGACGCCATTCCCAAACGCGCGTGCTTGTAAAATGGTCCACAAATTCCGCGCCGAGCAGTTTCCGCGCCAATTCGGAGTGCGCGAAGCGTTGCGTGGCCTCGCTCAGGTTCTTTGCCAGGCGCGGGGCCTTCTGGGCGTAGGCGTTGCCCGAAATGGGCTCCGGCAACTCGAGTTTGTGTTCGATGCCGTAGAGTCCGCTGGTCAATAGCGCCGCCAGCGCCAGATAGGGGTTGATGTCCGCGCCCGGCACCCGGCATTCAATGCGCGCGGATTTGGCGCTGTTCAGGATCACCCGGCAGCACACCGTGCGGTTGTCATGGCCCCAGGTAACGGTCGTCGGCGCCCAATAGCCCTCCACCAGCCGCTTGTAACTGTTCACCGTGGGCGCGTACATCGGCAGGAAATCCGGCAGGCAGTGCAATTGGCCCGCCAGGAAGTGGCGCAGCACGGACGTCATTTCTTTCGGGCGTTTGGGATTGAAAAAGCAGGGCTGCCCGGTCTTGGCATGTATCAAGCTGTGGTGGATATGCCCGCCGCATCCGGGCAGTGATTCATTCCATCGCGCCATGAAACTGGCAATCATGCCATGGCCATACGCAATCTGCTTCACGGCGGACTTGAACAAAAGCGCGCGGTCCGCCGCCTCGAGGCTTTCGGCGGGGCAGATGGCCGCCTCGTAGGTGCCCGGCCCGGTTTCCGTGTGCAGGCCTTCCAATGGAATTCTGAACGCTTCCAATTGTTCCATGAGCCCGCGGAAAAACGGATGATTCATGCCCGACCGCAGAATGGAATATCCGAACATCCCCGGCGTGATGGGCGTCGGGTTCTGGTGGTTCTTGTCCGCCAATGACCCCGGGGTTTCCTCAAAATTGAACCATTCATATTCAAATCCGGCCCGGGCGATGTATCCCGCGTCACGCAATTGGTCCGCGGCCCGCTGCAACACCTGCCGGGGAGAAATGGCGAGCGGCTTGCCTGCCGCATCCTCGAAATCACAGAGAAAGAAATCCGCCCCGCTTTCCCAGGGGATGGTGCGGTGCGTCGAGAGATCAATGCGCGCCACCGCATCGGGATATCCGGAGTGCCAGCCCGTATACTTCAGGTTGTCGAGGCAGACATCATTGCAATCCCAGCCGAACACGACATCGCAGAAGCCAAAGCCGTCCTTCGCCGCCGACAAAAACTTGTCGCGATGAATAAACTTGCCGCGCAGAATGCCGTCAATATCGCTGACGGCCACTTTCACGTGGGTGGCGTTGGAGCGTTCTATCGCGCTTATGATGTCCGGCGAATGCTTCGGACGTTTCATGCCCTGACCCTCTCTCTGGTTTTACACGCCCACAGTAGCGGCGCCTTGGCGCCGTCCCGTCCAACGGTACATTGAGATGGAATTATAGTGCCCGGCCTTCCTTTACGCAATTACCGCAACGCGGCATTGCCGGGAAAGCGGCCCTTGCGCCAGCGCCCGTCTTAGGGATTCATCTGATAGGCGTCTTTCAGGGGGAGCACCTGTTCGCTCCAGATGCGGCTGTACCGTTCCGGGTCGAAGGCCGGCTTCATAATCATTTTACGGCAATACTCGATCTGCGCGGGGGTGGAACTGGGCTTGCAGAGGACTTGAAGAGCGAACTTCGAGAAGTCGCGCACCATAAAATCGAAAATCTGGTCCACAAGATCATCGCCTAGGTCATAAATGCGTGCATTCTCGAGCACCAATTGGCCGTATACCACAAGCGTGAAAAGTTCGCCGATGCTCAGCAACAGATCGACGTCTTTCTGCTGCTCCTTGGTCGGCGGCGCGGCGAACAGCGATTCCTTGAACAGGGCCACCTGTTGCTTGAAGATATTCACGTTCGGCAGGTCCCAGCGGTCATACACAGCCGCATAATCATGGAATTGTATCGCCCCCAACCCGCGTGTTGGACCCTGTTGGAAAAGGAAATCATCATTCCGGGCTTCGTCTTGCCGCGGGACTTCCGGGAATTCTTTCGGGTTAAAGAAATAGTTCGGCATGAATTTGATGATCAGCGCGATGTTGACATGCACCGTTCCTTCGAGTTTCGGCAGCGCGCGTATATCGCGGGCGGCCATCTCGAAGTACATATCCTTCTCGAAGCCCTTCGCGGCGATCACGTCCCACATCAGGTTGATGACCTCCTCGCCCTGGGTGGTGACTTTCATCTTGACGGCGGGGTTGTACAGCAGGTAGCGGCGGTCTTCCGGCGACGCCACGCGCATGTAGTCTGCCGTGCGCAGCGCGAACAGTTTCATCGCCACAAGCCGGGTATACGCATCCGTGAACAACTGTTTCACGTGCGGAAAATCGGTGACCTTCATGCCGTAGAGCGTCCGGTTCGCGGCATGCCGCACCGCCTCATACATCGCATGGGTGCAGATGCCAATCGAGGCCCATCCGAGGTTGTACTTGCCGATATTGACCGTGTTCAGCGCGCAATCCCAGGCATATTGCCCCCGGCTGAGGATTTCGGATTCGGGGACGGGGTAATCGTGCAGGGCGAATTCGGAAACGTAGGACTGGCTGTTCACCACGTTCTTAATGCATTCATATTTCTTGTGCCGGTAGTTGGCGTTGAAAAAAACATACTCGCCGGTATCGGAAAACTTGCCGAACACGGACACCATTTCCGCTTCGTTGCCGTTGCCGATGTAATACTTCGAGCCGTTGGCCTTGTAGGCGCCTTTCCCATCGGGATCGAGGCGCATTTCGGTGGAATAGACGTCCGCGCCGTGTTCCTTTTCCGAAAGGCCAAAGGCAAAAATCGCGCCCTCATCGAGAAATCTGGCGGCGCGCTTCTTCAGGTCTTCATTTTCGGCCATCCAGATAGGGCCCAGACCCAAAATTGAGACCTGCCACGTGTACCAATAGTGGAGTCCGTAGAAGCCGAGAATTTCATTGAACTCACAGTTGCGCCAGGTATCCCACCGGCAGTCTTCCCCGCCATATCCGGAAGGCGTGAGCAGCGTGGCAAACAGCTTTTCTTGTTTCTGAAATTCGAGGAAATCGGAATACCATTTGAAGGTGCGGTCATCCTCTTTGATTTTACCCAATCCTTTCCGCTCGAAGAAATCTATCGTCTTGCGCATAATCTCGCGGGAACGTTCATCGGGATACGGGCGGCTGGGATGTTTGGGATTGAGTAGAATCATGTTGTTGCCTCGCTCGGTTGAAGGTCCTGTTGGTAAACTGCGCCACGTGTATCATGAACCTCTGTCATGCTGTATAGCCGTCCAGAAGCCTGTCGCATTTTCATACGGCGTCTCCGGTTGTTTGCGGCAAGACATCCCTGCCCGGTACATCCGCGGAGAATGGATTATAAAGAGGGCTGGGGGGGTCCGTCGAATAATTTCAAAATGGACCCTATGGACCCAATGGACCGGGCGGACAAGATAGAACTGTGTGATACGTGCGTGTCAGGTTCTATGCTTTGCTTGCGGCTATGGTACACTGAGTTTTCAATTTCACTGCAGGAGAATAGAGTATGCGAACAAGTCTTGGGTTAGCGGTTGTTTTAATGTCAGGGGTAGCGCAGGCGGATGCGCGGGATCAAGCCCTTTTTCCGGCGCCGGTGAATGACGCTTCCGGATATCCCTCCACAAACACCGGCCTGGACCCCAGAGAAGGCTTTGCCACTCCGCCGCACGGCTACGGCGAAGTGCCGTTCTGGTGGTGGACCGGCGACCCGCTCGACCGGGACCGGCTTCTCTGGCAGTTGGATAAGCTGCATGCCATGGGCTGCCCCGGCGTTCAGATCAATTACGCGCATGACCCCGGCATGACCACCTACGCCGTCGAGCCGCCCATTTTCTCAGGGGCTTGGTGGGACACGTTTACGTGGATGGCCGGGGAATGCCGGAAGCGGAATATGGGCATCGGGCTCAGCGGATATACCATCGACTGGCCCGCGCGCGACAATCTGTTCCGCAAAATCGGAATCACCGATGGTTCATTGCGCGGAGCACGCCTTGCCCTGGAGAAACGTGATGCGGACGGCGGAACCACCCTGGTTTGGCCGCTTCCCGAACAAACCGTATCCATAGTGGCCTACCGGTACGAAGGCAAGGCGCTCCAATCAGGCTCGGACACCGATCTTCACGCCTTCGTAAAAGACAACACCCTCTCCTGGACACCGCCCCAAGGCCGCTGGGAAGCCGCCGTGGTTTTTGCCAAGACAGAACCCTATTCCGTGGACCCGATGCGCCCGGAATCGGGACAGAAAACCATCGAGAAATTCTTTCAGCCGTTCGTGGAGCATTGTCCGGGCGATGCCGCCAAAGCGCTGAATTATTTTTTTCAGGACGAGCTGAATTTCGGGCTTGAAGGCTGGCTGTGGAATGATCGCTTCGCGGAGGAATTTCTCAAACGAAAGGGATATGACGTTGTGCCGTTGTTGCCCGCGCTCTTCCTGGACGCCGGCCCCGTCACCCCGAAAGTGCGCCTCGATTACTCCGATGTCATGGTCGCGCTTTCCGAAGAATGCTATTTCCGGCCTATTTTTGATTGGCACTGGCAGCGGGGCCTCATCTATGCCTGCGATTCCGGCGGGCGCGGCCAGAACCCCCTCGAATTCGGCGATTACTTCCGTGCCGTGCGGTGGTATACGGCACCGGGGCACGACACCCCCGGCGGGCGCGCCGATCTGCGCAAGAACAAAGTGTCCAGCTCGATCTCGCACCTGTATAAGCGCCCCCGCGTCTGGCTTGAGGGCTATCACAGTCTCGGGTGGGGCGCGACACCCGCCACCATCTTTGATTCCACCTGCCGGAACTTCTTGTATGGCGCGAATCTGCTGAACCTCCACGGACTCTATTACACCACCCACGGAAGCTTTTGGGAATGGGCCCCGCCCTGTTATCACTTCCGCATGCCGTATTGGGACCACATGCGCGGCTTCTTCCACTACTTCGAGCGTCTGAGCTACCTCCTCAGCCAGGGCGAACACCGTTGCGATGTGGCGGTGATGTATCCCGTCGCTCCGATGGAAGCAGGCATGAGCGGTGATATCGCGCGCGAACTTGCCTTCAAGACGGGGTGTGAGTTGTTCGAGAAATACGGCCTGGATTTTGATTTCATGGATTTCGAATCGCTCGCACGCGCTGAAATTCGGGATCGCCAACTGTGCGTTTCAGGCGAGGCCTACCGGGTGCTCATTCTTCCGGGGATGCGGGCGCTGCGCGATTCCACCTTGCGCAAGGCCGTCGATTTTTACCGCGCGGGCGGCGTGGTGCTGGCCGCGGGCGCATTGCCGGAAGCCAGCGACCGCATCGGCGGCAATGATCCCGAGTTGGACGCGATAGTGAACGAGTTGTTCGGCGTTACCGCGGCCGAATATGCCAAAGGCAAAAAGGCAGAACCGCAAAAAAATGATGCGGGCGGTGTCGGCTGCGCGAATACGTCTTTGGCCGCACTGGCGGAGATCATCAATAAATCCATTCCGCGTGATTTTATTCCGGAAGGTCCGGCACAGGTACTGCACCGCCATATCGGCGATTACGACGTCTTTATGGTCATGGGCGCGGCCAAAAATTCCTCTTGCTTCTTCCGGGCCACGGGCAACGTTGAACTATGGGATCCCTGGACCGGCGAAACCCGCCCCATATTGACGTGCAGCAAGGCCGACGGAGGCACGCGGGTGCGAATGCCGCTCGATGCCGCCGACGCGCAGATCATTGTCTTTTCTCCGGGAACCCCTTCCATTACGGTGGAACAATGCGATCTGGACGAAGTTGTTTCCGTGGACAACTCCGGAGACACCGTCGAAATTACAGGCTACTCCAATACCCCGGGGCGAAAAAAAGCCCTGGTAATGATGGAGGGAAAAACCCGGAACCTGCATGGCGAAGCAGAGGCCGGCGCGCCGCCGCTTGAACTGACCGGGCCGTGGGAATTTGAACTGAAACCGGTGATGGATAACCGGTGGGGCGATTTCCGCCTGCCTGCGGTGGATGCGGTGATTGGACCCGAGGCGCGCAGATTTGCCTATGCGCCCGAGCGCACACCCGATCCGGGATGGCAATCACCCACGACCGATGACCAACAATGGCCGAAAGAAACCCATTCGTTCGGACAGCGGTTTTGGAAACTGGGCCCTTTGCCCGCCGATGCGGATGTTACCGCTTTGGAAAAGGAACTGGCGCAACTGACACAGGTGGACACCGCAAAGCCGGTGATCGTGAACGGCCATGAATACACGTGGCAACCCTATGCCTATTCCACGCGGTGGGGCGTCGAAGGCGATCCCGGTCCGCAGGGCCACCACGGTTTGAAGGAACTGGTTTCGGACGATTTCATTGTGCTGGGCAAGCCCGATTACACGGGCATCGAAATCGAATACCAACCGGAAAAGGAGGGCACGCGCTATTACCTCTGGACCTCCGCCGTACCGCCCAAAGCGGACGAAGCCAGGCTCCATGTTGGGGCGATGAAACCCGCCGCAAATTACATTAACGGAATCGCACTCCAACTCGGCGCAGAGACCGTTGCGTTGCATGAAGGCGCGAATCCCATTTTACTGCGATATGACCAGCCGGGCCGTACCCATTTTGTGTTGGAAATGGACTCCACAGCCGCCACGAAAGAAAAAACACCCCTTGCGATGACGTGGTATGACCGTCCGGGCGTGATGACGTTTGATGCATTCCCGGAACAAAAAAATCCCGCCGGTTGGTACCGTTTCGTATCACCACCCGGTTTGCGCACGATGCATTTTGCCGCGCATGGCAACGTACGGGCCTGGGCGGCGGGCGTGCCCATGACGCTCACGCCGGGCGGCCTCACGCCGGAGGGTGCGCGCCTGTACGAGGCGGCGGTGGAGCATCCTGATGCGAAGGCGGTGAGTGTGGCACTGCGCATTGAACACGAGCACGGATATTATGGAGGCGCGGCACTGCCTGAACCCATTCGGCTCGAATGCGGCCCCGGCGAAATCGAAGCGGGTGACTGGGCAAAGGCAGGCGTGCTCGAACATTATTCCGGCGGCGCGTGGTACCGCAAAACCGTATCCCTGACAGAGGAACAAACTCGTGGCCGCGTGCTGCTCAACTTGGGCAACGTGGTGGCCACGGCCGAAGTGCACGTGAATGGAACCCAAGCGGGACTTCGCCTCACCCCGCCGTGGACCGTGGACATTTCCCACTGCGTCAAGCCCGGCGAAAACCGGCTCGAGATACTGGTCTACAACACACTTTCCAACCACTACGGAACCATCCCCACCCATTACCGCGGCGCGAATGTGTCCGGCCTCCTCGGTCCGGTCACCATCGAGACGAAAAATAAGGTGGTTTTGAAATAACAAAGTGAATCAATATTGCCGTGTTATGGCGCGGGCAACGCTACGGTCACGAATCGGGACTCCCGTCGGTTTCGGTCGTAGGAGAATACAAGCTGGCCCTCAACAATAAGCGGGCAGGGATAGGCCAGTTGGCCTCCGGTGAGTACATTTTCCTTGATATACCACGAAGACATTTCGTCATTGCTGAGCCAGATGGACAAGGGGTCGCGTTTGTCGTTTTTCCCCACCACGCCGCCGGAGGCATTGTGAATGAGGGCGATCCGCCCGCCGGGCAGGCGGATCAATGCGGCCAGGCTGGTGGGGTTGGGAATGTCTGTTTGCCAGGCGTCGCACCAGGTGCGGCCATTATCGCGGCTTTCCGAACGCCAAAGGAACCCGCCATATTCCGCGCGCATGAGCATGACGATCCGTCCGTCTTTCAACTGGACCACGGTGCTTTCCAAAAGCCCCAGCGGACGGTTTCGAATGCCCTGATGTTCCACAAGGTTCCGTAATTCCGGAGTGGAGGTGGTTAACGCGGAGCACCCGTGAAGGTGGGTGGCGAATTTGTTGGTTTTGTCCGCCATGCCGGGATCGGGGGGAAGTGCGAGGGCCTCTGCCTCCGATTTCGCATGGGCCAGCGCCGCAATAGAGCCCATGAGCGGTTGGGGGCGTTTCTCGAAGAACGAAGTGGGGCACAGATACTCGCCGTTCTGTAATTGAATGGGCCGGCAGAACATAATGTTGTCTTCCTTGCGAATCTGAACGGGTTCCCGCGGACTCCACGTGAAGCCGTTGTCCGTGGATTCCATGCGGAAGTAGTGCCATACCGTATAGTGCAATTCCGAGGGCCATTCCGCGCCGAAGGCAATGACATGCCCCGAGGGGGTGACATGCATAATGCTCAGTGCCGTTGCATTCTTCCCCGCGGGAATCAAAATGTACGGTTCACTCCAGGTCTTGCCATGATCGGCGGAGCGGGAAGCAAGCACATTGTTATCCGTTGACGGTTCATTGTCGCTTCCGGAGAGCCACCAGCAGAGGATATCTTTATTCGGCATTTCCGCGATGGCCGCCCCGCACGCCAGTCGATAGATCACGCCGTTATGTTCCCAGCCCTTATTCCCATCAAATACAACGGTCTCGTTTATGCGAATCTTTTCCCCGAAGGCCGGAGTTTCAGATACATCCTGAATCTGTAAAAGCATTGGAACCATTATTACTAGCAAGTTTGCAAAACGTATCATTTATTCTAAACCTAAACATTCCTTTATATAAAAAGCTTACTTGATCATTAGGATGTATGATTTTCGTGGTTTTCTTCCACCCGTTCTTCTTTCGTATGTTGGTAAACTTCGACGGGAGACTTTGATTTAAAGGCAGCGATTACAAGATAGTAAGTATATAAAACTTCATGAAGCCGTCTTTCTGGAAAGTGACTTATAATCTGTCTCAGCCCAAGGATACTGAAAACAGTAATGAACAAACCAACAGTTCTGAAGTGAGAACAAAAAAGAAGACATCCCCCGGTTATCATCCATAATACCATTGGCCAAAACATCCCAACCATCAATCGTATTTCCACCTCGTAATGTTCCCGTTCTGATCGAATCTCCGGCCCATTAATCCTGGTTAATCGGCTAAGAAGTGGAAAAAGCGGTGCATATCGGTGAACACTGGCCTGCATGAACGGTTGTTCTACTTCTTTTTGCGAAGTACTTTTTACTGCTTTGATAACATTTTCGTCAAATTGATCTTTGAGAAGAGGATCCAGTTCAAGAAGACACTGTCTTGTCCACTCGCCCCAATTTACATAAACGATCTGGCCAACGAATAAGGAAAGAATTCTTCGCAGCCAATTGGGTTGATTTGGTCTGGCTAGTCTCTTATTGAGCCAGAGTGTGAGTTTTTCCAGAAGGCGCACCCCTCCTAATCGTAAAAGAAATCCAATAGAATAGGCAATAACAAGAAGGAGTACAATCAAGACAAACGGCGCAATTGTGCCGAACGGCTTTCCTACAATATCCCTCACAACGTTTTTCACGAGGGAATCATTGATATTTGTGTAGACAAGTGGATTGAAAATAACTGCGAGCACAAAAAGAAAACCGGGAATCAGTTTGCCAAAGAAATCAATCGTTGAAACATAGGCTGACCACATATCTAAAATCCCTCTACCGGTGGATTATCCATCCACAATTAATTTTTTTGTGCCAGGACACAGAACTCTTCATATTTCAGAATATCGCACAGTATTTAGCGCAGATATTTTTCAACAGCACAATCAGTATATATTACCTGAACAGAAATAATGGGGTCTTCGCGAGGATCTGTGGGTAGAGTAGCAGTTTAAGGTAGCATCCAG
>CAYYRW010000047.1:0-58007 GCA_964474205.1 uncultured Nitrospirales bacterium | reverse complement strand
GCACTTGGACATCTCCCGGAGCCGGAGGTGACCCATAAATTCTAACGAAGAGGCCGAAAAAAGGAAGTACCGAGCCGTTGAACAAACTGATGCTCGAACGTTCCGACATCATCAGCTTTCACAGCTATTCAAAACTGCCGGAAGTCCAAAAGATCGTGGAATGGCTGCAACAGGCGGACCGGCCGCTGCTGTGCACGGAATACATGTCGCGGGGAAGCGGCTCCACCTTCGATACCATCCTGCCCTATTTCAAGGAGAAAAACGTGGCCGCCATCAACTGGGGGCTGGTGAGCGGACGTTCCCAAACCATCTACCCATGGGACTCCTGGAAAAAGAACTATACCGAAGAGCCAACACCCTGGTTCCACGATGTGTTCCGTAAGGATGGAACCCCGTATGACGAAAAAGAGGCCGCGCTGATTCGCACCCTTACCGGAGTGGCTCGTTAATACGCACTATAAACGGACTATACCGGCAATTCCCATCCCTTGCGGTATTCCTTGCTGATCAAGGCGTTGGCGGCGGCATCGTTCGTAATCTTCATTGCCTTCGCGTCGTACTCGATCTTTGTGCCCACGCGAATGGCGATGGTGCCCATTAACACCATTTCCGCGAAGGGTCCGGCGTAATCGAAATTCGAGCAGGCGGGCGCCCCGCCCTTGCAGGCCTCTGTCCAGTTGCGGTAATGACTGCTGCCCTCCACGCGCGGCAAGGTGGGCTCGGGTTTCTTGTAGTCCTTCATCCGTTCATCCGGCAACAGCCGCGGAAGCCCGCCATACTCGCCCGCCGTCAGGAATCCGTTGTCCCCAATAAACAACGATCCGTTTTCACCGTCGCCAAGCTCCTGGTCCGCCGGGATGCCTTCCGGGCGTTTGGGTTTGTTGCCATTGTCGTACCAGTAAATATCCACCGGCGGCATGGTTCCGCGCGCGGGAAAACTATACTTCACCGTGGCAAACACCGGATAGGTCATGTCATTCCGGCCTTCCGAGGCCACAATTTCCGCCGAGTAGGTTTCCGCTTCCCCCAGTTTCATCGCCCAGAACGCCGGGTCCATGATGTGGCAGCCCATGTCCCCCAGCGAACCGCACCCATACGCGAACCAGCCCCGCCAGACATGCGGGTGATAGCCCCGGTTATACGGGCGCAGCGGCGCGGTGCCCGTGAACAGGTCCCAATCCAGGGTTTCGGGAATGGGTTGTTCCGGCAGCAACTCCTTCACCCCCTGCGCCCAGCGGCCCTGCGGGCGGTCCGTCCAGATGTGCACCTCGCGCACATTGCCAATCGCCCCCGACCAAATCATTTCACACACCTCGCGCACGCCCCGGCCGCTGTGACCCTGATTCCCCATCTGCGTCGCCACCTTCATCTCCCGCGCGGTCGTTGTCAGCAGCCGCGCTTCCGCCACCGTGTGCGTGAGCGGCTTCTGCACATACACATGCTTGCCCAGTTTCATCGCCCTATACGCCGCGGGCGCATGCGTGTGGTCCGGGGTGGTAATGGTGACCGCGTCTATCTCCTTCCCCATTTCATCGAACATCTTCCGGTAGTCTTTGTATTGTTTCGCGCCCGGGAGCCGCTTGAACATGTCCGCCGCGCAGTTCCAATCCACATCGCACAAGGCCACAATGTTCTCGCGGGAAACCGAACCGATGTCCTCCCGGCCTTTGCCGCCCACGCCAATCCCCGCGATATTCAGTTTCTCGTTCGGCGACAGTTTACCGGGCACCACTTTCGCCGTGTTGGGCTTGCTCGCGCACCCCGCAAGGGCCGCCGCCGTCGTTGTCGTGGCCGCCAAAAACGCCCGCCGCGAAATCATCTGCTTCTTCATTCTGAACTTCTCCTGCTATCGTTAATTTCCGCGCCATTACCCATGGCGAACCTTAATCGTACCCCACCGCCCTCGCCAAAGCATCGGCCCAACCACCAGCGCAAGGATTCGGAAACCGCCGACGCTTCACCCTAACCCTCGCCCTCCGCACTGGGTGCGGCACAGGCAGGATTCAGGCCTTTGAGTGCTTGGGGTTCATCACTCACGGCGGTTCCCTTTGTATTTCACGCGGATCGTACCGCGCCACAGCCCATGAACGCAACTTGGGGAACAAAAGCGGTCAGCGGTCAGCGGTCAGCCATCAGCCATCAGCCATCAGCCATCAGCCATCAGCCATCAGCCATCAAATGGGAACCGAGGGGGGCGGAGTGCGAAATGGCAAACAAAACCTTGGAGTGCGGTAGCTTGCTGCCGCTGTTTATTCGTTCTTGCGAGTTACCCACCCGTCGGAACGCCGGGGTGGATTAGAAAGAAACACCAGAAAAGTCTGGCCAGACGCCATCTTGGATCACCAAACCCCCGTGTGTTTTTCCACGAAGTGGATGAATAACTCACCCCAGCGGTTGCGCTTCGCTACCCTGGGTACACACGCCCCCCTGAATACCTTCTCTGAAAGAGATATATAATCTTTCCAGCATCTGCCGTGTTTCAAAGGAGTATTTGGGAAATATGGGAAACGGGGGGGTAGTTGACACAAAATATGCGTACCATTAATTCCAATAGTATTGAGGCCGTGGGTCAAAATGCGCCTTTACAGCCGGTGCAGACAGGGTGGTCGGCGCAATAAAAGCGGCGGAACCGCCTCGCGCTGGTGAACAATGCGCCGGATACGTAGACTGGGAACAAGTCTCCAATTCTTCCTAGATTGACATCTAAACCAAATAAGTTGTTTGTGTTTGGTTTGTTTTTTAGCGTACCAAGCATTTATGCGACAGATCGGATTACACGGTCTTTATAGCGCATGGAAACCATCCTCTTTCATGAAACACCTCGCATTTCATCTATGAATCGACTCAAGATTTCCTCCATGGTTCCAAATGGCGGATGCTTCGTGAGATGTCTGGCAATATCATCCATGATTTGCTTAGGCGGACGCGCATCCTTCATATTGGGATCGCGATGAGCCCAATCACGACCTGGATGCAGTGTGTCCCAAGGCGAACGTAAATTCGAGCGAGTGGCGGGATCATCGCCATGCTTGCCAAAGCCAAAACAAATGCCAACTTCATTGTTCCAGATGGGCTTGAAAAGGTGAATTAGGTAATCCTCGGCCGCGGCTTGCCACCCTGTTTGCACGACAAGAGCCCTATACTCGAAATCCTCAAGCCGCAATGTTGTCGAGGCCTTCTTTAAGTTATTGCGGTGTTCATTGAGTCTATTGGATAAACGGTATCCTTGCTCCATAACCGTTTTGCTTGCGGGATCAGCCGGATCCGCTTTGCCAACATAGATCGGATGTTCTCGTCTTGAAATTGCCGCATAGGCCGGAAATTTTCCAACATAATAGATAGCGTAAACTCCGGCCCCGTAGAATCGATCAAGGTTTATCAAAGGATTGCGTTTTTGGGCAATCATGGTAATCCCAGCAATTCTTCCGGCAACATTTGGATCAGATGGATCGAAAACGAACTGCGGATGTTTGATCGGATCAAGATCCTCCACGATCTTTTGTAGTTTCAAGCAGGCGTCACTAATTTTGGTACGAACATGCTTAATACGGTTTGTGGGAAGTTGTGTGGCGTCTTTCTCTTTTACTAATGACTCGGAAAGTTCATTTATTTGAGTTGCTATTTGTTCTAGTTTGTCTGGACGCATTGCCATTATCTATCTTGTGTCCTTTGAAGCCTGTAGTGTCTTGCCCACGGAATTCGCGACTATTTCGGCCAAACGCACGGGAACAGCATTGCCTAACTGGCGCATGGCTTCGGTCCACACAACAGGGAAAGTGTAATTATCAGGAAATGTCTGCAAACGTGCTGCTTCTCTTACTGTAAAATATCTTATTGATCCATCTGTTCGCACAAGCATGTTTTCTCCACCTGGAACGCCATGATCACCTGCCTTTAAGGTTTTAGCCGGTTCATCCAGCGGACTGCCTGTATGTCCCTGATAACTTCGCGCGCCTGGATTCGCTATATGATTTGGAATTCCATTGCGCGGATATCTTTCCGGATCTGGTAAGTCACTTATTGCGTCACGGACGGTTACCCAAGGTAATTTCATATCCAGTCTCATTTCACCGCGGAGTCGTTCAAGATGAGACACTTGTTGTTCTGTTGGTTCTTGCCTATCTCGTTTGGCAACGGCGTTTCGGTCCCAATATTCTCCAGTAACCCATTTAGAAACCAGAAGCGACTCTTCCGAGTGCGTAGGTTCGGGAAAACTCCATCTCACCTTGAGATCCGAGCGAAATCCCACAAAAAATACCCGTTCCCGCCGTTGTGGCACGCCATAGTTCGCGGCATTGAGAAGTCTAAAAACAACATTGTATTCCGTACTGTCTTTATGGGAAGTGTGGTGCTTTTCAAGTCGTGCCCGATGCTCTCTCCATCCCTCTGACTTCTCACAAGCATGGCTTGGATACATTAATTGAAGAAGAATATAGCCAAAATAACTGGAAAACGACTGACGTAGAAGACCTTTTACATTCTCAAAAATAAAAACCTTTGGCAGCAATTCACGTACAGCACGAATGGCTTCCGGGAACATGTCGCGTTTATCCAAATATCCGCGGTGTTTTCCACCCAGTGAAAAAGGCTGGCAAGGCGGCCCTCCAGAAACAACGCTTATTTCATTCTTGAGTGTGTGGTAATCAAATCGTTGAACATCGATTTCATGTAATGGTTGTTCATCGATTACATGGATGTGATGCTTAATATTTCGACGAATTGTTATACAAGCCTTATGGTCACGTTCAATAATTGCCGCATGTTGAAATCCGGCCTTTTTCATACCGATGGAAAGACCACCAGCCCCGGCAAACAACTCAACGCTTTGCATCAAGAAAATTCCTTATTCTCGATTCAAGGTGCTTAATATCCTTGACCTCGCATTCCCATATTATAAGGATACCATAACCTAAAGAATGTAAGGCATTTTGATTTCGCCTGTCACGCCGTTTATTGGCGGTTAATTTTGGCACCCAGAACTCTTGTCTTGTTTTTGGGAATCGTGCATTCGGACACTTTGTGTGCCGATGCCAAAAACAACCATTGACAAAAATTACCTTTTTTCGACTTGGAAACACAAGATCGGGTATTCCTGGCAATGCTTGCTGATGTAAACGATATCGATAACCCATTCCATGCACCAAACGTCTTACAGCAAGCTCTGGCTTTGTATCCTTTCCTCGAACCTTGCGCATTTGCTCACTGCGCTCTTGCGGGGAAAGTGGATCTAGCCTTCTAACTCGAACTTCTCTGGACATTTGACCATTATCATCCTTTCTGTAAAAAGGTAGTGATTGACAATGAATTTGTCAAGATATAAATCAATGACTTTTGGCAGCGTTTGTACTTGAACCATTTCTACAGCCAGTTTTCGACGGGGAGTTTTTTGATGCGCCGGAATTCCCGCTCGTTGTTGGTCACCAGGGTGACGCCTTCAGCGAGCGCGTGGGCGGCAATCAGCATGTCCAGGGGACCTATCACTTGGCCGGAACGTTCCAACAGAGTACGGATATCGCCGTATACTTTGGCGGCGGCACTGTCGAAGGGACATATCTCAAGAGGTGCGCAGAAGGTATCCAGAGCAATACGGTTTTGTTCCGGCCGGGAACTTTTCTCCACACCATGTTCAAGTTCGGCGAGGGTTATCGCGGAGATGCCCACTTCGCCGACCCGGCAACGTTTTAGCCGGTTTAACACCTTGCCGCCCCGTCCGCGAATTAACTCTATACAAATATTCGTATCCAGCATGTACCGGATCACAACGCAGCCCTTATCTCCGCCGGACCCTCTTGGCCGCGTTCTTTCATGAAGTCGTCTGTAAAAAGGTCTAAGCTCCGCGCAAGTGCTTCCCAGGCTTTCTCCCGTGGGAACAACATCACCACGCCGCCCACTTTATTTATATACACTTCATCGGTCGTGAACTGAAATTCCTTGGGTAACCGTACCGCTTGGCTGCGCCCGTTGGGGAAAATCTTTGCCGTATTCATACCGCTGCCTTTCTAATATATATTCAAGTATATACCATAATTTTGGGGGTGTCAAATGGAATGGGGCGGAAATAGTGCGGGGTGCTGAACTATACCGTGGCAAGTTGACCTTTGCCAATAATTCGACGTGGTGCCACCATGGGATCATTGCGAGCAATTCACGTACCGATTGCAAGAGGGTTTCCGAGTCGGTTTTTCTGTCTTTCACTTCTCGCGCAACTTACGCGAGAAATTCTTGAAGGAAGGGAAAAGCAAACAGGTTGTTTGCGGCGGTTGTGCGGGGGCGTGCTACACTTTGGGCATCAACATGGAGAAAGGCAGGACGCTATGCCGGAAGCATATAAACGGCCCACGTGGGATGAGTATTTCATGGAGGTGGCGAACACGATTGCGAAGCGCGCGACGTGTGATAGGGGGCGGAGCGGGTGTGTCATTGCGCGGGACGGCCAGTTGCTGGTCACCGGGTATGTAGGATCGCCGGTGGGGTTTCCCCATTGCGACGAGGTGGGGCACTTGTTCAAGAAAGTGCTGCACGAGGATGGTTCGATCACGCAGCATTGCATGCGGACGGTGCATGCGGAGCAGAACGCGATCTGTCAGGCGGCGCGGCTGGGCATCAGCATCAAAGGGGCGACGTTATATTGCAGGATGACGCCGTGCCGGGTGTGCGCCATGCTGATTATCAACTGCGGCATCGTGCGCGTGGTGTGCGAGCGGCGGTATCATGCGGGGATGGAATCGGAGGAGATGTTCCGGACGGCAAAGGTTTCTTTCGAGTATCAGCATGACGAAGTGCAGCAGTATGAGAATCAACGGTAAATTGCGGATGACGGGATTTGAAGAGGATACGAGCGAGCATCCACGGATTGCGCGGATTGGCACCGGTTTTTCAGAAGTATCTCGCGTGAAGCGGCAAACGCGCGGTATCGAATGGGTTTGTGCAGAGAGGAATTATTGCATGCCGGCATAGCTGTTTATGTGAAGCATCAGGAAAGCTTCTTTGTAAAAATGCAAGAAATTGACAGGCAATAGGAGGGTAGCCATGATTCCAGTGCTTATGATGATTATGGGCGGTGTGTTCGCCATGGACGTTGTCCCGAAGACGGACGATGTTTTCTGTTCGGCGGGCATTCAACGCGTGCGGGTTGGCGGAGAGATGGGCCGGCGCATTGATGTGACGGTGCGGAACAATCTGATGGTCCTGGATGCGGACCGGGATTTCTTGAAACCGTTTCGGGACCGCAAGGCCAAAGACGGCTATATCGGGCTGGGAAAATTGATTGACTCCTGGGTGCGCCTGGCCGCCTATACGAAAGATGATACGGTCATCCAGCGCAAGAACGAAATAGTTGAAGCGGCCATAGCCACGCAGGAAGAGGACGGGTATATGGGGCTGCTGATCCCGGAACAGCGTGTATGGACGCTGTGGGACGCCCACGAGATGTCGTATCTGGTAATGGGCCTGACGACGGATTATGAATTCTTCGGGTCGAAGACCTCATTGGATGCTGCGAAAAAACTGGCGGACTATCTCGTCACACGCATTTCCGCGGAACCGGATCGGGTTATGGATCCGACGCTTTCCTTTGAAATGCCGACCACGGGCCTGGCCCAGGCGTTTTTGAACCTGAGTGATCGCTGCGGCGATGCGCGGTATAAGGATTTCGCCATCGCGCGGGAAAAACTGAATACATGGAACCTCCCGATTGTGCGGGGGCGCTGGGGCAAGGTGGAAGGGCACGCGTATGCCTACATGGCGCGCTGCCTCGCGCAATTGTGTCTGTACCGTGAACAGGGCACGCCCGAATTGCTTTCGCAAACGCGGACAACGCTGGACTTCCTGACGCAGAAAAATGGCTTGGTGATCACGGGCACCTGCGGGGACCACGAATGCTGGCATGATTCGCAGGAAGGAACCATCAACCTCGGCGAAACGTGTGCCACGGCGTATCTGGTGCGGTTCATGGACGATCTGCTTCGTCTTACGGGCGATGCGCGGTACGGGGACATCATGGAGCGGGCCATTTTTAACGCTTTGTTTGCCGCACAATCCCCGGACGGGCGGCACATCCGGTATTACACCCCCTTTGACGGGAAACGGACATATTTTGAAAAAGACACCTATTGCTGCCCGTGCAATTACCGGCGC
Source organism: uncultured Nitrospirales bacterium (assembly GCA_964474205.1). Taxonomy (GTDB): domain Bacteria; phylum Hydrogenedentota; class Hydrogenedentia; order Hydrogenedentales; family CAILVY01; genus CAILVY01. The sequence goes on along the minus strand of CAYYRW010000047.1, from coordinate 49,871 downwards.
ATTATCGGCGAGTTGCCGGGCCTGTTGTATTACCGCGCCAAGAATGGCGTGGTGGTGAATCTCTATGCCAACTCCGAGGCGGAAATGTCCTTGAATAACGACACAACGGTATCCTTGAAACAGGAAACGGAGTATCCCAACACCGGAAAAGTCACCGTCCACGTGAATCCTTCCAAGGCGGACGCGTTTTCGATGCTGCTGCGCATCCCGCGCTGGACGGTTAATCCCGCCCTGACTATAAACGGAGAAGCACAGGCCGTAACGGCAAAACCGGGCGAATTTCAGGCCGTTGAACGTGAATGGAAGCCTGGTGACCGAATCACGCTGGAATTTCCGATGCCAGTGCGGTGGGTGAAGGGGCGCGTGGCGCAGGCGGGGCGCGCCGCGTTGATGCGCGGGCCGATGGTCTATTGCCTGAGCCGTGAAAAGAATCCCGCGGTGAAAGACATGGACCTGCGGTTGATTACCGTTGATCCCGCCACCGTGGAAGGGCCTTTTCCCGATGACAGTGTCCGGCCCGGCGGACAGGCCTGCACCGTGCATGCCTGGGAACCCGGCGCATGGTATCCGCATGCCAAGGCCGATTTGAAACTCACCCTCACCGAATTCCCCGATCCTGCCGGCGAAGCCACCTATTTCCACGCGCCGAATCCCAACGCGGACGGCTTCGTGGACGATGAACTTGTCCAGCCTTTGCCCTTATAAGCGAAAGGAACCCGTATTGGTTCCCCGCCGCCCTTGGCGGCTTTTCGCAAAGGAACTCAGGGCCAAACCTGAAGATGGCCTTGACCGAGGCGTGGAGCAATGCACGGATGCATACATGATGCCCCCACTCCGGGTGGCATGGTCAATCCGCCGAAGGAGGATTGGCCGTGGAGGCTCTGTGCAACAACCGGGACATCCAGACTTGCTGGATGCCCCGGGAAATGATTCGGCGTAAGCATTAAATGTCGTAGTAGAGGAAGAACTCGTAGGGGTGCGGGCGGAGCTGGACGGCTTCGACTTCCTTGACACGCTTGTAGTCGATCCAGGTGGACAGCACGTCTTCGGTGAAGACGTCGCCGCGGGTGAGGTAGTCGTGGTCCTTTTTAAGGTGGGCGAGGGCGTCGCCGAGGCTTCCGGGGACCTGCGGGATTTTGGCCTTTTCTTCGGGCGGCAGGTCGTAGAGGTCTTTGTCCATGGGTTCGCCGGGATCAATTTTGTTCTGGACGCCGTCGAGGCCGGCCATGAGGATGGCGGCGAAGGCCATGTAGGGATTGCAGGAGGGGTCGGGCACGCGGAATTCAACGCGCTTGGTCTTCGGGTTCGCGGAGTACATGGGGATGCGGCAGCAGGCGCTGCGGTTGCGGGCGGAATAGGCGATGTTCACGGGGGCTTCATACCCGGGCACCAGGCGCTTGTAGCTGTTGGTGGTGGGGTTGGTGAAGGCCACCAGCGAGTTCGCGTGACGGAGCAGGCCGCCGATGAACCACAGGGCTTCCTGGCTGAGGCCGGCGTATTTGTTGCCCGCGAAGAGGGGCTTGCCCGCTTTCCACAGGGAGACATGGCAATGCATGCCGGAGCCGTTGTCGCCGAAGAGGGGCTTGGGCATGAAGGTCACGGTTTTGTTGTGGCGGCGGGCGACGTTTTTGATGATGTACTTGAACAGGGTGAGTTGGTCGGCCATGGCGACAAGCGGGGCGAAGCGGATGTCAATCTCGGCCTGGCCCGCCGTGGCCACTTCATGGTGATGGCATTCGATGTTGAGGCCGGCGTCGAGCATCACCTGGACCATTTCGCTGCGCAGGTTGTGCTGCTGATCCGAGGGGGGGATGGGGAAGTACCCTTCCTTGTGGCGCAGTTTATAGCCGAGGTTGGGGTTTTCGGCGCGCCCGCTGTTCCATGCCGCTTCTTCGCTGTCAATGTAGTAGTAACCGCAGTTTGCCTCCTGGCCGCAGCGAATGTCGTCGAAGATGAAGAATTCCGCTTCGGGCCCGAGGAAGGCCGTGTCGGCCAGTCCGGTGGAAATGAGGTAATTCTCGGCCTTGGCGGCGATATTGCGCGGGTCGCGCGAATAACGCTCCTTGGTGATCGGGTCGAGAATGTTGCAATAGAGAATGAGGGTGGGGATATCCGAAAACGGATCGAGGGTCGCGGTGGCGGGATCGGGCACCACAAGCATGTCGCTTTCGTGGATGCCCTGCCAGCCGCGGATCGATGAGCCATCGAAACCGATGCCATCTTCAAAGAGGTCTTCACTCAATTCCACGACGGGAATGGTGAAATGCTGCTGTAATCCGGGGAAATCCATAAACCGCAAGTCTATGAATTTGATGCCCTTTTCCTTCGCCATTTTCAGGACATCTTTCGGTCCAAAATTCTTTTCCATTTCCTTTTCCTTTCGTTCTTCTGTCCTGGGCCCACAATGCCCGTCCATAATCACCGCACAGTAGCCGTGCCAGGCGCTTAGCCCAGCACCAATTCACCGGTTTCGCCGGTGCGTATTCGAATGGCCTCGAGGACCGGGGAGACGAAAATCTTTCCGTCGCCGATCCGCCCCGTGGACGCAGCCTTGACAATGGCCTTGACCACGGGCTCGAGCAACTCATCCACAATCACAATTTCCAGTTTGACCTTGGGGAGGAATTCCACGACGTATTCCGCGCCGCGATAAAGTTCCTTGTGGCCTTTTTGCCGTCCGAAGCCTTTGACTTCCGTGACGGTCAATCCTTGTATGCCGACTTGGGCAAGCGCTTCTTTGACTTCTTCGAGTTTGAAGGGTTTGATGATGGCTTCTACTTTTTTCATTGTTTTTGACTCCTGTTGGTGACGGGCAATCGTCCACTATAGTTTTTGAAAGGCTGGGTGTCAATGAGTGCCGCAATCACAGGATGTATCCCTTTTCACCGTGGAGCGCTTCGTCCAACCCTTCGGTTTCTTCTTCCAGACTCACACGCAGGCCCATGACCATGTCCAAGACCTTCAAGAGGATAAAGGTCACTACACCGCTCCAAATCAAGGTAATTACAACGGCCAGTCCTTGGTAAAATACTTGGACACCCATGCCGGGATAGGAGGCCACATGGCCGCCGAAGGCCGGGGCCGCGAATACGCCGGTCAGGAGGGCGCCCACCGTTCCGCCCACGCCGTGCACGCCAAAGGCGTCCAGCGAGTCGTCATATCCAAAGACGCGCTTCACGGTGGTGGCGCCCAGGAAGCAGAAGACGCCCGCGGCCAGGCCCATGAGCAACGCGCCCATAGGGCCACAGCTTCCGGAGGCCGGGGTGATGGCGACCAGGCCCGCCACCGCGCCGGTGGCCGTGCCAAGGGCGCTGGGCTTGCCGTGCTTGATCCATTCGATGGCCATCCAGGTCAGCGCCGCCATGGCCGTGGCCAATTGCGTGACCAGCATGGCCATGCCGGCGTCGCCATTGGCGGCCACCGCGCTGCCCGCGTTAAAGCCGAACCACCCCACCCAGAGCATGCCGGCCCCGGTCACGGTCATCGTGAGGTTGTGGGGGGGCATGGGCGTGGCCGGATAGCCTTTGCGCTTGCCCAGCAGCAAGCAGGAAACGAGCGCCGCGATGCCCGCGTTAATGTGCACAACCGTGCCGCCCGCGTAGTCCAGCACGCCCCAATCAAAATAGAGCGCGCCGGGGCCCGACCACGCCATGTGGCAGATCGGGATGTACACCAGGGTTAGCCAGAGCGCCGTGAAGAGCATCATGGCGGAGAATTTCATGCGTTCGGCGTACGCGCCGCAAATCAGCGCCGGCGTGATGATGGCGAAGGTCATTTGAAAACAGACGAACACGCTTTCGGGAATGGTGCCGTGAAGCGTTCCCGCTTCGCAGTTTTTCAGGAATAGCGCGCTGAAGCCGCCGATGATGCTGTTGAGGTTCTTCACATTCGCCGTCATGTTGTCCGTGGCGAAGGAGAAGGAGTAGGCATAGAGCGCCCACAGCACGGAAACCAGCGCGGTAATGCCAAAACACTGCATTAACACGGAAAGCACATTCTTGGCGCGTACCAAGCCCCCGTAAAAGAGGGCGAGGCCGGGGATGGTCATGAAGAGGACGAGGGCGGTGGAGGTAAGCATCCAGGCCGTGTCGCCGGAGTTCAGGGCGGGCTCTTGCGCCGACACCGGAAGCGCCGCCGCCAAAATCCCGCCGGCCAATAGTCCGAGCCTGGGGTGCCGTGTGATCGTTGAAAATAAATTCGTATTCACCATTCGTTTCCTTCAGCGGTTTTGGGTGGTATTGAAGGTCATGCCATTTATGACCGCATGTGTTGAAGAACCCTGCCCAACACCCGCCAAATCCATCGGTGCCGGCGTATGCCTCCCGGTCAAGCTATATCGGGGGGCTTGCGCACACACTCGAACTAAAAGCAACCCTCATGCCAAGTACGTACATAGTGAGAATCCGGCACACGGATGAATCATGCGGTTCTTACCCCTAACAAATTGCTTCTAAAGGAGTTAGGATTTATGAAATTTACGGTGGCAGGAAGCGGATAATGGGTTGAACAACAAGAAAAAATTTTTCATGCGCTTGTTGATTTCCTACCATTTGGTGGGATGATACAAGGCAATACACCGATTGGTATGGATAGCCCGGATTTTGTGCCGAGTAGCGATTGCACCGGGGATTGTACGCCGCTGTACACCTCGGGCGGCACTTCAGAAAAAACGCCTTGGAGAATTAATTCGTAGTCCGTCCCCGAATTTCTTTCAGGTAGCGGTCGAAGAAATGAACGATCAGCGCCTTGGTATGGTTGTTGACGGCCACGACGGCGTCCATGGCGTGGGGCCAGCCGTTGATGCGATCGTAATAGTATGGCACGCCCTTTTCCTTGAGTTTCTCCACGAGCCAGTCGCTTTGCTGTATGGGAACCAGCATGTCCACCGTGCCATGAATAACACAGGTGGGCGGGGAGGTCGGGGTCACGTAACGAATGGGCGACGCTTTTTCGTAGCGCGACGGGTCCTGGTCATAGGTGCCATTCATGTAGGTGGTGACCAGCCCGTGATCCCGGCGTTTGGGGTCGGTGAAATCGGCGGGGCCATAGATGTCCACCACGGCCTGCACCGCGCTGCTCTGTTCCGGCCAGCCGCCGTTCCCTTCAAATTCCGGCACGCCCGCGGTATACCCCGTCATCAGTGACAGATACGCGCCGGCGGAATTTCCCATCACGCCGATGCGGTTGGGGTCCACGCCGATTTCCGCGGCGTGCGCGCGCATCCAGCGCACGGCGCATTTGGCGTCGTGAATTGATTTGGGCCATTGCCCTTCTTCCTTCAGGCGGTATTGCACCGCGCCCACCACGTATCCGTGCTGCGCGAAATGTTGCGCATATACCCGCAGTTGGTCTTTGCGCCCCTGCCGCCAACCGCCGCCGAAAAACAGCAGAATGCCGGGCGCCGGGCCTTTCGCCGATTCCGCCGAGTACAGATCAAGGGTTAGAGGGATGCCATCGCCGGTTCCATATTGAATGTCGGACTTCATCACCACGCCCGGCACGGGCGGCGCGTTCTCGATGGGGATGATGTCGTAGAAAAGATACCCGGCGAGAAACGAGGTGATCTCGCTGGGATAGCCGTGCGGCGGCGCGGGCACCCCCGCCGGCAATTCCGACGCCAAATCCGGACGCTTCGCCGGGGCGCGTCCGTACACACACACGCCAATCACCAGCCCCGCCACCAACACCAACAGCACAAGACCCGTCCATTTCATTATTTTGCGGAACAACGTCATCGGATAGTCCTCCTCGGAGAAAACAGCGGCATTCCACGCCCATGGGCGTTGATTCTAGCACACTGGTTCCAAAATACGCTTAAAAGATTCGCTGGATATTCGTGGGTTCGGGGAAGAGCGTGGACGCATCCTCTTGCTGGGCGTTGGAGGTATGGTAGAAGCCGCCCTGGATTTCTTCCTTTCCGGATTCGTATTCTTCGACGGAAATGCTGCCGATGATCTGGACGGGGAGCCGGGTTTCAAGGCAGGTGAAGGACACGCCGGTTCCCTGGCTAAGGAGTTCGGGCTGCTTTTCGCTTTTCCATTTTTTGGCGGGCCGCCCCCCGGACCACATTGTAATCACAAACACGCTTTTCATGGCGGCCTCTCGTTGCGAACCGGCGGCGCGCCGATTCGGTGTCATGTTTACATGCCCACGGTTTCGTCGAGTTCTTTGAGAAATCGTTCCACGGCCTGACGGTCCTTCGGGCTAATGGAGGAGAATTGAAGGCCGGAAGCGAAGCCGGCATGTTCGCGGACGTATTTGGTCCAGCGCACAATGCCGCAGGCGTGAATTTTTGCGCCGTTGCGCACTTCGATGATCAGGTTCATGTCCTGCCCGATGTCGAGTTGAATGCCGCTGAACACCGAGCACCCTTCGGCACTGAGATCAAGAATGCGGCCCGCGATGGGATGTTCGGTTTCCGACCAGGTATCGGAATATCCGGTGCTGTGCTTGATCCGCAGGCCGAGATTCACTTTGCAGGTATGGCGGATCGCGCGGCGCCGCAGATGCCGTTCTTCCCGCGTGGCATCCTCGGTCCGGCGCGCCTTTTGCACCGTTTCTACTAGATCGCGGTCCGCCTGACGGCGCAGGGTCTTGCGGCGTTCCTGAAACATGATTTGGTCTCCAAGGCTGATAAATGCTTCCGCGTCCGGGGCTGAAATACACAAAGCGCACGGCTATTGTGCCAAGCTTTGCGCCGCGAAACAAGTGTGAGGACGTGACATGTAAGGTTGATTCTTTGTTTGTCCCACAGAAAAATTGCGCGCGCATGCAGATTTTTTTCACGGAAAATCCGCCGTGTTGTGTGTTTTCACCGCGGCGGCGAAGCGGCAGAGTGATTGATGTTCCATGAAATAGTAGAACACGCCCCGTTTTTTGGTGGTTTTGTATCTTATTGAATTGCAATGGTTTATGGCGATTGCGATGCGTGCCACAATGCGTGCGGGGTTGTTTTTCCTGAAAAATCAGGGGTTTTTCCATGGAATCTTTCGATCCCCTTGAAAATAGGGCTTGACAAAACGCTCTTTAATGAGTATGCAAAGGCTATCAAAGGGCTGTTGATCATGTGATGTCATGGCCTGGCGAAAGTTATGGCGCGCCGCGTAGTTCGAAACATTGCCTGTTGCAGCGTTTCGCTTGGGGCGGAGGCGCCTGTGGTGGGGATTAAACCATCGAACGGAGGAAGAAACCATGGCGATTAAGAAAGCCAAACCCGGAGACAAAGCGTTAACGAAGGGCAAGATTGTGGAAGTATTGGCAGGGGAAGCCGCCCTGTCCAAGAAAGACGTCGGCAAAGTGCTGGCGGCGCTGGTTGAACTGGCCTATGCGCAAGCCGTGAACGGCTTCACATTGCCCGGCCTGGGCAAACTGGTGGTGGTCAACCGCAAGAAGCGGATGGGCCGCAACCCGGCAACGGGCGCGCAGATCGTGATCCCGGCGAAGAAAGTCCTGAAATTCCGCATTGCGAAGCAGGCGAAAGACGCGATTGTCGGCGGCAAGAAATAATTGACGCCCCACGGTATTCCCGGCGGCCCGGAACAGCATGTCTCCGGGCCGCGCTCTTTTTGACAGGTTTTTACCCCATGTGATACATTGGCGGGCACGGCAAAATGAAGTGCCGATGAGTTTGGCTCGCGCTAGACGGGAAATTAGCGGTGTCCTGTTGCTCGCAATCCGCTTTAGCGAGGTCGAATTCCCATCCGAGGCCGTCTTGCTCTTTAGTCAGGCGCGGGGCACGTGGTGTTGACGGTTGGGTCCTGCTCAACGGGATGCTGACAAACCCGGCCAGGTCGTGACAGAAGCAACCGTAGTCGGAAATTCCCGTGTGCTGCGGGAGTGCCTGGCCCGAGCCAACGGCTCCCGAGGCCGTTCTGGGCAAGCGTTCGGAGATGGGTGCGCGAGCTGTTTTTTACTTATTTTAACAAAGCATACGAGGAGCGCATGGCGGACCAACGGTATCTGGTATTGGCGCGGAAGTGGCGCCCTCAACTGTTTGAGGATGTCGTCGGCCAGGAACACATCACCCGCACCCTGCGGAACGCCATCGCCTCCGGGCGCATTCATCATGCGTTCCTGTTCATCGGTTCGCGCGGCATTGGAAAAACAACGACCGCGCGCATTCTGGCCAAGGCCCTCAATTGCCTTGCGTTCAGCGCGCCCACCATCACCCCCTGCGGCGCCTGCGAGAATTGCCGCGCTATCGGCGAAGGCGCCAGCATTGACGTCATCGAGATTGACGGCGCCTCGAACAACAGCGTGGACGATGTCCGCGAGATTCGCGAAAACGTGCGGATGGTGCCCACCTCCGGGCGCTACAAGGTGTATATCATTGACGAAGTGCACCAGCTTTCGATACAGGCCTTCAACGCCTTGTTGAAAACGTTGGAAGAGCCGCCCCCCCATGCCATCTTCGTGCTGGCCACCACCGAAGCCCACAAAATCCCCGCGACTATCATTTCGCGGTGCCAACGGTACGATTTCCGCCGCGTGCCGATTCCTTCCATTGTGGAACTCCTGCGCAAGATTCTTGAAAAAGAAAATATCCGGGCCAGCGATGAAGCGCTGTACGCCATTGCGCGCGCGGCGGAAGGCGGTGTGCGGGACGCGGAGAGCATCCTCGATCAATTAATCTCCTATTGCGACCAGGAAATATCCTTCCACGACGTATTCGACGTGCTTGGACTGGTTGATTGGAAGGTTTTGCACACGCTTTGCGACGCCATCCTGAGCAAGGATATCGGGCGCCTGCTGGCGCTGGTGGAGGATGTGGTGAGCAGCGGCAAGGACCTTTCCCAGTTTGTGCAGGAAATCCTGCGGTACTACCGGAACCTGCTCGTAATCAAGACGGCCCAGGGGTCCGGCCTCCTGCACCTGCCGGAAGAAGAAATGAATGAAGCGCTGCAACGTTCGCAACGGTACACCCTGACGAATCTTATTCGGCTCGTGGAACAGTTCGCCGCGCTGACCAGCGGGTTTGATTCCCAGCTCGCCCAGCGCATCGCGCTGGAATCGTTGTTGATTCGCATCTCCAAAGTGGGAGTGGAAGTGTCGGTGGACACCGTGATCGAGAAGCTGCTCTTGCTCGAAGCCGGCGGCGGGGCGGCGCCTCCCGCAAAACCGTTGGACCCTCCCCCGGCCACGCGCGTGCAGCCGTAACGAGCGTGGCGGACGCGCCCACGGCTCCCGAGAAGGTGCGGCGCGTCATCCTGACCAGCGATAACTTTCCCCGGGTCTGGCCGGCCATTATGCACCGCGCGGCGCTGGTCAATCTCAACCTCGGCGTTTGGTTGTCTCAGGCCGTGTTCGGCGGCATTGAAGAAAACACCCTGATACTCCGGTTCGGCAGCGATCAGAAAAAGGCGCGTTCCCTGGTGGACAAGGCCGAGAACCGGCGCGCCCTGGAAACCGCGCTTGTCGAAATGACCAGCAATCTGAAGGTCTTTCGGACGGAGCTTTCCAGCGGAAATGCGGAAATGCCCGTCCTGCCGGAAAAGGAAGATGTCCTGCCCCGGTACGCCTCGGCGAATCCCGACGATGTGCGCGCCGTGATGGAGAATCCGCAGGTGGCGAAAATTCTGGATGTGTTCAAAGGCCGGGTGGTCGAGGTGAAATTTGGCGCGTCCGCCGCAGCGGAAAGCCGGGAATGAGCGTGTGGTGGAGGCGTGAAAGGATACATGAATGGGAACGGTATTGGCGATAACAGGGTGGACGTTCTTCGGGCTGGCGATTGTTGCCGGATTGCTGCTCGATGTGGTGGGTTTGTTTGGCAACTGGATCATACTGGGGGCGGTGGGCATTGCCTGGGCGGTTACCGGCTTCGCGTATTTCAGCGGATGGGGCCTGCTCTTTATGACGCTGGTGGCGGGGGTGGGGGAAATTCTGGAGTTCCTGGTGGCCGGCGTGGGCGCGCGGAAATTCGGTGGAAGCAAGGGCGCGATGGTGGCGGCGCTCGCGGGGTGTTTTGCGGGCGCCATTGCGGGCACGCCCTGGTTTCCCATCCTCGGCACATTGCTGGGCGCATGCGCGGGGGCGTTTTTTGCCGCGGCTTTTTACGAATACGTCAAACACGAGAAAGCGGCGGGCGAGGCGTTGTGGACGGGGTTCGGCGCGGCCTTGGGCAAGGTGGGGGGCTTACTGGCCAAGCTGGTGTGCGGGCTGATGATGCTGGCCATCGCCGCCTTCACCTTCTGAGTTTTTCCGGCCCACCGTGAGGCTCACCCACTGAAGAAACTGCTCTACGGCATGGTCCGAAACGGCGAACAGGTCCGCGCCGTGGGCCGTTCCCGGGTACATGCGCAATTCGCAAAAACCTTTCGAGGATGTTTTCAACGATGCGGCCCGCGCGGCGGAAACGGCATCCCCTTCCGCCGCCATGAGCAGGAGGGGCCGTTCTTTAAGCCGGGCCATGGCGGAGGCGGTCTCCATGCTCCGGTATTCCACGTCCGGCGAAATGAGCGCCACCGCCTGAATGCCGGGGTCCTGAAGGGCGTAATGCAGAGCAAGACTGGCGGCGAGGCCTTCTCCGGCCACGGCGAGATTTTCAGGATCGGCGCCATGTTCCCGCAATGTTTTTTTCGCCAGCGCGAGCGCATCCCGCACCTGGTCCCAGTCCGATTCGGCAAAACCCTCGCAACCACGGGGAAGTTCCACCGTGAGGGCCATGCACTGTTCCGCGCGGAGCCGTTCCGCCACTCCATCCCACACGTGCCGGTCCCGTTTTGCGTCCGCCACTAAAAGTATGCCCGGCGGATGCCCATCCATGGCTTGGAATAACGAAGCGTGCAGCGTAATGCCGTTGGGCGCCTTGAGCGTCAGATCAGTGATTTCGTGTGCCGGCGTATGCTTCGGCCCACATCCCCCCGCGAACGCCAAGATGGCGGCCGCCACGCCATAGGTGAATAATCGCATGAACAAGATACGGGAGGGACGCGCTTTGGCGTCCCTCCCGAAATTCCAACTTAACCCAGTGCGAACACGCTCTGGAGTTTCATGGCCAGGGTCATGTCACCCTTGATCTTCAGTTTGCCGGTCAGGAACGCGGTCTGGCCGTTCAGCTTGCCAGCGATCAAGTCCATGAAGTTGTTGGCGTCCATGGTGAGCGTGATGCTCGGTTTTTCCGCTTTCCCTTGGGCCACGGACACCTCGCCGCTTGCCAAGGATACGTACCAGTCGCCACCGCCTTCGCCGGTGATCTCAAACTGATACACAGCGTTCATGCTGCCAACCTTGCTCTTGTCCACCTTTTCAGGCACCGCATTGAAGAATCCCGCTACGTCAGCCATTGTTGCGTCTCCCTCCAGTTGGGGTTGTAAAAAACCAGTCCTTTTTCTTCTCTTCCGCCGAACCGCCGAACCGCGCGGATGCACACGGCCGGCACAACATCCCGGCGGCGAAAAAGCCCCCATACTGTAGCACACGCCTTCGGGCCTGTCAAAGAAACGAATGGATGGGTTTTTATCACTCCGGTTCTTGTTCCGAACCATAACATTCCGTAAGGTTTTCCACGGCGGTCAACTTTGTTTTGACTTCGTGGTACTCCTCGCTGACATTGACATCCCAAATAGCGTCTTTGCCGGGGCGTCCGGCCAGGATGTTATCCACGGCGGTCATGGCGCTCAACATGGAATGGTCCTGGTTATTGTAGCGGTGCATTCCATTGCGGCCAATGAGATAGAGATTCTCGATGGGGTCCAGGAAGGCGCGAATTTCAGAAAACCGTTCGTAGGCGCCCCAATAGGCGGGATAGGTTTTGCGCAAACGCAACACGCACCCATCCAGAACGTCCTTTTCTTCGATGATGCCAATGGAGGCCAGTTCTTTGGCGGCAAACCGCAGAAAATCCTGATCGTTCATGCACCAGAGTTCGTCGCCCTCGGTGCAAAAATACTCCAATCCGAGCCACACCGTGTCCGGGGCCTGCACCAACGCGGGGCTCCAGTTGTTGTAGATTTGCAGGCGGCCCAGCCGCACGTCCGGCTCTTGAATATAAATCCACGTATCCGGGATGGACACCGGCCCGGCAGTTTCCGGGGAGGTGTCGTCATGCACGCTCATTCGCTTGACCAGCAGTCCCACGGTGATGAAGTCCCGGTATTGCAATCCTTCGGCGACCGATTGCACATTCTGGGGAATCTCCGGCCCCATGCTCCGGACCAGGTCTTTCACCGGCAGGGAGGAAAAGAAGTAGTCGCCGGCATATTCCTGCACTTCATTGGTGTCCAGGTTGCGCACCCGCACGGCATGAACCCGGGACCCTTTCCAAAGAATCTCTTCAACCCCATGCCGGCGGTGAATCTCTCCACCCGCGGCCTCGATGGCTTTTCCCGCTTTTTCCCAGAGATGTCCGGGCCCCAGCTTGGGATAAAAGAACTGTTCGATCAGCGAAGTTTCCGTGGACTTGTGCGCCCCCGTGCTTTTTCCTCCGAGATATTTCCGGGAAAAATGGACGATGGCCCGCCAAATGGACAGCCCCTGAATGCGTTGTGCGCCCCATTCCGCGGAGATTTGGCTGCACGAGACGCCCCAGACTTTTTCCGTGTATGATTTGAAGAACATTCTATAAAACCGCCGTCCAAAGCGGTTGATAAAGAATTGTTCCAGGTTTCGTTCTTCCTTAATCGGAAACAAAACCGACCGGATGTAACTGAGCCCTATGCGCCCAACCTGAAAGAGGCCCAGCCGAAGAATGGTCTCGGGCTTGAGCGACAGGGGGTAGTCGAAAAAGCGCCGCATGAAATAGATGCGCGATTTCCGGGGCCGCACCAACATCACGCCGTCGGGGTCTTCCATGTCCGGCGGCATTTCCCCGGAGGGCAGGTAGGCCTTCGCATGGGGGTCGGTCCGGAGGAGTTCTTTGGCGGCGTTGGGTTCCAGGGGCAAGAGGGAAAACCACCATTTCAGGACGCGGTCCGACTTTGAAAAGAACCGGTGGCCGCCGAAGTCTATGCGATTGCCCTTGTAGGCGATGGTTCGTGAAATGCCGCCCAATTCCGATTCTGCTTCGAATAGAATGGGATGGATGTCCGTGTTCTTTGCCAATTCATACGCGGCAGTCAACCCGGCGGGCCCTCCGCCCATGATAATGGCTGTTTTCATGCTCAATACCTTAAATGCCAACCCAATTCACAGTGTTCCATGGTTGAGCCGTTTTCTTTGTCCCCGGGTTCGCTCATGCACAGTGGAACCCAGTGTAATCACCCCATGCCGGGTTGTCAAGGATAGCCCGCCGCCCCGGACGCGGCGCCCAGGCTTGCCGCGGAAGGCAACCGCCTATTGTTACCGGACTACGTTTATCAAGGTTTCGAGCATGCTGTCGGCGACGGTGATGATGCGGGCGGAGGCTTCGAAGGCACGCTGGAATTGAACGAGTGAAGACACCTCTTCGTCGAGATTAACGCCGGAAACTTCCTGGCGGCGGCTTTCATAATCATTCACAAAGGCTTCTTCGACGTCATAGTTGGCCAAATTGGCTTTTGCGGCAATCCCAATTTGCACGATGGTGGATTCATAATATTGGGTGGAGTTTTGGGTATTGCTTTCAAAGAGGTTTTGCAGGCGCAAGGCGGCCATTTGCAGGGCGGCGGCATTGTCGCCGGTTTCAAGGGGGTCCTGGCTGAATCCGGACGTCAGCAATTCGGGATGGTCCTGCAAATAGGCGTTCACGGCAATAGTGCCGGCATCATGCCCCGTGAAGAGGCCATTTAATCCAAGAGCGGTCAACACCCCCGAGGTGTCATTCGCGAAGCTGAAGGTGTAGCCGGCGTCCGGCGTAATCGTCAACAGTCCATTGGGGCCGATAAGCGCGGACATATGGCTCGAGCCGTTAATCGCGTTTTCAATGTCCACGCCCCGCGTGGCGGCGGTAATGGTTACCGTAATCGTTTCGGCCACCGCGCCCGTGCCGTCGTACACCACCAGGTCGAAATGGCCATCGTTCACGGGGAATGGGAGCTGGGGATAGTCCAAGGGGGCATAGGGGCTGAGGACGGAATTGGTGGAGGTGATGGCTTCGGAGAAGTTTTCCAATCCGTTGCCCTGCGCGTGGATGCGGTTTATGCTTTCGATAAGCGTGGCGGCAATCCGGTCCATGCGGTCCATGACCGTGCGTAATTCCACGTCCCGGATTTTTTGAACCCCGTAGAGTTCGCCATCCGTGATGAGCGCCGCCTGGTTGTTGTCTTTGAAGCGCACTTGAAGCAAGTCGGGCCGCTCCGGGTCGATGGTGGAATCCACCACCGTCATCAATTCGCGCCGTTTTATGCCATACACCAGTTCGGCGCCGCCCAACAGCACGTCCACGGTACCGTCAGCGCGCTCCTGCGCCGTGATCTTGACCATTTTTGACAGTTCATCAATCAGCACATCGCGGTCATCGCGCAGATCATTGGCGGGCCTTCCCCCGATTTCCGAATTGCGAATGGTCTCGTTCAATGCGGCGATTTGCCCGGTGAGTGAATTAATCTCCTGCACCATGTTCCGCACTTCTTCATTCGCGTTGGTGCGCAGCGCGTCCAGCCGCCGGTCCATGTCGTTGAAACTGGCCGCCAGGGAGGCCGCTTCGGCCAAGGTGGACACCCGTCCCGACAACTCTTCCACATTGTTGGAGAAATCATTCAGGGAATCGAAGAAGGATTCGATGCGGGAGGAGAATCCCGAGTCCGAGGGTTCCTGGAAAATATCTTCAATTTGGGAAAAGTACGTGGCTTGGCGTTCGGCGCTGCCCAGGCCAGGCACTTGATTGCGGTACATGGAATCCACAAACACGTCCCGCAGGCGGGTAATGGTGTCAATGGCCGGTCCCCGGCCTATCGCGCCAAAGGGCTTATAGTTGGGCAGCCGGGTAGTGAGTTCCACGCGTTGCCGGGAATAGCCTTTTTTGTTCACATTGGCAATATTGTGCCCTGTGGTGTCCAACTGGACCTGGGCCGCCAACAGCCCGGCCCGTCCGATATCCAAAGCGCTAAACAGGGTACCCAAGGCGTTTTCCTTATTCGTTAGGACAATCAGCTTCACACGTATCCGCCTGACAGTAGCAAGGCGCATTCCATATATCGGCGGGTATCGTAAGATGCTTTAAGCGTTTGAGTTATACGGCGGAAAGGGAGCGCCGGGGATTGGAAAAAACAGAAAAGCCTGCCGGGGTTCGGGAAAAAAGTGCACCTATCAGGGTTTTGCCGCCCCATGCAAGAAAAAGTCTTCGAGCAGGGTTTTGAACCGGCCATAAAACGGCAGGGTGAAGTGGTTGGCCCCCGGAATCTCACTATACGTCAACGCGGGTTTCTCGCGGTGCAGGTCCCGGGCAAGGGGTAACAGGCCGTCGTTCGTCCCGATGACACACAGGGCGGGCACCTGGATTCTTTGCAATTCTTCCCTGGAAACGGCCAGTTCCGGGTATTTTTTCTTCAGCGCCTTTATCACGGCCTTATCCACAAGCCGATCCCCAATCCAACTGCGAATGCGGTGAAAGAGCGATTTGGAATCCCCCGGCAGGAAAAACAGTATGGACGCCTGTTGGGGCGGGGCGGCCTCGGGAGCGGGAGCTTTGTAAGGATTGGGGATGGGCGCGGGGTCTTCGGGGTTCTTCCAGCCCGCCCCGCAAAGGGCGGCGCTTTGCACGCGGTCCGGATGGGCCGCCAAGAGCTTGAGCACGATGAACCCGCCCAGGGAATATCCCGCGACATGCGCCTTCTGGATGTGCAGGTGGTCCATGAGCCGGACAATGTCTTCCATCATCTGGGCGCCGTATTGTTCAGGTTCGGCGGGTTTTCCGCTCAATCCATGGCCGCGCAGATCGAAACTGATCACTTGGAAGTGTTTGGCCAAACGGCGGGTAACGCCCGGCCGGCGCCAGTTCAAATCGGCCGTGGCCGCCACGCCATGCACCAAAATCACCGGTTCGCCCCGGCCTTCCACGGTGTAATAAATGGGGACGCCGTTCGATTCAAAATACTGGCCCGGTGTCCGATGCATTAAAAGATATAGAAATCCCCCCAAAATACCCAAGCACAGAATCAATACCACCCCGAATCCTATGGCCAATTTCTTTTTCATACGGCTCCCCAATGTACAGACGTTCCAGGTGCAACATGCGGTTTGGCTTGAAGAACGCTATTGTGACTGTTCGTCTGGTTCGTTAAGTTTCAATTCCTTTACGAGCCGATCCATCACCAAGCGATTGGCTTCACTGCTGGGATGTCCCCCATCGCGCGTGCGTAGTTCTTCCGGCAAACTATCCAACGCATCGGGCCAATACAAGTAATTGATGCTGTATTTTTTCAGGAAAGGTTCCAACCGCGCGTGATATTTGGCCATGGACGCCATAGGCCACAACAAGAGATAAAACTCGCTCTCGGGCCATTTCCGCTTAAAAACACTGGCTGATTCGGCCACCAAGCGTGCGGTGAGATCAAGATGTTTGTCGCGCAATGTCAAAGGCCAGCCGATTTTTAAAAACCACAGGGTTTCGCTCTTACCGGCGAGCCAGAAGAGCTTCAGCCGCCAAGGATGCTCCGATTCGAATGTGCCGTTGCGAATCAACTTGCCGTTCCGCACTTCATAATGTGGAAACTTGCGCCCCCAATTGTTGACCATGAACATACCGCCCACGGCGCGGTTTACATGCGGCATCAGGAAGGGGTAAATACAAATGCCTTTTGATTGTTCGATCTCTTTTTCAAGGGGTCTTTGCAAGGTAATCAAGACTTGTTGCGGCCCGTATCCGAAAACACCTAAGTTGTAAGGCATGTAGTGCGGGGCAAGGCGGGCGAGCCAAGAGGCCATGGTTTCATTATCGTTGAGGCACTGCCCGAACGCAAAGGAACACCCTACAAATGCCGCAAAATGGGTCCGGTTTTCCGGGTGTTCCACAATCGTTTTGCGGCGGCCATGGCTATCGGTGTGGATACTGCATTCATACACGGCCACGCCATCGCGTCGGCCAATATCATGACAGAAAGCATTGGGCGCAAGGCAATAGCACATATCCGGGTCTAACACGCCAAGGTTTCCAAAGGATGGCTTTATGGCGTGTGTGTTCAGGTTTCTGTTCAGCACACCGCATACAATTTCAGACGTGGCGCCTAAAATGATGAGTGCTGATAGGGACAAGAGCATATTCCCAAGCATTGGGTGCCTGTGGAAAAAGCGTTTGAAGATACCCGGCCCGGCGGTGAATTGTTTTGTCGTTTGCTGCATTTGTTCCCAAAAGACACGCTGTCGGCTTGTCTGCATGCTTGTTGCTTCAAGGAAAAAGAAGCGAAAACTTCGCCGCAGGGGCAAGCTTGCCTGATCATTTACGGCATGACCGCCATATTTTCCAACAGGACAAAAGTCTATCAAAGTAGGCGAAGAATTATCAAATACTGGGCCGGCAATTGCGATGTAATCCTTTTCCCGAGAGCACACCGTCCACCAGTAAAATTACCAGCACTTCACACGAAAAATGACTCCTATTCAACCAGCCTGGATACGAAAAATGACTATTTCGCAAATGCCTTTATATGGTTTTTGGGTGGAGTGTGTCTTGAGAATCTGCTACAATAGGCGCATGATGAATTTGCCCAATAAACTTACGCTGGCCCGGTGCGTTATGGCCCTCATATTTGTGGGCATCATGTCGTTCAAGAATCCGTTCGGCTATTCCGCCGCGTATGTTCTGTTTATCGCGGCGACCTTGACGGATTATTACGATGGCAAGATCGCGCGGGAACGGAATCTGATCACCAATTTCGGGAAACTCTTTGATCCGGTGGCGGACAAGGTGCTCCTGTCCGCGGCGTTCATCATGTTGATGACCATCCCGGACCTGCACATTCCCGGCTGGACCATTGTGGCGATACTGGCGCGTGAATTCCTGGTGACGGGCGCGCGCACGCTGGCGGCGGCGGAAGGCGCCATCATCAGCGCGGACCGCTGGGGGAAATCAAAGACGGTGCTCCAGATGATTTATGTGTTTACCTTTCTCTTTTTCGCCATCGTGATTGAGTTGATGGATACCTATAGTGGACTGGGCGCGGCGCTGCCCGGCGGGCTGGAACTGTACCGGGGGGCGATTGGCTGGGCGTCGCAAGCGGCCATCGTGTTGGTGGCCGCCTTCACGGTATATTCCGGCGCTCAATTCGCAAAAACCAACTGGAAGACACTCAACTTGGGCGGGTCGTTATGAACCGAATGGCAGCCTCCAAGGCCATCATCGATCTGAATGCCTACGCGCATAATTTGGATGTGGTGCGCCGTTTTATCGGTCACGACGCGTCCATTGCGGCGGTGCTCAAAGCCAACGCCTACGGACATGGCCTCGTTCCCCTGGCGAAAAAGGCGGTGGGCTGTGGTGTGCGCATGGTGGCGGTGGCGGCGGTGGACGAAGGCATTGAACTGCGGCAGGCCGGCCTCCAGATTCCCGTGCTGGTTATGGTGCAACCGGAGGAAAGCGTCCTTCCCGCGCTTCTGGAATATCACCTGACCCCCATGATTTCCACCATTAAAGCCGCGGAAACCCTGGGCGAACTCGCCCACCGCGCGAACCGGATGGTCGCCATCCACTGCAAAGTGGATTCCGGCATGGGCCGGCAGGGGTTTTCCCTGAACACGGCGCCCGCCGACTTGCAGTATCTTTCGCGCATTTCCCATATTGACATTGAGGGCATCGCCACGCATTTTCCCGTGGCGGACCAGTTGGATGACACCTTCACCTACAATCAGATCAAGACGTTCAAACAACTGCTCAAGCAATTGGACAAGCGGGGCATCCCGTACGAAATCGCCCATGCCGCCAACAGCGCCGCCATCGTGAACTACCAGGGAAGCATTTTTAACATGGTCCGCCCCGGCCTCATGACCTATGGCGTCTGGCCCATGAAAACGGCTTCCTCCCGGAACCTGCTGAAACCGGTGTTGCGCTGGGAAACCCGCATCACCCAGGTGCGCGAACTGGAAGAGGGCGCCAGTGTGGGGTATGGACGCACCTACACGACGAAATCGCGCATGTGCGCCGCCGTGTTGCCGGTCGGATATGCCGATGGCTATAAACACAGCCTGTCCAACCAGGCCGACGTGCTGGTCCGGGGAAAACGCTGTCCCGTGCGCGGCAGCGTGTGCATGGATCAGATCGTCGTGGAGGTCAGCCAGGTGGACAACGTGCAGGCGGGCGATCTGGCTACTTTGATCGGAAACGACGGCCCGGAGTGTATTACCGTGGAAGAACTCGCGGACCGCGCGGGTACGATTCCCTACGATATTTTGACCGGCATCGGGCAGCGCGTGCCCCGTGAGTATATCGAGTAACAACAGCCTTCACCCACAGGTCCCAGGATCATGCCAACGCTTTATTACATCGACGGCTACAACGTGCTGTATTCCTCCTCGCTGCTCCGCCCCCTGGCCATCAAGGATTTTGAAGTGGCGCGGGACGCCCTAATTGAAAAAGTGGCCGCTTTTTGCGTCGCCACGGGAAAACAGGCGGTGATCGTCTTTGATGGACGCGGAAAACACCAGACCGAACGCGCCGCCACCGCGCCGCATGTGAAGGGGCTGGAAATTCTTTATTCCCCGCATCACCTTTCCGCCGACGCGGTGATCGAGCGGTTGATTTACAAGACCCACAACCGCCTCGAAACCGTGGTGGTCAGCAGTGACCACGGCATGCGCGACTTGTGCCGCAATATGGGCGCGCTCACCATGGAAGCCGATAACTTCCTGCAAGAAGTGCGGGAAACCAAAAATGACACCGCCCGCACCTTGTCGGCGCTGGATAAAAAAACGGATCCCCCTCGCATGGAAGACCGGCTGGATGAAGGCACCATGGCGCGGTTAAGCGCCCTGAAGGAAAAACTCTCCAGGGAAATTCAATAAATCCGCGATAACTGCGCTTACCGATCGGTAGCCTGTTGGTTTCGCGGGGTAAAATATGGTATAGTTCCCATGTTTTCCCGCCTGTTTCACATGTACGGGCGGGTTGCCTTTAACATTTCCCGCAACTGATGGTCATGAAAGGTATCTACACCATGGTTAAGAAGTTGATGGTGGCGCCGGACGACGTACGTAAAAGTCATTCAATCCAATTGGGAAGCATTCCCGTCAACACGTACAACAGGACAATCAAGCAAGAACTTGATTTGAAGTCCGGCATCACGCCGGAGCGCTGTCTGCGCATATACCGCGACATGGCCATGATCCGCGAGTTTGAAACCATGCTGGACAATATCAAGAAGCTGGGAAGCTACCACGGCACGGCGTACAACCACGCCGGCCCCGCCCACCTTTCCATCGGCCAGGAAGGCGCGGCCGTGGGCGAATGCGTTCACCTCAACGTTGAAGATCATATCTTCGGCAGTCACCGCAGCCACGGGGAGATTATCGCCAAAGGCTTGCGCGCGGTGCAGGACCTGACCGGCAACGGCTTGGTCCCGATCATGGAGCATTATTTCGGCGGCAGCATTCTCAAGGTGGTGCAGACGCATGAACCCAACTGGGAAGGCCTGAGCATCACCGAAAAGGGCAAAAAGAAACCCGCCCTCGCCACGCCGGAAGAGGAAGAACTGGGCATTGACTTTCTGCTCTATGGCCTGCTGGCCGAAATCTTTGGCCGTGAAAACGGCTTCAACAAGGGCATGGGCGGCTCGATGCACGCCTTCTGCCTCCCCTTTGGCGCCTACCCCGCGAACGCCATCGTCGGCGGCAGCGCGGATATCGCGACGGGCGCGGCCCTGTTCCGCAAAGTGCGGCGCAAAAGCGGGCTGTGCGTGGCCAATATCGGCGACGCCTCGGTACACTGCGGGCCGGTCTGGGAAGCGTTGAACTTCTCCACCATGGCCCAATATTCGGAACTGTGGGGCGAGGGATTTGAAGGCGGCCTGCCCATCATTTTCAACTTTATGGACAATTTTTACGGCATGGGCGGGCAGCCCATCGGTGAAACGGCGGGCTTCGAGCACGTCGCGAGGGTCGGCGCGGGCCTGAATCCCGACAACATGCACGCGGAAGTGGTGGACGGCAATAATCCGCTGGCCCTGGCGGACGCGTATAAGCGCAAGATCGAACTCATCAAATCCGGCAAAGGCCCGGTCTTGCTCGACGTGCTGTGCTACCGCCAATCCGGGCATTCGCCCAGCGATCAGTCCGCCTACCGCGAACGCGAGGAAATCGAACTGTGGAAGTCGGTGGACCCGTTGGTGGAATACGCCGCGAAACTCAAAGACGCCGGGCTGGCGTCGGAAGACGACATCAAGGCCATTCATGCCTACGTACAGCGCAAAGTGTTCAAGGCGTGCACCTTGGCGGTCAGCGAGGAAACGTCTCCGCGCATGACGCTTTCCCCGCACCAGGGCGTCTCGCAGATGATGTTCCGCAATGAAGTGGAAACCCTGCCCGGCCTGGAACGCAACGACGATATCCGCATGCCCCTCGAGGAAAACGCGCGCGTGAAGAACATCGCCAAGAAATCACGCAATGGATTCGATGAAAACGGCGCGCCGTTGAAGAGCACCAAGGCCGTCACCTTCGGCGAGGCCCTCTTTGAAACGATAGCGCACCATTTCTACAACGATTCCCGCCTGGTGGCCTATGGCGAAGAAAACCGCGATTGGGGCGGCGCCTTCGCCGTGTACCAGGGCCTTACGGAAGCGCTCCCGTATAACCGGCTCTTCAACTCGCCCATTTCCGAGGCCGCGATTGTCGGCACCGCCGTCGGCTTGGCCATGGAAGGCGGACGCGCCCTCGTCGAATTGATGTACTGCGACTTCATGGGCCGCGCGGGCGACGAAGTGTTCAACCAGTTGCCGAAGTGGCAGGCGATGTCCGCCGGATTGATCAAGATGCCGGTGGTCCTGCGCGTGTCCGTGGGCGCGAAATACGGCGCGCAACACTCGCAGGACTGGACCACCCTCGCCGCGCATGTGCCCGGCCTGAAGGTGATCTTCCCGGCCACGCCCTACAGCGCGAAGGGCCTGATGGCGTCCGCGCTCGCCGGCAATGATCCGGTGATATTTTTCGAGAGCCAGCGGTTGTATAACCAGGTGGAAATCTTCCATCCCGGCGGCGTGCCCGCGGACTATTACCAACTGCCCATCGGCGAACCCGCCCGCATCAAGGAAGGCAAGGACCTCACGATCCTGACCTTTGGCGCCACGCTCTACCGCGCCATGGACGCCGCCAAACGCTTCGAGAAAGAGTTCGGCCTCTCCGCGGAAGTATGGGACGGACAAACCCTCGTGCCGTTCAATTTCGACCCCATCGTGGAAAGCGTCAAGAAAACCGGCAAACTCATTCTGTGCTCCGATGCCTGTGAACGCGGCAGCTACATCCACACCATCGGCAGCCAGATCGCGCAAATGGCCTTCGATTACCTCGATGCGCCCGTCTGCACCGTTGGCGCGCAAAACTGGATTGTGCCGCCCGCCGAAATGGAAGAAGAGTATTTCCCGCAGGCCTTCAGTTTCCTCGATGCCTATCACCAGCAGATCAAGCCCCTGCCGGGCTACACCCCCGTGATCAACCGCGCCCCGGAAGAAATGATCGCACTGAACAGACTGGGCATCTGAGTTTGGGAAATTCCGTGGAGAGCGGCCTGCCCCGTGGGCGCGCCGCTCTCCCGTTTTTTGTTACGTACCTGTTCGGAACATACGCATCGGGATATAGGCCATTGTTTACGAGGGGATGGGAACATTACAGAGGAGAAACAGGCGTGGGTTGATTCAGTCATTAGGTGCGTTTTGTTTTTGGCAAGGGTTGTCCGGGTGGAAATAGCAAGTGTTGTTGTTGGGGTGGCTGCGCAACCATCTGCGCTTGCCGTATAAATGCACGGCCATTATGACTCTCGATGATTTTTACCACTGAATTGGTGAGGCCAAATGTATGGGTTGTTGCATGGAAAATAGATAGAAAAACATCTTGTAATGTTTGATCATCCTCAAGACGTTCAATAACAAGGCCCTTTTCTTCTAATTCATTCCGCGGGATATGACGGCCATGACTTTTAAAATTATCATGCGTAGAAAGCCACTGGGCGATCATATCTGATTTTATTGCGCCATCTTTATGGTTTTTAAACATAAAGCTCTGGAGCCAACTTCTAACAAGGTCTTGAGAACGTTCCGAAGCATTTTTGCATTGAACCAAAAGGTCAGGACCATATTGACCAAGCATTGGCAGCCAGGCACCCATTTTGGCAGGATCTTGGCATTCCTGAATTGCCCGGGAAAATTGTGCGAGCACTGCTTGTGCCGCCACCATGCGTACCCCAAGGGGTGTATGGAGTATTATCTGCGGATCGGTTGGCCCGAGAAAGGAATGTTTTCCAAGGACAATAATGTCTGCCGCGCAGGATATCATGCTGGCCGCCGACATGGCCATATTGGGTACAATAACCCGGATGTGGTCGAATTTTGATCGCAGATATAGAACAAATGCCTCCGCTGCTTCCAATGAACCGCCAGGACTGTGGAGTATCAGGTCCAGGTTTGGTCCCTTCAAACCATGAACCACTTCCATTAAGCCCTGAATATCCTCGTCGGCAATACTGACGAGATCCGGTGGAACCGGTAGACCGCCCTGGGTACAACGCGTTGCGTACAAAATTGTATCGCGGGAAGTATACTGGTTTGCGGCAAAGAGATACTTGCGTCTAATTGAATCGAATTGCGGTGGGGAACCTTGTTTCGCAGATTGTTTTAACTCTTCCAGGATGCCACTCCAAGTAGGCATGCTCTCTCCCCCTTTTAGAAAGCAATGAAGCTAGAGGAAGTGTTGTTTGATGATATAAAGGTGGTCTGCTGGGACATTACTTGAAAATGAGGCCGGGAGGCTTCTTCAACATATCTCCATGTATCGTATACGTACATTACGTCCTGAACTCCCGGACGTTTCATTGCTTTTTCGAGCAGGTCATCTATCTGATCTTGGGATATGTCTTCATGGATGTTTTTGGGTGCTTCGTTCGGCATAGCCATACAACTCCTCTATTCTACAAACATTTTACACTATTGCTTTATTCTAAGGGTAGTACAAACTTTTGGCCTTATGCCCGGCGTATTGGCGTTAATGAATGTCACGATTTTCTTGTTTGGGCCCATTTACAATTTCACCACGGTACAAGAGGCCGGCACTGGTAATCCATTGGTGGCGTTGCGGGTGTCGAAGACGAGGGAGGCTTCCCGGAGGAGGCGTTTGTAGTCGAAGGCTTTGTGGTCGGTGACGATGATCACGAGGTCGAATGCGGCAAAGCCTTGTTCGAGGTCGTAGCTTTGGAGGGCGCCTCCGGGGAGGTCGAGTTCGGGGACATGGGGGTCGGCGTAGGCGGCTTCGGCGCCTTTTCGCTGGAGCAGGCCGAGGATGTCGAGGGCGGGGGATTCGCGGGTGTCGCTGACGTTGCGTTTGTAAGCGACGCCGAGCACGAGGATTTTGCTGCCGTTGACGCTTTTGCGCACGCGGTTGAGGGTTTCGGTGACTTTTTCGACGACGTATTGGGGCATGCTGGAGTTGATCGTGCTCGCCAACTCGATAAACCGCGCGGTGTAGTCGAGGGTTTTGAGTTTCCAGGATAGATACAATGGATCGATGGGGATGCAGTGGCCGCCGAGGCCGGGCCCGGGGTAAAAGGGCATGAACCCGAAGGGTTTTGTCTTGGCGGAGTCAATGACTTCCCAGACATCAACCCCGAGGCGGCCGCACATGAGGGCGAGTTCGTTGACGAGGCCGATGTTGACGGCGCGGAAGGTGTTTTCGAGGAGTTTGACCATTTCGGCGGTGCGGGCGTTGGAGACGGGGACAAGCTGGTCCACGGCGTGGCGGTAGAGTGCTATCGCCTTTTCGGTGCAGGCGGGGGTAACGCCGCCGATGACTTTCGGGGTGTTGCGGGTGACGAATTGGCGGTTGCCGGGGTCCACCCGTTCCGGCGAGAAGGCGAGAAAGAAATCCACGCCCGCCTTGAGGCCGGTTTCTTCGAGTTTTGGCAATACGAGTTCTTCCGTGGTGCCGGGATAGGTGGTGCTTTCGAGCACGATGAGCATTCCAGGGTGGAGATGGGCCTGAATGGCGTCCACCGCGCTGACAATGAAGGAAATATCAGGGTCTTGGCTTTTGCGCAGGGGGGTGGGCACGCAAATGCAGACGGCGTCCGCCTGGGCCAGCACGCTGAAATCGGTGGTGGCGCGCAAGGTGCCCAGGGATACCAGCCCGGCGATGGTTTCATCGGACACGTCGAGGATGTAAGAATGTCCGGCATTCAGTGCGGCGACTTTTTCCGCATCCACATCAATGCCCAGGACGTCGAGCCCCGCCTTGGCGAATTCGACCGCCAGGGGCACACCCACATAACCCATGCCAATCACGCAAACCCGAATAGCGCTATCCTCCTTTCGTGTTGACCACGAAAAGCATCGTATACCGGGCGCGGGGGCCTGTTCAACCGAATGGAAGGAAGAGGCCATTGCGAATTTCGCAATGGCCAGGGAACAGGGTCTTGTATAAATACGGGGTTGGGTTTAGGATGGTGTAGGTTTGGAGTTTCGGGTCTTTGGGAACTTGGGAGGAAATGGCATGGGCGCGGTCGATATACCGTATCAGATTATTCTGGACAATTTGCATGACGGGGTGTATCTAGTGGACCGGGACCGCCGGATCACGTTTTGGAACAAGGGGGCGGAACGTATCACGGGCTATTCACGGGAGGAGGTGGAAGGAAGGAGTTGTTCGGATAATATTCTGAATCACACGGACGGCCAAGGCGGGGAATTGTGCCAGGCGGGCTGTCCGATTTCCGCGACGCTGGCGGATGGGGAAGCCCGGCAAAACGAGGTGTTTCTGCGGCACAAAGCGGGGCACCGGCTTCCCGTGTTTATTCGGGTGGCGCCTGTTACCGATGCCGCCGGGGCCATTATTGGCGCGGTGGAAGTGTTCAGCGATAATTCGTCCGCGATAGAGCGGGCGAAACGGCTGGCGGAACTTGAGGCAGACGCGTTGACCTGCCCGCTCACGAAAATTGGGAACCGGCGGTTTATCGATATGTGTTTGCATGCGCGGTGGCAGGAATACGAGCGCTATGGTTGGCCGTTTGGCGTTATCATGGCGGACATTGATCACTTCAAGGCGGTGAATGACACCTATGGCCACGCCACAGGGGACGCAGTGTTGTGCATGGTGGCGAAGACATTGGTGAACAGCCTGCGGTCGTGTGACAACATCGGGCGTTGGGGCGGCGAGGAATTCATGATCGTCCTGCCCAATATTCAGCGGGAAACCCTGGTGGCGGTGGCCGAGCGATGCCTGCGGCTGGTGCGGGAATCGCATTTTGCGCTGGAAGAGCAGGAACTTGGGGTCACCATTTCCATGGGATGCGCCAGCATTCGCGAAGGGGACTCACCGGAAAGCCTGGTGGCGCGGGCGGATGCGCTCTTGTATGCGAGCAAGAAAGGGGGCCGGAACCGGATCACCGTGGAAGAATAGGGCGGGCTTTTGACTGGACTTGGGGACAAGTGCCATACTCAATCCGTGAATAAAGCGATTGATTCGGCTTGGCGGAGCGGAATGCTCACGGAAATGTGAAAAGGAGAGATGGCATGTCGGAACATAGACGCATCGGGGAAAAAATCCGGAAACTGCGCGAGGTTCGGGATTTATCGGTGGAGGAGCTTGCGGAACAATGCCAGTGCCATCCGGAATTGATTGCGCAGTTGGAGTCGGGACATCTGGTGCCGTCGCTGGCGCCGCTGCTGCGCATTGCGCGCGGGCTGGGCGTGCGGTTGGGCACGTTTTTGGACGACGATCCGCATCCCGGCGCGGTGGTGACCCGGACCGGGCATCATGAGAGTTCGGTGCGTTTTTCGGGGCTGGGCACGTCGAACCTGAGCACGCTGGACTTCTTTTCTCTGGCGCCCAACAAGAAAGACCGGCACATGGAGCCGTTCCTGGTGGATATCCATCCGACGGTGGCGGAGGATTGCATGCTGTCGTCGCATGAGGGCGAAGAATTCATTTACGTGCTTTCCGGCCAGATCGAAGTGACCTATGGAAAGGATAATTACGTGCTTGGGGCCGATGACAGCATTTATTACGACTCGGTGGTGCCGCACGAAGTGCGTGCGGGAGGCGAAGCGCCCGCGCGGATCCTCGCGGTGGTGTATACTCCCATGTAAATCATGGCGCCTCCTTATACGGGATCATTAATTGAACACAAGGCCATGACATAATGAATAAGAAACAACTTCTCTCGCGAATTTCCATTCGAGCCGATGTCTGTTTTGGAAAACCATGCATCAAAGGACATCGCATTTGGGTATCGTTGATCCTCGATCTTCTTGCAAGTGGAATGAGTGAAGAAGAAATTCTTAGAGAATACCCGGGGATCGAGCGCCGGGATCTACTTGCCTGCATTGCTTATGGCGCTGAAATGTCCCGTGAACGATATGTTGACATTCCCAGGAATGCCCGAACGTGAGAATTAAACTGGACGAAAACCTGGGACGCCGAGTGGCGGAGTTATTGCGAAAGGCAGGCCATGATGTGGATACTGTGGCGAACGAGCAATTATGTGGCGCATCCGACCAAGATTTGATAAATATTTGTAAAAAAGAAAAGCGTTGTTTGGTAACAATGGATTTGGATTTTAGCAACCCGATAGTATTTGCACCATGGCGCTATTCGGGAATAGCGGTGCTTAGATTGCCAGAATGTCCAGAAATGCTTGATATTATCGGATGTATTCGAACGTTATCGGAAGGTTTAGCACAAGAGTCTATCCGAGGGAAGCTCTGGATTGTTCAGCGAGGCCGCATCCGAAAGTATCAACCAGACAATTAACCTTGGCAGGAAAGGTGAAACAATGATCCTTGTAACCGGCGGGGCGGGATATATCGGCGCGGTGGCCGTGCGCGAATTGCTTGACAAGGGCTTTGCCGTGCGGGTGCTGGACAAATTCCTGTATGGCGATGGGCCGCTCGAAGAGGTGAAGTCGCGCATTGATTGCGTGGAGGCGGACATTTGTTCGCTGGACGAAACGGTGCTGGACGGGGTGGAGGTGGTGATTCATCTGGCCGGCCTGAGCAATGATCCCACGGCGGAATTCAATCCGGAGGCGAACCGCCGGATGAATACGGTGGCGACCCGCACGCTCGCGGAGGCCTGCAAGCGCAAGGGCATCAAGCGGTTTATTTTCGCGTCGTCGTGTTCGGTGTACGACCGGGGCATGATGGCGGAGGACATTATCCAGAATGAGGAGACGGAGGTGGTTCCCCGCGCGGCGTATGCGACAAGCAAGTATCAGGCGGAGCGCGCCCTGCTGGAACTGGCCGATGACCATTTCCAGCCGGTGATTCTGCGGCAGGGCACGGTGTATGGCTGGAGCCCGCGGATGCGTTATGACCTCGTGGTGAACACCTTTGTGCGGAGCGCGTTCGAGTCGCGCAAGCTGGTGGTGCATTGCGGGGGCGAGATGTGGCGTCCGCTGGTGGACGTGACCGATGTGGCGCGGTGCTATCTTGCCTGCATGCAGGCGGACCCGCAGCTTGTCGCCGGGCAAATCTTTAACCTTTCACACAAAAATTACCGTATTCTGGAACTCGCACACTGGGTGAAGAAGGCGCTGGCGGGC
This sequence comes from uncultured Nitrospirales bacterium, assembly GCA_964474205.1. Taxonomy (GTDB): domain Bacteria; phylum Hydrogenedentota; class Hydrogenedentia; order Hydrogenedentales; family CAILVY01; genus CAILVY01. Next base: position 21,292 of record CAYYRW010000047.1, on the reverse strand, counting down.
ATCGTGGACGTCGAGATCGAAGTCGAGTATGGTTCGCAGACCGCGCGCGATTACCGCGTGGAAACGAAGAAGATGGAGCGTGTGCTGGGGTTCCGCACCCGGGTGCCGGTGGAGGAGTCCGCGCGATTCATGGCCCAAAAAGTGCAGAACGGTGTCAACGCCGATTTCCACAACCCCCGGTATTACAACATCAAGTGGCTGGAACTCCTCGTGGATATTGATGCCCACTTGAAACGGATTGGGAGCATCTTTTGATGCGCACCCTGGTGATTGGCGCGGAGGGGCAGTTGGGGGTGGAGGTGTGCTGCGCTTTTTCCGGCACGGAGGTGCACGCCGCCGATTTGGATGGTGCGGGGCATATTCTGGATGTGCGGGACGCGGCGCGCGCGCAATCGCTTATCGCCCAAGAACTCCGTCCGGAGGTGGTGATCTTATGCGCCGCCGCGCATAATGTGCCGCAATGCGAACAGGAACCGGAACTTGCCTTTGCCGTGAATGCCGCGGGGGCGCGGAATATCGCACGGGCATGTCATGCGGCGGGCGCGCGGCTGGTGTTCATAAGCACGGACTATGTTTTCGGCGGCGGAGGCACGCGCCCTTATCTTGAAACCGACTTGCCCGCGCCGTTGAACGTGTATGCAGCGAGTAAACTCGCGGGGGAACATCTGGTGGCGGCGGAATGCCCGAACCATCTGATTGTCCGCACGGCGGCATTGTATGGGTCCGCGCCATGCCGTGCGAAAGGCGGGCGCAACTTTGTGGAGAACATGCTGCACCGGGCCGCCACCCAGCCGGAAGTGACGGTGGTCACCGATGAAATCACCACGCCCACCTATACCGCGGCGTTGGCCGAGCAAATCCGCTTGTTGGCCGAGCGCGGTGAACCGGGGCTTTATCACGCCACCTGCCAGGGGGCCTGTTCCTGGTATGAATTCGCCCAGGCTATTTTCGAGGAAACAAGAACGGAGGTGAAATTGACTCCCACCTCCTCCTCTGAATTCCAGTCTACGGTAAAACGGCCCCGGTATTCCGTACTGGACAATGCCCATGCCCGAAAACAAGGGTTCGATATCATGCCTCCCTGGCGCGAAGCGCTCCAACAGTATCTGGCGGCCCGGCAGCTTTGACCTGTTGGGCGGCAGCTTCTTCACGTTCTCCGGCTTTTTCAAGACAGGTCTGTTTTTTATATCTCGTTTAATCCCAATCGGTTAGGGATATTTCGCAAAGCTGGCACACGCATTGCTCCACAAAAATGGGTCCAACGATGGGAGTATGGTCAGTATGCGCGCGGTTGATCTCAGGGTTCATCCGGGATTTCGGGAATTACGGACACGCCTGACCGCTTCCGCCCGTTCATTAACCTCGTTCCCCGGCACGCTTGCTCAAACCCTTGAAAGCCCGATTAAAGCGGCTCCCGCCACGCATACGGTGCAATCGGGGGAGAATCTGTCCAAGATTGTGCGTGCCGCGTTGGTGACGCAGGGCGGCAAGCCGTCCAATGCGGAGGTGTATGCCGCCGTGGACCGCATTGCCAAAGCCAACAATCTGGAAAGCCCCGATGTGTTGCGCGTTGGGCAAACCCTGGACCTCTCGTCGCTGGGGAGGAAGCAGCTTCCGGCGCAGCAGGGGGGGGGCGCCCAACTTCTGGAACGCGCTTCATTGCAAGGACCCCGGTATTCAGGATCGATTAGGGCCTTGGTTCAGCAGATTCTTGCGGAGCCTTCAGACAAGGTGGACGAGGCCAGGCCGTGGGCGGCGCCGTTGCGCGCTTCGGCGGAAATTACCTCCGGCTACGGATTGCGCAAGGACCCGTTCACGGGCAAACCCGATTTTCACCAAGGGGTTGACTTCGCGGCCGCCAAAGGGGCGGAGATTTTTCCGATCCGGGCTGGAACGGTTACCTACAGCGGGTGGAAATCGGGGTATGGCCAAGTGGTGGAGGTGAAACATGACAACGGCCTTGAATCCCTCTATGCGCACACGAGCAAGAATTTGGTGAAGGAAGGGGAAAGGGTTACCGAGGCCACTTGCATCGCGCAGGTGGGTTCCACCGGGCGCTCGACCGGGCCGCACCTCCACCTTGAGGTGCACCGCAACGGCCAGCCGGTCAATCCGTCTTCCTACCTTGCCGCGGCCCGTCTCCAGATGGCGCAAAATAAGTAGGTATCAGGCGTTGGCGCCGCCTTTTTTCGCCGCGCAGCCCGTGCAGCCGTCCCAGCAATAGGTGCACAGTTTTTCCTTGGGCAGGCCGATGGATTCCACCAGATCGGGCAGTTCCTGGTAGCGTAACGAGGTGAGTGCGAGGCGCTGGCCGATGCGGTCCACCATGGCGGCATGGCGGTCCGAGCCGGGGTCCGCGTATTCCTCGAGATGCTTGTCGGCGCTACCCTCGAGTTCGCGGATGGCGCGGCGCCCGGCAAGGTCGAGTTCCGAGCGCGAGCGCGAGAAATTCAGGAATTCGCACCCGAAAATCAGCGGGGGACACGCCGGGCGCATGTGCACTTCGAGCGCGCCATAATCATACAGCCGCTGGATGGTGTCCTTGAGTTGCGTGCCGCGGACGATGGAGTCTTCGCAGAACAGCAGGCGCTTGCCCGCGATCAGGTCGCGCACGGGGATGAGTTTCATGCGGGCCACGAGATCGCGCATTTCCTGGACCTGCGGCATGAAGCTGCGCGGCCAGGTGGGGGTGTATTTGGCGAAGGGGCGGCCATAGGGGATTTTCTTCTCGTTGGCGTAGCCGATGGCGTGGCCCGTGCCGGAATCGGGGATGCCGGCCGCGAGATCGATTTCCGCCGGGTCTTTGCGCGCCAGCGCCGCGCCGCAGCGGTAGCGCACGGCTTCCACGTTGATGCCTTCGTAGCTCGAGGCGGGAAAACCATAATACACCCACAGGAACGAGCAGATTTGCAGCTTGTCGCCCGGCGGGCATTTCTGTTCCACCCCCTCGGGGGTAATCAGCACCACTTCGCCGGGGCCCAGATAGCGCTCCACTTCATAATCGAGATTGGGGAAGGCGGTGGTTTCCATGGTCACGGCCCATGCACCGGGTTTCTTGCCGATAATCACCGGGGTGCGGCCGTACTCGTCGCGCGCGGCGTAGATGCCGTGTTCCGTAAGCAGCAGCACCGACATGGACCCCTTCACCTGGACCAGCGCGCTCTTGAGGCCTTCCTCGAACGTGGCCTCCTGGTTGATCATCGTCGAGAACAGTTCCGTGGGGTTCGTGCCGCCGCCGCTCATCTCCGAAAAATGGGTGGTGCGTTTCTTGTAGGCGTTCTGCACCAATGTGTCCGTGTTCTTGATCACGCCCACGGTGACAATGGCGTAGGTGCCGAGATGCGACCCGATAATCAGCGGCTGCGACTCATTGTCGCTGATCACGCCGATGCCGCTGGGGCCGTGCATGGTCTTGATGTCGTCTTCAAACTTCGAGCGGAACTGCGCATTGGTGATGTCGTGAATGTTCCGCGTGAACCCGCGATCATTCAACACCGCCAGCCCCCCCCGGCAGGTGCCGAGGTGCGAGTGGTAATCCGTGCCGTAAAACAGGTCCACGTTGCAATCTTCGTCGGAAACCACGCCAAAAAACCCGCCCATGTGTACTTCTCCTAACCGGCAGTACCCTGCCGTATCCAGACGCCCAATAATCAATGCCCAAGCCGGCAAAATGCATGGTAGCGAAAATCCGGTGCCGAGGCAAACCGGAATTTTTGCCGGATGCTGAAAAATGCCTTGCCCGCCCGCCCAAGAGCGGAACATGGACAGGATAGCATATTTTTTGCTTGAAAAGGACGGTCCCCGGTGTTTTTTTAGAATATTTGCGTGTGGGACCGTTTTTGTGCGGCGGCAGCTATTCCACGCGGAAGACGCGGTTGGCGCCGTACGCATGCCCGAACATGTCGGTGGTCCGCACGTGTACGGTGTGCAGGCCGGTGGAAAGCCCGCCGGGCAACGTCAGTTTCCACAGGTGTCCGGTTTCATCGAGTTTGGCGAGACCGCGAAACACGGGCATGAATTCCTTGCGGAGTTTCCCGATGAAGGCATCATCCACCGTCTGAACCTTTTCAATCTCCGCCATTTTCTTGATGAACAGGCCCTGCCGGTCCATCAACTGAAGATAATACGGGTCACTCCCGTGGAATTGGGTCATGGGCCGCCACGCGCCCTCGTCCACCTTCATCTCGACGGTGGACCGCGAAGAGCCTGCGAATACATTCGCAATGACGTCCGTCTTCGGGGCCTCGCCCGCCGTGACGGCTTCCGGCGTGAAAATATTCATCTGATAAGAAGGACTGCGCCGCGCCACGCGATATTCCACGTTGTACTTTGAACCATTGAAGGTGATAAACGAATACCCGTTGGGGACCCCGTCCATCATCATGGCGTGCGGAATGCTCACTTCGTCGAAGTATCCGCCCCACCAGCACCCGCAGGCCGCGCCATGGTTCAAGTGATGATGGGGGGTTGCCTGTTTCCAGCCCTTGTCCGGCCCCACGAATTCATGCCACTGGTTGTGCGTATGGGCCGACAGCGAAAAGGTATGCGGAAATTCTTTCAACAGATCGAACAAGGCTTCGCGGTCTTTTATCTCCGTGATGGGGATGTGCATCATGAGCACCACCAACCGGCTTTTGTCCACGTGCGCGAGATCATTCTTGAGGAAGGCGAGCTTCTCCGGTCCGAGTTCGCAATGGTAGTCCTCTTTTAAGGCCTTGGTCCAAATATCGTCCAGAACCAGGAAATGCACCGGCCCGTAATTGAACGCATACGTTGCCGGCCCAAAATACGCCTCAAAACTATCCTCCGTCTGTTCCGCGGTGGGGGCGTCATGATTGTGATCATGATTCCCAATCACATGCCGCCATGGAATCCCGATGCCGCCAATGGCCCGCGCCATCGGGCCAAACACCGTTAGATCATTAAACACCACGTCGCCCAGGGTGACGCCGAATGCCGCTTCCGTGCCCTGAAGTTCCTCCACCATGTCATGCGCCAGAAAGTCGCATTCTTCCTGATTGCGCACCTGCGTGTCCCCCATGCAGATGATCCTGAACGTATTGGGCTCCTTCTGCTTATACAGCGGAAAATCCACCGAAGCGGGCAGCGGCCCAGCCGGTGCGGACCCCGCATACTTCATCTTGGGCGAACCTTCCGGCCGGTGCACATAGTAAAATTGCGGGATATTTTCTCCCGCCCGCATCGGATTCACCCAACCCCGCGGTTTGATAACAAAAATAATCGTGTCGTTTTGTACCGGCAGGCTATACCGGCCATTTTTATCCGTAAGAACCACCTCCCGCCCATTCGAGACCGGCACTCCCTTGATTCCATGTTCCCCGGCATCCGGCTGGCCATTCTGGTTCTTGTCCCAATATACCACCCCGGTGGCTATTTGGGGCTCGGCCCAGACAGTTAAAATCACTCCTGCCATTAGTCCTGCTAAAATTAACGGTGTAATACCCATTGAACGCATAGTCAAATACTCCTCTTGGTGCAATGCTGCGCCGGATTCCCATAGGTTGGCGAGGTATTCCCGCCGCGCTAAGTTCTTATAAATCTAACATTTCCACTTGGCTGGAGCAACTTTTAGGGGGCGTATTTGTATTTTCGTTAACAACTTGCTTTTTCATAGGAAGTATGGTATTTAGTAGTTAGAAGCCCTTGATGATGGCGGTGCACACACACTTAGTAGCATACATTGGGTTAGTTTATTAGCTTTTCATCTCGTCCGCCGCAAATCGAGGGCTTTTTCTTTTGTCTCTGTTTCGTTCCCCCACGAAAATCTGCTATGCTGGTTCTTGAACATTGAAGGAATACGGCATGAAAAAATGGTTGAAACGCTTGGCCATCCTGGTGGCTGTTTTGGTGTTGGTGGCGCTCTATGTACGGAATGACGGCATCCAATACACGATGGCCTTTGTTCTGGGTTCGTTTGGAAATCCTTATTTCGACCCGGCTCCCTACCCTGCGGACAAGAATTGCGACGGGGCGGCCCAATGCTCCAGCGGCCCGCTCCGGGTGATGACGTACAACGTTTTGTGCCGGCTTTGTGATAAGAACCGGCCCGCGTTCGACCCCTGGACGGAGCGTTTGCCCCATCTCTGCGAACGTATCACAAAATACGACCCTGATTTGCTCGGGTTACAGGAAATCGGGGGGTATGCCGACTTGGAAGACTTTCGCAAGGCGTTGCCGCAATACGATTATATCACCTACAAATTCGGGAAATGGGCCTATGGCGATTGCGCCCTGTATTATCGCAAAGACCGTTTCGAGGTGCTCGATTCGGGGCAATTGTGGCTCAGCCGCAAGCCCGCGCTGCCCTTTGCCGCCGCGTGGCGCTCCCTGTCCATGCCCCGTTATGTGAACTGGGCCTATCTGCGGCAGAAAACCGATGGTTTTCAATTTCTCTTTGTGAATACCCATTTTGACAACAATACCGACAATAAAGAGCCGTCCGCGGTCTTTTTCGCCAAGACCTTCAACCCGATAGCCGCGAAAATACCCATGGTGGTGACCGGTGACTTCAATACCAACAGCCAGCCCCAGCGCTACCAGAATATCCTGGGGGAAGGCCCGGGCAAGCTCGAAAACACGTGTGATTTAGCCCCAGCGAAAGAATTGGTCAGCGAGCCCTCAACAAAGGGAATAGCCAATGAGATGGACGGCGCCCATGATGCCGCCAAGGCCATTGACCATATCTTTGTCGCGGGGCCGGGTAAAAAAGAGGTGTTTCGCTGGGTAATTGACTCCACGGTCTATGGTCCGGATAAAAAAAGCCCTTCCGACCACCCCTCGGTCTTTGCCGAATTGAATCTTACCCTGCGCCCGTGAAAAGGGGTGAGGCACTTGTGAAGTTGCCCGGAGTGAATCCTAAACCCGCCTTGATGAGTCTATACGGCGATTGCTTCAAAGAATCGTGGCTAGAGAGAGTGAACCCCGAACCGCTTTGAGGCGTTTTTTAACAGAGCCGAAGGCTCATAAACCGTTGTCTAGCAAAGAGAAGGAGCATACGATGGTAAGGTTTTCGATGGTAGCGGCGATTGCGGTCGCGGTGGCGCTTGGGTTGACGCTCGGCTGCGCCGGCATGAAGAAGCCCAGTAACGAAGAACAAATTTCCACGGTCATTAACAACCTCAAGGCGGCCCTGGAAGCCAAAGACAAGGTCAAGGTCCTCAGCACGCTGTCCGAGAAATTCGACCAGCCCGACATCGGCGATAAAGCCGCTGTGGCCGATCTCATCCAGATGGGCATTGACATGGGCTATGTCGATGACGGCAAAGTCGATTTGACCCAGATGCAGATCAAAGTGGACGGAAACACCGCCACCGCCGGCCCCATCGAGGCCAGCAGTTCCCCCGGTTCCGTCACGGTCATGATTGACCTCGCCAAAGAAGCCGACGGATGGAAAATCGTCAGCGGCGGCGAATATTAATCCCAGCACTCCCTTAACCCCAACTACATATCACATCGCCCCGGAATCTCACCCTCCCACACAAAAAGAATGAGGTTCCGGGGCACTCTTTTGGGGCTGTTTCACTGCGGCATGTGTATTTTCCAATTGGAAAGGAGCCCGCGAATAGGCTACAGTATGGGATACGTGCAAGAAACGTCCCAACAGGAAAGGCAACAATCATGAATACAAAGAACACGTTTTCGGGTTGCGGTGGGTGTCCTATGAGCCGCCGGGGATTTTTGGCGGCGGGCTGTGCGGCGTGCGCGGGCGCGGCGGGGATTCTGAGCGTCCCCACTATCGCGCGGGCGGCGGACGCCGCGGACAAGGTGCGGATTCGCGTTATCTACGCGCTGCACGCGGAAAAGCAAGCGCAGCCGGACTGGCCCAACGTCGGGTTTGATTTCAAGCCGGTCATGGACTCGATCAACACGGCGCTATCGTCCTCGCTTCCCCATTTTGAGTTCATGCCGTGCCTGGCCAACGGCCCGGAACAGGCCAAGAAAATTATCAAGGAAGACAAAACCGCCAACATTGACGGTTACCTGATCTATCAGATGAATGCGTGGAATCAGGTGGTGCAAACGGCGGCGGAGACGGGCAAGCCGGTGTTGTACGCCGATTTCCAGTATGGCGGCAGCGGCGGGTTCCTGGTGTACACGGCGGGTTTTCTCCGGAAAAACACCCCCAATCTGGGCTTCGTGGCATCCTCGAATCCCGAAGACCTCCTTGAAGCGGTAAAGTGCTTCGAGCAGGTGAAAAAGAGCGGTTCCGCCGCCGATTTCGCCGCCGCCACCGCGCGCGTGCGGACGGCGCGGACAAAGCAACCCGGCGATCTCGCCTGCACGGCCGACCCCTTGAACACACTCTCCGCGCAGGACTGCCTGAAAAAGCTGAAGGGCTCGAAAATCCTGGCGTTCCGGGAGGCTAAAGCCAAGCCGCAGGAATCATTTATGGACATCCCGGTGCTTCTACTGCCCTTCAGCGAACTTAACGATGCCTGGAAAACCGCGGACAAGGACGAATCCAAGGCAATCGCGAACCGGTGGAAGGCTTCCGCGGCGGTTGTGCAGGATGTGTCCCAGGAGGTTCTGGAACAATCTGCGGCCATGTATTTGGCGGAAAAAGCGATCCTGAAGAAACATGACGCCACCGCCATCACCATCAACTGCCTGGGCGGTTTCTATGGCGGGGAAATTCATGCCTATCCCTGTATGGGATTCCATGAATTGAACAACGAGGGATTCATCGGCGCCTGCGAATGCGATGTGCGGTCCACGGCCACCATGCTGGCGGTCACGACGTTGACCCAGGGACGGCCCGGGTATATTTCCGATCCGGTGGTGGACACCGCGAAGCGGCAGATTATTTATGCCCATTGCGTGGCCTCCAACAAGCCCTTCGGCCCTCAAGGTCCGGTGAACCCCTTCCAAATCCTTACGCATTCCGAGGATCGGCAAGGTGCGTGTGTGCGTTCCATCCTCCCTGTGGGATATATGACCACTTCCCTCGAATTCGCGCCCGAGCGCAAGGAAATCCTCTTTCACCAAGCGAAGGCGGTGGACAATGATCCGGATGATCGGGCGTGCCGCACGAAACTGGCCGGAGAGCCGGTGGGCGACATCGAGAAGCTGTTCACCCAGTGGGATCAATGGGGCTGGCACCGGGTGACCGTCTATGGCGATCTCAAGGAACCCATTTTCGCGCTTGCGGATGCGATGGGGTATAAGGTTATCCAGGAAGCCTAATAGCAGGGCTGCTTCCTCCACCCCTGTGAATCATGGATTCGCCGGGGTGGCTTTTTTTTGGGGCGGCCTCGTTTTCCATGCAGCACGGCTCGATGGGGTGGCGCAGGAGATATTCCACGGCCTTGATGCGCGATTTGGAGAAGAACTTGCGGGCCTGCCGCTCGAAGGCCTCCCGGTGATTCTGGCAGCGCCGCTTTGCGTCACGAATGATCGCGGGGAACCCCTGCGCGCTTTTTGGGGGTGCTTCCCGGCCCAGGGCGATCAGTTCATTGCGCAAGGTGCGGAAATCATTCCAGTCGCCCAACTCGTCCTGCGTGGCCTTCAACCGTTTCAGGAACAGCATGAAGTCCTCGCCGTAGAGCGGGGCGTAGAGTTCGCAGGCATACCGGAATTTCTTGAACGTGATGCGCAGGTCGTGGAGCACTTCTTCATTTTTGGAATGCAGTCCGCGCTTGTAGTCCGCGCATAATTTCTTGTACTTGCGCAACAGGTTTTGCCGCGCCTGGCGCACATAGCATTTGGACAACGTTCCAAGTTCATTTTCCAGCAACGTCACGTGCTGGCCGAACACCGCGTTGTCCACCTGCCGCGCCGCTTCAAGGCATTGCGAGGACAAGGCCTTTCTCCGCGCGCGCACCCGCCGCAAGGCGTAGTTGTAGGCCAGGCGGAGTGAGCCGTTCACGTTCTTCCGGCGGCGTTCCAGCATCTGCACCATCACATCGAGTTCACGCGGTTCCCCCAGCAGGCGCGTGATGGCCTTCACATACGCCTGGAAGGCTTCACGCGGCTCCTCCGGCAACAAGGGGGCGAAATCACTCAGCACCGCGCGCAGCCGGCGTGAGGCCACGCGCATGTCGTGGATGCCGTCCGGCTCCTCCTTCAGCACCTGCGCCACCTGTTCCTGCACCACAAACACACGTCCCTTGAAGCCCGCGCACGCGGCTTCCGCGCCGAGTTTGCACTTCTTAGACACGCCTGTTCTCCAAATTCACGCACAACGCCGTTTCCGGCGTCCCCAAGGAGGCCTTCCATGGCAGTCAACGCATCATCGACGCGCATGAACGCCCCGCACACTTCGTCTAGTAACCAATCAATCAGTATATGCTTTTCCCGAGGACATTGCCAAATCGTATTTCCTAATCCGTTGGGATTTATTCCGCCGGCGTAAGGACCCTTTTATACACCTCCAGATGCCGCAAGGCGATGTGATCCCAGTTGCACTCCGCCAACACCTGGTCCGCCACCGCTTGAAAGGCCACTGTGGCCTCCGCCGGATTCTCCAGAAAGGCTCCCAGCCGGTCCGCCAAGGCTTGGGCATCGCCTTTGGGAACCACCCACCGCGGTTCCCGCGCCACCCATTCCGGCAATCCGCCGGTGTCTGACACCAGCAGGGGTTTCCGGCAGGGCATTGCCAGCATCCCCACCCCGCTCTGCGCATCAAAATGGACATACGGCGCCACAATCAGGTCCACAGCGGATATAAAAACAGGAACACGGGCTTCCGGGATGTATTCGAGAAAAAGGTGCACGTGGCCGCCCATCCCGGCCTCCTCTATCTGCTGCTGATAGGGCGCCCAATCCGTCCAAGGCTTTCCCGCAATCACCAAATGGGCCTGCGGATAACGCCGCACCACGTCCGCAAACGCCCGCAGCAAAATATCCACGCCCTTGTAAGGGCGGATCATCCCGAAATTCAGAAAGACCACCGCGTCCCGCGGCAGGCCCAGTTCATTTCGTGCGGCCTCACGCGGCATGGAACGCGCTTCCGTCATGGCGGCGCCATGCGGGATGCGGGTTATCCGCGCCGCCTCCATGCCATATACCTCGAGAAGCTGGCGGACGTTTTGTTCGCTGTGGACAATCAGATGGTCCGCCCAGCGGCACATCCAGCGTGTGGCACGCAGAAATCCCGGACTGGCCTCATGGGACAGGGCGTTGTGCACCGTCACCACAATTTTGCGCCCCAGGAATTTTGATGCCAGCACTGCGGTGAACGCCACGGGAAACAGCGGCAGGCTCCACCATTGCACGTGCAGGATGTCCACCCGCGCGGTCATCGCCTGAAACAGCCAACCCGCCGGGTTGTACCAGGCAAGCCGGTGGCGCACCGTCATGTACGGTCCGTTGGGGGGCTGCCGCACCGGATCCATGGCCCGTTTCTCCCCTGGAAACAGCCAAGCCGGATACATGTTCTTGAAACCGAGCGCCGTCACATCGGCATGGTGGGAAATCGCGGAAACCAGCGGGCCGCAGTATTCCGGAATCCCTTGAATCTGTGGGGGGAAGGACCCGAGCATCGCCACACGGATTTTTTTGGCTCCCGCGTTCAAACCGGTGGGTCTCCCGCGCGCTTCGCCAGTTCCTGAACTATCTGGTCCAGGTGCTCCGCCACCCGCTCGGGCTGGTATTCATTCAGGACGGTTTCCCGCGCATGACGGCCCAGTTCCGCCCGAAGCTTGTGATCATGCAGCAACTGCGACAACGCTTCGGCGAACGCCCCCACGTCATTGTCGGGGACAATTAATCCGTTATGGCCATGGGTAATCGGATACGCCGCGCTCTGACACGCCACGATGGGCTGCCCCGCCGCCATGGCGTTCAACATTTTTATGGGATAGCCCGACCATGACACCCGGGGTACGGCAAACACCGCGTCGCGCGCCAATACCCGCTGCAATGAATCAAATCCCGGGGTGTATATCAATTCCGCCTCCGGAAACTCCGCGCGGTCCGCCGTGGCAATCAATAAGCGCGCCTCCGGATGCGTTTTGCGGACCCGTATCATCGCCCCGAACAACAAACCGAGGTTCTGATACGAATCGAGATTGCCCGCATACAACACCGGCGGCATCTCCTTGCTCACCGCGCACGGCTCAAACAACGCGGCGTCCATCATGGGCGGCACGATTTTGACCCGCGTATGATCGCACCCGCGCACAATCAAGTGGCCCGCCAGCCTCCGGTGCGGGGTGATGACGCAGTCCGCCCGCCGCGGAAAGGTGCGGTCAAGCCAGCGGCCCGCGCGTTCGGGCCACTTCTTGTGCCGGTAATAATAGGGCAGTTCATCGGACATGGCGTTGTGTGCATGATAAATAATCGGGCGCTTCCCGGCCGCGAGGGCCACCAGCAACCCCTCATAGTTGTGTGCCCACACCACGTCTATCTGTTTCTCGCGGACAACCCGCCGCAAAGTCCGCCAAAGCGCCACATCCAACGCCGGTTTCACCCAGGAAGGCCCCGCGGCCGTCCGCGCATCGCCGGGGATGCGCCGGCACCGGTGGATGTTCAGCCCCTCGCGATCCTCGCCCAGCCCGTACCCATACACCACCAGATGGACCTCATGCCCGAGGCGGCGCAAGGCCAGCGCATTGTCGCGCATGAACACTTGCGAGCCCTGCGGCACCGGATACGGGCATGCGCCCACCATCGCTATACGCATTGTCATTCGTGATATCCCAACGCGCGCAACCGCGCGGCGATTATCGCCTCTTCCTCCTCCGAATACGGCTGCTCCACCGTACGGAATGGACTCGGAACACCGCCTGCACCCTCCCGGCCCAGCAAAGAATGACCGTCCATCCGCGGTCCCTCCACCCCCACTACCTTCAATATAGTCGGGGCCACATCTTCCAACCGGGCGGAGACCGCTTCCGTTTTCTCCGACAAGAATAACACACCCGCGCCGCGATGCGTTCCCGCCGTCCCGCGTTCCTTGCCGCCCATGCGTTCTTCAGGCATTAAGCCGCGTACCGGCGGACATCCCGGCGCGCTCCGTAAACATGTATAGGAATACCCGTTCTCCAGTGCCATTTCAAGCACGATGTCCGGCGCTCGTTCACAATGCGGCCCGTGGTAGAGCGATTTCCGGGGCCATGCCCGCGCCACCGGCCCCCACGCCTCCAACGCTTCGCAAAGCTTCGTGACAAACGCCTCATAGTCTTCAGGGTTGACTTGGCCGCAGGCTTCGCGGCCCGCCAAGTTAACATGGATGGAAGGGAAATAGTTCAATTCCTCCGACCACGCCGTGGTGCGGTTCCAGTCAATCCCCGAAAAACGCGCCCCGCTCTCCAAACGCCCGGCCAACCCCCCGAACCGCCGGAAGAGCGCCCCGCGAAGCGCCGTGGGGACCAGGGTTAACGCCATCTGCTTCAATACATTTTTTTTCTGCTTGCGAAAGGCCAAATACCCTTTTTCCGCCAGCCACGCATTCAAATGCACTACATGATCCCCCGCGCCGCCAAATCCATGGTCCGAAACCACCCCCACCGTCACCTCCGGCCCCGCCAGCGCCGCCAGACGCCCCACGGCGGTGTCCAAGCGGCTATAAACTTCCTGAATGGCCGTGGCCGGGCCAGGGGTATGCCGGGGCGACTCCGGATCGTGAAACAGCCAGAAATGATGCGCCACGGTGTCCGATTCCCCGAACACCACCATGAAAAAATCCCACGGCTCCCGTGAAAACAGGGTGCCTGCAATCTTTTCCTTTGTCTCAATTGAACGGAGCATGGAATGCAGCGCGCGCGCGTGCCAGCCTCTCCCCAACCGGTGTTCCTGAAAATCCGCGTACCGCCATCCGCGCACCTCGGGATATAACGTCTCAGGGTAAACACACGAACGGTCCGGACGCGTCGCCACGGGGGAATCAAACCCGGATACCATGAAGCCATTCACCGGCTCCGGCGGAAACGTTCCAGGAACCCCCAGGATACCCACCCGTTTCCCCGCCGCCGAAAGCACATTCCACACGGCCGGCGCTTTTCGGAACGTGCTGTTCAAAAAACGCACTTGGTAGGCCCCCCGGACCAGTTCCGTAAAATCAAACACCCCATGCCGGCCCGGATTCACCCCCGTCACGCACGAGGTCCACGCCGGATACGTGGCGGGGGGAAGGGTGCTTTGGAGCGGCAGATATTCACCCCGTTCCCTCAACCGGCGCAAATTGGGCAGGTACCCCTCCGCCATCCCTCGCTCCACCAGCGACGGTTCCGCGCCATCCAAGCCTATCAAGAAAAAGCGGCCCATGCGGCGATTGTAGCAAACTTTCCGCATTTATTGACACCCCCCCCCGGTTAAGCATCCCGCCCGCAAAAAAGCTTGACTTTCAGACAAGTTTGTGGTACAAACTAGTTAAACGGGCAGAAAGCCCGCCAGTTGAATTAGGTTTAGAAATGCTGTTAGCCCCGTCTGTCGCGGGGTTGGGCCGAAAGGCTTGTTTTACAGATTTCACAATGAAGGGAGGTGAAAGAATGAAAAAGCTGACTATCGCTGCGGTTATCATGGTTGTAGGAGCATCGATCGCGTTCGGGTACTCGCTCGGGATCCCCTGGTTCGCGGATAATGCTGCTGAAGGCAATGATATCCCCGGATTTGGTTTGGGGTATACCGCCTTGGTCACCCTGAAGAACAACATGAGCTACACGATGACGTGCAGAATTCTGTACTTCAATCAGGGTGGTGTTGCACTAGGCCCTTGGGCTCCGAACAACACCTTCTCGATCGCGCCGTTCTCTTCGTTGGCCTTCCGCCCCGTCGCGACCGATCCAGACACGGATACCTTCTATCCGGCATGGGATTCACGTGCGGGAACCAAACCGACGAAGGTTGGTGGTCAAGAAGGCAATCAGGCCGTCTTGGTGCCGAATCGTCCCCGGAGTCAGAACGACTCGGATTACATCAAGGCTGCGGACTGGACTTCAGGTGCACCGAAATACGTCTTGAATCCGTATAACGGCAATCAACCGCTCGTTGACAAGAAAAAGAACGGTGGTATCCAGGTTTCCTGGGATGGCGGAAATGACAAATCCATCCAAGGCATGTATGCATCGTTCTTGACGGAGGTTGACAGGACCAAGCGCAACCCATACACATCCATCCCGAATCTTACAAAAGACACGGTGGTTACGATGTCGTATGGCCACTTGCTGCCGCCTGGAATGTCCGATTGATGCGGCTGCCGGCCTAATTACAATTGAGAATGACGTGAGGCGAGAATGTCGAGTGACATACTCGCCTTTTTTTACTATGCCGCCATCTTTTTGTACAATGCCTCCAATGAGTATCAACATTCCTGCAACGATGAGGGAGATATGCATGTTCAACGGACTTCACCTCGGTTTGGGAAATCTTCCCCTGCTTTCCAATGCCCTGTCCCGCTCCATTTCTCCGGAGAACTTTACGGGCGAAAAAGGGCAAGGGGGCATGGCCACGGAGGGACCCGGCGCCCAATGCGCCCGGGATTTGGGCCGGGGATGGAAACTATCTCCTTGTGTAAGAATCGCCGCGGGAACCACCTTTGATCTGGCCAATATCGCCGGGCCCGGCATGCTTCAGCAAATTTGGATGACGCCCACCGGCCCATGGCGCTATTCCATCCTCCGGTTTTATTGGGATGGCGAAGACACTCCCAGCATTGAATGTCCGGTGGGCGATTTTTTCTGCATGGGATGGGGGCAATACGCCGCACTGAGTTCCCTGGCGGTGTGTGTCAATCCGGGCAGCGCCTTTAATTGTTATTGGCCCATGCCTTTTAAGAAACACTGCCGCATCACCCTGGAGAATCTGGCCAGCGAGGAAATGACCCTTTTTTATCAGATTAACTACACCCTTACGGACATCCCGGAGGACGCCGCCTATTTCCATGCCCAATGGCGGCGCAGCAATCCCCTGCCGTATAAGCAAGACCACGTACTGCTAGACGGGGTGAAGGGAAAAGGCCACTATGTGGGAACCTATATGGCATGGCAGGTGAACAACACCGGCTGGTGGGGGGAAGGGGAGATTAAATTCTTCATGGACGGCGATACCTGGCCCTCCATCTGCGGCACGGGCACGGAAGATTACTTTTGCGGCTCCTACAATTTTGACCGGGACGGACAGTATACCGTGTTTTCCACTCCCTACGCCGGCCTGCATCAAGTCATCAAACCCGATGGCACGTATAAATCCCAACAACGCTTCGGCATGTACCGATGGCACATCATGGACCCGATCCGCTTCGCGCAGGACCTTCGCGTCACCATCCAGGCCCTGGGCTGGCGAAGCAATGGCCGCTATCTTCCCCTGCAGGATGATATCGCTTCCGTGGCCTTCTGGTATCAATCCGAACCGCACGCGCCGTTTCCACCGCTGCCGGACCGCGACGCCCTGGAAGTTATCTGACAGGCGCCCATGGATTCCGCCATGCCTCCCGAGAACCCTCCGCAACCATCGTTCCAAGGGCTTTCGGCGGATGGCACGCTCCCGGCGGGGCGGCAAGGCTATGCACTCCCCATCCTCCTTATTGCCGCATGCATTACGATTGTTTTCGCGCAAACCGCCCAGTTCGATTTTATCCGGTTTGATGACGGCCGCTATGTCTATGAAAATTCGCGTGTACTGAATGGGCTCACCCTCGACGGGATGGGAGGCGCCTTCACCAAGGAAATCCACGCCATGTGGATTCCGGTCACGATGCTCAGCTATCTTGTGGATGCCGAACTGTTCGGAACTTGGGCGGGCGGCTATCACCTCAGCAATGCTTTTTACCATCTCTTGGCCGCCCTCTCGCTCTATGCCGCGCTGCGCGCGCTGACCCTTCAGCCCGGACGCAGCCTTTTCGTGGCCCTCGTATTCGCCATCCACCCGCTGCGCGCCGAATCCGTGGCCTGGATTTCCGAACGCAAAGATGTGCTCTGCGCGCTCTTTTGGTTCCTCAGCCTATGGGCGTATGCCCGCCATGTTCACCAGCCCTCTTTCCAAAGGCGGCTGTGGGTATTCCTGTTCGCGCTCCTGGCGCTGATGAGTAAAAGCATGGCGGTGACCTTGCCTTTCACGTTGCTGCTGCTGGACTGGTGGCCCCTGCGAAGAATCGAGGGAGCACCTTTTTTCTCACTGGATTTCCCGCGGCGGCTCGGCAGGCGCATCATGGAAAAAGCGGATTTGTTTCTCCTGGCCCTGGCGGGAGCGGTGATGGCCGTGATCACACAACACGCCTCAAAGGCAATCTCCAGCATGGAACACCTCTCCCTTTCCGGCCGGGCCGCGCTTGCCGTTGTCTCCTATCTCCGGTATCTGGGGCATTTCTTCTATCCCGTTCGCCTCAGTTTCTTCTACCCCTTCCCTGAAAATGGGTACCCCCCCCTCTGGATTCTGACAGCGGCCGTCTTGCTGATGGGAATCAGCCTCGTTTGCCTGTTCTATTGGCGCGCCCGCTTCCTTGCCACGGGATGGCTCTGGTTCCTGGGAACCCTGGCCCCCGTCATAGGCTTGGTTCAAATCGGTTCCGCCGGGATGGCCGACCGTTACCTGTATGTGCCGTCCATCGGATTGACGTTCATAATCGCGTGGAGCCTCCCCGAGGCGTGGTTGCGGAGCCACCCCGGAACAGCCCGTGCGGTGGCGGTGAGCATCATTGCCCTCCTGCTCATTCTGGCGTGTCATGAGGTGAGTTACTATCGCGACACGGAGACCCTGTTTCGCCGGGCCATGGCCGTTACCGAAGACAATTTCATGGCCTGTGAAAAACTGGGGGAGATTCACATGGAGCGCGGTGAATTGGAGGAAGCCTTCCACTTGTATGAACGAGCCTATGAACTCTACCCGCGCAGCGCGGAATCCAATTACAACCTCGGCAGTGTGCTCCTTCAAAAAAACAGCCTGGCCCGGGCCGCTCAATTGCTCGCCCAGGCCGTGCAACTGAACCCCTCCCACGGTCTTGCCCATACAAACTTGGGAATTGCGCTTCTCCAATTGGACCGGCTGAGCGAAGCCATGCCACATTTGGCCGAAGGCGCGCGCTTGCTTCCCAATAATGTCAATGCCCACATCAATTACGGCGCGGGCTTGCTGAAACAGAACCGGCCGGACGCCGCCGTCAGAGAGTTTGAAAAGGCCCTCCGGCTGGACCCCAGCAACGAAGCGGCCCGCACAAATCTCTTCGCGGCCCAAAAAGCCCTTGAAGGGAAGAATACGCGCCACTAGCCCGGGCCGGGCCTTCCCTGCCGCGAGTTGCCGTTGTGCGCTGTCATGTATCCAAGGCGGTTTCCGGCTCTTCAAGGATCACCGCCGTGCCATAGGCGAGTATTTCGGCGGCACCCGAGGTGATATGGGCGGTCATGTAATGAAACCCCACCACTGCGTTCGCCCCCAATTCCGCCGCGGCCACCATCATCCGGTCCAGGGCCTGCTCCCGCGCTTCCGCCAGCATTTTGGTGTATTCATTAATCTCGCCCCCCACCAGATTCTTCATGGTGGCGATGATATCCGTCCCCAAATCCGTGCACCGTACACTGCACCCGCGGACCAACCCCAGGGTCTTCAAAATCCGCCTCCCGGAAATCTCCGGCGTTGTGGCGACTATCACCGATGAACCTCCTTGCGGTAACGGTCTTTCTTCGCGGCACGCCATTGCTGCCGCAGGACCGAAATAAACAACAGGGCCAGGCCCAGCGCGGGCACGCCCACCAGAATCTTCGTCAGCGTGGACATCCACGGGTCCACAATATACAACACGGCCCCATAAATAAGAAGTGCGATCAACCCCGCCACCAACACCGTCCAACCCGTCTTGCGCTCCAAACGGTTATAGACATTGTCCAAAAAGCCGTCCCAAGCTTCAGGGGGGGGCTTTTCCGGAGCCAGCGCCAGGGCCGTGCCGGCCACCAGCCGCTTCAGCAGCGCGTATTCCCGCTGACAGCCGGGGCACATCTGAACATGCGCATCCAAGCGTTGTTGCTCTTCCGCGCTCAATTCGCCATCCAGGCCGCCCGACATCAGCACCTGATACGATTCACACGCCTCCTTCATACCATTTGCCTGCTCCAATCATTATTTAGCCTCTAGTTTCTAGTCTCTGGTTCTACAGTTCCGTGCCGTATTTTATTCGGGAGCCCATCCCGGAATTCGCTCCAGGGCCTGCCGCAAGTTTTTTCGCGCTTCGTGCAGCCGCGACATCACGGTGCCCTTCGGGATGTGCAGTTCCTCCGCAATCTCCTCATACGAAAACTCCAGCAGATGCCGCAGCCGCAGGATTTCCCGGTGTTCCGCGCTTAACCGGTGGAAGACCTCTTTCAATACGCTTTGTTGTTCGGCCAATTCGCTGGCGCCGCGGGGCGTCCGTCCATCGTCCTCCAGTTCAAACCCGGCCTCCGTCAGTTCCTCCAGCGAAGTCTCGCCGTGCCGCTTTTTCCGCTCAAGATGATTCAAGCAGGTATTCTTGATAATCCGGTACAGCCACGGGACAAACGGTTTTGAGACATCGAAGCGGCGCATGGCCTGAAACGCCTTGGCAAAGGAATCCTGCGCTAAATCCAGCGCATCCTCCCGGTTCCGCACGAAACTGTAGGCCACCGCATAGGCGCGCCGCTGATACTCCGCCACCAGCGCGCCAAACGCCGTGCGATCCCCCTTCCGGGCCTTTTCCAGCAATCCTTTTTCATCAAATGCCATGGTATTAACGCGCATCTCCGAGCGTGGGAATGGCCAGCACTGTACACCAACCACGCCCCTGTTCACAATTCGCCCGCCCATTCAAAAAATACGCACGTTAAAGTTCCCGTTTCCACAAATTTTTCCGCTTTTCCGGCAGTGGAAGATTGTCCGGACTTCCCAATTCCATCATTCGCGTGCGCTTCCGCCTCCAAACCAGCGGCAACTGGCTCAACGACTACCCCGGATTTTACGTGGACAACGTGATGGTCTTCTTCCCTGGTGTAAGGAGAGGAATGAAAAGCGGCAGCAAGCTACCGCACTCCAGAATCTTCCTGATTCTCGTTCCGCAATCGCCAATCCGCAATCCCGCCCCCGCGCCCCCTTTCGGGTCTTGGACGCCGCCCCCGCACGGGTGCTATACTCCTGTTCTACACCGTGCGGCGGGTCTGGCGGCGGGTGCCGGCGGCTGTACGGGCCAACCATCGAGCAAGAAGGAGTATCGTCATGGCCAATGAGGGAGTAATGCAAGCATGGCTGTATGGGAAACCGGTGGAATGCACCGAGCCGAAGCCGGCGCGGGCGTATCATCTGGTATTGCTGGGCGCGCCCGGCGTGGGCAAGGGCACCCAGGCGGAGTATATTTCGGCGAAACTGGGCGCGGTCCAGTTGTCGACCGGCGACGTGTTCCGCGCGGCGAAAGGGAAAGATGATTCGGCGCTCAGCCCCGCCATGCAGGAGGCGATGAAGGCCATGAAAGCCGGGAAACTGGTGTCGGACGACACGGTGATCGATCTCGTGCGCGAGCGGACCGGCTGCCTCACCAGCGGGTATGGATTCATGCTGGACGGATTCCCCCGGACGGTCCATCAGGCGGAAGCCCTGGAGGGGATGTTGGAAAAACTGGGCATCAAGCTTCATGGGGTGTTGAACTATACGCTGCCCATCGATGAAGTGGTGAAGCGGCTCAGCGGACGCCGCACCTGCAAGCAATGCAAAGGCACGGCCCACATGATTTTCAATCCGCCCAAGCAAGAGGGCGTGTGCGACAAATGCGGTGGTGAATTGTTCCAGCGCGACGACGACCAGCCGGAGTCCATCCGGGTGCGGTTGCAGGCCTATGAAGAAAGCACCGCGCCCCTGGCCAATTATTATGAGAAAAAGGGCCTGCTGGTGAATATCAGCGCGGAAGGCACACCGAAAGAAATCTTCGCCGACACTGAAAAGCTGTTGGAAAAACTGTAATCGGGGCTGATTCCCGTCCTTGTTGACTTCCACATGTATGCACCGTCCGCCATGGAAGATGGGGAAAGTAGTGCGCCGGGAGAAGTGCCTTTCCGTTTGCCTTCGGTCTTCGGGGGCGGCGGCGCGTCTTTTCCCATTTCGTTTATTTCGGGTGTTTCGTGGTGAATCATTCCGGAAGGTCTTACCACGAAATGCGCGAAACACACGAAACATAAACACGAACGGCTTCCCTTCATTTCAGATTATGTTCGGTCAATTTCAATCATCTCTTCAATAAAAGTCATCACGAGATCCGTTCCATCCATACCATGCATCCTTGACGTCTTTGGTGTCCTTGATAATATGGCCAACGGCCCATAACCAACGCCTAACATCACCCCTCGCCTTGACTCCGTGGGATGTTCGGGGTAACATAAGACAGTAGGAAACACGGATCATT
>CAYYRW010000046.1:0-59270 GCA_964474205.1 uncultured Nitrospirales bacterium | reverse complement strand
CAATCCCCAATCCCCAATCCCCAATCCCCAATCCGCAATCCCCAATCCCCAATCCGCAATCCAAAAACAACCGCCGCCGGCTCCCGTTCAGGAACCGGCGGCGGCATTACATCAAGTTAGGATAAATTTATTTCCGGCGGCGGCGCAGAGACAACACCCCGGCCAGACTCGCCGCCATGGCGAAGGCCGCCAAGCCCAGCGGACCCGCCACGGGGGTATACGCGCCGACCGTCAGCTTAATCGGACCGGCGGTCACCGGTTCCGACGGCCCGGTCTGCGTGCTGCCGCTGTCCACCGCGGTGAACATATAGTCGCCTTCATTCTCCTTGGCCAAGCCGTCAATCACCAGCGTGGTGCTTCCGGCGCCCGAGACGTTCGGCGGGAAGACATTGGTCCAATCTTTGGTCCCTTCCTCCACCGCCGGCTTGGGTTGGAAGCTCCACTGCTTGCTGATCACGCCCAGACCGCCGGACAACACCACCTTGAACTCGATCCGCTCGCCCTTGGGCGCTGTTTTATCCCCGGGCGCGGACTCGATCTTCAGGTGATTGGCGAAGGTTATATTCGTATTCGTGGGCGACGTGGTGGTCTTGATTTCATCCACCACTTGCACCCGGTACGCGTAGTCGTTCGCCGATTCCACCGCCGGATCAACGGTCAAGACCGCGGAATTGCCATCCCCGAACGGCCCGGAACCGCCCGTGACCGCCGAGAAGGTTCCGCCGGTTACCAGGCGCCGCTGCCATTCGAAGGTATCCTTGTTCAACCCGTATTCCACGGTGGCCGCAATCGAGAAGGCCGGATCCGCGTCCGCGCCGGCATACACCGCCTCATCCGGCGGCATGGCGTACGAGGCGCCCTTCACCACGATCAGACTCGCCGAAGCGGAGGTTTCCGTGCTGTCCGCCAGCACCTTCGCGGGATCCGCCAGCGCATCCGTCGTCACGCCCGCCGTGACCAGACAGCGGAAGGAAGCACCGTTCAGCGAGATATCGGCCGCCGGCGTGCTCAGCGTGCGTGTGGCCACGCCCGTGAAGCCCGCCCAGTTTTCGAGAATCGGACTGAACCCGGAGCCTTGATCAATGAACCACTGGTAGGTCCTTGTGACCACCGGCAGCGGAATGCCTTCCGAACCCATCACGCTAAACGACACCGGATCGCCAACATACACGGCATCACTGATGGGCAGGGGCGCCGTTACCGCCACCGGCCTATATACCGCGACCTGTTTCAGGCCAATGTCCGCGAAGGCCGGTTGATCGGTGCGGATCGGCGGATTCGCATTCGGGGTGGTGCCGTCGTCATCGTCCACCTCCACGTAATACAACCCGGTGTCCGTCAATGCCGCAGGCGTAAGCGTCAAGGTTTGCGCGGTGCCCACCAGGGTATCGGTGGCCCCGGCTTCCTTATACCAATAGTAATAATATCCGCCGGGCCCCGGCTCGCCGCCCAGCACGTTGATGGTCATCGTGATGGTGTCGCCCACATACACCGTCTGCGGGATGGGGTTGCCGTCCCGGACGAAGTTCATGAAATTCGTCACGGTGAGCGTAAAGGTGCCTGACGTCCATTTGCCGCGGGCGTCCGCGGAGGTGGTGTAGAACGCGTCGATGACCACGCACCGGTAGTCCCCGGCATCGCCCAGCTCCAGGCTCTGGAAGTTCAGTTTGGCAGCTTTCGCGCCGGTAATACGCGTACTCGGCGGTGTGCTATTCGCCACATCCACCCAGTCGCCCAAACCGGAATCGTATTTCTGCCATTGATACACCAGCGTCTGGTCCCACCCGCATCCACTGGCCGGCGCCACGGTGAAGGACATCGGATTGCCGACATTCTCCTGCTTCGGCGTCGCCCCATCGGGATCGCCATCCACCGCGCTGAACACCTGCATGGTCTGGCTGCCGTTCGCGGGCGGATTCGGATCGGACCCGCTGTTCGTCACCGTGCACGTATAGGTCCCGGCATCGCCCAGCACCGCCGTTGACACGACATAATCGTCATACCCATCCGATTTGGTTATCGTCCGAACGGTCGTCGTGCCCTTTTTCCACGTATAGGTATAGGGAGCCGCACCGGTATACGTGCCCGGCGCCGCGCCCGCCGTGACGCTCTGCCGCAGCGTAAACGCATCGCCCACATACAGCTTGTTCTTATTCTCGGGCGACCACGTGCTGCTGTGCACCACCAGCGCATCCACCGCGAACACTTCCGTCACGGTGAGCCTCTTCGCGGCGCTTTCCTTGAACGACCGCGACCGCGAAGCGTTATACATGACCGCCGTGGAGGGCGGAGTGCCCGAGCAGGGCACGTTATACTCATACATGTCCCGCGTCTCGCACTTGTACTGGCCCGCATCTCCCAACGCCACGTTCGTTATGCTGAGCGTGGCCGTCTTCGCGGTATCGTTTTGCGTCATCCCGAACCGGCCGCCGTTCGCCAAGGGCGTCCACGTCGCGCCGCTATCGCCCGAATACGACCATACATACGCAAACGGCGGAGCATAGCCGTTGCTGGACGTAACGGTCCAACTGATGTTCGTGCTCGTGTTCGCATGCGTGGGCCCGCTCAATGACGTAACGGCAATGGCCGCCTTCACCGGCAACGCCACCGCGTGCAAATCGCCCGGAACGGAAAACGGAGTCGCGCTCGGCGGCATCGAGTCAAGCACATCGCACCAGATCGAGCCATTATAGGCCGTGATCAGGTTGGTGGCATCAATCGTGCACACGCCGCCATTGATGACGACATCCCCGGGAAGAAAACTCGTCGGACCCCGCTTCCAGAAGAACGAATAGCCAAACTGGCCGTTTTGTCCACTGGGGTCGAGCGTGCCACAGCCAAAGCAATAATACGGCCCGGAACCACCAATCACCCGGATGGTGTATTGGGTGCTTTCCCCGGCATACTTCGGCGCGGAATCGCACGGCCACTCGAGCACCTTGACGTGGTCCGTCAGGGTCAGCGTGCTCGGGTCGGTGGTCTTCGAGTACCCCGCCAGCGCCGCCGGATTCCCGTCCGTCACATAGCAGTAATAAATGCCTTCATCCAGAATCACCGGCGCCAGCGGCGGACCCGGCAGCACGGGATTCTCCGCCCCGCCGTTACTCCGCAACGCATTTTCGATGGTCAGATGCGCCGTGGTCTTGCCCGCGAACGTGGTGTTAATCGTAAACTCCTTCGACCCCGGATACATCGTCCGCGGATAGGTTCCATCATTCGGCACCGGCACCACGCCCGCGCCAATATCCCGCCGCCACTCGTACGTGTATCCCCACACATCCGGATACCCGCCGGTCACCGTCACCACAAACGGATCCGCGTCCCCGCCGGGCAATAAATCACTATACGTATCAAGCGTGATACTGCTCGCCGGCTGTACGCTGAACGACACCGGCGGACGCACTTGGAGCGTGACCGGGTCCGAATAACCGGTTTGGCCTTTCTGTGAATCCGTCACCTGCAACCGGTAAATTCCCGGATTGTTCGCGTCAAAATTATACGAAAGATCAAGGGAAGCGATGTCCCACTCACGGGTTGTGGGACTGCCTGGCGCGGTGGTCCAATGCGCGGGATTATTCACGTCCGGCGAGAGCACGTTCGCTTTTTGCCAGACATAATAGTACGGGCTGATACCGCCCATGACTTTCGCGGTGAACGTATGCGGATTGCCCACATACTTCCGTCCGCCCGTGGGCTGCTCATACACATTGGGATTATCGCCCAAACGAACCCAAACTTCGTTCGAATCCACCGGACGCCCATTCGAGTCGGTCACTACGCATTTATATTTCTTGTCTTCATACGAAAACAGCCCGTTCGTCACGGATAATGTGGGGGTCCACCCGCCCGATATAGTGGTCGTAATTTCCTGACCCTCGGGATCGCCGTCCACCAGTCTCGGATTGGGCGATTGCACGGTGGGCGCATTGGGCAGAAGAACATAAGTGGTGCCATTGTGTTGATACCAGCGGTACGTGTAATTGCCGAATTCAGGCGGCCCATAGCCCAGCGACGCCGTCACCGTCATGGTGAAGCTGTCCCCCGATTTGCCCATGTACCCATAGTTTTTGCTCCCAGACGTGGTGTATGGGATGGAAGCTTGTGGGGGTTGCAAGGCACGCACCGTCACTTCGTCCGTCCGCACCACTTCAGGAACGGTGGTCCCATCGCCATTCCGTACATAGGCATAACATTTATAGTTATCCACCAGCGTAAACGGATCGGCGTAATCAGCTTTCAGCTCAATACTGTCGCCCCCCACGGTCCAGTCCCGAATGATATCCGTGAGATTGGACTTCATCCAGCGGTACTGTTTGGGAAACGAGCACCCGGAGCCCACAATTGTAGTGGCAACCAATGTAGGTGTGTAGTCGATATAGGTGTTGATATTTGTGACCGTCAGGTCCATGCGGCACGTAATGTCAATATATTTGGCCGCCACGGAGGCCACGGGATTGAGCGGCACTTTCGGGGGAAGCACGCCATCATTTTCATACAAGGTGTAACTGCTGGTAATACGGATGTCTTTCCCGTCCGCCAGCGTGCGCCCATCATTAAACACCAACCGGTAAACTGCTGGAGCAACCCCTGGTGCACTGACCATTTGCACCAGATTGGGCTTGAAATTCGTCCATTCAAAGCCCGGCACGGTGGTCACAGCACCGGAAATGGTGTAATTTTGAGGATTCAGCGCGGAATCCACTTCCGATTGGCTTGTGCCGTTGTACATGGCTTTCGAAAAGGTAAGCAATATTTTGGTATGGACCGGATTGCCCTCTTCCTCGATAATCGCGTTCGTTATGTTCGGAACATAACTCAAATAGGTCCGGTTGTTGTAAAAGGACACTGTCCCGGTTCCCCCACTTGGATGCGGGGGCGTGCATCCAATGGTGGGCCACGTCATCCCGGACCCCATGCAGGCCACAATCAAATCTTTGAACCGGTCGCCTTCCGTCGAATAGCTGTCCCCCGCGAATTCCTGCTGCGCCACCCATGGGGTTGTCGAACCCCGGTTCAGTTCAATCATCATCGGATGCGTATCGGACGTACCCGTTGGAAGATCGTAGGCCGTGAAGCCACCCGACCCATTGTTCATGTAGTACCGGACCAGTCCGTTTGCATTGTCCGTAAGTTCGCAATACGACGCCACCACATCGTCATAGCCGGAACCGGCGCCATGGCTAACCCAGTCATTATTCAGGTCTGTCACGAAACCATATACAGGGTAATTGTCATTCCGGCATGAACTCATGTCATTGGTCACGCCGTTAATGCTATTGTCAATCACATGGGCTGCCGTGGGCGCGGTCGTGCTGTTCGTGCCCTCGTACCAAACCACCGTCGGGCTTTTCGAGGAAAACACCACGAGGTCCGGGGAGGTGTTGCCGCCAATATCTCCCACGCCCACATCAAACGGGTCCGCACCGAATCCAGGGCCCACAGTGGCATTCAACGCCACCGTAATCCCGCTGGTTTGCGTAGTCGTGGTGGTGTTAATGATGCGAACCGTATCGGTGGCGCCAATCCCCGTGACTATAATCTCGGGACGCCCGGTCCCGTCTCCAGGGGTTAAATCAAACGCTCGAAGCCCTACCGTGAACTGAATAGTCTCCGCTGTAACGAAATAGTTCCCGCTAGGCAAAATTTCCGTAAAGAAATTGCCGGAACCGGTATTGTAAAAAGCGCGGATTACACTGCCCATATTCGGCGAACCATACCCATTGGTTTCCGCTTGCGCCACCACCAAATCAATTGAACTGTTGTAATTCGGGTCCAGATTCACCGGCAAGATTTTGCGCACATTAGGGTAATAATTCGTTGAAGTGCCATTAGGGCGGGTAATCCCGAAAGATATTGGCGCATTGGTGGCTTGCGTGCCAAAATTCCCGCTCCCAAGATTCGGAAGCCAGCGCACCCCTTCCACATGCGTGCAGAATACTAAATCATTATGTCCGGTTCCATTGATGTTTGCTATCTTTATATCCGAGAAAACGTCAATTTTATTGAACCCGCCATATTGATCCGAGTTCACCCATGCATCCGTCGTCCAATAATACGGGCTATTGGTAAATTCCGTCCACGCCGCTTGATTGCCGTTATTCCTAAAGCAGCGGATTGTAAATTGTGACGTTATCCCGCTAGACCAGGTTGCTGGCCATTCCCCGCTCTGATAGCCCATGGCCATGTCCAGGTCGCCGTCGCCATCCAAATCGCCGAAGGCCACCGCCTTTTCCATTTTGTTGTTCTGCATCACCTGCGTTCGTGCCCAGGTATATTGCGCCTCCGCGGACTCCGAAACCAAGCCCAGGCCCAGTGCCAGCAGGACGATTACCGGCAGCCAGAAATACCCGGCGAAGCCACTCGTTGGACGGTTTATAATTCCCTTGCTCATTGTAGTTCACTCCTTAGCGTTGATATGAGACCCTTGTCTCTTCCTGCACCGCTTTCCTCTACGAAAAAATTTCTGCCTTACATAACCTGCATTATTCCATTAAACAGCCTTCAGAAATCCACGCACCCGCTATGAATGCATAGTCCCAAAATACCGTACTCTAATCTTACTCTATAATAGAATGAAAATGCAACGCTTTTTATTCCCTGTTTTCCATTTCCCGTTCCAGGCGGTTTCACGCCTTCCTAAAGGACGCTGAAATAGCCACTTACAGCATAAACACTCCCCGCGCCGGATGCAACTTCCTCTTGCGCCGCCGGCGGCATTCCGACAATCTTGTCCCTGCGGGGATTATTGCTTTTACGCACTTCCGGGATATCCACCACCCTGCCCAAAAATTCCCAACACGGCTAACTGCAATCAAAGAGGCGCAGGGGTGCGCCGGGTTTCTTTCGATAGTGTCCACAGATTGCACAGATTAGCACAGATTTTTTCGATATATCCTCCCAGAAAAAACCGTTGCGGGTCTTGTCATATGCGAAGACAAGGGGTTGCAACCCCTTGTCCACTTTTCCCCGTGGCACGGTCAAGGCCGTCCCCGGGCTTGGCCGTGGCTTCCACACAGCATAAAACGATACATCTTCTTTTCCCCGTGGCACGGTCAAGGCCGTCCCCGGGCTTGGCCGTGGTTGTTCATATCTTCCCCACGGCCAAACCCGCGCGAATACGTGGATTTGACCGTGCCACCCGGAGATGGATATGAATACACCCTGTTGTGCCTGGACACCGCTATCCACATCCATATCCATAAATGCCGCCTACCCCAACAGTTCGCGGAAAACGTGTGAATATTTGGCGAGATATCCGGGCTAAAAAAATCTGTGCCAATCGGTGTAATCTGTGGATATTCTTTCTCATTCGCGTTCAATTCCTGTTGCGTTGCGGCACCGAACATTTCCCGCGGCAATAACGAACACCCCGCATAAAATAACCACCAGCCCCAGCAGGCCCGCCCGCGAGGCCACCGGCGCCGCCGTCCCCACCGTCAACCGCGCCTCTTTCGTAACCACCGGTTCCGAACTACCCGAAATGCTGCTCCCCTGGTCATAGATCACACACCGGTACAGCGCCCCGTCGCTTTCCTTGATTTTCGTCAACACCAACTCCGCGTCCATTCCCTCCTGAATACTTTCCCAGCCTTTTCCCGCACTTTTTTCCCAGGAATAGGTCAATTTCCCAAGTCCGCCTTCCACGCTCACGCGAAACCGCGCGGTCCGGCCAAGACCCGCCAGCACGTCCTTGGGATGCGCCGATATCTTCAGCCGGGTATCAAATTCCACGCCCACCCCCTCAGAGGCCATCACCCCAATCCCATCGGAGACCCGCACCCGGTAATCGTACTCCCCCGCCTGCTCCTGTGCCGGGTCCACCGTCAACGGCACGGCATTTCCCGAAGTCACCTCTCCGCAACATCCACTCCCGGGGACAGTGCCATAGTTTCCCTGGCCCTGGAGGCCGCGTTCCCACACATAGGCCGCAGGCCGGCCTCCTCCTAAAAGTGTAATCTGCATTACAAATGAGGGGTCGGGAGCCTCCCCCACATACACCCGCTGACGCAGGGGCGGTTCAATCGTCATCGGTGCCGCAGTCCGCAACACCGCATCCCGGGTCGCCGCCTGCCGCCGCGCCAGCGGAGATTCCAGATCATCCGATGCCTGCGCGGAAGCCACGCATCGAAACAGCGCACCATTCATTGCAATGGACACGTGCGCAATCCTCAGCGTGGGCGAATGCACTCCCGTGATGCCGTATTCATATTCCACCAGCGGACGAAACGTCCCGTCCGCCAGGTTCCCATACCATTGGTAGGTCACCGGTGGAATGCCATTCCATGCCATGGTCTTGAATTCCGCCGAATGCCCCTCATAGGCCCCCGCATCGGAAAGGGCATCGAGGGTCACGGGAGGATATACCGCCACCTCCGCCGTGCGCGAAACCACCGCCGGATTCCCCCCGCTGTCCGAACAGGTCGCATAATACCGCCCCGCATGTTCCTGTTCCGCCGGAGAAAACACGAGTTCCTTCCCGGCGCCCATCGTCCCCGCCCCCAGCTTCGTCCACGCATAGCCATAGGGCAAGACACCGCCGCTCAGCGTGACCTCCAGCAAAATAGTGTCGCCCGCATACACCGTGCGGTCCCGCGGCTGGTTTTCCGCACGGATGCGCAGGTAGTTGGTCACGTCCAACACGCCCGCCTCGGAAAATACTTCCTGCGGCCCCGGCCCCCAATCGCGCACCCGGCAGCGGTACTGGCCGTGGTCCGCCAGCCGCAATGGGGAAATGTGCAATTCCGGAGACTGCGCGCCCGAGACCCACTCCCCGTCCGTCAAATCCGAAAAATCCCCCGCTGCCGGACCCTTGAACTGCCATTGATAGCGGAGCGTTTGCGGTTCCACCACCCAGCCACCCGAGGCGCTCACCTGAAACATCGCGGATTCTTCCACATTCGCCTGCTGATACGGCTCCGGGTCCGACGTAATCGTCAAATCGATGAACACCCGAACGTCCAGACCCGCCTCCGACTCCGCGTCCGGATCCCATCCGCTGTCTTCCACGATGCACGTATAAAATCCGCTGTGTTCGCGCCGTGCGTTTGTAAAATTAAGTTGCGCGTTCACCCCCGTGTAAAACGGCGCCCCGTTCTTTTTCCAATTGTATTGGTACGGCGTCTTGCCGCCGGTGGCCGTCACTCCGATTCTGAAATTCCCGCCCTCATACAGCAACGCCTGCCCCGTGCTGCTGCTGATTAGGGTGACCGCGGAAAGCTCGAGCGGATAGGTGACTGATAAATAGCCCTTGCCCGAGATTCCCCGCGAACCCGTCCCCGTCCCCACCGAGTCCGTCACCACGCACGCATAATACCCTTCATCCGCCAATTGCACCGACTGAATGAGCAATTGCGCCCCGGTCACGGAGGCAATATACGACCCGCTGCTTTGTTCCCCCGG
The DNA here is from genome assembly GCA_964474205.1 of uncultured Nitrospirales bacterium. Classification (GTDB taxonomy): domain Bacteria; phylum Hydrogenedentota; class Hydrogenedentia; order Hydrogenedentales; family CAILVY01; genus CAILVY01. Next base: position 49,871 of record CAYYRW010000046.1, on the reverse strand, counting down.
CGCCAAATCCACTAGGTCCGCCCCCTGCTGCCGTTGCCATTGATAGGTGTACGGCGGATAGCCTCCGCCCGCCGTGGTGGAAAACGGCATATCCTGCCCCACGTTCCGGTGGCTCATCGCCGGACGCGTGGCCGACACCTCGTTCCGCACCGTCAACACCGCCGGACGGTCCCCGCTGTCCGTTTCCACGGTATGATCGGTATAGTGGTCATAGGCATGCACTACCACCGCGCCCTCGTGCGCCAGTTCCGCGCTGAACAGCAGCGTATTCACGCACCCAAGAGTTGTACACGTGCTCACGGAAACATGGTTCACCTCCCACGCAAAGTGATATCCCTCCGGCGGATACGTCACGTACGGCCCATGGCCCCCGGCCACCGTAACCGAATACGTGGCCGTATCCCCCACATATTTCGGCGCATCCGTCTCCGGATACACCACAATGTTGATCGCTGAATCGTCTATTACTACTTGCGTACTCGAAGAGGTGGCGTGTTCCCCAAGGCTGTCCTCCACCAACAACCGGTATTCCCCCGCATCCAGCGCCACCACCGGCGACGGCGGACTGCACACCGCGCCGCCGTTGTCCTTGAACGCCCGCCCAAACCGCAGGGTTTCCGCGCGGGTTCCCGCGATATCACGGTTCAACGTGATGTGCCGCGCCCCGGGATACAGCACCACAGGATTCGGCCCGTCGTCCGGCACGCTCACCCACCCGCCCCCTGTGTTACGTTCCCATTGATACATATACGGAGGAATTCCCCCCAATACTCCCACGGTAACGGAAAAAGCATCCCCCGTTTGAATCGCAATCACGGCGGGCGGCGCCGTCAAGGCCAGCCCCTTTTCCTCCCCCGCACCGCGCTTCGCGCCCATCGGAGAAACCGCCAAAACCCACCCCGGCCAAATCAGCGCCGTCAGCACCAACAACCCCGCAAAACGCTCCCGCACAACACGAATCGCCATAATGACAACCCCTCATGAGCACTCCACATCATCCCCGCGGCGTGTCCGCCATAGTCACGCGTTTCGCGTGACGAAGGAGGAAAGCGGAACCCTTCCCGCACGCACGAAAAATGACCTGAACCGCCTGCAACGCACAATGTGCACCCAAGATTTTAACGCGGATGAATGGCGCCGGACAGACCCGCCACGGACCTCCGCCCTGACCGCCCTGCCCGTTCCCGCTGTATCATCCATTTCGCACTTCGCTACGGGCCATTCATCTGCCACACGGAGACTATAGCATGTCCCACTACCACATGCAAATCGCCCGGATGGGAAGCCTGGGAGGAAGGGGATTAACGCAATAATGAAACGAATGGACGATTGCCCCAGATACCTCACCACATTTCATTTATCCTAAAAAATTTGCGAGTCTTGCCATATGCAAAAGACAAGGGGTTGCAACCCCTTGTCCACGCTGTGGCACTCACCCACAAGGTGAATGTGACGACTTGCGTAACGGACGCGTTGATGCAGACTTCACGGCGAAACCACGGTTCAACTGCCTTTCCCAGGTTAAACCGCTGCTCTTCTCAAATCTCAAATCCATGCTACACCGGGAAAGCAGTGTCCCGATACCCGATACCCGATACCCGATACCCGACAGTATGAACAATCCCCGCTAGACCACTTCCGCACGCACATGCGCCGTGCGTGACACAGGTTCCGCGCCGGCATTGCCGCCGATAATGCCCTCGAGCACATGCACCAGCGCGCGGAGTTCCTCCGCCTGGCTCGACAACTCCTCGCTCGCGGAGGCCGCCTCCTCGGAATTCGCCGCGTTCGACTGCGTGATCTTGTCCATCTGCGTAATCGCCAGGTTGATCTGTTCGATGCCCCGCGACTGCTCGACGGTGGCCTGCGACACCTCGTTCGCGCGCCGCGCCACATTCTCGATCTTGTCGCCAATCGCCATGAGAATCGAAGAAACCTCGTCGGAAACCCGCACCCCGTGCTCCGCGTTCTTTTGCGACTCCTCGATCAGGGCCGCCGTATTCTTGGCCGCCTGCGCGCTCCGCTGCGCAAGATTCCGCACCTCCTCCGCCACCACCGCGAAGCCCTTGCCCGCATCCCCGGCCCGGGCCGCCTCGACCGCCGCGTTCAACGCCAGCAGATTCGTCTGAAACGCAATCTCATCTATCGTTTTCACAATCTTGGCCGTCTCATCCGACGACCCCTTGATCCGCGTGATCGCCTCCGTCATCCGCACCATCGCCTCCCGCCCCTGCACCGCCGCGTCCCGCGTGTCCCCCGCGAATTGATTCGTCTGCCGCGCATTGTCCGCGTTTTGCGCCGTCATCGCGCTCATCTCCTCCAGCGACGCCGACGTCTCTTCCAAACTCGCCGCCTGCTCACTCGCGCCCGACGCCAGGCTCTGGCTGGACTGCGCCACCTGGGCCGACGCCCCGGTGACTTGTTCCGCCGCGCCCATCAATTCCCGCACCACCTTGGCGATCCGTTTCACCAGCCCCCGCGCCACCAAAAACCACACCCCTATCGTGGCCGCAATCACCACCAGCGATATCACGAGCAGTTGCAGCATGCTGCTGGCGCTGATTTCCCGCACGCGCTGTTCGCCCCCCTGAAATTCATCTTCATACGAGCCCACCCCGATAACCCAATCCCACGGCTTGAAATACATCAGCCGCGCCACCTTCATCCGCGCTTCCGCATCCCCCGGATTCTTCCACGGATACCGGTCCTCGCCAATTTCCCCAGGCCCCAGTTTCAAGGCCTTCTCCACCATCCGCTGAATAAACAACTCCCCCGCCGCGTCTTTCGCCTCCCAAATATTCTCCCCGTCCCGCTCCCCCTTCAACGAAATAATATATTGCCCCCGCGCCGTGCCCGTGCCCCCCAGCACAAACACATAACCGCTGCTCCCCACCTTCGTGTTCATGATGGCCTGACGCAGACTGGTCGCGCTCTCCTGAGGAATCCCCACGAACAACATCCCCACCACCTTCTTGTCCGCATCCAGAATGGGCTCATACGCCGTGATATACCATCCATCCACCACAAACGCCCGCCCGCGGAACGTCTGCCCCGCCAACACCGCCTTGATCGTCGCATTCTCCTTCCCGTCCGGTTCCACCGCCGGAATATACGTCCCCACCGCGCGCCCCCCATCCTTCGTCTTCACATTCGTGCACACCCGCAACATGTCCCCCGCCGCGTTCATCCGCTGAAACACCGTGCACATGCTGTCCGCCAACGTCCGCACCTCATCCACCACCGGCGACGGCGCCTTCATGTCCGCGTTCTGCCCCAGCCACGTCGTCCCCAGCATAAACTTGGGCAACGGCGCCTCCACCACCGCCCCGCTGAACTGATTCTTCGCCTTCCACACCACCGTGTCCGCACTGAAATTCACCGCGCCCGTGTCATTCAGACACTTCCGCGCCACATTCAAATTATTGCTCACCGCCTTCTGAATCACTTCCTCCTGCGACTCGCACAACGCATACACCCCTTGCGCGATGTGCAGCAAATCCGACTCCGCCAGTGTACGGCACTCCTCCGCCAGCGCCACCTCCATCCGCCGGTTCTGAAAATAGATCGACGCAAAAATAGCAATGATTGCCAATATCGTTAATAATGCACCCGTGCCAATCAGCCGTCCCCGCAAACTTAAGGTAATCATAACTACCTCCCGCATGGTTTTAATCGAATTGCCAAACCCAACAACCCAGTAAATCTATTATATCATTTTGCAATTAGTCCTTTCAACAGAAATCTTAGTATCCCAAGAAATTGCGAATTTGTGAAATGCTATAAACTGCATGGACCCTGTGGATGGTATTTTTCGGCCCAAACCCCAAACCCCAAACCCCAAACCCGTGTCTGTCCGTGCCCGTCCATGTCTCCCCTCCCCCGCGTTTACCCGCAGCTCACTATCTTTGCGGCTTCACCCGAACTCCTCCTTCTGCGTTCCTTGTGTTCTTTGCGGTTCAATCACACCCCCGGACAGAATCCATCCTCGCTTCCCGCGCACACATGATATCCCCCCGAATTGAAGAACTGGATCAACCGCAGCAACTCGCTAAGATTAATCATCCAATCCTGTTCGTAATAATCACTGCTATGCGGCACGCAACTCGTATCCCCCAATCCCGGCGCATAACCGTCTTCGGTTCCCTGCTGGCAATGATACCCGCCCGAATTAAAGAACTGGATCAGCCGCAACACTTCCGACAAGCTAATCACGCCATCCCCATTCTCATCCGCGCTATGGACACCCGTCTCGCCTTCCACACCGCCTTCCACTTGCCCCTCCTCCGGTAAACCTTCGGAGGGCATGCCCTCCTCCGACGAACCTTCGAGCGCGCCTTCCCCAATACCTTCCACTGCTCCTTCAATCCCACCTTCCACAAGACCTTCTTCCGCGCCTTCCGCCGCCCCTTCTCCCTCGCCTTCACCTTCTGCGCCGCCTTCACCTTCTGCGCCGCCTTCACCTTCTGCGCCGCCTTCACCTTCCAGCAGGCCCTCGCCTTCGCCTTCGGGTTGGCCTTCGGGTTGGCCTTCGAGCGCGCCTTCCGCAATACCTTCCACTGCTCCTTCAATCCCGCCTTCCACAAGACCTTCTTCCGCGCCTTCCGCCGCCCCTTCTCCCTCGCCTTCCACAACCCCTTCATTCTGTCCTTCCGTCTGGCCTTCCTCTACTTCCCCTTCCACAGTGCCTTCCAGTTCTCCTTCCTCTGCCTCCCCTTCCACGCCGCCTTCCATCGCCCCCTCCAATACTTCACCCTCACTCACGCCTTCCACCGCGCCTTCCACCGCGCCTTCCACCACGCCTTCCACCGCGCCTTCCGGTTGTCCTTCCACAATTTCCCCTTCGCCCTCTTCCGTTCCCTCGCCCATCCCTTCTTCCAGGCCTTCTATTGCGCCTTCCTCCGCGCCCTCTTCCGTTCCTTCCTCCGTACCTTCCAACTGACCTTCTTCGCCCTCCGGCCCCGGCTCCACCGTATACGCTTCACCCGTCAAAAAACTGTTCAGAAGATAATTGTCCGCGCCATCATAAATCGTGTCATTATCCACCAAATCCAATCCCACCGTCCCGGCCACCGCTCCCGCCGTGCCCGTATACACCGTCACCGTATACACCGTGCCGCTCCCGCTCACCCCCGTGATCGCCGCATCGTCAACCCCCGACACATCGAGTGCAAAATCCTCCGCGTCCACACCCAGCACCGCCTCGCTGAACGTCACACTAAACCCCACATTCCCCGGCTGTGTTGGATTCGCGGAGACCCGTGCAATCCCTATGCACGAAGGCCGCACCGAATCCGCGATCCACCGCGCATAATACTGCGCCCAGCAATTGTCAAAAATATACTTATACCCCGTCTTGCTCAAATGAATCGGGTCCACCTTCCCGCTCGGATGGTCCATCAACGGCGGCGGCGTGCCATACGCCGGGTCGCCCCCCGGCAACGGGGAAAACGACGGGGCAAACCCCGGAAACGGCACAATGCCCGGCGCGAATACAGTCCCCAGCGAATCCGTGTACCCCGCCCGGTACTGCACATTCCCGAAATTCTGAATGTACCGCACCCCCGGCATTGTCTGATGCGCTTCAATCTTCATCAACGCGCACCGTCCAAATGCACGGTTGATAACCTCATTGTTTGCCTTGTTCTGCATCAAGGCAGGGTAAATGCACGCGATATTGTCACACAACGGAATGCCCACCGAAAACCCCAGCACCGCCGAGGCCAGCGCCGCGTCATCCGAATACTCATCCATGTATTTCGTGCACGTCTCCGTGATATTCAAATAATCATAATCCACCCACAAAAAACGGAACCGCTCCCCGTCCGCCCGCGCCCGCACATGATTCACCACCGTCCGCACATTATCCGCAATCTGCGCAAACAACGCCTCCTCCTGCTGTGCCGTCCACCCATTCCGCCACGACGCCAGCATGTCAATCCCCCCAAGGCTCATGTGCACAATATCAATCGTTGGATTCGTATTCAGCGTGTAATCCAGCCGGTCCAGCAGCCCCCATCCCGCCGGATTCGGCGAGGTTCCCGGCGGCGGCGGAAACGACCCCGGGTCCGGCACCGCATTTTGCGCCCACCACAGCGCCGCCGTGCCCCCAATCGCCGTATACGTCCCCTCCACCGCCGCCCCCGTCCCCGTGCCATCCAAAACCTCCTGAAACGCATTATTCTTCCACGGCCACTGCGTCCAGCTATCCCCTATCAATACGATCCGCTTTGTGCCCGCTTCCGCCCCCGTCATGGACAGGAACAGGATACCCAAAAGGGCTACTGTGAAATAAGTAAAACACAAACGGCGCCGGATACTGTTCAGGAGATCCATTTCAAAATCCTTTTGCATTTATTGCAGCACATTCCCGTAAATTTATACCATATGAACCATGCAATTCAAACTTTGTACCGCATTTGTATAGGCGCGTTTCCCAAAACTCTAAAAAGGGTTCAAGCCCTGCCTATGCCGCGCGCAGGCCCAAAAACACGCCCAAAAGCAGGAAAATATCACTCCAAAAACACTTTTTTCGGCAAAAAACCACATGCAAAATCACCTCAATTATACCTGCTTTTTCACTGTCTGAAAATTGATCCCTATCCCCTCCTTGGTGGACAATAGCGTGCATTCACGCTGAAACAACTTCTGGAGCCCGCGCATGACCGAACCAAAGAACCCTCCCGAAAATGAAACACGCACCTTTGTGCAAACCGCCATGGCGGCGGCCCCGGAACTCGACCACTGGAAACAAATCGGCGAAGAAGAGGTGGCGGTGGTGGCGGAAATGACGCGCCGGAACGAACTCAGCGGGGGCACCCCGGTGGTGCGCGCGTTTGAAAAAGAATGGAAGGAATGGATCGGCGCCAAGTACGGCCTCACCGTATTTAATGGCACTTCCTCCTTATATTCCGCGTATTTTGGACTTGGCGTCGGCCCCGGCGACGAGGTCATTTGCCCCGTCAACACGTGGATTTGCACCATCGCCCCCGCCTTCATGCTCGGCGCCAAACCTGTTTTCTGTGATATTGATCCCGAGACCCTCCTGATGGACCCTGAAGACCTTCGCAAGCGCATCACCCCCAACACCCGTTGCATCGTGCCGGTGCATCTTTGGGGCAATGTGTGCGATATGGACGCCATTCTGGCCATCGCCCGCGAGCACGCCATCCCCATTGTGGAGGATTGTTCCCACGCCCACGGCGCAAAATACAAAGGCCGCATGTGCGGCTCGCTCGGCGATGCCGGTTGCTGGAGCCTGCAAGGATCAAAGCCCGTGAGCGCGGGAGAAGGCGGCGTCCTTGTGACAAATAGCACGGATGTATTTGAACGGGCGTGCCTTGTGGGGCAAGTCAATCGCATCGCCGGCATTGATTTGGTCTGTGAAACCTACGCGGAACACCAACCCCTCGGCCTGGGCATGAAATTCCGCGCGCACCCCCTCGGTATTGGCATTGCTAAAGCCCAATGGGCCAAATTACCGGAGTTAAACCGCCGCCGCAAGGCTTTCGTGGAGGAAGTGGAAGCGGGGCTTGCGGCCATCCCCGGGCTGCGGCCCGTTAAAGTGTATGATGGCGTGGAGCGCGGTGGTTTCTACAGTTTCCCCATCCTTCATGATCCCGCCGCAATGCAGGGAATATCCACCCTGGACTTTATCGTGCGCGTGAAGGCCCAATTGCCGGGCGTGGCCGTGACGCCGTATCCGAATTTACACACGCTTCCGCTGTTCGCCAAGGGGTTTGATCTCTTTACGCGGAATCGCGGCCCCTTATGCCCGGAATCAGGCTATAACGGGTATAAAATGGGCGATTTTCCAAATGCGGAACAGGCCTATGCGCACACGATCATGCTGCCCATACTAAGCAATCCCGTGCCGGATGCGGCCAGGATAATACTTGCCATTCTCGAGGAAGCCGCTTCGGAATAAAGGAGATGGAATGAATCTATTTTCATTGCCCGATCTACTGGGGAAAGAGTTCACGGCGCACAATGCGGAACGCCGTGCCTTATGGGATGCGTTCAAGACGCGAACGCACGAGCGGGTTCCGGTGCGGTTCAATACGAATCCGCGCGTGCTGATGCTGGACCCGAAATACAACCCGCGCGGTGTGCGGTATCAGGAGTACATGACCGAACCGGAACTGATGGCGCAAGCGGTGCTGGAGCATCAGTACTGGCAGCGCTTCCTGCTGCCGGGCGATCACGAGAAGGGCCTTCCGGAACAGTGGGTGGCGGGGATTGATTTTGAGAACATCTACGATGCCGCGTGGTTCGGATGCCCGGTCCGGTATCGCGGCGGACAGGTCCCGGATACCGAACCCATCCTGAACGATGACAACAAGCGCATGCTGTTTGACCATGGAGTGCCCGATCCGTTCAAGGGGGAATGGGCGGAGCGCGCCCTGCGCTTTTTGGAGTATTACCGCGCCAAATGCGCCGAGGGCTGGACCTTTCTGAACCGCCCGGTGGCACCCCCGGAATGGGCGCCGTTTATGGGGTGCGACGGCGTATTCACCGTGGCGGCGAATCTTCGCGGGGCCACGGAACTATGCATGGACATGCTTGCCGAGCCGGAGTATGTCCACCAATTGCTGGATTTCCTGGGCACGGCGCTGATCGCGCGCATGAAAGCGTGGCGCGAATATATGGGCCTCCCCGTCAGCTACGATGGATTCGGCGCGGCGGATGATTCCATTCAATTGCTTTCCTGTGAACAGTACCGGGAATTTGTCCTGCCCGTGCACCGGCGGTTCTATGAGACCTTCGCCACGGACACGGACCGTGGCATGCACTTGTGCGGCAATGCCCAACGTCATTTCCCGGTGATTCACCGGGAATTGGGCGTAATGGCGTTCGATACGGGATTTCCGGTGGATTTTACGCGGTTCCGCCGTGAGTTGGGGCCGGAGGTATTGATTTACGGGGGCCCGCGCGTGCCGTTCTTTTTGGAAGAGGAACCCGGCCCGGTTATCGCGGAAACCCGGCGTATTTTGGACTCCGGCCTATTGGACGGAGGCTGCGTGGTTATGCAGGAGGGCAACAACCTTCCGCCGTGCGCGCGGCTGCACGTATGCGAGGCGTTTTACAAGACCGTCAAACAATACGGAAGGGTGCCGTCATGATCCGGGCGGGGTGTTTGTAAACCCTTCCACGGTGAAGTTCTGGCCGTTGCTATAGCGGCTATTGTCGATATAGATGCTCTTGACGAGCGTTTCGGCGGCGCCGACATCCTCGAAATCGAAGCGCAGCATGGGGCCGAAGGTGGCAAAGGGGATATAGCCCGTGGTGCTTGGGCTGGCCAGTTCGATCCATTTTCCGCCGAGCAGCGTGTTATTCACCACGGCCTTGGTCCACCCGGCCATCAATCCGTCGCTGGCGGCGTCCACCAGGTTGACGGTGAAGTTGAAATCGCTGCCCACGAAGAGCCGCATGGTTCGGATGTTCCGGGGCACATAATCGGCCCGCAGGTAGACGGTGGCATCGCCATGGCTGGTGAAGGATTCCACGAGGTGCAACCGCCCGGCGAGGGGGGAACTTGCGTGCGCGGTGGCGACGAAGGGTATATCGGCGGTATAGGAAGCGGAGCCGCCGTCGAGGCTGATGGTGAACCCGGGGTAGACATTGATATTGTTGCGCCGGAGCGAGGCCCAGCGCAGGGTGTAGCGCGCGCCGAGGTTGTCCACAATCCACTGGACGTTATCATTCAGGGTGGCGAGGGAGGCGGCGGGGAGGTAGGTGCCGCCGGTGCGGTTCACCAGATACTCCAGGTTGACGACATTCACATTGGCTCCAAAGCCGATGACAAACAGGTGAATGCCCCTTTCGGCCAGGATATTGCCCGCATTGTTGCGGGTGACATTGCTGGAGGTGTCATTGCCATCCGTGAAAAGGAGAATATACCGTTCTTCCATGCTGTCGCCGGCGCCGCCGAAGCTTTCGGCCGCATCGGCCAGGGCTTCCCAGATTTTTGATCCCGAGGCAAAGCCCTGGACGTAATTCTGCTGAATGGCGGTGATATCCTGTTCCAGGTCCGTGCGGTCCACTGTGAAATCCGTCACCAGCGCGGGCGCCACGTCATCCCGGTGAAATTCCGTGACCGCCACCAAGGCATCTTCGTTTAAGGCGGGCAGTAAAATGCCGGTGGCGGCGTCCTCCATCGTCGCGATGGCATTGGGGATATTCTGCATGTGCATGGAATAATCGAGAACGAGATGCATTTTGAGCTGCCGCGCGGCGGTGCGCCGGAGCAACAACCCATTGTCCGCTCCGACCTGTTCCTCATTCTCTTTCGCGGTAATCAGGAATTGGCCGGGATTGGCCACTACGGCGTCACCGTTGTCATATTCGAGGCCGAAATTAAACTCGATAAGATACGGGCTGGAATAGGCGGCGACAGGATTGACGATGTCAAGCCCCCCCACCGTCGAGCCGGTGGATGCGGCGGTTATCTGGATATTCACGGTCACAATCCCCGGCGCCCGCAATGCTATGGTGCCCTGATGCGTCCCGGCGGCAAGATTTGTCCTGTCGATAGTGATGGTCAACAGTTGGCGTTGTTCTTTTTTCTCCACAGGCGGCGGACAGGCAAGCACAGTGGAATCGGTATGTATCCAGGATACGCTTGGGTCCACCGTCACGTTAATGGTCCCAACACTTGGATTAGTATTCCAGACCTCCATGGTGAAGGGCTGCTGGTTCAGGCCAAAATCATAGCTGGTGTTGGACACCGCGATGGCCACTTGCGGGGGGATGCACCCGGAACACACGCACACACTCACGATGGCCGCCACTGCAAGAATCAAATGACGCATGGTCTGTCCCTCCATGCTTGGTTGACCGTTGTTCGCCTGGCAAATACTACCTCCAGCATGGGACATGTGTTACACGAAAGTCAAGGGGGAGCAGAGGCCATTGAGAGTGAAAATTGAAGCGAAGCGAGATGTGGATGGATTTTCAGGAACGACAACAAAAATTGGAAATTACAATATCCTCCAAAGGTATTTATTTAGACCATTTCTGCACAAAAGTCTTGCTGGTCTTCTATACGGATAATACGAATTATCCTCTGGCGCCGATCCAAGCCGCAAGGCAACGATGAATGTTAACAAACAAAAAAATCCGCTTATTGACACCATGGGGCGATCCTGGTACTATTTTGGCGGCGCGGCAAAGCCAGATTGAATTACATTAAGAAGGTGCATTATGAAACCTGTACGAACTCTCAAGCGGCCGCCGACGTTGAAAGATGTGGCCGAAAAAGCGGGCGTGTCGCCGAACACGGTGAGTGTGATTTTGAATCAACGGCCGAGGGCCAAGGATTATTCGGAGAAGACGCGGGAGGCGGTGTGGGCGGCGGCGCGGCAGTTGGGGTATATGCCGAATCCGCTGGCGCAGGTGTTGAAGCGGAAGCAGAGCAATTTGGTGGGGCTGGTGGTGTTCACGCGGGAAAGTTGTTATTACATGGCGACGCTTCAGTCGGCGGATGAGACGATTCAGGCGTCGGGGTTTCAAACGATCACGGCGGAGATGGGGCATAATCCGGAACGGTTGCGGGAGAGTTTGAACATATTAACGGCGTGGCGGGTGGAAGGCATCCTGGCGATCCTGGGGGGGCACACGTTTGATCGAACGCCATTGTTGGAGTTACAGGAGTCGGGCATGCCGGTGGTGACAATAGGCCCCCATCTTCCCGAACAGTATTTGCCGTGCGTGGACGTGGACAACCGCCAGGCGGGCGAGACAATTGCCCATCATCTGCTTGAATTGGGGCACCGGCGGATTGCGGTGATGGCGGGGGACCGCCAGCACAGTTGTTCGATTCGGCGTATCGAGGGGATGCGTTCGGTGTTGGCGGAGCACGGGGTTGAGTTGCGGGAGGAATCAATTCTGTGGGCGCGGGATTGCCGGTTCGAAGTGGCGATGGGGTATCAGTCGGTGGATTATTTGCTGGATATGGACCCGCGTCCTACGGCGATCATGTGCATCAACGATGAAATGGCGCTGGGGGCGATGAGCCGTGCGCGCGAACGCGGGGTGCGGGTTCCGGAGGAACTCTCGATCACGGGGTTCGACGATGTGTTTATCGGGGATTCATCGTTTCCGGAGAATCGGTTGGGTATGCACACAACGCCGCCCTTGACGACCATGCGGCTGCCATTGCGTTCGATGGGGCGTGAATCGGCGCATTTGCTGGTGCAGTTGATTCGCGGAGAAATCAAAGCTATGAAACCGTACCCCATCCGTCTTCCTGCGGAACTCATTGTCCGGAAGTCCGTGCATTCCGTGTAGCGTTCTGATTGGGCCGCGTTACGGGGTGCCGGTGGACAATGCCCCATGGGGAAGGGTAGTATTATGGGCGGGACGTTAATACGAGCATACAACCGCATATCAAGGAGCCGTTATGAAGAGTGTTGGCTGTGGCATGCTATTTCTGGCATTGATCGCGACAGGGTGGGTTCTGCCGGGGTGTATCCCGTCGGAACCGGGCAAAACGGGTCCTACCGCGGCGCCGGAAACAACGAAAAGCGGTGGCCTCCCCGTAACCGGCCCGGCTTCCGCCGGCGCGGAAGGAGAAGATCAAAAAGCGCCGGCGGGCGGCATCACGAACAATCTAACGTTTACCATGAACGATGGCCGCCAAGCGGATGATGTAGGGGTGCGGATAGAAAAGATGGAGACGGGGGGCTACCGGATGAAGGGCAGTTTTGGCCTTGAAGGGACCATCACGCAGCCGGCCGGCGAGGCCAACCGGTGGGTATTGCAGGGCGAATTTTCGTTTCCGGGCGCCGGATATGAAGTTGGGGAGCCGTTTTACAGTCCGCTCAGCACGGCGGTTCCCACGAAGGACGGGCTAAAACTGATCCCGCAGAATGATGTGATTATCGTGACGATCCCCGTGAAGATTCCCGCCTCTCCGGCGCCGGCGGCAACTCCGGTTAAAGTGCCGATGACCTTTCCGATGGATGCGCCCAAGGAAGCGTCTTTCACCGTGGTGTTCGCCTCGAGCTAAAGTATGGAGGTTTCTGATCGCACACCACCGAGCCCGTTGCGGGATGTATGCACCCGGTACGGGATCACGTTTAAGAAGGCGCTGGGACAGAATTTGATGTTGGATGACAACATCAACCGGATCATGGCGGAGGCGGCGGAACTGAGCCCGGAAGACGGGGTGGTGGAAGTGGGGGCGGGTCTGGGGACGCTTACGCGGCATCTGGCGGCGCGCGCGGGGCGCGTGCTGGCGGTCGAGATAGACGCATCATTTATGCCGTGCCTGGAGGATCAGTTCAGGGACGTGCCGCAGGTGGCGCTTTTCCGGGGGGACATATTGAATCATGGGTTGCGCGACCTGACAGAAACGCATCTGGCCGGTTCGGCGCGATTGAAAATGGTGTCGAATCTTCCGTATTACGTGACCACGCCGGTATTGTTTCATTTCCTGGAAGCTCCGGTGTTTTTTTCAGAAATGGTGGTGATGCTGCAATGGGAGGTTGGGGAACGGCTGCTGGCGGAAGTGAACAAGGAAGGGTATGGCGTGCTCACGATAGCGGCGCGGAGCCGGGCGGAGGTAACGATTGTGCACCGGGTGCCGGCGTCGTGTTTTGTGCCGCGCCCGCAGGTGGACAGTTGTATTGTACGTTTCCGGTTTCATCCGGTGGACCGGGGAAAGGCGCTTTTTTTAACCAAGGTGGCGCGCGCGGCATTTGCGCACCGGCGTAAAACGTTGCATAATTCGTTGATAAAGTCGGGCGCCTTCGGCGCGCCCCGGGACGCCGTGCAGGCGGCATTTTCGGCGGCGGGCATTGATGCGGGGCGGCGTCCGCAGACGCTGACCCTTGAGGAATTTTCCCGATTGGCGGGAGCGATACAAGCGCGGTTGTAGAAGACAGGCAAGGAGTGCAGGCGATGGCGCAGGCGTGCGGAAACAAAACCCGGACGGCGGGCATTCATGAGCAGATTGTGAAGAGCCTGGCAAGCGGGGTGATTGTGGTGGATGCCTCGGGGGAGATCGTTTTGTCCAATCCGGCGGCGGGCCTGCAATTGGCGGTTCCGGAGGACCTGCTCCAGCCGGGGATGAAACTTGAGGCCCTTCCCGGGTTTGCCACATTCGGAGAGGCGTTTGCGGAGATCGCCGGAGAAGGGCACTCCATCGCGCGGCGGGAGATGTCGTTTCAGACACCGGGCGGGGGGAAGACACTGGGCGTGTCGGTGTACCCGCTGCAGGATTCGGGGCGATTTTCCGGGGCGATCTTCTTGTTTATGGATTTGACGGAGATACGGCGGTTGGAGCGGGCGTCGGAATTGAACCGTCAGTTGGCGCAGGTGGGTGAATTGACGGCGGGCATCGTGCATGAATTGCGCAATCCGCTGAGTGTCATCAGCGGCATGGCGGAATTGCTGAAACGGCAATTGCCGGAAGAGCCGCCGCTCATTCGGCGCGCGGCGGCGATTGTGCAGGAGGCGGCGCACATGGAGCATCTCATCGGCCAGTTTTTGGGATTTTCGCGTCCCTTTGAGATTGAGCGGCAGCATTGTTCGGCGGCGGAGGTGGTGGATCGGGCGCGGCAGCTTTGTCAGAAGTTGGCGCATGACAAAGGGGTGGGGATAGAGACGGCCATCGCTCCCGGGTGCGGCCGGCTGACGCTGGATTCGGGAAAAATCGCGCAGGCATTGTCGAATTTGTTGCGCAATGGCATAGAGGTCTCGCCCGAGGAAACAAAGGTTCGACTGGCGGCGCATCAAGAGGCGGGAGCGGTGGTGTTTGTGGTGCGGGATTCGGGTCCGGGCCTCGATTTGAAGCCGGGAGAAGACCCGTTCGTTCCTTTTTTTTCACGAAAGGAAGGGGGCACGGGCCTGGGCCTGTCGATTGTTCACCGGATTGTCACGGCACATCACGGATCGGTCCGCTACCGGAATCTTCCTGAAGGCGGGGCGGAGTTTGAGATTCGAATTCCACAGGAAATGTGAACCGCGTTCGCGCGGAAACGGCAACAGCAAGGAGAACTACAATGGATGCGATAGAGGCTTTACGGACACGGCGGTCGGTGCGGTTGTATGAACCGTTGCCCGTGGAACGGACGAAGTTGGAGACGATGGTGGATTGCGGACGTTTGGCGGCCACGGCGCGCAACGGGCAGGTGTGGGAGTTTGTGGTGGTGACGGAGGCGGAAGGCCGGAAGCGGATAGCGGCGGTGGCGGAAAACGGAAGGTTCATCGCGGATGCGGGCGCATGCATCGCGGTGTTCTGCCAGGAGTCGAATTATTACCTGGAAGACGGTTGCGCGGCCACGCAGAACATGCTGGTGGCGGGGCGTGCACTGGGGCTGGGCACTTGTTGGGTGGCGGGGGATAAAAAGGCCTATGCGGAAAAGGTGCGGGAGTTGCTTGGGGCACCCCAAGGGTACAAGCTGGTGAGCCTGATCGCCGTGGGATATGCCGCACAGACCCCGGCTCCTATCAAGCGGGAACTGACGGACGTGCTGCATTGGGAGCAGTTTTAAGGTATTGCGGAAGACATTTTTCCGGGAGGAGCGCAGGGCTGATTTTGTGAAATGGTTGACATTGGGCGCGGATTGTGCAATTCTGCCCAAGGAGGCTATGTGATGAACGGGAAGAAATTCACGAGCAGCCGGGAAGTGAACAAATAAGGTTAATACTTCATGAAATGGGGTAGTGCATGCGGCTTATTAGGATGCCTGACGGCATTGCTGGCGGGAGCCGCCCTCGCCGAGGGGGGGGGACTGCAAAAAGATGGAACCGCGACACTGACCATAATCATTGAAGGCGAAGGAACAACATTCCCGGCGGGGAGCGCGGAACCCGGGGTGAGTTATATTTACCCATTGGGTGAGACGGCAGTGGTATCGGCGGAATACGGGGTGAATGGCTGGGCCTTTGAAAGCTGGTTGGGCGATGTGCCTATAGCGTCAGTATTATCTTACCAAATCCAGTTGCTTATGGATCAGGATCGCACAATCCGGGCTCGGTATGTGGCGGCGGATTGGACCTTGACCTTGGCGGTGGTTGGAAACGGAATGACCGAGCCGCCCCCGGGGGAATATGGTTTTGTGCATAACGGCACTGTGAATCTGTCTGCCAATTTGATCACGGGCGGCGACGCATTCCATCAATGGACGGGCGATGTATCCCCTTCTCAAGACATCTTTCAGCCGTTTATAAAGGAGTTGTCAATGGAACAGAATCGGTCAATCACCGCCGAATTCATTCCCGGGGATTGGCATGTGGTGGTGACGGGGCCCCTGGAAGGATGTTCTGTTTCGCAACATCCAGCGCCGGGCATTTATGCCTACCTCCACAATCGCATGGCCTTTGTGGAGGCGTACCCCGGACCCGGGTGTTATTGGCGCGGATGGACCGGCGACATCCACACGGTTGCATTCGAGAAATGGTTTGATGTGGACCGGGACCTGACGGTGACACCCGATGTAACCACCAGCGGGTTTTTTCTTGATTTATCCGCTTCCGGCCAGGGGGAAACGTATCCGCCCCCGGGACATTGGAACTATGCGGAGGGAGTGGGACTGAATGTATGGGCACTCTCCACAGGCAGCGACTATTTTGCCTATTGGGAGGGGGATGTTCCTTTTGAACGGCACCGTGATAATCCATTGTACACGGTCATGAATCAAAACTATACCCTTAAGGCGGTGTTTGTGGGGGGGGACTGGTATTTGTTCATTCAGGCAATTGGCGCCGGAACAACCGAGCCGCGTCCCGATCTGTATTGGCATAACGAGGGCGAAGCAGTACATATAACGGCCTTGCCCGAGGCGGGAAATGTTTTTTATCGCTGGATGGGCACGCTTCCCGAAGGCACGGACCCCGCAGTGCCGGAAATTACGGTAACGATGAACCAAAACGTTGAGTTGATGGCCATGTTCGTTCCCGGAGAAGTATATGTCCCGAATGTAACGGGAATGCCTCTTCAGGAAGCCGAAATGGCATTGCGGCAAGGGGGGGTGGTTTTGGGTGAGACGACGTATGATTTCAGCAACACGATTCCCCGGGAGTATGTGATACGCCAGACGCCGGCGCCGGGCATATCCGTGCTTTATGGGGCGAAGGTGAACCTGGTTGTATCTCTGGGAGTCTGTTATACGGAGGCTCCCTCTCTTTTGGGAATGCCGCTGGAATCCGCCGCAGTGGCCCTGTTGAACGCGAATCTGCTGGTAGGGCGCATCGCCCATGCGTTCAGTGACACTATTCTGGAAGGGCAGGTAATGTCCCAGGACACACCAGCGGGTCTGGTTGTTTTGTGCAGCAGTTTTATGGATTTTACCGTGTCGCTGGGGCCATGCGAGAGCGTGGTCCCCGACCTGCTGGGAATGACGGAAACAGAGGCCGCGTCAGCGCTGCAAACAGCGGATTTAGTGTTGGGAACGGTGTTTGGCGCATATGATCCACTCATGCCGGCAAATCATATTTCCGCACAGAGCGTGCCGCCCGGGGAGACGGCCGTGTGCGGAACAAGCATCTACGTGTTCGTGTCCCTGGGACCCTGCTACACCGAGGTGCCCGATGCCTCCGGCCTGAACGAAACAGAGGCGCGCCTGCTATTCGAAGAGGCGCAACTGTATATTGCGGGCATTACCTGGGAGTATAGCAATGCCGTGGCGGAGAACACGATACTCCGCCATGCGCCGGCGGGGGGGACGTTGGCGGCCTGTGATTCAGGGATTTCCCTGGTGATTTCGCTGGGGCCATGCTTTACGGAGGTGCCGGATGTGGTTGGGTTGTCGCTTGATCAGGCTGAATTGTTCATAGCGACGTATTTATTGACCCCCGGAGATGTTGAGTGGGAATACAACGAATTGTTTCCCAAAAACCGTATCATCGGCCAATCCGCGGCCCCATGGTCGCAAGTGCTGTGTGAAACGGCATTGGACCTCGTGGTGTCCTTGGGGGCGTGCAGCGTACAAACGCCCAATGTGACCGGGTTGTTGTTAAGTGAAGCACAGACTGTTTTGGAAGATAATTCGCTACACTCGGGAACGGTGACTCAGGTCTACAGTACGACCGTGCCGGCCTATCGAATCATATCGCAAACTCCTGTTCCGGGAATTGCCCTGGCCTGCGGAGCCGCGGTGGACCTGGAAGTGTCCTTGGGCCCCTGTCTTGCGCCCGTGCCGGATTTGACAGGGATGACCGTTGGAGAAGCACAATCCCTGCTGGACGCGGCAGGATTGGCCTTGGGGACCGTGACAGGCGAAAGCAGTGAGACAATTCCCGCCGGGGTGATCCTGCGTCAGTATCCTGCCTCTGAATTCATGGCGGCCTGCGGCGCGTCCGTGAATGTGATGGTGTCCTGGGGGTATGTGGTTTACTGCCCCAACCAATGGCATTCCGCGGACACAAATCATGATTATCGAATCTCTGTGGCGGAATTGCTCCGGGTCATACAGTTTTACAATAGCCATGGGTACCATTGCGCGTTGGCGGGCGAAGAAACGGAAGATGGATTTTCGCCCGGGCTTGGCAACGAACACGATTGTTGTCCGCATCACAGTGATTTTACCGGGAACGTGCCGGACTGGTCGGTGGACTTGAATGAATTGCTTCGGCTCATCCAGTTCTACAATATGGGGGGGTATGGGTGCGAACCCGGTTCCGAGGATGGATTTTCCACCACACCGGGCGGATGCGATGGGGAAGGGGAAGGAGAGGAAGAGGGCGGAGCCGTCGAAGGCACTTCGGAAGGCGAAGAAGAGGGAAGAATCGAAGGAGAAGGGGAAACACCGCCTTTCTTTATTACGGCGGGTTTTGTGAACGTCGATAATCTTTCCTGCATCTCGTATTTCCGTTCTTCCACGGGCGGGGATTATTCGGCGGGAAGCCCGGAAACATGCCGGAGCATGAAACACTTCTTTACCCTGCTGCCGGACGCGGATTGGCGGATGGAAACGGTTTATGCGCCCGTGGCGGGACAGATTACGGCCTTGAAAGCGGAGACCCTTGGTTCGCGGATGGAGATCACGGTGGACGGCCATCCGGAGTACCGGATCATACTCGCGCACATGACGCCAATACCCTCCCTTGCGGTGGGGAATCCGGTTCTCGCCGGAGAACCGGTGGGAACCTTTTATGGGGACAGCGTGAATATCGCGGTGCATGGCCCGGACATGCTGTATTCCTATTTTGAGATGATGACGGAGGAGGTCTTTGAACCGTATCGGGCGCGGGGCGTTTCCTCGCGGGAACAACTGATCATTTCGCGGGAGGAGCGGGATAATGATCCGTTGGAGTGTCTGGATATTTTCACTCCGCCGCGCATTCTTACGGAAGGCCATTTGCCGGCATGGTATTGTTTCGAGGATGTTCCCGGCGAAGGAGAATATATTTCCTCGGGGCCGGAAGGGGAGACGCCGCCGCAGTTTGTCACGGCGGACTTCGTGCGGGTGGAGCATATCCAGAGCATCTCCTATTTCCGTTCGTCGGCGGGGCACAGTTATGCGGAGGGGACTCCGGAAAGCTGCCGGAGCATGAAGCATTATTTTGACTTGTACCCCGATATCAATTTCCATGTGGAAACCATCTATTCGCCCATATCCGGCACAGTGGAGATATTGCGGGATGAAGGAAATGGCACCCAGCTTGAAATCTCCGTGGACCACTATCCTGAGTACCGGGTGCATATATTCCATGTGGAAATCATACCCACCATTACAGTGGGGTATCATGTCCGGGCAGGACAGCCGCTGGGCACATTCACCGGACATGGAACCGATATTGCCGTCCGGGGGAATAACGCCCTTTATTCCTATTTTGAAGTAATGACGGATGCGGTGTTCGCCGGCTATCAAGCGCGCGGCATCACGTCACGCACTCAGTTGGTGATATCCAAGACGGATCGGGACAATGATCCGCTGGAGTGCTATGACGGCGTGGTTCCGTCCCAGTTCCTGACCCACGGGCATCTTCCCCTCTGGTACTATTTTAACGACACGGAAGGCGAAGCGGAGGAAGGAGAGGCGGAAGGAGAAGGTTATGCGGCGGGAGAGGAGCGGGAATTTGGGGGGATGATCTTCGTGTGGTGTCCTCCGGGACACTTCGAGATGGGCGCGCCGGACGGGGAAGCGGACCGCGCGGCCAATGAACAGCCCCAGCATACGGTGACACTGAGCAAGGGATTCTGGCTCGCCAAATATGAGACAACCCAGGCGCAATGGCAGGCCGTAATGGGGATAAATCCCGCCTATTTCAAGGGCGATTCGCGCCCGGTGGAATGTGTGTCGTGGAACCGGGTACAGGAATATATTGCGGCGCTGAACGGAGCGAATCCGGGAATGAACTTCCGATTGCCCACGGAAGCGGAGTGGGAGTATGCCTGCCGTGCGGGAACGACGGAGCGCTTCTATTGGGGGGACGACCTCGACGGGAGTTTGGTGGAACAGTATGCCTGGACGGACCTTGACAGTTGGGGCCGGACGCATGGGGTGGGGTTAAAAAAACCCAATCCATGGGGGTTGCATGACATGAGCGGGAATGTGTCGGAATGGACGCAAGACTGGTTTGGCGCCTACAGCGGCGGCCCGGCGAATGATCCCGCGGGGCCTGTGGAGGGGACGACCCGCGCGGTGCGCGGCGGATGCTGGGGCGTGCACTATCCCAGTTGCCGGAGCGCAAGCCGGGTAGGGTATGCAAAACCGGATTTTGGATTTAATTATTTGGGGTTCCGCCTTGCCCGGTGATACGGGGCGCGTCTTGTAGGTTTATACCATGCGCACGGTGGCGATTTTCTTTGGCGCAACATCAATATGAAGAACATTCTGCTTTATGGGAATCGCGGCTTCGGGCAGTTCTTCCAGGGTAACGCGCTGGGCGGAGGAAAAAGGCGCCGCCAAGGTAATCGTTCCCTTCACGGGTTCCGCCGTGGGATTGAAGACCCGGAGAATATAACCATTGCCGTCATCGGCGCGTTTGAGGGCGCTGAGGATCAGATTTTCGGGGGCGATGCTGAGAAAACCATGGCGCCGGGGTAAATCGCCGCCGTGGGCACCGCTCTGCGCCGGGAGCATGGGCACGGTCAGCGTATCCGCCTGCGCAAAAACACCGCTCTCGGCATAGCCCCCTGCATGAGGATAAATCAGAAAGCTGAATTCGTGTTCGCCGGGACATTGCGCCAGTTTCATCGCTGCGTGCGTTTCCCAGCGGCAGCTTACGGTCGCCAAGTTAATTTCATAGGCCCGCATCAGCGTGACGGCAATCGCGCGGTCCGCGTCCTGGGTCACTTCATACTCGCGAAGGCCGTCGTTGATAATGGCCAGCCCCGCGCCCTCGCCGCTCACATCCACAAAACGCTGCATGGGGAAGGTAACGCCGCGCGCGCCTTCCCAAGGGCTTCCAGAACCAAATACCGTTTCGCGTTCCACAACATCGAAGGCACTTTCCGCATGACAGACCGTGCCCGGACGCCGCGTGGGGAACAGCACCCGCAGGCGATGGTCTTCCGCCGCGTTGTTGAAGCGGACAGCAACGTGGACATTCTCGTCGCCACGGCGCAAGGTGATGAGGGACGTAATGCGGAGTTCATGCAATTCCGGCGAGCGCCGCGCGGAATTTCCGACGCCATCCAACCGCTGCCAAGGATCACCGCCGTTTTCGTCGAGCCGCGCGGGAACCTGCATGCGGCACTCCACGCGGAACCGCGCCAACAACGGCCCATCTTCCTCCAAGGCAATGCTGACGGGAAATCCGCGGCTGTCAATGACTTGATCAAAGGAGGGGTTATGGTGCATCCAGGCATGGCCCGCCTCGCCATTATCGAGGAAATACAGCAGATCGGAGTAGACAATGCCGGTTTTTTTATGGGTGACCCGCAACGTCCCGTCCGGTTGAACGGCCACGCGCAGAAATTCATTTTCAAGGGTATTCGCCGCGGAGACAAGGCTCCCGCGCTGGAACATTTTTGTGCGGTCCACCTTATACGATGCATATCCCAGCCCGGGGATATTCCGTGCCTCAAAATGCACATGGAAACGTTGCGCCTTCATCATCGAAGCCGCATCACCCAAGTGTTTTTGCACCGCCCACAGCGGTTTCCGGTCCGCACCCTGCACGGCCACTTTTTCGCCATTGGCCATGTCGATCAGTTCGAACTCGCCCCGGGGCCCGGCATAGGGCAGGTCCACCGCCGCGGACACCACTCCCGACCTTGCATACGGCGCGGGATTGAACACCGTGAGCAGCACCGCATCCGGTTCGCAATCACTGTTGTCGATCCGCAATTGGAGCGCGCCCAGGGAATCTTTCAACACACCGTTCGAGATGTTAATTACCTGCCGCAGGCGGTAGTGCATGTCTTCCTCGATGGCGTCCACGCCGCTGCCCGAAATGCTGTCATGCGCGTGGCATTTCAACAGCGTTTTCCAGGCAAGGTCAAGGTATGCCTGCGGATATTCGCCGCCCAGCCATGCCGCCACCGCCGCAAACGGCTCCGTTTGGCGCTGCAACAGGAATTCCGCGCGGCTGTTCCGCTGTTTCATGCGGGTGCGGCTGGATAATACGTCGCTGTACAGGTGCAGAATCACCGGCATGAGCTTTGGCGTGCGGCGCTCCCCCTTCAGCACCGTCAATTTGTCCCATTTCACTTCCGCCTTGATCGCCGCCAGCAGGTCCTCATAACTGTCATGCTTGATTTCATCGCCGGGAAGCGCCTGCCGCGCCTCCTCGATCATGCGCAGTTCCGCACGGTCCGCGATGCTGCTGTCGTGCCCCATCATGAACGCCAGATGACGCGTGGTGGACACATTGATTTCACTTTCCCGGAGCGCCCGCACCCGTTCCCGCAACAGTTCCTGATTGAATCCCATTTTCGGGTCCAGAATCCGGTGGTGGTCCATTTCATATTCGGAACCGCAGAGATGAAACTGCATGCCCAGTTCGTTCCAGGCATATTCGCGGTCATTGATGTTCTTTCCATACCGCACGGGCCGGTAGACATTGTGATAGAAATTGTACCGCGCCCCGCTGCTCATCTGGCTGCCGAGCACCTGCGTGCCGTCCGCGCCTTCAAAGATAAATTCATTTTTCACTTCCTCGTGGCTGACCCCGTGGTAGAAGAGCATGGTGTCGATGCCAAAACCTTTATAGATTTGCGGCATCTGCGAGTTCTGGCCATAGGAAAACGGCGTGTGCCCCACTTTCATCACATGCCCGAATTCGCGCGCCACGCGGTGGCCGTACAACAGATTGCGCACCAGCGATTCGCCATTGACTTCAAAGCATTCGGGACAGGTGTACCACGGCCCGATGAGCAGGCGCTTGTTCGTGACATGCATGAGTATGCTCGGCCGCATTTCCGGGCGCACCTCGAGATAATCTTCGATGGGGACCGCCTGCGAATCCATCAGATAGGATCGGTATTCCGGCTCGGTGTCCATAATATCAATCAAGGCGTCCATCATCTCCACGAGCAGCATGCGGGTTTCCTGGAAGTTGTAGAGCCATTCGCGGTCCCAGTGGGTATTGGAAATGACATGAATCACATACGGTTTGCCGGGCATCGGGTAGTTCCTTTGTTTTGGTTATGCGTGTATTGTTTCCACCCCCCGGTCAATTGTCAAGAAAATGGGGCTAATAGGAGGTTCCCCTGGCCTTGATCTGGTCAAGCAGGACCGCGGCCAGTATGACAACGCCCAGGGTTACCTGCTGGCCGAAGGTTTCCACGCCTATCCACGTCATGCCGCTGTTCAATGCGGATACCGTCAGCAATCCCACAAAGGTCCCGCCGATGCTCCCGCGTCCGCCGCTGAGACTGGTGCCGCCCACCACGACCGCCGCAATGACCGCCAATTCATCGCCCACACCCACTTTCGGGCTGCCCGCGCCCAGCCGCGACGACAGGATCAGGCCCGCCACCGCCGTGAGCACCCCGCACAACACATACACAAGCCATTTTACCCGCATCACGTTTACACCGCTCAGCCGTGCAGATTCTTCATTGCCACCGATGGCGCGCACATGCCGCCCGAACCGCGTGTGGTTAAGCAGTATCGCCCCCCCCGCAAGAACGAATAAGAACAACACCACGCTCACGGGCACTACTCCGCCCAGGGGATACCGGCCCAGCCAATTGTAGGCTTCCGGAAGCGGGGAAATAGGCTTTCCGTCCGTGGCGAGATTTCCCAATCCGCGCAATGAACTCATCAGCGCCAGCGTGGCAATGAACGGCGGAATGTTGATCTGGGTGATCAGCAATCCCGCCACACTTCCGGCCACCATTCCCAATCCAGCCGCCGCCGCCCAGCCCATGATTATCCATGCCCAGACATGCTCTCCCCCGCCCCAATTCACCAACATCGCACACAAGACCCCCGCGCACGCCATAAGGGAGCCCACGGACAAATCTATACCCCCGGTAATAATGACAAACGTCATGCCCACCGCCATTACCCCAAACGATGCGGATTGATTTAACACCAGGATAAGCGTATTGATCGAGGCAAAGCCGATTTTATCTTGCTGGCGGCCAATCATATCGAAGATAACTATTTCTGCAACCAGCACCAATACCAGGGGCCCAAACGTAAGAAGCATTCGCTTAATCCGGGCGGCGTGCGTGGAATAGGACGAAGTACGCATACCGGCATCAGGCCGCTTGGGAGGCGCTCATGCCGGTCGCCAGCCGCATGATGCGCTCCTGGGTGGCCTCCGCGCGCGTCAGTTCGCCCGCAAGCCGCCCCTCATGCATCACGAGCACGCGGTCGCACATGCCCAGCACCTCGGGCAATTCGCTCGAAATCATCAATATGGCCACCCCCTGTTTCAGCAGGGCGTTCATCAGCTTGAAGATTTCCGCTTTCGCGCCCACATCAATGCCGCGGGTGGGCTCATCAAAAATCAGGACGCGCGATTTCGTGAAGAGCCATTTGGCCAATACCACCTTCTGTTGATTGCCGCCGCTCAAATTTTGCACCACCTGCTCGATGGAGGGGGTCTTGATTTGGAGTTCGCGCACATAGTGGTCCGCGACGCTGCGTTCCTGCCTGCGGTTGATAAACACCCGCTTCACCAGTGCTTTCAGGTTGGCCAGGGTGGTGTTCTCGCGCACCGTCATGCCCAGCACCAGCCCCTGATTCTTGCGGTCCTCGGTTAACAGGCCGATGCCAAACTTGATCGCGTCCTGGGGCGAGCGCACCTCGACCGGCTTTCCATCAAGGAAGATGTTTCCGGCGGTTTTCTTGTCCGCGCCGAAAATGGCCCGCGCCACTTCCGTGCGGCCCGCGCCCACCAGGCCCGTCAATGAGACGATTTCGCCCGTATAGAGCGAAAAACTGACATCGCGGAACGCGCCTTCGCGCGCGAGCCCTTCCACGCGCAGCCGTTCCTCGCCCCGCGTGAAAAATTCCTTGGGGTATTCCTCGGTCAGTTCGCGTCCCACCATCATGCGGATGATGTCTTCGCGGTTGAGTTCTTTGACGGGCCTTGTGGCCACATGCTGCCCATCGCGCATCACGGTCACCTGGTCTCCGATCTCGAACACCTCTTCCAGGCGGTGGGAGATGTAAATCAGGCCGATGCCGGAAGCGCGCAGGGTCCGGATGAGGTCGAACAGGGCGGCGAGTTCATGGTCCGTAAGGGTGGCGGAGGGTTCGTCCATGACAATAATCTTGGCCTTGACGGACAAGGCCTTGGCGATTTCCACCATCTGCTGCTGTGCCACGCTGAGTTCATTGACGGGCCGGCGCACGTCGAGGTCCACGCGAATCCGGCTCAAAATTTCCCGGGCATCGCTGTACATCTTTTTCCAATCAATAAACGGGCTTCTGCCCAGCCGGGGTTCACGGCCCAGGAAGATATTCTCCGCGACGCTGAGGTAGGGGCTGAGATTGAACTCCTGGTAGATCATGCTGATGCCCAGTTCCTGGGCGTGATGCGGCGAGAGAATCTGTACGGCGTTTCCATCTATCAGAATTTCGCCGGAATCCGCCGGTTGCGCGCCCGCCAGGATTTTCATCATGGTGGATTTTCCCGCGCCATTCTCGCCCAGCAGGCAATGCACTTCGCCGGGGCGCAATTGCAGGTGCGCCTTGTCCAGGGCCAGCACGCCGGGGAACTGTTTTGTGACATCCCGCATTTCCAGAATGTATTCGCTCATCGCAATTGCTCCGCCTTATTCGCCTCAGATGCGCCTATTCTACCACGCACGGGCCGCCCGGCTCACGGTTTTGTTCCCTTGAGCGCGGCCTCATCGATCAGCCCCACGTCCACCGGCGACACCGGCGGCACTTTTTCGCCGCGCAGACAGGCCGCAATCACCTCGATGGTCTTCTGGCCAATCTTTTTTGGATACTGCACGGCATCCGCCTTGAGGGCTTTGCCCGCCGCAATCGCGGCCTCGGCTTCCGGCGTTCCGTCAAAGCCCACAATCACGATCTTGTCCTGCAGGCCCGCCGATTCCACCGCCGCCAATGCGCCCAGCGCGGAATCGTCATTGATCCCAAAAATAGCGCTTATATCCGGATGCGCCTGAAGCAGGTCCTGCGTTACCCGCATCGCCTTGTCCCGCTGGCCTTCCCCGGGCACCTTCTGAACGATCTGCATTTCAGGATATTTGGCCAGGGCTTGAATGAAGCCTTTGGTGCGTTCCTGCACCGACGCCACCGTGGGATGATCAATGATGGCGATTTTCCCTTTATGGTTCAGGCGTTTCGCGAGGTATTCCGCCAACAGCGCGCCGCCTCGTACGTTGTCCGAGGCGATATGCGACACCACATTCGCTCCATGGGCCGCGATATCCGCCGTGAACACGGGAATATTCTTGGCGCGCGCGGCGGCGATCACCGGCGCCATGCCGCTGGAATCCGTCGGAGCGATAATAATGGCATCCACCCCCTGGGCGATGAAGGTCTCGATCTGATTGATCTGTTTTTGACTGTCGAACTCGGCGTATTGCAGCCGCAACTTGAATCCCTGCTTTTGCGCCTCCTCTTCCATCGCCGCCACCATGTCCTGGTAGAACACATGCGTCTGCGTCAACAGCGCCGCGCCAATCACTTTCGGTTTTTCCGGCGCCGCGCCCGGTTTCGCCCCGCACCCGCACATCGCGCATGCCAAACACACCACTACGCCTGCCTGGGTAAATTTCATAGGAGTTCTCCTTCTTACGCCGTCCTACTCTACCTCTTTTTACCGGGCTCCGCAAGTGTCCAGAGATCATTTCACATAACGCACCTTTCCCAAAAAGTTTGCCATTGAACGATCTGTCATGATACGCGGATGTCCAAAAAACGATTGACCCGCCCTCCATTCACATCCCCCTCGCACATCAGGCTTCGCCAAAGCGCAGCACGCCGGAGTTTTCCCCCAACAGGCCATACATGCTATACTCGGATCAATTGGCGGACATTTTCCCGGAAATTTACACACCATGAATCAACCCGCATTTCCAGCATGGATACGGCGCGCATGGCCGTCAGGCGCTTCCCACCAGGAAGTGAAACGGCTGATGGGCGAGTTGCATCTGCACACGGTATGCCAGAGCGCGCAATGCCCCAATCAGGGGGACTGCTGGAGCCGCCGGACGGCCACCTTCATGATTCTGGGGAACATTTGTTCGCGTCATTGCCGGTTTTGCGCCGTGCAGCCGGGTCGTCCCGCCGCCGTGGATTCACGGGAACCGGACCATGTGGCGGAAGCGGTTCGGCGTTTGGCGCTGAAACATGTGGTGATTACCTCGGTGACACGGGATGATTTGCCGGACGGCGGCGCGGGACAATTTGCCCACGTCATCCGTTCCATTCGCGCATGCTCTCCTGAAACCACCATTGAAGTGTTGACGCCCGATTTTGGCGGAGACCTCAGTTCTCTGAAAAACGTGTTGGATGCCGCCCCCGACGTGTTCGGGCACAATATTGAAACGGTGGAACGGCTGCATCCGATACTGCGGGATCGGCGTTCCAACTACCGTATTTCCCTGGAAGTTCTGGCCGCCGCCCATGCCTTGGGCATCAAAAGCATTGTGAAGTCCGGTCTGATGCTGGGTTGTGGAGAGACGGAATCGGAGGTCCGCCAAACCTTGGCGGATTTGCTCAGTGCGGGATGCCAGGCCGTGACCCTGGGGCAATACTTGCAGCCCACCGCCAAACATTTCCCTGTGGCGGCGTTTATTCCTCCAGAACAGTTTTCCGCGTATGAGGCCATGGCGTATGAACTCGGTTTCGCGTTTGCGGTGGCGGGGCCGTTTGTGCGGAGTTCCTATAGATCGGAAGAGCTTTTCTCCGCGCTTCATGCGCATAAAAATGAACTAGGAGCAAGGCATGCGGTTTGAGGTAACATTGCCCAGCTTGGGCGATGATGAAGACGCGGTGAAGGGCGGGCGGGTGTCCTTCTGGCTGGCGGAGATCGGCGCGGCGTTGCGCGAAGGCGATGACCTGCTCGAGTTGACCACGGACAAAGCCGCGTTTATCGTGCCCTGCCCGCAAGCGGGGGTGTTGCTGGAACAGTGTGTGGCCGAAGGAGACAACATCTCCGCGGGCGATATAATTGGCGTGCTGGAAACAGTGAAAAAAGGATGATGTATGGTGTGCGGAATCGGCGTGATTGGAGCGGGAACCGTTGGCGGCGGAGTCATTGAAATTCTGTTGTCCAACGCGGGCGTCATCGAGGACAAGGCCGGCGTTCAATTGGCATTGCGCCACGTGGCGGAGCTTCGGGAAGAACTCCTGAAGGAGCTGGATTTGAATGGCACGGCGGTAAGCAAGGACGCCCAGGCCCTTATCGATGATCCCGGCGTGAACGTGGTCTGCGAATTAATCGGCGGCCTCGAACCGGCCAAGCGGTTCATTCTCGCCGCGCTGAACGCGAAAAAGCACGTGGTGACCGCCAACAAGATGCTGCTGGCCAAACACGGCCGCGAATTGTGCGAGGCCGCCATGCGCAACAATGTGGAGCTTCGCTATGAAGCGGCGGTGGCGGGCACCATTCCCATCATCAAAACGTTGCGCGAATCCCTGGCCTCCAATCATATTCACGCCATCTATGGCATTTTGAACGGAACCTGCAATTATATCCTTTCCCGCATGGCGGCCGAAGGGCTGGAATTCGACGTGGCCCTGAAACAAGCCCAGGCGAAAGGATTTGCCGAAACGCCGCCCGATCTTGACATCGAAGGGCACGACACGGCGCACAAGTGTCAGATTCTTGCCTCCTTGAGCCACTGCACCTATGTTCCCCTGGACGATATCTTTGTGGAAGGCATCACCAAAGTCACGCATCTGGATGTGCAATACGCGCATGAACTGGGCTACCGGATCAAGCTGCTGGCGATTATCCGGCGCGTGGAAGGGGAGGTCGAAGCGCGGGTGCATCCGACGCTGGTGCCCGAGGCGCATCCCCTGGCCAACGTGCATAATGAATTCAACGCCATTTACGTGGAAAGCGACATGGCGGGCTCCACGCTGTATTACGGGCGGGGCGCGGGGAAATACCCCACGGCCAGCGCGGTGGTCAGCGATCTGGTTGATATTGCGCAGCGGGGCGACGGGCCGGTGCCGCCGCCGTTCCGGTACTCGCATTCCATTGCCGCGCGCGACATCGGGCTGCTGGAAGGCCGCTACTATCTGCGCTTCACCACGGAAGACAATCCCGGAGTATTGGGACGCATCTGCACCCTGCTGGGCAAGCATGGGGTCAGCATTGCATCGCTCTTTCAGAAAGAAGAAGATGAACATACCAACGCCCATGTGGTACTAATGACCCATGAAACGGTAGAATCAAGCGTGATGGCCGCCAAAGCGGAAATTGACGCCCTGGAATGTATTATCGAGCCGACGCACGTGCTGCGCGTACTGTAAGAGGGAGAGAAGTCCATGCGAAATGCCGGCGTGATTGAACGCTACCGCGCGTTTATGCCCGTCCGTGAAAACACGCGGGTGATCAGCCTGAATGAAGGTTCCACCCCGATGATCCAAGCCTACAAGCTGAGCGCCGCGATTCATCCCAACCTCGAGATATGGCTGAAATACGAGGGATTGAATCCGACCGGCTCGTTCAAGGACCGCGGGATGACCATGGCCATCACAAAAGCGGTCGAAGACGGATTCAAGGTGGTCATGTGCGCCTCGACGGGCAATACCTCGGCGTCCGCGGCCGCGTATGCGGCGCGGGCCGGCATCAAGTGCGCCGTATTGATCCCCGAAGGCAAAATCGCCCTGGGTAAATTGTCTCAGGCAATGGTGCACGGCGCGAAGGTCATCCAAATCAAGGGCAATTTTGACGAAGCCCTCACGCTGGTGCGGAAGATTTGCAGCAAATACCCCATTTGCCTTGTAAACTCCGTGAATCCATACCGTATTGAAGGCCAGAAATCCGGCGCGTTTGAAATTGTGGACCACTTCAACGGCGTGGCCCCGGATTTTCAGGCGATGCCGGTGGGTAATGCGGGCAACATCACCGCATATTGGAAAGGATATAAAGAATACAAGGCCGCCGGAAAATCCATCAGTCTTCCGCGCATGCTCGGATTTCAGGCCGCCGGTTCCGCCCCCATCGTGCTGGGACATCCCGTGGCCGATCCCAAGACCTTCGCCACCGCGATTCGCATCGGCAATCCCGCCAGTTGGAAAACCGCCGAGGAAGCCCGCGACGAATCGAACGGTGTCATTGGCATGGTCACCGATCACCAAATCAAGGAAGCCTACAAGCTGATGGCGCGCACCGAAGGCGTCTTCGCGGAACCCGCCAGTGCGGCCAGCGTGGCCGGTGTTATTAAATTGGCCGAAAACGGCTTCTTCGACAGCGTCGAGCCGCAGAGCGGGAAAATGATCCGCCTGGTGTGCATTCTCACCGGGCACGGGCTCAAAGATCCCGACAGCGCGATTGCCGCCGCGGAAGAACCCGCCACGGTGGAACCCGTGGAAGACAACATCCTCGAATTGCTCGGCATGTTGGAACCTGCGTTCACATAACACGGTCATCATGTCCAGAGAGATTGAGGTCATTCATATTCCCCGGGCCATTCCCTACCGGGAAATGTTTGAACAACAGCGTCTCCGCCGTTTGTCGGTGGAAGAACACCGCGCGCCCAATGCCTTGTTCCTGCTCGAACACTCCCCCGTAATCACCCTCGGGCGCAATGCACACCCGGAACATCTCCTGCTCACCCAGGAACGCTATGCCCAGGAAGGAATCGAGATTGTCGAAGTGGATCGTGGAGGAGACGCTACCTACCACGGCCCCGGCCAACTCGTCGCCTATCCCATCCTCGATCTCAACCACTGGCGCTGCTCCGTCGGGTGGTATCTCCGCACCCTCGAAGAAGTGATCATTCGCGTGCTTCGTGAATACGGATTGGCCGGCGAACGCATGGAAGGCTTTACCGGCGTCTGGGTAAACGGGGCCAAAGTGGCCGCCATCGGCGTCGGCGTCCACAAATGGGTCACCTTCCACGGACTCGCGCTCAACATAAACCCCGACATGCGTCATTTCAGTTTCATCATCCCCTGCGGCATCACCGACAAACCCGTCACCTCCCTCCGCCAACTCCTCGGAAACCCCGTAGGTTTTATGGAAGTGAGGCAACACCTCGAAAAGCATTTCCTCGACACCTTCGAGGCCACGCTCATTCCCTCATAATTCCCATGGGAGGGCGAGGCTTATCCGCCGAATGAGGACGCCCACCGAGCCGTAAGATAAAACTTCCCACTTTTAGCCGCATAACGCATCTTACGATCTTTTCGGACGGATCGGTCCGATCTGTCAGATCGGTCCGATCCGTCCGATCATACACATGAGCTGGGAGGCGAAAAGAGCGCTAGCAGCCTTTGTCGTTAATTTTCCAAGGGTGGACATCTTTCCCGCGTTGACGGAGGATGGGGGCGGCCATGTGTTGCATGCGCACGACAATTTTGACTTTTTCTTCGATGGGCAGCCGGGCAAGTTCCTTCCGGCGTTCTTCTTTCGCCTGGAGAAGACGCGCCAGTACAATTTCTACTTGTTCCAAGTCTGTCATCGGATGATCATTGGCGCGCGGGGTGCTGTGGGGGCGGGCTGGGCAGGCTTCGGCTGGGCCTGTTGTTGAAGTTGCGCCTCGATCTTGGTGAGGGTGTCGCGCACTTCCGGTTGCTCGGGTTGGGCTTCAAGGGATTTCTCGAAGGCCGCTTTGGCTTGGGCCAGATTCCCCAGTTGCATTTGCATGGAAGCGAGAAAATTCCACATGCCGGTGTCCTGCGGATTCAGGCGGGTGGCGCGTTGCGCGGCGAGCACGGCATCCGTGACGCGCGCGGCGCGATAAAGCAGCCGTGCATAGGCGGCATGGTTTTCGGTGGTATCGGGGAAATAGCGGCGCGCTTCATTGAAATCGGCCAGGGCCTTGCGAAGGCGTTCGCGGGTGTCGGCATCATAGGGTTGGGCCGCTTTTCCAAGGGTGTCAATTGCCTCGGAAGCTTCAAGGATTTGTCCGTTTCGCGCCAGGAGCGCGGCCTGCGCGATGCGCGCGGACACGTCTTCCGGATTGAGCTTCAAGGCGGCCTCGATATGTTCCCCCGCAAATTCAAACAATCCTTCCTGCCAATACAGGTCTCCGAGCAGGAAATGGGTGCGCGCGGCTTGTAGCGAAGCCGAATCCACTGCCAGTGCCTCCTGCAATGCCGTAAAGGCTTCCTTGCGCTTGGCCGGACCGCACTTTGCATAGTCTTCGCCCTGTCGGGTCAAGGCAACAGCATTTTTAGGGTCTTGTTCAATAATAACCGCAAGTGTTTCCGCCGCGAGATCATAGTCGCCTGCGGCTTCCTGGAGTCCGGCATAGTCCATAAGCGCGCCGGTATCTTTGGACGCCTCGATACCGGCCCCTTTATACAGCGCAAGGGTTTCCCGCAGGAGTGCCTGGGCCTCTTTTTGCATCATGGCCGCCTGGTCCGGCTGATTTTGCGCCACAGCGTCCTCCACCGCTTTTTTCGCCTTATAATAGGCGTCCGCTTTGCCTTTTGCGGCGGAAAAGTCCTGTGCATATCCCGCCGCGGCCACCAGAAGGGCTAAAGAAGCGAAAAGAGCCATGAACCGGGTCAGAGACATTCGGCAGGCGCCTCCTCATCCGTAAACAGGATGCGTTCCATCTTTTCCAACAGCGGCGCAAACGAGTTGCGATCCAATGCGCACACCGGGATGCCGTTGTATTGATATGCAAGCCCCTGGACCGTTTCGGGCTCCGCCTGGTCGGTTTTATTTATGATGTGCATGATGGGTTTGTTGTCAAGATTGAGTTCCGTCAGCAATTGGCGGACCGTAGTGTATTTGTCTTCAAAATCCGGGCTCGATCCATCCATCACATGCAAGAGTAGATCGGCGTCGTGCAATTCTTCAAATGTGGACCGGAACGCGGCCATCAGGTCTTTCGGGAGGTTGCGGATGAATCCCACCGTGTCGGTGATGATGATTTCCCGCTCGCGGGGAAACCGCAGGCGGCGGGAAACGGGGTTTAGCGTGGCGAACAGGGCGTCTTCCGCGATAACCGTGCTGTTTGTCAGATTATTCAACAGGGTTGATTTCCCCGCATTGGTATATCCGACCACCGCGACGGTGGGTACGCCTTTGCTGGTGCGCACC
The DNA here is from genome assembly GCA_964474205.1 of uncultured Nitrospirales bacterium. Lineage (GTDB taxonomy): Bacteria > Hydrogenedentota > Hydrogenedentia > Hydrogenedentales > CAILVY01 > CAILVY01. The sequence continues at coordinate 16,316 of CAYYRW010000046.1, read as the reverse complement.
CCCCGGCGCAGCTCACGCCGGTGCCCCAACTGGTCCACTTCGCGCTCCAACCGGGCAATGAGGTCCCGCGCGCGGCGCCGATCAATTTCAAGGCGCGTTTCTCCGGGGCCGCGTCCGCCGATGCCGCCGGTAAGCCGTGAGAGGGCGGTCTGGCGCAGTCCCAGAAATGGGAGCCGGTACCGGAGCTGGGCCAGTTCCACTTGAATCTGCCCTTCCCGTGTCACCGCATGCTGGGCGAAGATGTCAAGGATAACCTGGGTGCGGTCAAGTATCTTCAGGTCGGTGAAATCACTCAGGCCTTTCACTTGGGAGGGGGACAGATTCAGATCAAATACGATGGTGCCCGCGCCCAGTTGCATGGCCTTGATAAGCATCGAACGGAATTTGCCTTTCCCTGTAACATACTTGGGGTCGAGGGGGCGGCGCTGGCTGATATCGCCCACCACCACCAAGCCCGCGCTCCGGGCAAGTTCCCGCAATTCAAACAGGGAATCCTGTGCTTGGGTCGGGGGAAGCGTCGAGACATGCACCAGCAGGGCGCGATCCCGGTTATCGCCCGCCCGCCGGGGCCTGCGCATCCGGGCGAATTCTTCCTCCAGGGCATCAATGGCTTCCGAGAAATCTTCCGGCAACTGATGAACGGTGGCGGGGGGGAGAATATCCCAGGGGGCGTCCCCCTCGTTTGCGGGAAGCAGATGCGCCTGATGCACCTTTCCCGGAAGACCATCCTCCAGGACTTCTATCGCCGCCACATAATCCAGGCGAAGCAGGGCCAAATCGGTAAGGTCTTCTTCCGAAAGCCCTTCCCGATGCAGATGGGTATGCACAAACCGCAGACCGCTCAAGCGATCATAGCCGCGTTTGGGCAGTTCCGGAAGCAGGATGGTCCGGGCATCGCCCACCACCACTTTCTGCACATGTCCCCGGCGGTCCAGGACCAGCCCGGTCTGCCGCTGAATTTCAAAGGACACTTCGGTCAAGGAACGCGCCAACTCGGGGGATATCACACAGTTGGAGCGTGTCGCCCGTTTTGCCAGTCCTTCCAGACGCTTCAGATGCGAAGCTTTCAGCCCGCCGATATTTCCAGTCAGCATGGGGGGAGCCCCATAAGACGATGAAACGCCGAACAGGCTCTTGCGATATCCTGTCCGGCGTCGATAAACCTCCCGTGCAACGCCATATCACCCTTGAAGCATAATACGGCGAATAATACGCTGGCTTTCCGTGGCGTCCAAGGTGCGTTGCGCCCTCCGGATTTCCGACACATCCATCTTTTCCAGCTTCTTGTACAGGATGGACATGTTGCCCACGGCGATTTGCAGGGCATGCGTCGGTTCCATCCGTGGAGGCAACAAATCAAACGTGACAAAATTCTTATATTTGTACGTTTTCAGATAAAACAACGCTTCGAGCGCTTCCCACAAATGAATACCGCCCGGAACCAGCATGTCGTCCCAAAGTTGATAGCTGTCACTGAAATACACCTGGAACAACTTATTGGAGCGCGTCAAGAAGGCTATGGACTCCGCCGGATTCTCGCCCGCCATTAAGGCGTGGGAAAAATTGAGGGCCACGCCAACATTCTTCATGGCGATTTCCTGACACATCGAGAGGGCCTTGCCCACACTCGAAATGGTGAGGTAATTCCTCGGGTCGCGGGGTTTGTACGCGATGGCGACATTGATATCCGGCGAGGCGTATTTCGCGATGGTCTTAATCGAGGAAATCACTGTATTCCAATGGGTTGTGTAATCCACATGGAAGGGATAATCGAAACCGTCGGTAAACAACCGCAAGGTCACATCCGTGGCCCCAAGCTGACGCGCAATATCCACCGCCTTGCGTCCTTCATCAATGGCGGAATTCCGGGTTTTCTGATGTTGATGCCCGAAAGCGGCCAAGGCGAAACGGCGCGAATGCGCAAGATTGGCCGTAACCCCGGAACACAACAGGCTATATTCCTTGAACAGCCGCTTGTATTCCTTGATCGGCATTTCCGGGGTAACATCGGTTTGGCGGATTTCCACACCTTTGATACCCTTGATCTTGCTGATGGCGCTGAGTATCTCCTGCATCTTGGGGGTATCACGGTACCCATCCGGACAATAGCGGTCCGCCGCGCTTGAATACGTCCACACTCCCGTGGAGAATCGAATGGTCATCTATAGACTCCTCTGGTAGACCTGGCATTCCTTCCGTCGTCTGTTCTTCACTTCATTCGAGGTAGTATTAACACTCCAATGTATTGCGTTGTGTATCCCCCCTATGACTCCGTTCAGCAACAGCCTTGTTTCACAAATGCTTGCGCTCACCGAAACGGTATTCTAATGGAAAATTGTAAAAATGTCAATGGTCTTCCCGGTAAATTCATGTCAAGGAAAGATGACTAAATGACATAACTTATTCAAATATAAAGATTTATAGAGAATTCAATTCCTCCCTATTGTATTCAAAATAGCACTTTTCTTAGTTAGTGTTTTCCCTATATCGACCGAACCGCCATTGAAGCGCAATCATAAAAAGAAGGGCGAGTGCGCTGCGGGGGGGACAGCGTATTGCACCCGCCCATGGTGGTGGGTATCAGTCATTGCTGACTGTGACCACCGGTATGGCTGAGGGGACCAGCCTTCATCGATGGCTATCCCTATAAACACCGGAAGCTTGCGGTGTATTCCGGAGATATGTTTTCGCGGGTAAACTATTCGCTAAAGACCGCTATCCATAATCAGGCAATTGCGAAATCGCCCTTTTCCCTGCGAAAACACTGTTCAGAGAACAAATTACCGGAATTTCATTTTCAAACCGGTGCATCGAAGGGCGATTTCACAAATGCCTTGTACTGCCGCCGGGTTGACGCGCCGGCGTGTGCTGTGGTATTCCAGCCTCCATCAGAGTGAAGCCTATTTTTTACAAGGGAAGGAAATGTACATGAGCAGGAAGGAATCGCCGAAACGGGTTATCAACGCCATGGCTCCCATCCGTATCTGCGATCTGGGCGGATGGACCGATACGTGGTTCGCGGAACATGGGCTGGTGTTTAATATCGGCGTTTACCCGTATGCGGAGGTGCAAATTTTCGTGTCCGAAACGCCCCCCGGCCAGAAACGGCGGATTATCATTCATGCGGAGAATTTCGGCGACCGGTATGTGTTGGATCCCGGCCCCATCGAATACGACAAACATCCGCTGCTCGAAGCCTCGATTGACATCATGGAATTGCCGGATAATCTCTCGTTCGAGATCAACCTCTATTCCAATGCTCCGGCGGGCTGTTCCACCGGCACGTCGGCGGCGGTGAGCGTGGCGCTGCTCGGCGCGCTGGACATGCTCACGCCGGGCCGTCTCACGCCGCACGAAATCGCGAGCCGCGCCCACCGCGTGGAAACGGAAAAACTGGGGCTGCAATGCGGCATCCAGGATCAATTGTGTTCCGCGTACGGCGGCATCTGTTTCATCGAAATGCACAATTACCCCCACGCCTCCGTGTCGCAAATCACCGTGCCCAATTCCATCTGGTGGGAACTCGAACGCCGCATGGTGCTGGTCTATCTGGGCCGCACGCATTCTTCAAGTGAAGTGCATGGGCAGGTCATTCGGCGGCTCGATGCACGAGATGCCGACAAATCCGCCCTCGAGCCCCTGCGGCAGGCCGCCCGGAATGGCAAGAACGCCATTTACCGGGGGGATTTCGATGCCTTGGGCCAGGCCATGATCTTGAATACGCATGCCCAGGAAGCGCTTCACCCCGCCCTGGTTTCCGAATCCGCCAAGGCGGTGATCGAACTTGCCAAGGAACATGGCTGCATCGGATGGAAAGTGAACGGGGCCGGCGGCGAAGGCGGTTCGCTCAGCATTCTCTGCGGTCCGGAAAACAGCATGAAACGCGGCTTCATCAATGCACTGCCCTCGCTGAATCCGGCTTTCCGCGTGATCTCCACCTACCTGTCCCGTACCGGCCTGCGCAGTTGGGAAGAGCGCGGTTAACCCGCATTGTTCACCGGTTCATAACTGTGTTTGTCATTGCGAGACGTCCCCGCCAACGAAGCACTTTCAGAGCCCCCAGTCAACCTCGCCTATACCAGTGGCACTCTCTTATCAGTGGCTTCGGATGAAATCCCGGACCCATATGGCCTGTTCGAGTTGACCCTCGATGAGCACCGTGCCCAGAATATCGAACCCCTGAAGGCGTCCTTCTTCCAGCGCGCGTTGCACAAGTGTCCATTGTTCTTTAATGGCGTCCATGGGGATCGGCGCGGCCGCGGGATAATCCCGCAGATAGCAGCCCATGATAACCGGCTTGTTGATGAACAGCCGACGGCATTGATCAATATACGCCTCCAGCTTCGACAGATGCTGATACCCCCACACCCACAAACTCACCACGTCAATATACGGCATCAGCGAATTCCAGAACACCGTATCCTCCAACTCGTGCGCATACACCACCGATTCCAACTTCAATTTCGGATTGTGTCTGACCAACGCTTCCTTAACCGCGATGCACGCGCGCACGTCCTGATTTTGCTGCTTCATCAAACCCTTCATATCGTCAAAATAGCCCCCGGTCACATTGGGGAATTTCAACGACAGCCGGCTGAGTTTTTCCGCCTCCGCCAGCACCGTTTCGAGCCGGGAATCCGCATAACATTCCGACCCGCCATTGTTTGCGCCGCAATTGCGGAATTTCCACTTGGAAATGTCGCATCGCACCTGTTCGAACCGGTGGAGCTTTTGCAGGGCCAATTCCGTGGTTTCATGAAACAGGAAATGCACCTTGCGCAGCCCGAAGAAGTCCGCGCCCTCGCCGATACCGAAAATGGAAGGATACACGCCCGGATCAAGGCCCTGTCCTTCCCACACCCAACCGTTGTCCGCCATACTCATGCGATGGTTCCTCCGATCTTCATCCTACTTGGCGAAGAGCGGAAAATCCACCTCATTACACGGTGCCTGTCACCGGCCAAAATATGTCATTGGTTTATTAAAGGCCCGGGCAAAATCCGTCTTCCGTTCCTTCGCTTGGACAATAATGATATCCTCCGGAATTGAAGAATTGGATCACACGCAACAATTCCGAAAGGCTGATATGCCAGTCGTTCGTATTGTAGTCGCTGTCATACGGGGCGCAGGATTCATCCCCCGGACCAGGGGCATAGCCATCCTCCGTGCCTGCTTGACAGTGGAATCCGTTCGAGTTAAAGAACTGGATCACACGCAGCAGTTCGGAGAGACTGATTTGGTTGTTGCCATTTTGATCGGCGGTCAGGAATCCGTCTTCGCCTCCACCCTCGCCTTCTCCTTCCACGCCGCCTTCGCCTTCCACCGCACCTTCCACGGCCCCTTCGCCTTCCACAGCGCCTTCACCTTCCGTGGCGCCTTCACCCTCTTCGCCGCCTTCGCCTTCCGGCGCCAAAGTTATGCCAAAACCATTGGGACTCAGCCCGGTTTCGACACCGTCCCCGTTGCGTGCTTTTACCGCAAAGCCATAGGCGCTATTGGGTTCGAGGCCGGTGACCGTCATTGCACCCCAACTGGCGGCGGTTTGATAGAACGGAATCACTCCTAACAGGCCTCCATCCTGAATCCAATCATTTCCACCCACATTGGGCGAGATCTGAATCGCATACAGCGTGTTCGCCGGATTTCCGTCCCCCGTGTCAATGCTCACATCCAGCGAATGCCAAGTCGGATTATCCACCAGTGGGGCAGCCGGAGCCGCTGCCAACGTCCATACCGCCATATTTTCCGTTCGTTCACTGTCACCATGGGCATTGGAAGCGGCCGTTTGAAAGGCATATTGCGTGTTCGGGCTTAATCCCGTATGCGCCCACTCTTCAATATCGGCGCCCGTAAGCGTTTGTAAGATTACAGGAGGGCCTGCCCCCAAGTCCGCCCATACTTTGAATCCCAATTCATCGCTGGAATTGTCTTCCCAAGTCCAGATCATTTGGGTTTCAGTGACATCTTTGACGCCGGGATTGGATGGAGCCGCGGGAGGCGGCCCCATGGTCCGGAAATCACCTTCTTGAAGGCCATTCCAGGCAGGCGTTATCCACCGGCTATACGGTTGATACGGCGTACTAACTTTGTTGTACAACAGCCGGCCCCGCCAATGATATACCGTGCTCATTTCCAGCGTATCGATCAATTGTGACACCACCAAGCCGGTATCCGACCATCCGGGAGACACATGCGTTCCTGTTCCATCAAAAGGCGTTCCAAGCGGCTTCACTTCGCACTCGAATATAACCTTGCCGCGTCCAAAGGGGGTACGCCCAAACAGGGAAAACCGGGCTGCGGTATTGCTGTCGCTCTTCCCCATGGGACCAATAAGAGCGGAATCGTCGCTCCGCCATTGGGCAGGCAGCATGGGAAGGCCTTTCCGGGTAGTGTAAGTATGGCCATATAAAACAAACGCACCATCATCCGGTCCACTAACATTATAGCCAGGAGCCCCCGCCACTACTTCCGCGTATCCATCTCCATTCACATCTCCCGCCGAGGCCACCGACCAGCCGAAATGCGCTTGTGCCTCTGATACATCCGTCTTGATTTGAGGAGTGCCCATTCCGGAAGCCGAACCTTGGAAGAGATATACTTTCCCCGCCTCTTGATACATCGTATCGGCATATGGCGCTCCGATAAGCACATCGGAGAATCCATCCCCGTTCACGTCCCCCGCCGAGGCCACCGACCAGCCAAAGCGGTAATCTGCCGAATTGCTCTCCCCGGTCCAATCCGCGGTTTCACTTAATCCGCTGGATGCGCCATAAAAGATATGTGCGCGGCCTTCATCGGTTTGCCCATTCTCATAATACGGTTCGCCGATGATAATATCGGAATATCCGTCCCCGTTCACATCCCCGGCGGAAGCCACGGAGTAGCCGAACTGGGCATTATTCTGACTCCCTAATGCGAACCAGTCCGCCGTGGAACCCGGCCCCGCCCAAGAGCCATAAAATACCTGAACCCGGCCTTCCCCTGATTTCAGGAGGATATGATACGGTTCACCAATAATGATATCCGCATAGCCGTCCCCATTCACATCCCCTGCCCCGGCCACACAGAAGCCAAATCTGGCGTTGGCGCCGCCGCCCTCGCGGGTCCATAATGGAGTGCCGCTCAATCCTGATGATGAACCGCAAAAAAGAAGCGCACGGCCTTCCTGGGATTTTACCGCGCTATGACTGGGTTCCCCGATAAGGACATCGGCATACCCGTCGCCATTCACATCCCCCGCCGCCGCAACCACGACATCCACATAATCCGGGAATGCAATGGTTTGGTCCGCTGTTGCGCTTAGTCCAGAGGAGGAACCATGATACACATACACCCCGCCTTGGCGGGAAGTGATAAGGACATCGGTATACCCATCGCCATTCACATCCCCCGCCGAAGAAACCGATTTCCCCAAATGGGCCCCGGATTGATCTCCTTCGCCAATCCAATCAGCCCCGGTATTCAAGCCATCCGCCATTCCGTGATACACATATACCCTGCCCGTATCGTACCAGACATTATCATAATTCGGCGCGCTTACAATAACATCGGCATACCCGTCGCCATTTACATCCCCCGCGGGCGCCACAACCGTTCCAAAATTGGCTTGGGCTTGATCCCCTTCACAGATCAGCCACTTTTTATCCATAGAGATGCCAAGCGGAGGGCCACAAAAAACATATGCATTCCCCTCATTCGTCTCCCCTGAATCATACCCGGGCGCACCCACGATGACATCCGCATAGCCGTCCCCGTTTACATCGCCCGCCGCCGCCACGGATACACCTAAAAAAGCATCCGCCTGCGCCACGGGCGCACCATACGCTGATATATCCACCATTCCTGTAGACACTCCGAGAATTATCTTGCACGCTCCCTGGTTTGTTTCACTGCCATCCTGCCATGGCGCGCCCACCAGGGCATCTCCATACCCATCGCAATTTAAGTCCCCTGCGGCGGCCACCGACGTGCCAAAGAGCGCGCCATCTTCATTGCCTTCAAAGCTCCATGCCGGTAGATTGCTCAGGCCGTCCCCGGAACCATAATAGGCAACCGCCTTGCCTTCATTGGTGTTGTCACCGTCATAACCGGGCTGTCCGATAATTACCTCCGCATAACCGTCTCCATTCATGTCGCCCGCCGTGGCGACGGCTAAACCAAAGAAACCCGATACTTGCCCGCCTTCCGCCATCCACGGCTCCGTTGCGCCTATCCCGGTTCCCGAACCCAAATAGACGTAGACCATCCCCTCATCCGTCTCGCCATCATCATACCAAGGGGCTCCAACGATAATATCCGTATAGCCATCCGCGTTCACATCGCCCGCGGTCGATACCGCCGCGCCTAAACCGGCAGAGGCCTGGCCTCCGCCAATGGTCCACGCAACGGAAGCCTCCAGCCCTGATTTAGAACCATGATATACATAGACCCGGCCCTCATCCGTAAAGTCATCGTCATAAAGATACGCGCCCACAATGACATCGGAATATCCGTCGCCATTTACATCGCCGGCCGTGGAAGCACAAAATCCCAACTTGGCATTCGATTGCCCCCCCTCTTTCGACCATGCCGCCGTGGCCTCCAATCCTGATGCCGAGCCGTGATATACATATACCACGCCTTCGTCCGCATCACCGTTGTCATACAAGGGGGCACCGATAATCACATCGGAAAATCCGTCGCCATTTACATCGCCCGCCGTGGAAACCCACCACCCCAGGTGGGCCGCGGCCTGATTTCCCTCGATCCTCAACGCATAACTCGATTCAAGGCCTGTCGGCGAACCAAGATACAAAAAGGCCGCCCCTTCATCGGTTTGACCGTAATCATATTTCGGCGCGCCCACAATCACATCGGAGTATCCATCTCCATTCACATCGCCCGCCGTGGCAACGGACCAACCATAATTGGCCTCGGCCTGATTGCCCTCCCCCGTCCAGTCCGCGGCTGATTTAGCCAGGGGATCAATGATGATGGGGAAGACCGCCTTTGATACATCCACGGAAATCTGGATTGCCTGCTGGGGCTCACTGGTCCCGGAGGATTGCTCCAGCAACTCAAGTGTCGCGGGCAATGCCGCACCACAGGCATCAAATACGCTCAGTTGACCGTATTGAATGCGCTCCATGCCCTCATCGCTTGTGAATTCGACGGTTTCATTATTCGAGTGCATGCGGGCCCCAAGATCACCCCGCACTGAAATCACCAGACTGAGCAGCGTCTCTTCCGTGGGAGGCGAAGTAAAAATAAAACCTTGTTCAAGGCCATTGGGTGAGTTCTCATACCATTCGACAAATCCATCACCGCGATGGAACTCAATTCGATTTCCGTTCACTTCAACCCCGTTCACGCGCGGTGGCGCGGCGTTTGTGTCACACCCCCCCACAGCGGTTAGTTCAAGGCCCCATACCCATTCCGGGGAATCCGTGTCCCGTTGCACCACGCGCGGACCGGCTTCGGTGAAGTACGTCCGCAGATTGTGAGCCCGGTTCGGCGCCTGCCAGGCTTCCGAAATCTCCGCGAGACCCGCTGCGGGCTGCCAGGATAAATGATACTCCGAGGCCGCGATGCCCTGTTGCGCCCCTGAATTCCACGACGAAGATACTTCTTTCAGAGATTTATTCGCGGGGAAAGCATTCAGACTCCCCCCCATAAGGAACACAAAAACACAAAACATCATTACTTGAAAAGATTTGACCTGCGTCATTGCCATTCTCCCCCGTCTGGCGGTAAAGAAAACTGCCCCTTGCCGGTCAGACGTATCGTTTTGTTCGAATTCGCCACACCGTACTGCCACCACTTACACCTTAACGTTCATATTCTAGCCCGGATAAGGTAAAATATGCAAATATCAATAAGCATGAAAAAATTTCGCAGAATCGTATCGCTATGAAAGCGGTACGGGGGGCGCTGCCGGGCAAAAGCCGTCTTCCACGGTTTCGTCCGGACAATACCGGTAGCCGCCGGAATTATAAAACTGGATCAGGCGAAGCAACTCGGAAAGGTTGATGCGCCAGTCGCGCGGGCGGTAATCGCTGTTGTGCGGCGTGCAATTTTCATCCCCTGGGCCGGCGGCATAGCCGTCTTCCGTGTCTGCATCGCAGTGGAAACCGCCGGAATTGTAATATTGAATCACATTCAACAGTTCCGACAAACTGATCTTGTGGTCCCCGTCCGGATCCGCGGTATGTTTCACTGTTTCCCCTTCTCCTTCCTCCGGTGTTCCTTCTCCCTCTTGTGAAGCGCCTTCTCCCTCCGGAAAGGCCCCTTCGCCTTCTTCCGACCCTTCAGGCCGTCCTTCCCCTTCCATCATGCCTTCCATTGCCCCGCCCAATGAGACCACGAAATCAACCGCACTGTCACACACCACCCTGGCGTTATGCGCCGGTTCCTGACGGATGACCAGTCCCTCCGGGGTCAATTCGCTGATTTCCTCGGTCACCGCCCCCAACGTTAAGTGTGCCGCGGTCAGAAGGGCTTGCGCCGCCGTCCGCGTAAGCCCGGTCAAATCCGGCACCAGGGAATAGCAGCCCAGCGATATCACCACATTTACGGGGTCCTCGCAGACCGCGGCAACCCCAAACGCCGGTTCTTGGCGAATAACCACGCCCTCGGGAATCTCTTCACTCATCTCGCCGGTGACCATCCCCAAATTCAAATGCGCGGCAATCAATGCGGCTTCCGTTGCCGCTTGCGTAAAACCGGTGACCTCCGGCACCTGGGTGTAACATCCCAGCGATATCACCACGTTCACGGAGTCTCTGCAAACCACCGTACTGCCGGAAGCCGGGTCCTGACGGATCACCAATCCTTCGGGGACCTCCTCACTGATTTCGCCGGTGACCAACCCCAAGTTCAACTGGGTGGCAAGCAAAATGGTTTCCGCTTCGGCCTGCGTGAACCCGGTCAAGTCCGGCACCTGTGAATAGCATCCCAGCGACACCACGAGATCAACCCTGCTGCCACATTCCGCTATGAGTCCATACTCGGGTGCATGGCGGATCACCAAGCCTTCGGGAACTTCTTCGCTGACTTCGCCAGTGACCGTGCCCAGGGTCAGGTTGGCCGCATCAAGGACATTCTCTGCCTCCGCCTGGGTTAGCCCGGCAAGATAGGGCGCCATAGCGTAGCACACGCCCAAGGACACCACCAGATTCACGGTGGCGCCATAGGTGGTGACGGTCTCCGGCAAGGGGTCTTGCGCCATGACTTGAGACGCCGGTACAGCGTCATCGTAAATTTCCGTAACATCCCCCACTACAAACCCCTCATAGGCAAGCACGGCTTCGGCGTCAATCCTGGACAGGCCAACGACATCCGGAACAATGACGGCATTGGATACAAACACCGCGATAAGTTCCGTATTCTTGGTCATCGTTCCCGTGAGGGTTAAAGAATCCGCCGCCTGCCCCTCCGGCACGTCGCCCGACCAGTACAACAGCCGCGAATCCGCCTCCGGGCATGCCGTCACTTCAAACATATCGCCTTCCCGGTGCCAATACAACTTGGGCGGCGGGTTGGTGGTGCCATTGCCAATCACCTGGATATACAAATACCAATCCCCCGCAACAAAGTTGGCAGTAATTGCCCGGTCTTGATCCATCAGGATTATCGGGTCCGGCTCCACGGGATTTACACCGGCGGGCAGATCGCCGGACCAATGATCAAACAGGCCCCAACCCGGTTCAATGGCATGAATCGTTGGTGTGGCGCCAGCGGTGTACCCGGTCACGCCCAAGGGTGAAACCGAACCATAGGCCCCCGCCCAGTTGGTGGTCAACACATAGCCACTGGGTGTTGAATGCGGGGTCACTTCCTTGTCCTCGTCCATAACCAGGGGCCAGGTTAATTCATACGTGGTGATACTGCCGGTCCAGCCTCCCCAGAAAACGCCTGGGGCCGGTTTCACCTCCAAGGGCACGCGCTGGCCCGCGCCGAAGGCATATACGCCCGGCGAGGGTGAGGTTTCCACCATGCCGCCGCCTTCCACCGGGTGTACCGTCAAGGTGTAATCGCCCGGGGCAAATTCCGCCGTCAGGGTCCGGTTCTGTTCCATCGGAAGGCGCAGGCTGAAGCTGCGTGGGTCCGCCTCCGGGGGAAGGTCCCCGGTCCACCGCACAAAGGCCTCTCCCCCATTCACGGGGATGGCGCGCACATAAAAGACGCGCCCATTCATGAATCCGTAGGTGCCCGGCGGCGGATAGGTCGAACCGTTGCCGGTGTGGTTGATGGTGAGCCGCCATTCCGCCGGATAGAAATACGCGATGATGGTCCGGTCTATATTCATGTTCACTTCAAGCGGCAACACGGTAGTGCTCCCCGTGCCGGTATTCCCGCCCCAATAACAAAAGGCCCAATCCGGACCGCTCAAGTCCACATCCAGCACTAGATGCGTCCACGGCAGATAAGCATGCGTGGTTCCCGGCGCGGGGCTGCCGGCGGGATGCGTGACCCCTTCACCCTCGATAATCAGGGTTAACGTGCGTGTTTCCAAGACAAAGTGCGCGGTGATGCTTCGATTCCGGTCCAGTACCACAGGCAGTTCGGCGGTTTCCGGGTCTGTTCCGTCTGGTAAATTACCGCTCCAGTGGCTGAACACGTAACCTGCTTGTATTGAAGTGGGGAAAAGCATCAATGCCGATCCGGCGGCAAAACGATGCACCCCGGCATCGAAGTTGAGAGAACCGGGGCCTTCAATGGCCAGCGTCAGGGTATAGCCCGATGTGTCGAAAAAGGCTTCAACGGATTTGTTATCGTCCATGGGCACTTGAATGCGTGGTTCATACCCGGAATAGTCGCCGCTCCATCCCCCGAAATACACGCCGGGAGGCGAATACTCCGACACATCCGCAAACTGTCCATCCAAATAGGAAAACACCCCCGTCCCCGGATAGAGTGAACCCGCGCCATCACCCGTTTGGGTTAATGTCAACGTCCAATCCCCGGGAACGAACCCGGCGGTTATCGTCCGGTGCTGATTCATCGTGACGCATTGATACCTATCCGCGGAATTTGCGCCCGGAGCAAGGTCCCCCGTCCATTGGGAAAAAGCATCACCGCCGGAAACTAATCGCGCACTGATACAGATTTCGGCGCCGTCCGCATAACCGTACACCCCTGGCGCGGGATCGGTTGTGCCATTTCCGGTGGCTTGCACGGTCAGCACCCAGTCCCCTGTAACAAAAACCGCGTTGACGCTCCTGTCTTGATCCATCAGAATATCCATACTGGCCAGGGTGGGGATGTTTTCCCCGATATCCCCTTCCCAATAGGCGAACTGGGCGCCGGGATTGGCCATCGCCTCGATATGCTGTGTGGTTCCTTCTTCAAACGAGTGGATTCCCGGCGCGGGATTCGTGGTTCCATTCCCCTGCACCGACACGGTCAAGGTATGCGTTGGAATTAGCGTGAACACGGCCGTCAGGCTCCGGTCCTGATCCATTAGCACGTGAATGGTGCTTTCGGAGGGGTCGGCCTCGCCCAAGTCCCCTTCCCAATATTCAAACATGGAGCCTGAAGTTGCGGTGGCCTTGATCTCGACAAAACTCCCCTCTTCATAACTATATACGCCAGCAGCGGGTTCGGTGGCGCCGGCGCCCGTGCCCCCAATGCTCAGCGTCAACTGAAACTGCGCTTTGGCGCGTATGGCCGCCGCGTCTATTAACATCCGGGACGCGGCACTCCCCTCCGGGACATATTCCCCCGCCTCCGCATGCCCTATCCCCCAGACATTCAGAACAATCAAACCCATGCAAAGGAAAAATAGTGCGCGAACAGTCACTCATATCTCCTTACTGCTTCCTTGAACAAGCCCAGCGATACCCTTGGCCCGCTCGAAAACTTCATAGGGTTAATCTTTTCACAGTTGACGCGAAAAAGCAAGGGAATGCGAAACATGAGGAACATACCACCTGTAAAAACACACCCCGCGAGCCTTCAGCAGCCCACAGGGTGTTGGTTTTCGGTATTGCAAATTGTTATATCGTTCCCGGGCAGAAACCATCTTCCGTGTTTTCATCAGGGCAATAATAATACCCGCCTGAATTAAAGAATTGAATCAAGCGCAAAAGTTCCGACAAATTGATTTGCCAATCCTGGGGCGCATAGTCGCTGGCATGCGGCGCGCACTGGGTATCGCCTGATCCAGGGGCAAACCCGTCTTCCGTGCCGGATTCGCAGTGGTAGCCGCCGGAATTGAAGAATTGGATCGCGCGCAGAAGTTCGGAGAGGTTCACCAAGCCATCGCAATTTTGGTCGGCGGTATGGCAGCCGGTCTCGCCTTCGCCTTCACCTTCTTCACCCTCGCCTTCAATGACGGGCCCCAGCGACAGCACCACCGCCACGGCGGTATCACATGGCACGGACAGGCCGAATACGGGGTCTTGGCTGATGATGTGACCTTCGGGCACGGTGTCACTGTTTTCCTGGGCGATTGTTCCCAAAGTGAGATGAGCGGCGGCCAACGCGGCCTCGGCTTCCGCTTGGTTGAGCCCTACAAGGTTGGGCACGGGCGCAACGCAGGGTCCGAGCGACACCACGATGGACACCACGCTTCCATAGCTCACGGAGGTCTCTGCTGGCGGGTTTTGTGAAATCACTTGGCCCAAGGGCACGGCATCACTGTACTCGCGGGAAACCGTTCCCAGCACCAATCCCAGCACCGCCAAGGCCGCTTCGGCTTCCGCCTGGGTTTTGCCGGCTAAATCAGGCACGGTTACAGACAGGGGCACAAACACCGCGATGAGTTCCCGGTTCCGGTCCATGGTTCCGGAAATGGCGGGCGACGTGCGGTCTTGCCCCGCCGGCACATCCCCCTGCCATTCCAGAAACAGGAAGTCCGCGCCCGGGGTGGCGGTCACGTCAAAGGAAGCCCCATCCAGATACCAATACAACTCCGGTTCGGGGTCTGTGGTTCCATTGCCAATTTTCTGAATATACAAATACCAATCCGCCTCCACAAAATTCGCCGTTATCGTCCGGTTCTGATCCATCCGTATTTGCGGATCGCGGTTGAGGGGGTCCACCCCGGACGGCAATTGTCCCGTCCATCCATTGAATAAATAGGCGCCCACATCAACGGCATGAATCGTGGGGATTGCCCCGTCCATGAAACGGACGGTCCCCGAAGGTTCCGTGGTCCCGCCTCCCGACGCATTTACCGTCAGTGCGAATCCGGATGTTCCCAAGTTTATCTGTACATTCTTATTGCCATCCATGAGCAACCGGTAAAAATAATCGTAGGTATTCAAATCACCGGAGTAGCCCCCCCAATACGTGGTGGACAAGGGGCGTACCTCCAGGTTGGCGTATCGGCCCGCAATGTATTGATAAACGCCCGCGGGATGCGATAGGTATTCGGCGGCACCGCCGCCCGCCACCGTGGTGGTCAGGGTGTAATCGCCGGGCGCGAACAGGGCCGTGGCCGTGATATCGCCATGGATTTGAAAGCGCGGCCCCACATCATAAATATCCGCCCCTTCCGGCAGCCCTTCCCAATGATCAAAGGCGTCTCCGCCCTGGTAAATATTGGCCACGATTTCCACTTCCGCGCCATCCATGAATCCATAGGTTCCCGGTTCCGGCCACGTGCTTCCGTTCCCTGTGTACCCGACGGTCAGCAGCCAATCGGCGGTCCGGTAATTGGCCACCACGGTTCGATCAATATTCATGGTGACCTGAATAAAACGCGCCTGGGGATCGTTGGATCCGATATCCCCCGACCAATGACTGAACGCCCAGCCATCCGTTCCAAAGTCCGCGGCAATGTACACCTGTTCCCCCTCCGTGTACCCATATTGAATTCCGGGACTGGGCCCGCCGGCGGGTTCGGTCGAGCCTTCCCCCTCAATAATTACTGTCAATTTTTTCTGGTTCAAGATGAAGTTGGCCGTCAAGGTCCGGTTCCGGTCCATCAACACCGGGATGCTGGGACTGGACGCATCCACCCCCTCGGGCACATCCCCCGTCCATTCGCTGAATTGGTACCCGCTTGGGGCGCTGGCCGTCAGCACAGGTTCCATCCCGCTCGCCAGATATTGATACCCGCCAAAGTTGGTCCATCCCCCGCCAAGGGTATTAACAATCAACAAATACCCTGAAGTAACAAAACTTGCGTTCACTGCCTTGTCACGGTCCATCATGACCGTGATGTTTGGATCGTCACTGAGGATATCCCCGGTCCATCCCGCGAAATACGCGGAACTGTTCGAGTTGGCGTTGAAACTGGCGGTTTTCCCGTCCATGTATTGATAAATACCTGGATTCGGATACACGTATCCTGAGGAAGAACCCGATTTCGTCACCGTCAGGGTCCAGTC
>CAYYRW010000045.1:223-61599 GCA_964474205.1 uncultured Nitrospirales bacterium | reverse complement strand
GAAGGCGCATTTGAGGGTCAACCCGAAGGCGAAGGTATGATAGAGGGCCAGTTCGAGGGCGAAGGCCCCGTTGAAGGCCAACTCGAAGGACAACCCGAAGGCGAAATGGAAGGTGAAGGCGCATTTGAGGGTCAACCGGAAGGCGAAGGTGTGATAGAGGGCCAATTCGAGGGCGAAGGCCCCCTGGAAGGG
Organism: uncultured Nitrospirales bacterium; assembly: GCA_964474205.1. GTDB lineage: Bacteria > Hydrogenedentota > Hydrogenedentia > Hydrogenedentales > CAILVY01 > CAILVY01. Next base: position 61,407 of record CAYYRW010000045.1, on the reverse strand, counting down.
CAATCTGAGGGCCAATCCGAAGGCGAAGGTGTGATAGAGGGTCAATTCGAGGGCGAAGGCCCCCTGGAAGGGCAATCTGAAGGCCAACCGGAAGGCGAAGGAATAGTTGAAGGGCAGCCTGAGGGGCACCCGGAAGGAACATTAGAAGGCGAAGGGGGTCCTGAGGGACAACCCGAAGGGGAAGGGCTTTTTGAAGGGCAATTGGAAGGCCAACCCGAAGAAGAGGGCGTGATAGAGGGCCAACCGGAAGGAGGGATGGAAGGCGAAGGAGGGCTCGAAGGCGAAGGCCCAATGGAAGAGGGGGAAAACGAAGGAGCTATGGAAGGCGAAGGAGAAGGCGGAGAAGGAGGCATAATGTCGGTTACTCCCGCCGATGGGGCGCTCGTGGTTTTTGATCGCACATCCTTCAAAACACACTCCCATACAACCGTGCAGGTGCGGAATAGTGGAAATGGTTCGCTGGATGTGTATGCGCGGATGCTCGAGGGCTCCACGTTCAGCATCCAGAGCAGTCCGGTGTTCCGGCTTACCCCCGGCGAGACCGTAGATGTCGATCTGATATTTACGCCCACGGAAAACCGTTGGTATAGCGATGCGGTGGCCCTGGAGGGTGGCGGCGCGCGGGTGTTGATTTACCTTTCGGGTGAAGGCGTCAATCCGCCCATTTGGTCGTGTTCCGGGACCTCTACCCCAACTCGTTCCACTCCGGAAGATGTTGCCTGGATGCTGTTGACCGCCTCCGCGCTCCTGCTCGCTGGGCGCTCAAAAAAGAAACATGCCTCTGCAGGGTCTATATCGTGAGCATGCGCCGCAGGTATTCCTTTACGAAATGCTTGAAGGCGGTAAGTTGCTCCGGCTGATAGGGGTCGCTGCGCCAGTGTTCATAATCAAAGCCCCCGGACACGAAATATCCATACACCAGCCATTCAAAACTGCGGATAAACAATCCCGGGTCCACGCTCAAGTGAATGATGCCCGCCTCTTTCGCCACATTCAGCACCTCATAGACCTTCCGGAAAAGTGGAAGTGAAAGTTCCGCCTCAATGGCGTTAAACTCTTCCGCGCTGTCCAGCCAGTGTCGCACAAAAAGCCGTGCCCGAACCGGATTCCCGGCCACCTGCTCCACAAAGGTATCCACCAGCCGGGATGGCAATTCGTCCCGAACCGCCGGATCGCTCACATCCGCCGTGCTTATAAGCCGGAACACCTCGTTAAAAAACTCTTCCAAGTCCGCAAGCAAGCTTTTATAGACTTTTACATAAAGATCATGCTTGGTCCCCACATGATGGTGCACCGTAGCCACACTCAACCCTGTCGCCGCCGCCATTTCACGGGTGGATACCCCATGATATCCATGTTCCGAAAACAGCGCCATGGCGATATCCACGATGCGCCCGGCACTGGCGCTCAGTTCTTCTGCCCCGTGCGTATTTTTCATTTGACAACGGTCACCCAAACCAGTACGATACGTTCTATCGAACGCTCGATAGAACAAGGCTTACTGTATACGCCTTGGCGCGGCAATGTCAATACCGCCGGGCCAGACCTATTCTACCACGCGCTCGAAAGTGATTCACCTTGGGTTGTATTCCGGCTGGGGAGTGTTAGTGGAAGATGCACGAAAGAGTAAGGAGACGGGTGGTATGAGGTATGCGCGGTGGTTTCCAGCGCACATTGCTTCGATCTTTGGTTGTGCTTCCACTCCGCACCGGATGTTCCCGGCCCATGCGTTCGGGGCGCTGCTCATGGTGTGCGCCTGCGTGATGATGGCGGTTTTTCCCGCGGGGGCCGGGGAACCGGAAAAGAACCCATCCTGTACGGTGGAAACTCCGGGAGAGGAAAAGGCCGCCCCTAACGCGGCGGATGTCCAAGGAGCGGAAAAAACCGCGCCATTGCCCAAAGAGGCGTCCGAAAAGGCTGAGGAGGAACCCCCGAAACCGGAACACCCTTCCCCTTGGTTTGTGCTTTCGTCGCTGATAAACGTCTATCCGAAAATGGAAAGCGAAGAACTCATCGAGAAATACTACAACCCCGCGATGCGCCTGTTCGCCCCGGGTTTCAAAGATGCCAATACCGTGGGCGGATTGCGGGACAAGGGCTTGCTGTGGACCCCGGATTTCTCGATAGGCCGCACCCTGGGCAAACGCTGGGCGGTCTACGCCCATTTCGGGTATATGGCGGGCAAGGTGCGCACCGAAGAAGAGAATCGTTCCATATTCCTGGCCATTTTCCGCACGGATTTCGAGATTTACCGGTCCGCGGTCTACCTTGGGCTGTGCACGGATTTCTATCCGTTGGGCATGCCTGAACGCAAGAAATACCGCAGTGTGTGGGAGATGGTGAAAAGCACAAAACCCCGCGTGGGCCTTCACTTCACCGAGACTTGGGCGGGCTACCGGGTCAAAGTCAAAGCAGGTTTTACCGAGCACACGAACTTCCTCAGCTTGAAACTCAGGGACAAATGGCAGGTTCCCGGAATAAACACCAACTTGGGCATGGACATCCCCCTGGGGAAAAAAGACGCCTTGTCCATGAACGCGGGATACAATTTCGCCCTGAAGCGTTCGTATGACTTTGATGCCGTGGCGATCAGCCTCGGATGGAAACACTACTTCAAATAGCCGTTCCCCCCTGATTACGGCGGCGCCGGAAAACCCATATACATGCCGGCATGAATGTGCTATACTGTCTCTTGTCATGATGCCGTGAAGAATGTATATTGTTTCATGGATGCCGGCATCGGGCATATAACTTGAACCCCCTGTGCCGTGGAAACACGGCGCGTAGTGAAGCTGCAGGACTCATACTTATCGCGTGGGGTTTGTGCGGAAGCCGGAAACGGAACACAACACCGTTTCCGGCTTTTCGGTTGGCGCCTACAACAAAGCCGCCGTCCCGGGAAGAACGGTTTTACTTCGGACGCTGTTCCGGTTCTTTGGCCGTGGCCAAGAGTCCGGTGTCATCCGCCTCTTTTGCAATTCCCGTATTCTTCCGGTGACGAAGGGTATGCGCCAACTCCCAGATTAGCCACACCGCCCCCGCCGTAATACCTCCCGCCAACACGGAAATGGCGATCATCAAGTTCATTTGCATTCGATAAGGTTCCTCCAATCCGCGCCATGCGGCACCAGGGGAGGCGCGGTGGCTTCTTTGGGGGATGGCGGTGCGGCGGACGGCGCGGCCGCCGGAGCGGAGCCGCCGCCGGCCGTTTCCTGCAAGTGCTTCAGTTGCCTGCGCATGGAGGTCAATTCCTGCATCAGGTGCTGATTGGACGCCTGGATGCGGTCCAGCGCTTCCGCCAGCGCCACATTGGCCTTGCGCAACCGCGTCACTTCATCCTCCACCGCCATCAACTTACCTTGATCCGCCGGGGAGACCGGGGTGGATGAAGGCGCAGACGGGGTGTTGCCGGCTGACGAGGCTGGGCCGCCCATCGGCGGCATGGCCTCCGGCGGGGGAGAGGCTTTCGCCTCACCCGTTTCGATCAAACTCAAATCATCAAACCATGCCGTCCCCGTGCCTTTGATAACGCACCGCACGGTTAAAAAATCCGTTCCTTTCGGCACATCAAACGTCATGTCCACGCGTGTCCAGTCCCGCGTGCCATAGACCGGCATGTCCCGGTTGCTGTTCGCCACGTGCAGCACGCCCCAAGGCGCTTTCCTCCAGCACTGCACCCAGACCGCGGCCTCGGTGACATCCTTGGTTTTGAGGTAACCGCTCAGCGCCAGTTTTTTCTCCCCGAACTCGCCGATGACATTCTGGCTCCAATTGTTGCAGGGTTCTTTAGCATAGGGCCGGGGCGTGTGCAGCATCACCGAATACGCGCCGGTGAACGCGTGGTTGTCCAGCCGCGCGAAAGCGCCTTCCTGCGGGGCCACAAAAGACTCCCAGCGCGCGGGCGCATCCACCAACAGTGCCTCAAACCCCGGATTGCCCAGCAGGTTCTCCGGGGCGCTCAGCAGCGCCATACTGATAATTATCCCAGTAAACAACATGGCGGGTGGCCAACCTTGTCTTGCCGCATTTACCGGACACTCAGTCCCTGCATCCTCAATTTCAGGTCCTTCGCGCTGCTCGCGAAAAGCAACGCGGTCTCCGCCGTGATGGTTTTCGCCTGCCACAGATCAAAGAGCGCCTGATCAAAGGTCTGCATGCCCCACTGATCCTTCCCCTCCTCGATCAAGGCCACGATGTCCTTGAACGCCTTGCCCTGATCGATGAAATCACGCACCGTCCGTGTTCCGATTAGAATTTCCGCCGCCACGGTGCGGCCCACGCCGGACGCCAGCGGAACAATGCGTTGCGAAATGATCCCGCGCAGCACGCTCGCCACTTGCTTCCGTATCTGCAACTGTTGATGCGGCTCGAAAAACTCCAGCACGCGGTTCAACGTTTCCACCGCGTCCACCGTGTGCAGCGTGCTGAACACCAAGTGGCCGGTTTCCGCTGAGGCGAGCGCCGTCCGCACCGTTTCCGCGTCGCGCATTTCGCCGATCAGAATGATGTCCGGGTCCTGCCGCAGCGCGGCGCGCAGTGCATTGGCGAACGAAAGCGTGTCATGCCCGATTTCGCGCTGGGTGACAATCCCCAGTTTGTCCTGGTGCACGAATTCCAGCGGGTCTTCAATCGTAACGATATGATCGGGGCGCGTCACGTTAATCTCATTGATCATCGCCGCCAACGAGGTGGACTTGCCGCTCCCCGTGGGCCCCGTGAACAGCACCAGGCCGTTTTTCAACGCACACAGTTTTTTCATCACCACGGGCAATCCAAGGTCTTCAATCGTTTTGATCTTCAGCGGGATCAGCCGCATCACCACCCGCGTATTGCCGTCGTCGCGGCAGACATTCACGCGAAACCGCGCAATCCCCTCGTACATGTAGGAAATATCCAGTTCCATGACCTTCTGGAATTTTGCGATGTCCGCCGGCGCCGCGATGGCCTCCAGCAGCGTCTGCATGGATTCTTCTGTCAGCACATCGTCCTCGAGACGCACCAGCGCGCCATCGATCCGGTACATCGGGGGATTCCCCACCTTCAGATGAATATCGGAGGCCCGCTGATCCAACGCGCCCTGCATCAACTGTTCCATCGTCTTGGCCATGGTCCGGTGCTCCTTTTTTTCACCCGCCTAGATATTACCGTGTTCCGCGCCCCGGTACAACAAACGGGAAAACCGCGGCGGCGGGGTGTTTTCGTTCCAGTTCACCCAGTTCCTCGGCGGGCGCTTCCCATTCCCGGCACCCGCAAAAAAAGAGAGATTTTTACCCCCCTCTTCGTGTATGACGCAAGCCCCGTCTGTGCCAGCAACTTTCCTCGCCCCATCAATATGTTTTATGATGGCCGGCGAACGAAGTTTCCACCAAAGGAGTGTTTCCATGCACCCTGTGCACATGATGCGGACGATTTTGTTGGTGCCGATACTCATGGGATGCTGTGCCGGCCCCGCCATGGCGGCGGAAATCCTAAACGTTTCCTATGATCCCACCCGCGAATTTTACGAAGACTTCAACACGGCCTTTATTGCGGACTGGAAAGCGAAAACCGGGGAGACCGTTGTGATCAACCAATCGCACGGCGGTTCGGGAAAGCAGGCGCGGTCGGTCATTGACGGCCTCGAAGCGGATGTGGTAACCCTCGCGCTCGCCTATGACATAGACGCCATCGCGAAGAAGACGCAGTGGCTGCCCGCGGATTGGCAGAAGCGCCTCCCGAACAACAGTTGCCCGTATACGTCCACGATTGTTTTTCTGGTGCGGAAGGGCAATCCCAAGGGTATCAAGGACTGGGATGATCTGGTGAAGCCCGGCATGGCGGCAATCACCGCCAACCCCAAAACCTCCGGCGGCGCGCGCTGGATTTATCTGGCGGCCTGGGCCTATGCAAAGGAAAAATTCGCCGGTGACGAACAAAAAGTCCGGGACTTCATGGCGGCCTTGTATAAAAACGTTCCCGTGCTCGATTCGGGCGCGCGCGGGGCCACCACCACGTTTGTGCAGCGCGGCATTGGTGACGTCCTGCTGACCTGGGAAAATGAGGCGTTTCTGGCCATCGAGAAAATGGCGGGCAGCCAGATGGAGATGGTGGTTCCCTCTTTCAGCATTCTTGCGGAGCCACCCGTGGCGCTGGTGGGAAAAATAACGGAAAAACACAAGACGCAGGCCCTGGCCAAGGCCTATCTCGACTTTCTTTATTCGGATACCGGGCAGGAATTGGCCGCGCGTTTCTTTTACCGCCCCTCTTCACCGGCGATAGCCGCCAAATATGCGGACCGTTTTGTCAAAGTGAAGATGTGCACCATCGACGCCGATTTCGGCGGATGGGCCGCGGCCCAGAAAATTCATTTTGACGACGGTGGAACGTTTGACCAACTCTATCAGCCGGGAAAGTGAACGAAGCAGGGAGGGGGCGGAATTGAAAACGATTTCCGTGAAAGGAGATTCAGCATGCTGACCGCCCTATGCCTTTTGTTGTCTTCCACCCTGACTGCTCCAGACGCCACCATGGACATCTCTTTCGTGCAGGAATACCACGAGGCGTATCCCGTCCGCCGTGACGATAAGGATGACGCCAATGATGTCCGGACCGTGCTGGCCGACAAGAGCGGCCAAGTGTGGGCGGGCACAAAGACCGGCGTTTTCCGGCTTGAGGCCGCCGAACACCAATGGCACGGGCCGGGTAAAGGCGTTTCGGAAGGCCCGGTGTTCGATCTGCTGTGCGATGAAGCGGGCACGGTTTGGATCGCCGCATGGGATGGCCTCTATCACGGCGGCGCCGGGGGATTCGAAAAAACCGATATCATCCGTGCCCCCTTGGCCGCGCTGTGTGTGTATAAAGACGGCATAGCGGCCTTCGGACCGGAGGGGTGGTGGTACGTCAAAGGTGATCTTATCGAGTTTCACGAACTGCCCTGCGCGCGCAGCATCCGCGCAGTCATGGACGATGGTCAGGGCGGGTTGTGGATTGCCACGGGCGTGGGGTTGACCCATCAACACAGCGCGGGCACCACGCTGCATCAGATCGGCGGGGAAATTCTTTCGGCGGACGTGTATGGTCTGGCGAAATCACCGGAAGACACGGTGTGGGCAGCAGGCTTTGGGGGCATCACGATATTTGAAGATGGCGCGCGCGCGGGACAGTTCACGCCGAAGGAAGGATTGCCGTCGGTATATGCGAAGTCTGTGGTTCAAGGACCGGATAAGCGCATGTGGGTGGGCACAGAGCATGGCGTGGCGCGTTTTGACGGGGCATCCTGGTCATTACGGCACGGCCGCCGGTGGTTGTTAAGCGACAAGGTCCGCGACATTGCGTTTGACACGGAGGGCACGGCCTGGATCGCCACGGCGAAGGGCGTGAGCGCGATTCGGCGGCGCGCCATGACCCTCGCGGAAAAATCCGTGTATTTCCAGGAGGTTTGCATGAAACGCCATGTGCGCAAACCGTGGCTCGTGGAAAAATGTGTCCTGCCGAAACCGGGCGACGTGTCCGAGTGGGAACCGCTGGACGATGATAATGACGGGCAATACACCGCCATGTATCTCATGGCGGAATCGTTCCGGTACGCCGCCACCCAAGACCCCGGTGCGCGGGAAAATGCACACAAGGCCTATGAGGCCCTACGCTTTTTGCAGACCGTGACGGAGACCCCCGGATTCGTCGCGCGCACGGTCATTCCCATCACCTGGAATCGCATGATGGACCCCAATGAAACATATACGGAACAGGAAAAAGCGGAGCGGCGGGTGATCGAGCCCCGGAACAAACCCGTGGAAAAGCGGTGGCATCACAATGGCCTGTGGCGGTGGAAGGGGGACACCAGCAGCGATGAAATGACCGGGCATTTTTTCGGATACGGTCTCTATTACGACCTGGCCGCGGAGGAACCACAAAAGGAATCCGTGCGGGATCTCGTGCGGCGCATCATGGACCACATCATTGATCATGGATTTACCCTGGTGGACGTGGACGGCGCGCCCACCCGCTGGGGCATCTGGGATCCGGAACATCTCAATAACGATCCCGACTGGCGCGCCGAGCGGGGCGTCAATTCCGTGGAAATACTGTCATACCTGAAAACCACCTGGCACATCACGGGGGATGACAAATACCAGCGCGAATATCTCAAACTCCTGAATGAACACGGCTATAAGGAAAACGTGCGCCATGCGAAAACCTATGAACTCTCTTGGCGCACCCACATTGACGATGAGCTGCTCGCCTTGGCTTATCCAGGCCTTTTGCTGTATGAAACGGACCCGGAACTCCGCGCGCTCTACCGGGAAAGCCTGGAACATTGGTATGCCGAGGCGCGCAAGGAGCAAAACGCCTTCGCCAACATGATATATGCGCTGCTCACCGGCCAGGACCCCCAGTTGGCGGATACGCTTTTCATGCTGCGCGATACGCCACTTGATCTTGTTGACTGGACCATGGACAACTCCAAACGAGAAGACCTCCAAATACAGCGTGCCCCAATTTTTGAAGACCTGCAAACCAATCGCTTATTACCCCCCAGTGAACGCGGCGTTATCCGCTGGGACAAAAATCCCTGGCAGGCCCTTCAGGGCGGACATGGAAAAACCGAATGGGCGCCCACCTTCTGGCTGTTGCCGTATTGGATGGGGCGGCATCTCGGATTCATCGCGCCGCCGCAATAAACGCTTCGATATTCTCCGTGGGCACCCCGGGCGGCATCCCGCCCCCGCACGACACAATCAGGCGGCGGGGGTCTTCCACGGGGGCAAGCAACGCGCGAACCCCCGCGAACACCTCGTCCGGAGTGCCCTGGGCGAGCACATCGCGCGGCGGCAAGTTGCCCAAGAGCGTCACCTGCTCGCCAACCAGTGCGCGCATTTCATTCAAGGGGTGCTCGTAACTGAAATTGAAGAGATTCACTCCGATGCCCGCCAGGAATGGGGCGCATACCAATCCGTGTGCATCGTTGTGAAAAAACCGCACCCGCCCATCGATGGCCTGAAATACCCGTTTCAAATACGGCCCGGCGAACTCGACGAAGTCGTCCTTGCCGCAAAAGCCCGCCAGATCATCCAGAATCAAGACCGCCTGAATCGACGGGAAGGCCCGCGCCTGCACCTGCAGCCACTCCACCAGAAACGACGTAATGGTCTCCAGCAGCGCATGCACTTCATCCGGCTGCATTTTCATACCCATCAACAGTTCCGTGTTCCCCGCCAGGAACCCGGCAATATTCAGCGGCCCCCGCGCCACGGCGAAACGAATCGCGTGCCCGGCATCCCGAATCGCGGGCTCCGCATGCTGCAACCGTTTCAACACAAACGGGGCCAGCCCGTCCGTGCGCGGGTTCGGACGCACAAGCGCGTTCACCTGGTCCAGGCTGTTCAAAACCCGTTCCGCAAACGGGAATTCATTCTCGTGCCAGAGACACTTGGCGCCGAACGCGGAGGGTTCCGTGCACATTCCGTATTCCGCCCAGAATCCCGGTAAAAAGAGGACTTCCGGAAAACGCGTCTGCGCTTTGAGGTTCGCCTCCAGCCACCGCCCTTCCTGTGTGTAATAATCGAGAAGGGACATGCCCGCCCAGTTCGGCAGCCACGGGCTGTCAATGATGAATCCGGTTGGAAGCGGTGTTATGGTCTCGCCCTCAATCACCGCAAGCAATATTTCCCATTGTTCCGAAGTCATTCCGTCATCCTTTTGTCATCCCGCCGTCAAACCCGTATCCTCGTATTTTTCCCCAACCCCCTTTTATCATCCATTATTGCGGCATCTTCAATCAATTGCACCATCGTTTGTTTTTAGCGCGAAAATCTGCAAAAATGCACATTCACCAATGCAAACGGGAGATAGAATCATGAACAAGAGCGTATATTTAACCATCGTGCTGTTCCTCGTGTCCGGCGTGTTCAGCGCCACGGCCCACGCCGAAGACCTCCGCATCGGAATCATCGGTCTGGACACCTCGCACGTGATCGCTTTCACCGGCTTGCTGAACGATGCCAATAACAAAGCACATATCCCGGGCGGGAAAGTGGTGGCGGCCTTCAAGGGCGGCAGCAATGATCTGGAATCGAGTTACACGCGCGTCGAGGGGTACACCAAGGAACTCCAGGAGAAATACGGCGTCAAAATTTACGACACCATCGAGGAAATGTGTAAAAACGTGGATGCCGTGCTGCTGGAAAGCGTGGATGGCCGCCCGCATCTGGAACAAGTAAAGCCTGTCTTCAAAGCGGGGAAACCCGTCTTCATTGACAAACCTGTCGCGGGCTCCCTGCGTGATGCCATCGAAATTTTCCGGCTGGCCAAAGAAGCCAAGGTGCCTTGTTTCAGTTCTTCCTCCTACCGGTATTACAAGTCACTCACGGATCTCCTGAAGCAAGATTTTGGCGATGTAAAGAGTTGTATCTCTATCGGGCCATGCTCCCTTGAACCGCATCACCCCGATCTCTTTTGGTACGGCGTGCATGCCACCGAAGCCCTCTTTACCGTAATGGGGGCCGGCTGTGAATCGGTTGTCCGCACCACCACACCCGATACTGACGTTGTCACCGGCACCTGGAAAGGCGGGCGCGTTGGCGTTCTGTATGGCATCCGCACCAGTGGCACTCCGCACAAAGTAATTATTTTCGGGGAAAAATCGGTGGTTGAACAGGAAAACAGCGGCGATTACGCTCCCCTGGTCGCCGAGATCATCAAGTTCTTCCAGACTGGCGTGGCCCCTGTCTCCGCCGAGGAAACCATTGACATGTTCGCTTTCATGGAAGCGGCCGATGAGAGCAAGCGCCAGGGCGGCGCGCCGGTCCGCATCAGCGATGTACTCGACAAGGCCAAATAATCAGTGGGGGTTCCGCAACAACAAACGGATTTTCCCGTCCTGCGGATGGATGGTGATTTCGGACGCGCCCGGAACACGGATCACCGCGCCCAGCGGAACGGCCAGCGAATAAACAAATCCATTGTACGTATACACAATTTCCTGGGGGCGGGTTTCGATTACCGGGACCCTTTTCTCCGGGCTCCAGGCAAGTTGCAGTCCCCAGTGCAACTCCCCGGGCACTTTGGTGATGGTGAACAGGATGGTGTCCTTCTGAAACACGGCTTCTAGTTCGCCGATATCCAGCAACGGCCATCGCACGCGCAGTTTGTTGCCCCACACCTCCTCCACCACCGGCGCACGTCCGCTCAATTGGATGGTTTTGCCTTCGGTTATGGCCACCGGCGTCAAACCGGCTCGATGTTCCCGCGTACTCCAGCAAAAGCCGTCCACCACCGGCAAGGTGTCATACACGCACGAAGACGAAGTCTCCACCTCGGTCAGATAACGTTCCGGATAGCGCTCGTCAAAAAGGTGGATATCGCGGATGCACAGGCCGTCTTTGTCCCAAAAAACGTTTGCGCGGTAATAACGGCTGTTATACCACACCGAGGCCCGCCCTTCGTTCTTCCAATCCTCCAGGGCCGTCACGCAGGTTTCCGGAGTCGTGGCAAAGGTTTTCCGAAACCATTCCCCCGACGCGGCCAGGGTCTCCACGCGCACCTTGCCCTGCTTGGACAATTCCTCCAGCAACCCCATCTGATCGGTCAATCCTTCGCCCATAACAGGCCATCCGAAGGAATTTTCCTGGCCCACCTGCGCGTAGCCGAACGTCAGGCAGGGCGCATCCGTCAGGGTCCGGAAAAACCAGCGCACCCAGGCCGGATTGCCCCCGCCTTCTTTATACGCGGGCTCCAAGGTGACCACACTCTGCGCCGCTTCTCCAAAACCCGCATCGTATTGATAAATAGGATCACTCCCCAGCATGCGGAATACGGGCACGGGAATCTGCTCCTTCGCGTGCTGCGCGGGCATATAGGCGTTCTTACGGCTGGGATAATACGCCTGATTCCAATACCCGCCCCACAAGGTGTAGCCGTCCGTGCCGATTTGATCCTTGCAATTACACGACGCGATCACGCCATACCGGTCCGCCATATAGCCCAGCGTGTGCGCGTCCAGAAGCCACGATCCCACGGATTTCGGCAAATAGCCGAAGGTGGCCTTGAATTTCTCCATGAACACATCCACCAGCTTTTCACGTTCCGCCGGCGCATATCCCACCGGGAATCCCACGTTGACATGCCAATCCCAGGGATACCGCCCCCGCCATTTCAACCCCGCCGCCTCCACCATCGGCTGCACCACCTCAAACCATCCGCCCAGTTCGCCATTCGGCGGCAATTGCGCTTTCAACAACGATGAAAACCGCTCCTGCTCCATTGCGTCGTATTGGATTAAGAAGGTGGCGGGCAATCCATGTTGCTTCACCAACTCCAGTTGCTTCACCACCGGCAGCAACAAATCAACCTCGGTGCGCGGCTCGACGCCCCGGATGAAATTGATGATATGCACGATTCTCGGAGCCGCCGAAGAAGCCATGGGGTTGGGTTCTCCTTCCTGGGATTGCGCGATGGAAGCGCCGCCGGCCAACCAACAGAGAACCAGCACGCCCGCGTGTTTCAGCATAAGAATAGTCTCCTGTTCTCCCCGGCGGCGTGTTGCCGTAAAATCCGGACAAGGTTATTTCCGCGCCGCGATGGCCTTGGCCGCCATGCGGTCCATCAGGGACGGCGCAATCAGTTTCAGCCACCGGCCCAGCTTGCCCCGGAGCGAGGTTACCAGCAGGCGCTGCCGCCGTTCCAGCGCCCGGACTATCAGCGCGGCGCATTGTTCCGAGGTCATGATTTTGCTTTCCTGCATGGGGCTCACGCCCAATGGCTTGCCCTCGCCATCCAGCGCCCGCCGGTGCACTTCGGAAAGCACAAAATCCGGCGCCACCATGGTCACGCTCACTCCTGTGTTCTGCAATTCAATGCGCAGGGAATCGAAGAAGCCGAACATGGCGTGCTTGCTGGCGGCATAGCCGGAACGGGTGGGTACCCCGCTCAGTCCGGCCACGCTGGCAATGCCCGCGATGCGCCCTTGGGTTTTCTTGAGATAAGGCAACGCATAGTAGGTGCAATAGACGCTGCCGAGGTAGTTTAGCCGCATGAGCCGTTCGAAAATGGAGGTATCCTGAATTTCTTCGAGCCGCGCCCACATGGTGCCGCCCGCATTATTCACCAGTACATCCAAGCGTCCGAAAGTGGCGATGGTTTGCTCGATCAGGGCCTTGCACGCCGATTCATCGGTCACGTCCAACGGGGCCACCAGCCCTTTCGCGCCCTGTTGTTCAATTTCCTCTTTCAGCGTTTCCAGCCGTTCCCGGTTCCGCGCGGCCAACACCAGTTTGGGCCGTTGCGCCGCCAGCGCCAGGCACAAGGCCCGGCCTATGCCTTCGGAAGCGCCTGTGACAATAATGACTTGGTCCGTGAATACGCCCATGGCTCAGGTTTCCTTTCCACGGTCAATATAGCACAACGCGCGTTGCTTGATGCTGTCGGCATGGAAGTTTGCCGGGCCGCCGCCAGGGAGTTCCTGCACATCAATCAGGGAAACGACATGGCTGAACGAGGCGGCTTCGGGAAGCAGCAGGGGAGCCTTGTTGGGTGCGCTTTCAAGCAATTCCCGGTTCAGCCAATGGTCTTCCTGCGTGGGGAACAAGGCAAGATAGACCATGTCCATTTCGACGAGTTCGCTGAAGAAATGGGTGCCGAGGGAGACGTCGGGCACAAGGTCTTCGCGCATGGCGACAATTTCACACACCACGCTGACCGTGTTAATCTCCGCGAAGGAGACGGGCACGCCAAGGGAGGGCGTGGTGGTGCCCCAGCGTCCGGGGCCCAGCAAGAGGAGGCAGCCCGGCGCCGAAGGTGATTCGAGATGGGTCAGTTTTCCAATGAGCCGCGCAATGGCGTACCGGTCCCGAATGGGCAATTGCCCGTAGACCGAAGGATTGACATAGAGAATACGGTTGACGAAATCAATGCGGCTCCGCCCAATCACCGGCCCGGTGGTGGACAGCAGGATGTTTTCCCGGAGAAGGCCGTCCGGGATTTCTTCCACGAGCGTTTCGCTTTTCACTTGCAGCGGACGGCACTGCACCAGGTTGACCTTGTACGAATCCGCACCGGAAAAATTGGCGGTAAACTCCACATCCACGGGGTAGGCATAGGCGTCCTCGATGCCGCGGAGCATGGCGCGCATATCCTCGACAAACGCGGTTTGGGACAGAAGCTTGTCAAAGGTGAGTTGCGGCGGGGGCGGCGTGCGCAGGCCGCGTTCACGCGCCCGCCGCGCCAATTCCGGATCGCGCGTGGCAAAAAGCTCCATGGGAAGACCGGGACTGCGCGCGAAGACGTCCTGGCAGTCCGCCGTGACCAACTGGTTGTTTTCCAGGTCCAGCACGTCCACCTTTTGCTGCGCCAGCCTTCCGCCGCCTTCCGCCCTGTTTTCCGGACGGCGTTCCGGCGCGTTCAGCGCCACGATGCGCGTGTAGTCGTCATCGGACCGGTCCACGGCCCGCGTGCCCAGCCCGAACACCACCCGCAGCATGCCGGCCTTCGGATCAATATACTCGCTCCAGACGTAGGGATTGAACGAAAAACCGACTCCCGCGATCTGAGGATAGAACAGATCGTTGTGCATGGACCCCGACACCCGCTGCACCAGCAGCGCCATGAGTTCCTCCCGGTCGAGGAGGTTGTGGCGGGCGCGGTAGGCCAGCGCCTCTTCGCTCATGGTGCTGGCATAGATGGCGCGGACCGCCGCCAGGAAGTCTTCCATGTTCTGCACGCGCGAACCTTGATTGGGGCAGAACACGCTGGCGTATTTCCCCGCGAACGAGTTTCCGAAATTGTCTTCCAGCAGGCTGCTGGACCGCACGATGATGGGGGAGCGCCCGAAATAATCCAGCATGTCCTCGAACTGTTCTTCAATTTCGCGCGGGAAGGAACCGGTGAGAATGCGCTGCCGGGCCTGTTCCGCGCCGCGCAGGAACGTATCGGGGTTCTTCTGGTTTTTCCAGGTCCACCAGCAGCCGTTCAGCACGAGATAGGTGTAGAAAACGTCCGACGCGATGAAAAACGAGTCGTGCATTTCGAGCAGGCTGTCCCATCGAGGATCACTTTTGTGAAGGATGGCGCGCGCGAGCAGCATGCCCACGGCCTTGCCGCCGATCAGGCCGGTGCCAATGGTGCGCTTTCCGATCTCGAGCACACCGTTGATATCAAAGTATTGCTCCGCGAGCGCGAGCACCCGTTCATCGCGGGACACCACCATGCGGAGCAGCCGGCGGAACATGTCTTCGGGATGGGCCTCGAGGTTGCAGGCGATGGCGGAATTGCCCATGGTTTCTTCCGCTTGCAGAAAGGCGCGGTTCCAGACGTCGAGGCGGTAGATGGCGGACTCGAGCGCGGAGTGGGGCGTGGAGGTCAGTACTTGCGCGATGACATGGCTTTCCCGGACGGGCCGGAATTCGCCTTCTTCCCAACTGTGCAGCATGTGCATGGTGGGCGAATACCGCTGCACCACTTTAAGGGGGCGGAGATAGATGCGCCCCTCGTAGCCGTACACGTCCAGCAGCAATTGGGTGGTGTTGCGGATGGGCGTGGTGGCGTGCGAGGAATGGTAATTGCGCAGCAGGCCGAAATAGGTGACCGTCTCCAGGTCGTACAGATACGGACAGGTGAGTTTGAAGAAATTGCCCAGCATCTGATCGCTGAACCAGTCGGCGGCCAGGTCCGACAGGCAATCGAACACATAGAACGCGCCCCGCCCGGCGCGCTCGATGGTCCCGTGAATGCGGTCCAAAAAGGGTTCAAAGCCTTCCTGCGGGTCCAATTCAATGCGTTCGGCGTCCATGTCTTCCGGCAAGAGTTCCCCGTGACGGGCGAAGCGGAAATAGATCAGTTTCCGTCCCCGCGCCACCGCATTGAGGCAAAAGGGCGTGACAAAGGCCTGGTAGTCTTCGATGCGCTCAACCTGCCAGACGATGTTGTCGCCGGATTGCAGGCCGCGCAGCAATTGGTCCAGTTCAGGCAAGCCGGAACTGAGGTCGGGATTCAAGGGCATGGGCATGCTCCATTTTTACACGGTTATTATACGGGGCTTCGAGAGGCGATTTCCGCCTGTGGAAAAAAGACGGACCCGGCGTTGCAGCCAGGCCCGTCAAAATTATCTTGTTACTCCCAGGCTCAGACCAATCCCTGGTCCAGCATGGCATCCGCCACTTTCACGAAACCGGCCGTGTTCGCGCCCACCACGTAGTTGCCGGGCCGGCCATATTCTTCGGCGGCTTCCCACGCCTGCGTATGAATCGCCTTCATGATGTCGCGCAGGCGTTGGTCCACCTCTTCGCGCGTCCACATGGTGTGTTGCGCGTTCTGGGCCATTTCCAGCCCGGAGACGGCCACGCCGCCGGCATTGGCCGCCTTGCCCGGCCCATACAGCACGCTATTTTCCAGGAAGATATCCACCGCGCCCGGTTCGCTCGGCATATTCGCGCCTTCGCTGACCACAAAACAGCCGTTCTCGACCAGTTTCGCGGCGTCTTCCGGGCCTATTTCATTCTGCGTGGCGCTCGGAAACGCACAGTCGCACTTGATGTCCCAGGGACGTTTTCCCGCGCGGAATTCCACGCCCTTGAATTTGTCCGCGTACTCCTTGATGCGGCCGCGGCGAACGTTTTTCAACTCCATCACAAACGCCAGTTTCTCCGCGTCAATGCCCGCGGGGTCGTACACCGTGCCGGAGGAATCGGACAAGCTGACCGCTTTCGCGCCCAGTTGATTCAGTTTCTCGACGGTATACTGCGCCACATTGCCCGAACCGGACACCGTGCACACCTTGCCGCTGATGCTGTCTTTGCGCGTGGCCAGCATGTTCTCGGCGAAATACACCGCGCCATAGCCCGTGGCTTCGGGACGAATCAGCGAACCGCCCCAGTTCAAGCCCTTGCCCGTCAGCACGCCGGTGAATTCGTTTCTCAATTTCTTGTATTGGCCGAAGAGGAAGCCCACTTCGCGCCCGCCCACGCCAATGTCGCCCGCCGGAACATCCGTGTCCGGCCCGATGTGGCGGAACAACTCGTTCATGAACGCTTGGCAGAACCGCATCACTTCGGAGTCCGTCTTGCCCTTGGGATCAAAATCCGAACCGCCCTTGCCGCCGCCCATTGGGAGCGTCGTCAGCGAGTTCTTGAACACCTGTTCAAAGGCCAGGAACTTCAAAATGCCGATATACACCGTCGGGTGAAAACGCAGCCCGCCCTTGTACGGCCCGATGGCGCTGTTGAATTGAATGCGGAACCCCCGGTTCACATGAATGGCGCCCTTGTCATCCTGCCAGGGAACCCGGAACATAATCACGCGCTCGGGTTCCACCAAACGCTCGAGAATGCGGTTGGCCTGATATTCCGGATGACGCTCCAGCACCGGAATCAGGGATTCCAGCACTTCGCGAACGGCCTGATGAAACTCCGGTTCGTTGGGATTCCGCCGGGCTACGATTTCCAATACGTCTGTTACATACGACACGATGAATTTCCTCCAGTTGGGCGTGTTGGCGCCAGAATAAGGGTAACTTTGTGCTAACCCCGCCGGATAGCACATAAGCGGCATATACCAGCCGGTTCCGTACAGTGTACCGCCTTTGCGCCGCCCATGTCAACTCTCGTTTCAAATCGTTTATCCCTTCAAAGCGCTTGTTTTCAACACCGCCTCCAGGCTGAAACATCCGCCGTGCCCGGACGGCCAGGTTCAAGAACCGGCAATTTTGCCGGTTCTTGAAAAAAAGACGCGCGGCGTGATAATCTTTCGCCATACCGTAACGCTTCCCGCACGGCATGCCTGCGGCGCGTGCCGCGGGACGGAAAGGAGGATGACATTTTGGATATCAAGACCCGGCGCAAAATGATGGCCATTTTACGGGTTCTGCAAGCCGCGCCCAAACCCCTGGGCAGCCAGCGCATCGCGGAGGCGCTCCTGGCCTCCGGCATTGACCTTGGCGAACGCACCATCCGCAATTATCTCGCGCAGGCCGACGCCCTCGACTGGACCGAAAACCTTGGGCGCCGCGGCCGCAGGCTCACCCCCCACGGGCTTCAGGAACTGGACAGTGCCCTCGTGGTGGACAAGGTGGGCTTTGTCGCGGCCCGGGTGGACATGCTGGCGTATCAAATGGATTTCGACCTCCCGTCCCGCAAAGGCAAGGTGATTATCAATGTCTCCACGTTCAATCCCCGCGAATGGCGGTTCGCCATGCGCGCCCTCGTGGAAGCGTACGACGCCGGGCTCAGCATGGGCCGCCTCGTGGCCTTTGGCGGGCCGGACGATCAGTTGGGCACCTTTCGCGTGCCCAAAGGATGCGTGGCCGTGGGCACGGTGTGCAGCGTGAGCATCAACGGCATCTTCCTGCGCGCCAAAATCGCCACCACCTCACGTTTCGGCGGCCTGGTGCAACTTGAAAACAACCAGCCCCGCCGGTTCACCCAAATCATCACCTATGACGGCTCTTCGCTCGATCCGCTGGAAATCTTCATTCGGGGCCATATGACCAGCGTCGTGAATACGGCCCGGAACGGCTATGGCATCATTGGCGCCAGCTTCCGCGAAGTGCCCTCCGTGGCGCTCGACGATGTGCGCCGGCTGGCCCGGCAAAGCGAACAGGCGGGGCTTGGCGGCCTGCTGGCCATTGGCACCCCCAATCAACCCTTGCTGGACATCCCCGTCGCCCAGGGCCGCACCGGCCTCATTGTTTGCGGAGGGCTCAACCCCGTCGCCGCCGTCGTCGAATCCGGCATCGCGGTCACCAGCACGGCCATGTGCACCCTATGCGATTTCTCCGAACTCGTCGACTATACCGATCTGCGCACGTTGGCGAATAAGCGCGGAATCTAGAGGAACACCACGCGGCCTCATGCCGGTTGAGCGGCCCGGACATGCGCCAGGAACTTGTTCCGCATTTTCTCGGGAACGAACAGGCGCAAATCCTTGATGATCCCGCCCGCCATGTCCGCATGCCCGCCGCCGAACCCCATGCCCTTCAATACATCCTGAATAACCGCCGAGGCGCTCAGGTGCGGCAGTTCATTGCGCACGGACAAGTTGATCACCCCGCCATTTTTCGCGCATAACGCCACAAAACTGATCTCGCGCAAGGAGAGGAAAAAGTCGCCCAATACCCCCAGCAGATTCTGGTTGCAGCCGTCCGGGAAATAACAAAACGCCATTCTTTCCTCTGTGTCAATCACGACATGCTCGAGGGCGTGCCGGAAAAAATCCAAGTCCTGGGTCTGTATGTAATTGCGCAAAATCCGGTTTTGCAGAGGCACGTCCGCGTGCGGGAAAAGCTCCACATAGGCCCGGATGTCCGCCTCATGCACCTTCCGCGTAAGCAGCGAAGTGTCCATGCAGATGCCAATCATCAACGCGGTCGCCACAGGGCGCGGCAGAGCGAGGCCCGCTTCGGCATAATAGGAATACACGATGGACGAACACGACCCGTAGCCGGAGCGCAGGTCGCAGAGCGGCACATCGTCCGGACACTCCACCTCGTGATGATCGATCACCGCGATCTCCTCCCCCGGCAGTTCGAGCACGTTCTTGTTGCCCTTGCACCCGTCCACCACAATGATTTTGTCTTCGGGGTGTATGTGAATATCGTCATTGTCAATCAGGGAAATGCCCAATTCATGGATCATCTCGCGCAAAGAGTCCCGTTGAATGTCCCCTTCATACACGATATGCGCCACAATTTCATACGCGCCCAGCAACTGCTGCAGGCCGTACGCCGCCGCCACCGCGTCATGATCCGGGAAATTATGCGTTTGAATGAAAACGGGCCTCCCCAAGTCTTTCAGCGTTGCCACCAATTCGGAAAATATGCTCATCAAATGTATCCTGTCTATACGGTCTATTTCCTGCTTGTTCCCAAGAGCCTTCACCGCCTGCGGAGACGATTCGCGGAAGAATCCACGGCCAAGACCGGGGACGGCCTTGACCGTGCCACAAAAAAGATGAAGGAGTGTTGGGTATACATCCTTATATTGCCGCAGGGCACGGTCAACTCGGCGAAACCGGATTATCCCTATTACTATCCACCATCTCCCAATAGTTTTTCAACGGAACTTATCCCGCCATGTCACCCTGGGTGCGTTCTTGGCGGAAAGCATGTCGCATTGCTGCATCAGACAGACCGGCGAGGATCGCTATTTTTTTGCTTGACAACTACATCTGATTGATCTAGAATGTATCACACTAATGGTAAGGTGATTGTTGACGTATCAACCGTTGAAGGGAGCAATGTATGAGGTGTAAAGTACTATTTGTTGCGGTTGCCGTTGGAGCGGCGTTGTTCTTGTCCGGCTGCCCCGAGGATTGTACTCATTGCAGCGAGTCAACGCCCTGCGGATATCGGCCCGGTGAACAAGTTCCTTCCAGTTGCAATCAGAATCCGTGTGGTTGCCCAAGTGGTGACACATTCAGTATTGGGGATTCGCAGCAGTGTCTCGATAAAAATGGCAAGACAGGATGCAGCAGCAGTACGTGCGCCAAACTGAATTGCCTTGAATGCAAATCGAAGTATGTGCTGCCCTCTCCGGATGGGGACGACTCATGCACGCCTGTTCCGAATGAGGGATGTAAAGGCCGGTGTATTTATCAGATGCCCTATTGAAGAGAGAACGGAGGCAGAATATGCACCCCCAGACCGCAGGAACCGCCTTCTTTTGCATGGTGTCCGTGCTTGCCGGCGCGTATGCGGCGGGGGACCGTGTGGATGAGTACCGTCAGAGGATTGTCAATTGGTCCCAGCAAATTCACAGTTTCAAGGGGTGCTACACCCTTAGAGAAACGGCATACTTTGTGCCCAAGAATCCGCCGGAGGGCTGGGTGGCGGACAGACAACTCGCCATGGAATGCCGGTATCAAGATGGGAGCATCTATTTGAAGCGGGTGAGCCTGCACGAGGACGGAACCCCCGGGGAAAAGATGACGGAAACGTTCTACAAGGGCATATACGGCTACCGGTTGGAACGCGACGAGAAGTTGGCGGAAAGGCGGAAAGGAGTGGTTATCCTTGACGCCGGGAACATCTGGAAATGGCCGCCGAACATGTTCCTCATGCCCCATGAGTTCTTCAGCCAGCCCCGAGGGGACTTCACGCTCGCTCAGGCACTGTCCATCGGAAACGCGTATCTTCGGGAGCAGGACGGTGACATCGTATTCTCCCACTGGGCCGATGATCTGGACCATTCGGAAGCCATGGATGTATATTTCTATCCCGATGGGCAAATCGCCCATATTGATTACATGCAGCGGTTCGGCATGGGGTCTCCTGACGAGCTGAAATCGTTCTGGACGGAGGAACCGTTCGCGTTCGGCGTGGTGACGGAGCGGTTCGAGTTTTCCAATTACGTGGAGGTTGACGGGGTGCCGTTTCCCGTGGACGTTCGCCACACGATGTACAAGACCGGCAATCCCGAGGTGCGTCGCCTCATAGACGAATACAACAATAAACGCCTTTCCGATCAGGACTATATGGTGGGCATGATACACGCGATGCCGCGCGAAGAACCGTCGCTCATCCGCGAATTCCATCTTGACCTTGCCACCGCGCAGGTGAACGTTCCCTTGTCCCCGAAAGAGTTTAAGATCGAGTACGGGCCCGGGGATCATGTTGCCGCCTCGACGGAATCACAGAAAATGACCCTGATTCTGTCCTGGCGGGAGTATCTTCTCCAGCCGTGGTTGCTCGCGGTGGCCGCAATGGTCCTGGCGGGCCTGGTTGGAACCGGGGTCTGGTTGGCCCGCAAATACGCACTATGACATGAATAACTGGTAATCGTACTGCACGGGCTGTTACTCTTTTTTGCGTCTTAAGCAACAAACGCAACAACAATATGAATAAAGGATGCCCGTTATGTTTCGCATAGTAATACTTGGAATACTTGCTGTCATGGCTGCCGGCATGGCAATCGCGGAGGATATTACGATCACCAAGGTGTTCGGCACGGAACTGCCCGGACAGTATAAACATCCCGCGGCGATTACCGAACTGGCCAACGGCGACCTTTACCTTGCGTATTACGGTGGTTCGGGCGAGTACGCCCCTGACACGGCGGTCTATGGCGCGCGGCTGAAAAAAGGTTCGAGTCATTGGTCGAAGCCCGTGGCCATTGCGGATACGCCGTTTCATTCCGACGGCAATCCCGTGGTGTGGCAGGCGCCCGATGGCATGGTCTGGCTGTTTCATGTGGTGCGCTACGGCGAAACGTGGTCCGATTCCATCATCCACGCCAAGATTTCCAAGGATGGCGCAAAAACCTGGTCCGATCCCTTTGTGCTGGCGCTGGAAAAAGGCATGATGGTCCGCTCGCAGCCGATTGTGCTGAAGAACGGCGACTACCTCCTGCCGATTTATCATGAAACCGGATGCGACCGGGAACAGGTGGGGGGTGACACCACATCGCTGTTCCTGCGCTGCGATCCCAAGACCAATGCCTGGACGGAAACGAACCGCATCACCGCGCGGCTGGGGTGTTTGCAGCCCGCCGTGGCGCAAATTGACGAGAACTACTTGATCGCCTACATGCGCCGGGGGGGCGGGTATGAACCGCGCACCGACGGCTATCTCGTACGCGCGGAATCGCACGACGGAGGGAAAACATGGTCGGAAGGAAAGGACACCGCGTTCCCCAATCCCAACGCCGCCGCGGATTTCCTTCGTCTGAAAAATGGCCACCTGTTGCTGGTGTATAACGACAGCATGAACGACCGCTCGCCGCTGACCGTGGCCATCTCCACCGACAACGACAAGACCTATCCCCACAAGCGGAACATTATGGAAGGCAAGGACGATTTCGCCTACCCCTACGCCATCCAAACCCGCGACAACAAAATCCACATCATCTTCACGTCCCACGAGCGCACCCAAATCAACCACGCGGTCTTCGAGGAAAGCGCCGTGGTGAAATAGTTGGCGTTAGCGGCTTTTGCTGAGTTCCCGCCAAGCGGTGATGGAGCGTTTCAGGTTTTCGTGCACATCGCCTTTAATGCCGTAGCCTTGCAGGCCGATGGGGCCGGTATATTCGATGCGGCGCAGGCCTTGCAGGAAGCTGCGAATGTCGAAAGAGCCTTTGTCGAGGGGTTGGATAAGCCGGTCCCAGCCGCCTTCCGTATCCGCGCCGTTGATCGTCACAACAAATAAATATGGCTTGGCCAGATCGAGAAGACCGTTCATATTTTGCCCCTTGCCCGCATTCAACCAATGGCACAAGTTGAAGGTCACGCCCACGTTCTTCCGGTCCACCCGTTTCGCCACGCGCACGGCGTCTTCCACCTTTTCCAGCCAACAGTTTGTATGCGGATACAACGCGATCCGGAGATGGGTCTGTTGAATTTTATCCGCGACATCGCGCAGCAGTTTCACCGCGATGGCATCGCCCTCGGGCGCGGACGGCTTGAACGCTTTGCTGTTAATGGTGATCCACAGGATCGTGTCGCGGCCCTTGAGCGCGGCGACGCCTTCTTCGAGACCGGGTTCGAGGGTTCCCCCTTCCGGTTCCACAGTGGCGCTGACATACGTGGTGAACATTTTGAGAGTATTGGCGTCCAGGGCTTGGAGCATTGCCGGGATGTCCTTAAATCCCGTGAAACCATACCCCGCGTAGCCGAGTTCCTTCAGCATGGCGGCCTGCGCCTGCGGCGTCTGGTGGTGTTCGTCCTTCGTGCCGGTGTCCATGGCAAAAAAAGGATTGGACATGGCAGACACTTCCGCCGCCATGGCGGTGGTGGACAATAGAAGCAGACCCGCCACCCACAAAGAATTCAAAGATGTTCTCATGGTACGTTCCTTTTAAAAGCATAGTAGGTTTCAAAGCACCGCTTTTCTGACACGTGCGTTCCCAAGTACAACTTGGGAACGAGTACAAAACACAGCCCCACTTGTCATTGCGAGGAGTCCCCGACGAAGCAATCCCGCCATAGCGCCAACTATACGCCCGCCATGAATATCCCTGTGTGCCGTTCCTACAGGGTTGAATAATGACGTGTAGGTACGATACAGGGGCTTAGTGGTTTGGAAGCGAGATTGCTTCGTCGGGGACTCCTCGCAATGACAGGAGGCGTTTTTGTTCTTGCGGCTTAACAGGAGCTTCGCTCTTCCACTACTTGTGCAAATGTTTGTCATAAATGCCAGGGTTCCCGCATGGCGCGTGACAACAAACGGTTGGCGGTGTCATCTTTCTTAAACCGTTCCGTCTCCGGGTCCCAGCGCAATTTTCGGCCCAGTTTCATGGCGATGTTGCCAATGTGGCTGATCGTCACGGTGCGGTGGCCAATCTCCGCGGGGGCGTAAGTCTGCGCGCGGCTCTTCACGCAGTTGAGGAAATCCCGCTGCTCGTGATCGGGACACGTCCGTAAATGTATTTCCTCCGGGCCAATCTCCGAATGCAGAATCTCGCGTGAACTGGCCTCGATGGTGTCCCAGGTGCATTCGATCCAGCCCTCGCTGCCTTCCATCCGTATTTTCGGCATGCCATCCGTGCAGATTAACGTGACGCCGCTGGCGTATTCATAGGTCAATTTCCAGGCGATGGCGGTGTTGTACAAGCCTTCTTTCGGGAAGATGCCTTCGCCTTCCACACTGATCGGGCCGGAATATTCAGTATTGTTGGCCCATTGGGCAATGTCATTGAGATGGGCGCCCCAATCAGTCAGGCTGCCGCCGGAGTAATCGAAGATCCACCGGAAATGATAGTGGCACCGGCCTTTCGTATACGGCGCCTCGGGCGCGGGCCCCTGCCACATCTCATAATCAAATCCTTCCGGCACCGGCTCCACCGTAAAGGGTTTGTTCTGCATGCTCCGTGCGGTGGGGTCCACGGGGAGCTGGGTGTGGATCGTGTGCAGTTTCCCGATGCGCCCGTTGCGGACCCGTTCCGCGGCCCGCAGGAAATTGCCTTTCGAGCGGTTCTCGCTCGCCGTCTGGAATATCCGCCCATACTGGCGCATGGTGTCGCTGAGCACCCGGCCCTCGTGCACGGTAAGTGTCAACGGCTTCTCGCAAAACACGTCTTTCCCCGCGCGCGCCGCGGCAATCGAAGGCAACACATGCCAATGGTCCGGCGTGGACACCACCACGGCGTCCACATCGGCGCGCGCAATAACATTGCGCCAATCCTGCGTGGCATCGCATCCTTTATACATGCCCGAGGATTGCTGCTGGGCATAGTGCCTGTTGACAAGTTCCTGTGCCCCAAGCAAGCGTTCCCGGTCCACATCGCACACAATTACCGCCTGGGCATCGGGATGTTGCAGGAAGGATTTCAGGTTCATGTTGACGCCATGATCCCCGGTGCCAATGAATCCCAGCGTAATCCGGTTGCCTGGCGCGGCGGCACCCTCCGCGCCCCACGCGCGCGCCGGAAGTATCAGCGGAAACGCCGCTGCCCCCGCTGCCGCTAAAAACCCGCGCCGCGATGTTTTACAAGGCATGTTTCTTCTCTCCACTCACATTGTCCACACAATAATCCAACCCTTACGCCCGTGCAAGAAACCTGCTTTCACGCAGAGCGGGCGGCGGGGTGCGTAACAGCCCCGTGAAGGTTGTGGATTCGCTCAACGTGAAAACCCGCAGAGTTGGGCGGTGTATTCTTTGCTGCCGTCATTGGCCCAAGGATCCAGTTGATGGAGGTCTTTGAGTTGCTGGCCACGCAGGCGCGGCACGGCAAGGAATCCGCAGGAGACATCGGCGAGGGCGGTCATGTCGCTCCAGAGTTTTTCGAATTGGACTACGGGATAGACGTCTTCCTGGCCATGCCCCCAACGCCGTTTGGCGTCTTTAATGGTGACGTAGGTGGGCATGCGGCGGCCCATGCGGCGCACGGATTCCGCCACCTTCGGGCCGGCCTCCATGAGGTCCGCGCGGGTGAGTCCGAAAAGTTCGAGCAGGGGATCAATCTGAATCCAGGTGGTTTGCGAGTTGTAATACCGCAGGCGGAGTTCGTCTTCTTCACGGGGCTGCGCGAGCCCTTCAAGCAAGCGCACGCGGCCATTCACCCGCGCCAGGCCGCCGCCCCGGTCGTAAATGCGGCGGGGCACCACCTCGAAGGTCAGGAGGTTGCCGCTCTCGAGATGGGCCCCCAGCGCTTCGGGTTCGAGACTGGCGCCGAGCGTGTCAATGTTGTGCAGCATGATGGTTTCAACCTTCGGGTATTCCGCGAGCATCCGCGCCAATACGCCGTTGCGGAACAGGTTGGGCACTTCGTACCAGTGCCCGGGCGGGCTGAAGCGCTGGATGGGCACGTTGTCCACGTAATCCGAGCCTTCGCCCTTGGCGCGCGCCCACTCCATCAGCGCGCCGCGCACCGCCTCGCGCACCTTTTGCTTTTGTTCATCCAGCGTTTCCTGCGGCATTTCTTCCCAGAGAAACACGAGATCGCGGGTCATGGGAATAAGCCGCTGGCAGATGGAACGTCCAGGAGACAGAAACAGCGGGCCGGTATAGCCATAGTTGCCGTTTAGCCGAAGGTGTTTCTCGATAGGGCCATGGGTCAGGAAGCTGGTGGAGATGAGGTGCGGGACCGGCGCCCCGAACTGTTCCACCGTCCTCCGGGTTTTGGCCAGGTGCAATTCAAGAAAGCTGCGGTGCCTGCCGTCGAGATAGATAAAGGGATTGACCGCCTTGATGACCCCCGCGCCGGTGGTCCAGCGGCTGCCCACGCCGCCCGCCAGGCTCAGCACGGCGGCCCGTCCCTCACGGAGGGCCGATTCGCCGCGCGCCCGGTGCCGTTTGTTGCTTCCCATCATAATGACGTCGCGGTCTTCGACATCGCGAATATCGGTATCCACCGGAAGGCGGTTGCGGGACAGCCCGATGCGGCCCGCCCGCAAATCTTCCCGGGTCTGTTCATGCTGGATGAGATCAAACCCGTTTTCCTGCTTGATGCGTTCGGAGGCGGCATCCCATTCGATGCGCTCGCCCTGCGACGCGGCCCCGCCCACGCGGAACAGGTTGCTCACGAGCGTGCGCAGGATGCGGAAGGTCTCTTCGGGCTTGTCGCAGTGAGCCGTAAAGTGATCCAATTCCACACGGCGCAAATATTCGACCGACACGGGGTCCTGGCGCACCAGTTCGGGCACCTGGAGGGCGTAATAGCGGGCGGGCATGGTGGCGCGGTCGCCATCCAACAGGGTTGCCATGCTGCCCTGCATATTGATGCGAAAATCGTAGACCACGGGGTCCATTGCAAACGGCAACGCATCCTCCAGTTCCCGTTTGGCGGTCTGCATGATAGTCAGAATGTCCTCGCGAAACGCGGCCTGGCGCTCCGGGGCCACCATCATGCACATGCCGCCGCCGGACATTCCGCCGAGCATTAGGAATCCCCAAAAGTCGTTTCCAAGGCGCTCCGCGGCGCGCGCGATAATCGTTTCGGTGAACCGGTTGGTCACCCATGGGATAATGGTTTTGAGCGGATACTTCCAATTGCGGGTGGTGCAGCCGCCCAGGTCCTGCACACTGCCGGATTTCAGCGCGGCCAGGATGCCGTCGAAAATGGCGCGCATGTCGAGCCGGGCCTGCCATTCCGGTTGTGCGCGCAGCAGATATTTTTCCGTGACCATTTCGAGAATGGGGCCGACGTTTTGGGCCATGCCCCCGTGAATCAGGACCAGCGACTGCGCCAAACGTTGCGTGATTTCAGGATGGAGATCGCCGGAACCCAGGATATGATGGCGCGGAAGCAGGCAGCCCTTGCTCACGCCGAATTCCGGATCACCCTCGCCCGCAAGCGCGCCTTGAATCACTTTCAGGCCCGGCCAAATCCCGCCGGAATCCTGCCAGCCGCCGCCGGAACCGCCCATCCACTCGCCGAGAATGGCGCGTGAGGCGATCAGGCGGCGTTCCTCTTCCCGCAGAGAACCCTCCAGGGCGGCGGTTTGCCCCGTGGCCCGCATGATCACGCTGATGATCGACGCCAGGAGATTGGTGGAGACGGCGAGCCGCGACCCCTTCGGGATGTCGTTCACCTTGGTGACCAGTTCGATGCCCATGCCCGGTTCCACTACGTGCGCGAGAATCCGCGCCACCGTGTGGCCGGTGCCTTCAAAGGACGGCGGAATCAACCCGGAAGCGATCACCCCCGCCTTCAACAGGCTCAGGTAATCATTCCCGAAGTTAAACAGATCCCGCAGTTCCGTGATGTCTTTGGTGGTTTCCAAATCGACGCTGGTCAGCCGGAGAACGGGTTCGGGAATCACACGCAGATAGGATTCAATGGGCGGTTTGATTTCCTGATCGCGCCCATAGACGCCCAGGTCAATGGAGATATTCAACACCCGCGCGCATTCGGGGTAATCCATTCCCAAAAAGAAAATGTCCGACCAGCCGCTGTGGCTGAGATCGAGGCGGACCGGCGTGGTCTCCGCGAGCACCGGATACAGCCAGGCCCCTCCTGGACGATGGAGCATTTCCATGCGGATGCGCAGGGGATGATCGTCCGGATGCCCCACGCGGAACATCCATTGATTGCCCCGGCTCGCGCGCACGCTGCGGCGCACCTGATTGGTCAGGGTTTGGAAGGATAAATGATGATAGGCTTCCGCCAACGCGCTGAACAGCGAACCGCTGGGGCCGTCATTCCGTACGGCCTGTAAAAAACAGGCGATGGCCTCCTCGAACCGGCGTTCGAGCAAATCCGAAAATCCCTGGTAGGGAATCGGGCCGGTGGATGCGAAGTCTTTGGCTTCACTCAAGTAGAACCGGTACGCGGCATAAAGAAACAGTGTGGCGCGGACGCGCTCGTATAAATTCACGGCGGACCGGCGGAACTGTTCGAGTTCCTCGCACGCCTTCCACAAGGCCGGGACGTCCATGCCTTCGCACAAGGCGCGAAAGGGGCGGTTGCGGAGCTCCGGCTCGGAACTGACAATGGTTTCTATGAACGGATTCACTGGGCGCCCTCCCGGCTCCGGCCCTGATCCGCCATCAGCTCGACGATTTCCGTCAACATGCTGTCGCGCTCGCGTCCCGCCATGCCGAGGGCAATTTGCGCCAGCATCAATCCAAATTTCACCCCGATATCATAGCGCCTGCCGTGCAGTTCAGCGGCAAGGTATTTTTCGCTCTGCGCCAATTCTTGGAGGGAAGGCGTCAGTTGACAGGCCCCCGCCGTAACCTCCCCCGCCAAATCTTTTTCCAGCAACGAGAAAATCCGGTGCGGCAGCACATGCATCCCGAACAGGCACAGATAATGCCCCGAACGCAATCCCGGGGTTTGCAGTTCCACTTCGGCGAGACTCAGGGATGGCTTCTCGATGATCTTTTCGATTTCGTAGACGCCATGCACGCCGGACACCCGTTTCCCGCTGAGGGTTCCGTAATGCCGCACCAGGCTCTCCCGGGTGGGATTCACCGCGGCCACGGCGCAGTTCTCCTGCATGGCCAGTTGGATCAATTGCTGGGCGCAGCGCTGCCCCGGATTGTCCGAAATGTACAGATGATCCCCCAGGAGCAACAGAAACCACTCCTCGTCCACGAATTCCCGGGCGCAATACACCGCATGCCCATAGCCGAGCGGTTTGTCCTGCACCGCGAACGAAATCCGTTTCAGCATGTTGTCAATGCGCGCGGCCTGATTTTGCGCCCAATCCTCGCCGGGGTAGCCGGTGGCATAGGTGTTGCGCAAGCGGCCGAGATGCGCGCGGTAGTGCTCCTCATCGCCGGGCGCGCACACAATGCAGATTTCTTCAATCCCGCTTTCGAGCGCCTCTTCAATGATGATCTGAATCACCGGCTTCGTCAGGCCGTCCCGGTCCATCAACGGCAACATCGCCTTATGGACCGTGTCCGCCACCGGATAGAGGCGCGCGCCGCGCCCCGCCGCCGTAATCACTGCCTTGCGTATAATCACGTTCCGCCCCTCCATGGGTTGAGTGCCGCATAAGAATACCAATGCCCGCGCTCCCGTGACAAGAATACGGACCTGCGAATCGGGGAGTATGGGGGCTGCGAGGCACAAGGACAGGCGTTTTCCCGGGGCAGGGGCGCCGGGAACGCTGAAAAGTTGAAAAAATGGGCGAAAAAGCGGATGATCAGGGCTTCCACGGCCTGTACCCAGGCGGCAACGCATTTATTGACTTGTTTCGGAATTGCAGCAAGGAAGCATAGTACATGAACGACCCTGTATTTAGTCCGGTTCCCTCGCCGTTTAATTTTTCGGAAACGGAGAAGGAGATTCTGCGTTTTTGGAAAGAAGACCAGATTTATCATCAGAGCCTGAAGCAGCGCGAGGGCGCCCCGCGATTTGTGTTTTACGAAGGCCCGCCGACGGCGAACGGCATGCCGCACCCCGGGCACTGCCTCACACGGACGATCAAGGACATTTTCCCGCGCTACAAGACGATGGCGGGATACTATTGCGAGCGCAAGGCGGGCTGGGACACGCACGGGCTGCCGGTGGAGGTGGAGGTGTGCAAACACCTGGGCATTATTGACGGGGGCAAGGCCGCGATTGAGGCGTTCGGCGTGGAAGCCTTTAACCGGGAATGCATCGAGTCGGTGTTCCGCTATCAGCGGGAATGGGAAGAATTGACGGACCGCATCGGATTCTGGGTGGACCTGGATCAGGCGTATGTAACCTATCACCAGAGCTACGTGGAAAGCGTGTGGTGGGCGTTGAAGCAGCTTTTCGACCGGGGTCTCTTGTACAAAGGGCACAAAGTGGTGTGGTGGTGGGCGCAGGGCGGTACGGCGCTGTCGGCCGGCGAAGTGGGCGAAGGCTACCGGGACACGGATGATCCGGCAATCACGGTGGCGCTGGCGCTGACCGAGGAAAGCAAGCAAAAACTCGGTCTCGCGTGCGGAGCAGTGAATTTACTGGTGTGGACAACCACCCCGTGGACGTTGCTTAGCAATTGCGCCGCCTGCGTGGGCGCCGATATTGATTATGCGCTGGTGGAAGCGGAGAAGGACGGTTCGTGCGTTTGTTATATCCTTGCGTCCGCGCTGGTGGAAAAAAATTTCGGAGAGCAGGCCAAGGTGGTCCGCACATTTAAAGGCAGCGAACTGCTGGGCCTGCGCTACGCACCGCTTTTTGATTATGGCATGCCTAAAAAGATTGGCACGGACACGCCTTCGGACCATCACTGGGAGGTGATTGCAGGGGATTTTGTGGATCTCACGACGGGTACGGGCATCGTGCATACTGCACCGGCGTTCGGCGAGGACGACTACCGCGTGTGCAAGGAACGGGGCATTGGTTTCCTGTGTTATATCAAGCCGGACGGCACGTTTGACGAGCGGGTAACGGATGTCGATCCCTATGATAAAAAGCCGTTCGCGGGGCAATTCTGCAAGGATGCGGACAAGGGCATTATGCGTTTTCTGAAAGAGAAGGGCGTGGTGCTGAAACACGATCAGTATCGGCATGCGTATCCGTTCTGCCCCCGTGCGGAAAATGATCCGCTGATTCAATATGCGCGGGAAAGCTGGTTCATCCGCACCTCGGATTTCGTGGACGATTTCATGGCGAATAATGATGAAATTGCGTGGCAGCCTGAGCACATCCGCGACGGGCGCTTTGGCAATTTCCTCGAGACCAATGTGGATTGGGCGCTTTCGCGGGAGCGGTTCTGGGGCACGCCGCTGCCGGTGTGGATTTGTGAGAAGACCGGTTACATGGAATGCATGCCGTCGTATGAAGAACTGTTGGCCAAACCCGATGTACAGGGACAGGAAGTATGGGCGGAGGCCAAAGCCCGCGATCCGAAACTCAGCGATCACCTGAAAATCCACAAGCCGTACATTGACGCGATCACCTATCAATCGCCTAAAGACCCCACAGCCCGGATGCGGCGGGTGCCGGAAGTAATTGACTGCTGGTTTGATGCGGGCTGCATGCCGTTCGCCCAGTGGGGATATCCTCATGCGGTGGGGTCGGAAAAGCGTTTCAAGGAGAACTTCCCGGCGGATTTCATCAGCGAGGCCATTGACCAAACGCGCGGCTGGTTTTACGCGCAACTGGCCATCAGCACGCTGGTCTTCGGCAAAAACACGCCCTGGCCGCATCCGTTCCGCAATTGCATCTGCCTGGGCCTGATCCAGGGTGAAGATGGCCTGAAACTCTCCAAGCGGCTGAAAAACTACAAAGAGCCGGAAGTGATTTTTGCGAAGTACAGCGCGGACGCCCTGCGGTGGAGCTTCATCGCCAAGAATCCTCCCACGACCAGTACGCGGCTGTCGGAACGGATTGTCCAGGAAGTGCAAAGCGAACTGCTGATGCGCTGGTATAACGTGTACAGCTTTTTTGTGATTTACTCGAATTTGGATGGATTTAATCCCGCGAACGCGCCTCGGGCCTTTTTGCAGGCGGCTGCGGCCAGCGCGGTTACTGATGGATGTCAGGGCGAAGGGCCTGCCCGGTTCGCGCCGGTGGAGGAGCGCGCGGAACTGGACCGCTGGATTCTGAATGAGTTGCGCCGGACCACACTGGAAGTGCGCGGCGCACTGGACCGGTTTGAAACCTATCCGGCGGCGCGGGCGTTGTCGGCGTTTTTGGATGGCCTGTCCAATTGGTATGTACGCCGGAGCCGCGCGCGGTTTTGGGCGAGTGATTGGACGCAGGACAAATCGGATGCATATTGGACCTTATATGAATGCCTGTTGACCTTCGCGCGGCTGATTGCGCCGTTCACGCCGTTTTTCAGCGAGTATACCTGGAGAAATTTGACCAAACCGTTGCCGGGCGCGGCCCCGAGTGTGCATCACGCGGCCTATCCCACGGCGGCGGCGGATTCCATTGACCAAGGACTGCTGGACGAGATGGCGTACACCCGGGAAGCGGTCACGCTGGGCTTGAGCGCGCGGCGCGCGGAAAATATCAAGGTGCGGCAGCCGCTGGCCCTGTGCGAATTGGTCCTGACCGATGACGGCATCCGTGCGGGCTTGCAGAAGCATCTCGAATTGATCATGGAAGAGTTGAACATCAAGCGTATCGA
This sequence comes from uncultured Nitrospirales bacterium, assembly GCA_964474205.1. Lineage (GTDB taxonomy): Bacteria > Hydrogenedentota > Hydrogenedentia > Hydrogenedentales > CAILVY01 > CAILVY01. The sequence goes on along the minus strand of CAYYRW010000045.1, from coordinate 28,509 downwards.
GTTTTGCAACAGCCCGGAAGAATATGTGGCATATGAAGTGCGGCCCAATTTCCGGCTGCTGGGTCCCAAACTGGGGAAGAAATTGAATGCCGTGAAAAAAACCCTCGCGGACAGCGACGGGGCATCGCTCTGCGCACAATTGCAGTCCGGCAACATCCTGCTGACCGTGGAGGGCGAAGCCATCGAGTTGACCGGCGAGGAAGTGGAAGTGCGGTTGAATCCGAAGGCGGGTTTTGCGGCGGCGCAGGGCAAGAGCATGGTGGTGGTGATTTCGACGGAGATCACGGAGGAATTGAAACGCGAAGGCTGGGTGCGCGAATACATCCGGTGCGTGCAGGACTTGCGCAAAGAACAACGCCTGCCCTATGACGCCCGGATCGCGGTTACGGCGGAAACCACCCGCCAGGAATTGGTGGACACCGTAAATCAGTTCCAGGCCGTCATCGCAAAGGAAGTGCTGGCGGAGAGCATTTCGATTGCCTGCGTGGCGAGCGTTCCCGAAAGCGCCCCGAACCGCTATGAAATCGATGATCATGCCATCGCGATAGGGATCACGGTTCAGTAAACGTTTCCGGAACCTGATCGTCTAGGCACAATGCTACGGACGAAATGACTGCAAATTACAGGTATTGTTTCATGGGATAATTTTGCAATCGTACTTGACATTTAAACTGACTAAATGTATAGTATGATTTCATGATAGCACGACCTTTTTGGCTGAACCGTATTGAAGCTGCTTGGCACGAGGCGCCTATCGCCTGGCTGTGTGGCGTGCGGCGGTGTGGCAAGACCACGCTGGCGGAGAGCATTGGGCAGGAGGCGATATATGTCAACTGCGATCTTCCCGGTGTTGAGGAGATGGTACGCGATCCGCGGATGTTCTTCCGGTCTTGCTCCAAACCGATTGTGATCTTTGATGAGGTTCATCAACTGCATGATCCGGCGCGTGTTCTGAAAATCGGCGCGGATACCTTCCCCGGAATAAAAATTCTGGCAACCGGTTCGTCCACGCTTGCGGCCAGCAAGAAGTTTAGGGACACGCTCACGGATCGCAAGCGAACGGTGCATCTAGTGCCGGTTTTGTGGGATGAATTGTCCGCCTTTGGCGTCACGTTGCAGCAACGCCTTTTTCATGGCGGCCTGCCGCGCGCGTTGCTGACAGCGTCCAAACAATCTTCCTACTATGCAGAGTGGATGGATTCATTCTTCGCGCGGGATATTCAGCGTCTGTTTGGTTTCCGGGACGTTAATCGCTTTAACGCATTTTTCGAGTACATACTGCGTCAAAGCGGCGGGCAGTTTGAGTTGACCAAGACCGCCACCGCACTGGGCATTGGCCGTCCGACGGTGGAAAGCCATCTGCGGGCCCTGGAGATAACCCATGCCGCCACGGTGGTGCGTCCTTTTCATGGCGGCGGACAACATGAACTGGTGAAACAACCCAAGGTATATGCCTTCGATACCGGCTTTGTAAGTTTTGCCCGGGGCTGGGATCCCTTGCGGCCCGATGATTTCGGCCTGCTTTGGGAACATCTGGTGCTGGAGCATCTGCAAGCGCAATACCCCGTCACGCCTGTGCGCTATTGGCGGAACACATCAGGTCTTGAGGTGGATTTTGTGCTGACCCATCGCCGCGATGAAGTGGATGCCATCGAATGCAAGTGGAATCCAGATGCGTTCGACCCCTCAGCGCTGCGGGTTTTCCGCGGCTACTATCCCAATGGGAAAAACTTTCTGGTTACACCATCGGCCATGATGCCCCATAAAAGACGCCGCGGCGGCCTGGAGATAATAGTCTGCACGCCTTCCGAACTCACCGGCAAAAGTAAACGGGCAATACCCTTTCGCTGAGCGGTTTTTTTGTTTGGGATGACGCCAGGAATCGCGGATTACTCTATTTGAGGTAGCCAAGGCTTTCGAGGGCCTGGACGTCGTCGGGGCTGAGGGATTCTTCGGTTTCCTGGGTGTTGAATTGGGTGGCCTTGTCCCATTGTTCCACAAGGACGCGCAGTTGCTGTAGGCGGGCGGGTTCCTTTTCCGCAAGATTGTTTTCTTCGCCGGGATCATTATTCAGGCAGTATAATTCCGCGTCTTTCCCGTTCAGGATGATTTTCCAGCCGTCGTGGAGAACGCCCTGGCGCATGGGCCGCCGTTCGGCCATGAGGGCTTTCGCACCGGGAACCTTGGGCACCGCGCCGCCGTAGGTTTCGATGACGCGGGCGCGGGCGGCGGGCGGCAGGGCGGCCATCAGATTTGTGCCCAGCATGCCGCCGCATTTTGGCAATCCGGCCAACCCGAGCAGGGTGGGTCCGATATCCGTGCCGCAGACCGGGGCTTGGGTGCGGCCGGGAGCGAGGCCGGGGGCGCGGATGATGAGCGGGATGTGGAGTCCGGTCTGATGGATGCGGCGGCCATGTCCGAGATAGCCGTGTTCGAACAAGGATTCGCCATGGTCGGCGGTAAAGACGACGACGGTATTGGGGGGCAGTGCCTCAAGGACGCGTCCGATGTGGGCGTCGGCATAGGCGACTTCCGAGGCATAGCGCGCGCGGACGCGGTCCTTTTTGTTCCAGTGCCAGGCCTTGCGGCCGGCGGGGTTGTAGTCGCGGTGTTTTTTGTAGGGGGCATGGGGATCGGAATAGTGAATCCACGCGAAAAAGGGTTGGTTCTGGGGGCGGTTTCTCAAGAGTTCGAGGGCAATCCGGGACACTTCCTCCGCAGCGCGCTCCGGGTTGACGATGCCCCAGCGTTTGGTGTGGAAGCTGTCCTGATAGACGTCAAAGCCGCGGTCGAGCCCGCAGAGTTTCGCCTTGAGCGTCCAATTGCTTTGAACACAAAAGGTGTAATAGCCGGCGGCTTTGAATTGCTCGGTCACCAAGGGCACATTGGCCGGCATTTTAAGGCCGTTCCGGCGGGTGCCGGTCATGCGCGGAAAGCGCGAGCAGAGCATCGACCCCAGGGAGGGGAAGGTGAGCGGGACTTCGCAGATACAATCCTCGAAGAGCAGAGCCTCTTTCGCCAGGCGGTCAATATTCGGGGACGTGTTCAGCGGGCAGCCATAACAACCCAGATGGTCCGCGCGGAGGGTGTCAACAGAGACGAACAAAATATTCGGAGGTTCGGCGGCAAGCGCCAACGCGGCCACAACCAGGGCGGCAATCATCCATTACCCATTCTTATTGCGGCGCATACCGGATGACGAGGGGCAGGGTGGTTTTGAGCTGGGTCACATGACCTTTCTTATCGCGGACGGGAACGGGGGTTCCATCGCCGCGCAACGCGGTGAATTCGAGGAGAAACTCGCCGGGAGGGGCGGTAATCGGGACGTCCACTTGCATGGACCATTCGTGGTCTTTGGCCTTTTTGTCGCCCTTCAGACCGTCGTCATGGAGATTGAACGTAATACGGGGCTCTTCCTTGACGACGCCCTGCACGCGATCAACGAGACGGTGGCGGTCCTTCACATTGACGGTAATTACCGCAGTATCGCCGGGCTTAAGTTCGGCGGGGGTGATGGCGGCACTCGCGATCCTGGGGGCCCCGGAAAAGGTTTGACATCCAGCCAGAAAAAGCGTGGTTGCAACAAGCCCAACGGCAAAAATCGGCCATTTCATCGCAGTGTTCTCCATACTCTTCTATTGAAACGGCGCTCACGGCGCCGCCGATGACACACAAACTACATTGTCAGCCTACCGAACCGGCCGTGGACGTGTCAAATGGACGGTTTCAAGGGTTGAGGGCGAAAGCCTTAAAAAAGGTGTAGCAGAAGGTGCCGTCGTCTTCCGTGGCGCGGTAGAGGTCACGAATGCCCTTTTCCCATAATTGCTCCGAAACCATGCCGGCCGCCAAGGCGGGTTCGCGGACGCCTTCGGTCATGGCGATAAAGGTCTGCTTGGAGAAGCCTTCGACAAGTTCCGGGCGGCTCGAATCCACATAGACCATGCGCGGGGACACCCGGACCTCTTTGAACCCCGCGCTGGTCAACAGGGGGTACAGGCGGCGGCCGATGAGGGAGTCACCGCCCATCCGGGCCTGGAGGTCAATAAGGCACTGCACGGCGCGGCGGGATTCGGGGGTTTCGGGGTGGCTGTAGAAGGAGCCATGGTCGCCTTCGATGACGGTGATGGAGCCGCCGGGCCGCAGTACGCGTTGGAGGCTTTTCAAGGCGCGGATGGGCTCGGAAAGATGTTCGAGCACAAAACAGACAAACACATGATCAAAGGTGTTGTCCGGAAAGCTCACGTCATAAAGATTCTCCACCTGGAAGGTGACATTCGTGATGCCGCGCGCGGCGGCGGCGTTTTTTGCGGCTTCCAGGGATTCCGGAGAAATATCCACCGACGTGATGCGTGCATCCGGGCTGTTGGGCGCGAGAAAGACGGTTTGGCTGCCGACCCCGCACCCCGCCTCCAACACCCTGCTTCCGGGGGGGTAATGCGTATCGTGGTGAAGCAGTTCGGCCAGGGTATTCGCCTGGTCGCACAAACGTTCTGCTTCCCGGCCGGTGTATCCGTGGACATACCCTTCTTCAGACATCTGGAATTTCCCTGTGCATTGATCGTTTTGATTTAATACAGACGAATGACCACAAGCATACAACAAGGATGAGAATATATGAAAATAACTTCATGGATCGGGCTGATGGGATCACTCGTATTCTTTGCCGCCGCGGCCAGTGCGGAAGGAAATGCATTCCTGGGACGTTGGGCGCTGACACCTTCCGGCGGCGGTGCGGGTTGGCTGGAAGTGTGTCAGGAAAATGGATTTTTAGAGGGCACGCTGCTGTGGATGGGCGGAAGCCCGGAACATCAGACGAGCGTGTATCTCGATGGCGATACCCTGCATGCGATTCGCATTCGAAATGATGAAGTGAAAGATGATTCGGGAAAAGTGGTGCGCACGCAGGCGCATCCCATCGTGGTAACCGCGGCGGTATCGGGCGATGAAATGCAGGGGATGTTTTCCGAACCCTCCACGGACGGTTCGGTAACCTATAAAAAAGAATTTACGGGGATGAGAATTCCGCCGGTCCCCCCCGCGCCGGAGATGGGCAAAATACGGTTGGGCAAGCCCATTGAACTTTTTAACGGGAAAAATCTGGACGGCTGGGCGGTAATGGGCGGCGCCTATTGGGCGGCGCTGGGGTTGAAGCGTCCGGAGGGTCAGACCATCAGCGGATGGGTGCCCAAAGATGAGAGTGTGGCCAATGGCTGGTCGGTGGAGGACGGGGTTTTGGTGAACAACCCCGTGCAAAAGGAGGGACAACCGTATATTCGATATGGGAACCTCCAGACAACACAGGATTTTGAAGATTTCAATTTGACGCTGGAGGTGAATGTCATTCCGAACGGCAATAGCGGAATTTACCTGCGGGGTATCTATGAGGTCCAGGTCATCGATAGTTATGGAAAGGCCTTGGATTCTCACAACATGGGCGCACTATATGGGCGGATTACCCCCCTGCTTTCAGCGGAAAAACCAGCCGGAGAATGGCAAACGCTCGACATCACGCTGCTGGATCGGCATGTCACGGTCAAATTAAACGGAACAACCATCATAGATAATCAGCCGTTAATGGGATGCACCGGCGGGGCGCTATGGGCCGATGAACTAAAGCCCGGCCCTCTTTATTTCCAAGGCGACCATACGGGCGTGAAATACCGCAATATTGTTTTGCGCCCGGTGATTAAATAACCCGGTTCCGTCCACATTCTACTTGCTTGCAAGTTCACCGAGAATTCTGCCGATATCGGTATTGTCAAGGTATTTGCCCCGTACGGGATCGTCGTTCATGGCGGCCTTGACGAATTGTTCCGTGCCGTTTCCTTTCACGAAAAGCGGGACAAGATTCCGGGTGTGGCCGGCATACCATGCTGCTCCCGGCAACTTGCCCTTGCCGTTGTTCTGAATTGGTTTGCGTTCGGGATCAGAACCGGGGCCATTAATATAACCGGTCTCGTGGTCCGCCGTAATGATCATAAGGGTTTCCTGCCAATTGCTTTTGGCGTTAACCCACGCCACTGCGGCTTCAATGGCACTGAAATAGTCCATGGTTTCTTCGATGGTCCGGCCCAGGCTTTTTCCACTGGCCCAATCGATGGCGCCGCCTTCCACCATAAGGAAAAAACCGTCCGGATCATTGTCGAGGACGTTAAGGGCGCCGGATGTCATCTCGGCCAGCGTGGGCACGGTTTCGATGCGCGGCGACTGTCCCGGCGTTTCAGCCTCGGGATTTCCAATCACGCTCACGCGATCCAGTTGGAGCGTATCCGCGATTTGGGGGATTCCCAAGACGCGTTTTGGGGTGTTGCCTTCCATGAGTTTCCGAAATTCGCCGCGTGACTGAATCAGGGTCCAGGCATCCGGCTGGCCATCGCCATCGGCGTCGCCGCCGGCGTTGCCGGTCAACAGTTCTTGCCAAAGTTCCGGGCCGCCGGCATACCGGTAGTTTTTCTCTGGAATGTTCTCCGGGAGCGTATTTCCGTTTACAGGGGCGATGGCTTGTCCGTGGTCGTCGTACCAGGGATGGCACGGGCCCATAATGACCTCCAGTCCGCTTTTCAAAAACAGTTCTCGTGCAATATCGGGCAAGTTTCCCCGGCTGGAATTGTGGGCGCCAAAGGCGGCCGGGGTGGCGTGGGACAGGGGCACCGAAGTGACGACACCGGTGGACTTACCTTTCTTTTCCGCCTTTTCAGCCACATTTTCCAGGGGAGTATTCTCCGGGTCAACGCCCAGTTTTCCATTCTTCGTTTTATGGCCGGTGGCGAGGGCGGTGGCGGCGGCGGCGGAATCCGTGACGCCCTTCTTTACATACTCGAAATCGCTGTACGCGAGGTTGGGATCATAGCTGCTTCCGGCGGGATAGGTGCTTACGGCCAGGGCGGTAAATTCTTTTTCAAAAATCTGTTGGCCCTTTTCGCCGTATTGGTAATAGTCGGTGACTTCGAGATGATTGAACCCCCAGCCGTCGCCAATCATCAGGATGATATTTTTCACGGGATTGGCATACCCAAGAGAGGGTGTCAGCGCGATGAAAAATAAGAGAAAGCCGGCCAACGAAATACCGGCGAGCCCAGAAGACGCACGGGATGCCCGGTGTTTATCAATACGTTTCATGGTTCAATCCTTCGCGTGTTTGAGAAAAACAAACTGGGATTGTACTGTGCGGGAGAATCCGGCGCAAACATCCGGCAGTACGGGCCTGTACCAGACATGGCGAACCTGTCCTGAAACGGTCCGCCGCACGCCAAGAGCGTACAGCACGGTTTTGGCGCTATCCGTGTCACAAAGACGTGCTAAAGCCCATGAATCAACCGCATACTACGGCTATAGGGGACCGGGGCAAAAACCGTCTTCCGTATTTTCGCCCGGACATGCATGGTAGCCATTGGAATTAAAAAATTGGATGACCCGCAACAATTCAGACAAGGTTATCCGCCAATCCTGCGTGTTGTAATCACTGTTGTGCGGCGCGCAGGAGGTATCTCCGGAGCCCGGCGCATAGCCATCTTCCGTGCCTGTCTGACAGTGGTATCCACTCGAATTGAAAAACTGAATAATACGGAGCAATTCGGAAAGATTTACGTGTCCATCACAGTCTTGATCGGCGGTATGACAATCGGGTTGGCCCTCGCCTTCCGCTTGACCCTCCTCCGGTGAACCTTCGGCGGGCAGGCCTTCGCCTTCCAGCAGGCCTTCGGGTTGCCCTTCTGAAAATTCTCCTTCCTGGAATCCTTCCGCCTCACCCTCTTCGGCGCCCTCGTTGAAGCCTTCGCCTTCGAGTTGTCCCTCGCCTTCACTAATGCCTTCGGCTTCTCCTTCAAGGTGTCCCTCACCCTCACTAATGCCTTCTACTTCTCCTTCAAGGTGTCCCTCACCCTCACTAATGCCTTCGGCTTCTCCTTCAAGGTGTCCCTCGCCTTCACTAACGCCCTCGGCTTCCCCTTCAAGATGTCCTTCGCCTTCACTAATGCCCTCTGCTTCTCCTTCAAGAAGCCCCTCACCCTCACTAATGCCTTCTGCTTCTCCTTCAAGGTGTCCCTCGCCTTCAATAACGCCCTCGGCTTCTCCTTCAAGAAGCCCCTCACCCTCACTAATGCCTTCTGCTTCCCCTTCAAGGTATCCCTCGCCTTCACTCAAGCCTTCGGATTCCCCTTCGAATTGCCCCTCGCCTTCGGGAAGCTCGTCATTATCAAGAATCGTAAGCGTAATCCCCGCTGGTTCAATAATTCGCAGGCCAGTGGAGGGATTTGCCAATTGAAATGTGACCGCCTCAGATTCTTCGATGTCAAGATCATCCACAATATCAATAAGAACCGAACCGAGTATGCTGCTTCCCGGCTGCCAGATCACGGTGGTGGTTTGGAGGTGATACTCTTCTTCCGAGGCGACGGCTTTGGCGGGTGCCGCGAGTATGTCCACCGTAAAACTGTCACGGGGCGGTCCATCCACCCGGACGGACAGAGAAACCTGGCCGTCACCCTCGTGGGCGATATAGGATTCGGCATCAAAACGGACCCGGCTCTCCACCAATCCCCCTAGACGCCGCCGCAACTGGTCTTCGTAAAGCGATTGTGGTTCGAGCGCGTCGGCGGCATCAAGGGCGTCCGTGAAATCATAGGGTTCCGTTCCTTCATCCAGATTGCCAAACAAGATGTCGTTTTCGACATAGAGTTGAATGTTCTTTGTCCCAATCACATAGCCCTGGCCGTAATTGAAGGAACGCAGCCGGCCGGTTCCCGCGCCATCCACGTTCCAGGTGATGCTTTGCGTGACGCTGTGGCCCGCCCCGGAACTTTCCGAACCCCGGTTTCCGCCCGACCATCCGTCCGCAAACAGGCACGAATCCGCCAAACAAGCCGTGGCGATGGAATGGTGGTATTCACTAAAGGCGGCCACGGGGATTTCGATGCTTCCCACGCGGGTGACCGCGGCGCTGCCCGCGCTATGGCACCGGTGCCAGACAATGCCCGTCGCGCCGAAATCCCAGTTTTGGATGAAGTTGTGGCGTCCATTCAACGCCGTGCAGTCCTGATACAACACCTCACTGCTATACCGCACTTCCATCAGGTAGCCATTGCCGCCGCTGCCCCGGTTCTGGGCCAGTTCCATTTGACAATCACGGACGGTGATCCGTTTCGTGGCGCTCAATGATATGCCGCTGCTTTGCACATGGCGTCCCTTTGTCGAGGCAAGCGGGGATGCAAAGGAATGCACATTGCGGATGAAAGAGTCTTTGAGGGAATCAAACGTGAGCACATGCACCTGGTTTTGCGCCCAGGCCGATTCATAGTCCACGGCGTTCGACAGCGCCAAATCCACGACGGCGCATTCCGAACGGTAGCCCTGTTCACGGCGCAGGCTGGCCCCATCGCGTAGTTTGGCGGGGTAGCGGAGCGGCGCGTCCAGCGTCACTTCATTGGGCGATGCCTCCAGATTAAGGGCTTTGATTTCCCGCCGGAAAAAAGGTTTCCACAGGCCGTTAAACGTTACCCAGGTGCCCGTCATGCCGTGTTCGGCCACAAATTCGTCCGTGATAACCCACCCCACGGCCACTTCATCGCCCACATTCAGCGCACTGGCGTCATGGACCTTGACCACAAACGACCGATTCTCCCCGTCTTCCGCCAGGAGAATATCCGCCCCCCGTTGCAGGCTTCCCGAAAAGGTAATGTGCGCCAAATAGCCCATTCCGGTGGATGTGGTAAAGTACATCCGTGTTTTATCGGGACCATCACCCTTCAAGACCATGTTCGATGCGTTTACGGACAGCCGGCCGTCGCAACGATACCATCCCTCCGGGAGATACACCACCCCCCCGCCCGCCGTGGCGGCCGCGTTGAGGGCGGATTGAATCGCCGCCGTGGAGTCCGTGCTTCCCGTAGGGTCCGCGCTGAAATCGGTCACCGCGTTAAACACAGGCCATGCAAATTCGGTGGGCAGCGGAAGCTCCCCGTTATGATACCCGCCATACGAGACATCGTGGAGGAACCGGCCTTCGGCGTCCGTGAATCCGGGAGTCCAATCTTCCGGATATAATACGCTCCTCAAGCTCCAGGCAGGTGCGGAAAGGCCTATGCCGGCCAAAAGCAGGCCCACTGCCATTGCACGGACATACCATCTTGTTTGAGAACAGCGAAAACTTGGTCTCATGGCACTCCTCCCCAAGGCTATTTTCTTTTATTATACCTCAAACACGGTTTTCGCCTTATTTGTGAATCCTGCATCCCCGGAATAGTAAATCCCCGGGAAGGGGGCCCTCCCGGGGAGTGTGTATCATAACGTCGGTTTAGAATTTAAGTTCGGCTTCCCAGAACAAGTAATCAAGTTGTTCATTGCCCCCCGTGGCAGCGGCGGACGTTCCGTTGAGGGCGATGCGGTCGCCGTTTTCGATGCCGCTATCGGTCCACAGGTGCGCGTAACCGGCGCGGAAGGTGAGGTCTTTGCTGTAGGCGTAATCCGCATACAGGCCCAGTTCCCACGCGGCTTCACGGCTGGAACTGCCGGTGCCGTCCACCAGGCGGCCCCAGTTGTTGCGAATGTTGGATGCCCAGTGACGCAGACGTTCATCCAGGTTTCCGGTGGTGAGATCATACATGCGGTTGCGGCTGCCTTCATCCTTGTCGGCGACAATGCAGGTGCCCACGACCTTGAGCGTGAGGGCGTCAATCGGATTGATGTCCACACCGCCCCGGAATACGTAGCAGTTGGAAAGTTCGGTGTTTTCCAGGAATTCGCTATACTCCCAATTGGAGAACAGGCGGTTGAAGGGGAGATCGGGGTTGTCGTCGTTGTGCAGGCCAAGGAAGGCGGCAAAGCCGGCCCAGGGATGGGGCTTGGTTTTCACGTCAAAGGTGTAGCCCGCTTGCAGGTTGATGCCGACATTGGTGCACATGGTAAGGTCGTCATCGGCCGCCCAGATTTTCAGGTGCCGGTGGCGTCCATCGCTGATGGAGCCGAATTGGAAGGCGGTTTCGGCCTCGAAGTCAAGGCCTTCATAGCCGCCCGCGGCGCGCAAACCCACCGTGTGTACGTCGGCGGTCTGAGCCCCGCCAGCGCCCAATGCTCCCGGGAATAACGCGTTTAGAAGATTATTGGATCCAACGGAACCAACAACCGGCCCGTCATCGCGCAGGAACATGTAGTACAGATCGAAGGTCATGCTCTCAATGGCGGTGCAGGTTAAATAAAGGGCATACAGGTCGACGTCATTCTCGCCCAAGTCACGCATGGTTTCCGCAATCTTTGCATAGAGCAAATGGGCGGCGAATTTATCGCCCAAATTATAGGAAAGCAAAATGGAATCAAACGAAAGGCCTCTGAAGAAGGACGAGGTGCTGTTATTGCCCACGAGCCAGCCGCTTCCCAGGATGAGTTCCTGGCGGCCCACACGGAGTTGAAGGCCGGTGTCCCACATGTCTTTGGCTTCGATATAGGCCTGATAGAATTCCACGTCATCGGCGCTGCGGGCGCGTCCGTCCACGCCGGTAATGTAGTTTTGCGAGCGAAAATCTTCGCCCCAGATGTCATAGCTGTCGAGTTCGAAGAAGGCACTGACCTTCTGGGTGAAATCGGCTTTGACATTCAGGCGGGTGCGTTGCTCGATAAACGACATGTCGAAGTTTTCGTTATCCTCACCTTCAAACCAGTTTCCACGGATGCGAATAGACCCGCCCACTTCCACATTCTGAAGTTCGGCATAGACCATTCCACATACGCCCATCACGAGGGCAATCATCACGAACACCTTGATTGACCGCATATTTTTCTCCTTCTTACTCCCGGGATTGCAACGCAATTCCCAAGGACTGTTTACTCCTTCTCAAAAACCTTTATACGCACATGTAGCCGCCAATCCAACAATAATCCCCGGCGCTACAAAAAAAAGTATAGCAAATCGTGCCGGGGCAGTCAAGGGTTTTTCGTCCGGATTTTTCATCCGGTTTGCTTTTCCGCCCTTGCGTGCAATAAGCTGAGCGGGCCGATGCGCGAACAGGGCCCATCGCATCAACCTCAACCACAACGCCAGGAGGTATCATCCATGAGCGGTACACTTTCCCGCAGGAGTTTTTTGTCCAAAAGCGCGGCGGCCGTGGCGGCGCCGTATATCGTGCCCGCCTCCGTTTTGGGCCGGGGCGGCATGACGCCCCCTTCGGAGCGCATCACGGTCGCGGGCATCGGCATTCACGGGCGCGGGTTTGACGACTTGCGCGCCATCATCAGCCACAAGGACGTGCAAGTCCTCGCCATTTGCGATATCTGGAAACAGCAGCGTCTGGCCGTGAAGGACTTTGTGGATAAGAAATACGGCAACACCGACTGCGCGATGTACCGTGATATTCGCGAGTTCCTCGCGGAACGCGACGATATTGACGCGGTCCTGATCGCCACGGGCGACCATTGGCACGCCCCGGCGTCCATTATGGCGATGCGGGCGGGCAAGGACGTGTACACGGAAAAGCCCTCCACCATGACCATCGCCGAGGGCCAGATGGTGGTGGAGACGGCGCGGCGCTATGGGCGGGTGTACCAGACCGGCACGCAGCGCCTGAGCGAGGCCAATCATGTATTCGCCATCGAAATGGCGCGCACCGGACGCTTGGGCAAGGTCCACACGGCCTACGCGCATATCGCACCGTGGGACGCGGCCAAGATGCCGAACGACTGGAAACCGGCCCAGGACCCGCCGCCGGTGGATGAAGTGGATTGGGACATCTGGCTCGGCCCGTGCCCATGGCGGCCCTTCAATATCGAGTATGTGCGCGGCGGATGGCGCGGCTACTATGATTTCCACACCAGTTGCATCGGCGAATGGGGCGCGCACACCTTCGCCCAAGCCCAAGCGGGGCTCGACACGGGCGGCTTGTCGCCGGTGAAATACGAATACGTGGACAACGACAGCGGCGACGGCATGGTGTGCACGTTTGCGAATGGGCAGAAAATGATCCTGTCCCGCGGCAATATATACTGGCACGGCTCCTGCGGGGAGCGCTTCGATGGCGAACGGGGCTGGGTGGGTTCCGCCGACGGCTATACCATGCCGGAGGCGTCATCGCCTGATTTGCTGCTGGAATACAAGAAGGTGATCGGCGAATACGTCGAGCGCACGGGACGTTCCCTCGACCACATGCGCAATTTCCTGGATTGCGTCAAGTCGCGCGAAGAAACGGTCGCTAATCCCATCGTGATGCACCGCTCGATGTGCACCGTCCATGCCGCCAATATCTGCATGTGGCTCGGGCGCAACCTGGAATACGATCCGGTTGCCGAGCAATTCATCAATGATGACGAGGCCAACCGTCTGCGCTCCCGGGCGCAGCGGGAACCGTGGGTACTGTGAAACTCAACGTGAAAGGAGCATGTTCGACCATGCGGAACTCGATTGCATTACTGATTTTGACGGGCGTGTTCATTACGGTATCCGCCGCGGTTGCCGCGCAAAACGCCGATCCCCTGCAACTCCTGCAATCCGGCGCATCCCAACAAGAAAAGGCGGAAGCCTGCCGGGCGCTTTCCATTCATGCCACTAAAGACGCCTTGCCCGTGCTGGCGGGCCTGCTGTGCGATGAGCACCTCTCGCACATGGCGCGCTACGCCCTCGAACCGATGCCATTTCCCGAAGTGAATGGGATTTTGCGCGATGCCTTGGCAAAGTGCAACGGTCTCGTCAAAGTGGGGATCATCAGTTCGCTGGGCGTGCGGAAAGATGCGGAGGCGGTGCCGTTGTTGAGTCCCTTGCTGGCGGATGCGGATCCGCAGATTGCCCAGGCGGCGGCGGGCGCTCTGGGGGCCATCGGCGGGCGCGCCGCCATCGAACTGCTAAAAACGGCCCTGGATCAGGCCGCCATTCCCGCGGCCACGCAACGGATTTGTTGTAATGCATTGCTGGCGTGCGCTGAACAATTGAGTGCGAAGGATTCCCCGGAAGAACGCCGCGAGGCTTCCGCCCTCTATCATGTTTTGTTCACGCATCCGAACCTTTCAAAAACCGTGCGCGCGGCCGCGCTGCGGGGCGAAATCCTCCTCTTGAGCGCCGCACCTTGGCGGACCGATGGTTCGGATGCCGCCGCGAAGCTCGCGGAAGCCCTTCAATCGGAGGAGGAAGCGCTGTTTGCCGCGGGACTGCGCGCCGCCCAAGAACTGAGGCAACCGGACATCGTCAGCACCACCCTGGCCGGGGTGCTGCCCGGCGCGTCCGCGGACAGAAAAATCCGGATTATCCAAACGCTCGGGAAATGCGGTGGCGTGGCGGCCGGGCTGGCCGTGCTCAAGGAAGCCCAGGAAGGCCCGGCCGAGGTGCGGGTGGCCGCACTGCATGCGCTGGCGCGCATGGGGTATGAACCCGCGGTTGAATTGATGGCGCGGTTGGCGGCGGACGGAGAAGACGGTGTTGTCAAGGCGGCGCGGAATGCATTGTGTTATTTCCCCAACGGTGCGGGAAAACCGGCCATCAAGGAAATGTGCGGCAGTGATCAACCCGCCATTCGCCTAATCGCCGTGGAACTCGTCAGCCAGGGCGGTCTCGATGCGCCCAATACCGTCCTGCTCCAATTCGCGGAAAAAGATGCGGACGAGGGCGTGCGGGTGGCCGCATTGCGCGCACTGAAAGATTGTGCGGGCATGGACGAAATGCCCGCGTTATTGGCGAACTTGCAGAAGGGCCGCTCCGCCCCGGAAATGCAGGCCACGGAAGACGCGTTGCGCATGCTCTGTGAACGGCAGAAAAAGATGCCCGCGGGCCTTGGCAATATTCCAGAGACGTTTTGCGCGGCGTATGAAACGGCTCAGGGAGAAACGAAACTGGCCATAGTGCGGCTTCTGGGCGCCACCAGCGGTCCCAAAGCCTTCGAGACGGTGCGCGCGGCAACCACTTCGGAAGATGCCGCCATCAAGGACACCGCCTTGCGCACCTTGTGCGACTGGTCCCATCCCGAGGCATTATCCGCACTCCTGGAACTGTACAAAACCGCTTCCGATCCCGCACTGAAGACATTAGCCCTGCGCGGTGCCGTGCGGCTGCTGGCCCCCGGCAATCTCCCGGACAATGACCTGCTGAGTCAATATTCGGCCCTGTTGGCGGGTGCATCCTCCCCGGAGGAAAAGAAAGTGGTGCTTGGCGGGCTGACACAGGTTCCACAAGCCGGGGCATTTGAAATAGCCCTTGCCCAGCTCAGCGATGAATCCGTGAAACCGGAAGCGGTCCAGACGGCTCTTTCCATCGCAAAGAACTTTGGCCAAACCCCCAGCGAGGATACAGCATTCTTCAACGGTACGGACCTCACCGGGTGGCAAGGTAACCTGCAATACTGGCGGTTGGAAGATGGCGCCATCGTCGCGCAAAGCGATGGCTCCCTGACGAAAAACGAGTTCCTGTGGTCCGGCGTGGAATCCCGTGATTTCTATCTGGCCGTGGACGTCTTGCTCGAACCCAATACCGGCAACGGCGGCGTCCAGTTCCGGTCGCAAAAGATTGATGAGCGCGGCCAGGCGCAAGGGTACCAGGGCGATATCGGCCAGGATGTGTGGGGCCGCCTCTACCACGAACACGGACGAGGAAAACTCGATTGGACGGACCGCGCCGAGCAGGCCGTGAAACCGGGAGAATGGAATCGTCTCGAAATTCTCGCGATAGGGCCCGCTATCTGGACCGCCATCAACGGGAAACTCTGCGTGGCCTTCCTGGACTTCGGCAAAGACGAACGAACCGGGCTCTTCGCTTTCCAACTCCATGCCGGTCCCGCCCAAACCATCCGCTATAAGATTGTGAAGCTGGTCCACAACCCAAAACTCGAAATGCGGGGAATCTCCGCGGAAACATTGGTCTCGGAACTCCAAGGGGAAAGGAAACAATAAAGTTATATGGATCGGACGGATCGGTCTCATCCGCCGGATCAGTCCGATTCACCAGATTTCAGGTTCCTTTCACGGCGTTACAAAATCGGCTTCCTTCACGCGAACGGCCAGCGGCGGGTTGACGTTGCCGTAGTGGGTGATGACCCACAGTTCGCCTGGGGCGGCTTCAAAAAGATACGGATACGCCAATTGGCCGCCGGGATGGCGTGCCACAACCGCCGGCCCGGACCACGTTTTCGCGTCATCCGCTGAAAACGCAATCGAAAGCTCCTCGCGGTGCCAGGAAGCCGGGAATTCGCTGGTCGGTCCGCCGCCTTTGGATTTTGGCCAGGTACGGCCTGCCGGATTGAGACGGTTCCAGACCAACGCAAGATGCCCGTTTTGAAGGCGCAATATCCAGGGGGGCGCACTGCTGGCATCGAGGGACATGGGCTGAATCGTACGCCAGTAGCGGCCTTGGTCGTCGGAATAAGCGGACCACAGACGGTCGAGGTTGGTGCGGATGACCATGAGGAGACGTCCATCGGAAAGCTCAGCCACGGTGGGCTCCACCGCACCGTCGTGATGGCCGTGGCCGCCCAAGTCAATCCAATTGCTTTGTTTCCATGTGACGCCATCATCGCCGGAGACAAAGGAACACGAAATCCAACGGCGCAATTCCGGGACCAGATGTTCGGCGGTTAATACAATGTGTCCGTCCGTGGTTTGGATGAATCCCATGAAATCGGCGTTATAACCGTCTAGCAGGCGTTGTTTTTCGCTCCAGGTTTTTCCCCCGTCCGTGCTGCGAATCGTCCAGAGTTCCAGTTTACAGCCAGGGTTCGGCCCCTGTGCGTCGTCATTCCAATCCCATTTGTAATCGCTCATATCGAGAAACGCGATAACGAGCGTGCCGGATTTTGTCTTGAGAAACTGCCCTACATGTCCGTTGGCGGCGATATCAATGCCGGGATCAATCGGGGCGCCTCCTTCAGACCACGTTATGCCGCCGTCCGTGCTGGATCGCAGGATATTCTTATCAATGACCAGCAAGGAACCATCCGTATTACGCACAAACGGGCCGTATTTGGTGATTTCCAAGGGGGTACACCGCGGATCAATCCAACGGCTGGTATCGGGTGTCTCCCCGGCGGCGAGAGTCAGGGCGGAAAACAAAAGTACGGTGGCCAATGTCGTTCCCATGGATACTCCTCCTTTGGTTGATAGGCGGATAGCATACAAGGGAATTGTGCAAGATGCCAATAGACCCTCTTCATTTTCGCATTGGGATGGAACCTTGCATGGCCGGCTAAAGTCCCATATCCGTAAATGTGGATGGACACCATGTTAAGAACAGGATTGATTTTCTTTGCCATCGTTCTGCTCTGCGGCCTCGGTAACTCCCGTGAGCCGGACTCTTGGCCTCCGTCCGTTCCCGGCGGGAATGAATGGGTGGACACGCATACCGGGCATCGCGTCATCCGCCTGTCACGCCGCGAGGGGAATAACGAGGTATTCTATTTCCATCAAAATCCGTTCACGGCCACTGGGGACAAGATGGTGTTCATGGGAACGACGGACCAAGGCCGCAATGCGTTTACCGTCGATCTTAACACGCTTGAAATCCGGCAAATCACAACCATGAGCACAGGATTTGAAGTGGTCGCGCCCAAGAGCCGCACACTCTATTACCTGAACGGCGTTCATGTATATGCCACAAACATAGACTCGCTGGAAACACGGGAAATCGCCCACGTGCCGCCGCATTATCAACATGGCCGGGGGCTGAGCGTGAACAGCGATGAAACCCTGCTGGCGGGCTGTTACTGCCTCGGCGAAGAGAAGTATTGCGCTTCCACGATACCCCGCAAAAAATGGATACGGGAAATATGGAAGGCAAAACTGCCCAACGCGCTCTATACCATCGACATCCAAAGCGGGAAAATCAATGAAATCCATCACGAGAACGAATGGCTTGGGCATGTTCAGTTCTCCCCCGCCGATCCCGCGCTCATCGAGTTTTGCCACGAGGGACCCGGCCGGGACGTGGAACGCATGTGGATGATTCGTTCGGACGGCACGGGGCTGACCAAACTCCACGAGAAAAAATGGGCGCGCGAACTCCAGACCCATGAATTCTGGCCGCCCGACGGCAAAAAGGTCTGGTGCGATTTTCAGACACCCCGCTGGCCGGTAAAGATCGCCCCCTGTTTCGAAGCGATCTCCGAACCCAAGTTTTTCCTGGCCTCTATTGACGTGCGGACCTTGGAACTCAAAACATACCCGTTCAACATGCGCTATGCCTCCCGTCACTTCAACATTTCGCCAAATCAAACCATGTTCTGCGGCGATGGCGAAGGCGGAAGTTTCCGGTTATGCCCCTCCGGGAAATGGATATTCCTTTATACATTCAATCACGATAAACTGCACGTCGAAAAGCTCTGCAGCATGGCGGGACATTCCTGGAAAACCTATCCTGAACCAAACAGCCACTTCACACCTGACGGGCAATGGGTCGTTTTCCAATCCGATGCCGGCGGGACGTTGCAGGTGTACGCCGTGGCCGTGAAACGGTAATTGTTCCGGCAAGTGTGGCTCTTCCTTTCACGGATGAAAATGGTGGCTGATAAACAATACCCCGCGTGTTTTTGTTTGCCGCCGGAATATCCCCGTTGGTTTTGACAGTCCGGTTTGCGCATACCTATACTTTGATTTATAACGGGTGGAACAGGAACTGCACAAGATCGGGCTTTCCTGTCCCCGTAGAGGAATATCATGCCGCCTGGGAGAGCAAAGGTTAAGTATGGATTGGCATTCAAGCTATCCTCGCTCATTCTGTTGAGCACGGCGGCCATTTTCATTTCCGCGTCCACCTACACGTACTTCGTATCCCAGCGCATTGTGCTGAACAACGTGGAAAAGAGCGCAAGCAACCTGGCCCTGGCCACGGCATGTCATATCGAGGAAATCCTCGGGCGCATCGAAGCGGTGCCCTCTTTTGCCGCACAGGCACTGGAAAAAGAGCCGCTCGATGCCGGACGCATCGAGGCGCTGGTGCGCGGTGTGGTGGGCGCCAATCCGGCCATTTTCGCTTCGACGGTGGCGTTCGAGCCAAAGGCGTTTGACGGAGAAACCGTTCATTTCGCGCCCTACGCCTATCGCTCCGGAAACGCCATTGAAATGACCCGTCTGGGGAACGAACAGTATCAATACCATCAATTGGATTGGTACCGCATCCCGAAGGAGACAAACCAAGCCCGGTGGAGCGAACCCTATTTTGACAAAGGCGGCGGCAACATCACCATGGCCACCTATTCGGTTCCCTTTTACCGGGAAGCGGGCGGTGAACGCCGGTTCTTGGGCGTGGTCACCGTGGATATTGCCCTGGACTGGCTTCAGAACATCATGGACGGCATCCATGAGTTCTTCGATTCGGGGCACGCCTTCATACTGTCGCCCAGCGGCACATTCATCTGTCATCCCAACAAAAGCTATGTCATGGAGAAGACGGTGTTCAGCCTGGCGGAGGAAAAGAACATTCCGGAATGGCGGGAGGCGGGCCGCGCGATGGTAACGGGCGGGAAAGGCTTCATCATGATCCCGGGAATTCACTTCAAGGGTTCCGCGTGGATGGCCTATACGCCGCTTCCATCCGCGCGTTGGTCGCTGGGGGTGATCTTTCCGGCCAAAGACCTTTTCCGCGACGTCATCCGCCTGACCTATGCCACCGCTGTCATCGGGTTGGTTGGCGTGTGCCTTCTTTTTCTCCTTATCGTGTTCGTGGCGGTGCGCATCACCGGCCCCTTGCGCGATCTTTCGGACAAGACCAGCGAAATCGCGAAAGGAAACCTTGATGTGCCGCTCCCGATGGGCCACAACCGGGATGAAGTGGGGGCTTTGTCCCAATCCTTCGCGGACATGCGCGCCGCACTCAAGGAGTACATTCGAGACCTCACCGAGACCACGGCGGAGAAGGAACGCATCGAGAGCGAGTTAAAAATCGCCCACAGCATCCAGATGAGCTTTCTGCCGTGTGTCTTCCCGCCCTTCCCGGAACATTTGGAATTCCGGCTGCACGCGGCCATTGAACCCGCGCGGGAAGTCGGCGGCGACCTGTATGATTTCTTCCTTGTCGATAATGAAACCCTCTTCTTCACCATCGGGGACGTGGCCGGGAAAGGCGTCCCCGCGGCCTTGTTCATGGCGGTGACAAAGACCCTGATGAAGGGTGCCGCGCTGCACGCGCACGATCCCGCCGTGGTGCTGGAGGGGGTGAACAAGGAACTGTGCCAGGGCAATGACGCGAATCTGTTTGTCACCATTTTTTGCGGCTGCCTCAATTTCAGGACCGGTGAACTGCGTTACTCGAATGCGGGGCACAATCCGCCGCTGGTGGTTCACCCGGACGGGGCCGTTCACTGGCTTGAATTGCCGCGCGGCCTGGTCTTGGGCGTCCAGGAAAACAACACGTACACAACCCGCGTGTTGCAGATGCCGCCGGGGAGCCGCCTCATCGCCTATACCGACGGCGTAACCGAAGCCATAAACCAGGCCAATGAACTGTATTCAAACGATCGGTTGTTGGCGCAGGTGCGGCTCTGCGGCCGGCAGGCCCCCAGGGAGATGGTCATGAACATCCTGGAATCGGTTCATGAATTTGCGGACGGTTCCCCGCAATCGGATGATATCACCGTGCTGGTGATCGAATTCACCTGAACGTGATATCGGGTGCGGCCAGTAACGCCTCTTTTCAGGAGAACGGGGCACAGATGCTCCGTTTACCGTTTCGGGTTCCATTCCGCCGGCCTAGTGCTGGCTCAGGACTTCTTTTTCTTCTTCGCGTTCTTCCGGGGTGCTGTTTCAGCCACAGGCGGTTCTTCCTCCACCTCGGGCAAAAGCTCCGGATCACTTTCCGCCCCCGCTATTCCTTCGCCAAAAGCTTCCTCCTCTATCGGAATATCGCCTTCCAGGGGTTCAACATCTTCGGGGGATGACACCGGCTCCAATCCAAAATCCAATTCGGTGATGCCGCCTTCGTCGAAGTGTTCTTCGGCATCCGCCATGTCCATGTCCACCGTGGACACTTCGGGATCGTGATGGACTTTCCCGATCCGCGCGGGACGCCGCTTCAGGCGCGCGGGCTGTACCAACTCGCCCTCGGCGCCCCCCATCTTGAGCATTTCCGTGTTGGGACATGCCGGGCATTTGAAGTTCAGCTTTTGCGCGCCCCATTCCACAAAAGATCGTTCACACTTGGGGCATTTATACTTCGCAGGCATCGCCGCATTTCCTTTCTCTTCATCGTTTTTGAGACTTCCCCCATGAGGCACGGTCCGAGTATACCAGAATCGCCGGGTTAAAAGAAGGAATTTTCAGCGAATAATAGTGTAGTCTTTCACTATGGCTTTCAGGCAACCTTTTCCGGGATGACGGGCGTTTTCCTTGATGCACGCCTCTTCGTGTAAACGCCGGTCGAGAAATGAGGCGCCCTCGACGATTTCAGAATAGGGTATGGAGCTTTTGTAACCCGGTATTGCATTCATGGCCTCGATTCCTGGATTATAGTGTGTAAAACAGGAGTGGTGAACCATGCGATTCATGAATGTACGTACGGGCATTGTTTGTCTTGCGGTCATGTTGGGCGCGGCGGGCGCGGTGGCGCAGGAGGCCGGGGCGAAGCATTTGGTCTCGACGTATACCATCGAGGGGAAGACTTGGCTGCGCGGGAATCTTCACGCGCATTCCACGGAAAGCGACGGCAAGGAACCGCCGCAGGAGGTGGTCAATTTTTATGCGAAGCTGGGATATGACTTTTTGATGCTCAGCGATCATGACAAGGTGACGCCGGTCGAGGGCCTGGATGCGAAAGGCATGACGCTGATCCCCGGAAATGAGATATCGGCCAAGGGGCAGCACCTCCTGCATGTGAACGCGCAATCCCTCATCGCGCCGGACCCGAACCGGCAGACGATTCTCGACCAAATCAAGCAAGATGGCGGGCTCGCCATCATGAATCACCCGAATTGGGGCGGGAGCTATAATCATTGTCCGCTGGAAGTACTCCAGACGCTGCAAGGATACACTGGCATCGAAATCTTCAACGGGGTGGTGGTCTATCTTGACGGCAGCGAGTTCGCCACGGATAAATGGGACCGCCTGCTGGCAAAAGGACGGAGGGTCTGGGGATTCGCCACGGACGATTCACACGAACCCTCGGTGCATGCGGGCATGGGGTGGATCATGGTCCAATCCGGTTCTCGGGCCGTGGCGGATATCGTGACCGCGATACGCGAAGGCCGGTTTTATGCCTCCACCGGCGTCTTCTTTGACGCCATCAAAGTGGAGGGTCTCACCGTGACGGCGCGCGCGGAAAATGCCCAGCGGTTTCGTGTGTGCGCCGACAACGGCAAGGTGCTGAAGATAACGGACGGCCCCGAAATACAATTCACTGCGAAGCCGGACAAGGGAATCACCTATATCCGCATTGAAGGGTATGGGACAGGTGGGCAAACGGCATGGCTGCAACCCATGTTTATTGAGTAACCCTGGCCCTGAAACCTTTCTCAAGGGCGCCCGGCGAAGGCATTCAACCCTGCCGGCAAACAGGCTGGAATTTGAGACTTGCAAACGAAGTGTGAATGCTGTACAATCCTCTGTCTAACGAACGGTAGGTAGTGCGCCGGGGCGGCTGGCGTCCAGGCGTGCGCCTAGCGGAAGCGGTTCGCTTGGGATGAATCGAGTCCGCCGCTAAGACAAGTTCCGAAGAACGTAGCCGCTTGCGCTACGCGCGCAGGTGGTTTGTTTTAGTTGTCCATGGCATGAAGTATTAACCGAAAAATGGAGGATGGAGTAATGGGAACTGATGTAAAAAAAGCCATTAGCTCCCTGATGGTAGAGAACCGGACTTTTCCACCATCGGCGGAAGTAATTGCCCGGGCTCACGTGAATTCGTTTGAGCAGTACAAGCAAATGTATGACCGGTCGATTAATGATCCTAAATTCTGGCTGGAGATGGCGGACACGCTCTCCTGGACCAAGAAGCCCACCAAAGGATTGGATTTCACGTGGGACACGGAAAAGCGGATTATCCGCCATACGTGGTTTGACGACGGCGAGCTAAACCTCTCCTACAACTGCCTGGACCGCCACTTGGGCACGCCGGCCGCGAAAAAGACGGCGTTGTTGTGGCAGGGCGAACCGGAAGAAGACGTCAAGGCCATTACCTATGAAGAGTTGCACAAGGAAGTGTGCAAATGCGCGAACGTCCTCAAGTCCATGGGGGTCAAGCGCGGTGATCGCGTCTGCATTTACCTGCCCATGATTCTCGAACTGCCCATCGTCATGCTGGCGTGCACGCGCATTGGCGCGATTCACTCCATCGTGTTCGGCGGATTCAGCGCGGACGCCATCCGGGACCGTGTCAATGACTCCGACTGCAAGCTGTTGGTCACCTCGAACGTATCGCTGCGTTCCGGCAAGAGCATCAAGCTGAAGGACATTGCGGACGAGGCGATGAAGAGCACCCCGACCATCGAGAAGTGCCTTGTTGTGAAGCGCAATCCGGACGCCTGCCCGATGCAGGACGGCCGCGATTTCTGGTACGAGGACTTGATGGCCCAAGCGAGCGCGGAGTGCGCTCCGGAATCCATGAAGGCGGAAGACCCGCTGTTCATCCTGTACACCTCCGGTTCGACGGGCAAGCCCAAGGGCGTGGTCCACACCACCGGCGGCTACCTGCTGCACACGTCGCTTTCCCACAAATATATCTTCGACATCCATGACGATGACATTTACTGGTGCACGGCGGACATCGGCTGGGTCACCGGGCACAGCTACATTGTGTACGGCCCGCTGGCCAACGGCGCGACCTCGGTGATGTTCGAAGGCGTGCCGACCTATCCGGACGCCGGACGTTTCTGGCACATCGTCGAAAAGTTCAAGTGCACGGTCATTTACACCGCGCCGACCGCCATTCGCTCGCTGATTCAAAAGGGCGATGAGTGGCCCGCCAAATACGACCTGAGCTCGTTGCGCGTGCTGGGTTCCGTGGGCGAACCGATCAATCCCGAAGCCTGGATTTGGTACTACGAGAAAATCGGCAAGACCAAATGCCCCATCGTGGACACCTGGTGGCAGACGGAAACCGGCGGCATTCTGATTACGCCGCTCCCCGGCGCACACACCCTCAAGCCCGGCAGCGCGAGCCGTCCGTTCTTCGGCGTGGACCCGGTGATCCTGCGCGACGACAGCAGCGAATGCGGCCCGAACGAAGGCGGCAAGCTGTGCATCCGCCGTCCGTGGCCCGGCATGATGCGGACCATGTGGGGCGATCATGACCGCTTCATCGACACCTATTTCACCATGTACAAGAACCTGTATTTCACCGGCGACGGCTGCCGCAAGGACGACGACGGCGATTACTGGTTAATGGGCCGCATTGACGACGTCGTGAACGTTTCCGGTCACCGCATTGGCACGGCGGAAGTCGAGAGCGCGCTGGTGAGCCATGAGAAGGTGGCGGAAGCCGCCGTGGCGCCGATGCCGCACGACATCAAGGGCCAGGCGCTGTACGCGTATGTCACCCTGGTGGGCGGCGTGGAAGAGAGCGATGCGCTGCGCAAGGAATTGATCATGCACGTCCGCAAGGAAATCGGCCCGATTGCCGCCCCGGACGTGATCCAATTCGCGCCCGCGCTGCCGAAGACCCGTTCCGGCAAGATCATGCGCCGCATTCTGCGCAAGATTGCCGAGAACGCCATTGACCAAATTGGCGACACAACCACGCTGGCCGATCCGCATGTGGTGGAGCAGTTGGTGGAAGGCCGCGCGAAACTGTTGGGCAAATAAGCCTGAAAGGCAAACGTTATGGTCAGGGAGCCGAACGTAGTACCTGCGTTCGGCTCCTTGTGTAAAATTTAGGAGAAACAGCATGTCGCAAGAAAAAGTCATGAACCGGTGGCTGGTGGTGGCCGGGGCGCTCATTATTCAGGTGAGTCTCGGCGCCGTCTACATTTGGAGTGTGTTCCAAACCCCCTTGAAAACCGTGTTCCCCACCTGGACCGAAACCCAGGTGACGTTGCCCGCGCAACTGGTGCTGGCCGCATTCGCCCTGGCGGTGATTTTCGGCGGGCGTATCCAGGACAAGCTCGGCCCGCGCAAAGTCGGCACGGCCGGCGGCATTATCCTGGGCGTGGGTTTGATCCTGGCGCGGTTCACCGGCAGCTTTGAAGCCGGAACCGCGCTTGCGTGGCTCATTTTAACCTTCAGTATTTTGGGCGGCATCGGAATCGGCGCGGCCTACGTATGCCCCATTGCCACCTGTGTCAAGTGGTTCCCGGACAAGCGCGGGCTGATCACGGGGCTTGCGGTGGCCGGCTTTGGCGCGGGCGCCTTTTTCTTCGCGCCTCTGGCCAAGGCCCTCATTGGCGGCGGCGCGTATCAACTGCTGGGCGTGAGCCTGTTCACCCTGCCGAAACTCGGCGTGTTTGACACCTTTATGGCCTTGGGCATTATCTTTCTCGTGGCGGTGGTGGGCGGCGCGCAATTGTTGATAAACCCGCCCGCGGGGTATGTGCCCGCAGGGTGGACGCCTCCCAAACCGGCGGCGGGAACTTCCGCGGTCAAGGCGGATTTCACCCCCACCCAAATGCTGAAAACCCCCATGTTCTGGCTGCTGTGGATCACCTATTTCGCGGGATGCACCGCCGGGCTCCAGGTGATCATGAAAGCCTCGCCCATTTGGCAATCCATCAACATCTCCGGGTTAACGCCTCCTGTACCCGCGGACAGCTTTAGCGCGATTACCGCCGCGGGCGCAATGGCCGTGTCCATCCTCGCGATTTTTAATTCGGTGGGACGAATCCTTTGGGGCAAGGTCTCCGACAACCTGGGCCGTAAAAACACACTCATCCTGATGTTTGTAATTTGTGGCGCGGCCATGTTCGGGTTGGATTGGATGCGCGCCTACTCTCTGTACCTCGTTGGTATCTGCATCGTGGGACTCTGCTTCGGCGGTTACCTCGCGCTGTACCCGGCGGTTACAGCGGACTTTTATGGCACCAAGCACATCGGCGTAAACTACGGCTGGATGTTCACGGCATATGGCGCGGGCGGGATTGTTGGCCCCTATCTGGCGGCCAGCCTGATGAAGACCGTGAGCAAAATCGATTACTTGGCCCCTGGAACCAACGCGGGCGAAGTGGTTACCAAGAGTTTCGCGGTGGGCGATTACCGCATGGCGTTCTGGGTGTCCGGCGCGGCCTGCATCGCGGCGGCCCTGTTGGCGCTTGCGTTGAAAGCGCCAAAAGCCCCGAACGCATAATCCACAAACCAATCAACCATGACCGCGAGGATTTCCCCGCGGTCATTTTTGTTGAACGTTCCGGAAAAAAGGACCTGTTTTTTATCGGGAAAACCGCCGTTGAAAATTTTCCCTTTATCCTTTCCACATTTCAAATTGTGTGGTATAATAGTAACGATTGTGGGCTGGGCTGCCCCACAACGAGTTGCTGTGGGGACGGCCAGTATGGAGTGGCGATACACTTGCGTGAGCGTGGAGTGTATCCGAATGCAGAGAGGAGGCGGCGCTATGAATCGTTATGGGCTCCCTGAAAATCCATCCTTGGCTACAACCTCTCGATTACGTATGTGGTGGCTCCACACCATCTGGGGGTATACGGTCATCAGCAAGCACAGCCGGCCGCACACCGGCGCTTTCGGCCTCACCTTTGAAGATGAATACCTGCTGCTGCCGCGGCAACGGCACTAGACGCAGGCTTCACGCATCCCCTAGAGCCCGAGTTTATCCATGACTTGGTTTTGCTGATCGCTATAAGCATTGCCGGTATTTCGCGTTTTCTCGCGCATATACCCTGACGCCGCACTGGTTCCGGCGCGGCTTGAATTATTCAGTTCCTGCTGCATGCCTATGCCGGTCGTCACTTCGCCCATGGGGCCGCCCGCACCAACGCCCGCTCCCCCTTGCGGCGCGGTGCGATGCGGTCCTGCGGCCTGAACCTTGTAGGGATATTCCACCGCCCCGGTTTGATTGTCGTAGGAGAATTCCTCGCCGGCCTCCGTCCTGGGGATCACCTCCACATAGTTTGGGTAGAGTTGGTCAATCGTGCCGGGATAGTAGCCGGTGTCTTCGGCATACTTGCTGATGCCCGCCTGAATTTTTTCCAGCACCTGATTGTCCTTTTCCGTGGGGCCGCTGGAAACCTCCGGAACACTCACCGGCCCGGCCACCAGTTTCCCTGTGGCGGGATCGTAATTATAAGGGGTTCCATCCGCTTTCGTGGGTACCGCTTGCAGATAGTCCGGCACCAGTACCTCCAAAGAAGCCGGCCATTCCCCTTTCTCGGCCTGATACGTGCTGATGGCGCGTTCGAGGTTCACCCGGCCCATGGATTCCGCGCTATCTTGCACCTGCCGCTTCATCGCCTTCATTTGCTCCGCCTGCAATTCCCCCTGAATGGCCGTGGTGGTGAGCAACTCCAGGCCGCACCCGGACAATGCCAGCAGAAAGATGATGTGGATTCTGTTTCGCATTCGCGCGTTTCCTGCTGTCCATTATAACACGCCCCGCCATTCGGCAATAATTATGTTTTTGTTGGGGGGCGGTGGGCCAGGAGCGCGATGCGCCAACTGGCGTAGGCGAAGAAGGGGGCGGCATAGACGTCGCCACTGTAGTGGACGTGCTGGAGGATAACGCCGAGGGCGACGGCGAGGGTGCTGGCGAGGCAGAGCATCTTCCATGCAAAACGGCGTGAGGCGAAAACACACAGGGCCATGGTGGCGGTGTGTCCGGAGAAGAAGAGGTCTTTGATGATGAGTTTGCCGGCGCCCAGGCTCTCGACGATGGGGTCCTGGAGGGGAATGATGGAGCGCATGGGTTCGAGGGGGACGAGGCCCAGGGCGATGGTGCGGAAGATCAGGAGGATGCCGCCGGCTTGGAGGGCAATGATAAAGTACCGGGGATGATGGAGGAGGTGGTAGACGGTGAAGAGCATGGTGGTCCAGAGAACGGCAAAGATGGGCCAGCGCAGGTTATAGGGCTCAAACCCGGCAAGTACGGGGTCCGGAAGCACAACGCCCTTGCGCATTTCAATATAGATCATGACATAGGCGCAGAGGCGTATGGCGATGATGAGGAACAGGATGGTCAGGATGGTTTCCAGGATGAAATAACGGTGTTGGAATTCCTGTTTCCACACGCGCACAAGGATGCTCTTGGGGAGGCTGGAGGCCGTGGCGGCGGATGGTGTTGTGGGCTGTACTTCAGGCATGGGTGTGAACTCCTGGTACTGCATAATCAAGGTCACTATAGGCGAAATATGAAAAATTCGCAAGTGCGGAGCGTCTGGTTTGTTGTTCAACCCTTTTCAATCTTGATGATCTAGAGAGGGGCAATGTTTCCGGGGGTCTCGGGGACTCGGCCCCCGGCTAATCGA